>DATALQ010000051.1:0-357091 GCA_036260935.1 Clostridia bacterium
ATGTGTCAATCCACCTGATATCAGCCCGATGACGATTGAGGCTACGGTAAGCGCAATTGCAAATTTGACATTGAGTATACCGGCAATCATTATAAAAGTATCCGGGCTCATTAGCGGGGAAGAGGTTAGAAAGGCCATAACCGGCCCCCATGGCAACGCAGTAGTTAACAATCCAATAATTACTGCCATAGTACCGCAGGCACATAATGGTGTAAACGCTCCAAAAGCGACGCTGGCAAAAATCGAGACTTTGGGCTTTTTGAGTAACGACTGTTTGAGTTTTTCTGCATTAACATATACCTTCATAAGGGAAGCTGTAAGTATGGCCAGGCTTAAAGGAAGCCAATTGTGGTAAAGACTTGTTAAAACTGACATAATAGTATCAGACAATAGTCCCGGTAAATATTTGATTATTTCATCCATTTCTATCTATCTCCTAATATTTTATTTGCTACATATATAAGGACGGTGGATTATCAGAAAAGACGCAAATTAAATTAATTTTCATCATTTTGCTACTAATACGACTGCACAAGGGCCATTATCCTCTAAATGAAACCACACTACCATCATCCGCCGCGGTTGCATTTACTTAACCAACTGAGGTGATCACAGTAAATTCAGTAAACTTAAATTTCCCTGTTGCGCAAAAGGAACAATGGTGTTAAAATAAGAAAGCAGTTTTTCGAAAGGCATATCGGGGTGTAGCGCAGATGGTAGCGCGCTTGGTTCGGGACCAAGAGGCCGCTGGTTCAAATCCAGTCACTCCGACCATATAAAAGAAGCGGGTTTCAGTAAATGAAAGCCGCTATTTTTATGCCCTGAAATGAAGGTTTTGTACTAATTTTGTACTAACGGGATTTTCAATCTTCATTATTTTTTAATGGAATATTATAATTACTATTCAAATAATCAAACAGAGACTTTAAATCTTTGTTAAAATATATAGAATCATTAATGCTGTATACTTTGTCTAGGTTATTTTCTTGTAAGTATATTTCAAAAAAATATGCAGTGAAAAACCGTAACACCTTTACTTTTCTAATTTCCAATCTTTTTATATCTTTGTATGTAAATTTATATTTTTCAAAAAACCTTTTGCCGTCTTGCTTAATAACCAATTGGTCGTTTTTAATGGTTATTCTATGTAATGGTAAATTTAAAAAGCCCATAAATAACGACACTAATATACCAATTAAAAAGTAATTTAATGCTTCTAAATGATTTACTGTGTTTAAAATCAAATAAAAACATATGTCACCAAGCAAAAATATTACGAACACTGTTAATACTATTTTATATGGGAATATTTTGTTCTTCATTAGATTATCTCACTCAAATAATATAATGACTATCATACGTCTCTGTTATTACATAACCTGTAATTAATATATATTTCAAATATTTATAAGTCAAGTTTATAATATCGTTTTTAGCACTTCACTGCGCTTTCTTGCCGCATCACGCTTCATATCTTCATTCACATGTCCGTACCGGTCGAGGGTCGTTTCTATGCTCTCATGTCCCAGGTCTGATTGAAGCGTCTTTATATCGACTCCCTGCTGTAATGAAAGCAGGGCGAAGGTGTGCCGCATATCGTGGAATCTTATCGGCTCTATTCCGGATACCTTTAAAGCTCTTTTGAAGTTCCGTAGAAAGTTTCCGGGTTGAGCAGGTTTCCAAGTTCATTTGTGAATACACAACAATAAAAATTACATTATCCGAAAATGCTTTTTTAAAGATGATCTTGTTTTACTAATGCCGTTCAACCCTGATTATGAACTCATTACCTGTAAAAACGATGAAGCCAATATACTAGGTAAAGTTACTAAAGTAGTCATTAATATTAATTGATATGAGTGGTTCGGGCTCTGCGAGCTCCCGAACCACATGTTTTTATCTAATCATTTCGCCTAGGGCAGCCACGCAAGCCCCTCAATCCTAACCTCGATTTATTTCTTATAATATTCAATGATTGTATAATTCATATGTAAAAGTTGACTTAATTAATTCCATAATATAACATTAGTATTGTCTAGGAAAATGTAGCCGAAGAAAATCTGTAACTTATCAAGAAAGGATTTATAAATGTTTCAAAAACGAATTTTGACACTTACTATTATACTCTTAAGTTTATATATTTTCACAAGTTGTACTGGTAAAAATAATGAATACATTAGTTCTGCAAAGGAATTCAATAAGATATATTTTAAAACTGTTAAAAGTATTGATACAGCAGACATTACAAAGTCAATAGAACAGCTACAAACTAAGGAGAATAGTGAAAACCTTAAAGAAATGAATGAATTACTTACTAATATTATGGAAGATGTCCCCAAAGGAAAAGATTTGATACTCGAAAATTTCCAGCAAAGGTATAATGACCTGAAATTTATTAGTGATTCATATTCGAAAAAAAATAAACTAAGTATTGATGATAAACTTGAAATTGATAGAATTCTTACTTCAATAGATATAAATATATCAAATTGGGATGATAAAAGCTCCAATATTAATTGGCAATAGGACTTACCGAAAAAAATTATGTACTAATTTTGTACTAACCAGATTCAAAATAAATATAACCAACTAATGCTCGATAAAAAGTACGGTTGCTGAAGCCCTTGTATTTAAGGCATTTTAAAACTATCCATATCTAGTTAAAACATACTTCGCTCAATTCGGGACCAAGTGGCAACTATGAGTGGAAGACTGCAGGTTCCGTAAATACCTAATCCCACTTTAGATAACTCCAATACATAATTTATTGACAGAAGAATAAACGTGGAATAAATTGGATAGTAGTAAAACTATAATAGAACAAAATTAATAAATTATAGCATTCAGAATGAACTCAAACAGTTTTTTGGCTGTTATCATCGGTGACCTGACCGCAATCCCGCCCCGCTGTCTTCTACATAATATCCCGGAAACAAAATAGAAGGGAGAAAGCATATATGCCATATCATTCATTAATGGGAAAGTCAATCATTATAACCGGCGCTTCACGAGGCATTGGGCGAGAGCTTGCTTTGCAGCTTGCGGAACAGGGCGCTTTTTTAACCCTTGCCGCGCGTGACACAGGTTTGCTTGCGCAGGTAGCTGAACAATGCGTAAAAAAAGGCGGAAAAGCAATAGCAGTAACTACAGATATTACGATAGAAGACCAATGTAAGACGTTGATCCAGCGAGCCAATGAAGTATATGGGCAAATTGATGTTCTTATAAACAATGCAGGGATTGCGGATAAGGCGCGGTTTGAGGAGTTGCGCAGCTTATCCTCCGGTGAAATGGTCATGTGTGTAAATTTCTGGGGAAGCATATACTGTACATACTACGCAATACCTTATCTAAAAAAGACAAAAGGCAGGATTGTCGTTATTAACAGTGGTGCCGGTAAATTTCCATCCCCCACCTCAATTTTTTATGGGGCAAGTAAACATGCTTTAGATGGTTTCTTTAACTCATTACGTCTGGAGCTTCAAACGAGCGGCGTAACGGTTACCTCAATTTATCCTGATTGGGTAGCGACGGGTATTTCTACAAGGTTTCTGGGTTTTGACGGTAAAACAACCGAAAAAGTGAGTTCTCACGAATATAGCGCGATTAATGCGGATAAATGCGCAAAGATCATTTTAAAGGCTGCAGGAAAGCGTAAACACATGACGTTTATGTCAATGAGGCAAAGGATTGGGTATTTCCTAAGGCCACTTTTCCCGAACATGATTGATCATATAGCGGGTAAATTTTTCGATTAAATCCAGACACTCCGACCATCGAAAAGGCTGTCGATTTTATCTACGGCCTTTTGTCTTGCCTTTAATCATGCGGGTTTCTCTTCAGTAATCCATGTCACTTTTCAAAAAATTTTAGTACTATAGGATTGAAACACCCAATTGAATGGGGTATAATATGAATATACCCCATTCAATTGGGCATACTCTATTATTGGAGAAACAATTTGGAAATACGAATGTTTGTAAACACCGGCTTTTTTGATAAGTGTTGGAGAAGTCTGGGGTTAAATGATGAAGATTTAAGGAACCTTCAAAACATTTTGCTTGCTAACCCGGTAGTTGGCGATATCATAGAAGAAACCGGAGGGGTAAGAAAAGTACGTTGGAATTTAGGCACTGGTAAAAGTCATGGTGCAAGAATAATATACCTTGATCTTGAAAAACATGAGATGCTATATTGTTTGATGGCATACCCCAAAAGTGTTAAAGAGGACTTAACTGCGGAAGATAAGAAAGCAATAAGACATTTGGTCAACGATATCAAGGCAGGATTGGAAGGACTACATAAGTCATACTAAGGAGCGCGATTATTATGGTAGATTTTGATAATATGAACTTTGCCGAATCATTGAAAGAAAGCTTAAAAGAAGCCGTATCCCATGCAAAAGGCGAAATAAGGCTTAGATCATTTATACGGTCGAACATCCCTGTTCTTCCAAATATTCAAGGAGACGAAATCAAAAAAATTAGAGAATCTTTAGATTGTTCCCAATCAATCTTTGCAGAAATTCTCGGTGTATCGAAGAAAACCGTTGAATACTGGGAAGCCGGAAAAAACACACCGAACGGACCAGCTCAGCGTCTGTTGGCATTAATGAAAAACAAAGAAACCGACTTTGTTAAAGATGACTTGCAGAAAATTGGATTCCAGCCGCGCTAGCGGAGGAAAAGTTAAGTCAATTATGCCGAATTTCTTACAAGCGGGTTTCAATAAAATGAAAGCCGCTATTTTTTGTATCAAAAACACTCGAGTTCGTCAGTACAGTAGTAGAACGACGCACCAATGGTGCGCAAATCAGTGTTATTACGGTTTTCAACCGCTAGCATAATGTCTATGAAAAAACAATAGGTTCCGCATCTGCTGAAATCAGAGCAAGCCATTTGCTTTTGTTCCTTCGATCAAGGATAAAAAGGCTGCCTAAATTTTCGGAAGGCAGCGTGATCACTCCTCTACATACCCACGGCTGGTATCCATGACAATCTGCTTATTATCGGCATCCCATTCAATATAAAAGTCAAACGCTCTGGCTATATCCCGGAGTTTGAAGTAATTGCTGCCATTGATATTGTAGGCGTTCATTGCCACTGGGGTGGCATCCAGGTACAAGTTAGAGGTTGTGGCGGCCGGAATCACAGGGTGAGTTCCTTTGGCTCGCATCTCACCACCAATGGCAATGTACGGTTTACCGCTTACCAGGCGGATTGAATTGGTCGTTCCATCGTATGAGCAATCAAACTGTTTGCTTGTACCGTTGAGAATATAGGCAACATCACGGAGATTGAAGTAATTAGCGCCCTGAATCGTATATGCATCGAAGTCAACAGCCTTGCCATTCACTATCACAGCGGAGCTCGCCGGCATTCCCTTCATAAAGCTGTTTTCGTCCCAGCCTCCATTGATAGGATATATAAGTCTGTAATTCGCAGGCTGATCCCAAATCGTATTTGCGGTTTCAGAAACAAGCCATACCTCACAATATGAAAGCGTTTTATTGCTGAGAGTAATTTTCTGTCTATCTGACAGCGTGATAATAACACCCTTGGACACATTTCCATCACCGTCAAGCATTTGCACGTTTTTTTCAACGTTTGTAATGTCGAGGTTTACTATCTCTATACGGTTTTTCTCATGCGAAAGGATATTTTCGTAATCAGTTATGAAATTCCCCCCATTTGGATTTTCGGCAATTACATAAGTGTCTTTCCCAGTTCCTCCAACCAGCTTGTTATTCCCACGCCCTGGGACAAAAATTGTTGTACCTAAGCTTTCACTAGTTAACGTATCATCTCCGTCTCCGCCGAAAACGATTTCTTTGTCGCGCAGCGCAGTGTGATTGTCTTTTCCGCTTGTGCCAAGGTAAATGGTGTAGCTTGCATCTGCATTATAAGTCCACGACTTCAATGCAGGATAATACACCGTATTCGGCATACCTTTAATTCGTTCGCCGACAAAGTACTCACCGGTCTCGTAAGTTACAGCCCTATCAACGGTATGGTCTTTCCGCGGAGCTGTATCGAGTATGGGAAATTTTATCTTGTGATACGCCCTGTCATCTATTGAATGCCGTCCAACCGCAAAGTCGCCCCAATGCACCCACGAATCAACATTGCTTAGAATGTCCATCCCTCTGAACTCAACAGCTAAATAATTGTGCGCAGCGGTGAGAGGTAGTGTCCATCCCTCCACCCCGTTATAGGTATGAGCGTTTACCCCGAAAGTCATGGCGGCGTGAACTGCCAATCCCCCTCCCAATGAGTGACCTACCGTAAATATATTCGCGGATGGGTCGTCATTACGGACATCGTTGAAGAAACGTAACGCTCTTGTAAATTGTCCGTTTAGCTTTTCATTCAAGGCGAAATCAATATCTGTGCCAACACTATCCATACCCAGGGCATCGCCTTTGAATGCCGTACCTTCGTAGACCGCGGCGACATAATTATTCGGATTCTTTAACGCGACTGCAAAGAAAGACCACCCTCCCTTGTCAGATGTGCTGATTTGCGCTTCAACGTATCCTCCTCTTGAATACTTGATATCGCTATCCCAGAACTTTATTTGCCATCCACCAATTTCTGCATATAGAAAATCCAACAGCCCGACATTCTCTTTCCCATTCAGATGCGCCAAGGGTTTTAACAAACCTTTGCTATCATCGGCAGTACCCTCGCCATTATACTCATTCAACATCTCACCAACGGACATTCCTTCATATTTCTCATTTAGATCATTTGAAAGAAGATACACAAACTGTGAAAGTGCCAGATATGTTGGTGATGATTTGTCATTATAGGTTTCCTCGAAGCTGCCGGCATCTTCCCATACGGCAAAAAGTGCGACGATGGGGTTGGTCTGTTCAGTAGCTTGCAGTTGATCCACGATCGGTTCATTGCTGTGATAATCCCAAATCTTCATACGATTATCTTTAGGAGCATTGAATCCATACAGCTCTGCCTCGCCGTCCTTTGCTTCATATGCCCAGCCGTGGAAGTTATATTTCCCTTCCGGATGAACTGGATACTCACCCATCTTTTGTTTCGGCAGAGTATAGTCCGCAAGCTGTTTGTTTGCAATCGGCTTTACGACCTTGTAACCATTCGCATCAGCATAAAACTCCTGCGGGTAAGGGTGGATTTGCAAAGCATCCTGGGTGTAATAGTCCGTGTGATAGTTTGCATCGGCATAGATGAATGTTACATAACCATCAAATTCGCATATGAAATCTTGAATTACAAAATCATTGACGTTGTGCCACCCTTCATCTGTACCCGAATTATCTATGCCCCGGCATACCCAGCGTTGGGAGCTTGGCGGAAAAGTATCGGGTTCGCTGCCGCTAAAACTCCAATGACGCTGCTCATTGCCCTGACACCAGTTGCTATAACCGTTTGAAATAAATTGGTAAGTTTCAGGCCCGGATCGCTCGGGGTTAAAGTCAACTTGTATCTGCTGCCCAAACGGAACGCCACCAGGTCCCCAACTCCACATCCCATTGTTTTCCCATGCACCGATTTGCCCGCACCAATCTTTGCTTTTACCTTCGTTCCAGACCCTGTCACGGAACTTTGCTTCAATCGCGGCATTATCGACATATGCCAGGTGCGCATTAACACCGGCCAGCCTGCCAAGTTGTTCACAGAAGCTCCACGTATTATCTCCTCCGATATTGGGGATGTGATACAGCGCGTACGTATGCCCGTTGTAATAGAATGCATCAACCGGTAAAACAATATCCTGTTCGCCCTCTGCGTATGCGATAGTTGCAGGCACAAAAAATGCCGCACACAACGATACTGCGACAGTTAATACGAGTGTTAGGACAATAGTACGCTTCATAGCTGCGAACCTCCAAGAAGTACAAATTAATTTAACTATACCACATTTTGTACTAAAAACAACCTATCGTGACTGCTCTATTGCACCTGGTCTTACACTACGAACAGATATTGAGATTTGAACGATATTGAACTTTTTAATTGGTCTGCAGCAAATTCCTGAAGAGGTTATGTAAATGTCCTAACAGAGCTACCGCTAATAGATAACAATTCCCTCCCGGGTGAAAATTCTTACAATAAATCTCGGCATTGTTTTAGCTGTCATGTAATTTTATACTTATCTTGTAAGTATGGCCGAACTTAACACAATGAAATAGTGAGGTACCGTAAAATGAAACCGACACAAAGAGAACTGACAAATTGGGCTATCACCCAGATACAGAAGAAGTACAAGGACGACGTTGCCCTGCTGATCGCAATCTCGGGTCACGCGCTGGAAGACGATTGCCACGGTGAGTGCTTTGATTACTTTGTACCTGCGAACGATAATGGGAACAAACTCGGACAGACCTTCATCATCGACGGCGTAGGTCACGACCTGTATCCCCGTTCGTGGCAGCGCATAGAAAATATGGCCGACTTTAACGACGACTTTACTTTCGGCTTGGCTGACGCAATAATTCTGTACTACCGCAGCGAAGAAGATAAAAATCGTTTTGCCGCAATGCAGGAAAGGCTGAAAGCCAACGTGCGAGATAAGGGTTTCATGTTGAAGAAGGCCCTGGAGAAATTGGACGCTGCCATGGAGATATACCGCACCATGATGTTTGAAGATTCGCTTTATAAAGTAAGGATGGCAGCGGGATTTATTGCCCGTTATCTATCTATTGCCGTTGCCTGCATAAATGGAACGTATTTCAGGCAGCGATTGGATTTGGAGACGGTAGAATTGGCACAGATGAAGGAAGTGCCCGAGAATTTCATTGCTTATTATGAGGCGATTGTCAAAGCGAAGTCCATTGAAGAATTAAAAAAATACAGTCATGAGATTATAAGCACAGCTCGAAAATTCATTGCAGGTCACAAACCGCAGTCAACCGAAGAAGCGAAAAGCCCCAACTATGAGGACTTGGCAGACTGGTATGAGGAAGGTTCCTTGACATGGCGGAGAATCTACTACCATTGTGATGTTCAAAATTATGAGAGAGCTTTCCCGGATGCAATCAATTTACAGAATGAACTGAACATTATCAAGGAAGAATTCGGACTGCGTGAAATGGATCTGCTCGGGAGCTTCGACACGGCAAACCTGAGTGCCTTCAGACAAAAAGCGTATGAATTGGAGCAGTACATCATTTCGGAGATTGAAGGCCATGGTGTTATTATCAACAAGTATGATACGCTGGAGCAATTTTTGGCAAAGAATAATTAGCGGGGTCATTCTATGAAATACAGAAATGCATCGGAAATTCTTCCGGACGAACTGCTGAAGGAGATACAGAAATATGCATCCGGAGAAACCCTGTATATCCCGAACAGCGCAGAACGCAAAAAGTGGGGGCACGGTTCAGGCGCGAGAACATTTTATAAACTGCGCAATGAGGAAATCAGAGATAAGTTTTTCCACAAAGCAAGTATTGAAAAACTTGCTGAGGAATACTGCCTTTCCACAGAGACTATAAGGAAAATTGTCTACAAATAATTCGCCGGTTATGTAATACGCTTTTCCCCGGCCCTGATAAAGTAGCCTCCGGATAAAATCCGGTCACTCTAATCACAATATAAAAGGATTTGAACTTTGAAAGTTCTAATCCTTTCTATAATTGCGGAGATTGTGCAGAATTTTAGGTTCGGGCCACATTACAGCATGAAAATCATGGATTTTATGGCCCAAAGCTGAAAATATGTACAGTTTAGGCCCAAATACGCCAGCAGGCACTTGAATATGTGGCCCAAAGCTGAATTTTTGCACAGCTTAGGCCAAAAAACGCAAGCAGGCACTCGAATATGTGGCCCAAACCTGTAATTTTGTACAGCTTAGGCCAAAATACGCCAGCAGGCACTTGAATATGTGGCCCAAACCTGTAATTTTGTACAGCTTAGGCCAAAATACCTTCAGAAATGACCCAAACCTACAGCTAAAACTTGAAAATATTTACATTTTATGGTATTATACATTCATGATTGAATATTTAAGTCATTTTTCGGCTGCCGCCTTTTGGAACATCCCGTATATTGAAGCTACACTTGGCTCTGAAATAGCAAAAACAACCTCCGCTGATAGAACGGTTCCAGAACATAATGCGAGGTTTCGCGTAAATGGCCGGAGAGTCCATTCATGCGAAATTGCTTTGCCTGTCGGTGCTGTAGTGGCTCGAAACGGCATAATGGTTGCGTCACCAGAATTGCTGTTTTTAGAACTTGCGTGTAAATTGAGTATTCACCGAGTAATTCTATTAGGCCTTCAGATGTGCTCTTTTCCGCCTGGTCAGTCTTCCGAGGCTATCACGACAAAGCGAAAACTAAAGGCGTTTCTTTCGAAGACGTCAGGTCTTAGTGGACATCTCAAAGCCGAGCGGGCATTGAAGTACATAGAAGACGGTTCCGCGTCCATTATGGAATCGATTGCATACATGATTCTTACGTTACCGCACGCCCTGGGAGGATATGGTCTCGATGGCGCTGTTTTTAATTATGAGATAAAGCTGAAAGACGATATGGGCAAACGTCTGGGGCAGAAACGCTGTTTTACTGATCTGTACTACAAGCAGGCAAAACTGGCAGTCGAATACGAGAGCTTTGCCTACCACAACAATCCGTCGGAACAGGGCAAAGACTTGCTGCGGTCAGCCATGCTCGAACGCCAGGGTTTAGATGTGATACGGATAAGCACCATTCAGCTGTACGACAGGGATGCCTGTGAAGAATTTGCATATAATCTTGCAGGTCGTCTTGGAATACGCATTCATATTCGCACACCGAGGTTCGAGGAAATGCATATACTCCTCAGGACAATATTACCAGATAGGAAACCCGTCTCAGAACCCGGCTATACGGTATGAATACATATTACATTTTGATGTCTTCAAACTATTGGTGTTAATAGACTTATGTAAAATCCTATCCGGTCATTCCAACCACATAAAAATAGCGGGTTTCCTGTAAAAGAAGCCCGCTCATTTATACCCTGGGATAATTTGTTGAACTTGAGTTCCAGTATCTATGCTATCCGGCGGTTAAGCCCTGGCTTACCGGTCGATCAAAGTTCGTTCAGCGGCTTGCAGAGTATTTCATTGATTTTCAGGTTTTTCAGATTACGTGAGGATGCAGCCTGCATTACCATCGCTGTGTCAGACCCTCTGCCTGTTCCCGCTATCGCTATGACCTTTTCGGAGGCTGCCAGCAAGCCTGCGTCTGAAGCCATAAGCACTATTTCGTAACATACCTTGACGCCTTCGCTGAAGCAGCGCAGGAAATTTGCAACGACGCTCGGGACATTCGTACCGAATAATTTTTCAGTATGGAAGAGCATGGTGCCGAAATGGACCTCATGTCCGGCTTGCCTGAGTTCTTTGACCAATTCGTCCGGGAAAAGATTATCGGTTGCGGAAAAATCGAATTGGTGAGGAACAACGATCAATTTCACTCCAGTATCACGAAAAAAATCCATCGCTCTTCTTGCAGTCGCGCCGGTAGTAGAGGCGAGTACGATTTTCCCTATCCCTGAAGCGCACAGTTTTTCCTTTGCCAGTCTGAAGGTCGCTTCTGTGTTGTCTTCCTTTACTGAATCAAAGTATTTTATTCTACTTTCCATAATGCACCTCTGATGTATTTTGTCTTTGTATAATATACCAAAAATCCACGCTCCTGAAAACCCTACTCCTGCGCCGCGTAAAACTTAAGATAGTCCTTTAATCCGTTTAAATTCAAATTATGACTGCCTTCAAAAAGTCGGAATTCCGATTTTATCCCGCGCTTCTTTAACGCGTCGTTCAAGGATTGAAGCCCTGCGGAAAACGGATCGTTGTTATTGCCGGCTTCAAGAAATATAGTTAGTTTATTCAGCCCTTTTTCTTTATCGAATTTGTTAATATCGGTGATCTCACCAACCTTATCATTCGGGTATAGCCATTTTTCAAGCTGCTTGTCGGAATAGTCGCTGGAAGTTACCGCTGCGCTATTTCCGCCGACCTTGCTGAACATGTCGGTGTGGTGGAAGGCGATGCGCAGCGCAATCATCCCGCCCATCGAGAATCCTCCTATATACCTTCCTTTAGCCGATGCTACCGTAAAGTAGTGTGAATCGATATATGGTACCAGTTCCTCGCACACGAACCGATCCATATTCCTCTCATCTATCTTTCCATCCTCCATATCCTTGGATATCTCTTTCATCGTGGCGTCCCTGGTATAGGGAAAAACCATTATCATCGGTTTAATCTCACCGCTGTCCGCCAGTTCATCGGCTGCTTTAGCGATGCCGCCGTCATCTATCCACATGTTTTCACTGGAGCCGAAGCCGTTCAGGCCGTACCATACCGGGTACTCCTTCCCGTCACCGTAGCCCTTGGGCAGATAGACCAGACAGGCCACTTCATTACTCATATATTCACTCTTAATAGACAGATCAACTATCTGTGATTCCTGCAAAGGCTCGCTGAAGCCGGCGCTGCGCGGGTCATTTGTAAGGGAGCAGCCACTGGATACCAATAAAACCGACAAAATCAAGGATATTACAATCATGCTTTTCGATATCATTTTTTCCCTACTAATTAAAAACATATGAAGTCTCCCCCTTTACCCAATTATAAAGGATAATAAAGGGAAAATATATGGTAAAAAACGTTTAAATAAAAAACGGGCGCCGGATGATTTCCCGGCAACCCGTAGGTTAGCATGCCTTCCTTTTCTCAGGTTCTATCAGGCAGTGAACTCCTCCTCATCCTCATATGCGGTTTTCTTTGTTCCGGTAGCCCTGATGATCAGTCCTCCTATACTTCCTGCCGCAAATGCGAATAAAACTGTGAAAACAATTCCGACAAGCTGTGCCTTGGCTATTCCGGGAACTACGAATATAACTATGATTCCTCCCAAAAGGCCCGGCATTCCATGAAGATTGTGAACGCCGCAGGTATCGACATTCTTAAGTATTTTCTGGAGCCTGGGCTGTATTACAACATAGCCCAAAACACACAATGCGCCTGCAAGAGCGCCTATACCGAAGGCTCCGGGCGCAGATACGATATTGCAGGTCGCGCCTATGGAGACGCCGCCGGCAAGAGCAGCGTTGGCCATATCCGCTATGCTGGTCTTACCTTTCCTCAGAAGTGAGCTCATGAGGTATGTAACCACCGTTGCACCGCATAATGCCAGAACGGTATTTATAACTGTTTTCGGCATCTGATCGGAAGGCACTATGGCACTGCAGAAGCTTGGCCAGAAAATCCACAGGACCATGGAACCCAGTATGGAGAACCTGTCCGAGGTAGCATCGCTCTCTATTGGTTTACTTCTGTCGGCTGCGGCAGTAAGTGCAAGTGAAAGCCCCAGACCGAAATATGCTCCAAAAGCGTGTATGACGATCGAGCCCGCAGAATCCGTAAAGCCATTTGTCAGGCCAAGGCCGCCATCCAATACAAGCCATTCATTTATCATATATACGGGTACTATCAGAAGCGACAATATCGCATACTGATATAGACGCAGCCTGCCAAGGACCGCTCCCATGGCTATCAGCGCCGACGCGCATGCGAATTCGGCCAGCAGCAGTGAGGTTATGCTGCCTGCGTCTATAGCTTCGGAGGAAATGACTCCCGTCGAACGCAACAGCATGTATAACGGCAATCCGACGCTTACGACCAGGAAAGTTCCCGTTGTTGCGCTGTAACCGTACTTCTTAACAAAAACCATGAGGAAACCAAAGCCGATAAGTAGCATCGCAAGAATATGGATCGAAAAATTGTACTGTTCAACCTGCCTTAACCCGTCAATACCCGCCGCTGCTACATCTCCCGATGCCCAGACCTGCATGGGCGTAAAGACCGTAATAAAGCCTACCAGAGAAAGAAAGATTCTTTTTTTCACCTTTTAATCCCCTTTTTAACTCATATTTTTACAAAAATTATATTCCAGGTATGGCCAAAATGCAAGTTATTAGATGGAAAGTTTCAAAATGTTATAGGTTTATCACAGATCACGCTTTGTGTATTTGTAAAGTCTACCACTAGAGCCTGTAGCAAACAGCTGAGATTTAAACAAGAATGACTGCATATCGCCTGCAATAATACTTGCATTTTCCTGCAAGTATTATTGCATAGCAAAAAAGGACTCTGCATAGCACAGAGTCCTTTTTTCTTGTTAGTTTTAGAAACCTAAATTCATTATCATTCTACTCACCGAATTGTCCTCAATTCCATTCGTAAGTGCTGCCGCATTAGGTTTGATAAAAATCGTTCCTTCTTTTGCCACACCGGAAAATTGAATTATCACGCTTGTGGCTTCACCTGCATTTCCCTGCAGCGTGATAGTATTGACTGTCAATTCTGTCGTTCCTGTATCAATTGTCCAATTGGCTGCATCTGCCGCACCAGCTGAAAATGTATCCTGATACGCTGTCAAGCTTACTTCCAGGCTTGGATCCGATACGCCATACGATATCGTGCCTGCCAGCATCGCAGGATCGACCGCTTGTGCTGTCGTACGTGCAACCGTTCCGGAGTAGTCGCCCGAAGCCGTAAATGTTACTTTGAAAAACTTACCCATAGCATCTCCGGGAATTGTATAAGCGGCACTTGTCGCACCTTCTATATCCGTGTATATACCATCCACCGTCGTATTGGATACACTCCATTGATATGTTCCTGTTGCGTCCGACGGTGTCGTTACTGCTGTCAATGTTGCTCCAAGAACGGTGCTGCCATTGATGCTGACAGAACTGACTGGGGTTCCTACAGTCTCTGCAGCAGCTACTGCCAATGTCGCAGCGCTTGTTACCGTTCCGCTGAAACTTCCCGTACCTGTCGCCGAAACTTTGATAAACTTTCCTGTATCACCTGAAACCGGGGTGTATTTGCTTGATGTTGCTCCTGAAATGTTCATATATGTTCCATCAACCGTATCACATATCTTCCACTGGTAGCTTACCGTAGCTTCTGCCGGCGTTAATACAGCAGTCAGATCTTTACCGACCGCGGCCTCGCCGGTAATACCGACAGAACTGACAGTACCCGGCAGGTTAAAGTTTGCAGTGGCTGATCCGGACAATTTGTTCTTTCCAGTGATCGTTATAAGTGCGTTATTTGCAAAAGATGTCCCGCTCTTTATCTTAATGATGCCTACATATGTTGTTACAGCAGGGTCTGAATCGACATCCGAGACAAGTACATTAAACTTTCCGTTTGTCGGCGTCCCGGAGCCGGACTCACCCGCGTATGATACTTCTCCTACCGTGACAGTTAAATCGTTAATATCGATTTTTGTGGCATCTCCATCTCCGGATGGATAGAAATTGATCCAGGCTAAATAGCTATTGGAATAATTACCATTGAAAGCTATGCCATTGAACGTGAATGATTCTGCCGGTTCTGCGGCAGCTATCGCCGATGTCGCCGCACTTGTCACCGTTCCGGTGTAGCTTCCTGAAGCGGTAAATTTAACTTTAATAAACTTCCCTTCATCACCAGGAAGAATTGTATAAGCAGCGGCTGTCGCACCTGATATATTCACGTAGGTGCCATCTACCGCATCGGAAATACTCCATTGATAAGTACCTGTTGCGCTTGATGGCGTCGATGCTGCTGTCAGTGTTGCTCCAACAACCGCGTCACCGGTAATACCTACAGAACTGACAGCAACCGGTAGGTTAAAATTGGCAGTGGCTGATCCGGTCAGTTTGTTCTGACCAGTGATCGTTATAAGAGCGTTATCCGCAAAAGGTGTCCCGCTCTTTATCTTAATGATGCCTACATATGTTGTTACAGCAGGGTCGGGATCGACATCCGAGACAAGTACATTAAACCTGCCGTCTGTTGGCGTTCCGGAACCGGATTCACCCGCATATGATACTTCTCCTACTGTGACAATTAAATCGTTAATATCGATTTTTGTGGCGTCTCCATCTCCGGATGGATAGAAATTGATCCAGGCTAAATTGCTATTGGAATAATTACTATTGAAAGCTATGCTATTGAACGTGAATGTTTCTGCCTGTTCTGCAGCTGCTACAGCCGATGTCGCCGCACTTGTCACCGTTCCGGTGTAGCTTCCCGTACCTGTAGCCGAGACTTTGATAAACTTGCCTGTATCACCTGAAACCGGGGTGTATTTGTTTGATGTAGCTCCTGAAATGTTCGTATATGTTCCATTAACCGTATCACATATCTTCCACTGGTAGCTTACTGTGGCTTCTATCGGCGTTAATACAGCAGTCAGTTCTTTACCGACCGTGGTCTCGCCGCTAATACTGACGGCGTTTACAGGAGTTGCAGATGGTACTGCCGTGAATCTGGCATATAGAGTAATATCAGCCGTTATGACACTCGGTCCCGCCACATATGGTACTGTGCAAGCTGCGTTTGTGAACCAGCCGTTAAACGTATACCCTGCCTTCGACAATACCGGCGCCATGAATGCCACGCCTTCGGTGGCGGTCGCCGTTGCCACATAGTTCGTTGCACTCGCGATATCTGCCAGATCGTTATTGCCTGTTCCTGCTGCAAATGTTACCGTATACGTATGAAGTGTCTGGTTACTGAGCGTAATTACCGATTCACCTTTTACACCCGGTGTACCGACTGAGATCGCTGTAACTTTTACCTGTCCATCCTTTACTGCCGTCATTAACCCTGTTCCACTTATAGTTGCCTTATCCGTAGGTGTGCCGTCCGTATTCGTCACCGACCAGGTCAACGATTTATCACTTGCGTCAGCAGGAGATATGGCGGCATTCATCTGTAATGTGCCGTTATGTACAGTTATCGTCGTGGCACCGCCCTGTCCTGTGACAGCTATGGAACTTACCGGGATGTTCGAGTCTCCGCTGTCGTTTCCTGTGCTTCCGGTGTTTCCGCTTGTTCCCGGGTCGCTGACAACCGGCCCGTCCGTAGTAGCATGCGATCCTGCCGGAACAGTAGTTGCCCCCGCTGTAACTCCGGTTGTTCCTGCGGCCGCAGAGACCGCTGTTCCGGGTGTTGTAACCGCAACGTTGCTTGCATTAGCTTCAACAGTTCCAACTACACCATTTCCATTGATATTTGCGCCATTACTGTTTACTACTACATTTTGAACTGTAGCGCCGGCAGAAGCAGTAATGGTAGCATTTTCAGCTTCCACTTTAACACTTTTTATCGTTGAATTTGCACCGACGATAATAGCAGAGCTTTTCCCTTCAATTGTGGCCGAGGCAATCGTTGCTCCGGATGCAGTTACCGTAACATCGGAAGCGGTTACCGATACGGATCCGACGTCGCCCTCAATTATGACATCGTCGTTACCGTCAACTACAACCTCGCCAATTTGCACCCCGTCTTCGGAGTAGACTCTGACCTGTCCCTCGACACGCGCTATAACTATATTGGGAATATTAGAGTTACCTATGACTTTAATGGAGTGTATGCCACCGCCGCGAACCACTGTTCTGCCTGTAACAACAACACCGTCGAGAGTTATGTTTCCATTTCCCACGCCATCGCCGATAATCAAATCACCTTTTACAGTGACATCTTTCAACGTTACATCCGGCACATTTATCATTGCATTACCGACAATATCCGTTTTGTAGGTTCCTGCCGCCGTGATATATTTTTTCAATAGGTTATCCATTATTTGAGCAAACTCAGCTCTCGTTATGTAACTCTTCGGGTTCAGCTTGCCATTGGACCCACCGATATACCCCGCGGAAACAAGGGAAGCTGTACCATCCTGTGCCCATTGGCTTACGGAAGCTTTATCGCTGAACTTGTCAAGCGAACTCTGAGGTGAACCAGATAACTTGAAAACGCGGGCAAGGGCGGCAAATGCTTCCTCACGGGTAATATCCGCGTCAGGATTCAATTTGTTTCCACTGCCCTCAAATACTTTCATTTGAACGGCCTTGGCCATATCTTCATAATACCATGCGTCTGCTTTTACATCTGTGAAATTGTTCAGCGACGCCTTTTCAGATGCGCCAAAGGCACGGTTTAAAACAGCCGCCATTTGTGCTCTTGTAAGATGATCCTTTGGCATGATCCTACCATTATCACCATTTAACAAACCATTGCCCACAGCATTCTCTAGTGCGATTTTTGACCAGCCATCCGGCATATCGGTAAATTGTGAAGCAAATGCAGCTGACGGTAGCATCGCAAGCAGTATGCAAAACACTGCCAATATTGCTATGCTTTTTTTTACTCTTGTTGCAAACATAGTTATCCCCTCTCGTAAAATAATAGTTGCGTGGATCTTTTATGGAACATTTTCAATAATTATACAATCTTATATAAAATTGTGCAAGATTAATTGCATTCTTCAAATGCCGTTCATCGTATGGTTCGGCGCCGAAATTATAGGAAAGAAAAATAAGATGAAATCCGCATGCGGCGGAAGTTAATTATTGCCAATGGTGAAATATTGCATTAGAATGATAACAAATTTTATGTTTTCCGGCGACACAATATTTATGGAGGCAACCGATGTATAATGTAGGCATTCTATTGTTCGACGATATCGAACTCCTGGATTTTGCAGGTCCGTTCGAGGTGTTCTCCGTCACTTCTGAGTTGAATAATTATGAGCTGTTCAACGTTTTTACAGTAGCACGGAACTGTGAGGAAAAAAGGTCGGTGAACGGACTTAAAAATATTCCCGATTACAATTTTGGCAACCATCCCGGCATCGATATCCTGGTCATACCGGGCGGAGTGGGCTCAAAAACCGAAATGATGAAAGAAGATGTTCTTGAATGGATATACCGTAACTACAGCAGTTCGAATATAACAATGTCCGTATGCTCGGGCGCAAGGTTTTTGGGGAAACTTGGCCTGTTGGATGGCTTGGAGTGTACCACGCATCACGAAGTGATGGAGCACCTGAAGGAAATTGCCCCAAAGGCTATTATCAATAGTACGAAGAGGTTCACAGATAACGGCAGAATATGCACTTCTGCAGGCATATCAGCAGGAATCGACCTATCGCTGCATATCGTTGAAAAGCTGTACGGGATTGAAGTCGCCGGTAAAACCAGGGCATATATGGAATATGGAGACTGGGAGAAATATCAACCCCAAATTACGAAATAATTCACCTTGGAGAAGCCTCCGGAAAGTAATATAAATATACTATCGATGTACTATTATCGGCAGTAAAGGGGGCATTTCCCACATAATGGCGCTATTGGTCAGGCCGGAAGTGGGATCTGAATGTTCTATGCTTGGAGCGACCGGATTTTTTCGTAAATGGATGGCCAGCCTCAAAATCAGCACAAAGATAATGCTGTTTTATTTCCTTCTGTTTATGTTCACCATCCTTGTGAGCAGCTTCCTTTATCAGAGGATATATACCGGAATAATATCGGGCAAGGTCAGTGAAATGTCCGTCCAAACCCTTTATTCCATCAGCGCGAACATAGACTCGGTCATCGAAAACGCGGATAACTATTCTAAAACGATCTTTACAAACGACAACCTGCAGAGCATGCTTAAAAACGCAAAGCAATACATCGACCTGATTGCGCAGAACAGGGTCAGAGCATATCTCATCAAGCTTACGGAAACCATACCCAGCATCACTTCCGTATATCTGTTCGACAACTATGGCAATCGCTTATCGATGGACAAACAGCAGATCAAGGTCCTGACGACAGACAACGTAAATGAAGCGCCGTGGTACAGGGATGCAAGAGAAAGCAGAGGGTACTACATCCTAAGGCTGAATGCCGGAGGGATCTTTGAAAAAGCTCCCGGAGGCAATTACATTTCTCTGATCCGGGTCGTCAATGATCTGCAGGATCAACGCCCCATCGGTATCCTATTGATGAACCTGCCTGAAAAATCCTTTATCAATACATACAAGGATCTCGTCAGCAAATACGGGATGCAGGTCATCCTGCTCGATGAAAACAATGAGAAAATAATAGATACGGGAAGCACCGAATTCGACAGCTTGATACCCGGGATGATCACGGATCGGGAATACAGCACAGAGGTGGTTAAGGTCAACAGACAGGAATACCTGGTTTCATACCTTAACATAAAGTATAACTGGAAGATAATAAGCATTGCTCCGTTCAGCGAATTATCCAGAGAATCGAGCATTTTCAGCTTTATAGCCTTTATTGTAATCGCGCTCAACAGCATCCTGTTGTTCATGGGGTCCGTATTTATCTCGAGGCTCATCACCAATCCCGTCAAGAAGCTCCTGAGAGCAATGAAAGGCATCGAAAAAAACGAATTCGGCACGGTAGACCTTAAAATGGGCAGCAGAGAGTTCAATAAGCTTCAGGATGGCTATAACAGGATGGTCACTGAAATACAAAAACTGATAGAAAAGATACTGGAGGAGCAGAAAATCAAGCGGAAGGCGGAACTTGACGTACTCCAGGCCCAGATAAAGCCGCATTTCCTATACAATACCTTTGACGCGATAAGCTTCCTGGCCCTTGAAGGCAGGAGCGACGAAGTTTACACGATAATGAAAGCGCTCGGGAGTTACTACAGAACCAGCCTCAATAAAGGCAGCGAGGTTATAACCGTCGCAGAGGAAATCGATGTTGTGAGGAACTATCTCACGATTCAGAAAATAAGGTACGGCGATATACTCACCGACAGCTACGAAATCGAACCCGGCATCGGAAAAACGAGGATATTGAAGCTCGTCCTCCAGCCGCTTGTGGAGAACGCTCTGTATCACGGCATCAAACCCAGGGGTGAGTCGGGACATATAAGCGTATCGGCAGTAAGGCAGGACGGATATGTCAGATTGACCGTCAGTGATAACGGCGTAGGCATGACCGAGGACAGGATCCAAAAGTTATTCGAAGGAATAGAGCCAGGTGAAGAAACAAGCTTTGGATTGAGGGGCACGATCGAACGCCTCCGCATTTTTTACGGGATCGAAAATGTATTATCCATAAAAAGCCGGCCCGGCATCGGAACGGAAGTGACGCTGACCATACCGGCGGAAAGGCAGGATCAGGCGGAATGAGTGACGGCTTGCTAAAGGTGCTTTTAGTAGATGACGAATATATGGTACGCGGTCTTCTCAAAAGGTGCATCGACTGGAATGAGATCGGAATGGAGATCATCGGCGAAGCCTCCGGTGCACAGGAGGCTCTGGAGCTCACAGACAGGCTCAGCCCCGACATCATATTCACGGACATATGCATGCCCTACATGGACGGTATCGAATTGAGCGGGCTGGTGTTCGAGAAATATCCCAATATAAAGATAGTGATACTTACGGGCTATGAAGAATTCGAGTACGCAAAAAAGAGCCTGAAGCTCGGAATAGCCGATTTCCTGCTGAAACCGATAAATGACGATGAGATAAGAAAATCCGCACTCGATATGAAGAAAAAAATCGAAGCCGAAAGGTCCCACTCCAACGAATACAACAGACTGAAAACTCAGCTTGAGGAAAACCGGCCCTATATGAAGGAAAAATTCCTGAATGAATTCATACGCGGAGATATACCTGAAGCTGAAGTATCCGAAAAGCTGGCCTATTTCGATCTGAATTTCGTATCCGGTACTTTCCAGGCGGCTTTCCTTGAAGCTGACCGTCCGCACGGGGATATCACGACGGGCGCCGAGGAAAAGCTTATTCTCCGGCTGCAATGCATGGAGGAGGTCAGGCTCTTTTTCAGGAATGACCCATGTATTACGGTATTCTTTGACAACAACCAGAAGATAGCTGTTTTGAATACGGCCACCGATATCGATTTTATCGAATGCTGCGAGACCTTGAGGATCATGCTGGCAAATAAGATAAAGTGCGCGGTTACGATCGGAATAGGTAACCCCTGCAATGGACCGGAAAATATACGGCAAACCTGCAGGGAAGCAATTTATGCTTTGAATTACAGCGCTGTACTCGGAAAAAACCAGGTGATCAGCTACAGTGTCATAGATCTTTCTCAAAAGAAGCCGCTCCAGCTACACGGCAAAACCTCCGAGGAATTCGAGTTTTGCATAAAGGCGGGGCTTACTGAAAAAGCCCTGGAGCTTTTCTGTGTCTCATGCGATGTTATCGGCCCTGAAATTTCCGATACTGCGGAAACAATGCGAATAGTATCATCCAATACCATATCCGTGATATTATCCGCCATCAATGAGACAGGCCTCAGGATAAGCGATGTCTTCGAGGACGGCGGAGAGCCTTTCAAGCAGGTTTTCAGAATAGATACGCTACCTGAAATGAAGGAGTACATATCTTCAGTCATCCGCAAGACTACGGAACTGGTGGAAAAACTCAAGACAAAAAAAGTGAACAAGACCATCACCGATATAAAGGAATACATAAACGTCAGCATTTCTGCCGATGACCTTTCCCCCGCCTCCATTGCCGGGAAGTTCTACCTGAACCCCAGCTACCTGAGCCGGGTATTCAAGCAGGAGACAGGACAGACTTTGACCGAATATATTACGAAAGCAAGGATGGAACTGGCTGTCAGGCTTCTCGACCAAACTGATCTGAAAGCATACGAGATCGCCGAAAGGATCGGGATCCAGGATCCGCATTATTTCAGCATCTGCTTCAAAAAGTTTACGGGCATGTCAGTAAATGATTACAGAAGATTATCCGGCAAATCGTAAAAATAGTTACAGTTTGTGTAAAACCAATGAATTTTCTTGGCCCTGACCATATTTTACTATTTAATCAGACACTAACAGTGTAAACAAGTTTACACTAGTTCTGATTAAAAGGGGGATTATTTATGAAGAAAAGAATTCTGAGTGTTCTAAGTGTCCTGTTGATCGCAGCGATGGTCTTCGGCCTGGCTGCATGCGGATCGGGGAATGACAAAACGGCAGGCGCTGGCACACAGACAGCATCGACTGTTGAAGCAGCCGTTGCGGAGGTGACCACTGCCGAGGCGGCAGAGCCGGCCGCAGCACCGGCACAGCCTGTTAGTCTAAAGCTCTGGCATATGTTCGTATCTGACGGCGACGGTAACAAGAAGCCTTTCGAAGCCGTTCTGAAGCATGCAGACGAGCAGTTGACCGATGTCAAGCTTGAAATCGACGGCGTTGACAATGAATCCTACAAGACAAAAATAAAAACCGCTGTTGCCGCAAATGACGTACCGGATATATTCTTCACCTGGGCAGCCGGATTTTCCAAGCCTTTTGTTGATTCGGGAAAAGTGCTCTGCCTCGATGAATATATGGGCGACATAAAGGATAAGCTTCTGCCCGGTATCACTACAAACATGACCTACAACGGCAAGGTATACGGCCTGCCGTTCCAGATGCAGTGCGGAGCGCTGTTCTGCAATAAGGAGCTTTTCGACAACAATGGCGTCAAGATACCCGAGACCTGGGATGAACTGCTGGCGGCTGTCAAGGCGTTCAATGCCAAAGGCATCACTCCTATGACCTGCGGCGCCGGTGATAAATGGCCCGCAATGTGGTATTACGACATATTGGCGCTGCGTACGGCAGGCGCACAGCTCTGCAATGACGCTCTCAACAAGAAGGCATCCTTCAATTCACCCGAATTCACGGAAGCGGCAGCCAAGCTTGACGAATTGTCAAAAGCGGGAGCTTTCGGGAAGAACGCTTTGGGAACTACCTGGGACGAATCCCAGATCGCATTCGCGGAAGGCAAGGCAGCCATGATCTATAACGGCAACTGGGTCGCAGGCCTTGCAGAAGGCGAGACCTCAAAGGTCAAGGGCAAGGTGGTAGCGGTTAAATTCCCGCTGATCAGCGGCGGCAAAGGCACCATGACAGAATATTACGGTGGTTCGGGAGACGGCTTTATGATAAGCGCCAACACCGTTGACAAGGAAAAGGCCGTAAAGACCGTTAAATTCATCTGCGAAGATATGGCCAAGGAATCCTATCTGGCAGGTTCCGGGATGCCCGGCTGGAAGATCGAGGTGGATGACTCAAAGGTATCCCCGCTGGTCAAGCAGCTTGTAACCACTACAAAGGATGCTACGGGTTGGGTCCTCTGGTGGGACGTATTCCTGGAAGGAGCGGACGCCGATACCCACAAGAACCTGGCAACGGAAGTACTTGCAGGAACAAGGACTCCGGAGGATTATTCGGTTGAAATGCAGAAACTGAACGAGAAATAGACTTCCTCCATTAAACCGGTGGCCGGGTATTTACCTGGCCGCCGGCTTATATTACAGCCATAATAACACTGAGAGAAGTGGAGACAAAATGGAAAAGGTTCTTGGAGACAAAAAAGCGATCTGCATATTCGTGCTGCCGGCGCTGTTGGTGTTTCTCGTAATCGTCGTGACGCCGGTCTTCATGTCGGGCTATTACAGCCTGCTTGACTGGGACGGAATAGGTAAAAGCACATTTACCGGGTTTGACAATTATATAAAATTGTTTACCGACTCCTCCGGTTTTGCCAAATCGATAGGCAATTCATTCATTCTGGCCGGGCTATCGATTTTCATACAGCTGCCGATCGCTATGGTGCTGGCTCTTATACTTGCGCAGGGGATCAAGTGGGAGAACTTCTGCCGCACCGTGTATTTCATCCCGGTAATCATATCGACCGTTGTAATAGGCCAGCTCTGGAGAAAAGTATACCATTACGACTACGGGCTGCTGAACAGCCTTTTAAAAGGCATCGGTCTGGAGAATCTGCAGCAGGAATGGCTGGGCAGTACGTCAACCGCCCTGATGTCGGTTCTGGCGCCTATCATATGGCAGTATATCGGATATCACATGCTGCTTTTCTATTCCGCTGCCAAATCAGTCCCCGGCGAGCTTTACGAGGCAGCAATGCTGGATGGCGCTTCGGGCTTCAAGACCTCGATCCATATCACAATTCCGCTTATCAGGCCTATGATAAATGTATGCATCACCTATTCTCTGATAGGCTCCCTTAAGGTTTTCGACCTCATTTATGTACTTACTAACGGAGGTCCTGTCCATTCTACGGAGGTCCCGAGCACACTGATGTTCAATACGATATTTGCCAGATACCAATATGGCTTTGGAAGTTCGATGGCCATATTCATCATAGTCGAGTGTCTTCTGCTCACTATCATTATACAGAGACTGTTCAGGTCGGATAATACAGCCAACTGATGCAGCAAGGATAATGCAGTTGATTAATGCAGCAAGGAAGGATCGATATGGATACAGAAACAGGAAAGCTTAAAAAAAATGACGTTAAAAACAGGATCGGCAAGGATCCTGAAGCAAACGCATATATATATAAGAACAAGTTCAAAACTCACCTTCTCAATTTTGTGGTGCTGGTAATAGCGCTGATCCAGCTCTTCCCGCTTGTCTGGCTGCTGTTTTTCTCTCTGAAGGACAACAGCGAGATATTCGGCGAAAACATAGTGGGGCTTCCCCGCCATTTTCTATGGCAGAACTACGCGGATGCATTTTCACAGGGCAATGTGGGGCGATATCTTTTGAACAGCATACTGGTCACCGGACTCACAATCATCTTCTCCGACATACTCGCTGTTTGCGCATCCTACGCCATAGCCCGGATGAGATGGAAGCTGAGAAGGGCGACAATGGTCCTTTTTCTGATGGGAATCATGGTTCCGCTGCATGCTGCCTTGCTGCCCCTGTTTCTGGTATTGAAAAGCCTGAAACTGTATAATACGATCTGGGCGTTGATAGTACCCTACACCGCTTTTACCCTGTCCATGGGAATATTCATTTTCGTAGGCTTCATGCAAAGCCTGCCGAAGGAGTTGGAGGAATCGGCGCTTATCGACGGCTGCACTATCTACAGGGCGTTTTTCAGCATCATCCTGCCCCTCGTCAAGCCGGCGATAGCCACTGTATCCATATTTACCTACCTATCGGCCTGGAATGAGCTCATGTTTGCGATACAATTCGTCAGCAAGCCCGAGCTTAAGACACTCACGGTCGGAATAATGGCCATGGTCGGCCAGTATTCCACCAAGTGGGGCCCGATAGGCGCAGGTCTGGTCATAGCGACGATACCAACTCTCGTGATATATATACTGATGAGCAACCAGGTGCAGAAGAGCTTTATAACCGGCGCAGTAAAGGGATGAAAATGAGTTGGTACAGATAGGTTAATCCTCCATTTCAGCAAGCGGCTTTCGTAAGATGAACGCCGCTGTTTTTATGTCTTGAAGAAATTCACCCGATATTCACCATCCTAGTAAAGCCCTGCATATTATGAGTTAGGAAGCACACATTTCATGAGTATGATTAAATAAGCAATTTATCGTCAACAATCCTTTATAAGTATTATGAATTGAACACCCCCGGGTGTTTGCTTTTTAGTCTAAACACCCTTTGGTGTTTAGACTATTACGTAAACTATAGAAAGCCGCTATTACCTGCACAGCAGCCTTTGGCTTACTATATCCGACAGAATCTCCATCCCGTCTGTTTTTGCAATGTGGATCACCTCTGAATACCGGGTGGAGTCCGGCAGAATGGAAGTCAGGATATTTTCCGTGTCCAATATACGATCCGGGTGATAGACCACATTCTCCCTGCCTTCGAAAATAGCCGCGTAGAAAATACCAGTTTCCACAAGGTCCTGGAAGAAATGGCTGCCGTACGAAAGCTCCGGCGTAAACCCTTCCTGTGACGATACCTCGCAGATCACGGGCATGTTGCAAAGCTCGGTGAAATGCACGGGCACCCCCAGGGAAGGGGTTGTAGTTCCCCACCTGCCCGGCCCGACCAGCATGGCATTTTTCCCTTTCAATGCCTGGTTGATCCTTCCGACAAGTCTGGCGACCGTATATTTTGCCTGGTTATCCAACCGGAAGTAAGCCTGGGGTCTTACAAAAACCACATAGTCAACCGGCAGGCGGACATTTCCTCCAATGAAGTTCCCAAGCGAATAGAAGAAGCAATCCTGCACGTTCTCCACCTGAGGTATTTCTATGGATTTTCCCAGACCCATGGTCTGTAAAGGCCTGCATTGCAAAAGATTCACCTTGTAACTCCCGGTTTTGGTGAAATTGACAGTAAACTCTATATCGACAGGATATTCATAAGCTTTGGTCAGGGTAGCAAGCATACCCCTCATAAGGCCGGGGAAATCCGTATCCTTGAGCATAGTCTTGAAATCGGCTATGTAAGGCGTCTTGATATTGGAGTACCCTTTCTGGCTCAGATAATTGATGGTTTCGTAATCGACACTCACGAACAGGCCCTTGTCGGCCTTAAGGTCACGTTCGAGTACCTCTTCGATACTCCTGCTCGTCAGTTCATTTTCCTTCAGCGAGAGCAGGTCGGCAAAATGCTGCGAGAATTTGCTGCGGTCGCCGTAGTTCACCAGAGGCAGCCGCATGGGATCGTCCAGCGTTACGATCCTGGCATAATCCTCCGTGGTCCTGTCCACCGCCCTGGTACCAAGCCCCAGGACAAGCCGCAGGACTCCTGCATCCATATCGATATCCTTATCCCACAGATAAATGTTCTTGGAATTTCCAACTCCGGCCGCATGCGGAAAGTAGCATTCGCCGTAGTAGTCCCCGGAGACGCGCTGTACGAGGATCGCCATCTGCTCATCCCTGTCGAGGAGTCCTCTGTTCAAACGGTAGGCAAGGGCATCCTCGTTCATCGTGCTCGCGTAGACAGTGCGCACAGCTTGTTCGAATGCCCTGTAACGCTCCTCGGGGCTTCCCTGGTTCACACAGAATATGCTTTCGTATTTACCCGCAAAAGCATTGCCGAAATTATCCTCCAGCAGCGAGCTCGAACGCACGATTATGGGCGACTGACCGTAATACTCGAGCATTTGCACGAATCTGTCCTGGATGTTCCCGGGAAATTCACCATGCAGAAGCTTTTCCTTCAATTCAGGGGCATGTTTGAAATATCCGTCTGCTGTCTTCTGCCGGGTGCGCAGCTCCCACCAGCCGTTCTGCACAATATAGGTGTAGAAGACATCCGAACCGATATAGTAGGAATCATGCGGCTCCAAAAAGGGTACGAACCTGTCTTTGCCCTCCTTCTCCAGAATCTTTCGCGCTACAAGCATACCTACACTTTTACCGCCGATAAAACCCGCTCCGATCTCCCTGGCAGCTGTATTTAGTATGTCTTTCAGGGTAAAATAGCGGTCGCACAGTTCAAACATTCTGGATTCACTGCCTATCAGCATGGACATAAGCATGCGCTTGATTCTGTTTTGTTCCTCCAGAGATTTGTTCAGCGCTTCCTTCGCTTTTTCAAAAACGACGTCCCAGTGATCAAGGCGTTCCTCGCTGCGGCTGATACTTGAGAATAACTCTGCCGTCTCGGTGCTTGCAGTGATGACAAAAGCTTCCTGACCCTGTATCAGATGCGGGAAGAACATAGTCGGAGAATAGCGCTGCCAGACCTTCAACGGATGAATATAGTATTTCAGATTAACTTGATAAAGATCGAGCAGGAGCTGCGTGGTTTCACGTATGCCGGCGATGGTGCTGTTGGTATGGACATTGCGAATTATTGCAAAATAGGCTATCGTATCAAGCTTAAACAACAAAGGGCAGGTGACCTTGAAAAAATTGCCGATCATCAGATCAGACTTCCAATACTCCAGCAGATCGGTCAGGCAGTCAAAGACATAAAACGCCTTTCTGCCTTCCCGCTCCACCATCTGGTGTACGGCCAGGGCAAAGCTTTCGAAGCCCCTTCGTGCATCTATTTCGCAAATTTTGATATGCGGGCCCTCCAGAAGCAGCGGCGCATGGTTTCCGAAACGCACATAGATCAGATTTCTTTCATCCGATTGAGCCTGCATAACATAAGGGTTGACCATTATCCTGTAGTCGTCGGCAGAATCAACCTGCCATACGACATTATCACCCAGTCGGAGATAATCGATCATCTGGTCGAACCCTTTAAGACCTGATGATACTTTTTCGAAAGTTCCCATCGCAGCCCCTCCCCATTAATAAAGTAAAACGATATTCAATATTTTGTATAAAAAAACGTCCATCAATTCAAGAGCCGGCAGGCTTGGTATCGATGAACGCCATTGTTCAAGTTTTGCAAGTTTTCTTCGTGTCGCATGCAAATCATCAAGGTGTGTAACATGATACCCCTCTTTGCAGGCACTATTACCATATTCTATACATTATAATATAACTTGGATAAAGGAAAAATGCAATGTAAGTTCGGCCATAATTCAAAAAAATAAAAAAATGATATTGACAATATCAGCGGTACAGTTATATAATAAACCCAAGAAATCAACAGCAAGGGCGCTGTAGGTAAAACCTATGGCGCTTTTTGCTGTTTTTTTATTTTTATGTTTATTCAGAAAGTGAGGTCAATTAAATGAGTAATGTACCTGAAATTTTCGGAAGCATGGTATTCAGCGAACAAGTCATGAAGGAACGCCTGCCTAAAAATACTTACAAAGCAATGAGGAAGACCATAGAAAACGGCCAGCCGCTCGACCGCGGCGTTGCCGATATAGTAGCGAACGCTATGAAGGATTGGGCTATTGAAAAAGGTGCAACCCACTTTACACACTGGTTCCAGCCGATGACCGGCATCACTGCCGAGAAGCACGACAGCTTTATACAGCCGACCCCCGACGGGAGCGTTATCATGGAGTTTTCGGGAAAAGAACTCATAAAAGGCGAGCCTGATGCTTCAAGCTTTCCCTCCGGCGGTCTGAGGGCCACATTTGAAGCCAGGGGCTATACCGCCTGGGATCCTACTTCGTATGCGTTCATTAAGGACGGTACACTTTGCATTCCGACAGCCTTCTGTTCATACAGCGGAGAAGCTCTCGACAAGAAAACGCCCCTCCTTCGCTCCATGGAAGCTGTAAACGCACAGGCGCTGCGAATACTGAAGCTCTTCGGCAATACCGCAACCCGTGTAAATTCCACAGTAGGTCCTGAGCAGGAATATTTCCTTATAAATAAAGATCTGGCCGATAAACGCAAGGATATAGTATACACCGGAAGGACGCTCTTCGGAGCAAAACCGCCCAAGGGTCAGGAACTGGAAGATCATTACTTCGGAGCTATCAAGCCCCGCGTATTGGCATACATGAAAGAACTCGACGAGGAATTGTGGAAACTCGGCATCCTCGCAAAAACCAAACATAACGAAGTTGCCCCCTCGCAGCATGAGCTGGCTCCGATCTTCTCCACGACGAATATTGCAACAGATCACAACCAGCTTACGATGGAGCTGATGAAAAAAGTAGCCGCAAATCACGGCCTGTGCTGCCTGCTGCATGAAAAGCCTTTTGAAGGTATCAACGGCAGCGGTAAACACAACAACTGGTCGCTTTCGACCAATACAGGCATGAACCTGCTCGAACCCGGGGATTCGCCGGAGCAGAACGCACAGTTCCTGCTATTCCTGGCTGCGATCATCAAGGCTGTCGACGAATATCAGGATCTGCTCAGGGTATCCGTAGCAAGCGCCGCAAACGACCACCGTCTGGGCGCCAATGAAGCTCCGCCGGCTATCGTCTCCATATTCCTCGGCGACGAGCTCACGAGCATACTTGAATCCATCGAGAACGGCAGTGTTTATGACCCGAAGGCAAAGACCGAAATGAAGATAGGCGTAGACATACTGCCAAGCTTCCCGAAGGACAGCACCGACAGAAACCGTACTTCCCCGTTCGCCTTTACCGGCAACAAGTTCGAGTTCCGTATGCTTGGATCCGCATTTTCGATCGCAGGCCCAAACATCGTACTCAATGCAATCGTAGCCGAGGAGCTTTCTCAGTTTGCTGAAAAGCTCGAATCCGCTGAAGATTTCACCAAGACTTTGAATGCTTTGATTAAAAAGACCATCACCGAGCACAAACGCATCATTTTCAACGGCAACAACTATGCCGAGGAATGGGTCAGGGAAGCTGAAAAGCGCGGTTTGCTGAACCTTAAGACTACAGTGGACGCTCTGCCGTACTTTGCCAGCGAAAAGAACATCAAGCTCTTCACCGGACACAAGATATTCACCGAACAGGAAATACACTCGAGGTTCGACATACAGATGGAGAGCTATTGCAAGACTATAAACATCGAAGCCCTTACAATGCTGGACATGGTCAAAAAGGACATCATCCCGTCTATCAGCAGTTATGTTAAGGACCTTAGTGAAACCGCAATTGCAAAAAAGGCTGTTTCGAGTGAAATCAGCTGCGAGCTGGAAAAGGGCATGATATCCCAGCTGTCCACTCTTTCCAGTATCCTTTATAAAAAGACCGGCAAGCTTGAAGAAGGTCTCATAGGCGTGAAGTATCAGGATACGCTCCTGACGCAGGGCAAATATTACCGCGATGTTGTGGTGCCGGCCATGGAAGAGCTGCGCACGGTAGCCGACGATATCGAATCGTTGGTCGGTGAGAAGTATTGGCCCTACCCCACTTACGGGAAACTGCTCTTCAGTGTTTGATCCGCTGAAACAAAGGTTAAATGAAACAGAGGGACGGTTCTTATGTTTCGTTTGACGCCAGACTTGTGTTGACAAAGAAAGTTTTTTGGATATAATAAATTTAATATCATAAAAAGACTGTGAAGGGAAGAGTAATCAAGGTCGTTGGATCCAGAGAGCCGGGGTTGGGTGGAAGCCCGGTACGGGGACTTTGAATGAAGAACATCCCGGAGTTGCTGACCGAAAGAAAATTCGAGTAGGCTCAGAAGTGAGCGGAACTTTATAACCGCAAACCATAGTGTTAATGAGTGGGCTTGTCAAGAGCCTATTTGGGTGGTACCGCGGAAGCAGAGCCTTTCGTCCCAACATAAAGGGATGATGGGCTCTTTTTTATAACATCTCCCGATTGACAATACTAACAAGGAACGGAGGAATGTTATGAAAAGAACAGATTACTGCGGCGCGTTCAGGGAAAAAGACATAGGCCGGTCCGTAACCGCAATGGGCTGGGTTCAGACCAAACGTGACATGGGCGGCGTTATCTTTATAGACCTGCGCGACCGCGAAGGCATCCTGCAGGTAGTTTTCAATGCGCAGAACCTCTCTTCGGAAGATTTTGAGGAGGCGGAGCGTCTCAGGAATGAAACAGTTATTTCCGTAATCGGGGAAATCCGCCTGCGCGACGACGAAACCCGCAATCCGAAGCTTGAAACTGGAACAGTAGAGCTGGCCGCGCATAAGATAAGCATAATATCCGAGGCGGACCCGATCCCCTTTTCAATAGAAGAAGGCGGCAAAGTCCGCGAGGACCTGCGCCTGAAGTACCGTTATCTCGATATACGGCGGCCTGAATTGCTAAACAGGCTGCGTTACCGCCATCTGGTCTCCCGTATCGTTCATGAGTATCTGGACGGCGAAGGCTTTATCGAAGTTGAGACGCCTGTCCTCACCAAGAGTACGCCTGAGGGAGCACGGGATTACCTTGTACCCAGCCGCGTGCATCAGGGAGCCTTTTACGCTTTGCCACAATCTCCCCAGATTTTCAAACAGCTATTGATGGTGGGCGGGATCGATAAATATTACCAGTTTGCGCGCTGCTTCCGCGATGAAGACCTGCGTGCGGACCGTCAGCCCGAATTCACACAGGTGGATATGGAGATGTCCTTCGTCGATCAGGACGACATATTGGAGCACCTGGAAAAGCTTTTCAAATATATATTCAAAACGATCAAAGGAATAGATTTCACCGAACCCTTCCCGCGTCTGACCTGGCAGGAAGCCATGGACCGGTATGGCAGCGACAAGCCGGATCTGCGTTTTGACCTGCCGATCGTCGATCTTACCGGTATAATGCGACAGTGCAGTTTCTCCGTTTTCCGCGATACGGTTGACCGCGGAGGAACGGTCCGCGCCATCAACGTAAAGGGTCGTGCGGACTTTACACGCGGCGCTATTGAAGAACTCACGCAGAAGGCTGTTTCCTTCGGAGCAAAGGGTATGGCCTGGATCGCGATCAGGGAGGACGGAGAGCTTTATTCGGTACTGACAAAATACTTCACCGAAGCCGAAATGGAACAGCTGCTCCGTGCTGTTGACGGCAAGCCCGGCGATTTCATACTGTTCTGCGCCGACAAGTTCAATACCGTATGCCGCACCCTGGGCGGTCTGAGGCTGTATCTCGCCGATATGCTGGAGCTTCGTAAAAAGGATGATTACAGATTCCTGCTCGTTACCGACTTCCCCGAGTTCGAATACTCGGAAGAGGAAAAACGTTACATCGCCACTCACCATCCCTTCACGATGCCCTACCCCGAAGATATACAATACATGACGAGCGATCCTGCAAAAGTGCGTTCGCAGGCTTATGACGTGGTGCTGAACGGTATAGAGCTCGGCAGCGGCAGCATTAGGATACACAGAAAGGATATACAGCAGAAAATGTTCGAAGCGCTGGGGTTCACTCAGGAAGAGACCAGAAAGCGCTTCGGCTTCATGATCGACGCGTTCAGATACGGGACTCCGCCGCACGGAGGCTTCGCCTTCGGACTGGACCGCCTGGTAATGCTGATGACGGACGCCGAATCTCTGCGCGATATAATCGCCTTCCCGAAAATAAAGGACGCTTCCTGCCCAATGACCGATGCTCCCGGTATGGTAGATCCCGCCCAGCTCGAATTACTGGGCCTGAATATGGTGCAGAACGAAGCCGGTTCGGTAAAGACGCAGGGGCGTAAACCGGTACCCACGATTAACGTGGATAATGTAGCACTTCTTTCAAAGCTATACCTTACCGACGAGGAAAAAGTGTCCATGGAACGTGAAATGCAGGATATAATCGCTTTTGCAAACCAACTGGATCAGATAGATACCTCCGGAATCCCGGTAACAGCCCACATTATGCCGATCGAAAATGTCTTCCGCAAGGATGTCCCAATGACCTCGTTCAAACGGGAACAGCTGCTTGAAAATACGCCGGAGAAGCAGGACGGATACATTTTCGTACCGCAGGTGATCGAATAGAAAAGGAGGAAACAAAAATGTCCGAAAAAATAACCGGGTTGACGGTCTCGCAATTGTCCCGTCTGCTGCAAAAAAAATCTCTTTCCTCCGCTGAGGTCGTGGATTCATATTTGGAGCAGATAGAAGCTTGCGATCCCGAAATACAGGCCTATATAACCATTACGGCTGAGACGGCCCGTAAACAGGCCGCACGGGTCGACAGGCTGCGTGCCGAAGGGCTCGAATTACCTCCTCTCGCCGGGATTCCGGCTGGAATCAAGGACAACATATGCACAAGGGGGATAAATACAACCTGTGCTTCAAAAATGCTTGAGAACTTCGTGCCTCCCTATGACGCCTCAGTAATGGAGAAGCTTGAGGCAAACCACGTTGTTGTAATGGGCAAGCTGAATATGGACGAATTCGCAATGGGCTCGACCACAGAGAATTCCCATTTCAAAAAGACCAGAAACCCCAGGAATCCCGCCTGTGTTCCGGGCGGCAGCTCAGGAGGCTCGGCCGCCGCGGTAGCAGCTGATGAGGCCGCCTTTGCGCTCGGCTCCGATACGGGTGGTTCCATCCGCCAGCCTGCTTCGTTCTGCGGTGTGGTCGGAATGAAACCAACGTACGGCACTGTTTCCAGATACGGGCTGATAGCCTTTGCCTCTTCCCTGGATCAGATAGGTCCGCTGACAAAGGATGTCCGCGATTCGGCGCTCGTACTCGGCGCCATCACGGGACAGGACCACCGCGATTCAACCTCGGTGCCCCACCCTGTCAATGACTTCACCTCCGAAATCGAAAAAGGTGTGGAGGGCTTCCGTATAGCGCTGCCTAAGGAATATTTCTCGGAGGGGATATCCCCCGATATCAAAAATGCCGTTCTGAACGCTGCCATGCAGTATGAAAAGCTCGGAGCGCAGGTGGACGAGGTCTCCCTGCCCAGCCTCCGGTACGCTCTGCCGGCCTACTATGTCATTTCCAGCGCGGAAGCGTCATCCAACCTTGCCCGTTTCGACGGTGTAAAGTACGGGTACCGTGCCGAAGGCTACGAAGATATCGACGAGCTTTACAGGATGACCCGAAGCGAGGGCTTCGGAAAGGAAGTGAAACGCCGCATCATGCTGGGGAGCTTTGTGCTCAGTGCAGGCTATTACGACGCATACTACAAAAAGGCGCTTCAGGTTCGTACATTGATCGTGAATGACCTGAATGCAGTCTTTGACAAATATGATTTCATACTTTCACCTGTATCCCCCACCACGGCTTACAAGCTGGGAGAAAAAACCGGGAACCCGCTGGAGATGTATCTTGGGGATATATTTACGGTCCCGATAAATATCGCAGGAGTTCCTTCGCTGTCAATCCCGTGCGGAGAAAGCACGGAAGGTTTGCCGATAGGCATGCAGTTGGTCGGCAAGGCTTTTGACGAGGCGACTCTGTACCGCGCAGCCTACGCGTTTGAGCAGAGCATGAAGGAATGTACGGCGTCTGAGAAGGGAGGAAGATCATAATGGCATCAACTATCAACAATTACGAAATGGTAATAGGCCTGGAAGTACATGTAGAGCTGAAAACCGCTACAAAGATTTTTTGCAGCTGCCCCACCACCTTCGGAGCGGAGCCGAATACGCAGTGCTGCCCGGTTTGTATGGGAATGCCAGGCACCCTCCCCGTACTTAACGAACAGGTGGTGAATTACGCCGTTATTGCGGGTCTGGCTACGAATTGCCAGATTGCTCACTTTTCCAAGGAAGACCGCAAAAATTACTTTTATCCCGACCTGCCGAAAGCGTACCAGATATCGCAGTATGATCTTCCGCTTTGCCAGAACGGCTATATTGACATAGAAGCCGGGAACGACACTAAGAAGCACATCGGTATCACGCGCATCCATATAGAGGAGGACGCGGGCAAGTTGGTACATTCGGACGGAAAGGGCACCTTCATCGATTGCAACCGCTGCGGCGTTCCTTTGATCGAGATAGTCTCCGAGCCGGATATCCGCTCGGCGGAGGAGGCCGGGGCATACCTGCGGAAACTGCGCGCCATAATACTTTATACAGGTATATCGGACTGCAAAATGAATGAAGGCTCCATGCGCTGCGACGTAAACCTTTCAGTTCGCAAAAAGGGTGAAAAGGCCTTTGGAACCCGCACTGAAATGAAAAACCTCAATAGCTTCCAATTCATCACGAAAGCAATAGAGTATGAATTCCAGCGCCAGGTGGAAGCTGTGGAGTCAGGCGAGGCAATTGTGCAGGAAACTCGACGCTTTGACCAGAATACGGGCAAGACATATTCGATGCGCCGCAAGGAAGACGCTAACGACTACCGCTATTTTCCCGACCCGGACCTTGCCCCGATCCGTATTTCCGCCGAAATGCTGCAGGGTCTGAAAGCAAGGATCCCTGTGCTTCCCGACCAACGCAAGCGCGAATATGTCGAACGCTTCGGGCTGACCTCGTACGCGTCGGAGCAGATCACAAGCCAGAAGGAGATAGCCGATTATTTTGAAGCAGTTGTGCGGAAAACCGACTATCCAGCCCTGGCTGCGAGCCTGATACAGACTGAAGTAATGCGCCTGCTCCCACAGGACGCGGTCGATATACCCATTTCTACAGACAATTTTGCAAGGCTTGCGCAGCTGGCGGGAGAAGACAGGATCAACAGCAGCACGTGTAAAAAGGTCCTGAACATGCTTTGGGAAAAAGACCAGGATCCTGTCGAACTGGTACAAAAGGAAGGGCTCGGGCAGATCAACGACAAAGAGGCGCTCCGGGAGTATGCCGTACAGGTTGTAACTGAACAGCCCAAGCTTGTTTCCGATTTTAAAAAGGGTAAAACAGCCGTTCTGCAGGCGATGGTCGGACAGGTGATGAAAAAGACCTCCGGCAAGGGAAATCCCGTAATTATACAGGAGCTCCTGACGGAGTTGATACAGTAAGCGAGTGTGAAAAAGCGGCCTTCTGAAAACCGGAGGCCGCTTTTTCGCAAAAGGCTGTATTCTGATCGGCATAGTTACCATCCTCATATCCGAGGGGTTTAAAGACTCTTATCACTTCTATTCTGCCTGTTTTAACAACTAGAATACACTCATGATCACTAAGCCGTCTGCGGTGTTATCCGCATACTGTGCGGTCCATATTCCGGTTCTGGAAACATACAATCTCCAGTGAGTCCTGGCTATGGAAGATGCTCAGTCAACGCGCCCGATAACCTTACATCGCCGGAATAGGCATTATGTACCATTATTTTTGAGCATTTGTCTCCATTTTATTATTCCACAGCTGTTATATAATTGTAATTGACAAGAACATATCCACTATCCAGTTACAGGTATTCCCGGTCAAAAAGAGGTTTTTTATGAGAATGAATCTTAATTTCAGAAAAAACAGAAGTGGTCAGATCATGGTGATGGTCGCCTTGCTGATGGTCATCCTACTGAGCTTCGCGGCTTTGACAACGGACGTGGGAGCATTGACGGCAGCAAAATCCGACCTGCAGAACGCAGCAGATGCAGCCGCACTTGCGGGCGCACAGGAGTTGCCTGACAACCCGGCACAGGCCAGGGTTGTCGCGCAAAATTATGCCGTCACCAATGGTAAATCCGGTGACACAGCCACTGTTGACATAGGCTCTGATAATAAATCCATTACAGTCTCGATCAGCCGTACCGAATCCCCATTTTTGGGCAGGATACTCGGTGCAGAGTCAAGGACTGTTACTGCTGACGCCACTGCAACGATAGGTGTGGCCGGCAGCGTACCATGGATAGTTCCTTTTGTCATCCCAAAACCCGCCGAATTCAGATATGACAAGGTATATGTAATGCGCATGTATGGCGGCGGGGATTTCCTGGATTATCCCGTTACGCGAACAAATACAACAGGTTACCCAAGCGGCTATACCTACCCCAGCGATTACAGGAATGACTCGGTATACAGGAGCTATCCCATATCCAGCCCATACCCGTACCAGTTTGACTATATGAACGTTTACATAGAGAGGAACACAAACTTCTACAACTACATCAACTGGCTCGAAAACGGCTATCACAAGACGTTTACCATAAACCAGAACATGTACTACTATGCACCTTCCAGCGGAGGCAGAGAATCTGTCGACGCCTTTGCAAGGAGGATCTCAAGAGACCCCAACACCGACTACACGAGGGCAAAGCTCGGCGACGGCCGCGTAATGCTTATCCCCGTAGTTGAATCCATGCTCAGGCGCTCAACTCGTACAGACGGCAGCGTACCGCTAAAAATCGTCGGTTTTGTCGGTTTCTTTATCGAGGAAGTGCATAAAAACAGCTACGGACAAACCTTCTGGTTCGAAGGCAGATTTCTGGAGAATCTCAATATCGGCTCAGGAGAAGTCACCTTCGATACAAGTGCCGACTTCGGGCTGCGCGTACAGAAGCTGACTGAGTAAAACGAAGTAAAACACATGGACGGTTCAGAAAAGAACCGTCCATTCTTTGCTATCTGTGTTTCAGTTACTATTCCGCCTTCCGCTTCAAAATTACCGTTTCATAAGGCTTAAGCGTAATCAGCCCCGACAGGCTCTTACCGGATAGAAGCTCCATGGCCTGTTTTACCCCGATATCCACCGAATTCGGTTCCTCTGAGAAATTCATCAGAAATACGTATTCGTTTTCACCGTCGGTTCTCATCTGTGCCGTTACGCCGGTCGGCAGCTCGGTATCGAGAACGCGTTTTATGCTCATTTGTTTTATAAGCGAGGAGTAAAAGTCCTGCAGGAAGCTCTCGTCAAACCTGGAAGCCATGTAATACGCTCTGCCCTTGCCGAACGGGTTGACGGTCAGCGCGGGTCTGCCCGCATAAAAGTCTTCCTTGTAGGTGCCCAGTATCTGTGCCGTTTCGGTATGTATCAGTTCACAGAAATCCACGGCCTTATAGTCTCCCTGGAGGCACGGAAAGTCCCCTTCCATTATCCTTACAGCATTGCTATCTCCTTCATAAAGGCTGTCTATCTCCTCTGCCCATATGCCCGTCACCTTGCGCAGCGGGCCCGGGAAGCCGCCCAGGAAAGCGAGGTCGTTTTCGTCTGCGTAGCCCGTTGCGTAAGTCGTAACAAAGGTTCCTCCGTTCTTTACGAAGGCTTCGATCCTCTCCCCTACGCCGGGTCTGACCATGTACAGCATCGGCGCCACTACCAGCTTGTATCCTGAAAGGTCGCAATCCATGTTTATTATATCCGCGGGAACTCCCTTGTTCCAGAATGCCCTGTAATGGTTTTTGCAAGTTCGCTCGTAATTTCTTCTGTCCCGTGAAAAGCCCTGCGCGTCTTCCAAAGCCCACCTGTTTTCCCAATCGAAGATCACCGCAACCTCGGGATGCACCGTAGTTCCTATTATGTCGTCGAGCTTTTTCAACGCCCCGCCTACAGCCGCGACGTCGCCGAATACGCGCGTATGCTCATGTCCGCAATGGTCTACGACCGCTCCATGCAGCTTTTCCGAAGCGCCCCGGCTTTTTCTCCACTGAAAATACTGTACCGTGTCCGAACCGTGTGCTACCGCCTGAAGTGACGAGAGTACGTGCATACCCGGTCTTTTGAGCTTGTTGACATGCATCCAGTTGACAAGGCTTGGAGTGCTTTCCATCAGCATGAACGGCTTTCCGCCTTTAAGCGAACGGTTGAGATCATGCAAAAAGGATACGTCGGAACCAGACTCCCAGGTTTTCTGACGATCGTTGTGCCAATCCGGGTAGTTGTCCCAGGATACTACATCCAGCTTCTCTGCGAGCTTCCAATAATTGAGGCCCGGATAAGTGCCCATTAAATTCGTCGTTATCGGGATATCGGGCGTCAGTTCCTTCAGAGGCTTGATTTCGTTCATGAAAAAATCTACAGTCTGGTCGGTCACAAAACGTTTCCAGTCCAGATTATGCCCATGGATGAGATTCTCTCCGTGAGGCGCGGGCGATTCTATCTGGGACCAATCGGTGAAGCGATGGCTCCAGAAGCCGGTCCACCATGCATGGTTCAGCTCGATCAAATCATTGTGGTATTTCTTGCGGAGCCAGTCTCTGAAGGCCTCCTGGCACAGCTCGCAATGGCATTCCCCGCCATATTCGTTCGAAATATGCCAAAGCAGCAAGGCCGGATGATCCTTGTATCTTTCTGCGAGCTTGCGGTTGATTATTGCAGCTTTCTCGCGGTAAACCGGCGATGTAAAGCAGTGGTTATGCCGCTGACCGTGCAGATTCCTCCGCCTGTCGGCCTGCACCCTCAATACCTCGGGGTATTTCTGCGACAGCCATGCCGGCCTGGCTCCGGTCGGCGTTGCAAGGATGGCATAAGCGTTATTGGCGGCCAGTTTGTCCATAATGGTATCGAGCCAGCCGAATTCGAATCTGCCCTCCTCCGGTTCGAGGCTTGACCACGAAAAAATACCCAAAGTCATTTCATTGCAATTAGCGAGCTTCATCAGCCGCATATCCTCATCCCATATTTCCGGAGTTTCGATCCACTGATCGGGGTTATAGTCCCCTCCGTGTAAAAAAGCACTGCATTTCTTATTGATTGGGCCGTACTTGTCCGCCATTTTTCTGCCTCCCTTTCGGATTGTTCATTTAACATTATTCGGCTACTTTCATATTATCTCTATTACTTGGCAAATAGGAAAAAACAGTATTGCTTCTGCGATATATTTTACCACAATTATTTAAACCAAAAAATTGTCATTTTTAGTGTTTCTTATTGTTAATTAACACTATTTACAGGTAACTGATTCCGTGGTAAAGTGTTTTTTTATTAGACATTAGTGAAATAATATTAAAGGTGAGTCTATGTACAGTGATTTTAAAAGGTTTTTAATAGGAAAACCATTACAGAACGAAGCAGAAGGCGAACAAAAATACGGTATACTTTGGGGCTTGCCGATACTGGCCAGCGACGCCATATCGTCGGTAGCTTATGCAGGCCAGGAAATTCTTCTTGTATTGCTGCCTGCCATCGGCATACTTGCGTACGGCCAGTTGTCCTACATCTCATTTGCGATAATAGGCCTTCTCGCACTACTTATGCTGTCTTACAGACAGACAATAAAGAGCTACCCCAACGGCGGAGGCGCATATATAGTAGCGAAGGACAACCTCGGTATTATTGCCGGCGTGACGGCAGGTGCGGCTCTGTCGGTTGACTACATCCTGACTGTGGCCGTCAGCGTATCCTCGGGCGTTGAGCAGGTGACTTCGGCATTTTTGCCGCTGCGCCCCTATACGGTCGTAATCAGCGTATTGATGGTACTCCTGCTTATGATAGGAAACCTGAGGGGCATCAGGGAATCTTCGCGCATATTCGGCATACCTGCATATGCATTCATAATTGCAATGTTATCGATGCTGGTTGTAGGATTCATCAAGCTGAAAGGCGGATATATACCTCCTGAACCGACGATTCAGTCAATTGGCGAGCCGATAACGATGATCCTGATACTGAAGGCTTTTTCGAGCGGTTGTTCGGCATTGACGGGAGTCGAAGCGGTCAGCAATGCCGTCCCCAATTTCAAGCATCCTTCGGTCAAACATGCCAGAACCGTACTCCTGCTGCTGTCGATAATCATACTGGTGCTTTTCGGCGGAACCTCCCTTATGGCAAATGCCTATCATGTCGTGCCGGGCGAGAAAGCGCTGCTTATTCTTATGGCTGAAGAAGTATTCGGCAGGAACATAATGTTCTATTATTTGATGGCAACCACCTTCATCATATTGGTACTGGCCGCCAACACCGCGTATTCGGGCTTCCCGCTGCTTGTAGCCGTTATGGCCAAGGAAGGTTATGTACCAAGGCAGCTCAGCATGCGCGGAGACAGGTTAAGCTACTCCAACGGCATATTGGTGCTTTCCCTGGTATCGGCCATCCTGATAATTGTTTTCAAAGCCAAGGTCACGGCGTTGATAGGCCTTTATGCAGTAGGTGTCTTCATTTCCTTCACCCTTTCCCAAACCGGCATGTTTGTAAAATGGATTAAGACAAAGGAAGGGCACTGGCTTGCAAAAGCACTCGTAAACGGTACAGGTGCCGTCGTGACAGCTGTAACGGTGGTTATAATAGCCTTTACAAAGTTCGAGGAGGGCGCATGGGTAGTCGTACTGCTCATACCGATCCTGATCTTTATGATGTTAAAGGTGAAAAAGCATTACGTAGCCGTTAAAAAGCAGCTCAGGTTAAAGCCCGAAGAGCTGGCTGAAATAGATGTCGATCACAGCGCATACGTCAACCGCGTGATCGTACCCATCGAGAGCGTAAACAGGTCTAGCGTAAGGGCACTGCGCTATGCTATGACCATTTCGAACAACGTGATCGCCTTCAGCGTTCAAACAAGCGATGAGGAAGAACGTGAACTCAAGGGAAAATACCTGAAGCTCAACACCGGCATACCTCTGATCGTAAAATATTCCCCTTACCGCAAGGTTGTGGAGCCTCTGCTGAAGTTCATCGAATCGGCTGAATACGAATATGAAAAAGGCGACATGATCACTGTCATACTGCCCCAGTTCACTGTCAAGCGCTGGTGGCATTCGGTCCTGCACAACCACACCAGGATATTCGTACAGCGCGAACTCCTCAAGCATAAGCATATTGTTGTTGCAGTAATGCCGCTTCAGCTAAAGGACGACAATGAAGTACTCTCCAATCCCAAGTATAATTGATAGTCAGCACAATTCGGGGCCCTGGTTCCGGTGATCATAAAAAGCTCTGCTTTATGCAGGGCTTTTCATTTATTGGAACATAGCAAAGTCTTGCTCCATTTTTTTATTTAAATTTGTTGCATAATTATTCATAGATATGTATAATTATACTATGCAATGAAATGGAAAGAGCTGATACCCTGATGAAAAGCTGCAGGACCTTGCACGAGCTGCCGGGTAACCTGCCTGGAACAATATGATCATATTATAAGGAGTGATTTTATGATAAGCCAAATGACACGTGAGTTGCTCGAAGAGGCCGGAAACTCCATACTGTTTACAGCCGCGAGGCCTGACATAGTTATGGAGAAAGGTAAGGGAATGTATCTGTGGGATACCGACGGAAATAAGTATCTCGATTTTATCGGCGGCTGGGCCGTGAATTGTCTGGGACACTGTCCCGATGTGATTTTAGAAGCGCTGAAGCAGCAATCCTCCGAGCTCGTCAACGCAAGCCCCACATTTTACAATAAGCCAATGGTTGAGTTTGCAAGCATGCTTACCGGTATATCGTGTTTTGACAAGGTCTTCTTCACAAGCACGGGCGCGGAGGCAAATGAGAGCGCAATAAAGCTTGCCAGGAAATTCGGTTCAAAAATGAAGAACGGCGCTTATGAGATCATCACGACAATCGGCGGTTTCCATGGGCGGACACTTGCCACAATGTCGGCCACGGGCAAAAAACATTGGGAAGCCCTGTTCGCGCCCAAAGTACCGGGATTTATACACGTTCCCTTCAACGATATCGAAGCCGTTTCCAAAGCAATCAGTCCGAACACCTGCGCAGTCATGCTTGAACCCGTTCAGGGCGAAGGCGGCGTAAATGCGGCCGATCAGGGCTATATAAAAGAGCTTCGCAGCCTTTGTGATGAAAAGGGGATATTGCTGATTTTCGATGAGATTCAGACCGGCCTTGGCAGGATAGGAAAAATGTTTGCATATGAAGCTTACGGGATAGAGCCCGATATAATGACGCTTGCCAAGGGCATAGGCGGCGGTTACCCGCTGGCTGCCATGCTGACGAAGAAGAAATATGATCTGTTCGAGGCCGGAGACCAGGGCGGGACATATACGGGCCAGCCTCTGGCAATGTCTGTGGGCATTGCGGTCGTAAATGAAATAATCAGGCGTCAGCTGCCGGAGAGAGCCGCAATAATGGGTGATTACCTGATAGACAGGCTCAAGGAGCTTTCTCAGGAATACCCGATAAACAATATCAGAGGAAAAGGTCTGCTCATTGCTTTCGACCTGTCCGGACCCGACGGCAGGGAGATCGTCTCCAAGTGCCTTGAAAACGGACTTATATTGAATTCTCCCCAACCCTCCGCAATTCGCTTTATGCCGCCGCTCATCGTAACAAAGGCAGAAATCGACGAAATGCTTGTGATTCTGAAACAGGTACTGAACAATCATTACAAAAAATAAATGACATCGTAGAAAAATGGCTGCCGGCAATTCTAACAACTATTGCCTGCAGCCATTCGTTTTTTCATTTACCATTTACCCTTTTTCATATGACCTTCGAGTTCTGCCTTGGACCTCTGCTTTATTATCCAGGATTCCTTCAATGCCGCCTTGAATAAAGCTACGCACGGGGGATCCAGATTGAGATCGATCCCTTCCTTTGCCAGTTCCCTGATCTTGCCCGCCAGCGAGATAATCTCCATATGGATGTCATTGGTCCTGTCCGAATTGTAGATTTTATCGGCATCCTCGGCGCTGATCTCATTGAATTTTTCCTTCGGCGCTCCGCACTTCGGGCAGGCGTCAGGCGCTTCGGGTCCTTCGCCTACATAACCGCAAACGCTGCATCTCCATAGTTTTTTCATAAACAGTTATCATTCCTTTCTCTATTTTCATAATTGTTGAAAGCAATGATATATTTATACCCTGTGAAGTATCCAGCTAACACATTTTTCTGTCTTCCCATTTATGTCTTGTCCGGTTTTTATGTCTGTCCGGTTTTATTTACGTCCAATCTTATATTCTGTCCGGTTTTATTTCTGCCCGGTTTTATTTCTGCCCGGTTTTATTTCTGCCCGGTCTCATACCAGTCGGATCATTCTATCGTTACCTTGCCTGTCAGAGGCATCATCTGTATCCAGGTCTGGCCTCTGTTCAGCGCGATGGGATTACCAGCCCCGTCCTTATACTGGGTCTGAGAGGCCTCATCCTTTTTTGACCATGTTAATTCAACAGCCTTGCCACAGGTTATGAACCAGCCTTTGCCGCTGCCGACGGTTCCCATTTCCTGGCGGCCCTTGGTATCGTCCTTTATATCATAGTTCCGGACATACTGTACGATAATATTCTTGGCTTCGAGCTGTTTTCCGCTGACACGCTCCATGTGAGCCACACCCTGACGTATGCGTTTATAGGTTCCGGCAGCGCTGTCGTACTCATAGCCCGACGTCATCGAAGGATATTTGAACGTTAGCTTCACTGCAGCCTGTCCGCCTGTCGGAATTACATCGGTTTCGTTGTATGAGAATGGAAACTTGACCCCGGTTGTGGTCTTGTATTTCCTCGTCTCTGCATACTCAAGCAATTTGGTCATGGAAGTGTAGGAATCCTGCCAATTGCCCCTATCTTTCGTCAGATCCCATATAACATCTTTGCCTACGTGCATACCGTCTATATCGTTTGTGCCGAGCCTCCTGATATCCGCCACCGCCTGCGGGCTGCCGCCCACATGTACGTAAATGGCGTCATACTCCAGTACATAATCAAGAAAATAATCCCTTGCGCTTCTGACCGGGCCTATCATTTCGGGCATCGTGCCCCAGAAAACAGGCATCAGCCTCGTCAGACCGCCCTCCACGATCACCTCGTAAACTATCTGCGCCTTATCGAGACCACCCTGAGGCAGCACCCGCGAACCCTGATTGTCGACCATCACTGCCACCGGCCTGACACCGGTCATGGGAAGTGAATAAATATCATCTTTTGCGGCCTGATCTACGGGCTCCGTTTCTATAATGCCGGGTGTCGTTGTCTCGGCCGGCGTTTTTTCAGGGGCGGCCGGCGTCACTTCCCGGACAGTCGGCTGTGTTTCCTCTTTTGGCTGCGGACTGCAGGCCGAAAATGCCATAGTGATGATTAAGCTTGCAAGTAATATTGATGATCGTCTATACATGGTGGCTCCTCCTGGGACAGGATTATTTAGACTCTAATATAATTCTACCTCCTGTATAAAAATTCCTTCTGAATAATTGCATATTGAACAACTAAAAAGATACTTGGACAAATTACATTATCAAGTTATAATGGTTTGTAAGGTATTCTTTTAGGAGCTGGACCTATGACGCCACAAGAGATAGACTTGGGAACAAGATTTGAATTGGAACTGTTAAACAGACAAGGTGAAAAGGTTGGAAATACCTTCGTGAGCCAGTTGCTGGAACACCAGGCCGACGGCAGTATGGTGATCTCTTCGCCTATTCATGAGGCACGTCTCGTTTTCATACCCATGGACGTACATATCCGATTAACCTTCATACACGTCAAACATGGCCTGTTGGGATTTACTGCGGTCGTTACGTTCAGGGAACACAGAGGCAACATAGCGATTCTTGTTGTAAGACCCGACAACGAAATCATAAGGATACAGCGCCGTATGCATTACAGACTCGACATGGTCGGAAACGTCCTTTTGTGGCTCGATGAAGAGTCCGAGCCAATCAAGGCATATTCAAAAAACATCAGCGGTTCCGGTCTTTGTTTGGCAACAGAAATAAATATACCGGTTGACACGGTCATCAAGGCGAAGCTGGAGCTGCCGGGGCTGCCGGTGTTCAGCGTCGCCTGCCGTGTATTGAGAAGCAGGCTTGTAGAGAGCAAAAGAGGCAAACAGTTTGAAGTTGGCCTTAGCTTCATGGAGATCGCGAAAAAGGACCAGGATACATTGATACGCTATATATTCATGCAGCAAAGACTGCTCTTGAAAAGAGAAAACTGATTGCCTGCTCTTCTTATTTTGTCAGCTTCAACAACCTGGCTCCGTGAGGAGCTACAGTAACAGAGATCAAACGTTCCGCCTCGCCCAGTTCCTCATGCGCCCACAAGTCCCTTACACGATAACTGCCTTCCGCTCCCATCAGAGAAAGCTGCGTTTCCGTAACGGTTTCGAAAGTCCCTCTATTAAATACTGCCAGGTATAAGCTGCCATCTTCATCTATGGAGGTCCATGCGACGTTTGTGTTGTATGCGCCCCGCTGATACAGTTGGCGGGCCGAATGGGAATGCTCGAGCAGTCTCAGCACTTCCTCGTTCGTTAACAGAGAAAGCGTCCAATCGTCATTATCCCTGAGTTCACAGCCTACCATGAGAGGCGAACGGAAAATGCACCAGAGGGTCAGCATCGTAATTTGCTCATCCCTGGTAAAGTTTGTCCATCTGTCACCCTTACCATGTTCGCAGGAACGTAGGGCTATATGTCCGAGCGGCAGCATATCCGCGTCGGGCCAGTGACCGGGACCTGTATGCGGAGCCCATTGGCTGCAGCGTTCGAACATATTGTCGAGCAGCCTCCACTGATCCCAGAAATCATCCGTCATTCTCCACATATTCGCATTGGCTTTCAAATGCTCGGCATGCTCGATCGGCGCGGGTCCCGGCGACAGGCTCAGAACGATTTCCCTGCCGCAGTAGTCGATCGCGTTCCTGATAAGCTCTACTTCGCTTAACGAATATGGCCTGGATATATCGTCGACCTTGATATAATCCACTCCCCAGGAGGCGTAAAGCCTGACAATGGAATCGTAATAGGCCTGTGCGCCCTCTATGGCGGCATCCACACCGTACATGTCCGTATTCCATTGGCATATTGAGTTTACATGGGCAATTTCCCTTGCGTGCACCTTTGTGCCAAGTATCGGTGTATTGGCATGAGCCGCCTGGCGCGGGATACCCCTCATTATATGTATGCCGAATTTGAGGCCCAGGCCGTGTACATACTCTGCCAAGGGACCGAAGCCCTTACCTCCGGCAGAGGACGGAAACCGGTTCACGGCGGGGATAAGCCTTGAATATTCATCCATTTCCAGCGGAGTGAATTTATTGTAGGCTGACGAAAGCGCCGTTGGCTCATACCATTGAATGTCTACGACGACATATTTCCAGCCGAATTTTTTCATATGCTTCGCAATATATTCGGCATTGCCTTTCACTTCAGCTTCTGTTACGCTGGCCCCGTAGCAGTCCCAGCTGTTCCACCCCATCGGCGGGGTCTGTGCCGCTGTATTTCGCATATACTCGCCCTTTCCTGACCCGATATGTATTTTTGCAGTCTATTTTATTTCGGGTATTCTCCTGATGCTCAGATCGGTAAATACGTCCGTCTCGTCCATACTTCTTGTTGAAAACTCAGATACGATGGCTCCCTCGGGACCCGCCTGGAACCAGTGAAGCGTGTTCGGCATAAGCGTATATTGTTCGCCCGGTCTCAGCACTATTTCATGATAAACCGAATAAGCATTTTCTTTGGTTTTCGGAGGCCTGCATTTCGGGTCCTTAGCAGGTATTCCCGGAACATAAAGGTAAACCGTTCCATATCTGCACCTGAACGTTTCCTCCTTGCCAGGCTCTCCGTTTACGGACGGATGTCTGTGTTCCGGACAGGTTTGCCCGGGAAACAGCACAAGTTCCTTTGCGCAGCACCGGCTGGTATTAACGTAGGTAACCAACTCGAGCCCGGTTATCTCCAGATCGTCAAGTCCGAAATCTGCAACCTCGATGTTTTCCTTTTCCGTTTCGTTCAATACTATCCCGGCTTTTTCAAAATACTCAAGGGTCCTTTTCCTGGTTTTCTCATAAACATCCTTCGTTATCATACCCAGCACCTCACATTATACTGCGAATAATATTTTAAAAGCCGATGCAACAAACCGCACCGGCTCCTGAATCGCCTATTTTACTCTTCCGGATCAAATTCCTCTTCCATTCTCGACTGGAACTCATTGAATACTTCCTCGAGTTCGTCGTCATCCTCGATGGTAACGAATGAATCTTCTCCGTCTTCGTTATGCTCGATCTTCAGTATGATTACTTCCTCTTCTTCCTCGCTCTCCTCGTCGGATTCTTCCTCCAGAGGGGCTAAAACAACGTATTCGTTGTCATTCATTTCGATTGTATCGATATGTTCAAACTCTACTTCGTCTCCATTTTCATCAACCAGAACGACTATATCATCTCTTTCATCATCCATAAGAGCACCTCCCTTTTACCTTGTATTAATTAACATACCCTTATTTCGTCATACTGTCAAGATATCCCTGCAATATTAATACAGCCGCGATCCTGTCGACTGATCCCTTCTTTTTGGAGGTTTTCATACCTACCTCGTGCATGGTGCGGTTAGCCGCCACGGTCGTCAGTCGTTCATCCCATCTTACCACTTCGAGCCCTGTGAGCTTAGCCAGCAGGTTGCCGAATTCGATAGCCTTTTCGCCGCTCGGCCCTATCGTACCGTTCATATTTTTAGGAAGGCCGACCACGATCTTTTCAGCCTGGTATTGCAGCACCAGTTGCTTGATCTTTTCCGCAGGCTGTTCCATCGAACCCTTCCATTGTATCGTATCAAGGCCCTGTGCAGTCCATCCGAGCGGATCGCTTACAGCGACTCCGATTCTACTGTCTCCAAAATCTATGCCCATTATGCGCATAAATACCTCCGCAGGCTTAGGAATCGTTACCGATCCTTAGCATATTTTTATGGCAAATTGAGGACAAACACTGCCGCAGTAACCGCAGAGCAGGCATTTATCCCTGTCAGCGGCAGCTTTCCCGTCTTTCAGGTACAGCGCATGCTGCCCGCAGCGTTCGACGCATCTTCCGCAGCCTTCACACCAGTAATCGATATGGAGATGCTTTCCCTTTGAGGTTATCCTGTTTTTCAGAGCCTCAGGGATTTTTTCCCCATCGAAACGGCGTATGTTCATCTCGACTTCTTCTTCGTTTTGCATTCCAATCGCGATCGAATGCACGAAGGGCAGCTCAAGCACGAATTCTAGGCATTCCTCGTAGGATTTGAGCAGGTTTCCGCCGCCGAGAGGCTTCATGCTGTAGACTCCCTTGCCGCAGTCGTACGCAGCCTTTACGGCTTCTAGCATCTCATCGATTGTACCGTCGCCGATACCTATGCCCGTTTTGTTGACGAGCGGGTGTACAACATCGATCTCGGGCATTCCACAGATCGCTCTTACCACCTCTATGTTATGCGTCGAAACGCCAACCGCCCTTATCCTGCCTTTTTCACGTTCATTCAGGTAGTATTCGAGAGCCTCGCGATGTCCACGCAGCGTAAGCCGGCTTTCCTGCTCGTGCATAAGGAAAATGTCGATAACGTCCGTATCAAGCTCTTTTCTGGCCTTTTCAACGCTTTTGGCCGCTCCCTCCGCCGTATAGGCATAAGACTTGGAAGCAACGACGGGCCTTTTATTCAGTCCTTTGCAGGCTTCCCGTATGTGTTCGTAAGTCCCGTAAAGCTCAGCCGTATCGATAAAATTGACGCCGCGTTCGAGCGCGCTCCTGATGACGCGCGCCCCTTCGGGGACCGGCAGGTTTAACTGCAGCGGGCCTATGACCAGCGCTCCGAAACACATTTTTGATACGGTTATTTCTGTCCTGCCCAACCGGTTATATTGCATTTAGCCCCTACCATCCCTATAAAAATCAAGAACCCCGAGTATTCGGGGTTCATATTATATCATGATTTATCATGATATTTGGCCATGTGCGTTTCGGCAATAGATTTCGCTATAGCGAAATGTTTCATTGGTGTAGTATTTCTGCAAAGCAGAAATCCATATCAGCCGAAAATCTCGTACGGCCATAAATTCCGCCGGAGGTAAATAATATCCTCATTTAAGAGGATATTATTTCTTATTCTCAAGATAAAACCTTACGATCTCTTCGAGCAGTTCGTCACGCTCAAGTCTGCGAACGACGCTCCTTGCATTCAGGTGGTTCGTTATGTAAGTGGGGTCTCCGGAGAGTATATAGCCTACGAGCTGGTTGATAGGGTTATAGCCCTTTTCATTCAGCGCCTTGTATACCGTAAACAGTATGTCGCGGGCTTCGTTCTCCTTATCCTTGTCCATTTTGAACATCATGGTTTCACTATTGGCCATTTACAACACTCCCCTGCTGCCGGAACACCGTATAAAACCGGCAGATTTACAAACACATGTTTGATATGAATATAATAATACAAGCGGTAGTTTTATGCAATATAAAATAACCTTAAGTATTGGGAAATCCGCTATATCTCACCATCTACATACCCGGCCGCCGCCGTGTCGAGCCTTGTCTGCGAAATATTTCCCACAAGGCTAGGATTCCCTCTGGTCAGTACTCTTATGTAATTTGTTGTAAGTCCCTCATAGGTGCCGGGGTCTTCCTTAAGCTCCTGCTCGTATAGCACGGGCATCCTTCTCCCGACGAATCTGCTATTGAACTCCAGCGCACATTTGTCGGACAGTTCTATTACACTCCGGCTGCGCTCCTCCTTGACGACGCCGTCAACTTGTCCTTCAAAGCCGGCGGCGGGGGTTCCTTCCCTCGGAGAAAATTTGAATACGTGCATTTTGGCAAACCTGATCTCCTCGAGGAACTCATAGGTATGCGCGAACTCCTCGTCGCTCTCTCCCGGGAAACCCACCATCACGTCGGTCGTGATCGAAACGTCGGGAATATGCTCTCTGAGGAGCTCTACGGCCTTTTTGTACTCAGCGGCCGTATAGCGCCTGTTCATACGTTTTAATGTCTCGTCGCAGCCACTCTGAAGTGATATGTGGAAGTGCGGGCAAAGCTTCTCCATACGGGCCGCAGCTTCCGTAAACTCCCGGGTAATAAGGGTAGGTTCCACCGAGCCGATTCGTATGCGTTCGATCCCGTCTATGGCATGCACTCCGCTAATAAGGTCCGGAAGCCTCAGCACGCCCAAATCCTTCCCATATGAAGCTATATGTATGCCTGTCAGTACGACTTCCCTGAAGCCGGCTTCTACAAGCCTCCTCACTTCCCCAAGGACCTCGTCGTACGGTCTGCTTCTTATGGGACCTCTCGCATACGGTATTATGCAGTATGAGCAGTATTGGCTGCAGCCCTCCTGTATTTTCAGGAAAGCTCTTGTCCTGTCCTTGTATCTCTCTATCTTAAGGTCTTCGAACCTGTGATTCTTCATTATGTTTTCCACGGCCGAGACCCTTCCCCCGCCTGTGAGGAAGGCTTCTACGTATTCGGGGAGCCTGAGTCTTTCAGCAGTTCCGGCAATAATGTCGACCTCGGGCATAGCCTCTACTTCTTTCCTTGCCGTCTGCGGGTAACACCCGACTGCCGCGACGACCGCGCCGGCGTTCAGCTGCCTGGCTCTGCGTATTGCCTGGCGGGATTTCCGGGAGCTCAGGCCGGTAACGGTGCAGGTATTTATGATATATACGTCCGAGGGAGCATCAAAATCAACCTGCTCATAACCTGCATTTTCAAAGGCTTCCGCCATTGCCTCGGTCTCATATTGGTTCACTTTGCATCCAAGCGTGTAAAACGCTACTTTTTTCACGGTTCCTCCGTATAGAACTTTGATGTAACTTATATATTATAGTTAATTAATACTTTTTTAACAATAACGTAATTGACTTGCTGTCAAAAACAGGATATCATTATTTTAAGCAATGCATTGCCGACACCATACGCAAGAAGGAGGTTTTTGTGATGAAAGCATTCAGCATTATGCTAAAAACAATAAACGACGTCAAGGACTTTGTTAATATCGCAAACAAGTACGACTTCGATGTGGATCTGACCTCAGGACGCTACGTCGTAGACGCGAAGTCCATCATGGGGATATTCAGCCTGGATTTCAACAAACCGATCCGGGTGGAGGTACATTCAGACGATTGCGGAATCTTCTGCGAAGAAATCAAATCCTTCATAATCTGACGTAAATGACCCGGGGCCTAAAGGCTGCCGGGTTTTTCACACATCCGGGCAATCGGTTCAAACCTTGATCCAGTTACTGGCCAATTGGTCTCATTAGCTTTTACATGCAGCAAGCATTCCGGCATCACTTTCCCAGGCCTTCAGTGTTTTCCTCCGAAAATACCTCGATCCCGTTCCTGCTTAGAAGCTCAGCCGCAACTCCATTTCCATCCTTCAAAACACCATTGAAGGTACCGTCATAAATTTTACCGGAACCGCACGATGGGCTCCTGGCCTTTAGCACCGCCTTCTTCACGCCACAGGCAAGCGCCAGCTTCAATGTTTCTTCAGCGCCTTTTACGAAATACTCCGTTACATCCCTGCCTTCTCTCGAGGTGACACTGCATCTGCCGCAAAGCACATCGGCGCCGGTGCCGCCCGTTATCTCGCTTTGACTTCTGGGAGTGGGGCACCCTCCCAGCTGCTCCGGACACACGGGGATAACCTTCCCTTCCGAAGCCAGTTTCATGAGTATTTCATTTTTCTTCGTCCCGCCGTCATATCGGCATTTTATTCCCAAAAGGCATGCACTCACCAAATACATGGAACTCCCCCATTCTACAGCTTTCTAGGCGTTTTTCCCGGCCTCACGGGGATCCTTACCTCGCGTTTTCTGCGGTTGGAACGCTCCTTCCCCATGGGTGAGAAAAACACTGCAGGTTTCTCTTCAATTACATTTTCGTCAATAACCTTGATTTTCCTGTCTGTATTGCCTTTTTTCACCAAATGGTCTCCATAGTCGCCCTGCCCGTCCCTGCCGGCACCGGACTTATTATAGCCGCCCTTTCCCGGCCGGGTGTCATGCTTTTTCTTTTCGGTGTATGTGTGCTTTTTTCCAGTACCGCTTCTTGTACTGCCGTCGGTTCTTGCGTTTTTATTACTTTTACCGTTTTTCCCGCCGCTGCCTTCACCGCGCATGTCATACGTGCCTTTACTGCCCTTGCGGCCCTTACCGGCTGAAGCTCGTTTGCCGCCCCTGTATTCTCTCCCGGAGTCCTCACCGCCTTCATGGCCTGCAGGTTCCTTCCTGTTATTCCTGTCATCGTTCCTGTCGTTCCTATCGTTCCTGTCGTACTTGTCGTTCCTGCCCTTTTTGATATCGGCTTCAATAACGAAATCAAGCTGCCTCATGGCTATATCGGCACGCGTCAGTATAACGCGTAACTCGTCCCCGATCCTGTAACGCTTTTTTGTACGCTCTCCTATCAGACAATAATGCGCATCGTCGAAAACATAGTAGTCGTCCTCCATGCTGCTAACTTTAACAAGACCTTCTATCGTATTGTCAAGTTCGACGAACATGCCGAACGAAGTAACGTTTGCTATGATACCGTCAAATGTCTCTCCTACTTTATCCTTCATGAACTCGACCTTTTTCATGTCCTCGGTCTCACGCTCCGCCTCATCGGCTGCACGCTCGCGCTCGGAGCATGTCCTGGCGATCTCGGGCAATACATTCTGGAGATATTCCTCTCTTTTTTCAGGCAGCTCACCGTTGAGTTCCTCCTTAATCAGACGGTGTATTATAAGGTCGGGATACCTTCTGATGGGAGATGTGAAATGGCAGTAATATTTGGCGGCGAGGCCGAAATGGCCGGAATTCTCGTGGCTGTATCGTGCCTTTGCAAGCGAACGCAGCATTACTGTACTTACGATTGTCTCCTCCCTGGTGCCCTTTACCTTTTCAAGTATGTCCTGAAGCGCCCTGGGATGTATCTTGCTAATCCCTTTCAAGGGATAACCCAGGTTCCTCGAAAATTCGGCAAAGGACATAATCTTCTCGCTGTCGGGTTCTTCATGTATCCTGTAGACGAACGGCATCCCGGCCCAGTGGAAATGCTCCGCCACAGTCTCATTGCAGGCCAGCATGAATTCCTCAATTATCCTGTTCGCTATCGTAATCTCGTATTTTTTAACTTCCGTTGGCTTGCCATCCTCATCGAGAATTATTTTCGCTTCATCGAAGTCGAAATCGATGGCGCCCCTGTCCATCCTTTTCTTCCGAAGGATAAGCGCCAGCTCCTTCATGGACCTGAAATCGTCCATCAGATACCCATAGCGTTCCATGAGCTCTTCGTCACCGAATTCCAACAGCTTGTAAACATTGGTATATGTCATTCTCTCACTTGTTTTTATAACGCTTTCGAATATCTCATGATCGATGACCTTGCCGTTCCCGTCTATATCCATCATTACGGTAAAGGCCAGCCTGTCGACATGGGGGTTGAGGCTGCAAACTCCGTTCGAAAGCTTTCTGGGTAGCATTGGTATGACCCTGTCTACCAGGTAAACGCTCGTTCCGCGTTCGAGGGCTTCCTTGTCCAGCGGAGAGCCTTCCTTTACATAATAGCTGACATCGGCAATATGCACGCCGAGCCTGTAGCACCCATCAGGAAGCTTTTCTATTGAAACCGCGTCGTCGAGGTCCTTTGCATCCTCCCCATCGATTGTAACCATCGTATAATTTCTGAGATCGCGCCTGCCTTTCAGCATGCTTCCGGTTACCTTATCAGGCAATTCCTCAGCCTGCCTGTCTACGTCTTCGGGGAAGCTTTCATTCAGGCCGTACGCCTTTATTACAGAAAGAATGTCGGTGCCCGTCTCGTTGATATCGCCGATAACCTCGATTATCCTGCCTTCTGCGTTGCGCCTTTTTTCAGGCCACTTGACTATTTCGGCGATTACCTTGAAACCGGGCTTTGCGCCGTTTATCTCGTCCTTCGGTATGAAGATGTCTCCGGGTATCCTGCGGTCGTCGGGCACGACAAAGCCGAAATATCTGCTGTTATCGTATGTTCCGACCACCTTTGTCACAGACCTTTTAAGTATCCTTATGACTTCGCCTTCGGCACGTTTGTCACCCGACGGTTTCCTGGTGATTCTTGCAACCACCCTGTCGTTATGCAGCGCTCCCGCCATACCGTCTGAAGAAATGAATATATCGGCCACATCTTCATCATCCGGTATAAGGAAGCCGTACCCGCGCTCATTTCCCTGTATCCGGCCGACCATAAGGTTCATCCTCTCGGGTACGCCGTATCTGTCCTTATTCGTCTTGTATATTGCGCCTTCCTGTTCCAGGCTTTCGAGGAGTTCAGTCAGTTTGACCCGTTCATCTTCGGGCACGTCGAGCACAACGGCCAGTTCTTCGAATTTTAAGGGTCTATACGCTTCATCCCTCATGAAGTCGACAATTTTTTGCCTGCGTTCTTCGTAAACGTCCATTCACATCTCTCCCACTAATAAAATGAGCATTTTCAAGCCAGTTACCCAATTTTATTATTCCAATAACAATGGTAATTAAACTTTTTCATGATATATAAAAAGGGACCGCTATGCAGTCCCCGCATAATTCAGGCATATTCAGAAATCATCAAGTCCGCTGATCCAATACTTTCTTCATCGCATCCAGCGACAAGGCGATAAATTCCTCGAGCGTAATCCCCAGATCAATGCAGGTATTTATCCGGCCTCTGTCCAGTTCAGCCGCAAAAGAGCTGTCGTTCATATTATTCAAAACAAAATCCGCCGTAACATCGGAAAGCTGTTTGGACGAAAGGCCCTCAGCACACGCCTCAATCATCCACGACGCAGGATCGGAACAATAAAGGGCTTTATCGAGTTTTCTTTTCCTTCCGATACCGTGCAGGTCATTATGAGCTTTTACAGCATATACTATCTCAGGGTCGAAATCGAGATTCTCAAGTATTTCGGCCCCTATTATACTGTGCTTCGAAGGATCGCCGGCAGTTCTTTCATAATCGATATCATGCAGGAGTCCTGTCATCCCCCACAACTCGACATTATCCCTCAACAGGGCTGCCAGATCCCGCATGATAGCCTCAACGGCAAGTGAATGCCTGATGAATTTGTCATTGGTCAGTCTCGCCTGTAATTCCTTAAGCGCTCTTTCCCTGTCCATGCTAATCCGCCCGCTTTCAGTTTGATATCACACATATCGACAAAAAAGACCATGCATTTCTGCATAGTCCAAGGATTGCCATAACTTATTTAACGTAGTTAGTCTTCAGGATTAAAAACAACAGTATCGAGGTTACAAGAAATGCTATTGCTGCTATCGATGTGTACTTGCTCAATAAAGCGTCCAGCGTCCTGCCCTTGTTTTTTCCGAAGAAAGTTTCGGCGCCGCCTGCGATCGAACCAGAAAGACCTGCGGACTTGCCCGACTGCAGAAGAACTATTACTACAAGAGACATAGATATTAAAACATGTATTATCGAAACAATTATTTCAAGCGCTGACAAGAGAAACACCTCCCAAAAAATTAACAAGTCAAATTGTAACACATCTTATGCAAAAAAACAAGCCTCTAAATAAGTTAAGTCGAACGCAGTCGGTTGCTTTCTATTGCGGAGTTTTGTTCAAAGAGCATATAGATTCAGCTTTACGGCAAATTTAACAATAGTATTTGCTATGCAAATACTTACAGATGAAACGAAATGCGGAGCATTTCATATTGCTTCCGCTAACGCTCCGCTCAAACAAAAATTTGCCCTTTACGATGCGTCATCAATATGCTCTAATTCACAAAACTCATGCAATATCAAGCAACCGACTGCGTTCCTACTTATTGCTGACCTTATTTATTTTTAAGATTAAACCACGCGTCGAGTCCCGGATAAATTGCGGCTTCGCCAAGTTCCTCCTCGATCCTGAGCAGTTGGTTATATTTTGCGACACGGTCGGTCCTGGAAGGTGCCCCGGTCTTTATCTGGCCCGAGTTTGTGGCCACCGCGATGTCGGCGATCGTAGCATCCTCGGTCTCACCGGACCTGTGCGATGTGACTGCCGTATACCCGGCCCTGTTTGCCATCTGTATAGCATCGAGCGTCTCCGTAAGCGTACCTATCTGATTTACCTTGATCAGTATGGAATTAGCCACTCCAAGATCGATTCCTTTTTTCAGCCTTTCGGTATTAGTCACGAAGAGATCGTCTCCAACAAGCTGTATCTTGGTCCCAAGTCTTTGAGTCAGAAGCTTCCAGCCCTCCCAGTCCTCTTCCGCCACACCGTCTTCAAGCGAGATGATCGGGTATCTTTCAGCAAGATCCGCCCAAAAATCAACCATATCCTCTCTGGTTTTCCGAATGTCCGATTTCCAGAAATAATAGGTACCGTCTTCCTGATACATTTCGGAGGCGGCGGCGTCTATTGCTATCCTGAAATCCTCTCCCGGCTTGTAGCCCGCCTTTTCGACAGCTTCTATTATGACTTTTATCGCTTCCTCGTCATTTTTAAGATTGGGTGCAAAGCCGCCCTCGTCCCCGACTGCAGTGGAATATCCCTTGGAGCTGAGCACCTTTTTCAAATTGTGGAATACTTCCGCGCACATCATGAGAGCATTCCTGAAGCAATCGGCTCCTACGGGCATTATCATGAATTCCTGTATGTTCACGCTGTTGTCGGCATGCTTTCCTCCGTTTATTATATTCATCATCGGAACCGGCAGCATTTTGGCATTTGTACCGCCTATATACTGATACAAGCTTAAGCCCAGTGTTTCCGCGGCGGCCTTGGCGACCGCGAGAGAAACGCCGAGTATGGCATTGGCGCCAAGCTTGCTTTTATTATGAGTTCCATCGAGCGTTATCATTTTCCGGTCGATTGCGACCTGGTCGAATACGTTCAAACCCTCGATCTCGGGAGCAATTATCTCGTTTACATTCGAAACGGCATTGAGAACCCCTTTTCCGAGATATCTGCCCGAATCGCCGTCCCTTAGCTCTATTGCCTCGAATGCTCCGGTCGACGCTCCCGACGGCACCGCTGCCCGGCCTATGAAGCCTCCTTCAGCGATCACCTCCACCTCGACGGTCGGATTGCCCCTGGAATCCAGGATCTCCCTTGCAAAAACGCTCTCGATTTCAAGATATTGTTTCATTTTCAACTCTCCTCTCCTAATTCTTTCATCCGTTGTTTTATTACCAGTATTTTCCATTATATCACAGGGATATGCTGCCGGTATATGTCCGTATATTATATTCCGGTTTATTTTAACCACAAAATTTATAAATAAAACCATTTTGTTTGCAATAAAAAAAGCGGGAGCTTCATCCCGCTTTGTCAGTCTTTCCATCATCATCGTCTCTCGGTGCGTAAAGTACCACTCTATCTCCGTCGAGTTCCACCTTTATCTTGTTCCTGCCCTTCAAACCGAGGGCATTGATGTAGTCCGACGGGATCTGCAGCCTGCCTGCCCGGTCAAGGACCGCAAGCTCCTCGTGGGTCTCATCGCCGTGGTTGCCGAACAACCCGCTGCCTAGCTCGGCAAGTTCCTCCGCGTAGGATTTCTTACGTATAAATTCACTGCTGGTTCTGCCGTCCCTTATCGCTACCACCCTGTCTACCTTTTGCGACACCTGTCTGTCATGAGTAACGATGACGACTGTAACACCGAGCGTAGTATTGAGTTCTCGGAATACGTCCAGCACCGCCGCCGCGGTTCTGCTGTCAACAGAGCCCGTCGGTTCGTCGGCCAGAAGCAGCTTGGGATTGTTTGCGAGCGCTATGGCTATTGCGACACGCTGCTGTTCGCCGCCTGAGAGCTGACTCAGCTTATTGTTCCTCCTGTTGAGAAGCCCGACCAGATCAAGCAGTTGGAGCGCTCTGCTTCTTTTGTTACCCTTTCCCGTGAGGTTCATGGGCAGTTCGACGTTCTCCTGCGCAGTCAGATATGGTATCAGGTTTCTTGCGTTATTTTGCCAGATAAAACCTACAGTGTCCCTCTTATACCTTATAAGCTGCTGGTCATTGAATTTCAGCAGATCGCGGCCATCCACAAGCAGCTTGCCTGCCGAAGGTTTATCGAGGCCTCCGAGCATATTGAGCAGAGTAGACTTCCCGCTGCCGCTGTTGCCTATTATCGCCATAAGCTCGCCCGATTCTACCGTGAGGTCGAGCCCCTGCAGCGCAACAACCTCGATATCCTTCGTTTTATATATCTTGACAAGGTTTTCGCATTCAATCATTTTGGTATTTTCAGCCTGAGGCTCATCTTCCTTTACAAGCCCGTTGTCCATATTGTCAAACCGCATCGGTTATCTCACCATCCTCCAGCGTAAGCACATGATCTGCTATATCTATCATACTAGGGTCGTGCGTAGTCATAACAACTGTAAGTCCCTCGATCTCAACAAGGCTCTTGAACAGCTTTACGACCTGAAGGCCCATATGTGTATCGAGTTCTGCCGTAGGTTCGTCTGCAAAAACGATTTCGGGTCTGTGGGCTATGGCCCTGGCGATGGCGACCCTTTGCTGCTCACCGCCCGAGAGTTCCTGAGGCCTGTGATTCATCCTCTTTCCCAGACCGACCAGCGACAGGCATTCTTTTGCTCTTTCACCTCTGCCCCTGGCAGGAATGCCGGCTATCCTCAGTCCGAATTCGACATTTTCATAGGCCGACATCATCGAAATCAACGCCACCGACTGAAACACGAAACCCATGTGCTTTCTTCTTATTTCGTTTTTGGTGTGCTCTCCCGCGTGAGTGATGTCTGTTCCGTTGAACCTGATGATGCCCGAATTCGGCTTGTCGAGGGCGCCAAGCAGGTTTATCAGCGTGGTTTTACCCGAGCCCGAACGTCCCCTCAGTATAGTCAGCTTTCCCTTTTCTACTTCCAGTGAAACATTTTTCAATGCGTGGACCGTTACACTGCCGGACTTGAAGTCCCTTACGAGCTTATCGGTCGTGATTATTTCACTCATATATATCAATCCTCTCCGAGTTTGACGGCCTGGTCTATCCTGATACCGGAGATTATCTTCCAAAGCGTCAGGAAACCCATAAGCAGCATCGTTCCGATGACCGAATAAATTTTGATGTAGTCGGAACCGTCCGACATGACTTTGAACGGAGGCACCTGATCCGCCGAGCTGTATACTATCTGAAGCAGGGGAATGAACAGATCTCCTGCAAGGCCTCCTACAACTATACCCATTATTATTGCAGCACCGGATACAAATACCTGTTCACATGCGAGCATCCCTATGACCCTCGTCAACGACATGCCCATCGCACGAAGTATACCGAACTGCAGCACACGGTCCTGTATGGAAATGATCCAGTAAATCAGGAAGCCCAACATGCTTATTAGCATGGCCGCTACGAAGCCAAGAGTGAGCATTCCGTTCATTCCCTGTATCATGGCGTCGTTTTTCATCTTTACGATTTCCTGTTCCATGTATTTAATATCGTCCAGCTGAAGATCCCTCTTGATCACATCGTCATTGATCTGCTTGTCTGTAGCGCCGTCCGCCTTTTTCAACCATACCTCGTAGGGCGACAGGGCCATTTTGTTCTGTATATAATCCAGATTGGCTACAACAAGTCCGGGAGCCTCCTTGCCCTGCTCGGGGGGATTCGGATTATACGTAGGCCAGTAGTCAATAAATGCAAATATGGTACCTTCCAGGTAGCCTTGTTCGCTCCAGGTGATATATATGGTATCTCCCAGAGACAGCTTGTATTTCTCCTTCATGTCGGTCGAAACCAGAAAAGCCGTCGGTGCGTCCGTCATCAGGTTAATGTAGTTGTACCAGTGAGGCTTCAGCAAATCCGGCCTGAACCAGGCTATCTTTGCAAACTGGTCAGGGATTATCCCCATAATGTTTACATTCTCGACTAAATCACCCGACGTCTGCACAGCGCCATTATTAACCCTGATTACCTTCGTTGCCATCGAGGTTCCCGCAAGAGACGAATATTTGGAGTAATCGGGTTCTATATACCTTACCGGCATCGGCGACGCTGCCTCCTTGGCAAGCGCTTCTTGTTGCTGCGCCGACAATATGGCTTTCTCCGGAGGCCTGGTATCCTTCCAGGCAGCCAAAAGTCTGACGTCTGCCCCAATCGAATAACTGATCTTATCCTCGATATTCTGGTTGATCGTTCTCGCCGAATTTGCATTGAACAGACCGGTAGAAATGGCCAGAATGATGAAAAGCATCAGGAATTGTTCCTGGCCTCTGGATCTGCCTACCTGTATAAGCGAAATGTACATCGCCGGTGACCAGACCTTCCTGCCCAGCCAGTATACGAAGCTTATAAGGTACGGGTATATCCTGATGAACAAAAGGCCCGCACCGACAACGAATACTGTGGAGGTCAGGAAGAGCAGAGGATCTATTTGAAGATCGTTTGCTTTGACACCTGTAGTTGCAAGTATTTTTTGCTGCTGCTGATACCTGTAGAGTCCGTATCCTGATATTAGCAGCAGTACTATATCAAAAAAGAATTTCTTCCAGACGGGCGCTTTCCTGGACCTCGATTTATCCTGTTTATGCTTTACTATCGTTGTGCGCGATGCGGCTATGACCGGTGCAAGCATTGTGACTATAAGGAATACCACCGCGGCGAATGAGTAAGCTATTACCTTCGGGCTTAAAGATACAGGCAGAGCGGTTCTCTGAACAAACTCGAGGAAGCCGTTGGACGAGCCCAGTATTGTACAGATGAACATACCCACAAGCGGGCCGAAAATAAACGCCACCACGCTTATAAGGGAGCTTTCCAAAAGATAACTCAGAAAGATCTGTCCCATGCTCGCGCCTCGGCTCTTCAATACCGCTATGCCGTTCTCATCATGCCTTACTATCAGCTGAGAGACCATGAATATGTAAAACACAAGCATTATGAGGACCGGTACTGTCAAGACCCAGAGCATCGTACGAAGTTGGTTGGCTCTTTCGTTATAATCCTTCAAAATGGCGCTGATAGGCATACTGAAATCGATACTGCCCCTGTACCTGGAGTACCATCTGTTTTGTTCGTTGAATATTCCTGCGATCTTGGAGAGATTTTGCAGCGTGATCTTATGATAATCCAATGCACAGTCCCACCGCGCTTCTGTTACCAGACCGTTTGCATCCGACAGGAATTCCTTGCCGAACAGCTTATAATCCATCATCAGTTCCTGGTTGTGTTCGTTTATACCAACCGACCAATATGCATCGTTATCACCTTTCACGGTGTATACGCCGACTACCTTTACCCTGCAAAGCTCCTTGTAATCCTCCGTAGGATCCATTATGGGGTAAACCTGGTCAAGCAAAAGATTAAGGCCCTTCATTGCCTGCTGGTTTACTATGACCTCATATACGCCGTCTACCGGCTCAGCTGCGAACAATCTTCCGTTCGTCAGTTTTATATGATCTTGCAGGCCGGATAGCGTGCCCAGTTGTATGTACATCATGTCCGAGTCATCATTCTGGTTCTTTTTAGTCGCAGGGGTATAGAGGTTTCCGAGTTTGAAGCCTTGTGAAAAAGTCATTACAGGCAGGTCGAACTGCGGGATCTTCTCCGACATTATCTTTTTGTCGAAGAAGCGCGCCGCATTGACTCTGTCTTCAGGTTTGTAGTTATAATTTAGCTTCGCCCGAACATCATACTGTCCGGGGAAATTACCCGTTTTCACCTGGTAATTTTCAAGATCCTTTATAAGCATCCTCTGCAGGATACTGTCCGTATATATGGGGATACAGCTTACCAGAGCCGTAGCCAATATCGAACCTAATAGCAGGCATATGACCATCCACAGGTTGCTGAACATCCTGCGAAGTACCATCTTCAGCAAATAGAACGCCTCCTGACCGAATTGCTGCATCAACCAGCGAGCAGCATAGTAATCGTTGATCCTTATTTGACTATGACGAGTTCCCCTTCATCCAGGCCGCTGAGAACCTCTACCTGGGTGCTGCTTTCAACACCCGTTTCGATATCTCTTTCTTCTCTTATGTTGTTCTTTAGTACATTTACGAATCTTCTGGCGCCGAAATTGTTGATTACCTGCCTTGGCAATACAATGACACCGCTGCGCTTCTCGAGAGTGAGGCTTATCATTGCAGTCTGTCCTATCGTTGCATCCTTCGGCAGATTATCGACCTTGAGCTGAACCGACTTTTTAGCTTCTTCGCTTGCGTCATCCGGAACCTCTGAAGGAGTCATGACCACTTCGGCAGGATACTGCTTTTTATCCATATCTATCGTGGCTTTCATGCCGAGCTTGAAATTGTTTACCTTGTCACCAGAATAACGTAGTTGGAGCTGTGTAGGATCCGCTACCCTGACTATGGTCGTGTATGCGTTCACGTATTCTCCAAGCTTAATATCCGTTATGTATACGACTTCGCCGTCTATAGCCGCTGTAAGCTTGGTCCTCTCATATTCTTTCTTAAGGCTGTCAAGCCTTATCTGATTCGACTCAACATCGAACAAGGCCATCTCCATTTCGGACTTGCTTCCGCCCTCTATGTCATAACGAGTTTTGGCATTGTCATATACGAGCTTTGCCCTTTTTAACGCTATCTCCTGCAATTGTATGTCATTAAGGATCGTGTCGGTCTCGAGTTCGGCCAGAAGATCTCCCTTTTTGACTTCGTCCCCGAGCCGTACCTTGACGGACTGAAGCCTGCCGCCCCTGTCCTTGTAGAAATGATCGTTCTGGGATACGGATACGAAAGCGCCTGTGCAGGTTATTTTATTCTCGATATCACCCTTTTTGACCTCGATCGTATCATATTCGACCTTATCCGGCACCTTCAGCGGCGGAGCCAGAACCTCTTCTTCCCTGGGAAAAAAGTAACAGCCCGAACATGCGGCTGTGAGCATTACGACAGCGAGAAAAAGCGAAGCTTTCCTGAATAAACTCAATTATAACACCTCACGTTAAAAGTCTTATTATACTGGTTTACATTTTGCAGGGAAAGTCACTTTTAGGTTAAAGTGACTTTTGGCAATGCAATCACATTTTAACATGTTGCTTACAGAAAATGTAGATGTTTTTTTTATGGTAAAGGTGCTTTTTTTTTATGTGTTCCGTTATTGTATTTATTTGCATTTTGACCAGTAATTTAATAAAATAACCTTGAGGTGTACATAATGAAACCATTGCGTGCGATATACAGCAAAACGCCCAGTAAAACGCCGAAGTTCAGCCACTTATACCTAAGGCTGCGCTCACGGTTCACATTGTATTTCTTCCTGTTGATAGTAATTCCGTATGTACTCCTTTCAATGGTGATATATTTCCATACGCGTTCGCTTATGGAAGAGAAGGCCTACGAAGCGGCATTGACAGGAATAACGCAGGAGCAGAACTCCATCGGAAAATATGTAAGCGAACTCGTGCTTGCGTTGAATACATTCTCCGACAGCCTTCAACCTGCGGATCAGGCCCGGCTCGCCAATTCTACCTCATTAGTCAGGCAGTCGGCGCAGCTTGAAAAAATGGCACACGACACACTTTCTACAGGTCAGTTGAAAGCCCTTTCCGCAGTGTATCTGATAAACAGCGGCGGCGTCAGGGCGTCCTTCGGTACGGACGCGGATCAGGCCGCCATCAGCAGCCCGACCTCACAGCAGTGGTACACGGATACCGTAAACGATCCCGGTTCGGTACAACTTCTTGGGACTGTCCAGAGGTTCTATGAAAAAGGAAAAAGCAAGACGGTAATATGCGCCGCAAAAGCACTTGGAGGAAGCCCGGGCCCGGATGATGCGGCCGTGCTGCTGTTCGATTTCGATTACAGCCTGCTGACGGATTTTCTCAGCAACACCTGGGATCCTTCCGCCTACATTCCGGAATCCAGACGCAGCGAAAGGCTTATACTCGATAACAGCGGAAACATAATTTACTGCAGCAATCCGGGAAGGCTCACCACCAAAGCTGACAGCACGCTGCTCGGAGCGGTCGGCAGCGGGACCTCGGGCTATAAACACCAGAATAATAATGATGAAGATCAATACTTAACATATATAAAATACCCAAAATTTGGCTGGACCTTTATCGATCTGAAGCCGGCATCCGGGGTAACTGGACGTATATGGCTCAGAAGTCCGGCAGTGACGCTGTGCTTTATCTTATTCCCGTTTATAGTGTTGGTTTATCTGGGCTTGTCTTTGAAGCTGCTGAGACCGATAAACGAACTTACTTCGGTCATCTCCGACTATGAAAACCAATTCCCCGAAGGGAGCGACCATACTCCGCTGCTTTCAGGAAATCATGCAGTTCCGGGTATGAACGGCTCCACGGATATAGATTTCTTCATCAATAAAATATACAGTATTAAGCTTCGCCAGAAGGAGGCGGAACTCAATTCGCTGCAAAACCAGATCAATCCTCACTTTTTATACAACACGCTCGAATCTATTCGTGGTGCCGCGCTATACCACGGTATAACGGAGATAGCAGCCATGTCCAAGGCTCTTTCGCTGCTTTTCCGCTACAGCATCAGTGACCGGGTTCTGGTAACAATAAAGGAGGAATTGCAGCATCTGGAGAATTATATATCGATACAGAATTTCAGATATGAAAATAAATTCGAGCTGCAGTACAATATTCCGCCCGAGCTGATGAACTACAAGGTCCTTAAACTTACCCTGCAGCCGCTTATCGAAAACTCCATCAAGCACGGCCTCGAAATGAAGCTCGGCAAGGGGACTATCAGCATAGAGGTACTGGTGCTCGACAGCAATATAAAGATAATTATTTCCGACGATGGTCTGGGGATTCCTGCTAAAAAGCTGGAGGAACTGAACCGATCACTCGCAAGCGAGAAAAGCCAGGCGGCGATGGAAGGCGACCGTTCCAGCACCGGTATTGGCGTAGTCAACGTAAACTCGAGGATAAAGCTGTATTTCGGTGAACAGTACGGTCTCAAATTCAGGGAAGCTCTTGTCGGAACGACTGTAGAAATAACGCTTCCGGCAGTCAAGGAAAATTAGAAAAGAACGGTAGGCAGGATGTTTAGCGCCCGTAAGGCGCGGATTTCATTTAAAACATCCAAACAGGAGGCCAATTATGCTGAAGCTCATCATTGCCGATGATGAAAAATGGGTTAGAACAACCATCAGGTCCTTGATACCTTTCGAAAAGCTGGATCTGACGCTCTCGTGTGAAGCGTCCAACGGCATCGAAGCACTGGAATTGTGCCGCCAGCACGAGCCGGATATTCTTTTGACCGACATAATGATGCCAGGCTTGACAGGGCTTGAACTCATGAAGGAAGTGAGAAGCCTCCTGCCGGACCTTAAAATAGTTGTGATCAGCGGTTACAATGACTTCGAATATGCCAAGACAGCCGTAAAATACGGTATTATAGACTACTTGCTAAAACCCGTCGACGAAAAGGAACTTACAGAGGTGTTGGTGCGTATCGGCAGTGAGCTAAGCCAAAAGGCGCAGTTACAAAAGAAAAGCGAAGCTGAAAAGGAACAGTACCGGCAGGCGCTGCCCGTTATGTGCGAGACTTTTTTGAACCAGGTCATATCGCAGAACAGTATGACATCTGAAAGGATACGGGGCGAACTACAGAAGTACGGTATCAATTTTACCAATAACAGCTTTACACTATGCATCATAAAACCCGACGAAAGTCTGAAAACCGATGACAGGCGTATGGCGGCCGATTATTACAGGTCGCTGGTCAAGTGGGCGATGAAAAGGTATGCAAAAGCGGTCACTTTTCCGCTGGAACACGACAGGACGGTCATAGTCTCTCTGATAAACAGCGACAAGGAGATTGAGGGCATAAAAACCGCTTTCGGCCTAATCAACAGGGTAATGAAAAGAAAATATTCCATGTCTGTTTCGGCTGGCGTAAGCGGTTCGACTCACCAGTTCGGCATGCTGTGCAGCCTGTTCACCGATGCAACGGAGGCGAGCGATACAAGATTCTGGGAAGGCCCCGGGACAATTTCCTTCTACAAAAAGGGCTGCCTGTCGGAGGAAATGAGGCTGACCCTTCCCGAAGAAACGCTGAACAAGATTACACTGAACCTGAAGCTGTCAAACATACAGACTGCGATGTCTTATATCGAAAGCGTCTGCGAGGCGCTTAAAAAAGGAAACCCATCCGGAAACGGTACATACATTAGTCCCTCATTGGTGAAAGAGTTCTTCTGGCAGTTCATACAATCCATCATAATCATACTGAACATACAGCTTCCATTTGTCCGCAATGAGGCGGTAATGACAGGTGAGCAGCCCTATGACAGGCTCAGGGACACCAGCTTCATCGATGATCTCGAATCCGTGGCAAAGGATCTGCTCACGCATGTCTACAACTTCTTCCACGATAAGAACCCGCTTGATAATATCGGCCTCGTGGCCAACGCCAAAAAGATCATCGAAAACAACTATGCCGGCGATATAAGCCTCGAACAGGTGGCCAAGCACGTACATCTGAGCCCGGCCTACCTCAGCGAACTCTTCAAGAAGGAAACCGGCATGAGCTTTATCGACTACAAAACAATCATCAGGATAGATCAGGCTAAAAAGTTGCTTTCGGCGCCCTCCATGAACATTGCGGAGGTCAGTGCAAAGGTCGGCTATTCCGACCCGAAATATTTCAGCAAGCTGTTCAAGAAGATAACGGGCAAGACGATCTTCGAGTACAAGAAAGAGGTGCGCGGACCGAATTACAGCCAGCTCGAAGACTCGCAGGACCTGATGTATGAGGAACAGGAGGGCAAATGAGCGGAGGTATTGGTTTTGGCTGAGCAGTTATTTCAGGGAAGCATGGAATATCACAAATATCGTAAATACGATGCGAAGGTATAAATGAGATGAAAGTAATTAACAGAATATTGTATATTTCAATGGCAATACCTCTAATCAGTGCAATAGTTGCGATGTTTATCCTTCCTTCCACGATCCCGGTACATTCAAATGCCAGTGGTATAATAGATAGATACGGCAGTAAATTTGAATTATTTATTCTTCCTGCCTTTACGATACTATTTGGTTTATTTATGAGGCTTATTATTAAATTTGCCTTTAGGTTGGAGGAACTCCGGGTTTCATTGAAAAACATTATTGGAGTAATATGCATCATTGCTGTACTCATTTTTTGCTATATAGAAATATCCTGGATTATTACGGCATTAATGATATAAACTAATGAATAAAGAGGAGACAAAAGATGGAGCCGACTAAAAGGAATAAGCTGTTTATTGTCACAGGAGCAAGCGGCATCGGTAAATCCTCCGCCTGCGAAGTTCTGTTCAGGAACGAAAAAGATTATATTGTAATGGAAAGCGACCTGCTTTGGTCGGACATATTCAACACGCCGGAAGACAACTACAGGGCATACAGGGAACTGTGGCTGAAAGTTTGCGGCAATATATCACAAATCGGTTTGCCCGTAGTGCTTTGCGGATGCACTGTACCAGAGCAGCTCGAGGTCTGCGATACCAGAAAGTACTTCTCGGCCATAATATACATTGCCGTAGTCGCCGAAGAAAATGAACTGATTAAGCGAATGAAGTACGGAAGAGAAATTACCGATGATAAATGGATCGAAAGTTCCGTACATTTCAATGAATGGCTGAAAAACAACAATACGAAAACGACTCCTAACATTATATTGGTGGATAACACAAGCCTGAGTCCGGAGGAAACTTCGAAAAAAATAGATGAGATAATCAGAAACAATATGCTGGATCAATAAATTGAATAATAACTTGATTAATGGCCTGAGTATAGCCAGTTCCGATAAAACAGTATTGTGAGGCAGAATTATGGAATTATTCGACATCTATAACAGAGACCGAATAAATACCGGTAAAACAGTAATACGAGGCAATCCATTCTCAGAGGAAGAATATCATATGGTCGTACATGTATGCATATTCAATTCCATGGGTGAAATGCTGATTCAACAACGCCAGTCTTTCAAGAAAGGTTGGCCCGGTATGTGGGATGTAACTGCGGGCGGCAGCGCCATTGCAGGGGAATCCAGCCGGGTGGCAGCCGAGCGGGAGCTTTTCGAGGAAATCGGGTACCAGATAGACTTAAGCCATAAACGCCCACACCTTACCGTCAATTTCAAGGAAGGCTTTGACGATTACTATCTGGTAGAAAATGAGGTTGATACTGATAAATTGAAATTGCAATTTGAAGAGGTTCAGAAAGTAAAATGGGCGTCAAAAGATGAGATTCTTTCAATGATAGATAATGGCGAGTTTATCCCATTTCATAAAAGTCTTATGGAGTTATTTTTTAATATGAGAAAATATTTCGGGGCAGTACGCGAAGCGGAATAACGTTCAGAAGTGTCATGGATTAAGTATTGGGTCGTCTCGAGGGTTAACAGAGTTTACGTAAAATATGGGCATATAAAATAGTAACCAGGTGGAACCGATAGTGAGTACAGCTTATATTATGGATTGCACAGTTGCGTTTTTCTGTCAGTTCGGCTTCTATAAAGATGGCGAAATAACTCAATTACAAATTGGAATTTGCGCTTTCACCTTAGATTATTTTGCAGCCAGTGTTGCCCAGAATGTCGGCACACCATATTCTTGGAGAAAGCCCTCCCCATTCGTATCTTCATATAGATCGAGCAGCGCAAATCCAGCCTTTAGTTGCCCGCGGATCTGCTCTTCGAGTGTATGCGAAAACTGAATTCCAGAATCATCTTTTTCCAATGCCTTTAGTAACTCCCTGTCTTTCAGCGGATTAAACGGCAGGCGATATTTAATTACCTTTTCATCCTCATCATCAAAAAGGAAATTAACCCCATTATCCAGTCCCGCCATTAGTCTGCCGCCTTTTTTCAGTATGCGATAACATTCTTTCCAAACATGCATGACATCTTCGATATAGCAGTTTGATACGGGATGAAAGACCAGATCAAATGAATTATCATCAAAAGGCAACGGCTTAGTCATGTCCGCCCGTATGGCGTTGACTTTATATCCTTCTCTTTCCGCGATAAGTAAATCGCTCCTTATCTGCTTCTCTGAATAATCGAGAACTGTACATTCGGCGCCAAGCGCAGCAAAAATTGGTATTTGTTGTCCGCCACCTGAAGCAAGGCCGAGAACTCTTTTGCCTTTTACGTCCGGATACCAGTCTTTAGGGACCGGTTTAGTCGGTGTCAAGAGCATCGACCATTTTCCGTTGAGCGCATCAATAAACTGCTCATGGGAAATTGGCACACCCCACACCCATCCTTTTTCAATCCATCTGTCTATCGTATTCGCGTTAACCTCTGTATAATCCATCTGTTTTCCCCCATAAATTCCTGTTTATCGGTAAGGTTGTAGAAATCACCATTAGTTCATAGTTTAAAACAAGTATGCAATATGGATTATTAGTACCCAAAAGTCCCAACCAATGACTCATCATCAATTATCCATTCATTTACATCAATAATACGATATAAACACTTAGAATCACGTATATAAACTTTTTCAATGCCTGCATTAATAACCAACCTTTTACACATAGAACAACTACTTGAATTTTCCACATAATTTCCATTTATTGCGTCAACACCGACTAAATACAGCGAACTACCAATCATCATATCACGAGATGCACTAATAATTGCATTTGCCTCGGCATGAACGCTTCGGCAGAGTTCATATCTTTCTCCTCGTGGTATATTCAACTTTTCACGAATACATTCACCTAAATCCGAACAGTTTTTTCTTCCTCTTGGAGAACCAACATAACCTGTTGAAATGACCTCATCATTTTTTACAATAACTGCACCATAGTGTCTTCTAAGACAAGTACATCTTTGTGAAACAACCTCTGCTAAGTCCAAATAGTAATTAATTTTATCTCTTCTTCCCATATAAAAGCCCCCCTATATTCGGTCCATAAAAAATAAGTAATCACTAATTCTCAGTCTGTAAAGTTTATGTGGTCTCCAATTTAACATCTTTCGAAGACCCTTCAATTTTTATTCGTTTTATATTACTAACAAGATACTATCAATAATTGCCAATGCAGTCAAATAGTGAATAAAGCCTGTTTATTTAGACTGAGAAAAAACCCCCAAAACTCATCCTCTAATACGATTTTTGGGCCCAAACTTGAAAAAATGCACACTTAAGAGGTGTTTACAGAATCACGTGCCTAACGCGGTGTTTTCAAAATACAATAAAAAAGCGGGGAGGATAATCCCCCCGCCCTTTAACCAATGAAAGTTTATCCTATTTCAGCAGTGACTGTCCTGTCATCTCCGCCGGCTTCTCGAGGCCGAGCAGTTCCAGCATCGTCGGAGCCAGGTCTGCCAGGCGGCCTTCCTTGAGCTGCTTGTCGCCGAGGCCGATGCCGATCAGCGGCACAACGTTCGTCGTATGTGCGGTGAACGGTCCGCCTGTCTCATAATCGACCATCTGCTCTGCATTGCCGTGGTCTGCGGTAATAAGTGCAACGCCGTTCTGCGCCTGTATTGCCTTGATGATTTTGCCCATGCATACGTCGATAGCTTCAACGGCCGTCTTCGCAGCTTCAAAAACACCTGTATGCCCTACCATGTCGCAGTTTGCGAAATTCAGTATGATAACGTCGTATTGCTTGGAGTCGATCCTCTTAAGTACTTCTTCAGTTACTTCGTATGCGCTCATTTCAGGCTTGAGATCATAGGTCGCAACCTTCGGCGAAGGGATCAGCGCACGTTCCTCTCCCTCATACATGGCTTCCACGCCGCCGTTGAAGAAGAAAGTGACGTGCGCATACTTTTCGGTCTCGGCTATCCTAAGCTGCTTCAGTCCATTTTTGCTTATATACTCTCCGAACGTGTTGGTCAGGCCTTCGGGCTTGAAGGCTACCTTTACATTCGGTATGGTCTTGTCATACTGCGTCATGCAGACATAGTAAAGCGGGAAGAAGCCGTTCGGCCTTTCGAACCCTGAAAATTCAGGATCCACAAAGGTTCTCGTGATCTCTCTCGCACGGTCCGGCCTGAAATTGAAGAAAATGACGGAGTCATTTTTGCCGATAGTGGCAAGCGGCTTGCCGTCCTTTACGATAACTGTCGGTTTTACGAATTCGTCAAATTCCTGCCTCGCATAAGATTCTGCAACAGCCTGGCCTGCAGTTGAAGCAGTAAGACCCTGACCGAGCGTCATGGCGTCATAGGCAAGCTTGACTCTCTCCCACCTGTTGTCCCTGTCCATCGCATAATAGCGCCCCATGACGCTTGCGATCCTGCCCGTACCGATCTCGTCCAGCTTTGCTTCAAGCTCCTCTACGTAGCCCTTGGAGCTGTCCGGCGGAACATCCCTGCCGTCAAAGAAGCAGTGTATATAGACTTCCTTCAATCCATATCTCTTTGCCATCTCTACAAGAGCATAAAGGTGAGTATTGTGGCTGTGGACGCCGCCATCCGACAGAAGACCGAACAGATGTAGTTTGGAGCCGTTTGCCTTGCAGTTTTCCATTGCCCCGGCAAATTCCTGCTTATCGAAGAAATCTCCGTCCTCAATGGACTTTGTGATCCTTGTCAACTCCTGATACACTATCCTGCCCGCGCCTATGTTGGTGTGGCCGACTTCCGAATTGCCCATCTGGCCCTTGGGAAGGCCGACATCCATACCGCTCGTGTGTATGACGGTATTGGGGTAATTTTTCATGAAGCTGTCCAGATTCGGCTTGTTGGCGGCCATGATCGCATTCCCTTCCGAACGCGGATTGACCCCGAAGCCGTCAAGTATAATTAATGAAACCAGTTTGTTTTTCATGATAATGACTCCTTCTGAAAATAACCCGGTCCGTTTCTGTCAGGAACACTTCGAACCTCCCGCTGTACAGCTACGGTCGGGCTTCACATATTCTACCAAAAAAGGCTGCCTGTTGAGACAGCCTTTTCTTAAGTACAAAGGTTTCTAAATACAATCCGGATCAGGCGTCGTATTTGACGATTTTTTCGAAATCGTCCAGCTTCAGGCTTGCGCCGCCTACCAGACCGCCGTCGATATCGGACATGTTGAAGAGTTCGGTCGCATTGGCTGCGTTAACGCTGCCGCCGTACTGAATGCGTACTGCGTCTGAAACTTCCTCTCCATAAAGCCCTTTGACAGCTTCCCTGATGATGCCGCAAACTTCGTTTGCCTGCTCATTGGTAGCAGTCTTGCCTGTACCGATAGCCCAGATCGGCTCGTATGCGATGACAGTTTCCTTGACCTGATCGGCGCTGAGTCCGAGCAGAGCAATCTTGACCTGGTATCTGATCAGGTCGGCTGTAACACCCTGTTCCCTTTGCGTAAGGGATTCGCCTACGCATACTATAGGTTTGAGTCCGTATTTGAATGCTGAATGGACCTTCTTGTTGACTGTCTCGTCGGTTTCAGCGAAATACTGCCTTCTCTCGGAGTGGCCTATAATGACATAATCCACGCCAAGATCCTTCAGCATCAGGCCTGAAACCTCGCCCGTAAATGCTCCCTTTTCCTCCCAGTGCATGTTCTGTGCAGCAACCTTAATATTGGAACCCTCGGCTGCCTTGACTACGCCGGGAAGGCAAACGAACGGAACGCCTACAACGACTTCCGCATCGGCGCCGGCCACTCTGGGTTTAAGCGCTGTAACGAAATCGACTGCTTCGGAAGCTGTTTTATTCATCTTCCAGTTGCCGGCCGCAATTTTCTTTCTCGGGTTCACATCAAGCAGGCAAGCTATTCCGGGAAGGACTTTTCCTTCGAGGAACTCCAGTGATGCTCCGCCACCGGTTGATATATGAGTTATCTTATCTGCATAGCCAAGCTGCTCAACGGCTGCAGCAGAATCGCCGCCGCCTACGATGGAGACTGCACCGGATTCGGCAACAGCTCTTGCTATCTCCTTGGTGCCATTCGCGAAATTCGGGAATTCGAATACGCCCATCGGTCCGTTCCATACTATCGTCTTGGCTTTCCTTATTTCCTTTGAGAACTTCTCTATGGTCAGCGAGCCTATGTCCATACCTGACCAGCCGTCCGGCATGTCGTCGGAGGGAACATACTTGTGCTCGGTGTCGTTCTTGAATTCCTTGCCGACTATGCTGCCGATCGGGAGCATCATTTGAACGCCCTTCTTTTCAGCTTTAGCCATCAATTCCTTTGCCAGGTCGATCTTGTCGTCTTCACAGATTGAATTGCCAATCTTGTAGCCCTTGGCCTTGAGGAACGTATAAGCCATACCGCCGCCGATGATCAGGGTATCGACCTTGTCGATCAGGTTTTCGATGACCTGTATCTTGTCGGAAACCTTTGCTCCGCCAAGTATTGCAACGAAAGGTCTAGCCGGGTGCGAGAGGGCTTTGCCCATGATATCGACTTCTTTTTTTATCAGGTAACCGCAGACTGCAGGCAGGTAATCCGCAAGGCCAGCCGTAGATGCGTGCGCCCTGTGTGCCGTGCCGAATGCGTCATTTACATAAATTTCAGCCAGAGAAGCAAGTTCCTTTGCAAATGCGGGATCATTCTTCTCCTCTTCCTTATGGAAACGGACGTTCTCAAGCATGAGTACTTCGCCGTTTTTGAGAGCTGCTGCCTTTTCCTTGGCGTCGGAACCGATGACATCCTTCGCCATGATGACCGGCTTGCCGAGAAGCTCGCTGAGCCTTGTCGCGGTCGGCTTCATGCTGAATTTATCCTCGGGACCGTTCTTCGGCCTGCCGAGGTGGGATACGAGTATTGTCTTTGCTCCCTTGTCAACGAGGTATTTTATGGTAGGAAGCGCACCGACTATTCTCTTGTCGTCGGTGATTTTCAGGTTCTCATCCAGAGGTACGTTGAAGTCTACGCGGACAATGACTTTTTTGCCCTTGACGTCGATGTCCTCAATTGACTTCTTATTGTATAGTGCCATGAAACTCATCCTTTCGAAGAATATTTAAAATTGAAAGGCTCACCCTTTAACCACTCACTTAAGGTAAGGGTAAGAGTGAGCCTTATGTTCGATCCGGATCGATCAGAACTTATTTGGCGTCAACTTTAGCCATGTAGGAGATGAGGTCAACTACCTTGTTTGAATAACCCCATTCATTGTCATACCATGCAACGAGCTTGACAAAGTTGCTGTTGAGAGCAATACCTGCTTTAGCGTCGAATATCGAAGTATGAGGATCATGGATAAAGTCAGAGGAAACAACTTCGTCCTCAGTATATGCGAGGATGCCCTTGAGAGCTCCGTCAGCAGCCTTCTTGACAGCAGCCTTGATTTCATCATAGGATGCAGCTTTTTCAAGACGGCAGGTAAGGTCTACAACGGATACGTCCGGAGTCGGTACTCTGAGGGACATTCCAGTAAGCTTGCCATTGAGTGAAGGAATAACCTTTCCAACAGCTTTAGCAGCGCCGGTGGATGACGGAATGATGTTCTGTGCTGCTGCACGTCCGCCTCTCCAGTCCTTCTTGGAGGGACCGTCAACGGTCTTCTGAGTTGCTGTGTAGGAATGAACCGTAGTCATGAGGCCTTCGATGATACCGAAGTTGTCATGAATGACCTTTGCGAGAGGTGCGAGACAGTTGGTCGTGCAGGATGCATTTGAAACGACCTTCATGTCCTTGTTGTAAGTGTCGTTGTTAACGCCCATAACAAACATCGGAGCGTCCTTTGAAGGAGCACTGATGATGACTTTCTTTGCGCCGCCGACGAAGTGTGCGGATGCCTTTTCGGTTTCAGTGAATACACCTGTGGATTCAACTATGTATTCTGCGCCGCAGTCTTTCCACGGAATCTCTTCAGGCTTCATAGCTGCATAAACAGCTATCTTCTGTCCGTTGACAATGAGCATGCCGTTTTCGGTCGAGACCGTGCCCTTGAACTGTCCGTGAACCGTATCATATTTCAGCATGTAGGTCATGTAATCAAGATCGATGAAGGGGTCGTTTATTCCCTTTACTTCAATATTGGGATTTTCGATTGCTGCCCTGAATACAAGACGTCCTATTCTGCCAAAACCGTTAATACCTACTTTTACTGCCATTTCTTATTACCTCCTATATCAATTATGTTTATTGACTTTAAAATCAAAATAATTTTATATTATTTACACTGGATTTTCAATACAATATGGTAAAAATAATTAATTTTTTAACAAAGTCATTCTATTCGATAATATATTTACCTCTATTGCAGAAACTATACAGTGAACACATTGGAAGCGTTGACCGTCCCGCTCCCTCTGTTTCAATCTGCGAGGATCGTATACTTGTCAACCAGCCTGACAGGCTGGTATGAAAGCTTTGCCTTCCGCATTCCCTCAATACCCAGGTCCTGTTCCCTGTTGATGAAGGTCGAACCGCTCCATTCCCTTTCGGCGAACTGCTGGTTTATGATCGTATACAAACCGTCAACCGAATTTTTAGCCTTTTCTATATGGATCACGGCGGTGTCCTCACTCAACATTTCGCCTACGGTAAAAGCCTCGAAATTGCCATCCATCTTTATCAGGGCGCCTTTACAGCCTAGCGTTCTGAAATTCCTCAAAAGCTCGAGGTTGGCCTGACGCTCGCAATAATCCCCGTTCTGGCAGCTGCAATCCCTGTCCTTACACCACTGTTCCATTATTCTACTGCACTCATCGAGCAGCGAGCATTCCAGTGGGACATATTCGTAAGTGTGCTGTTTTTTGAATTTATTGATATGGTTGCGTTTTCCGTCATACTTCTTGCCTTTGAGGCCGACCAGATCCACGGTATTGTATAGATAATCGCAGTTATCCCTGTCATATACGATCGAATCTTCAGAAGCGATAAAACCTCTGAAAAAGCCAAGTTCCTCCCTGGCAATTTTTTTGAACCTGAGCTTCCAGCCCCTTTCCGAAAAATATTCCTTCAAAGTGGTGAAAGCCACGGCAAAGTTGTCCTCCCTGACATTTCCGACAGGCATCATGGCAAACGGCTCGCTCTTGCAGGGTACGGAGATGACACAAAGAAGATCCGCTATTATGGCATATCTGAATTTATAGAAGTACCTCCATGCAAAAAAGTTCGTAAAGGTCAATTCCGATATCTGAGGATGATGCTGCCTGATGTAATGGTTAAACTGCGCCTTGCTGTCAAGTGTTATTTCAGAAAAGTCCATGGAAACTAATCTCCCCTGTAAATCACAATAATTCAGCCTTGCAAGGTCTGTTACCCCATGCAAGGCCTTATACTGCCAATTGGTGTTTAATATACTTTATTCAATATACCACTGTTTAGTTCTTTGTAAACCGCTTTATCAGAAAATGGCAGGTAATTCGTCTATTCCTAGTCGCCGAAGCTGACGCCAAGATCCTTGGAAATCCGGACAAGTTCACCGTCGGGGGGAACCGTCTTGAGTTTTCCAACCGCATCCTCAAGTGAAACAGCCGTTATCTCGTTTCCGTTCAAGGCGACCATGCATCCGAATTTGCCCTCGTTGACAAGCTCTACCGCCTTTACGCCATATCTTGTCGAAAGAAGCCTGTCATAAGGATTCGGCCTTCCGCCCCTCTGCAAATGTCCGAGAACCGTAACCCTTGTTTCGATGCCCGTAAGCCTCTCGATATCCGCCGCGACCTTGTTGCCGACTCCACCGAGCCTGATCGGGTCGGGGCTGCTCTCATCCACCTTGCTTATTATCAGCCCGCCGTTCTTTTCCTTTGCACCTTCCGCTGCTACAACGATACTGAAATGCTTGCCTCCGGCCTGCCTCTCAAGTATCTTCTGCGTGACCTTTGACATATCGTATTCGATCTCGGGTATCAATATGACATCCGCACCACCCGAAATACCCGCCGTCAGGGCTATCCAGCCGGCGTATCTCCCCATGACCTCGAGGATCATGACCCTGTGGTGTGATTCGGCAGTCGAATGAAGTTTGTCGATCGCTTCTGTAGCCGTGTCAACAGCCGTCATAAAACCGAAGGTCGTATCTGTCGCAGAGAGATCGTTGTCTATGGTCTTCGGAACTCCTACTACCTTTACTCCAAGCCTTGCAAAGTCGCGTGCGCTCGTGAGGGTTCCGTCTCCGCCAATAAGTATGAGGGCGTCTATGCCGTGCGCTTTTATATTTTCGATTACTTTTCCCGACATATCCACGTAGTTGACCGTTCCATTGCTTTCAACCCTGAATTTGAACGGGTTGTCCCTGTTCGAGGTGCCGAGTATCGTGCCGCCCTTGTCAAGGATGCCGGAAGCATCGCCGGGCCTGAAATCGACGTAATCGTCCAGCACCAGACCTCTGTAGCCATCCCTGAATCCTACAACATCATATCCGTATTTGACCATGGAGGTCTTGACGACCGCCCTCAATACCGCATTAAGGCCGGGGCAGTCACCGCCGCCCGTCATTACACCGATTCTTTTGATCATATAGTCCCTCCGATCGCTTACACTATGAATAATCTCATAATGCCTTTTTACATACTCCGTATTGCCGCCAAAACGAACTCCGCAGCTTTTACCATATCGTCGATCCTTATCTGTTCATCCACGCTATGCACTTTGTCCATACCGACGCTTACGTCGACCGCTTCTATGCCTTTTCCGTTGAATATGTTGGTATCGCTGCCTCCTCCCGTCTCCTCGGGCAGCATTTCGATACCGATGGACCCGGCAGCTTTTTTGAGTATGCCCAGAATCTTTGCATCCTTTGATATATTATACGAAGGATATTCGAGAACGGCTCGAAAATCGACGCTGCCGCCGAAATCAGATGCTGCCTTTTCGAAGCATTCCTTCATGTGTTCCTTCTGTCTCTCGAGTTTTTCCTTGTCGCGGCTTCTCGCTTCGGCTTTAATCTCAACACTGTCGCACACGATGTTTGTTTCGCGACCGCCGCTTATGACTCCTATATTGGCTGTAGTCTCGAAATCTATCCTGCCAAGCTTCATGGAAGATATAGCGGCAGAAGCAATCTGTATTGCGCTGATGCCTTTTTCCGGTGCTATTCCGGCATGGGCGGCAAGGCCCCTTATCGTTACGTACATTCTATACTGGGAGGGCGCTTTGACGGCAACCGTTCCGATAGGTCCGTCGCTGTCGAGCACGATGCCGTATTTCGCATGTATCCTGCTGTAATCCAGGTGCTTCGCACCAAAGAGACCGCCTTCCTCGGCTACGGTGAACACTGCCTGTATACCGCCGTGTTCGATTTTATCCTCATTTAGAACTCTCATTACCTCCAGTATACATTCGATGCCCGCGGCGTCATCTCCTCCGAGGACCGTGGTATGATCGGAATGTATTATACCATTCTCCTCTATAGGCTTTTTGCCTTCGCCGGGTGCGACTGTGTCCATATGCGCAGTGATCATAAGCGCCGGCACATCACTGTTTCCTTTAAGGTTACAGATCAGGTTGCCCGTATTGCCGCCGATCTCCTGCCCCGCGTTATCTTCGTATACTTCGCAGCCCAGCGCTTTCATTTTCTGAGTCAGGATGTCGGCCATCTGCCGTTCCTTCTTTGACAGGCTGTCTATACCAACAAGACTCTTGAATTCATTGACCATTCTTTCGCGGTTAATCATAAACATCCTCCCTTGTATGTTTTAGAGGAAATCCGCGCCATTGGCGCTAAACATCCTCCATTCCCATTTTTCCTTTGAGTTCCATCCCTTTGAAGCCCCGTTGCCTCAATACCTCATACAGCACGACCGCAACTGAATTGGATAGGTTCAGCGAACGTATGCCGGGCAGCATCGGGATCCTTATACAGGTTTCCGGGTTGGCCTCAAGAAGCCCCTCGGGAAGTCCCGCTGTCTCTTTTCCGAAAACCAGAAAGCAGTTTTCCGGATATACAACATCGGTGTATGCCTTCCCGGCTTTTGTAGAGGCGTAGTAAAACGTATGTCCGCGGTATTTTTCCTGTAATTCCTCAACTTTATCGCAGCGACTAACGAGTACCTTATCCCAGTAATCAAGACCGGCTCTTTTCAGATATCTGTCCTCTACGGAAAAGCCAAGGCTGCCTACCAGGTGGAGTCCCGAGCCCGTAGCCGCGCAGGTGCGTGCAATATTTCCGGTATTCTGCGGTATTTCAGGTTCGACCAATGCTATATGTACTGACAATGATTTCACTCCGTTAAATCTATTCTGCCGTAGAAGCATTTTTTACAAGTTCTAATATACCACAATTAGAAGAATTTAAATATGAAAATAACAAGGCGCTTGATATAAAAATCACAGCTTACGTAAAAAATAAGCACATAGAATTTTGTAAACAAAAAGGAGAAAAAAATGATCAATAAGAAAACGATAGCCGGAATAGTGCTGGCCGGCGCCCTGGCAATAACCGGGGCAGGCGCCGTATATGCAGCGCCCGCTGCCGAGCCGCAAAACACACAGCATAAAGAACTGACACTAAAAATGCTGGAGATACACAAGCAGTTTAAGAGTGAACTCGACAATATGGTCAGAAACGGAACAATAACACGCGCACAGGAAGATGCAGTGCTGAAGGCTATGGCAGCTAAACGAGAGAAATTTGAAAAGGAAAGGCTGGAGAAGGAAAAGACTGGCGGGAAGAAACTCGAAAAGGCCCATCACGGCAAAGACATGCAAAAACCGGGTGAGAACAGCAATACCGGATTAAGGCCGCAGGGCCATCCCCATGGGCATCGCGGTTTTCTGCAGGATCTCGTCAAAGACGGCACATTGACCAAAGAACAGGCCGACGCCGTTAGAAAGGCATTCAGGACCGCCCGTGAAAACGTGCTGCAGAAGCAGTAAAGGTTTGTGAACCAGAAAGTGGGACATGGATTTACAAAAATGGCAGGCGCTCGATGCGGCTGCCATTTTTATTGGGGAAGATCCGCATTGCTTCTTTATCACAAATTCAGGCAAAAAATAATTAATAGTTTGCAGAATGTCCAAAAGGGAATATAATAGAACATTGAAGATGCATTTTTTGTTTTTTCAAGCATTAGAATCTATTAAATAAACTTATTTAGTCGGAGGTCAAAAGTAATGAAAAACATCCCTCAAGTTAAATTGGGCATTATATCGGTTAGCCGTAACTGCTTTCCGATAACATTGTCCGAAAAAAGACGCCACGCAGTGGTTGAAGCTTGCACAAAGGCCGGACTTGATATCTATGATTGCCCTGTAACCGTCGAAAACGAGATCGATGCGGTCAAATCAGTAGAAGACGTAGTCAGCAAAGGTATCAATTCGCTGGTAGTATTCCTGGGCAATTTTGGTCCCGAAACTCCGGAAACCCTGATTGCAAAGATGTTCAACGGTCCGGTAATGTATGTTGCGGCAGCCGAGGATTCAGGCGATTCGCTTATCAACGGCCGCGGCGATGCATACTGCGGTATGCTCAACTGCTCTTACAATCTGGGCCTAAGGAATATCAAGGCATTCATACCTGAATACCCTGTAGGAGATCCCTCTGATATCGCAAAGATGATAGGTGAGTTCATACCTGTCGCACGTACACTCATAGGCGTTTCCAACCTCAAGATAATCACCTACGGACCGCGCCCTGAAGACTTCCTGGCATGCAACGCACCGATAAAGCAGCTTTACAATCTGGGCGTCGAAATACAGGAAAATTCCGAGCTCGACCTGCTCGTTGCTTTCAACAAGCACAAGGACGACAAGAGAATCCCCGAAGTAGTGGCGGACATGGAACGCGAACTTGGCGGCGGAAACAAGATGCCCGGAATCCTCCCGCGTCTTGCTCAGTATGAACTGACACTGCTTGATATAATTGAAGAGGCAAAGGGCGCACGTAAATATGTTGCCCTTGCAAACAAATGCTGGCCTGCCTTCCAGACCGAATTCGGATTCGTTCCCTGCTATGTCAATTCACGTCTGGTCGCAAAAGGTATCCCGGTATCCTGTGAAGTCGATATTTACGGTACTCTTTCCGAATATATCGGCCTCTGCGCTACCGAAGCACCGGTTACACTGCTCGACATCAACAACTCGGTACCAAAAGATATGCACAAAGCCGAGATTGCAGGAAAATTCGATTACAGGCTCGGTGAGACCTTCATGGGCTTCCACTGCGGAAATACCCCGATCTGCTACCTCAGGAATCCTGAAATGAAGTACCAGCTTATCATGAAGAGGGCGCTCGAACCCGACAGCGAACCGGATATAACCCGCGGTACGCTCGAAGGCGATATCAAGGCCGGACAGATCACGTTCTACCGTCTACAGGGTACAGCTGAAGGCGGAATCAAGGCATATATCGCACAGGGTGAGATCCTTCCTGTCGAGACCCGTTCATTCGGAGGCATCGGAATTTTCGCTATAAAAGAGATGGAGAGATTCTACCGTCACGTGCTGATCGCAGACCGCTATCCGCACCATGGCGCTGTAGCCTTCGGACATGTTGGTAAGATTTTGTTCGACGTCTTGTCGATGCTCGGCGTTCCTACTGTTTCATACAACCAGCCGAAATCACTGCCGTACCCTACCGAAAACCCGTTCTGCTAAGAACAGGCCTGGATTAGTAACTAGTAAAGGCAGGTGAACAATGGTTCACCTGCCTTTTAGTTATCTATAAGTTATACCGGTTGATTTATATTGCATGAGTCAGTATTACTTTTTCATAGTGTTACCTTCCAAATCTACCGCTTAGAGTTCCATACTGCAAAATATGCCCCTTCATTGCTTTTTGTAGTTCTATCTTACCAGAATCCTTATCCAAGTTTAAAATGACATCTAAAATATATACTTTAAACATATATTTATGTGTACCAAATGGCGGCAATGGCCCTCTATACCAGTGTTTACCACCATAATCACTCTTGCCTTGTATTGCATTCCCAAGTGAAGGTACAACCTCTTTTCTAGGTATACCCTCAGGTATGCTGTCAAAATCAGCAGAGATATTCCATATAACCCAATGGTTAAAAACACCAACAGGATTGTCTAAATCATCCATAATAATAGCAATTGTTTTTGCCTTAGCATCAACTGTATCAAGTTTTATTTCAGGAGAGACATCTTCACCTCGACCAGTGTATTTCAATGGAATAATGCCTCCGTCTTCAAAAGCATTACTAGTAACTTCTAAATTAACCGGCGGTTTAACATAATCCCGTCTGGACATTCTGCTATATATAACGATACCAGCTATTAAAATAACGAAAAAACAAACGATTATGATAATTTTTTTCAAGCTACACACCCCCATTAGCTAAATCTACATCTTTAACATCAAAATTTCACCGTTTTCATATAATCTTACTTCTTTCTTTAGTACCTTTAATAATGTCTTCTAACGTCCGTTCAACAATATCAATTATTTGCTCGTCTGTATAATGAATATTTGAGGTTGCAATTAACGTTGCAATTCCTTGTACCAATAAACTAATGCGTTCTAAAACATCGATACAATCTTTATCATTAATCTGATACTTCTCCATCAATTCTTTCTGGATTCTTTGATAGCTTTTAAAGTTCGTTAAGACATACAGGAAATTGTCTTCCAGGCAATATTCAGAAAGATAAATCAATTTAAAAATATTATTTTCATTTTTAGCCAAATTAGTTACTTTAAGATAACTGCTTCTAAAAAATGAACCAAAATCCGCAGTGCATAATACATCCTGCTCAAATTTTTGACAGGCGTAGTTATGTACACTTTGTTTTAATTCTTCCATACCTGGAAATTGACTAAATACCGGTTGGGTAGAACAACAAAGCATTTTTGCTATACTTCGTGAATTCACACTTTCAATCCCGCTAATTGAAACAAGCTTATAACCCGTTTCTAAAATCATTTCCTTTGTTATTTTTTGATTTGGTGGCATATTGTTTCTCCAATATTAAAATATCACTCGTTATATAACACATATTATATAACGAGTGATATTTTGTCAATACATTAAGATAATAAAGTACGTTATAACGTTTGTTTATACCTCTTCCTCATCGATTGCCTTGATCAGTTCTTTGACCACTGTCTTATCGAGCTTGCCTCTATTCATATCGCCCAGGATTATCTCCTTGACCTGCTCTATAGGCATCTTATCCCTGTAGGGCCGATCCGAGGTCAGCGCATCGTAGATGTCCGCAACCGCTATTATCCTGGAATCTATTGAAAGCTGATCACCCGCCAGCCCGTCCGGATAGCCCGTGCCATCGATTTTCTCATGATGGTGGCGGATCGGGTCCAGGCACATGGACAGGCTGTTAAGGGGTCTGCAGATCGTTTCGCCAATGACGGTATGCCTTTTTATGGCTTCAAACTCATCCTCGTCGAGCTTGCCCGGTTTGTTCAATATGAGCTCGGGTACGCCGACCTTTCCTATATCATGTATGAGGCCCGACATTTCAAGCAGCCTCAGTTTCTCCTCCGGCAGGCCCAGACGTTCGCCCAGCAGGCGGCTGATATTCCCCACCCTGCGAGTATGGCCATCCGTATATTTGTCCTTTGCTTCTATTACGTTCGCAAGTGTGATAACGAGGTTCCTTGCATTGTCCGCTTCCTGCTGGTAATCTGTTTTGAGCAGCCCGTAAAGTCTCTCTGTTTCCTCCTTTGATTCTCTGAGCTCCTCGTACCTCTTATGCAGATCATCCGACAGTACCTTCTTTTCTATGCCGTTCGATATAATCTTGATCAGATCGTTATTATCCCATGGCTTTTCGAGGTAGTAATACAGCCCAACCTCGTTTATACTCCTGATAGCATTCTCCTTGTCCGCATACCCGGTAAGCAGTATGGTTATGGTATTCGGACTTATCTTTGAGGCTTTTTTAAGAAATTCTATTCCGTTCATTCCAGGCATCATAAAGTCTGAAATTATCAGATCGACATGATTTGACGCAAGCGCTTCGGATTCGAGCGCCTGATTCGGATCGTTGAAAGCCCTGACATCGAATTTGAGAACCATTTTGATCAGAGCCGCCAGAGTACTCGTAATCATTTGTTCATCATCTACAACGAAAATAGTTTTTGACAAGGTGAACCCCCTCTGATTTTTTATCCGACGTATATATGAATTTCTTTTTCCTTTGCTTTTCAAAATTATCCCTATGGTAATTTTACCACAGGCTGTCGTAAAAACAAGAATAAAGTCATAAAATCGAAAATACTGTAAACCAAGGTAAGAAAATGATATAATACCATGCATGAAATGACTTTGGAGGTGAGGCATCTGGAGGCTGCAAATTATTCTAAAAACCGCAGGACTCTGAAAAAACGTATCAGAAGGGTAATTTTCCTCTGCGTCCTTGTGACCATAACACTTTTCTGTGCGCTGGTACTGATAGCGGGTATCAATTTTTTTAAATACGACTCTGCCTTTCTAACGGATTATTTCAGTTCATATATTGCACAGAGCATGGGCTCCGATTATTTTCTCGAACAGATGGGTATAAGCAGTCTGAAGGAATTGGAGCCAAACTCGGAGAAATTCAGCTCGTGGCTGGAAAACATCAAAAACAGCGAAGGCTCCGGCAAGGTGGTATTAGTAAGATCGGATTCCGGTAATACTCCGGCCGGACTGATAATCCATCCTGACAGTGAACAAGAAGACAACACGGGCATACCGCACCCCCCGATGAAACCTGATGCCCTTTTGATGAATCCGCGTGACATTTTCAATGTAACCGTGCTCGCCTACGACAGGACAATATACAGTGACAAGTCGCCCGATAACAAAAGCACAATAGGCTATCTCGACGACATCGCCGAAAAGCGATTGGATCAGACGATTTTCAAACATCTGCTCAATTATTTCAGTGCCCAGTCGGGCGCGACGATTATCGATAAGGACGGAACAGCCATAGCTACAGTCACTGTCAAGGTGAACAGCGGGTACTTGATGGCCGTAGGATTGCTTTTCATAATCACAGTCGTTTTATCAGGCCTGCTCGCCATGATCACCGGACTTTTGATATCCAGGCTTCTCACGATACCGGTGACTGTGCCCCTGAAACAGTTGAATGAAAAAATAAGTACTATAGCTTCAGCGAGCGGCGAAAGCGCCATGACCTCCCATATCTCTATGAAGAAGCCCCTGCGTGAAATAAGTATGCTGGCTGATTCGACGAACTCCATCATGGAGAAAATGAAAGAATACAATGAGCTGCTTATTGCTCAGAATGAAGAACTTGAGGCTCAGAATGAAGAGCTCGGCAACTCCAAAAAGAAGGTCGAGGAAGCGCAGAACATGCTCATTCAGACCGAGAACATGGCATCCGTCGGGCAGCTTACAGCTGCGATAACGCATGAGATCAACACTCCCCTCGGCGCAATCAGCAGTAATGCTCAGCTTTGCAGTATGCTAATCGCGCAGATTCTCGGGAATGACTCTATAAACGGTAACAACCAGCTGCTTGAGCTGCTTGAACAGCTCCAGGAATCCAACAACGTCAGTATAATGGCCTGTAACCGGGTAAACCAGATAATTCGCAGCCTCAAGAACTTCTCAAAGGTAGACCAGGCGGAATTCCAGGAAGCCGACATCAACGAGGGGATCAAAAGCGTGCTTGTACTTACTTCAAACTTGTGGAAAAGGAAGATCGTAATCCATGAGGAATACGGAGATATTCCGAAGGTAAAATGCTTCCCCGGCATGCTGAACCAGGTTTTAATGAACCTGGTAGTCAACTCCGTACAGGCCGTCAGTGACAACGGCAACATATTCATAAAAACCTGGAACGATGAAAATAACGTATATATCAGCGTCAGGGACGACGGCTGCGGAATAAGCGAGGAAAATCTTCCAAAGGTCTTTGACAACGGTTTCACCACAAAGGGTTCAAGCCTTGGAATGGGACTCGGGCTTTCAATAAGCCGCAGCATAATGGAAAAACACAACGGAAGCATCGCCGTCAACAGCAGGCAGGGTGAAGGCGCCGAGTTCATTATAAGCATTCCGCTGAATAACCCGAAAACATAGTTCAGTAAAACGGAGGGACCGTTTTTGAACCGTCCCTCCGCTCATATCCCTATTCCAGAAGCCTCACCAGATCCTGTAGTTACCGCTCAGTGCGAGCATTGCAAACAAATACAGGCAATTGTCGTAATACCGCCTGACACCGGTACGGACCGGAGTATTCCAAAACAGCTCAACGCATTTTTCGGCATTTTCGCCTTCGCCTGCGAGAGACGCCTCTGCGTTTGTCGCAATCAGGCCTACCGGGTGAAGTGCCTTTTGCTCCAGCGGCGTCCCATCGATTTCGTACCTTCTGTAATCGGCATTGGGGCCCATCGGAGTAAAAAATGCCTGTATCCTGCCGGCTTCAAGCTTCTTCCATTCATCGTTACCGAACCATGCGGCATCGAGCCCGATGTTTGCAGCTACTCTGTACGCGTCGCTGTAAAAATTGGAATGTCCGCTATTCCATTCCACCTTGTGGGGTTTTCCGTCATAATCCGAATACTCGGGGGCGAGTCCCGTCACGGGGTGGCATGCCTTTTTCAGATACTCCCTGCTGGCAGCGGCGGCTTCATGCCAGAAAGCCTTATCCCCGGGATCTCCCCATTGCGAGAACAATTCATAGAAATGCGGAAGATGATATGAAGGATCCGTCCACTTAGTCTCAGGCACAAATCTAATAAGCTTGTTGGATGGCTCCCACATGGGATCCCCTTCACCCTCCTCGCCTTTGTGTACACACTCGTGCAATATCTTTAAAGCCTGCCTGCTGTAGTCGTAAGGTTCCGGACCATCCCCCCAGCGATGTGATGCAAAAAGCAGCGCCATGGCATAATATTCTTCCCCGTCGGGTGCCGGCCCCTCAAATCTCCTGGTGCCGTCAGTATTGCACGACCAGGCGAAATAATATTTGTATTTTCCTTCCTGATGCTGCATATATCTGCGCGACCAGTTCCAGATGCAGTCGAACTCATGTTTCTTGTTCATCTGCACGCACATCATCATGCCGTAGGACATTCCCTCCGTCCTGGCGTCGTTGTTGCCGGTATCAAGGAGATACCCCATATCGTTGCCTGCCTGATAATAGATCCTGGTATCCTCGTCACCGTAAAAAAGCTTCTGCCAGGTCTCTTCCAGCCTCTTAGCTATTTCCTCATCGGAGTATCCATACTCTTTGAATACATTGCGGTATTTACCGGTGTAAAAAGCTCCGTCCATTGCCAGCTCTCCTTTACAATAATTTAATTAATCATTTAGCCAATCTATCTAAACAAATTACAACAAAAGAGCCCCTGGAGATCCATGAGCTCTTTTAAAACGCGGTCTGGTATAGGCATTTAATCAACCTTCCGTTGAAATATCAAGATCGATCTTATCAGTTTCGCTAAACTCCAGCGGTATGCAGACCGTTTTCATTTTATTGGTCGTTATCTGCATGTTTTCGCCGACCAGCAGGGACGGAGGCGTGATGTCGATGTTTATTCCCCTGTTGTACAGTATCGTTGCAGCATTGCCCATGATCATGTTTGCCATTTCGGAGATCGCGCTCTTGGACATCTCGTCAAACTCGGTAACCGGCATACCCATCATCATAATTGAAGCTATTTTAAGTGCGAATTGTCTGTTTATTGAAAATACGGCCTGGCCGCGCAATTTACCGGTCAAACCGACCATTATCAGAATATCTTCACTTTGGTACGGAGAATTTTTCAGGTAAACCTTGCCTAGTTTTGCATCGAGTTGGGTCAATTGCTTCAATACGGTTTGACTTGCTTCAATGAAAGGATTGATATATTCAATGTTCATTTGCCGAACCCCCATCTTTACCTAATATGAATAAGCGACAATATATAACTACTTTCTACATTATCGGAAAAAATCCTTCTTTTCATGAGAGTTTTTGCAACAATCAACTGTGTTCCAATATTATCCTGAGCGCCTTTGTGGTAATGGGAGACCCTCTTGAAACCTCATCCTGGTAATCCATTTTCCCCGGATCACCTATGCCTACTATAAACAGTTCGGGCCGGGATCTCAGTATGCTCAGTGTATCGCCGCAGATCTTGTCGCTGTAGGTATTATCGCCGAATTTGTCCACCGAGTGCTTTATGACTTCTCCGGTCTTGGTGACAGAATAGTCTATTTTCAGCCCGTTGCAATCCTTTCCATTTGAAGAAACAGCTACAATGCCTAATATATCGAGCTTGCGGCAGTCCAGCAGATAATCCATGACTCTTTCGCCGGGACCTTTTCCCTTTGCACCCCTGTCATCCACCATCACTACTACGGGGTCATGCAAAGCCTGTAAAATCTTTTCTTCTATTTCCGCTCCTGACAAAAAAGTGGGATTTCCTGCAGACGAGGAAATACAGCGGCCGCCGATATTGGCTGTCGCTTTTTCGATCGCTGCCTTGGCAACCATGTCCCCATCGGTTACCAGTATAACCTTGCGTTTTTTCATATAGCTCTCCGTCAGGTCTTGATTTTAGGTTTAAATACAATTGCAAAAAGGTAAGCGAAGAAAATCGCCGCCGCCACGCCTGCGGCAGTAGCCCGTATCCCACCGGTCAACGCACCGAGCAGTCCATATTTGTCAACATCTATGAAGGCACCCTTGGCCAGGCTGTATCCGAATCCCGTAAGCGGTATCGTAGCGCCCGCTCCTCCGATATCGACCAGCTTTTGGTACAATCCCAGTGCAGCAAGGAAAACGCCTGCTGTGACATAAATCACCAATATCCTCGCAGCAGTAAGCTTGGTCTTATCTATCAATATCTGTCCGATTGCACAGATCACTCCGCCGACAATAAATGCGCTCAAATATTGCATAAATGTTTGCCGCATCGCATCAACCTCCTATGAAAGTTTTAAAGGAAATCCGCGCCTCATGGCGCTAAACTTCCTCCTATGAAAGTTTTAAAGGAAATCCGCGCCTCATGGCGCTAAACTTCCTCCTATAACATTCTCAATGGCAATGGCATGGGCGATACAAGGTATCGTCTCTCCCTGCTGCACGCTTGAAGGACTCAACAGCGCTCCCGTTGGAACGAAAAGTACCCTTTTGAGCTTTCCTTTTTTCAAGCTGTCATACAGAAATCCCGCAAATACGGTTGCAGAACACCCGCAGCCGCTTCCTCCCGAGTGTACGTCCTGCTTTTTATCAAAGATCATGAGGCCGCAGTCGTTAAGTATGCTTCCGACTCGTACCCCGTTGGAGGAAAGCAGGTCGTCCGCTATTTCCCTTCCGACTGAGCCCAGATCTCCCGTAACAATCATATCGTAATAATCCTGCGCCAGGCCTGTATCCTCGAAATGCGCGTATATCGTATCAGCTGCGGCAGGCGCCATCGCAGCACCCATATTGTTCTGGTCCTTTATGCCCATATCTACTATTTTTCCGGTCGTTATCCTGGTAACATACGGTCCCGTGCCTTCAGACGTCAAAAGCGCACTGCCGGCACCCGTTACAGTCCACTGCGCCGTAGGTGGGCGCTGCGATCCAAGCTCGAGAGGATATCTGAACTGCTTCTCCGCCGAACAAAAATGACTTGAAGTCATACAGACTATGTTTGCTGCAAAACCTCCGTCTATAAGCATAGCTCCAAGGCTGATAGATTCTCCCATAGTCGAACAGGCACCGTATACACCGAAGAACGGAGTATTCGATTCGCGCAGGCCGAAACTGGACGCAATACACTGGTTCAGCAAATCGCCCGCTATTATATAGTCCAGGGAGCTTGCCGCTAAGACTGCCTTCGACAGGACTTTTGCAAGTGCTTCCCGCACAAATTTGCTCTCGGCCTTTTCCCAGGTCTTCTCTCCCCAAAATTCATCGCTGACCGTTTGGTCGAAATAGCCGGCAAGCGGGCCTTTCCCTTCCTTTGGTCCCACAATCGAAGCTGTTGCCGCGATGACCGGCGGATTTCTGAATTGTGTGGTCTGCTTGCCCACTTTCTTCTCCAACATTTCCATTACTCCTTTGAATTCAAGAAAAGCTAAAATTTAATCAGATAATGTATGATACCTGCAAGTATAGAAGAACTAATGCCGAATACAAGCACCGGTCCTGCGATCAGGAACATTCTTGTACCGATGCCCATCACGAAGCCCTCGCTCTTGTACTCCATGGCCGGAGATGCAATGGAATTTGCGAAACCTGTTATGGGTACGATCGATCCGGCGCCAGCAAACCTGCCGAGATCATCATATACGTTCAAAGCTGTAAACAGGATCCCCAGAAACACCATCGTAACAGATGTAAGAGAAGCTGTTACATCCTTGTCAAAACCCATGGCCTTGAAGGAATTCATAAAGAACTGCCCCAGCATGCAAATAAGCCCGCCTACAAGGAAAGCTCTGGACATGTTCAAAAGAAGCTTGGAATCAGGCGATTTCTTATCAACATATTTTTTGTATTCTTCCTTGGTCATTACCTGCTGCAATAAAATCCCTCCTCAAGCTTTATGAAGAGTGCCCAACAGGACGAATACGCCTCTGGAAGGTATCTTTTCATTGTTCTGGCTTGTAATGAACAAAATAATCAGCACCGCCAGGACTATCAACGTCATAATTATCAGGAACAGCTTATACCTGTTCAGTATAGCCAACATAGCCAACACCTCATTTTCTGTTAATGTATTTATTATTATTATTGGAACAGACGGAAATAAGTATTCAAGAAAAATAATGCTAAATTGTCGAAAGCGTTATGCCGACTGACGCTAAATCTATGTTCTAGTACTACGACTGCGCATTTGCGATATGCAGGCTGATAGATATTACATGAGTTTTGTAAACTAGAGCATATTGATGAAGCATTATCAAGGGCAAATCATTGTTTGAGCGTAGCTTTAGCGGAGCAATATGAAATGCTCCGCATTTCGTTTCTGCTGTAAGTATTTGCGCAGCAAATACTATTGTTTGATTTGCCAGGTAAAGCTGAATCTATATGCTCTGTGAGCAAAACTCGTAATAGCGATTAGCCTGCATATCGCATATTGCTTAAGCGAAACTTGCAATAGCTACCAACCTGCATATCGCATTCAGACGGTGCGATCAAATAAACAGCAAAATAAAAATCCTATCAATAGGGGTGCGAGGAGAAAGTTAAAAGAGAGGATGTGAGGATCAGGTGTAATTGATGCGGTTGCGTATGTCGTCGAGGATTTTGCGTTCTATCCTCGATACCTGTACCTGGGAAATGCCAAGCATCTTGGCTATCTGGACCTGTGTCTGCTCCTTGAAATAGCGGAGGATTATGATCTGCTTTTCACGCGGTTTCAAAGTGTCCATTACCTGCTTCAGCGCAATTTTATCGATAATGTCGGTTTCATCGTCGTTCAGATTGTCGTCAAGCCTGTCTATCAGCATCAGCGAAGAATGGTCCCCCTCCCCGACTGGGTTGTACAGCGATTCGGGGGTGTGTCCCGCCTCTACGGCCATGACAAGCTCTTCTGTCGATATTTCAAGCCTCTGGGCCATTTCGCTTATGGTCGGTTCACGGCCGAGTTCCTTGCTCATGACCTCTTTGGCTATGTGCGCCTTATTAGAGATTTCCTTGAGCGACCGGCTCACCTTTATGATACCGTCATCCCTGAGAAAACGCTTTATCTCGCCGATGATCATAGGTACTGCATATGTGGAAAATTTGACGTCGAAGGTCGTGTCGAACTTGTTGATTGCCTTGATAAGCCCGATACAGCCAATCTGGAACAGGTCGTCCGTTTCATGTCCCCTGTTCTGGAACCTGCGAACGATACTCCAGACAAGGCCTATATTCTTCTCGACAAGAATGCTTTGAGCAGCCTTGTCGCCTTCTTTTGCTTTCAGGATCAACTGTATCGTATCTATAGTTTCATAAGGTTTTTCACTCATATACAAAACCTTTCTTCCGACCATGAAAAGAATCATTAGTTGAAAATGCAGTAATTTGTTACATTATTTTACATCTAATTGTAAAAATAAAAGCAGCAAAATGCTGTTACCGACTACCGCCCGCTTTAGTTTCACTCTCTGCCGTCAAGCGATCCGAAATGCTTGGAAAGCGTCACAGTAGTGCCTTCACCCGGTTTGGAAGTCACCCTGACGTTGTCCATAAAGCTCTCCATTACGGTGAAGCCCATGCCTGAACGCTCCATATCGGGTTTGGACGTAAACAGCGGCTGCATAGCCTCCTCGATATTTTCGATACCCCTGCCGTCATCGGATATCTCTATTTCAACGCTTTTGTCGAACTGGCGGCATGTCATCCTTATAATACCGTACTTATTTTCATAACCGTGGATTATCGCATTAGTGACCGCTTCCGAAACGGCGGTCTTAACATCCGCAAGTTCCTCCAGCGTCGGATCGAGCTGGGAGACAAATGCCGCCGCCACCACCCGGGCAAAAGCTTCGTTGCTCGATTTACTCAAAAATTCAAGTTTCATTTCATTTACAGGCTGCATATCATTTCGCTCCCTTTACACAAATCTCATACCGGCGATGCCTGGGGCGGTGTCCCGTCCCTGCCCGTGTCGGCGGTCCAAAGCCGCCTTAAGCGCTGGCAAGCGCATTCATTGCATGTTCCAGATCACCGCATATGGGCATAAGCTTAAGGATACCTGACAATTCAAGTATCCGGCAGATTTTTTGATCTTTACATATAATTGCCGTATTGCCGCCGAGTTTTCTTACATTTGCATATCTGCCCACTATCACGCCTATTCCCGAGCTGTCCATAAAGCTCAGCCTTGACAGGTCGAAAACCACATTACGTGTCGTTGCTTTCAACAATTCGCCTTCGATCTTATTCCGGGCGTACTCGGCAAAATGATGATCCAGTTCGCCCGAAAACGTGGCGATCAATGTTGAACCCCTGTTGGTAAATTTGATTTCCAAACGAATCTCCTCCGCATATTTCATTGGTAAACATCCGCATAAACCCACAGATACTAATTCTTCAATTATCTGGAATATCCTTCAATGAAATATGGGAACCTTTGTAGAAAAATAATTTCTTTACGCCATTATCCGACAGGCCCGCGATGTTTTTCGGCTATCTGATCGAGTTTTCTGAGTCTGTGGTTGACTCCGGACTTCCCGAGCGCAGGCGAAAGCATCTGCCCTAGTTCTGTTAGGCTCGCATCACTGTATTCCAGCCTTAAGGAAGCGATGTCGCGAAGACTCGGAGGAAGTCTGTCGAAGCCTATGTGATCTGCTATGTAACGTATGTTTTCAACCTGTCTGAGCGAAGCGTTCACTGTCTTTTCAAGATTCGCAGTCTCACAGTTGACGATTCTGTTGACGTTGTTGCGCATATCCTTGAGTATCCTGACGTTTTCCAACTCCATCAAAGCGCTGTGGGCGCCTATTATGTTCAGGAAGTCGACTATGTTTTCACCTTCTTTGAGGTAAGTCACGAAGCTCCCCTTCCGCTTTATGATCCTGGCATGGAGCCCGAAAGAGGCCAATATCCGGCTCAGTTCCTGCGCCTGTTCGCGTGTGCGGGAGGTGAGTTCGAGATGATACGTTTTTTCGGGATCACTTATAGAACCGCCCGCAAGAAAAGCGCCCCGCAGGAAAGCCTTGCGGCAGCACTGCTTTTTTATGGTGTTCTTCTCCGAAAGCACAAGAACATGTGATTGGCCTTCCTTTTCAGGCTGTACCGAAACACCTGTCTTCTTCAGAAGGCTGGCCGCCGACGCCGCCGGAGTCACCAAAATCATGTATGATGCATGTTTCTTGAGCTTCTTGCTTTTTCGTATGGTCACCTCCGGAGGGTTGGCACAGAACCTGCGTATATGGCTGTATATCCTTCTCGCAAATGCAGCGTTTTCAGTAGTGATCCGGATATACCAGCCCCCTCCGGGTACGGCTGCAGCGGCTCCGTTCAGACAGACGGATGCGGCCAGTTCGGAGAGAAGGCAGCATTCACCTGTATTCTCAAGCCTGCACAATTCATTTTTTACAGTAGATGAAAATGACAAAACAAAACCTCCCTTTATTCCCTGCGCCCGGCGTCGCCAAAATGCCCGATGTACGCCCTCAGCACCTCAGCCACGCTCCAGGCCTGCGCAAAACAGCCTCTTGGAGCCAGGGGTTCGTCCCCGTCGAATATTTCAGAAATGCTGCCGAGACACGCCTGATACAGATGATCTTTAAAGGGCTCCAGGAATGCTGCGGTCATGCCCTTATAAATCTGTTCCTTTCCAAGCGTCCTTTCGAACGCATCAATGAAATGCCCGATCAGCCAAGCCCAGACAGTACCCTGATGATAGGCAGAATCCCGTTCATAAGGACCGCCTGTGCATTTACCCTTATAAGCTGCGGAACCTGGCGAAAGGCTTCTAAGGCCATATGCGGTATAAAGCTCTTTCCAGACCTTTTCTACCGTCAGGCAGGCTTTTTCTCCTTCAAGCACCGGGTATGTCAGGCTAACGGCAAATATCTGGTTCGGGCGGACACTCTCATCCCTCAGATCGCCCTGTACGACATCATATAGATACCTGCCCTCATCATACCAGAAGGTCCTGACGAAGCTATCCCTTACCTTTCTGGAAAGCTCCCCGCATTCCATTGCTATTCGTTTGTAATCCTTTGCTGCACCATTGCTTGTCGAGCTTACATTATCGTATTTTCCCCGGGTGCAACCGTGTATTTTCTCATTACCGAAGCCTCCGTCGGAGCTCCCCTGCATATCGGTGCCTCCGGCAAGCCTTGAGGAAATCGATTCAAGTATCCGCAGCGCATTATACCACAATGCGTTTATTTCGACCGCTTTGCCATGGCGCGGTGTAAACACCGTCGAGCCGCACTTCGCATCCATCCATGTAAGCTGGGTGTTTTCGCCGCCCGCTGTTATGAGTCCGTCCGCGTCCATAAGGATGTTGTTTATAGTGCCCTTTGTATAGGCTTCATATATCTGCAGCATCGGAGAATAAAGCCTGTCCCTCACCAGGCCGAGATCACCGGTATAGCCTATGTAATTCGATACCGCCTCGAAAAACCAAAGTGCCGCGTCTACCGTATTGTAACCCGGTTCCCCGCCCTCGTCGGGAAACATGTTCGGTACTAGTCCGTAACGAATATAACGGCCGAAGGCAGAAAGGATCTGCGCAGCGTCCCCGAAGCGTCCGGTCGCCAGCGTAAGTCCGGTAAGGGATATCATCGCGTCCCTTCCCCAGTCGGTAAACCAGGGGTAACCTGCAAGTATCGTCCTTGTCCCGGTCGATTGCCGGTAAACGATAAACTGGTCGGCAGCCCTGACCAGAGCACGGGTAAAATCGTCGCGGCAGCCTGACCTGTCCTCCAGAGCCTTAAGCCGTGCTTTCTCAGACTCGATCAAGGAGTTCCCGGGCGCATCCGTAATTCCTGCAGATTCCTCCAACCTGTCCTTTTCAAGAGTGCAAATAAAAGTAAATTCCGCTTGGCTGCGCGCCTTCACAGACATTGTGAAAACGCCGGGTATGTAATGATCCTCGGTATCCCGAAGCCCTCTTTCATTTTCAACTGCGTAATACATATGTTCAAACCAGCAGTCTTCAAGCACCTCATAATTACTACCCCGACACCTGAGCAGGATAACGGTATCCGTACCGCGGGGCATGACCTTCGTACCGTCCTTCTCCGCCTCCTGGCTGAAGCACATGTACTCTCTGTGCGAATCGCCGTGGTAATCCCGGAAATTTACAAGAGGCGATATCCTCAGAGTTACCTCATCAGAACCTGTCGTAACCCTGTATACCACCGCAACTGTGTTTTCTCCGTAAACCATGGTCACGGTCTTCACGATGCTGAGATCGCCCATAACATATGTAAATACGGGCAGTGGATCGATACTGATGCTTTGCTGATTATGAAAGCCTTTTTCGATATAATCACCGGTTGAAAAAGAATGCAGGCTGTATTCCGCGCCCGGTAAAATGACTTTTTCATGGAGCTGCGAAAGTATCAGATGCCTGCCGACCGGCGGCTTGAGTGATGCTACGAGCAACCCGTGATATCTGCGGGAATTGCCTCCAATTACAGTTGACGATGAAAACCCGCCTATACCGTTCGCAAGCAGCCATTCACGCTCAATACCCCTGTCCCAGCTGCTCCATTCAGATTTTCCAAATCTCATCTAATACCTCATTAAGGCCTGGGTTAAATTAAATATTTTTAGCAAGTCTGTCCCTCAGGAAATAGTAGTCGACAGCCCTTGAGCGGTCCTTTGCCAGTACGCTCTCGGCAACAAGCTCTATAACGGTTTTCGCCAGCTTCTCGGGATCATGCCTGATAAGGTTGTTTTTGATCGACACGATATCCCCCTCTATCAGCCTGATACCAGCCCCGGCAATTACTTCGCGGTCTATCCGGACCAGATCGGCACCGTCATTTTGGTATTTCTCAAGCAATTCCGGGGGCACGGAAGAATTATTTGCAATGCAGCAGTCGATTATCCCCTTCATGGAATGATCCTCCAATATGGAGATATGGTCGTATACCGTATAATTCTCGGTTTCAGAAGGTTGTGTCATGACATTGCAGACGTAGACCCTGAGCGCTTTGCTTTTTTTGATTGCGGGGCAGACGCCCCTGACAAGCAGATTTGGTATTATACTGGTATAAAGGCTTCCAGGTCCCAGGATTATAATATCCGCTTCAGCGATAGCATCGAGCACATCCTTCAGCGGTTCGGCGTCGGCGGGTTCAAGATATACGCGGTTTATCCTCCCCTTGTGGAAGGCATTGTGGTCGCCTATTTTGGATTCGCCGCATATTGTGCAGCCATCGTCGAGCTCGGCACAGAGATTCACATCCTCCAGCGTCACAGGCAAAACCTGTCCTGTAACCGCAAGGACGTCGCTCACTTTTTTTACTGCCTCTTCAAAATTGGAAGAGATGCCGTCCATCGCGGCAAGAAACAGATTGCCGAAACTCTGCCCCTTCAGGTTCCCATCCTGGAAACGGTATTGCAGCAGCTGTTCAAGAATGGGTTCAGTATCGGCCAGAGCCAGTATGCAGTTTCGTATATCGCCGGGAGGAAGTATGCCAAGTTCCTGCCTGAGAACGCCCGAACCTCCTCCGTCGTCCGCTACGGTAACGACTGCAGTTATATTGGAGCTATAGGCCTTAAGCCCTCTGAGCATGGTCGAAAGCCCAGTTCCGCCGCCAATGGCAACGATCTTGGGACCTTTTATAAGTATCCTTTTATCGTAAACGAGATGGGTTAGCTTATCCGAGTTGAGCGATAAACGTCCTCTGAATCTCATCTGCCAGCACTCCTGCCATCTTTTTCGATATCTCTGTGTTCGACCACCGTACGATGCTGTTTTTCTATCAGATTTCTGTTCAGTTCATCGGCAATGGCTACCGAACGATGTCTTCCTCCAGTACAGCCTATGCCTATCACAAGCTGGGACTTCCCTTCCTTGACGTAATTCGGTATAAGGAAATCCAGCATGGAATTTATTTTATCAAGGAACTCTATGGTCTCAGGCATCTTCAGGACATATTCCTTTACGTCCTCATGCTTGCCCGTATGCTTCCTCATGGACTCGATATAATACGGGTTCGGTATGAAACGAACATCGAATACGAGGTCACATTCTATAGGAATCCCGTATTTGAAGCCGAAGGAGATTATATTGACAATAAGGCCCTTGAAAGTGGACTCCTGTCCTATGATACCCGTTATCGCTTCCTTCAGCTGCTTCGGTGAAAGGTTCGAGGTATCGATGACGAAATCCGCACGGTCCTTTATTTTCTGAAGCACGCGCCTCTCCTCGGCGATCCCTCTTGCAAGCCTTCCTTCCTGGGCCAGCGGGTGCGAACGTCTGGATTCCTTGTATCTTTTCACCACGACCTTATCGGAGGCTTCAAGGAAGAATATCTGATAGGTATGCCCGTCGCCTGTCAGCGCCTCAAGAGAGGGCAGCAGGTCGTTCAGGAGCTCGCCGCCGCGGATATCTATGACGACAGCGATCTTATCCAGCTTCTTGTAGCTTTGGGAACAAATTTCCGCAATCTTGGGTATCAGCAGCGGCGGCAGATTATCGATGCAGAAAAAGCCCGCATCCTCCAGATGCTTTGCTACCAAGCTCTTTCCCGCTCCCGATATCCCTGTTATTACTATGAACCTCATTCTATGCCTTCTTCCTCACCTACGATTTTGACTTCTGTTTGCAATTGAACTCCAAACCTTTCGTTCACTTTGTCCTGTATATATTTGATAAGCGTGGTAACATCCCTGGCCGTGGCATTTCCGGCATTGACTATGAAGCCGCAGTGCAGCGCGGAAACCTCGGCGCCTCCTATTCGGTATCCCCTGAGGCCGCAGTCCTGAACAAGCTTTCCTGTGAAATAGCCCTCGGGTCTTTTGAATATGCTTCCGGCGCTGGGCATGTCAAGAGGCTGCTTTTCCTTGCGTTTCCTGCCGAAGTCCTCCATTTTAGCCCTTATTTCAGCCCTGTTTCCTTCGCGGAGACTCAGGCAGGTCTTCAAAACTATGCCTCCGTCGGTCTGAATAAAGCTTGATCGTTTGCCAAAGCGGTGCCCCAAATTGTCAAGCGTACGCATCTTGCCGTCTGGGTCCATATATTCCGTTGATTTTACAACCATTGACATTTGACCGTCGTAGGCGCCGGCATTCATTGTTACGGCTCCCCCCAGAGTGCCCGGGATGCCTTCGGCAAACTCGAGGCCGGTGAGCCCATGTTCCGACGCAAGCCTGGAAAGCTTCGAAATCAATATACCTGGCTCGGCAGTTATCTCACAGCCGTTCACTTCGTATGCTTCAAAATTGTCCTTCAGCTGTATCACCACGCCCCTGATCCCCTTGTCGGTGACGATCAGGTTTGTACCGTTCCCCATCAGCATGAATGGTACGGCATTCTGCATACACGCCTGCAATACGCCGGAGAGGCCCTCCACTGTGGCCGGTCTGACAAAAACATCTGCAGGTCCTCCTATTCTGAAGGACGTATGCTTCGCCATCGATTCATCAATTGTAATAACGCCGCTGCCGGGTATCCCGCCAAGCAGCTCCGCTATGCCGGATTTATTCAACTGAGTACTCCTTCCGGGTTCCCGGACACCTTGCACGCCTCTGCTCAAGGACGCCGGACCCATGATTGCTCTGCTATTATTCTACTGTTGAAGCTTGCAGCTTAGAAGGCTTTCTCTCTTTCAGGAAAGCGTCAACCTTCTCGAAAGAAGTGCAAAGCACAAGTTCTTCCGGCATTTGGGCTTCATAGAGGATCCGTCTGATATTTTCAAAATGTCCTATGTCGAAACATATGTGAGAATCTGTCCCGCATGTAATCCTGACGCCCTGCTTCTTGCACTGTTCAACGAAACCAATGCAGTTGACCTCCGAACCCTTGCGGATCCTGAAGGAATTATTGTTTATTTCGATAAGTTTGCCGTATTCTGCCGCAGTCCTGACCACCCGCTCAATATCCACCTGGAACACCGGATTTCCCGGGTGCGCAACAGCATCGACGCAAGGGTCCTTAAGAACCTTGATCATTCCTTCGGTGTTCTCCTCTACGGTACCCGGCTTCAATACGTTGTCATGATAACTTGCAATAACGAATTCCATCCTCGCGAGCAAACCCGCGGGAATGTCCAGACTGCCGGAATAATCAAGTATATTAGTCTCGGCGCCCTTGATCACTCTGACTCCGTATATGCGTTCAGGGATGGCCTTAAGATTCCAGAAATGCAGCAGTGATGATGCCCCGGGCATTGCCGGGCCGTGATCGGTCATTGCGATAGCTTCCATGCCGTTGATGCCCGCTTCCCTTGCATTCTCTATAATGGTGCTGTAAGCATGGCCGCTTGCCAGCGTATGCGTATGCGTATCGACTACCAGGTTCAATTGGATGCCTCCGTTCACTTCTTTTGTTTATTCGAACTTTGTGAATCTTTCGCTTATTACCTTTGCCGCGTTGTAGCCCATCTTCTTCTGCCTGTGGTTCATGGCGGCGACTTCGACAATGATGGCCAGGTTTCTGCCGGGCCTTACCGGGATTACCAGTGAAGGTACTGATATGCCGAGAATGTCGGTGAACTGGTCTTCAAGTCCCAGCCTGTCGTATATCTTCTGTTTGTCCCAGAGTTCGAGCTTTATCACAAGGTTTATATTTTCCTGTATTTTAACTGCGCCCATGCCGTACAGGTTCTTTACGTCAAGTATGCCGATGCCCCTGATTTCAATAAAATGCCTTATATTCTCAGGAGAAGAACCAAGCAGAGTGCTGTCCGATACCCTTCTGATTTCCACTATATCATCTGCAATCAGCCGGTGGCCTCTTTTCACGAGTTCAAGCGCGGTCTCGCTTTTACCGACGCCGCTCTCGCCAAGTATCAGAACGCCTTCACCATAGACCTCGACGAGTACTCCGTGTTCCGAGATCCTTGGTGCGAGCATGACGTTGAGGTACCTTATCAAGCCGCTCATAAAGCGTGATGTTATGTCATCGGTACGAAGTATCGGTATGGCGTACTTTCTTGATACCTCAAACATCTCAGGGAACGGATCGAGGTTACGCGCTATTACAAGGCAGGGGAAACCGGTCCTGAAGAATTCATCGAGCCTCCGGAGTCTTTCCTGTGACGAAAGACTTGCCAGGTAGGTCGTTTCAACCTTGCCTATGATCTGCACCCTGTCCGAGCCGAAATATTCCAAATAACCTGAAAGCTGAAGCCCGGGCCTGTTTACATCCGAAGTAGTTATCTCTATATCTATCGAGCCCTGTTCCATACACAGCGGCTCCAGCTGGAATTCCTTTATCATCTGGCTCAGTTTCACTGTAAACATCATATACCTCCCATTATTCCCAACTTAAATTATATACTAACAGGATGTAATTTGCGACATGGAAATAAAGTATAAATGAGTGGGGAGTAGAAGGGATGAATAAGGTGATGCCAGGTAGATGATTGCAGCATGTGAAGGAGCTTTACAGGCTGTGAAGTATGACGATGGTGGAATGCGGTACACGGAACTACAACTTGCGGCACGGATGCCGCAAGCGCTGCATCATGAGCCATGGACGGCGAATGATCAGCGCCCGCATTGCAGCGAGTCATACTTTCTACAGCCTGTTAGAGACGGAACTAGCTGCAGACATCTGCCTGGCACCACCTAAATGGCTAATAAAACAAAATCAGCGGGTACCTTTCGATACCCGCTTACTGTAATACTTCAATATCCCGATTTTACTTCAGCCCCACCCAAACTATTGACGAAGAGCCTTAACTCTCCGGCTTCAATGCCCGCGCTCGTATGCAGCTATGCCGTCCTGCGTCATTTTGCGTTTCTGCTCCATCGCCTGCTCGAGCATCATATCCTTGACCTTCATCAGCCTCGTCAGATTGCCTCGCTCGTTTTCGTCGAGCTTCATAACGATATATTTTATAGTTTCTTCAAGATCGGGTATCAGCACGTATTCCAGAGCATTTACCCTGCGGCGCGTCTTTTCAATTTCATCAGCCAGCAGCTGGGCCGATTTTTCAAGCTGCGCCAGCATCAAAAGCTCCGGAGTCAGGCCGGAAAGTGTCGCAATTGCGCCGTCAAGTTCACTGACGGTATCAGCAAAGCCGTAGGGATATATATCTCCTTCACCGCCGGTGACCTCGGTAAATTCGAGTACGGGTACGTCAACACTCATGATGTTTTTAGTCGACGTCTTTAGCTCGATTTTACGTTTCGGAAACATGAGCGCTTCCTCAAGAACCTCCTGGCTCATCTCGGCCCTTGCCATCACGAAGCGTGAGTGCACAAGCCCGAGCTTCTCCTCCACTTCCTCACGAAGCCTTTTATTCTCACGGACAATATCGAGAAACTTTTTCATGAGTTCGTCACGCTTGTCTTTCAGCAGCTTATGGCCTCTTCTGGCCGTCCGCAGCCTTTTTTTGAGCCCTGTCAGGACCATGCGGGTCGGGTTGACATTCATTCGGGCCATATTATTTCTCCTCCGGTGTAACTCTTCCGGGCAGATATTTATCGATGAATTCCTGCCTTATGCGTTTGAGCTCTCCTACGGGCAGGATGGACAAAAGCTTCCAGCCGAGATCGAGGGTCCCGGTTATCGATCTGTCCTTATAGAAGCCCTGGTTTACATATTCACCTTCAAAAGCGTCTGCAAACCTTGCGTAAAGCTTGTCGACGTCCGTCAGGGCTGCGTCGCCGAGAATTACGGCGAGCTCCTTCGCCTCCTTGCCTCTTGCGTATGCTGCAAAGAGCTGGTTCATCGTATTGGCATGGTCCTCTCGCGTCTTGCCGTTCCCTATTCCCTTGTCCTTTAAACGCGAAAGAGAAGGCAACACGTCTATTGGCGGCGTGATACCCTTTTTATGCAGTTCGCGGCTAAGTATTATCTGGCCTTCGGTAATATAGCCCGTCAGGTCGGGGATGGGGTGCGTCTTGTCATCCTCGGGCATCGTCAGGATCGGAATAAGCGTGATACTGCCTTCGTGATCCTTCTTTCGTCCTGCGCGCTCATACAATGTGGCCAGGTCAGTATACAGATAGCCCGGGTAGCCTCTGCGTCCCGGCACTTCCTTCCTTGCGGCGGAAACTTCTCGCAGTGCTTCGGCATAGTTGGTTATATCGGTCAATATGACAAGCACGTGCATACCCTTGTCAAAGGCGAGATATTCCGCGGCAGACAGCGCCATTCTGGGCGTTGATATACGCTCGACAGCCGGGTCGTTGGCAAGATTCATGAACAATACGGCCCTGTCGATCGCTCCGGTCCTCTTGAAGTCACTTATGAAGAAATCCGCTTCCTCAAAGGTTATGCCTATTGCTCCGAAAACGACTGCAAATCTGCTGTCAGTACCCAAAACCTTGGCCTGCCTCGCTATCTGGGCTGCAAGCTGCGCATGCGGCAGACCGGAGCCTGAAAATATCGGGAGCTTCTGTCCGCGCACAAGTGTGTTTAGCCCATCTATAGCCGAAATGCCTGTCTGGATGAATTCCGAAGGATAATTGCGGGCTGAGGGGTTCATAGGCAGACCGTTTATATCAAGCCTTTTTTCGGGTATCAGTTCAGGCCCGCCATCGATGGGCCTCCCGAGTCCATTGAAAACTCTTCCGAGCATATCCATCGATACGGGCAATTCCATGCCCCTACCCAGGAATCTAACCTTGCTGGTTGACAGGTTAATGCCGACGGCGCTTTCAAACAGCTGTACCAGCGCATTCGCGCCGTCTATTTCCAGTACCTTGCAGCGGCGGACCTCTCCGTTCGCAAGCTCTATTTCTCCAAGTTCGTTGTATGTAACTCCTTCAACGTTCTGCACCAGCATCAAAGGGCCGGCAACTTCAGTTATGGAGCGATACTCCTTAAGCATGCTTATTTACCCTCCTTCAGCGCATCCATCTGTCCGGCCAATTCCTTTTCGATTGCGGCGTATTCCGTACCGATATCTTCCTGGCGGACATACTTTGCACGGCCGATCCTTTCTCTGACGGGCAGGCTGAACAGCTCCCTCAGGTCGACATTCTTTTCAATGGCGGCCAGTGCCTTGTGATAATAGGAAAGTATGAGCCTCAGCATCCCGAATTGTTTTTCGAGCGACGCATAAGTATCTGTCTCATGGAACGCGTCCTGATGCAGGTAATCCTCGCGTATGGACCTCGCCGTCTCAAGTGTAACCCTATCCTTGTGCGACAGAGCATCGACGCCGACCAACCTGACAATTTCCTCCAGTTCGGCTTCCTCCTGCAATATCCTCATCATTTCCGTACGGCAGCCGTTAAAATCCCTTGAAATATGCGAATTGTACCAGTCCGCCATTCTGTCGGCATATAACGAATAGCTCGTAAGCCAGTTTATAGCCGGGAAATGTCGGCGGTATGCAAGATTTGAATCGAGTCCCCAAAAAACCTTGACAATACGCAATGTAGCCTGTGTTACAGGTTCCGAAATGTCACCGCCGGGCGGTGATACTGCCCCTATCGCCGAAAGCGCACCCTGGCGTTCTCCCGAGCCAAGCGTTAACACGCGCCCCGCCCTCTCGTAAAACTGTGCAAGCCTCGATGAAAGATATGCCGGATAACCTTCCTCGCCCGGCATTTCCTCAAGACGTCCCGACATCTCACGCAGCGCTTCCGCCCAGCGCGAGGTCGAGTCGGCCAGCAGAGCCACCGAATAGCCCATATCGCGGAAATACTCAGCTATGGTAATGCCCGTATAGATCGATGCTTCACGCGCTGCCACAGGCATGTCGGAAGTGTTGGCAATCAGAACTGTTCGCTTCATCAATGACTCGCCGCTCTTCGGATCCTTAAGCTCGGGGAACTCCATCAGAACGTCCGTCATTTCATTGCCGCGCTCACCGCAGCCTATATATACTACAAGGTCGGCATCGGCCCATTTTGCAAGCTGATGCTGCACCACTGTTTTCCCGCTTCCGAATGGCCCCGGAACCGTAGCTACCCCGCCCTTTGCTATCGGGAACAGAGTGTCGATTACCCTCTGGCCTGTGATCAGCGGTTCGTCCGGAGGCAATTTCACCTTGTAGGGACGCTCCCTGCGCACCGGCCATTTCTGCAGCATCGTAAGGTCCTTCGCGCCCGACGCCGTGCTTATCACGGCTACAGTATCTTCAACGGTGAATTCGCCTTCCATTATGCTTTGGATCGTGCCTTCGACCCCGTAAGGGACCATTATCCTATGCTCAAATACGGAGTTCTCCTGTACCGTGCCTATGATATCGCCCGCGGAAACACTGTCTCCTGTGGCGGCAGAAGGTTTGAAAGACCATTTTTTATTTCTGTCCAGGGACGGTACCCGTATCCCTCGCGTGATATTGCTTCCGACTTTTTCACGCATCGCTTCCAGTGGTCTTTGTATACCATCGTATATATTTTCGAGAAGTCCGGGGCCAAGTTCCACACTGAGCGGCTCTCCCGTCGATTCGACCGGGCTTCCCGGACCGAGTCCCGAGGTTTCCTCATAGACCTGGATAGACGCTTTATCCCCGTGTATCTCAAGTATTTCTCCTATCAACTGGTGTTCACTGACGCGCACGACGTCAAACATATTGGCGTCCCGCATTCCTTCGGCTATGACCAAAGGGCCCGACACCTTGCTGATCGTTCCATGGCTCAAACAAAATCCCTCGCTTTCTTACTCGTCCTGGAAAAGGATATCTGCTCCGACAGCCTTCTCGACGCATTTTTTTATCCCCTGCATGCCTGTCCCAAGGCTCCCCTGTATGCCCGGTATCGGGATTATGGCCGGAAAACGGCTTTCCCGGTATTTTTCTATTTCGGGTCCTATCGCTGCCGCAGTCTGTTCCGTTATGTAAATAACCGCATACTGATCAACGGCAAGCTTCGACAACACTTCAGCCGCCTGCTCTTTTCCCTGTACGGGGAAAACAGAGAAACCGAGCGCTTTAAAACCAAGCACCGAATCCTTTTCGCCGATCACACCGATTTTATACATATCCTGCACGCAGCCTTTCACGTATCGTTTCGACAGGCAGCCTGTTAATCCTGCCCGTCATAATGATCCTCACATTCCGTATTTCGGTCTCCTTTGCAAACAACCATGCTATCACAGGCTCGACGCCGGTGGTAACAAGCTTTGCGCCGTGGATGAATCCCATAAGATAATCGTCCAGTTGTTTTTCGAGGCCCGCGCCGCTATTTTTTCCGCCGGAAAGCTGACTTTTTGCACTGGTAAGCTGACTTTCCACTCCCGAAAGCTTGCTTCCCTCGCCGGAAAGCTGATTCTTCCCGCCGGAAAGTTGACTTTTCACACTGGAAAGCTCCCAGCCCCTGAAGACCGCATCCCCGTATCTGGTACTGCGAAGCGTATCGATAAAGGCATCAGCCGGTTTGTCGCTGTGATTGGAAAACACCCCTTCAGGGATAGTACCGCCGACAAGCAGCAGCTTTTTGATAAAATCCCACTCCCTGCCCAGGGCACGTGCACGTATAAACATCCTCATATTGACCGTATCAATGGTTATCCCGGCTATTTCTCTCAAAAAGAGGCTGTCGATCTGTCCGATATCCGAAACAAACTGATGGTAGGATGCCTTATCCAGCAGCAAATCGATCACCTGAGGATCCTGCAGCCTCGCGAAGGCGTTGCGCGCTTCGACGACAGCCTCACGCATTATCTGAGTGAATTCGCTGACATCGCGTTCCCTTATCATACGCACAATCGCTTCTTTTGCAAAGGTGCCTGTTCCAGCCAGTATGGGCGGAATCTCCTGCCCCGACAATTCGGCTTTAAGCAGGACTTTCACATTGAAAAAATCGTATTTTCTTTGAAAGGCTTTTACAATCTCAGGCTGCGGGGCTATTTCCAACAGTAGCAGAAAGGTCTTTCTGAGTTCGTCATCGAGAAGCTTTTCATAGTTGAAAATATCTGCCGATCCTTCGCCGTCAAAGCCGTATTCTGCTTCTGCAAGTATTTTTAAAGCGTCCTCGGACGAAGACGCATCGAGCATCCTGTCGAAATGCACGCTGCGGAGCAATTTCGGCTCTTTTGCCCTAATACGGGCGGAGGCATATGCGTAATCACCCTCGTTGATCTTTAACATCATTATCCCTCATCATATCCTAAATAGAGCAATTAAACCGGCAGATCCCGTCACCTTTGCCTTAGCATTCGATCAATTAAGCTCTGCCTTAGCATTCGTCTTAACTCCTGAGCATTCGTCCTTAACTGTCGAACAATATACCGGCTACCTCGGCCTCAAGCTCCGTCCGCAGCATGCCGAACACTATCTCAAAAGTGCTGTTGACTTCCATATCGCCGCTTTTTAAAATAAATCCGCCTGCTGTGTTTATGGTCCGGTCTGAAAGCGTAAGTTGTGTGCCTTTCACAGAAACGGCAAGCCGTTTGTTTACATTATCCAGGAAACTGCTGTCCAGCCTTTTCAAATCCTTCTCCGAAAGCTGTATCTCTCCGCCTTCCTTACCCGCTGCATCAACGGCCATGTTCTCAAGCAGCTTCTGGTATTCCCGGTCGGGGAGCCCGCAAAGCTTCCCCAAAGCCTTTTGGAATGCTTCGTCTATCAGGCTTTGTTTAGTCCGTAGGAGCTCTTTTCCGCCTTCGAGTCCGGCCTGTGAAATAAGGCGCCTCTTAAGCCCTGCTCCTTCGGATCTCGCTTTATCCAGCAGTTCCGCTTTCTTTTTCTCCGCAGCCTCTGAAGCCTGCCTTATAATTTCCCGTGCCTCGGCCTTCGCCTGTTCTTCAGCCTGTGCGGCCTGTGCGACAGCGTCCTCAAGTATTTTCGACTTTATCCTGTCTATTCCAGTCATCGTAATACTCCTTTATCCTGACAGCTCCGAATCAGCCCAGCATCAGTATTGATACGACAAGGCTCAATATGGCGAACATTTCGACCATCAGCGCCAGAGTGATCGCCTGTCCGGTTGCTTTAGGCTGTTTTGAGATCATCTGTATACCGGCCGTAGCAACCTTGCCCTGGTAGATACCGGATATCAGGCCTACGATACCTACAGGAAGTCCTGCTGCCAAAAAGTGAAATCCGTCCTGTATGGACATCGTGGGAGTTATTTTACCTATTATCATAAATGCAATAACGAATGCATAAATCGTCTGTGTACTGGGGAGAGCTTCGAGAACAACAACCGAACCGAACTTCTTCGGATCCTCGGCCAAAATACCTGCGCCTGCCTGTCCTGCAAGGCCAACACCTCTGGAAGAGCCGATGCCTGCCAGAAAGAAAGCTGTTGCCGCTCCTAAAAAAGCTAAAAACTGACCGTTGATAATCATCTTTTACCCAACCTCCGTTATATTTTATTTATCTTGAAACTGTATCCGGTTTTATTACGATATACTGCGTTTCTGCTCTAAAAGGTTCAAAGCTCCGGCCGCCGCCCTCAAAAAACTTGCCGAAGAATTCGAGGAACTGCAGCCTGCAGGAATGCACATAGGCGCCAAGCGCATTTATAGAGATATTCACAGTATGTCCCACCAACAATATCAAAACGACTGCTATAGGCTTGATAAAGCCCGGAAAATCGAACATGAACGCCATCTGGTTTACGATAGAAGCTATTATGGATGTGGCGATGCCGAGCGCCATAAGCCTCGAATACGACAATACGTCGCTCAGGAAGCTTATGAGGTCATACAGTTTGGCAACTCCTCCGAACAGCTTGCCGAAAATATTCTTACTTTTCCTTCCTTGGGTAAGCACTAACAGGATGGCGCCGATAACCAGCAGATATTTTCCCGCATTGACCAGCGGTGCAGCCCATACCGGATCTACCTCCGGCACATACGGCAGCAGGAACAGCGAGAACCCTGTAAACGTTACGTACCACAAGCCTACATCCAGCACCGCATCAAGATATTGCTTCCTATGTATCATATTGGCCGCTTTCATCCCAAGTGCGGCAAATATATGTATTACTCCGAACAAAAGCGACCAGCTGAGCATCAGCTCAGGCTTTGCGACGGAATCGAACCAGACTGCATATCTCGTCAGGAAGCTGATGCCGAACCAGCCTCCGAACATGGCTCCCCAGAATATTGTAGATATGCCGCAGAAAAACATGAGCTTCATCATTTTACGCATGCTGCTTTCAAGCTTGAACCTTAGCAGTATGAAGCCGGTCAATAGGGCCATTACAAGGCCATAGCCGCCGTCGGAAAGCATCAGTCCGAAAAACAGTATGAAAAACGGCGCCATCACCGCATTTGGATCCAATTCACGGCTGCTTGGAAAGCTGTACATTGTCGTAACCTGTTCGACAGATTCCGCTAAGCCGTTATTTTCGAGTAATACGGGAAATTCCTCATCTTCGTCCGGTTCCCTTATATCGATGTGTACCGTATACTTCGATTCGAGCCATTCCTTTGCTCCCCTGGCCAGTCTCTCGGGGATCCAGCCCCTTATCATGAATACCTTGCGGGTCTTCAGCACCTTTGCCGCAGCCATCAGCCTGCTCCGCTCCATACCTAGAGCGTCGAACAGCTCTTCCATGGAATTTCTCGAAGCTTCCTGGCTTTTAATGCATTCTTCCGCTGAGGATCTTTCTTTTGATAGCTCCTCAAGCTGCTTCCCCAGTCTTTCGAAGTTATCGGCGACAGTACCCTCGAGGCCTGCAAACCCGGCGCGGTTGAACCCGTGCTGTTTGAGGAAGGACAAGCATTCCTGCTCCCCTGCCCTATGATAAAAAACATTTATGTAGTATTGATCGTTATCGCTGTTAACCCTGTCTGCCACCGCGAGCGGAGCTTTTTCTAAAAGCTCCTGCATGAAGACGTCCCAATCCGTTGCAGCAGAAATTGTCCCCATGGTGAACGCCGTTTTTTCCGTTCCTGTGGATTGAAGCGGGACAGTGGATGGCTTCCAGGGCGTCAGAGAAATATAGAGGTTGTTTGCGCTGTTCTCTTCGGATTTGATCCTGATTAACCTTTCTTCACATTTCCTGAGCCTATTGACCGATTCCCAGATTTGTTCCTTGTTCTCAAGGTGCTTTTTGAATTCGGATTCGTTTATTTCGCGACGGCTCTGAAAAAGACCTCGTTTTTGCGGGCAATATTTCTCAAGGCATAAGAGTGCGGAGCGAACTTCGTTCAATTTGCTTTCGATATCGGACAGTTCACCCTGTACATTTGGATTACGCGCAGCCGCACAATCGTCTTCAGGGTCTATAGTACTGACGTCGACGGCTCCTATGTCCATAAGGCTGCTTATTAAGGCTTTGTACTGGTTTGCAATCCCCAGCACAGTGATTTCATTCATTCTAACGATCACGGCCGATAATCCTTCCAGTTATGAAATCTACTGCTTCAGGCAGTCTTTTACCCGAGTTTTCCCTGATCGAATCACATTGGTTCCTTATTTGCGAGCTCATCCGTTCGATATCCGAAGAAGCTTCCTTCTCTGAAGTTTTAATAATTTCCCGGGCTTCACGTTCGGCTTGTTCTGCAGCTTTATCCAGTAAGGCGGCAGCTTCCGATCTGGCGGCGGCGACGATCTCTTTTGCCTTCTGCTGAGCTTGCGCTTCCAGCTGTTCAGCCCTATCCTCGGCTTCGTTGATATCCTTCAGAATGGCAATCGACATATGATCCACCTCCATTATTTGCTATTGTCTATTATATCACCTATATACGCTCTCCAACAAGATAAGTTAGCATTGAATAAAAACCTCCGGCGTATATAACAAAAAAGACAAACCACGTTTTCAGGGCTTGTCTTCTTCGACTGAATTAAGTTGGAGCGGGTGATGGGAATCGGACCCACGCAATCAGCTTGGAAGGCTGATGTTCTACCATTGAACTACACCCGCATTTATAAAAAACCGGAAATCAGGGACCGGATACCAAGTGCCGAGTTGTATTCCTGACTGAAATAATAGTACGATAATTGCCGCTCTTTGGCTTCCGCTCTCTGGCTTCCGGATTTGGAGCGGGATACGAGATTCGGACTCGCGACTTTCACCTTGGCAAGGTGACACTCTACCACTGAGTTAATCCCGCACATTTTATCCGTAAGCGCACCCGAATTTATCGGGCAAAAGCTATTATACAAAACACCATGCCGGGTTGTCAAGGGGGATATTGTGACAAAAGTATGATGTCAGTTATACAAAAAGACACCATCTGACTCCAAACTTATCAACCAAATCTGTCATCAATGGACTAAAATCGCATGGACCTAGCGGGAACAGGATTTCGCCACCTTCTTTAAGTAGCTCATAAGCCTGTTTAACCAAATCTTCATTTCCTTCACCGTAATGAAAGCAAAACTGCATGGTGTTGCCTGTAATCCTTTTATCAATGCCATCAAACGCCTCGGCTACTGCTAATGTGTGGCCGCAAACATCAAGTTCCGCATGATAAAATGTATCCTCAGAGCTTTTTATATTGTAGCCCAGCGTGGCGTTAAAAGCTCTTAAATACAGTTCTACGGCCTTTCCACTCTCTTTTACATAGATTTGCATCATAGACCTCTTCATATTGTACCTCCTATATTAATTAAAATCATTAGTTCACATGAGCCTTGAAAAATTCCAAATCGTTGTAACTCATATTTGTCAGGTATGCAATATCTTTTGCCATACCAATCATTATTTTATTGGCCTCGCTATATGCCAGGTCAAAGTCACTTTGCGTAATATCTCCGCTTTCCAAAGCTTCTTTAAGTTCATCTTCATCCAGCAATACTACTTCTCCTGATGGAAATATAACGATGTCGAGGTACAGGTCATCATAAAACGGCTGACTATTCTCATCGATTGAATTTTGTTTTGTTATATCAAAATACCATTGAACTATATTACTCTTGTTATCAAACATAGTGGTAACGGACCAATTTTTATTAATCGGCAAGCGTTGTATCCATGAATAACCATCATCCACGAGGCAAAACTCTCTATCGGCTAACTTGCACATAAGCTTTTTATGAACTTTATCAACAAATATGGCTGATGCATAGCCGCTAAAGCGTTCCTGGTAAGTATTAAACAAAACACATTTACTTGTTTCTATTCTTTGCCACCCGCTCTTTGAGATATACTTTCTTTCCATTTTCCTACCGTCCATAGTAAATGATCCTGAGTTAGCACTTCAAAACAAATGTGCAGTAATATTCTACCACAAAAAAGGCGCAGTTGCATTTTTCCGCAACTACGCCCATCAGCCCTGTTTATGATTACTGCTTAATGATTACTGTTTGCTTATTACTGTTTACTTCCTGCTCAAATACTCGTCGATCGCCTTTGCGGCCTTTTTTCCGGCTCCCATCGCCAATATGACCGTTGCAGCCCCCGTCACGGCGTCCCCGCCCGCATACACGCCTTCCTTGCTGGTGGCGCCGGTTTCCTCCTCTACGATTATGCCTCCCCATTTCTGGGTTTCGAGGCCCGGAGTGGTCGATTTTATAAGAGGATTAGGCGACTGGCCTATCGCGACGATAACAGTCTCCACATCCAGTACGTGCTCGGAGCCTTGTTTTGCCACAGGCCTTCTTCTTCCGGATGCATCCGGCTCTCCCAGTTCCATCTCGACACATTCCATGCCCTTGACCCAGCCGTCCTCTGTTCCAATAACCCTTGTCGGGTTGGTCAGCAGCTTGAAGATTATGCCCTCTTCCCCGGCATGATGCACTTCTTCCAGCCTTGCAGGCATTTCAGCCTCCGAGCGCCTGTAAACGATATACACGTTTTCAGCACCAAGCCTCTTAGCACACCTTGCAGCATCCATGGCAACGTTTCCGCCGCCGACTACGGCGACATTCTTCGTGACCCTGACCGGAGTATCGGTGTCCGGGAAGCGGTAAGCCTTCATGAGGTTGACTCTTGTAAGGAATTCATTCGCAGAGTAGACCCCGTTCAGGTTCTCCCCGGGTACGCCCATAAAACTGGGCAGCCCGGCCCCGCTTCCTATAAAGATAGCTTCATAGCCTTCTTTCTGAAGCTCGTCGAGCGACAATACCTTGCCTATGACCATGTTGGTCATAATATTGACGCCGAGCTGGCGCACAGTCTCTATCTCCCTCTGTACCAGCGCCTTGGGAAGCCTGAATTCAGGTATTCCGTACATAAGAACGCCGCCGGGTACGTGGAACGCTTCAAATATAGTTACATCGTAGCCTTTCTTCGCCAGATCCCCCGCACATGTAAGTCCGGCAGGTCCGGAGCCTACTACAGCCACCTTTTTGCCGTTACCCACGGTTTTTTCCGTCTTTCCTTCCTTGTTTGCCATAAACCAATCGGCGGCGAACCTTTCGAGCCTGCCGATACCTACGGGTTCCCCTTTTTTACCTCTGACGCAAAGCTGTTCGCACTGCGATTCCTGTGGGCAAACACGTCCGCAGATTGCAGGCAGGCTGTTGGTTTCCTTTATTTTAGCGTAGGCGCCTTCAAAATCGCCTTCGCTGATGAGCTTGATGAACTCGGGTATCTGCACATTGACAGGACAGCCGCTCACGCACGGCCTGGTCTTGCATTGCAGACACCTCTGCGATTCCTTGCAGGCCATCTCTTCGTTATAGCCCAGCGCAACTTCCTTGAAATTGCCGCTTCTTACCGAAGGCTCCTGCTCGGGCATCCTTACCTTCTGTAATGACATATCAGCCATTTGCCGCACCCCCCAATCTGCAGACATGGTTCTCGAGCGATTGCTTTTCCTGGCTCTTGTACATGGCCTGCCTTCTCATGGCTTCGTCAAAATCCACCTCATGGCCGTCGAAATCGGGTCCGTCGACACAGGCGAACTTTGTCTTTCCGCCGACGGTAACACGACAGCCCCCGCACATTCCTGTGCCGTCGACCATAACAGGATTCATGCTTACCAAAGTTTTTATGCCGTAAGGCTTGGTCAGCATCGAAACCATCTTCATCATTATTAGGGGACCGATAGCGATTACCATATCATAATTGTTGCCCTCTTCTATGAGCTTTTTGAGCATGTCTGTCACAAAGCCCTTGTTCCCGTTGGAACCGTCGTCGGTCATTATGAACAGGCGGGAGCAGGCTGCTTTCAGTTCATTTTCCAGCAATATAAGGCTGCTGTTCCTGAAGCCGGTTATGACGTCGACCTCGGCTCCAAGGCTGTGCAGCTTTTTCGCCTGCGGGTATGCGATCGCGGTACCGAGGCCTCCTCCGATGACAGCGGCTTTTTTGACGCCTTCAAGATGGCTTGCTACGCCGAGAGGGCCCGCAAAATCCAGGATATTATCGCCCTTTTCGAGCGCCCCCAGCAATTGGGTCGTCTTGCCTACTTCCTGAAATATTATCGTTACTGTCCCCCTTTGTCTGTCATAATCAGCTATGGTAAGCGGTATCCTTTCGCCTTCCTCGTTGATCCTGAGCATGACAAACTGGCCGGGTTCAGCTTTTCTTGCTATATATGGAGCTTCAACCTCAAGCAGTTTGACTGTCGGATTCAGTACTTCCTTTCTGATGATTTTAAACATAAATAACCCCCATATCTATTACACAATTCAATTCACATTGTAAACCACCAGGGGCAAAACTGCAATACCGCAGTACGAGCCCATATATTGGTCCATACCGTTCCGACAGTCCTGCGAATACTGTTGCACCAGCTGTTGCCTGTGCTGAGCCAACTGCTGTCCGTGCCACGCCTACCGCAGCCTTTGCTGAGCCAGCTCTGGAGCAATCAAGTCGTTTTAGACAAGATTTTGGGGTTGTCAGCCTTCTTCATTTACATTGGCAGTATCCTGCTCCAAGGCTTTTTGTACGCCGATCCCACTGAAACATTTCTCCAGATGTCCAATTTCCAGGTCAGGCTTCAGCGCTATTGCCAGAATGCACGTAACTATCAAAGAAACAGGCAGTGCGATAAATATCGGGTCTACCATCGAAAGCTGCGACAGTACGGTATCCTTAAGAAGCGACGTCTTTCCGGTAAGCAGCTTGCAAAGCTGCAGGCTTGCCGATTCCTTTTCGTGTATGAAGAAAATCCAGATGAAGCTTGTGACAAAACCGCTGATCATTCCCCATTTCGCAGCCGCCTTCGGCATTCTGCGGATATAAAGCGCCCCTATATAAGACGGCAGGAAGGATGCGGCGCAAAGCCCAAAGAACAGGGATGTTCCGGTTGCAATTATAGCCATGCTGACATCGAGGTAGGTCGTAAGCCAGGCCAGGGCCGTACTAAGCAGCACACCTATCAGCATTCCGCCCTTTGAGAGCCTCATACTGCCGCCTTTTCCGCCCATACTCTTTTCATAGACGTCCCTTCCTATCGCAGAGCCCATAGTGTGGAACTGAGAGCTGAGAGTGGACATGGCGGCGGCTAGAAGCGTGATCAGGAAAACAGGCCCGAACCACTCTGGAACAAAAGCCTTGATGAATTCCGGTATGATCTTGTCGTTAGCTCCCGCTGCGGCCAAAGCAATTTTACCGGTGGTGCCGTAGAAATACACATTAGAAAGCGCTCCAACCACAAAAGCGACGCCCGTCATCATCAGTATGAATACACCGCCGGAAACGACTGCCCTGTTCAGCTCCTTGTTGCTTTTTACCGTCATAAAGCGGACAGCCAGCTGCGGCTGTGCAAGAACGCCAATACCGACGCCCATGACTATGGTTGATACCAGGTTCCACCAGATCGGCGTCCCTAAACGCGGCATGGTAGTCCAGCCGGTAAAACCGCCCTTGGCAAGCGCAGTGGCCTGCTCCTTAACGGCAGGATCGTTATAAAGGTTTGCAAGCTGCTGATGCGCGCTTGCTATACCCCCGAGCTTACTGTATGTGAATACGACAAGGAACGTCATGCCCACGAACATAAGGAAGCCCTGGAAGGCGTCAGTATACATGACTCCCTTGATTCCACCCATGAAGACGTAAACTGCGACTACGGCAACAAACGCCAGCAGCGAAACCTGGTAGGAAATGCCGAAGTATGACTGAATGAAGTCCGCCCCGCCCTTGATAACGGATGCTGCATAGATCGGCATGAACAGGAATATTATTGCCCCTGCAAAGCCCTGTATGAATTTGGAATTGTATCTGAGTCCGAGCAGCTCGGGGAATGTGTGTGCATCAAGATTGTGACCCATTTTCCGGGTCCTTTTGCCGAATATTACAAAAGCTATAAATATGCCGACGAATATATTGAGGACAGTGAGCCATAAAAGTCCCATGCCGAGCTGTCCGGCAGCTCCGCCGAACCCGACGATGGCTGAAGTGCTGATAAAGGTCGCACCGTATGAAAGCGCCATTATGAGAGGGTGTGTCCTTCTGCCGGCGATCAGATAATCAGTTGATGTTTTTGTCCTTTTGTAACCAAGATAACCGAGAAATGCCGTTATGGCAAGATAGATAAGAATAATGCTGGTGACATACATAATAAACCTCCTTAAAAATTAAGTGACATAATTTCCTATTTTCACTCTAATCTTAAGGAGCATGCTATTTCCAAGATATTCGACCGTCTCTCATATCTTAAACTGCAGGACCCTTGATATGATTATTATGACCTGTTCAATCCTCCGACTCTTTATTCCAGTTCGCCAAACCGTATACTACGCATAAAATTGCGCTAAAGATACTGAAAACATAGGCGCCGATAATCAATGGATCAGATAATCCGAGCATTTCTCCACCTCCTCTGAAGCCTGAACAGCACGGCTTGACGAATCTACGCAGATACAACGCCCCGTGTATCTGAAAACCCGTATAGCCGGTAATGATACCCGGCAAAATAGAATAGTTGAAATAATTGTAACAGGCTCCTGTTTTTATTTCAATACATATTATGTATAACCGTTCTTTAAGTTGCATATTGAACTTAATGGTTTTTTAATTGTACTTGACAGTAATTTGATGGATGTTATAATTAATTTAGCAGTTGTTGCCTACATAAAATTGTGCGGAGGATAATATGAAAATAATTGATATGTTCAAAACCAAGAAACCTGTAATAGGTTTCGAAATATTCCCGCCAAAGCCGGACGTGCCGATCGAAACGATATACGATCACCTGGAACAGTTCACTATGCTCGGCCCAGATTACATAAGCGTCACATACGGCGCGGGAGGCAGCCAGAAAGGCCGGACGCTGGAAATAGCCTCGAGAATAAAGAATCTTTACCATACGGAAAGCATGGCGCATTTCACCTGTGTCGGTCATTCCGTCGAAGAAATCGATATAATGCTCGGTACAATGCATGAATCGGGACTAGAAAACGTGTTGGCCCTGAGGGGCGATCCGCCTGTCGGGCAGCCGGATTTCGATTTCAGCAAAAATGCCTACTGCAATGCTTCCGCCCTCGTATCGCATATCAGGAGGGTCAACAATTTTTGCATCGCCGCCGCTGCATATGCAGAAGGCCACGTCGACTGCAGAAGGCTCAGTGAGGATCTTGCGCATCTGAAGGAAAAAGTTGGCGCCGGAGTTGATTTCCTGATAACCCAGCTCTTCTTCGACAACCGTATCTTTTTCGATTTTATAGAAAAAGCAAGAGCGGCAGGCATCAATTGCCCCGTTGCCGCGGGAGTCATGCCGATATTCAAGGCCGACCAGATAAAATCAATTACCGCTAAAAGCGGCTGCTCTTTGCCGGCAAAGCTTGTCCTCATGATGGATAAATACCAGAACGATCCCGAAGATATGCGCAAGGCCGGTATAGAATATGCATCGAAGCAGATAAGGAATCTAATCGAAGAAGGCGTTGACGGGGTTCACTTGTATACTATGAACAGACCCAAGTCGACGGCGGAAATCATGGAAAATATAAGGGTATAAGGGTATAAGGGTATATAGTAAGTGGTAAAACAGCAGAAAAAAGGGGCGGTTCTGAACCGTCCCTGTCTTTTAGTTTCTCTGTCCGCTATCCTGGCTATATCCTCTGGCGCAGCCTGCTGTGCTCATTGAGCGCGTTATCGAGGGCTGTAGCCTCGTTTATGACGTTTTCGATTTCCTCGGTTTCCGGATCCGAAAGCTCGCTTGATAGTATCCTGTGCTTGAAACCTACTATCGTGCTTTCGATCTGATCGAGCCTGACATTGATCATTTCCAGTTCTTCACGATCCTCCTGCAGAGTCTTCATCAGCTTTTCATCCATCTCCACCGTTTTTGTAAGCTCCAGTACTGCCTGATAATTTTTCAGAGTACCCAGCTTCCTGTTGTTGAAATTGATCCTTGCATGGAGCTCGTTCAGATTTTGCTGTGAAAGCTCGCGCATACTGTCGGCATAATTGCTTGCCAGGCTCAAATATGCAATAACAAGCTTCAGAGCCTGTTCTATAATTTTCTGCTTGATGGGGTCTTCCTCGTAATGCTTGAAATAGTTCATCAGCTCTTCTTTTTGCTTCAGAACCCTTACCGCCTTTATCCTGAGGTTTTTACCGAGGCGTCCCGAGATCTTTCTGTAGTGGCTGTTGCACTCCCAGCTCAATTTATCAATATCGTTCAGCTTTTCGGATAACTCTACCTCGCTTTTGAATTTGCTGCTTTTGGCCGTGCTCAATATACCTATGATGTAAGCGACAACGCCCGCAGCACCGAACAAACCGGCAAGCCAGCCGACCCCGTATGTGGATGCGATAGATAAAGCCAGTATCAATCCGACCGCCAGCATAAATATATTTTTAAATTTGAATGCCGCTCTGAGGTACATATCATTATCACCCTGTCTTATTATATATTTGCAGTGTGCAAATATCAATATTCCTTATAACGCATCAATTCTCTTACCTTCCTGTGTCGCAAGCTGTCAGGGAGGGGGCATCTGCCGCCTCCTTATATTTCTACGTGTCCACGCCTGTATTTGTCTGCCCGCCATATTCGCTCTGCTCCATGCCCGTATTTGTCTGCGGGTTGCCTGCGCTAGCCTGCCCGCCCTTCCTGCCCTGACTTATAAGCTGGTCAAACGTAATTTTTTCGCTGTCTCCGACCAGTGCGTCCATGATCTCAGACTCGGTAAAAACCTTCAGCAGGCGCATTTGCTCATCCAGTACATATATTATGTGAAAGCTGTCAAAATCCATGTTTTTTACAATTTCAGACAACAGAGTACTCTTTACTACCACCAGGCCCCGTGCCGGATAAACCCCCTTTTTGAGAAATCGCGACCGTCTGTACAGTATCTGCCTTATGTTCATGAAAGCACTCTCCATTCTGCCGTTCCAAAGCAATAGCATCATATATGCCCCGGCAATTAACAAACTTACATTCAGAATACCAATATACGCCCGATATATTCCATAAAGTACCACTGCCGCCGAGGTACCCCATGCGATCACCCGGCTGATCCGTCCTGCCGCAAAAAGCCCAAAATTGCCGGAAAGCAGCCCGAACAGTATCCTGCCCCCATCCAGAGGCAAAACCGGAAGCAGGTTGAATATCGCAAGCAGAAGATTGGTAGCGGATAGCAGCACCAACAAGTCGTTGAGCCCGGGAAAAACAAAGCCGGCCGTAAGTCCTGCTGCAAAAAGCAGCAGATTGCCTGCCGGGCCGGCAGAATAAACCAAAGTCAAAGCTTTTCGTGAACAGTTCGTTTCGGGTATGACAGCCGAAAAGCCCAAAGGAGAAATACTGATGGAAGCAGGCAATACCCCGAAGAACCTTGCGACAACTATATGGCACGTTTCATGCAGTACTATGGAAAAAAGGGCTGTTCCGTATTCCTTCCAACAGCCGGACAGAATCAGCACCGGGGGTAATAATATGAACAACATGCTTATCCTGCATTCGATCTTACCGAGCCTGAACTTCAATAGGCATCCACGCTGATGTATTCAAGCGGATTAACGGGCTTTCCATCCTGCCAGACCTCGAAATGCAGATGATACCCCACAGAAATGGCCGTATTCCCGATCCGGGCTACTACATCTCCTCTACTAATTTTAGCTCCCTTTTGTACTGTGAAATTGGAACAGCCGGCGTAAACAGTCTGCCAGCCACCCTTGTGGACGATCCTAATGAAAGCGCCATATTCCGGTGATATGCCGGTCTCCGCCACCTCGCCGTCCGCCGCGGCAACGACGCTGCCGCCGGGCTTCAATCCTATGTCTATTCCATTATGGAGATTCCCTTTCGATTTGCTGCTGATACTGCCAAACAGTGTATCGACAGGCCCATAAGCCGGAGCGGTCATTTCCGGAAGTTCCTGTGCCATTTCTTCGCTGCTGGCAGCCAATACCGAGGTTTGAGGGTGGGAGACGGCTTCTCCGATCTCACTGCCAGTTTCATATGCAGTATTATCGGTTGAATAGATTGAATCACCTGAATTGTCGTTCGAGGAACCGTCAGTGGACCCTGCTGAATCTAAAGCATCAGTAAAAGCTGTGGTTTTACCTGCAGAGTCGGCAGTTCTATCGGAATTTCCGTCTCCCATCGCATTTTCAGCATTGGCGGCCAGGTTTCCCTCCGCGGCCTGGTCTCCCCCTGCGGTCCGGCTGTCATCTGTGTTCTGATTGCCATCTGCAGCCCGAATATCATTCGTATCCCGATTATCCTCCGCGGTCCGGCTGTCCTCCGCATTCCGATTACCCTCCACGGCACGGCTGTCCTCCGCGGCCAGAAGGCCCTCAGTTCCGGACTTCTTCACCGAACCCGGAGCGACGCTGTTACGCACATCTGCCGCCAGGTTCCCTACATAATCAAATATGGCGTTCAATTCAACGTTATTTTCCAGAACATAATCCACCTGTTCTGAAAGGAAATTGGTTGCAGAGATATGTATACCTTTTATGACAGCTATCATCAGAAGCAATATTATGCAAATGAAAGTCTGTAACAGGATAAGCCTTTTCAGCCAACCCTTTGACTGAGTCGTTCTTCTTCGTTTCTGAACCGGAGCCGGCCGTCTGGGTGCGTATCTCGGTCTTGCCATGTAACTGTCCATATAGTCTCATCTCCTGTACAAAAGTAAAACCCGTAAAAATACACGAGAATCCTCTATATATATATTTTCGAAAACCCATTTTTATGTATACGAGATGAAATCTATGCAGATTCGAATGGTTCATAAACGGCTTAGCGAAAGGCGCACGAACGGCACATTGAACAATGCGTCGAATGGTGCATCAAACGCCACATCCAAAGGCGTATTGAACGCCACAACGAACGCCGCGACATAAAAAAGCAGCCTTTCAGCTGCTTTCATGACTTCTCATTTTATCTTTACGATTTTTTACCGGATATTGAACCTCCCGGGCTACTTCAGCTCCCGCCAGTGCAGATCGCCCCGTTCCAGCCCTTTGATCAGTACCTCTGCCGTAGCTATATTCGTGGCGAATGGGATATTATTGGTGTCACAAAGCCGCAGCAGAGAGTTGATATCTGGTTCGTATTCCCTTGGATTAACCGGATCTCTCAGGAAAATCACCAGGTCGATCTCATTCAGCGAAACCCTGGCCGCAATCTGCTGAGTACCGCCGAGAGGACCGGGTGAAAACTTATATACAGGCAGTCCTGAGCCCTCGGTTATAAACGACGCGGTAGTACCCGTAGCATAAAGGGAATGCTGCTGGAGTATCCCCTTGTATGCTATACACAAATCCACCATCAATTCTTTTTTTTTGTCATGTGCTATCAGCGCAATGTTCATAACCCTGTGATACCTTAATATTATTTTCCGCTGCTTTTGATGTTTTTAATTGGAATGCTCGCATAAAGTGCGGGTACAGTACTCTCGCCGTCGTCGCTTTTTGTACGGGTCAGCTGTATGTCCAGCGCGCTCTCTTCGATATCCATGTAGTTCGTTATAACCTTTATAATCTCACTTTTCAGCATTTCCAGGAACTGCGGAGATACATTCGCACGATCGTGGATAAGCACAAGTTTAAGCCGTTCCTTGGCAACTTCCTTGGAGTTCTTCGGTTTACCGAATATTTTACTTAAGTCGAGCAGCATTCAGATCCCCTCCCTTTCAGTTAGCCTTGAGCCCGAATAATTTCTTCAGCTTGTCAACAAAGCCCTGGTCCTCATTGAAGTTCATGAAAGGCACTTCTTCGCCCCTGATCCTTCTCACTATATTGCGGTAGGCTTGTCCGGCAAGCGCCTTATCATCGGTAATTGCAGGTTCGCCTCTGTTCGTCGAAACAACGATCTTCTCGTCGTCCGGCACAACGCCTATCAGCCCGATCGCCAATATGTCGATGATATCGTCTATCGACATCATGTCGCCGCGTTTTACCATATCTATGCGAAGCCTGTTTACAAGCAGCTTTGGATTTCTTAATTCATTAGCCTCAAGCAGTCCGATGATCCTGTCCGCGTCCCTGACTGCCGAAACCTCCGGCGTTGTAACTACGATAGCCCTGTCGGCGCCTGCGATAGCATTCTTGAAGCCCTGCTCGATACCTGCCGGGCAGTCTATCAATATGTAATCGAATTCTTCCTTCAATTCCTGGCACAGCTTCATCATCTGCTGAGGGTTGACCGCTGTCTTGTCCCTTGTCTGTGCAGCCGGCAGAAGGTACAGTCCCTCATAACGCTTGTCCTTGATGAGCGCCTGTTTGACACGGCAAAAGCCCTCAACCACATCCACCAGATCATAGACAATCCTGTTTTCCAATCCCATGACAACATCGAGATTACGAAGACCTATATCGGTATCAACAAGAACCACCTTGTAACCTGCCAAAGCAAGTCCCGTGCCCAGATTGGCGGTTGTTGTCGTCTTGCCGACGCCCCCCTTGCCAGATGTAACAACTATGACTTCACTCATCAAAATACCTCCCATGTGCCTTTCGACCGGCCATATGTAAAATGGATCAAACAATTACATTTTATTTGTATTGGGGCAAAAAGCTTTCGATATACACCAGATCGTCACGCACAAAGGCCATTTCGGGAACAAGCCCTCTGCTGGTTTCCTTCGTGTCCGGCGGGCGCGTAATGACGTCGGCAATCCTAAGCTGTACGGGCTGCAGACTCAAAGCCGCAACTATCGCATCTTTGTTGCCGTCGGCCCCGGCGTGCACCATCCCTCTCAGGGAGCCCATAACGATGACGTTGCCGGTCGCTATCACTTCTCCTCCGGGATTGACGTCGCCTATGACGACCAGATTTCCTTCAAAACTGACCAGTTTGCCGGATCTGACTGTACCCTTGTAGAACTTGGTGACGCCTTCCTCGAGATCCTTGAAAAATACCCGTTTCATCTTGGGCTTTTCAATGACCTTTTCGGTCTCATCCGCTGAAGGCTCGGGTACCGAGGTATCCTCTTCGAAGCTTTTGATCTCGGCATTGGTTTTCTTCGAAATGAGCTCAGAGATCATTTTTTCCTGCTCCGCGTTCAGTTTCCTCCCGCGGTACTTTACAGACATGCTTGCGCCCTTGAAAAATCTGCCTGAGGATTCCAGCTTTCTTTCGATATTCTCGTAGACAGTGTCGAAATCGTCCTCTTCCCTCATGATCAGAATCAGGCCGTTTACAGTAGCTTTAAAGTTTATTATGTTTTCTTCCATGTATCGGACCCCCTGTACGAAAGACGGATTCACATAAAATATTATCACATTATTTAGTCAATCAGGCAAGAAAAAAATACACGATAAATTAACATAGGCTTAGGTACTGATCGGTTATCTGGAACAATCCCCCTGAAGCCTGCCGAATGCAAACAACGCGGGGCTTTATACTGTACGCTCCCTCAGCTGCCTGACCTTTTCGGCAATCTCGGGCCTGGCTTCCTCCATAAGTTCGTCGTAGAAACCTTCGTACTCATAGGTGATATTCTCTCCCTTTTCAATACCGCGCATGTAACCTTCCATAAGCTTGAAATCCTTCTCATAGCAATGGAACGAATTAGCCCTGTGCGTATATGTGCCGATTCCGACACCAAGTTCGTCTGCAACCCGCTTCATAAGCATAATGAACGCGAACATGTTCATGAACGTGGCTTCAGGCGCATCGTTGCTGCGCATCAGCACCTTAGCGTGCATCTTGCTGTCGCGGATGAAGAACTGAATGTGCTGCAGGCACGCGGGGCTCGTATTGCCGTGCTTCGTGTCGGCGCGCCAGTCCCTGACGTCTACCACAGCCCGCCTGCTGTCGGGATTGCGCCTTAGTTCCTCGTATATGAACGGAAGTTGTTCCTGTATCCTGTTGTGATATGTATAATCCCAGCCGTGGCCTATCCTGAAATCGAGGATGCCGTCCAGCATCTCCTGCCTGTACTGTTCGAGATCCGTATGACCGCCGATGAACAGCCTGCTGATCATCGGTTCGGCAAACGGCTCCACGACAAATATCGTCATGCTGCACTCTCTTTGCTTCTGGTTGTAATCGGGGCATTCGCATATCTCACCATACTTGTACAAAGCCTCTATGGAGCGGTGATACGCCTCAGCCAGGCTCTTTCCGCGCACGAACAATTCTTCCATTGTCTCATCATCCTCCTAGAAAATTTTAGACATTATTATCTTAACATAAATACTAAGGAGGTGGTTAACCAAATGAAATGGTTTGGGGCGCGGTGAGTACGGCGATTAATACGATTATGGAGAGCGAGCGCGGTCTGGCCCCATAGGATGGTCGGCATGGGCGGGAGAAAATGAAAGAAGGCATGAAAAAGGAGCCCCGCAAAAGCCCCTGTTTGATTCACTTCTATCAGGCGTTTGCCGCTCCACCTTTTATAACACGTATTTCCACCTGTTGTTTTTCAACTGTTGATTTCTATTCAAAAATATCTTCCATTGTCCTGGCAACTACTTCAGTCACTCCATCAACTTTTTTATCTAGCTGCTTCACACTGTTTTTTATGCTGGAAACATCAAGCTCAATCTTATCCAACTTCGACAGAATCTTGTCAAGTACTTCTTCCAAACTCAACACGCTCCCTTTACGATAAATATTCTATCAAAGAGGTAAAGGAATTGCCATAGGATTTATGTCGATATTTTAGACGATCTCATTTAAAACCTTGGGTACCTAAACCCGACACAAGGCTTAACTAAGCTGACGGAGCGGAGGTGCATGTATCCGCCTGCCCCACTCGAACTGTTTTTCCTACGGATTAAACAATGCGCCTTCCGGCTTAAGCTGCGAGCTGCCCGAGTCCGCTTTCTTAAGTCCGAAATACTCATCGATGATGTCCCTTGCGATAGGTGCGACGTTCGAGCCCCAGGCACCCTTTTCGATGACTATGGCAATGGCGATCTTCGGCTTGTCGGCGGGGGCATAGCATACGAACAGTGCATTCGGCGAGCGTTCGATGCCTCTCGACGTCTGTGCGGTACCGGTCTTGCCTGCTACATTGAATGGTAGGCCAACGAACGACTTGTAGGCTGTTCCGTCTACCGACTGGGTAACGGCTACCATACCCTGTTTTATTGCATCGATCGTCGATTGCTTCACGGGGACCTTTGTATAGGTAGGTTCCGTTACATTGGCAATGGAGCCGTCATACCGGACTACCTGCTTGATAACATAGGGCTTGTACCTTTTCCCTCCATTTGCGATGGTCGCGATATAATCCGCCATCTGGAGCGGAGTGAAGGCGTTGTCGAACTGCCCTATAGAAACCTGGGCCGTATCGGCAGGTCTCCATATGTCATTTCGAAGCTGCTTTTTAAGGTCTATGGAGGACATCATACCATCCTCTTCGCTCGGCAGATCTACTCCGGTTCTCTTGCCGAGGCCGAAATAGGCAGCCCAGTAATCGAGAGTGTCTATCCCCGTATCACGGCCAAGCATGTAAAAATAGATGTTGCAGGAGGTCTCGAGCGCTCGCTTGAGGTCCAGCATGCCATGTCCCCTATCAGGATATTCGAGGCAGTACAGATCCCTGCCGCCTATATTGGTATGACCGGAATCATAATAGTTGCTGCTTTTCGGCGTTATTACTCCTTTTTCAAGTGCTGAAATGCCTACAAGCGGCTTGAAGGTAGAACCCGGGGCATATATTTCCTGTATGGTCCTGTTCAGCTGGGACTTGTTCGGGTCATGATTGTTCAGGAAGTCGATCGTCTGCTGTGCGGTCTTATCCTCCGAACCGGCCAGGTAAACGGATGGGTCATAGCTCGGATAACTCGCCATTGCCAGCACCGCTCCGGTGTTTACATCCAATACTACCGCCGACCCTGCATTTGCATCGTTGAAATTGTTATCTTCCTTCTTGTTCTTTATAACGTCGATATTACGGGCTAGCGATTCCATTGTGACTTTCTGCAGGTTCGTGTCGAGGGTAAGGAATACATCGTCGCCCGGTATGGCCGCCACAGATTCCTGCTTTCGCGTCAGCCTGCCGCTCGTATCGACTTCGATACTCATCTTGCCATTTTTCCCACGGAGGTAGCGTTCGGCCGTCTTCTCGACGCCGGCCCATCCTATGAGGTCATTATTGTCATAACCCTCATCCTTTAGATTGTCGTACTGTGAGGACGAGATGCGCCTGACATAGCCCAGCACCTGAGCTTCGTTGAATGCGTTTACATACTCCCTGACGGGTTCCACTGATGTAATGACGCCGGGAAATTCGCTGTGCCTTTCCTCTATCTCGGATATGGTATCCATACTGATATTCTTTGCGATGGACACCGTTCCTCCGGTGACAAAGCTCCAGTTGTTTATCAGTATCTCATACCTTAAAATCATTATTCTGTATGCCTGCTCATCCGTATATGAGGGATCGATCTTGAATTTTGTCTCCCTCATATATTTAAAAAGCTCTTCAGGCGTGGTTTTTACATCCTTCTTGTCCAGGCCGAGCTTGTTTGAATTCGTTTCCCATGAGGTTATCTGCTTTTCGGAATTGTCGGCGAAGGTAGTGGGATTGAATGTCAGATACTTCGACAGGTTGTCGATATGTTCCTCCCCGTTCTTTTTGAGTATATCGGACAGCTTTAGAAGCATGGCGTTCAGTTCGGCAGTTTCGATGTTGGTTTTTACGAGCTGGACGGTAAAGCCCTGACGGTTGATAGCGATAGGTACGCCGTTACGGTCAAGGATCTTTCCTCTCGCCGCTTCGATGTCGCTTTCCTTGAGGACCCTCCGCTGCGAGTCTTCGCTGTATCTTTCACCCTCCACTATCTGGAGGTTGAAAAGGCGGAATATTATAACGAACCCGAAGGCCAGGAAACCCACGGCCAGTATAAGATATCTGTTGTTAAGCTTCTCCTTCAAATCAATCACCTCTTGCAGGACCAGTATCCGCAAATATACGGATCAATACTTCCTTGCATTGCTTTCTTTGCCTTCGAACCAGCGTTCCGCCCTGATAAGCAGCGGGAACATCAATATGGCTATAATACTGTTGTAGATGGATTCTGGCAGTATTATGTCCGTCATCGCGAACCAGAACTGCATGCTGCCTGACATAATATTATTTATGATATATATCATGGATTCATATAGAACAGAATACACAAACGTAAAGAATACAGCAACCAGCAGATTCTCCCTGAAAAGCCTGCGGCTGACCGAGCCTGCCGCTATGCCCAGATAAAGGCCAAGCAGGGCGTAAAACCCGAGAACGCTGCCAAAAACCAGGTCGACAACCAGCCCTGCAAAGAATCCGACTGTTCCACCCTCTGTATTACCGCGCAGTAAACCGGTTATGATCACAAATACTATCAGGATATTGGGTATGACGCCAAGAATTGCAGCGTAATGCAGCAGAGTAGTCTGCAGCAGAAAAAATACCAGAATGAAGAAGGAATAGAATATGAACTTTCTTTTCATTTTCCGGCACTACCTGTTTCGTCAGATTGGTTGTTTTTAAGTACGTAAACCTCTTCCAGCCGTTTAAAATCGGCAGCCGGCTTTATAATCGCGTACCTGTCGAGTTCGCTGTTGGTTTTCCTGACTTCTATGACTTCTCCGATCAGTATCCCCTTGGGATAAATACCACCGCCGAGACCGGAGGTTTCAATAATATCCCCCACCTCGACGTCGACCTCCAGAGGTATATAATCCATTTTGCAAAGGCCTTTTTCCTTGAGCTGCATGTCGCCCCTTACTATGGCATGCCCGCCGCCGGCTTTTGCTATCCAGCCTGATACGGCGCTTTCCTCGTCGATAATCGTCTGCACGTTCGACGTTGTAAAGTCGGAGGATACAACTCTGCCGACCAGTCCCCTTGCACTGGTTACAACCGGGGCGTCAGTTTTAACCCCTTCCTTGCTGCCGGTGTCGATCTTGAATACGTTGAACCAGTTGCCGGGGTCGACCGCTATTATGTTCGCGCCCAGTATCGTATAATCTCCGAACTGTTCTTTCAGGTTTAATGCCTGGCGGAGTTCCTCATTTTTAACTTTTAGAACGGATAGCTCACGGTTTTCCTTTTCCAGCCCGGCTACCTGTGTTTTTAACTGATCGTTTTCTTTCCTTACCGCTTCAATATCCTTAAAGAATGAAAATGTGTCCCCGACCTTCCGGCCAGCTGCTGTAAAAAAACCCTGGACCGGTTTCATAGGGACACTAAGTATGTTATTCAGCCAATTCAGCTTGCTGCTTTTATTTGCCGAAACCCCCATGATAACTAAAAGGATGATAGTAATAAAAGACACGATGAACCATTTGCTTCTGAAAATACGCAGCAAAGGACATGTCTCCTCTCTATTTCAGTTTTCTCGGTGTGATCAGCACTCTCTTGAGAGTCTCTATTTCGTCCAGCACCTTGCCGGCCCCGATAGCAACGCAGTCCAGAGGTCTCTCCGCTACCATTACGGGCATGCCGGTCTCCTCGTGTATCAGCTTGTCCAGTCCGCTGAGAAGCGCTCCGCCGCCGGCCAGCATGATACCCTTGTCCATTATGTCCGACGCGAGCTCCGGAGGAGTTTTTTCAAGTGTAAACTTGATGGAATCGACAATCGCGTTGATGGGCTCCTTCAAAGCTTCATTTATTTCGCTTGAAGATATGGATATATTCTTTGGAAGGCCGGTTATAAGATCTCTGCCACGCACCTCCATGGTTTCGTCCTGGGGTTTGAGATAAGCGTTGCCTATGGTTACCTTTATCTGTTCGGCCGACCTTTCGCCGATCATAAGGTTGTATTCCTTCTTTACGAAATGAACGATTGCTTCGTCGAACTCATCTCCTGCGATCCGCAGCGATTTGCTGGTAACGATGCCGCCAAGCGAAATAACGGCGACTTCGCTCGTACCGCCTCCGATATCGACGATCATACTGCCCGAAGGCTCCTCAACGGGAAGATTTGCACCTATGGCAGCCGCCATCGGCTCTTCTATCAAATAGGCTTCCTTGGCTCCCGCCTGAAGCGTAGCTTCTTCGACCGCTCTTTTCTCAACTTCGGTAACTCCGGAAGGTACGCATATTACAACTCTCGGTTTCGAAACGAAACCGCTGCCCATTGCTCTTTTTATGAAATATTTCAACATGCTCTGAGTTATGTCAAAATCGGCTATGACCCCGTCTTTCATCGGCCTTATGGCCACAATGTCGCCGGGAGTTCTGCCTATCATGTTCTTTGCGTCATCACCTACAGCCAGTATAGCCTTCGTAGTCTTATTGATTGCCACGACAGAGGGCTCTCTTACAACGATGCCCTTTCCTTTAAGATGTACAAGCGTGTTTGCGGTTCCCAGATCGATTCCTATGTCTCTAGCTAAAAATCCCATGTCCAATCCTCCCAAAGTCCTTTACAAGGGATGCAGGTTAATCAATCTGCGATTTTGCCGCTGCAAAAATCGCCGGTTGTATCACATCAGTCCCTGCTCCTTGAAACTTATGTACTTTCCGTCCCCTATGACCACATGGTCGAGGACCTTGATTCCAAGTATATTGCCTGCGTTGACAAGCCTCTGCGTCGTTTCGATATCCTCCCTGCTCGGCTCGGGATCGCCGCTCGGATGGTTATGGACCAGCAGAACGCCGGAACATCCAGCCTTAACAGCTTCGCTGAAGACCTCCCTTGGATGAACTATCGATGAGTTGAGGCTTCCTACCGATACGTTAAGATACTTTATGATATGGTTCTTCGTATTCAGCAGGATTATCTTAAAAACTTCCTTTTTCAGATGCCGCATCTCTTCCATAAGAAGAGAGCTTACTTCAACCGGAGATTTTATGGTAACGCGGTTGTTATTTATCAATGATGCCGAAACCCTTTTTGATAATTCCATGACTGCCTTTATCTGCAGGGCTTTGACTCTCCCGATCCCCTTGGTGCGTTTAAGTTCTTCTACAGACATATCATGCAGGAAAGCTATCCCGCCCGTGTTGCCGCCATATGTAAGAAGCCTTTGTGCCAATGTCACAGAAGTTTCTTCCATGCTGCCGGTCCTTATGACAATTGCCAGAAGCTCCGCATTTGACAGTGTTTCCGCGCCATATTTCTCCAACTTTTCATAAGGCCTTTCATTGACCGGTATATCCTTCATTCTAAGTCTGTATTCCATTTTGGTCAACCCCGCAATCTTTAAATTTTTGTAACACACCGCCTTTCATTATACCATTTTTATACAATTGTTTGCTATATTTTGTAATATTATTCTTCTTTTTGGAAATTCCATTCGGCAGCATTTATGCCCAATTGAGCCAACATGCGGTACAACCTCTGCAATGGAAGTCCGACAACGTTTGAATAGCAGCCGTTCAGACTCTTTACGAACAGCGCGGCCTTGCCCTGGATGCCATAAGCTCCTGCCTTGCCAAGATGCTCTCCAGTTTTCAGATACGCTTCTATCTCATCCTTTGTCAATTCGGCAAAACTCACCTTCGTTATTTCATGCCCGCTTTTAGTCTCTCCGGTTTCCGCGTTCACCAGAGCTACCCCCGTAATAACCAGGTGTATACGCCCGCTAAGGTTTTCCAGCATTCGTCTGGCGTGTTCCTCATCCGCAGGTTTACCGAAGATTTCGTCATCGCACACCACTATCGTATCCGCTCCAAGAACTATCCCTTTACCGACCTTTTTCGCCACATCCTCCGCTTTCATTCGCGCCAGCTGTTCGGCCTTCTGCGACGGCGTGCCGTAAAGCTTCACACTGCCCTCGTCGACATCGCCCGGCATCACCGTGAACGGTATTCCGGCCTGCGTCAGCAGTTCTCTTCTCCTTGGTGAAGAAGATGCAAGTATGATTGCATCCATCTGGTATGATCATTCCTTTTTGTTATTTGAGTCTCCATATTTTTGTTACGAATGGTGTCCCATTTCTTTAATATTATCATAAATGAAAGGGGATATATACAGAAAATAAATATTTGCCAAAGCGATCAATCCCGTGCACAGCAATGCCGGATTTGCCCGGCAGCGAAGCATTCGGCCGTTTTAGACCGCTGTAAGGTTTGGTATGGAATACCTCTCAATGTTGTTATATAATACACTTCAGGAGGCGTTAGGTTCTATGAATAATGTGCTGACAGAAGAAAATATAAAAAAGCTGCAGGAAGAACTCGAATACAGGATGACTGTAAAAAGGGCGGAGATCGCAAAGGAAAAGCTGGTTGCGGCCGCACACGGCGACAGGTCGGAAAATGCCGAATACAAGGAAGCCTGCAGGAACTACAGGGAAAACGACGACAGGATCCAGTACCTGATGACCATGATATCCACCGCAGTGGTAATAGATGATAAAGACATCGATAAAACTGTAATGGGCGTGAACAGCAAGGCCAGGGTAAAATTCGTGGAAGATGGAGACGAAGACGTAGTCACGCTTGTTACGACAATGGACATCGACCCCGTAAATATGAAGATAAGCATCGAGTCGGACCTTGGCAAGGCCTTGAAGGGCAGAAGGGCCGGTGAAACCGTCGAAGTCGACGCCCCGCGAGGAAAGTACAAGGTGGAAATAATAGAAATATTGAAAAATTGAGATTGGTCTTGCGAAAGAACGTGTACCGGCTGGCAGTATTGACACTTGAACAAATACAGACGTAAAATAAAGTAAATGAATATTAAAACCGCGGAGTAAGAAGAGTAGGTATATGGTTTAAAACTACAGAGAACTGCTATTGGTGAGAATGCAGGGTTTTGATGTATACTGAATGGGCTTATGAGGGCGACCTGAAAAACTTTTGGTTGAGTAGGAGTCGACGGAAATCCTGACCGTTATGATGGACGCATATGTTTGTATGTTGATTGTCTCATTGGTGGCAAAATAAGATTCTTATCCTGTGTTGGATAGGAATTTTTTATTATATCGAATAAATAACTTGGAGGTATAGTATGGGAAGAGTAATATTGACAGGTGACAGACCTACCGGGAAGCTCCATGTCGGTCATTACGCAGGTTCTCTCGGGCGGAGGGTGGAATTGCAAAACTCGGGTTTGTATGATGGGATATTCATCATGATTGCTGATGCTCAGGCACTTACCGATAATGCGGATAATCCGGAGAAAATCCATCAGAACATTATCGAGGTGGCACTGGACTATCTGGCAATCGGCCTCGACCCTGTCAAATCCACACTTTTTATTCAATCACAGATTCCGGAGCTTTGCGAATTGACATTTTACTATTTGAATTTAGTGACTGTAGCACGGCTGCAAAGAAATCCTACCGTAAAAACGGAAATAAAAATGAAAAACCTTGAAGAAAGCATTCCCGTAGGATTTTTTACCTACCCTGTCAGTCAGGCTGCAGACATAACTGCGTTCAAAGCAACAACGGTTCCGGGCGGCGAAGACCAGCTTCCGATGATAGAACAGGCAAGAGAGATCGTGAGAAAATTCAATTCAATATATGGCGAAGTCCTTATTGAACCGGAAATATTGCTTCCGGAAAATAAAGCCTGCCTTAGGCTGCCCGGGACTGACGGCAAGGCAAAAATGAGCAAGACCCTGAATAATTGTATCTATTTATCCGATACACCGGAAGAAATAAAGAGAAAAGTAATGAGCATGTACACGGACCCGAATCATTTAAGGGTTGAAGATCCGGGCAACGTAGAGGGAAATCCCGTATTCACTTACCTGGATGCATTTTGCAGGGATGAGCATTTTTCACGCTATCTTTCAGGATACAATAATCTGGACGAATTAAAGGAGCATTATACCAAGGGCGGCCTTGGCGATGTAAAAGTAAAGAAGTTTCTAAGCGCAATTTTGCAGGAAGAGCTCGAACCATTCCGTACGAACAGAACAATTTTTGAGAAAGATATTCCGGAGGTTTACAATATTCTGCAGAAGGGCAGCTATAAAGCAAGAGAAGTTGCGGCAAATACCTTATTGGAAGTAAAAACTGCGATGAAACTAAATTACTTCGAAGATAAGGAATTAATTAACGCGCAGTCAAAAAGACTCGGTTAACAGAAAACTGTTTGAACGTTTCACTAAATATTTGAGAAGAATAAGGAGATCAACAGTATGCAGATTGTCGATTTTACTGAAAAGCAGATAGAGCAGGCAATTCTAATTGGCAGACAAAATTACGATGCTGAACGTGAATATGCCGCTGTGCTGCCTCCAGTAGATATTTGGCCCGACATGTGCGGTTTCGCCGAAAACGGACTCGGCGTCGCCGCGTTTGAAGGTGAAAGGATGCTTGGTTTTTTATGCTGTTATCCTCCATTTAATAATGCCTTTCAATCAACCGATGCAACAGGTGTTTTTTCTCCCATTCATGGTAATGGAGCAATTGCCGAAGGCAAAGGAGAAATTTACGCCCGCATGTATCAGGCTGCCGCCGAAAAATGGGTAAAAGCCAAAGCTTCCAGCCATGCAGTTAGCCTGTACGCTCATGACACAGTCGCTCAAGAGCAGTTCTTCCGTTATGGCTTCGGCATCAGGTGTATGGATGCAATCAGACCAATGGAAGAAATAAGGCCAATGGTTGAAACAATACCACAAAACTGCCCGCAGGATTGCTCCCAATATACCTTCCGTGAATTGACTCCGGATGAATTTATTCTTGCTTATCCTCTGTATGCAATGTTGGGAGAACATATGGCATGCAGTCCGTCTTTTATGGTTCATTCCCATTCTCAGGAAACCTTTTATGATTCGATTACGGACGAAAGCAGATTCTTTGCAGCGCTAAACGGCAATAAAATCATAGCGTTTTTGAGAATCGCCAACAGCGGAGAAACCTTTATTACTGATGCTTCCGATTTGCGGTATGTAGATGGCGCATACTGTCTGCCCGAATACAGAGGAACAGGAATTTACAAAAGCTTATTAAACTTTGTTATTGGTACACTTAGAAAAGAAGGGTTTAAACGCTTTGGCGTTGATTTTGAGAGCATCAATCCGACGGCATATCGCTTTTGGTCCAAGTATTTCTCTATTTATACCCATAGCGTTGTAAGGCGTGTTGATGAATACTGCATCAGGCAGTTAGAATGAAATGCCTTGCGAGGTTGGTCACTTTTTCAATTAATGGGGTAAATATCCACGCTAATAATGAATTTTTGCAGTAAATAATGAGTTTTTTTGCGCAATAAAGATAATAAGTCCAGAATTATGTTGACTTTTACGTCCCATAAGTTGTAATTTTGACCAACCCGAAGCTTAAAAGCTTGCCATATTTACAAACCGCAAGCCGGATGCGCTTGTTGTTTGGCATTGCATGAGTTTTGTAAATTAGAGCATAATTGATGAGGCATATTCAAGGGCAAATTCATGTTTGAGCGAGCAGAGTAATTAAACAAAAGCGAGCGAGTTTGAATTTGCCGCCAAGCCGAATCTATATGCTCTTTGAGCAAAACTCCTCAATATAAACAACAGGCGCAAGCAGCGTCTGCGGTTTTGGGCAAAACTCCGCAATAAAAGCAACAGGCGCAAACAGCGTCTGCGTTTTTTGGGCAAAACTCCTCAATAAAAAACAGCAAGCGTACCTTTGCCTGCTGCTTGTTTCTTACCTCTATATACTCCCGCTGGCAAACGCCTTGGCCATCGGTATTTCAAGGTGGTTGACGGCCATTTTCAGCTTGAGCTTGCCGTATTCACGTCCTATCTTTTTATAGAAGCGTCTAAGGTATCCGAAACTCAAGGGTGAATGCTCTTCGAGCATCTTCAAGTAATCCCGGCTGTACATACCGATGTTGCAGGCGACCGCACCGTATAGCAGGAAGAGTATACTGGCCTTTATGAGCTTTTTTGTCTCGGCTGCGACCGGCGAAGTGAAGCAGCTGTCCTCGCCGAGAACATTTATGGTGAAATTGACAAGTCTGTTTGTGCATTTTTCAACAGAAGTTCTGTCTGCTTTACCCGAAAATATCGTCATATGTCCTCTGTTCCTGTCATCCGAGGCATCCTGCAGATCGTCGATGAACTGCAGCATAACCCCGAAGCCAAAAACAAACGAAGCTTCCTCGGGCGTCAGGCGGCCTTTGATCAGACAACCGTCTGCCAGCACGGAGCTTCCGCCCTTTTCTATGCTAATATCCACTACGTCGGCCGATCCGCCCGATTTTCTGGCCGACTGCCAAAGGCTTCTTTCCTGAGCCATCTGTATACCAAGCAGACTTTCGTAGACCATCGGAGCCAACTGCCTGTTGAACTCATCTTCTATAATCCCGACCAGGCCGAATATGCTGTTTTCGAGTGAGGACCCGGCCGCTACCGGTTCTCCGGCGAGCCTGCTTCTGAACCTGGCATTCAGCTTTTCCTTACTGGAATCGGAGACTATCGAAGCGTCCAGAAAGTTGTCGGTATATGGATAAAGCATGCTGTAGGCAAATACTGAAGGCGTAAGCTCCACCTTTCTGGCCATCAGCAGTTGGATACAATTTGCGATCCAGACATTTCTCAGGGATTGGAAAATATCATCCATTTTGAAATCTTTATCGAATTCACGGGATCTGGTCATAAAGTCCGACGTTACCTCGCAGAAGCCCATATCCAGCAGCAGCTTCATACTGCCGAGTTCCAGTACTCCCGTTCCGCACTCGTTTATAATCTTCTTCAGCGATGAGCCCCACTCTGCAGCGTTTGCCGTGTTTTTATCCGAAAATTTCTTTATAAGGATGATGGCTTCATCAGTATAACTGTCCATTCTTACTTCCTTGGACTGCTGTAATTCCGTCGGGTAAGAATCCTGCAGGATCGGAAAAGTGTCAGGCGTAGCATCCCATATTTTTTTGTATCGTTCCTTCAAAGCTTGAATCATCCGAACCCCGCAATTAATCAGTTATCATTCAACCGTGAGATTTCCAACGCCCATATGGATGTCGGCAGTTATTTTATGGCTCTTCTCATTATATCCCGGGGAATAATGCCAATCTCCATCCTTGGTCCAGTCCGAGCCATCTATATTGGTGCTGTTGACTCCGCCGTCGAGCTTAATCCTCATGCCGGTATCCTCAGGCAGTGTGATGTCGATCTTCGAAGCCCCTGCATCTATATTTATATCCGTATCATAACTTCCCATTTTAAGCTTGATCTCCGACATCCCGGTCTTAAGCTCCAGTTTTTCGGTCTTCAGGCCGGACAAGTCGATATCGTCGGACTCTGCACCCGTTTGGATGTCGATCTTCCATACGACATCCTTGTTCAGGCTGAAACGTGATACCATCGAAGCATCGTCCTTAAGCATGCCTATGTTGAAATTCCTCATCTCGAATTCCAGCCGTGGTGTACGATCGCTGTCGCTGGGCTTCGAGTATCTCACGGCATCTTTTACGATATCGGCTTCGAGCAGGCCGGAGGCGGACGAATCGATATTGAGCTTCGAAGCTCCGAATTTCAGTTGAAGTTCGGCATTCTCCGTCTGGGGATTCTTTTCGAATTTAACAGTCTCGCGCTCCCCGCTCCATTTCTCATCCACGATGAAGCTCCCGCTGATAAACGGCGAGCGGGCAGGGGTGCCGAAATACCCGTAGCATACTACCACCGCCACCAGTACGAGCCAGGCTCCCGCCCTTACGAACCTGTTGTTCCTGAACATAATGCTTATGCCGATAACCACAAGTATCAGCGGCCACAGAGCCAAAAATGCGAAAAACGTATTTATAGTAACTATATGGGCCAATCCAAGCAGCCACAAGGCTCCAACCGTCAGCAGCAATATCCCGAAGCCAATACCTTTATGTCTTTCCTGCATTGCCTTATTTCCTTCCCCGGAAGACGATAAGTCCGCCGATTACGATCATTATTAAGGGAATCATCAGCTTCGGGTTGAACAGAACCGGAAAGACCTGCCCTATAAGAAACAGTATACCGATAACCACAAGCACGGCGCCAAGTATGAATTTGCTTTTTTCAGGGCGATACTTCGGTGTATCCCAGTTTTCGCTGTCCGTGTTGAAATCGCTTTCAAAATTGTCGGCGCCCATACCTGTGCCGGTAGCATTGCCAGTACTATTGCCAGTGCCTGTGCCGCTGCCCGCAAACGGATCGGCGTTATAGGAACCCGTATTCTGGCTTCCGCCCCACTGGTTGTCAAACGGGGAATAATCCTTTTCCTCAGGCATGATCAGCGCCGCCACAATATACAGGATGATACCAGGGCCCATAAACGTGACCAATATCGTTATGATCCTTATCAGGGTCACATCTATACGCAAATAATCCGATATACCGGAGCATACGCCGAATATTACCTTATTTCTCTTTGAACGTCTTAGTTTTTCCATATTTCATTACTCCTTTTTATCCGTTCAGAATGTGTTTACACAAGATAATACGTAGTCAAACCGATAATGTCTAATTTTTTATTAAAATTCTTTAACAGTGATTTCATAAACCAAAGATATGCTCACGATCGTAAACAGCCTTTATTTCCATTCCGGGCGGAACTGTAAGGAAATCCTCTTCGGCCCATCTGGCGTTTACCAGGTCTTCTATTATGCGAGTGCTTCCCTCTATGAACCTGGTACTTTTGCCTTCGTCGGCAGCATGCTTTTTAAATTCTTCACGCACTGAATCGTTATCGAAGCCGGGTAATTCTATATAGGTGAGAAAATCTGCGCTTTTCTCCGTCTTGAGGCTTTCCACCACATACCGGGCATTTTCCTCACCGTATTTATCCAAAAGCTCCTGGTAACTCATGCCCAGGACGAGCATGCACATATCCATCGGATTGTCGGGATACCAGTTTCCCAAGCGTTCATAATAACATGCCGTATACCACTTGGCGCTCGGCGTCGGACCGAAATGCTCCTGAAACGCCTCCCGTCCGCCAAGGAATATCGTACAGCAGTCGTGCGCCCGCGGAATGACAAGCGGCTGGGAGCGTGCCCTGAGACCTGCCGTACCGTTGCCGCAGAGGCCATAACCCAGCAGAACGGCGTCATAACCATCGGGAGTCGAGTCAATAATACTCTGTATCTCAGCCCTCAGCTGCCCGGGTTCGGTATGTGACTGCATCCTTGTAAATATCATGTCGATTATGTTGGCGGAAGAGGCTGCAGCCATGTAAGCAGGCCTCGAAAAAACCTCACAGCTGATCAGCCTGAGCCTCATAGGATCTCCTCCGAGGTTTTCCTGCGTTTTTTTCTGACCGGCTTCACCGGTTTTTCACAGTCTTCAGCCAGGTCGGCATCCAATTCTTCAGATATGCATTTTTTATCGGTCAGTTTTGCTTCCTCTTCATGTTTGAGAGGTTTTTCAGGCGCGAATAATGTAAATATGCCGCCGAAAATAACGGCCGGATAATAGGTAAGAAGCCTATAGATCAGAATTACAGGTATAATGAAGCCTCTCCTGAAGAACATCCCGTAGAACAGATAGCTCAGGCCTTCAATACCTCCCGTCGCACCCGGAGTAGGTACCAGCAGCGAGATAAGGGTAATGAGCGCCTGCGCCGAGATCATATCTGTAAAGTGAACTCTCTGGGTTTCGACTGCCAGTTGGATAAAATAAGGTATTGCAAATAGAAAAGTAAATTGAACTATTTGAGTTATGACCAATATGAAAAGCGATTTCGAATCCTTCTTAAGGATGAGCGCTCCGCCGCTGAAGCTGACAAGCTCCGCATCCACCCGTTTCCTGGCCCCCTCGAAGTCCTTTATTATCTTTAATTTGTGAAGCAGCCGGGCAAGTACCATAAGCACCTTTTTAGCTGCCTGGCCTTTATAAAGGAGCAAAAAGTTGAATAAAAGGAAAAGGGTATTGATGATGGTTCCCAATATGAAGAAGTAGTAGAATTGCGGTATATTGGCTGAAAAAACAGCGCCCTTGAAAATAAATACGACTATTGAATAAAGGACAATGATCACCTGGTGCAGGAGCGATTTGACAACGAAAATGGACGCGGCATAGCCCGGCTTTACGCCGTCCTTCATCATAACATACGCCTGTACAGGTTGCCCGGCTCCCGCAAAAGGAGTGATCGAATTGAAGAACTGACCGATCATCGTCACCCTGATGGTGTCCTTGATCCGTTGTTCCTTGTGCATCGATATCGTCACAGTATGAAGGATGACAGCGTCCAGCAGCCAGTAGACAACCATACAGCCAAAACCGGCAGCAAGCCAGTAAGGCTTTATATGGTTGACTATCTGAACCAGCGAATCGAAACTGTCGGTAAAAAAGATCAGCATTACCAGCAGTAAAGCCGAAGATAAAATGACAAACAATTTTAAAAGCTTATTCTTCATTCTTAAGTAAAAACAGGATTCTCCTTCTCAAGCCTGCGGCGGCACTTCTTCTACCACCTGCAGTTTGCCTGTATCTTTGCCCATGCTCACGCCGAGTATATTGATGTTTACATTCAAAACCTCAAGGCCGGTCATATCTTCTACCGCAGTGCGAACCCTGGTCTGCATTTCCCGGGCTACCTCGTGAATTTTACAACCATATTGCATCACGACCGAAATATCGATATTGACCTGGTTTTCCTTCAGTTCTACCTTGATGCCCCTGCCCGGCGATTTTTTGCCAAGCATTCCAGCTATACCATCGACGAAACCGCTGCTGAGCGACGCGACATCTGTGACCTCTGTTGCGGCAATACCGGCAATAGTTGCGATTACTTCCTCGGATATCCTGATTTTGTCCTCCCTGGTTTGCTCTTTAGCTAATTCATTCATATATACGACCTCCTTTACATTTTGTTTTATAATGCATCGATTTTTTAGGAAATTTCTATCTCCCGTTGTTTTTGATCCCTCTTAAAAATCAGCAGATTTAGGCGTCCTCGGGAATGGAATAACGTCCCTGATATTGGCCATTCCGCTTAGGTACATTACAGCCCTTTCGAATCCGAGGCCATAGCCTGCATGCTTGGTGCCGCCGTATTTACGAAGGTCCATGTACCAGCTGTAATCCTCTTTCTCCATTCCCAGTTCTTCCAGACGACTGACGAGTAAATCGTAGCGTTCCTCTCTCTGGCTGCCGCCGATGATCTCTCCTACGCCCGGTACAAGGAGGTCCATTGCGGCGACCGTCTTGTCGTCGTCGTTCAATCTCATATAAAACGCTTTTATTTCCTTCGGGTAGTCGGTTACGAATACCGGCTTTTTAAATACTTTTTCAGTCAGGTATCTCTCATGCTCCGTCTGCAGGTCGCTGCCCCACTTGACGGGATAATCGAAGCTGGAATTGACCTTTTCGAGAAGTTCTATCGCCTCAGTATATGTTACATGGCCGAAATCCGAGCTTGCTACATTGTGGAGCCTGTCGAGCAGCGTATTGTCGACGAAGCTGTTGAAGAATTCGAGTTCCTCCGGTATATTTTCAAAGCAGTAGTTTATCATGTATTTCATCATGTCTTCGGCAAGAGCCATGTCATCCTTGAGCTCGGCGAATGCAATTTCGGGCTCGATCATCCAGAATTCCGAAGCATGTCTGGCGGTATTTGAGTTTTCAGCCCTGAAGGTCGGTCCGAAGGTATATATTTTTCCGAATGCCATGCAATACGCCTCTCCCGACAACTGCCCGCTTACGGTAAGGCTTGTCTGCTTTCCGAAGAAATCCTGGGAGTAATCGATATTACCCTCCTCATCCCTCGGGCACTGATCCGGGTCGAAGGTCGTTACCCTGAACATTTCACCGGCGCCCTCGCAATCGCTTCCTGTAATGATAGGCGTATTTACGTAAACAAAGCCCCTCTCCTGGAAAAAGCGGTGTATCGCAAAGGCCAGGGCGCTCCTCAACCTGAAAACTGCCGAAAAGGTATTGGTCCTGGGGCGCAGATGAGCAATAGTCCTGAGATATTCAAAGGAATGACGCTTCTTCTGAAGCGGGTAATCAAGCGAGCAAACGCCCTCTATATCGATAGCCGAGGCTTTCAGTTCGAACGGCTGCTTTGCCTCGGGCGTAGCAACAAGTCCGCCCCGGACATTTACGGAAGAACCCTGCGGCAGTTTTGCTATTTCTTTAAAATTGGATATATTGTCTTCCGAAAAAACTATCTGTAAATTCTTAAAAAACGATCCATCGTTCAATTCTATGAATCCGAATGTTTTGGAATCCCTTATGGTCCTCACCCAGCCGGATACCTCGACCTCTTTCCCGTAATGTAGGCCGGCCTCCCTGTACATTTGCTTTATGCTTAATTTCACGAACGCTTCCTCCCTCGGTCTGAATTTACATATCTGTGAAATGAAATTTATATATAATTATAACATTATAAAACAATAGTCACCATTCATTATTTCCTTTTTAACCAATATTTAAAATAAAGAATACATCAAAAAGCGGCCCTTAAAGGCCGCTTTGTTATAATTAATCCGGAACTTTATTCTTTCTGTTCACTAAGCAGTAGATCTGCGGTCTGCATGACTTCCTCGCTGCTTGCGGAAGTATTCTGCAGCATAGCCGTTATATTGGCTATCTCTCCGTTTACTGCTTCCGCCCTGTCTTCGAGTTCTGCGGCTATCTTGAGGATAAGCTCCATGGCATTCATCAGCTTGAGTTCGTCCTGCTTTGTAGATTGTGCTGAAGACTTGGTATATTCCGCGAGTTTTTTCACTTCGTTGGCAACGACTAAAAATCCCTGGCCTGCTGCACCGACACGGGCCGCCTCTATGGAAGCGTTTAAGGAAAGCAGATTCGTCTTTTCAGAGATAGCTACTATGTCGTCGGTCACCTTGGCGAAATTGTTGAGAGACGTCTGAATTTCGTCAATCCTCTCCTTGAGATCCTCCGATATGTTGAGCAGCTTGCCGGAATCAGCCGAGATATTCTCAGCTATCGCCGAGTTTTCTTCTGTCGCCAGCGACACACCTTTTATTGCATTCGTTATGTCGGCGACCCTCAGCTTCAGCTTTTCAAGCCTGTCGCTTCTTTCCCGGCTGAGCCTGTCAAGCTCAGCCATGGCCTTGGTGATCTCCGCGTTCTTACGCTCGATCTCCGCCTTTTCACCGGATACTTTAAGATTGTAATCGATGCAGTTTTCAACATGGTTATAGCCGTTGTAAATAGCTTTTACCATCATGCTGCAGGATCCATAGCCGCATGCGTTGCAGTTTCTGTTCCTGTCCTCCCCGGTAAACTTGTGGAGTCTTCCGAATATCTCCTCCTCTTCGGCTTTAGAGGGAGTTTTGCTGTTATGATGAGCTTCGGCAGTATAATTCCTTACGAAATCCTCCGGTTTCAGCTGCTTATCGAAGAAGGCAAGCAATTTTGCCGGGTTTGCCTTGAGCCTGCCTCTGTTTTTGAGCTTGAGTTCATGCATTGTTAGCTCGATATCTGTGATCTCTTCCTTTTTTTCAGTGCCCGAACCCAGGTTGCAGCCCTGGGCGCAACTGAGGATATCGACAAGTAGCGGAAGCTTCATGCCTTCACTGAGGCGCTTTGAATACTCCTTCAGATAATCATAGGCCGTTTCGGTTCCTTCAACCTGCTTTACCCATGCGTCCGGATAATAATGATATACGTTGTCCTTCAGCCCTCCAGGCATACTGTAAATATCCCCAAGTCCAAGCACCTGGCCGTTGAACTCCTTTTCAGGATAAGAACCGAGATCGATCCTGTTTTGCTTTATGTATTCGCTCAATTTCCTGAAGGTAACATTATATTTAACCATCCCATCGGTATTTGCATCGTTTATTTCCGATACCTTTGCAATGCAGGGCGACAGGAAACAGATATCCCCTTCTGTTTTGAGATATTTTTTCATGTAGACCGCAGTACACATCATGGGGCTGTGAACAGGCGCAAGCCGGGGTATAAGGTCATGCTGGTATTTTTGTATGTAGTTTACTATGGCGGGACAGGGCTGCGATATGACCGAATCCAGCTTTTTGTCCTTGATTGCTTTAAGATAGGCCCAGGTGGTTATATCCGCGCCGAGTGAAACATCATATATTGACAGGTTCGAATAGGAGCTCAGAAATCCAATAAGCCTTTTATAGTTCCTGAAATTTGTCTTAAGAGCGGGAGCCGCGATCAGGTTGATCTTCTTCCCTCCGGCCAGATCCCTCATGAATTGCTCGGTATCATCCATGTAGTCTCTTGCGCCATGCCCGCACACGTCCAGACACCTGCCGCACATAATGCATTTGTTCTCATCTACGTGGGTCTTGCTGATACCGTTTTCTATCCTGGAAGTATTTGCATTTTCGACGGGACAAACAAAGATGCATTTATTGCAGCCCATACATTTGCTGTTGTCCGTAAAGATGGCCGATTTCATTAGCGTACCCTCCCTGCAAGTAAATTTACATAAACTGTTAAGAGCATAACACACGTATTGAATATTGGCAATAATCAAATTTACATAATCTGTTGATATTATTTACATGCATTTTGGTGATTTGTCAACGTTGTTAAAATCCCTAGAATCAGATATAATGATAAATTGGACGCTTTATAATAAGATGCTGTTTTAAGGGGCCTATGAAGATCTTACTGGTATCGGACTGTGAAGAACCTTATATTTGGGACTATTTCGACCGCGAGCGGTTCGCCGGTGTGGAGCTTGTGTTGTCATGCGGCGATCTTAAGGCCGAATATCTCTCCTTCCTGGTAACTATGATCAATGCTCCTCTTTTCTATGTACCGGGCAACCACAATACCTCTTATATCAAGAATCCCCCGGAAGGCTGCGTTTCTGCAGACGATGACATATTGACCTATAACGGGGTGCGCATATTGGGCCTCGGCGGGTGTATGAACTATAATAACAAAGAATATCAGTATACTGAAGAAGCAATGGAAAAGAGAATCCGTAAACTCAGGGGAAAGATCCGGAAGAACAAAGGTTTCGATATACTTCTGACCCATGCTCCGGCTCTCGGCCTGGGCGATGGCGGCGACCCCGCCCATACGGGCTTCCGCTGCTTTATAGACATGCTTGACAAATACGCTCCAAAGTATTTTTTCCACGGGCATATGCATTTGAACTATCAAAAGCTGGACAGGATAAGGATGTACAAGGATACCACGATAGTTAACGGGTATGGATACTACCTTATTGACTGTAATTTCTGAAGTTTGTCCCGGTCAAACAGCCCGGTATTCCTGATGCGATCTGTCACTATTCCTTGCAGACTTTAGGCAGCCTGCTTTCAACAGCATCTACAAACCAATCCATTCCGATGATCTGATCCCTGGTTGCAAATTCATCCTTCTTTACCCTTAGAAGCTTGTTCTGATCGAAAATGGGACCTGTAAATGGATTGAACGAGCCATTGATGATCATGTTCTTGAGAAAATCCAGCAATTTCTGCGTTTCAGCAGGCACGAGCCTCCTGGAGTAGAAGAAATCGACGATGCCGGAATCCATGCCCCACCAGAAGTTGACCACCTTTTGCCCGGGTCCGAACGGCTTCCGGTTTATAAGACTTCTGAGCATCTTCTCATAAAATATGCCCCAATTCCAGACAGGCGCTGCAATATACTCATTTACAAAACCGTCGCTCTCCGGGTCTTTATGAATGGAATAAACGCCGAATTCTCTTGAAACTCCGCTGTCGGAAAGCGTGCTGTGATGCGCTATGACGTCTGCGCCCCGAAGTATCAATTCCTCGCTTGCCTTACTGGCTTTTCCCGCGTTGTCCCAGCTGTTGGTCCATTCGACTATTACCCTTGCCTGCGGGTTTACCATCCTTGCGCCAAGCGCAAAGGAGTTTATACCGTTTATGACTTCCGGTACCGGCCTGGTGCCTACATATCCGAGTATGTTTGTCTTCGTAACAGCACCGGACGCGATGCCTGCAAGGAATCTCGGCTCGTAAATCCTGCCGAAATAAGTGTTGACATGCTTGTACGAATGGGTCTCGGAGCAGTTGAGGAATTTTGTTTCAGGAAACTCGATCGCAGCTTTTAACGTAGCGTTTATAAATGCCGGGCTTGTGGCGAATACCACGTCGTTGCCTTCCGAAGCCAGCTGTTTAAGCGTATCATACGCTTCGAGCGTCTCGGGAACATGATCGACGAAGGAAGTGCTGATTACATCGCCGAAAACCTTGCTTACATGCTGCCTGCCCATTTCCTGAGAATATGTCCAGCTTGAGGATTTCGTATCCTTCGCATATACAAAGGCCACCTTGGGCGACTTCTTTGGCATTACAAAGGTAGTCAGCGTCGACATCAGGTTTTCGCCGGCATCGAGCGGCATGGTCTGAATATCCATGGTCCTGTTGCCGCACATCTGCTCAAGCTCAATCAGGAAACCTCCCAGCTTTGCCTTGAGCGCCTGTTCGTCTATTTCTGCGGGCATTCCATAAATTTTCACATACTCAAGGAATGCGTCTCCCGTCGTTATTGGCAGCTTCTGTCCTCCGAGCTCCAGATAGACCTTTCTGAACGGCAGATATATGGAGTTGGAAAAATACTTGTGTTTATCCTTGTCTGCCAGCTTGAAATCAGGAATAAAATTGTCAAGATATCCGAGAAGCTGATTGAAAGAATTCCTCTTTGTAAACCAGATCATGTTTATGCCGGTCTTCTTATAGAAATCAAGGAATTCATAATATATGGAAATGTTGTCGTCGCTTTCATCACGTTTGGGGACGAGCCTCGTTACCTGCCCGGAGATCGAATACGCGTCGTAATACTTGAGTACGCTGACACGTTTGTTACCCTCGACTACATAGAACCAGTTCAGGTATTCATAGACTTTTATCGCATCCCGAATACCCTCGTCTATGTGCGCAGCGCATAGATTTGTCCACTTCAGCGCAAATTCTGTCCTTTGCTTCAGGAGCGGCATGAAGTTTGCGGCAAAAGACCTGCTTCTCCCGTAGGTATACGTTCCGACGATCTTTTTGAGCGGCAGATCGACGATGCCCAGATCCATTTCGTATACGATCTCGATATTTTTAAGAACTCCTTCGAGAAAAGGCAGATATCCCGTCTGTCCTTTCGAAATATTCCTCGAGTATTCCCTGAGTCCCAGTTTCCTGGCATTCTGATAATGTTTCTCAGCCTCGCTGTTATCCATGCAATGCACCCCCTTGGCATCTCGAGCTTTTGATTATCTTTATCGGTTATTCAAAACAGCCTCATAGAGCAGCGCCCAGGATCTTTTGATAACATACGATATCCAGAAGCCGTCCGAATTTTCTTCCCACTTCCCTGAAACATGCGCATTTCTCGTAGCCTGCTTTTGAAAAAAGCCCGATGCTTGCGTCATTTTCCCCGCAAATAACTGCCAGAAGTACGTGGAACCCGTTTCTTACCGCGATATTCTCCAGCTTGTCCAGCGCAACGCTTCCGATGCCCCGCTTTTCAAACCCGGGTTTCAGGTATATGGTGACTTCTGCAGTCTGATCGTAGGCCTCCCTTTTTTTGTAATGCGCCAGCAGACAATAGCCGCACAGCGTTTCACCGTCGTATATGGCGAAGGACGGGAACCTCGGATCTCCATCGCTCAATATCGCCCGCATTTCTTCAATATTTACCTCATGCATATGAAATGTTGCGGTTGAGTTATTGACATAATAATTATATATCCCGGCAAGCTCGGGTAAAAGTCTTTCTTCAGTTGGTTTTAAAATATATTCCGGCATTGTCGCTGCCCCTTTCATTTTTGATATGTGCTATGCCGCTCAAACAGGCTTATCCATGCCCCTGAATCTGTTTACTATGTTCTGCAGTATGCTGACCCTCTCGATATAGGCCGTGTTGTAAGTAACTTCCCTTTCCCTCGGTACACATACTATCCCGAGCGAATTGTATCCTCCCGGATAACAGTTGTATTCCACGGTCCTTTCCTTTCCATCCCATCCCGAAACGTTTATCCAGGTATATGTCGGAAATTCTCTCAGAGCTTCATTGACGCCTTCCTCCGTCTGTATGTCATGCCCGTTGATGCCGAGTATAATATCACCGCGTTTCAGTCCCATCAACTCCGCATGGCCGCCCGGAAGCACCTCCATGATCCTGAGGCCTCGCCTGACAGCGCTGTAAAGCGGTACTCCCCTTTTCTCCGAAAGATTCGAATAAAGGCTGATGGCCTCATGCGCAAGTATGCAGTAAGCGACTCCGACATAACCTACCCACACCGTTTTCAATGAAAGCCATGACAGTGCGAGCAGGCCGGCGCTGTAACAAATCATAAGGAACGCGCTTTGTATCGATTTCTTTTCCGGGTGTCTGGTCACCGCTATATCATTCTGACAGAGCACTGCAACAAGGCAGTCAAGTCCCAGGACATATGCCAGTTCGGTAAGCGGCGGGCCCTTGAAGATCAGGTGCCAGCCCGAAGCAAAATCGAGGGAGATCAAGCCGGGCTGCATCAGGTAGGTAAAAAACACCACAGGTATCATCCAGAATCTTCTGATAAGGAAGGCGCCCGCGATTTCATCGTTGACCCTGATGAAAACCGGCACACACTCACCTTTCCTGTTGAGCCAGATAAGCACGCCTTCGACCAGCTGCAATATGCCGACCAGGCAAAGCAGCGAAGGTATGTTGACTTTCAGTATGCCTGTTATCAGGCTGAAAGCTCCCAGTATCCCCGCAGCATAGGAAATGCAGACAAACCTAAGGTCAAATAGCAGCATAACGCACATTACGTAGAAAAGATACCTGACAGTATCCGCTTCTATGGTGATTCCGGCAACAACGGTAAAAAAGCTTGATACAAAGCCGGCAATCAGCCCTGTAAGGATGATCTGTTCGGTGATCTCCTTCAGACTTTTTGCCGGCTTTCCATAGATCGCGCTTTGCAGCTCGGAGTATTTCCGGTATTGTGCCCTTATGAACAAAATGACCAGAATGTATAGAAATATGAAAAAATAATTGACAAAAAATGCATTAAGCATTTCAGCCGCTATAGCCCCAGCCATTTGCAGCACAGCCGATCAACTCCCGTGTTATTCACTGAGCATCGCATCGAGGCGTTTTTTGACTTCCTTGAGGAAACCCTCAGTATTTACGACCTTTTTATTCTCATTGTCTGAGAGGCTTGCCAGATCGCCCGTCATCACGCCTTCATCCATTGTTCTGATCGAAGCAGCCTCGAGGGCGTCTGCGAAGTCGACGAGCGCTGCGTTTCCATCCAGTTCTCCCCTCTTCCTGAGAGCTCCGGTCCAGGCGTAAAGCGTCGCCATTGGATTCGTAGAAGTCTGTTCCCCCTTAAGATACTTGTAATAATGCCTCGTTACCGTGCCATGAGCCGCTTCATATTCGTAGCAGCCCTGCGGAGAAACCAGTACGGAGGTCATCATTGCCAGACTGCCGAAGGCTGTAGCAACCATATCGGACATTACATCGCCGTCATAATTCTTGCAGGCCCAGATCATTCCGCCTTCCGAACGGATAACCCTTGCTACGGCGTCATCTATGAGGGTATAGAAATACTCTATGCCGGCATTCTTGAATTTCTCAGAGTATTCCTTGTCGAAAATTTCCTGGAAAATATCCTTGAATGTATGGTCATATTTCTTTGAGATAGTGTCCTTGGTGGCGAACCAAATATCCTGCTTTAAATCAAGGGCATAATTAAAGCACGACCTGGCAAAGCTGGCAATGGATTCGTCCACGTTGTGCATACCCATGATTACGCCGGGGCCCTTGAAGTCGAATACCGTTTCGCTATGCTTTTTCCCGTCCTCACCGGTGAAAACGAGTTCGGCCTTGCCTGGGCCTTCGACCCTGTATTCCACATTTTTATAAATATCCCCGTATGCGTGCCTTGCTATGGTAATTGGCTTTTTCCAGGTCCTGACCGAAGGTTTTATGCTGTCGACAACGATCGGCGCCCTAAACACTGTTCCGTCAAGTATGGCCCTGATCGTGCCGTTCGGGCTCTTCCACATCTGCTTTAGGTTGTATTCTTCCATCCTCTGGGCATTCGGCGTTATCGTGGCACATTTGACGGCCACACCATATTTCTTCGTGGCATTCGCCGCTTCGACCGTGACCTTGTCGTCAGTCTCATCCCTGTACTTCAGCCCGAGGTCGTAATATTCCGTGTTCAGCTCGATATATGGTTCGAGCAATATGTCCTTGATCTGTTTCCATATGATCCTGGTCATTTCATCCCCGTCCATTTCGACCAGGGGTACAAACATCTTGATTCTATCAGTCATTCGGTTGCTCCTTTTCTCCGCATAGCCGGCCATCAAACCAGCCGCCTTATAACACTTCGGTTCAAAGAAAATTTTTCGTTTGTAGAAAAATTTTCTTACCTCAGCAGTGTTTCAACGAGGCGGTAGACAACTTGCGCCTCGTTATAATGATGCCCCACAGCACTTTTTATACTTTTTTCCGCTTCCGCAGGGGCAGGGATCGTTTCTGCCTACCTTGCTGCTTACTGCCATCTTGGAAAGCTTGAACTCCCTGGTTATCTCATCTCTCTTTTCCTTCGACAATATCCCGTCCCATTGCTCCAGGTTGTAGAGCCAGTCCGCCTTTGCTTCGTGCATGTTCCAGTAAAGCTTTTCAAAATCGATCTCAAGCGAAAGCTGGCTGTCCGCTTCAAGAGAATCCAGCTCGAGCTCTTTTACAAGGCTGGTATTGATACCGTCCAGAAAGCCCGTAAAAACGACAGGCTCCATGCTGAATTTTGCCGCAAGCTCGTCAAGCCTGCCTTCGAGCTTGTTCTGGTGATTTTCCAGTATGTACCGGTAATTCTGCGTTTCCTTTTCAAGATAACTATTCCAGAATTCATTGTATTCTTCCTGGGATTTTTTGCCTTCAGTCATTCCCTTCCACTGTTCATAAAGTCCCATATTGCCTACAGCTCCTCATATAGTAATTTATTTAATAGCTTTCGTGTAGCCTGCCGCTATTATCTACTTTTTTCCAACTGCTGAAATTATATTCATTAATTCATTTCTGCCGCGTACATTTTGTATAATATGTTTTCAACTGACTGTATTATAGCATGATTTATCCAAAATCAAAACATTCGTTACAAATCACGGTTAAAGGCCGGCATCCCCAAAATATTTACAACAACCAAAAGGGACGGGGCTTTGATCTTATTATGCATCAAAACGCCCGCCCCCCATTGCGCGTACATTCATAAAACAGAAGCTTTACTTTTTCATTATTTTTCTTACGGCAAGCACAACCGGGATTGTGATCAAAACACAAACAACCACTTCGGGCAACCCATTGGTCAATGCAACAACGAATATCGTTTTAGCGGCCGTACCGACAGGTATATTCTTTGCCGCCGCATACTGGGATGCATACAGAAGATAAATCATTCCGAGAACACCGGCGGTATTTGTCAATGAACCTATCGCCGCACCGATACCGGTTTTTACGATGTCATTTTTTATGAAGGGTATCTTGTAGCTGTAATAGGCGGTCACACCGATCAGCATCCTTGGCAATACGGATACCAGAGGATTGACAAGTGCAAATGACAGGATCGTTGGATTCGTAAAATTCTGAATGATACTGAAAACGCCGAAGATAAGACCTACCGTTACTCCTACTATCGGGCCTTCAAGAATGGCCCCGATCACTACCGGGATCTGCATGATGGTCGCTTTCGCCATCGGCAGCGGAACGAACCCGAACCCCGTTGCTCCAAGTACTACCGAGATTGCCGACAGCATTCCGATAACGGCTATCTGCCTTGTTCCGAACTTCTTGTTTGTAATGCTTCTTTCCAATACAATCAACCTCCCGCTCTCATTCCATCAAGGATATGAGTCGTAATAAAAATATATTTCCCAGTACGGTTTCCTAAGAATACCGACTTTTTAACATGCTAACACAAAACTAAATAAATTACCATACATTTTTTACTTTTTATCTCTGCCCGATGATATATCGATTACCCGTCCTTTTGTTGTGCGCGCATGTTGTGCGTACAACCAAACAAAAAAGGTGCTGTTGTTAAGACAGCACCTCATCTTTTAAGCTACGCCGTTCATGCAAAACCGGCTCAGACAATACCGGAAATTGCGATATTGACATCGGTATCGGCGTCATAGTCGAGACCTTCGAAGCCAAAACCGAAAAGCTTGAAGAAATCTTCCCTGTACCCCTTGATGTCCGATATTGCATCAATGTTCTCAGAATTGACCTCTCGCCACAGAGCAGAGACTTCCTCCTGTACATCCCCGGTCATCTCAAGATCATCGATACGAATCCTCCCCGTATCATCCAGCGGCGTCGAATCCGAGTACAGGCGATCTGCAAAAAGGCGGTACATTTGCTCGATACAGCCCTCATGAGTACCCTTTTCCTTCATGACCTTATACAGAAGCGAAATATACAGGGGGACTACCGGGATTGCCGAGCTGGATTGCGTTACCAGGGCTTTGTTCACAGATATGAAGGCTCTGGCACCGAGCTCTTTAAGTCTGCCGGTTATGATTTTCGCAGACTGCTCGAGGTTTTCCTTTGCTTTGCCTATCGTTCCTTCCTTATAAACGGCGTGAGTTATGTCAGGCCCAATGTAGGAATACGCGACTGTAGTAACGCCGTTTGCAAGCACTCCCGCATCGTTTAGAGCCTGCATCCACATTTCCCAATCTTCTCCGCCCATGACGGCAATCGTCTGCCTTGTTTCATCCTCTGAAGCCGGCTGAATAGTGATCTCCGACACTTCGCCGGTGTGGAAATCCACTGTCTTGTTCGTATATGGCTTGCCAATCGGCTTGATAACCGAGCTGAAGCTTTCACCTGTTACAGGGTGGGTGCGCCTTGGAGAAGCTAGACTGTATACCACAAGATCCACCTTGCCCATATCCTTCTTTATAAGCTCTATTGTCTGTTCCTTGATCTGGTTTGAGAAAGCGTCGCCGTTGATCAGCCTGGTGTATTTGCCCGCCTCGCCAGCCATCCTGCTGAATGCGGCTATGTTATACCAACCGGCGGTAGCCGTCCTGTTATCCGAAGCAGGCCTTTCGAAAAAAACGCCTATCGTATCGGCATCTGCGCCAAATGCGGCTGTGATCATCGAAGCCAGTCCGTAACCCGTAGACGAGCCTATAACCAAAACCTTCTGCGGTCCCTCTATATGCCCCTGCTTCCTGACATAATCGATCTGTTCCCGCACATGCAGTTCGCAGCCCTGAGGATGTGCCGTCGTGCAAATAAAGCCCCTTGTTTTCGGTTTTACTATCATATCGGTATCCTTTCACTATGTAATCGTCAAATAATTTTCACACTATAAAGTTTAACCTTTAATTTCCGACGTATCAAGCTGAAATTGAAATGCGGACAAAAAGTTGTGCCGGCTGGGTTGACTGTTTTCATCTGCGAGTTTACGTTTCTAGAGCATATAGATTCGGCTTTGCGGCAAATCTAACAATAGTATTTGCTTTGCAAATACTTACAGATGAAACGAAATGCGGAGCATTTCATATTGCTTCGCTCAAACAGAGATTTGCTCTTACCTATGCCTCATCAATATGCTCTACGGCACGAAACTCATGCAATTAAAAGCAGTCAACCCGACTGGCTACAACCCGTCGCGGGATAAGATTAGCCGGAATATGAAATGCGCTATTCCCTTGCAGCATCCTGAAGTTGGTAATAGCTCATACGAGGTTCTTAGTTGATATATGTTATAAGGTCGGGCTTGCGTTCAGGCACATCAATGTCATCTTCACGCTTATACCCGATCACAGCTGCATAATAAGGCTTGTAGCCGTCCGGTATTTTCAATTCCTTTCGAAATTCGGCGCCTTGCGGAGATTCAAACGCCAACATGACGAAGTATATCCAACAGGATCCCAACCCGATGGATTCGGCTGCAAGCAAAAGGTTCTGTGTAGCGGCGGCACAATCCGCATCGAGGGGTATCGGAACCCTTCCGTCGCCGGAAACTACGACCAGCGTCGGCGCATTATACAGACAGTGGAAATCTGTATCGCTGCCCAGAGCTCTGAAATGCTCAAGTTCGCTTTGCCTCGCGACCTCTTTAGCCGCAAGGTTGAGTCTTTCCAGTAGTTCCGTGTTCTGTACCGCGGTAAAATGCCATGCCTGACCACCGGCGTTGGGAGCATACAAACCCGCTTCCATCACTGTCTGAAGCTCATCTTCCCTTATCTGCTCCGCTTTGAAACTTCGAATACTCCTGCGCTGCTTTATGACTTTCAATGTCTCATTAGTTATCAATTGATTTTCTCCCCTTGTTCATAATTTCATCCTTATTATTACCAGAAAATCATTCCGGCAGGCTCCTGAAGTAAACATGATTGCCGTCGGGATCGCAGAAATGCATATTCTTCGCTCCCCACGGCTGAAGCTTCGGAGCATCGATAATATGTATCCCCAGGTTCAACAGCCTTTCGTACTCTTCATCGACATCATCGACAGTAAACGCCAAACTGATATTTTGGTTGCTGTTGTTCTTTGTCTCTCCGTTGTTGTAAACCGTCAACGTGGTACCCTCCGCAATGATGACCTGGTGAACCTCGTCCCTGCAGTCCGAAGCAATATTCAAAATTTTTCTGTAGAAATCCGCTAATTTGATAACATCATTCGTTTCCAGACATACCTCTCCGATTGTCATACGATCTTCCTCCCAAAAAAAGTGGAATATTCCTCACAGTTTCTTTTCAAATAAATAGAATAATCCCTTCCGCCAAGTCACCTCGCCGACTTTCTTATATCCAAGCTTATCATACATTCCAAGTGCCACAGGGTTTAAGGAAAAGGCGTCCAGCCTTATGCTTTCGATATCTTTCTCCCGCAAAAGCTTTTCAATCATCAACATTGTTTTGCGGCCTATACCCTTACCCTGAAAAACCGGATTTACACAAAGTCTGTGAATCACATAATACGAGCATGCTTTATACTGCCAGGCACCATTATTATATTCTTCGTCGCAATCCTGATTCAACACGAACACAGCTGCAATTTGATTATCGATACTATATAAATACATATGGTTATTCAAAATATCATTGTGCAATATTTCTTCATTTGGGTATAAGTGATCCCACTGATCAATGTTATTTTTATTCATAACTTCAATAGCATTGCGGTATATACTCACAACAGTTTTCAAATCTTCAGGGGTCGCAATTCTTAATATCATTTCTTCGGTCATTAGACATAGCCCTTCCTCTATTGAGTCAATTTCCATCTTCGCTTGTTAATATAACGAATCACCAGTGTTTATTTCAAAAGGCATTATTTTCAATCTCAAAAAATGTAATCTCCAAATCCTATCGGGTGGCAGCCTTGTCGTCAAAACTCAACTTTACCGATAGCATCGCGGTAACTTGGCTTTTCGGTGGTAGTTCTTCACACATTAATCAAGGTTGGACAAAAATCCAACTTCTGGGACTAGACTTTGTTTATTTATTACATAAAAAACTCATTGTTTATTGCAAAAATTCAATATTTAACGTAAATATTTGCCCATTAACTGAAAAATTGACCAATCTCGTAAGACATATCATTTCTCCACCGCAAAAAGTAGATGATATCCCGTATATCCTGGCCGTCTTCGTACTTTTAACTATTCTGCAGAACTATTTTACCATAAGTATCAGGTAAACGCATATAATAAGCATTCTTTACCTTGCATCATCCCCCGCGACCCGGACAACCGCTCATACCTCATAAGGCAGGGCGGGTACGGTTGTATGGATGCATGATGGAACGACATAGCGGTAAATGGTTCACGCAGATCCAATACGTGGTACCCGCCCGCCATTTTTTTCGTCATATCTGGACAGCTTATTATGGAAAATGGTACAATATCTGCGAATCAACTGGATAAATTTAGTTCTATATTTATTTTACGGGGTGCTAAAAGTGAAAGAAATTTTCAGCATGTGGAAATATGGCGTTATGGTTGCTGTCACAGTACTGTGCGCTGGCATATACATGCTGCTTCTGCTGCCTACAAAAGCGATCCCAATAATACCCGGTGTCACCGAAATAAGGCCGGCATCGCTGCTGCCCGTTCTTTTCGGGCTCCTTTTCGGACCTGCAGGCGCCTGGGGCTCGGCAATAGGCAATCTGGGCGGGGATCTTTTCGGGACTCTGTCGATCGGCTCCATATTCGGATTTGTCGGAAATTTCATGTACGCTTACATACCCTATAAATTATGGAGCAGACTGAAACCAAAATTCGGCGAAGACAACACCCCTACTGTTAACAGTGCCTGGAAGCTCGCGCAATTCGGAATCATCGCATTCATCGCAAGCGCCGCGTGCGCAGTTATCATAGCGTGGGGGTTTGAACTGCTGGGTAGGATCGGGTTTTCAACAATAGCCGTTATAATTACATTGAACAATTCCGTCATAACTCTTCTGCTTGGCCCGATAATCCTTCCGATATTATATAGACTGGCAAAAAAGAATAAATTGCTGTGGACCGATATAATGTCCAGGAAAGATATCAGCAAACCATCAGACGGCCGGATACATCCTCTCCTTGTTACCACCGGCTCGGTAGGCGGCCTGGTTATAGGTCTGGCGGCGGGATACCTGGTTTCAGGGCAGTCTCTGCTGGGCCACCAGCTCGTGACGGCCGGTTCAGGCAATCTGATAACGGCATTGATTATTCTGCCGTTTTTGACTTTGATTTTTTACGGATCGTTCAACTCCTGACAATTTTTTGTATGCTTGTAATAAAGCAGTATGAGTTCGTCAAGTTCCCTGCTTCGCTTTTGAACGATTGTACTCGTAAGATTTTCAGAGTCGATCAGATGATGCAGTTCATTGCGCAGTTGATTGATGTTGCTTTTGTAATTTGCTGGCCTGCTGTTTTTCAAGGCTACCCACCTCCCGGCAGTGATAAAAGGTGACCCTCTTACTCATAACACGAATGTGCTAAACGACCATACTACCTTTTGGTACTTCTTGGGATAAGCCTTTGACCTATAGTACTGTATGTGGATTACCACATTCTTATTATATTACATTTTTATAGCGAATTCAACATAATTTCCCTTTTACCGATACCTATGTTTAAAAAAATTGTTATTGCTGATCGAGTTACCCACAATTATAATGATTAGTGGGCTGCGAGTTATATCGCATATGTAAGAAAAGAGGCGTTTTATGGGAAATATTTATATAACATACGATATGGGCGTACCTCAAATAGGGTGTGCAGAATGCGGCAAGTGCAACAGTATAATGGGTATCAGCCTATGCAGCATAACGGCAAGAGGCTGCTGTCATTACTTCCCTGAGTTTACACTCGTCGATATCCAGCGGATGACCATCCTTGAAGGCGGCAGAAAGGCTTTGGATACCATACTTTCCTATGAAGGCACCGTGGTAAACGACTTCAATATCTATTGCAAGGGTCCCTTCGAAAAAGATGCGTATGATGAATACATCAACTCAGGTAATCTTCTCGAAACTGGCAGTATACATGATCACACCATTTTCTTCAGGACCTGTCCGTTTGTTGTACCGGGATCGGGATGTACCTTTCCTCCGCGTTTCCGGACTACAGTATGCAATTTCTTTGTCTGTTCGGAGATATTGGATAATGTTTATGACAGGGACAGGCTTCAGGAATATCTGAAAGAACGTTCACGTTATTCGAGATGGGTATACAGGGAAAGCGGAATACTGCAGCATTTGCTTGAAGAAAACGGGCTCAGCCTGAAATCCGATATGGACACTGCGCTGGATTTCCTGTCGGGATTGGAACCGAGCAGCTATGATTTCCCGCTGCTCGAACCTATCACATATGTCCCGGCATCCGATGAAAAGGGCAGTCCCAGCACGACCTCGACATTATGATAGCCCTCTTCACTCAGATCAATAAAGCCTTCAGTCATGGTTTTGCCGTCAACAGACACAGACATGACCCCGCAGCTAACGTTGTCGGGGTTTTTTATTTCTATGCAGAAAACCCCTTTCCTCGTACGGTAGTTAATCTCAAACCTATCCCAGTTCTTAGGTATGCAGGGGTCGATATAAAGACGTGAACCCTTCTTTTTAAAGCCGGCTATATATTCAAGACCGACCTTGTACAGCCAGCCAGCGGCGCCGGTATACCAGGTCCAGCCTCCTCTCCCTGTCTGGGGTTGTACCGTATAAACATCCGCCGCCATTACGTACGGTTCGACTTTATAACGGATGTATTCCATGTACGATCTTGTGTGGTTGACAGGATTTAGCATGTGAAACAGTTCGCCAGCCTTATCTCCCATACCCATTTTGGCAAAAGCCATCACTACCCAGACCGAAGCATGGGTGTATTGCCCGCCGTTTTCCCTGACTCCGGGGACATAGCCTTTTATATAGCCCGGCTGCAGCACCCCTTCGTCGAATGGAGGTGTCAGCAGCTTTATAATACCTTCACTATCGTCGACAAGATATTTCTGGACTGCAGCCATCGCCTCACTCATGCGTTCAGGCTTTGCAACTCCGGAGATAACCGACCAGGACTGTGATATCGAGTCTATCATGCATTCTGAGTTCTGGACCGAGCCCAGGGAAGTCCCATCGTCGAAATAAGCCCTTCTGTACCAGCTTCCGTCCCACGCTTCCAGCTCCAGGCTTTCCTTCAGGTTTTTCGCGGCTGTCCTGTAATTTTCCGCACGTTCGTCATCTCTCATAAGCTCACATATCTGTTGGAATCTATTGAGTATCGAAATAAGGAACCAGCCCAGCCAGACACTTTCTCCCTGCCCTTTGATGCCTACCAGGTTCATACCGTCGTTCCAGTCGCCGCCCCAAATAAGCGGTATACCGTGGGCTCCCGCAGAAAGCGACCTGTCTATTGCAAGGACACAGTGCCTGTAAAGGTCCGAGTAAGCTTCGGAGCGGCTTGGTTCTTCATATTTTTCATCTTCATCCTCATTTAACAGCGGGCCCTCGAGATATGGGACCTGTTCCTTGAGAATTGCGTAATCGCCGGTTCTTTCCAGGTATTCCGAAGTAACGAAAGCAAGCCAGAGAAGGTCGTCCGAATACCTTGTCCTGATTCCCTTCCCCCCCTCGGCATGCCACCAGTGCTGTACATCACCCTCTTTGAACTGTCTGGACGCATGCAGCAGTATCTGGTTTCTTGCCAACTCAGGCCATGAATTCAAAACAGCCATGCTATCCTGGAGTTGATCCCTGAAACCGAAAGCGCCTCCTGCCTGATAATATCCTGATCTGGCCCACAGTCTGCAGGCGATAGTCTGGTAAAGCAGCCATCCGTTCATAATCGCATCAAACGAGTCATCAGGCGTACGTACCTGGACCGCTTCAAGCTTTTCGAGCCAGAATGACCTGACCCGCTCGAGTTCATTTTCTGCTGCGGCTGCGGTCCGGTATTTTTCGGCAAGCCCGGCAGCCTGTAAAGCGTCCGGAGCACTTCCCAAAAGGAATACCGTCTTTATCTCCTCCTCAGGCCGCAGCCTGATCCTGCCGCATACTGCGGCGCACGGATCGAGACCCGCTCCCGCAGTGCCGGGGAGCTTTTCGGGAAGAAGCCCTTCGGAGCCTGCTAAACTGCCCTTCCTTCCCAGAAACTGCTGCCTGTCACAAGTAAAAGAGCGTTCCTCGATGCTGGTATACATGAAAGCGACTCTGCCCCTGAAATCCTTGGTGTACTTATTCTCGGCGTACAATATACCTTTCTCGTCCTGCCAGGTGACGATGTAGGGGAAAGTCTGCGAATCGTCTACGCCCAGTACGGGTCTTATACGGTATAAAACGGAAAGATCGTGAATATTTCCCGTCATGTTGGTTATGGAAACAATACATATCTTCACAGGTTCGTCCAATGCGGCAAACATGGTAAGCGAATGGTTGAGTCCGTCGCGTTCATGTTCAAATATGCTGTAGCCGCGCCCGTGTGTAACGGTGTACGGCACTTCGTCGTCTTCCGCATGCGTCAGGCTCCAGCTGCAATTATCATCCCTGTCATATACTGAAAAGGACTCTCCTGGTCTGTCGGTCACCGGGTCGTTCGACCATGGCGTCAGTTTGAATTCACGGCTGTTTTCCGCCCATGTATAACCCCCGCCGCTCTCTGTTACTATGAAACCGAAACTTTTGTTGCTTACTATATTTGACCATGGTGCAGGCGTATGCCTTCCTTTTCCCAATAGCATTACATATTCCCTGTCATCCTCCGAAAAACCGCCTATGCCATTGAAAAAATGGAGTTTTCTTTCCGGGGCCGGATGATGTGCGCTAATCCGCCGGGTTTTTTCCTCTCTCGGCGGCCTTGCCTCCGAAGGCCCGGAGGGCATACCGGCAAAGAGGATAGCCGACCCGCTGGTACCTGTCGCAGAACTGTCCGGTACCTTTTTGATTTCCCTGACTTTATTTTTAAGCACATCTATACCGTCTTTTACGACCAGTGCCGCAACAGTGTAAAAAAGAGTGATCTGGTTTTGGTCCATTTCAGAGGAGTTTCTTATATAGACGCCGCCGTTACGGTTTACAAGCTCTCTTGCATGACTTGCCGCGACTGCATTACCGACCTGGTCGTTAAGCGGCTGCGAATATCCCTCCTTCTTGTTGACCAATATTACAAGATCTGTCTGAAAACTCTTCATTCTCCAGAATTCATGGCCTTTCAGCGCCCAGTAGACCATATCCAGGTCGTCGTTATCGTTGACTTCGACCAGGATAACGGGCAGATCGCCCGAGATGCCGAACGGCCAAAGATCCTGCTGCGAGCCTTTGTTTTCAAGGATGTAATCGGAATATTCCCTTCGTAGAGGATTGTAATAGAGAAGCAAGGGCAGCAGGTCGAGATAGAATTCCGTTTCTTCCGCTTCCAGGCCCAGATACCTGCTCTCTACCTGGCTTCTTGTCCAGGAAAGCTCAAATGCCCTCTCAGAAGTCCTGAAGTCATTATATTTGTCTGCAAGCTCAAGCGCCTGCTTCCTTGTCTGTGCCACAGCGACAGCGTATACGGCCCTTACCGTGCCCCCGGGCTCTATTTTGACACGTTTACGCAGGCTCATCACAGGATCGAGCACGGAACCCTCGCTGTTGCTCAGAGGCTGGTCCGGCTCAAGGGCGGCCGGGTCGGAAAGGTCACGATTCCTGCCTATGAACTTCGCCCTGCTGGTTTCGTACTGGAGCTCGCCTATCGATGAATCCTTATCAAGCGCCATTGTATGAAGCATCCACACGGGTTTTTGTCCTGCCTTTCTCTGTCTTCTCAGCGCCAGAAGGCACTTTTGCTCCCTTACGAACTCGGTTTTTATGAACAATTTGCTGAAAGCCGGGTGCGATGCATCCTCCTGCCGTGGAGATAGAACGGTTTCCAGGTAACTGGTAAGTTCTATGACTCTCGCGCTGCTGCTGTGGTTTGTTACGGATATCCTGCGGATCTCTGCATTGTCCTCCGGAGAGACAACCACTTCCAGATGGGATTCCAGATTGCCGTCGCGTCTGAAGTACTCGGCCTTGTCCGGAGCAAAAACCACCTTGTATTTCTCAGGTTCGGCCCCTATAGGGTCAAGAGTGGCCGACCACATATTATTCGAGTTGATATTCTGTATAAAAATATAAAAGCCGTTTTTTACAGCATAGTCTCTGTACCATCTCGTTACGGCAAGGCTGCCGTTCATACTGTAGCCTGAGCCGCCGTCGGTCAGCATGACCGAATAGGTTCCGTTCGAGAGGATATGTATATTGGGAGGCATGCCCACAGGCAGGCCGAAAGTCCTAAAAACAGCACCGCTTACATGCTCCGCCCTTTTTACATGTACAGTCTTGTCTTCCTGGTACTCCCTCGTAAACATGACCTTTTCCGGCATTTTTTCCTGCAGGAGCAGTTCTGCAGATTGAATGACGGGATCACCATGAAAACGCTCCTGCAATATGTTCGCATGAAAAAAATTGTTGAGCGCGGCGAGGCTCATGCCCTGGTGATGAGCCATAAAGCTTTTGACTATCCTGTGCGCCACATCCTTCTCCATGCGCGAAGGAGTAAAATCTACAGCTTCATACAAGCCCCAACCGCCGTCCATGCCAAGTCTGTACAGTTCCCTCAGATTTCGAACCACTGAAGCCGGATCGATACTCAATGTAAGCACCGAAGCATAAGGCGCAGTTACCATGTCATTGGCAAGACCCCTCTTAAGTCCGAGTTCCGGTACTCCAAAAGCCCTGTATTGGTAATTGAGGCTGAAATCCAGCGCACTATAGCCGGATTCCGATATACCCCACGGTATCCTTCTCTGTTTTCCATATTTTTTTTGCACTCTGGCAACGAAAGTGTATGTCTCTGCAAAAATGGTATTCTCATAACTTCGCATGATGAGTGCAGGCATCAGGTACTCGAACATTGTTCCCGTCCATGATACCAGCCCTTTTTCGCCGTCCACAGAGGTGAGCTTCCTTCCAAGGCGCATCCAGTGCCTCCTGTCAACCTCTCCCCGGGCTATTGCAATATAACTGGCCTGCCTCGCTTCGGAGGCCAGAAGATCATAGTAGGATTTGCTCAGATGGCCATCTTCGATATCATAACCGATCGAAAAGAGCATCCTTTTGTGGTCGAACAGCGGAGAAAATTCAGTTGCATCTACAATTCCGGTGATTCTCCCAATAAGATCGTCAATCTTATTTCGAACCTCTTCGATATTCGATGAAGCTCCGGGGCTATTCACCGCGCCGGTCTGATCCGCTGCGGAATTAAAAAGGGACAGTTCCTCTGAAAATTCAACTGCCATTTCGTAGGCCTTAAGCCTCCATACGGACTTTTCCGGCTTTACCGCGTCTTTTTGGCGGATCGGAGCATTATCCCCGTTGTTCAGATTCGAAGTGAGTTCGCCCAGTATCCGCCCCCACTCGGCCAGATCAATTTCTGCGCCGGAACTCAATTCGGATAATTTTCGTCTGATTTCCTGATCGGCTCCGGTTCCTTCCTCCTCCCACATCAATTCGAGCGTATCCTTCAACCCCGCGGCCAATACAGGCCTTATGGGCTGTACACCGGAGTACTCCTTCAGGCCTTCCCTCAATACCATCAGATAGCCTATTAGATTGCCGCTGTCCACAGTTGAAACATAAAGCGGCCGTAAAGTTTCAAGCGTTTCAGTGTCGTACCAGTTATACAGATGACCTTTCCACTTCTCCATTCGTTCCATTGTGATAATGGTTCTGTCAAGCCTTTCAACCAAATCTTTCAATCCGATATATCCCATATCGCAGGCAGAAAGTGTGGATATAAGCAAAAGGCCTATGTTTGTGGGCGAAGTCCTGTGAGCAATTCCTTTCGGGGGATCCTCCTGATAGTTGTCGGGCGGAAGGAAGTTCTCGTTCTCATTTGCAAAATCCTCAAAATACCTCCAGGTTTTCCTTGAAATCTTTCTTAAAAGTGAAATATCTCCCTCGGGAAGCAGGTATGTTTTTTTTACGGTTGGCCTGCTTATACTGTAAAGCGTCACAGGTGCAGCCGCCCACAGCACAGCTGTTATAACGGCTGGTATCAGGCTTCTGTTTGAAAGCGCAAGCGCGAGGAATAGAGCCGCTGCCGCCGAGGGGAACGAAAACCACATCTTTCTCATATAGCTGGCGGCACTGTTCTTCGAATTGGCCTCCACATCCGCTGCCGTCACCCATTCAAGCATGTTTTTATGAGAACGGAAAACTCTGTACAATGTCCGAATGATTGCATCTGCCATCAAAAATGCCTGGTGCGGGATCAGCATAAAAAGGAGCACCGATTGGCATGCAGCCGCCTTTATCCCGGACATGACGGTAATATTGGATCTCTGAAGTCTCAGCGAACCGGTGAGCAGCATATTCAGGAAACCCATCGTAAGCGGCGAAACCGTCACCAGCAAAGCAAAACCTATCCATACCAGGTCATCCCCGGGCAGGATACCGATGCCGGCCAGTATCAGCAGCAGAAGCGAGGGATCCAGCAGGCTCCTTCGCATGTTGTCGAGGATTTTCCACTTCGACAGGCCGGATATATTGTTTTTTCTTTTTTCACCATTGCTGCTTCTGACAGTCCCGGTAAGCCAGGGCAGGAGCTGCCAGTCCCCCCTGACCCATCTGTGCTGCCTTGCGGCATATGAATTGTAGCCCGCCGGATAACCGTCCACAAGTTCGATGTCGCTTACGAGGCCTGCCCTCAGGTGGCAGCCCTCCAAAAGGTCATGGCTGAGAATAGTGTTTTCAGGGATCCTGCCGTCAAGTACTCTTTGAAATATATCTACCTCATATATGCCTTTGCCGGTAAAAATGCCCTCGTCGAAAATGTCCTGATAAATATCAGAAACAGCTGTCGTGTATGGGTCGATGCCGCCCTGACCGGCAAATATCCGTGTAAACATGGAGCGGCTGGCCCCGGGAATGCTCACGCTGATCCTGGGCTGCAGAAGCCCGTAGCCGTCGCTGACGAGACCTGTTTCTTCATCCACCACCGCCCTGTTCAACGGATGGGCAATTGTTCCTATCAGCCTTTTGGCAGCTCCCATAGGCAGATTTGTATCGGCATCCAGCGTTATGACATATTTGATCCCAGGGAGCTTTGAAACATCCCCTGTTACTACGCTGAAGCCCGTAGCACCGTTCCCGCAGATCAGCCTGTTGAACTCAATTATGGCCCCTCTTTTCCTTTCCCATCCCATCCATCTGTTCTGGGCACTGTTGTATGTCCGCATACGGTGCATATAATGGAATAATTCCGTTCCCTCTTTCGAATATTTGAGGTTCAGGCGTCTTATACCCTCGATCATGGTTTTCGATATTGCATCGTCGGTATCGAGTATTTCCGCCGGAGCATCCCTGAAATCCCCTACCACTGCAAAATAGAGATTCATCTCCCTGTTCGCCAGATAGTAGACTTCAAGCTGATGTAACAATTCATTTACACGTGCAGGCCCGGTCAAGAGCGTAGGTATTATGACAAAGCCCGAAAGCTCCTCAGGTACGCCGGTCTTCAGCTCCAGCTTCGGCAGCATGTTTGGCCTGCACACGTGGCTGACTATGGTATTGCAAATGTTCAGTGCAAACTCGCTGCAGGGTATAAGCAGAATTATTGCCGTAAGGACCGGCCAGAAGGCGGACCGTGAGTTGTCGTGCGTTGCGGAGTAATACATGAAATACGTAACAAGAAATACCATAAGAAATAGTGAAACAACAATATATAGGTTCCTCGGATCGCCCAGTGCGTCGGATACCGGCCACAGTCTTCGTCTCGCATATTTTCCCAGAACGCCGAGCAAAGTTTTCCTGCCCTTACCTACCAGATAGTATCCGACATGATTCGAAGGGGCTTTATTATCGGCTGTCCTCGCGCAATCGACGGTCCTGTCCGCAACGTATATTTCGGACACTCCGAAAGCCCTGGCAAGCTTCTCGACCTCATGCCTGTAATAGTCTCTCGACTCGAAATCCATTTTCGGATATGTACCGTCCGGATCCTGCCTGAGTATCTGCTCTACCTTGCTCAGGGATTCGAAGATTTCCGACCAGTCAAGATCGGATAGAAAATGAAGGCCGGTAATGGAATTTCCTATCGCTACCTGCATCGAAGCCTGCAGCTGGTGTTCCGAACCGGTCATCGTTTCCACCGAGGAATCTTCGCTTTCGAGCCTGTTATTAACCAGAGCCTTTACCGTGGCAAAATACTTGCTGTGTTTTCTGAGCTTCTGGATAAGATGCTCCACAAACGAAGGCGATATCTCGCTCATATTTTCAAACCCGCTGCTCAAAAGCTCGTCCAATTGCTTCTCATCCGGGTCGTGGGCCAGTATGTACGCTATCGTTTCTTCCGCCCTCTTCCACTCGAAGCGCGACGAACGAATCTTTTCACAGATATTGCGAATGCTTTCAACAAGCGCGATCCTGAGCATAAGCGGGACCGCCCAAAGCTCTCCCATCGAAAGCAGAGTCTCGGTCTGATAAGCCTGGATGAAGGATGTGATGGTCCTTTCATCGATACTTCCGTCCGAATGCGCTACCATTTCCAGTGCAATGGCGTATACCCTTGGATAGCCCTTAAGGTAGCCTTTTTTGAGTACGGGAAGCCTTGAATACTGCCCGCGGGATAGATTTCTCCTGATGAGCTTTACCTGCTCCTCTATTATGTAAAAATTATCAAGCAGCCATTCAGCCGCAGGAGCAGTCTGCATGGATTCTCTTACGTCGGCGTCCAGTTCCCTGTATATGCCTGAAATGAAGCCATAGTTGTCATTGAGACGCTTGACCAACCAGTGAAGGCTTTTTGCCGATTTTCCCACCGGATGGTTGCGGGCTATTTCGACCGCATGCTTCTGCAATTCCTCAGCAGCAAGTGTGGTATCTCTAACTTCGACGCAACGGTCAGACTTCCGTTTAGAAAGCAATATAAGGAGATAAATGATCAAACCTGACAGAATAACATATGTTGCCGCAATGATCCAACCCATTAAAAAATATCACCATTCCATGCTTTTGATTGCCAAATTTCTTTACAGCATCAATAGCATGCCCTGAATCGGTGATATTCATAATAATCCATATAATCCCATTAAATCATTCAGACCGCCCGGATCAGTTCTCAGCAGCACTGCCGGATAACTTTTCAAGCACTCTTGACGCATCCTCGTAACCCAGTTTCAGATTCCTGCGTGAAGTCTTGTTTGTGAAATCCAAGGTGGAGCCCAGACTATCCGAGGGCGATATGCTTACAATGTTGAGCCCGTTCCTGCTAAAACGCCTTTTTATGCCGAGTCCGTACGTACGAAGAACTATTATATCCTTAAATCCCTTGTCACTTACGAGATTAACAGGCAGGACGTTGTATAAGGCGCCGTCAATGAAGCTCCTTCCGTCGATTATCGTCCTTTTGAAGGCGGGAAAGCTCGCGCTGGCTATGACATAATCCGCCAGTTGACCATCGGGAATCATTTCCTTATAAATCTCGACAGCCTTTCTTTGAGTCAGATCGACAGTCACGACGCCAAAACCGATTTTTGATGTTCTTATCAGCTTCTCGTCCAGAACGCCTTTTACAAGCCTTTCAAGGGGAGTTACGTTCAGGCCCCCATAAGCTACGACCTTCTTGATATGGCTGACAATATCCCTGAGCGAATCCGCTCTGAAGCCGTTTTCAGCGTAATCTGCAAGTTTGCTGTCAACAAAATCGATTACGCTGGCGGGATCTATATCATACCATATGTCATAGGCTCTGTCCGTGTCTCCCTGAACAACCATTGCACCGTTCAGCGCGCCTACTGAGCAGCCGGCGACCATGCCTATCTCAAGGCCCATTTCCTTAATGGCCTTGCACGCTCCCGCCTGATAAGCCCCCCTGCCTCCGCCGCCCTCCAGGACCAAACCGTACATACTAATCACCCCGGTATTTTTTTATAGTAGCTAGCCTTGTCGGGACATTCCCTGCTTTGGTAACTGAAGGTGTGTCCCCTTACATTATACATTATTCCTGTATTGCCATAAATATTGTATGGAAAAACCGGTGGCGGCTCTGTTAAAATACCTAGATATCGGGGACACTTGCTCGAATAGCTAATATTCAAAGGAGCAAATGCCATAAACGAATGCCGAATCTCCGAAAGGAGTACGGGGGATACAAAAAGGGAACGGCGGTGGAAAAGCTGCCGTATCCATGGGTGAATCTCAAAATGAGTAGGGTGGTTCCTCGACCCGAACCCGTCAGCTAACCTCGGAGGCAAAAGGGGGTAAAAATGAATATCTTTAAGAAACTGGGGACGCTGACTGCAGGGATTGTCCTTGCAACCGCGTTCCTGGCAAACACTGCGTTTGCCGCAAACTATACCGTTCAATCGAAGGATACGCTTTACAGCATCGGCCAGTTATTCAGGACCTCGTCCTCCACGATAAGGTCGGATAACGGATTATCAGGCAATATGGTGTACCCGGGCCAGGTATTGTATGTAAGAGCCGGAACCTATACTGTAAAGTCGGGCGATACGCTTTACCTTATCGCAAAAAAACTGGGAGTTTCATTGGATCTTCTCAGAAAAGCAAACAATAAATGGAATAATACCATTTATCCGGGGCAGAAGCTGGCTATCCCTGCATCTGCAAACTCAAGTGCGGCCGCGTTCAGTCAGGCACCGATCAACTACACCCAGGCGGAAGTCGATCTTCTTGCCAGGCTTGTAAGGGCGGAGGCAGACGGGGAACCATACGCCGCAAAGGTAGGAGTGGCGGCAGTAGTCGTTAACAGGGTGAAGAGCGATCTTTTCCCGAATTCGATAACCTCCGTCATTTATGAAAAAGACGGTGGATACTACCAGTTTACGCCTGTGGAAAACGGCTGGATAAACAAACCTGCAACGGACACCGACAGACAGGCTGCCCTGGACGCACTCAAAGGCAGCGATCCTACCCATGGAGCGCTCTACTATTTCGATGACAGCGCAACAAACAAGTGGCTCTGGTCTAAACCCATACTGGCCAGAATCGGTCATATGGTGTATGTGTACTGATAGATGATACGTGACGGCAGGACAGGGGCTCCGTTCTCTGTCCCCTGGCCCGCATCTTTCACAGAAACGTAAAGGGACACTTTAGTTTCACTGGTGATAAGTGAAACCAAAGTGTCCCTTTATTTCCATCTGTATTATTATCTACAGATTTATAGCAAGAGACCTGTTAAGCGTATAATCTGAGTAATCGCACAATCTGCCCTCATAAACGAGCGTCAAGTCCGAAATATCGTAAAAATCCCGAGGTGTAACTAAAGACGGGTCTTTGCCGAAATCGTGTACATTGTTGATCTGCAGCATCGATGCAACAAACTGCGTACAGAAAAACTTGTTTTTTCTTTTAAGCGGTTTGTTCACCATAACCCCAAGCAGGCCAAGGAGATTGTATCCATACTCCTCTCTGTTCCTGACAAAAAGTTTTATCGACTGTTTGAGAGCCCTGTATTTGTTGTTATCTATATCCAGCTTGTAAATTGCGCATGTCGTATTTCCGAATGCCTTGAATACGCCTGTATCCCTGTGTTCGATCACAAATCCGCCTAAAAGGGGAAACCAGACGATTTTCCTGCCGAAGCTATAAAACCTGTTGATCCCGGCGTCAAGGCAAAGTGAAACATGATTGTATCTTTCCCTCGTATAAAGGCCGATACATCTGGAAAACCAGGTACCAGTAGCTGTCATGATGATATATATACTCCTCATCTGCCACCCCCCTGATAAAAATGGTAGCATCCACCTATTAACATTATAGGTGGATGGCCTCGGACTAGTCAAGTACGTATGATCGCCCGCAAATGCCGTGGCAGGCATCTGCCTTGTATTTACGCGACTCCTGCAAGGTTTTCCTTGAGAGCATGCCTTGCTCTGAATATTCTGTTCTTTATAATGGACATGGGCTTGCCGAGCGAATCGGCGATTTCCTTATAGGACATACCCTTTTGGTGATACATGATGATAGGTACCCTGTATATTTCCGGAAGGCCTTCGATAGCATTCCGCAGGACCTGGGTATGCTCCTTGCGCAGGAAATATTCCTCGGGCGAATTGCTGCTGCCCGTATAGTTCTCTATTTCCTCAAGCGAGACTGAATTGAATTTTTTGCGGCGCACATGATCCAGACAAATGTTGGTTGCAACCTTAACGCTCCAGGTCGAGAACTTGTACTGGCTGTCATACTTTGAAAGCGATCTGTATATCTTTATGAACGCTTCCTGGGCCATATCGTTGACTTCTTCATTGTCTCTGGAGAATTTGTAGGCTACGGAATAAATCAGCCTTTTATATCGCGAGATCAATTCGGAAAAAGCCTCGTTATTTCCGTCAAGACAAAGTTTTACCAATTCATTATCTGTTCTTTCCATTTCAACAACCTCCGGTATTACCCATACGCCTGATCCGGACCTGCCGGAGCGGCTTTGTTTTAACTACTGAATCCATTATACGGTTTCAGTTTCGTCTTAACATCAGCCGGCAGAACGGATTTTCAGCAGGTCACAGGTTTAGTCTTTCACCTGGCCGGTTGGCCAGTCTCCCTTTTAACCTTTTGGATAGCTGCCAGCAGAGCATCGGAATTCTCACCCTTGCTGACAAACGCGTCAACACCGGCTGCTCTTGCAGTCCGCGCAGCCTCAGGCCGGCTGCTCAATGCGATTATCGCGGTTCCCCGCGCAAGTTTCCTCAAATTCGAGACCTCATCCCACATGCTGCTGCCGGAAAGCTCCCAATCTAGCAATATCAGGTCCGGCCTAAAGGTCACGGCCTTTTCGAAAAGGCCGGCTGCATCCTCGGCTTCTTCAAAATTGAAGTCATCATTCATATGTTCAAGCAATATCATAAGAGCTGACCGTACATCAGCCTGATCATCGGCTATCAGTACACGCATGCCATCACCTCATTTCAGATTGCCCTGTGATATACTCCCATGCTTCAATTGTAATAAAAAATCCAGCCATATGCCTCAATCATATGGGTGGATTTCTACTGTCCGGATGGCCTGTTATTTACCTGGCCATCTGGCCAGGTAAATGCTATAGTCGAAGGGCGGGTTCGGCTGTAAGGATGCTTGATGATGCGACTTAGCGGTACATGGCGAATGCAAATACAGGCGAGGTAAATCCGCTACGGATGGCGGATTTAGCTGGATACGGCAGGGATGCCGTTAGAGGCGGCCGAGCATGACAGAGCATGAGCCTTGTACCGCTCGGAGTATCATCCCTACATCCTTACAGCCGAACCCGCCCGTCCCTCATACAAGTTTTTTCTGCAGGGCAATGGCAACGGCTTCAGTCCTGCTGACCGCGTCCAGTTTGGACAGTATGCTGCTGACATGGAATTTGACCGTGGATCTGCTTACTATCAATTTTTCCGCGATTTCAGGGTTGCTGAGTCCATCCGTCATCATTTTCAGCACTTCCTTTTCTCTCTGAGTCAGCTCGTTTTCATGATCCTGCCTGCGGCCGGTAGCCTTGATCAAAGCTTGTGTAGCTTCGGGAGCGAGCGTAGGACGTCCGACGTAGGCAGAGCGTATGGCGCCTGCAAGTTCGTCGGCCGAAACATTCTTCAGCAGATACCCGATCGCGCCGGCCTGCAGCGCCCTTTCTATCAGGTCGTCTTCCTTGAAGCTGGTCAAAACGATCACCTGTATCCCCGGAAAACGTTCGCGAATGGCCTGTGTCGCCTGGGCACCGTCCATTACAGGCATAACAAGGTCCATAAGCACGACATCCGGCTTGCACCTGCTGCAGGCTTCGACGGCTCCCCTGCCATCGGATGCCTCTCCGACCAGTTCAAAATCATCGAACACCTGCAGGAATGCACACAAACCGCTTCTTACCACGCTGTGGTCATCAGCTATCAATATTTTTATCTTTTCGTTTTCCATAACGCTCCCCCATAACAATCAGTCATGTTTAGTGACGCCCACCCATTCCAGTTCTATGACAGTACCCGAGCCTGGTTCGGACTTGACATTCAGCTTTGCTCCTGCCGACTCGGCCCGCTCTTTCATTATACCTATGCCGAAATGTTCCGAGGTAACACTCCCCGGATCAAAGCCTTTTCCGTCGTCGGCGATACGTAGATTTGCGGTTATTATCCCAAGCTGTTCGTCCTCGTTGGTCTTAAGCCCGATATCCGCCCTTGAAGCCCCCGAATGCTTTGCTATGTTGTTCAGAGCCTCCTGAGTAATTCGGTAGAACACAATCTTGACCTCCGGCGGCAGCTTTGCACTCCCTTTTACATCAAGTGAGACGGGGATCCTTGCGCGCCCTGTGACAGCTTCCGACAGCTGCTTCAGCAGATCGCCGAGCGGCGCCTCCACCAGCGTCGCGGGCCTTAGCTCGAAAAGAAGCGTCCTCATTTCAGCCAAAGCGCCTCGAGTCAACTGCCTCAATTCATCCAACCGCTTTATCCCGTCTTCTCTGCTGCGTTCCCATATTTTAGGCAGTACCTCGGCAATCAGACTTGAGGAAAACAGAGTCTGTGTTACCGCGTCATGCAGATCCCGGGCAAGCCTGTTTCTCTCCGCCGCAACCGCCATATCCTCAGCCTGCTTTCTGAGCCTGGTATTGTCGATTGCCAGGGCAGCCTGATCCGCAAACGTCATGGCAAGGCCGATCTCTTCCTTCGTAATCGACCGGCACGGCTGCTTCTCGTCCTTTTTGAAATAAAGTGCTATCCCCCCATAGACTTCATCCTTGCAAATAAGGGGAACAGCCATGATACCGCTGCAGTTCCCGTGCAGCCATTCGAGATGTGTATTCTGTATGGGATTGGCCTTATATAACGAATCTATCTCATCAAGGTCATTCTTCACAACAGGCCGCCTTTCAATAAATGACTTGCCGAGTATCCCGTCGTCGGAATTCACCCTGATCTCATTTTTTGCATAATGCGGAAGCCCGCAGGACGCTTCGAGCGCCAGTGTACTCTTGTCTTCAGTCAGTCTGAAGAGCGCGGCAGAATCCGTATGCAGCAGCCTCGCGGCCTCCTTCACTATAAACTCGAGAATGTCGTCCAGGGGTTGATTTGAATTCAGTGCCCTTAGTATTTCTCTCAGGCCCTCTGCGACATGCCTTCTCTGTTCGTTTTCCTGAAGCTCTCTTCTCTCTTCCTGGTACAGCCTTGCGTTTTCTATTCCGATAACAGCGCTCGGCGCAAACATGCTGAATATTCTTTCATCCTCGGAGTTGAACTCTCCATCCACCCGGCTGAAGGCCGCGATCACTCCTACTGGCCTTGAGCCTGCGAAAAGCGGGACATAAAGGCAGGTCTGCATTTCCGTTATTTCGGCAAGCTTTTGCTCGGGTGTATTCACAAGCCTCTCCCTGTCAAATATCATCGATTCGTGAAGGAGCAGGCTTTCCCCCGCCGGTGAACCCCTGACAGGGATCCGCATGCCGGAAAGAGCGTTATGGCTGACTCCCGAAAGGACTGCCAGTTCAAGCTCCTCCGCATTTTCATCGACAAGGTAAACCGCAGTGGAATTGGAGTTGGTAAGCCTCCGCGCCTCGCCTGCTATCAGCCTCAGTACCGAACCCAATTCAAGCCGGCTGGTTATTGCCTGCTGGATGCTAAGCAGGGTCTTTGTCTCATCGGCCCTCTTTGCGGTCTCATTGAAAAGCTTCGCGTTTTCATATTCAATCGCAGCCTGGTTTGCGAACGCCTTTCCGAGTTCCGTATGATATGTCCTGTAATAACCCGGTTCACCGTGATCGAGGGTCATAATCCCGATTACTTTGTCCTTGTAGATCATGGGCAGGCTCATCCAGCAGCGCACGCCCTTGTAAACGGTATCCATGAATGCGCCCATATCGTTTCTGAACCTGACGGCAAATTCGTCGTCTGAAAGCAAATCGTCTATGACCAGGGGCATCCTTTCAACGGCAAGCCATGAGCCGAAAGGCAGCGGGAATTTGTCCTCCATACCTTTGGGGACCGCCGAACGGTGAGCGATAACACTTACCCTGCCGCCGTCGGTTATAAATATTTTTGCGTTCTTATATTCGATTATAGTCCTGAGTTTATCCAGAATCGCCTCCAGCAGCGGCTTCAGTTCCATTGTGGAGGAGACCAGATTCGATACGTCCAGCAATGTGGTAAGAAGTTTCGAATTTTGCTGCAGGACCTCTCGGTAACCTGAATTTTCCATTATATCCTCTGTTTGAGTCCTGATATGATGCTTGAAATCAGCAGCATCCGAGATAAATTGTATATCATCCGGTATGAAATATCAAGCAGAACTGGAAACACATATAACTCGCTTTGCTAATATAATACATGGAAAGGGATGGGTGGTTTAAGAATGCAAACAATAGCGGCCGGCTCGGTCGGGCCGGATGTCAGGGTCGCTCAGAGTATACTTAACAGAATCGGCTATAATGCGGGGCCGGTCGACGGAGTATTCGGAAATCAGACACAACAGGCGGTAATCGCTTTCCAGAGAAATAACGGGCTCACGCCGGACGGTGTAGTAGGGCCGGCTACCTGGAGCGTGCTGAATAAATTCCTCCTGGGGTACGATACATATACAGTCCGTCCCGGAGATACTCTTTACAGTATAGCGAGAAAATATTACACAACCGTAAATGCAATAGTCACGGCCAACCCTGGTATCAATCCGAACATGATAGCAGTAGGGCAGCAGCTGATCGTACCTTACGGGATAGATATCGTAACGCTTGATATTGCGCCTACTTATGAGATCATACAGACCCAGATTCAGGGACTTAAGGCAAGGTATCCGTTCCTGCAAACCGGATCGGCCGGGAAGAGCGTCATGGGGAAGGATCTGACCTGGGTCAGACTCGGCAGCGGCAGCAGAGAAGCGCATTACAACGCAACCCACCATGCCAACGAATATATCAACACACCCGTGCTTATGAAATTCATTGAAGATTACTCCAAAGCCTATTCGACGGGAGGAAACATCCTGGGATACAATATCAGGGATTTGTTCAATCTCACCAGTATATACCTGATCCCGGTCGTAAACCCTGACGGTATGGACCTGGTACAGTACTGGCCGAGCTATGATAATCCCACCTATACAAGGGCGGCAAGGCTCAACACAACAGGCCTCCCTCTTCCTAGCGTCTGGAAGGCCAACATCAGAGGAGTAGACCTTAATCTGAACTATCCTGCGGATTGGGATAAGGAAAAACAGGAAGAGATCAACGAGGGCATAACGAAGCCCGGCCCGAGGGATTTCGGCGGAGACGCGCCATTGTCCGAGCCCGAGTCCCAGGCGATGGTTTCCTTTACCCGCGCACACAATTTCAGAATAGTAATAGCTTATCACACACAGGGTGAAGTTATTTACTGGCAGTTCAACGATTATGCTCCGCCCCAGTCGCTCCCGATAGCAAGGCAATTTGCCTCGATCAGCGGCTATGCGATCGAAACGGGCACAGCCGAGGCTGCATTCGCAGGCTACAAGGACTGGTTCCTGCAGGAATACCGCAGACCGGGCTATACGATAGAGACCGGCACTGGAGTCAACCCGGTCGCGTTTGGGCAATTGCCGAGGATCTACAGCCAAAACCTTGGAATACTGCTGCTTGGAGCGGTAATATAATAGAAAGGCTCGCAGGAAATCCGCGTTATAAATACGGAAATCTAGCCGAGATGCTTGTAAAGCCAGGCCGAGATGTCAAGGTAGACCTCGGCTTTATTTGTTTCATTGAGTATTTCATGCCTAGCGCCTTCGTACAGCTTCAGGCTGAGGTCCTCAAGCCCGATGGAACGGTACCATTCGTACAGCTTTTTCGGCCCCTCGCCGTATTTCCCGACAGGATCATCAGAACCCGAAAATATTGCTACAGGAAGCTTTGCAGGTATGCCCGGCTTTCCTCCGTAAAGGCTGTTCAAGCCTTTGAAAAAGCAGTAATAGAAGCCGGTACTCATTACGATCCCGCAGTACCTGTCATTGTCGTATGACCGCACAATACTCTCATCACGTGTAAGCCAGGTAAATTTGGAAACAGGATTCGTTATTCTTTTATTATATGGCTTGAAACCCATAAAATCGATGAGTCTGTTTGGCCTGCGGCTTCCGAAAGCCATGGACAGGAAGGCAACTATCCGGCCAAACTGGAAAAGCGGGTCTTTCATAAAGTTTGAACCTGTCAGGATGGCTCCGCTGATTTCTTTACCATACCTTTTTATGAATTCCTGGCCAATAAAAGAACCGAAGCTGTGTCCAAGGATAAACAGCGGGATGCCGGCATGTTTTTCACCAAGCAGCCTGGCAAGTTTCGCATGATCCTCCACTATTCCGTTGAAGCCGCCATACTCAAGGTGGCACAAGTTTCCGTTCAGTTCGCCCGTTTCGCCATGTCCGCGCATATCAGGCGCATATACGGAAATACCTTTTTCATTGAGAAAACCCGCAAAATCGGAATACCTGCCTCCATGCTCCGCCATGCCGTGTATTATAAGCAGTATGCACCGCGGCGTTACATCGGCGCTCCAACTGTGCACAAATACTTTCTGACCATTGACACCTGTAAATGTAAAGCTTTCCTGGCTCATATCGATACCTCCTGATCTGCTGCCCTTCATAGTCAATTCATCAAGCCCGGGTACCTCCTGAACCTACCTGCCCTCCCATCGCATGGAGCGGTCTATTGCCTTTTTCCAGCCCTTGTACAGTTTTTCCCGAACGGTTTTATCCATAAAGGGGCTGTATGCCTTACCTATCTGCCAGCTTTGAGCTATATCGTCCCTGTTTTTCCACAAACCGGCGCCGAGGCCTGCCAGATAGGCTGCGCCAAGCGCAGTAGTCTCGGTTATCTCCGGTCTTTGCACCTCTATATTAAGAATATCGGCCTGGAACTGCATCAGAAAATCGCTTACACTGGCGCCACCATCGACCTTGAGTTCCGTTATCCTGATCCCCGAATCGTTCTCCATCGCTTCGAGAACATCCCTGCTCTGGTAGGCTATCGCTTCGAGCACTGCACGGATCAAATGCTCCCTCCTGGTGCCGCGTGTCAGTCCCACAACAGAACCCCTTGCATACATATCCCAATACGGTGCCCCAAGGCCGGTAAATGCCGGGACCATATAAACGCCGTCAGTGTCCGGGACTGTTTCCGCAGCCGTATCGGCCTCGTGAGCGCTGCCGATAAGTTTCATTTCATCCCTGAGCCATTGTATGGCCGAGCCTGCGTTAAAAACACTGCCCTCGAGCGCATACTCGGCCTTACCGTCCATGACCCATGCTATCGTGGTGAGAAGCCGGTTTTGTGAAAGGATGGGCTTGGCACCCGTATTCATAAGGATGAAGCAGCCGGTGCCGTAAGTATTCTTCGCAGAGCCCTCCTTGAAGCAGGTCTGCCCGAACAGTGCCGAATGCTGGTCCCCTGCGATCCCGGTTATCGGTATTTCCGTCCCGAGGATATCCTTCGATGTATTCGCAATAAATCCGGAGGATTGGACAGGCGTCGGAAGCATGCAGCCGGGTATGTCCATTATCTTCAACAGTTCGTCGTCCCAATTGAGAGTATTGATATTCAACAGCATCGTACGGGAAGCGTTCGAGTAATCCGTTACGTGTGCCCTGCCGCCGGTCAGCTTCCAGACGAGCCAGGAATCCACCGTCCCAGCAAGCAGTTCTCCCGCTTCGGCCCGTTTGCGCACACCTTCGACATTATCGAGTATCCATTTGATTTTAGAGCCGGAGAAATACGCATCGGTTACAAGCCCGGTTTTCTGCCTTATCAGATCGTCATAGCCCCCGGCCTTCAATTCGTTGCATATATCCGCCGTCCTGCGGCATTGCCAGACAATGGCGTTACATACCGGTTTTCCCGAAATTCGGTCCCAGACGATCACAGTCTCGCGTTGGTTTGTTATTCCGATGCAGGCGACCTCCGCCATATCCACGCCCGAAGCCGCTATTGCTTCCTTCAGGGAATCCAGCTGCGTTGACCAGATCTCCTCCGGGTCATGTTCTACCCATGCCGGCCTCGGATAATGCTGGGTTAGCTGCCTGCTCCTGAGGCATTCTATTTTGCCGCTGGCCTTGTTGAAGATGACAGCCCTTGAGCTCGTCGTCCCCTGATCGAGCGCTATAATATATTTCTTCTCCATGAATTCCTCACGTGTGGTATTGGATGGGGCCTCCCCGGCATCAATTCTTTTTAAGCTTCATCTGGGCATTTTCGGCATAACGTTTTATCTTCATAGTCGTTGTTTTGATAAAATCACTTTCACGTATCGTAAATGCGCTGATTCGCTTATACAGCGGCATATCCCTGTTTGTATTTTTAACGACCTCGGAGATAATGCTGCGGATTTCTTCCATGGAAGGAGCATGCCCCTTGAGTTTTTCCTTTATAGCGTCAAGGTTCGGTAAAATGTGCGCTCCGACCATCGTTTCACCCGACTTGTCGTCCTCGTAGCCGGTGACCATGGATTCGAGCACGTACGGACTCCTGTTGATATAGGACTCCACTTCCTCCGGGAAAATATTCTTGCCGTTTTTAGTGACTATGACGTTTTTCAGCCTGCCCGTAATATAGTAAGCCCCCGATCTCGATATCTTGCCAAGATCGCCCGTGTGGAACCAGCCGTCACGCAGACATTTTGCGGTAGCTTCTTCGTTTTTGTAATAGCCGAGCATTACATTGTCGCCCTTTGTAATGATCTCACCGACCCCATTCTCGTCAGGATTGTCTATTCTGACCTCGACTCCCGGTATCGGCAGGCCTACCGAGGCATTGCCATGGAAATTATCCCTCTCTCCGATGACAAGCGGCGAGCATTCGGTCAGCCCGTAGCCCTGCAGCACCTTGAAGCCGAAACGGTCCAAGCCGTTGGCAACTACCCGATCGATAGCGGCAGCGCCGGTAATGAACAGCCTGAGGCGCCCTCCAAGAGTCCTGTGGATGCTGCCGAACAATGCCCGTCGTACATCTATGTGAAAGAATTTCAATATCTCGCTTATTAAGAGCATTGCAACTACTACAAACTTCATTCCGGGCTTTTTGCGTATCTGATTCCATATTTTCTTATACAGGTTTTCGAGCAGGAGCGGTACGGTCACAAGGATCGTAGGTCTGACTTCGCCAAGATTCTTCTGAATGTATTTCAAGCCTTCATTGAAGGCTATGGTCGCACCGCTGTAAATTATAGTAAGGAAATCCAAAGAGCATTCGTATGTGTGATGCAGTGGCAGAATCGAGAGCGTTATATCATTGCTGTCAACACGCACTGTCTTGGAGACGCTCATTATATCCGAACAGATATTTTTCTGTGAAAGCATGACGCCCTTGGCCAGGTCGGTGGTTCCGGACGTGAAGAGGAGTATGCTCATTGCAGTGTCGTCGATCTTGTATCCGTCGAGATCCGCTTTCCCCTGTTCGAGCAGCAGCCTGCCCTTTTCGAGCAGCTTCCTGAAGGAGAGAAAATCATCGGAATCTTCTTCCTGGTCCATACTGATAAAATATTTGACCTGGCTCCCCGATTTTTTTAGAGCCAGCATATCGTTTGTGAGCCGTCCTGAAAAAATCAAAGCAGAAGAGCCGCTTCTATTGATCAGATTACCTTTTTCGGCCAGAGGCAGTTCCTTGTCCATCGGGACTATTACGCCCACATGGTTGGTGACCGCAAGATAGGAGACACACCATTCGTAACGGTTTTCCCCCATAACGGAAACGAACCCGCCATTAAGGCCCAAGGATCTCAGTGCAGCACCCAGCGCATCCACATCCTCCTTGAAATGCCTGTATGTTATGCTCCGGAATTCCCCGCTTTCAACCCTTACCCAGAAAGCGGCCTTTTCGGGAAACAGCTGCGCGCTTTGCCCGAGCAGATCCCTGAAATCGCGGATAAACCTGACCTCGTAAAGTGACTTTGAACTCACTAAATCCACCTCGTTTCTACCCGTTATTCGTTGTGAGGAGATACGCCGACAAAACCGGACCTTGCATAGGCTGTACGGATCATCTGCTGCGGTTCTTGTCATGTTCCCACATGTACTATTTACATAATATCATATCTATTTTCGTAAATACATAATCCACATTATTTATCTTAAAGAACATACAACTGTAAAATCGTTTTTGAGATATGCCTCCACAAACTCGACTTTCTCAATTCTGTGTGAATATCCGGCAAGCAGTTCCCTTACTTCTTCAGGATGAAAGTAGAAGTATTTGTCCTCCCGGTCGGGTGATGCGGTATGAAGCAGGTTGAAGACGACCGTCTCCCTCGAAAGTCTGAAAAAAAGATCGAGAGCGTTTTTAAGGAACTCACTGTTGTTGCCCAGATTGAGGTTGAATATGCCCGATGTGTATATGACATCGAAAGACGAATCGCCGAAGATATTTTCCTTGAAAATGTCGGCTTTTACGAATTCAGCCCCAAGCTTTTTGCTTCGTGCAATATCGATCATCTGATCCAGTATGTCTACGCCGGTATAATCTATTTTTATACCCTTGCTCCTAATATACTCAAGCAGGTTTCCAGTGCCGCAGCCGACGTCGAGCAGCTTTTTCCCGTTTAGATCTACCTTTGCAAGCATGGCGTCGAATCTGAGCTGCTGGGCCTTCTCGCTTTCCCATCCCAGAATGCCGTATTCCGGTAGGCCTTTGGCCATATTTTCTTCATAATATGATTTGATGACTTCAAATTTCTTCATGTCATAGCTCCATCGCATTATAATACATCACGGGCGAAGGACTCGTATCGCCTCGTTATAATTTTATAATAGTCCTTGGACGGCCCGCGGTCAAGGAGAAGGCGTGCAAATGAAAATAGCCGGTATATGAAACACGTGTCAATTAAGTGACATGCCTTTGAAACATAAATTATTTGGTCACGCAATCTTTACACTGTAAAGATTGCGTGTTACAATTTCTGTGTAATATTGATCAAGAGGAGAAATGATTGGAAAAAAAATATCATCACGGAAATTTAAAAAAATGCCTTATCGAAGCTGGAATAGAGCTTATTAATGCTGAAGGCGAAAAACATTTTTCTCTTCGGAGAGTGGCAACAATGTGCGGAGTGAGTAATGCAGCTCCATATAGCCATTTTAAAGATAAGGAAGAGCTGCTTGAGGCAATGAAGGAATATGTAATAGAACAATTTACTGAGGATTTAAACAATTCTATAAAGGACGAAGATTTAACTAATCCATATACCTTGGTTAAAATGGGTAAAAGCTATGTCATGTTTTTTATAAAAAATCCCCAGTATTACGAATTTCTATTTTCGCAATCATGCATAAGACTGGATTTGAATATGGATAATGGCGGAAAAAGTAACTTTCCTCCGTTTGAGCTCTTAAAAGAGATGCATTTCAAGTTATTACGGCAATGTGGATTGACTGATGAAAAAATCAAGGATGCGGTTATTTCAGCATGGGCGACCGTCCATGGGTTGGCTGCCATTGCAACAATGAAAGGAATTACTTATGGAAAAAGTTGGGCAGATAAGATTGAGGACATCATTTGGATTAAAAAAGAAAGTTAAAACATTCTTCCTAATTCTGTTTGGTGCTTTTATATCGGTTTTATTTCTCTGCTTGGGAGTTTTATTGATAATGAGTCCAGGTAAGATAAGACAATTTACAAATGAAGACGGAGAGAAAATTCAAAATAGCCTGGCAGAAAAATGTTTTATAGATATCAATGGTGCTAGAATGGGAATGATTATCAAGAGCAAGGATATTTCCAACCCAGTGTTGTTATTTGTACATGGCGGTCCCGGTATGCCTGAATATTTTCTTACTGAAGATTATCCCACGGGTTTGGAAGAGTCTTTTACAGTAGTCTATTGGGATCAGAGAGGCGCCGGATTATCCTATGATAGTAATATTGATAAAAGCACCATATCAATTGAGCAATACATCAATGATACAATTGCGGTAACAAATTATTTACAAAAACGTTTTGGACAGACCGGCATCTATCTTATGGCACATTCGTGGGGAACTTATTTTGGCATTCAGGCGGTTCAAGAAGCACCACAGCTTTACAAGGCTTATATTGCGGTTGGACAGATTACCAATCAGAATGAGTCTGAGAAACTGGCGTATGAATATATGTTGGATTATTACGCAAATATCGGTGACCGGAAAACCTTGGAAAAGCTTAAAGAAAATAATTATTTGTCGGACGGATATAAAAGAATAAGAGATGACGTTATGCATCGTTCAGGCATAGGTTCAACACATGACATGAAGTCGGTTGTGACTGGCATATTCCTGGCTTCATTAAAAAACAGAGAATATACGCTTAACGAAAAAATCAATATATGGCGAGGTAAGCTTTTTCTCAACAGAAATGTGCATCTGAAAATGACATCAGATTTAAGAAAAGCCATCAGTAAATTAGATGTCCCCACATACTTTTTTTCGGGTGCATTTGATTATACTGTTAATTACAAAATGGCAGAAGAATATTTAAGGCAAATAGAAGCGCCTGTAAAAGGATTTTATCTCTTTAAAAATTCTGCACACAGCCCTATATTCGAAGAACCATATAAAGTTGGCCAAATCGTAAAAAGTGATGTACTAAGGAATTCCAATAATCTGGCTGATGCTAAATAGCTTTCTATGCAAGCCCTCTAGAAACCCCTGACTGAATTACTTTGCCAGCCAAAAAACAGCCAGGATAACATTGCCGCCTATTTATCAATGTTGTATAATATGTGTATACTCCCGACCGCAAGGTATTTCCGAGCAGAAAGGTGATTTATCATGAATAACCCGATCAAGCTTAACACCTCTGAGAAAGCTTCAGGCAGGCTCACTTTAAAGGAGTTACCCCAAAAGCTTCTGACCGGCAGCCGATTGGAATTGGCCGCTATTATCGAACATTTCGCTTCAATCTCACCCGCGGAACGCAAACCCCTGTTCGACGCCGCACTTGAACAACGCCGGCTGTATTACGGCAACAGCGTCTATTTTCGCGGACTTATAGAGTTCAGCAGTTACTGCAGGAATGACTGTTATTACTGCGGTATACGTAAAAGCAACAGAAATGCCGTACGCTACAGGCTTACCGCGGAGGAAATACTGGCTTGCTGTGAAGAGGGCCGCAGACTCGGTTTCCGCACGTTCGTGCTGCAAAGCGGAGAAGATCCATATTATACTGACGACCTGATGTGCCGCATCATTGCCGGAATACGCGAACGCTTTCCGGAATGTGCGATAACGCTCTCGGTAGGAGAAAAAAGCAGGGAAAGCTATCGGAAATATTTCGATGCGGGCGCGGACCGTTACCTGCTGCGGCACGAAACCGCCGACGAAGAGCATTACATGAGGCTGCACCCGGAGGGCATGAGCCTCAGCCATCGAAAACAATGCCTTTACGAGCTTAAAGAGATCGGTTATCAGATAGGAGCAGGGTTCATGGTCGGTTCTCCCGGCCAAACATTGGATAATCTGGCTTCAGACCTGATATTCCTGCGCGGGCTCAAGCCTCATATGATCGGTATCGGCCCCTTCATACCGCATAAGGATACGGTCTTCGCCGATGAAAAAACTCCTACGAAGGACTTGACGCTCATAATGCTGTCACTGCTGCGCCTTATGCTGCCGAAAGTACTGCTGCCGGCAACCACGGCGCTGGGCACGGTCGATCCCAATGGTAGAGAAGATGGCCTTGGAGCGGGCGCCAACGTCGTTATGCCGAATCTCTCCCCTGTTGCCCACCGGAAGGACTATTCGCTTTATGACAATAAGATATGTACGGGCGAGGAGGCTGCCGAGTGCCTTGGCTGCCTGACGCAGAGGATCCGCCATGCCGGCTTCGAACCCGACTTTTCAAGGGGCGACAGCCTGATGAATCAGGCATAAATCAGGCTTTTCGGGAGACCCCCTGCCTGTAGCATGCCTGGCCTGCAGCCAGCAACAAGTGCGCAAGTCATCGTCCGGCATTGTCAAAAACCGGCTTCTTCTGGTATTATAAACTGATAACGGTATACAATACTTCCGGAGGATATGCATGAAGAAGGTTATTTGTGTTTACAGTTCATCGAGCGATAAGATAGATACACCCTATTTCGAACTGGCCGCCAGGCTTGGCAGGGCGATTGCGGCCAACGGAGACACTCTTCTTTTCGGCGGCGGGATGAGAGGCCTGATGGGCGCTACGGCAACAGCGGCGCATGATTCGGGAGCAAAGGTCATAGGTATTATTCCGGAGGCGCTCAATCTTAAGGGAATAGCATTTGAAGCCTGTGATGAGATGGTGGTAACACGCGATATCCGCGAGAGAAAATCGATAATGGATGAGCGGTCCGAAGCCTTTATAGCACTGCCTGGAGGTTTCGGCACACTGGAGGAGCTTATTGAGATAATTTCGCTGAAGCTCTTGAAATATCACAACAAACCTGTCGTCATACTGAATTGCAGAGGCTTCTATGACGCCATGCTGAAGCAGTTCGACGATATTATCGGCGGCAGCTTTGCAAAACCGGAAAGCCGCCTGTTGTACCATGTTACATCAGACGTTGCGGAAGCGATCGAATATATTAATGCATACAAGCCCATCGAGCTCACGGATAAGTGGCTTACCTGAGCTTCAGCGTCATCCCTGCGGGGTATAAAAGCCGGCTTCAGTAGGTTTATAGCGTATACGGAATTTCGGCAGCGCGTTTATTTGCGTATAATAGTTCTCAGTCCAACCGGCACCCTGCGACGGATCGTTCACTCCGTCCGCAGGTGGTACAAAAAGCTTGAAAGTCAATTCCTGACTGCTTTTTAACGGCTTTTCGAAAAACGCCGGCATCATGTCGACAGATTTAACTCCGGGCTTTTTGTAAAACCATTTTCCATTCAGTTCGAATATGGCATTCAAGCCTTCGTCCTCAAAGTAAACTTCACAAAAGACCGGGTTTTCCTGAAAGCTCAGTTTCATTGCAAGCCCATCGGCATCCTCCGAGCCTCCCCAGCGGAGCCTTATCGGAAGCTCTGCCTCACCGCCCGTTTCCATTGCAGGCTTGAAATAATCCTCGTGTATGATCTCCCTGTATGCATCGAACAACGGCTGTCGTATACCGTTTTCTGGGTTGTTGGGGTCCTCGAGTTCAAGCCCGAGCCGTCCCCTGTCCCTGAACTGGTAGCAGGTGATGCCTGTCAGCCAGCAAGCCTTTTCATCCCTTACGGTATGATAAAATTCCTTCATCATCCGAGCCTGATCATAAGGTCCCGTAACATCACCGTCCGCATTGAACTCCGAGATCACGAGGGGTTTTTCAGCCCCGCCGTTGAGCACGGTGAACCGGTCGAAAGAGAACCTGTTGTCTTCGAATATGTTACTTACTATCGCCCTCTTGTGTGTCTTGCCGCCGGGTTCTGCTATGGTGAAGGGCCAGCCCCAGTTAAGCGAGAGATAATAATCGCCGGACCATATGTCCGCAGCTTTTACCGCTTCCTTGAATTCCTTTTCGTAATGCATTTCGGAGGAGCCGTTTTCCGAACCTTCGCCTGTGCAGAGGATGGTCTTGATATTCGGCGCCTCACGCTTGACTATATTGTGGAAGCGCACAAAGAAATCAGCCACCTGCTGGTAGGTGTAACGTTTATTGAAGGCAAACCAGTTTCCCGTTGCTTCGTGGTTGATCCTCAGCATCATCCTGCCAAAAGGCTTCAGATCACGTGCCATTTGTATCAGCTGTTCGTCCGATACTGCACAGTCTACGGTCATCGTCAGTGTAACATCCTGTCCGTGCCTGCGGACATCCTTCATCGACAGGAAGGGCTCTCCCTCAGTACTGCCTTCGATACCGCCCGTATAAGGAAAATAATCATCGTATGGATAATCCCACGCAAATGAGACTCCGTTGCTCTTCCCAAGCAGACTTGCTCTGGCGGGCCAGCCCTTGTCGAGCGGGTAATAGCAGTACATGAGGTTTATGCTTCTGTGCGGTCTGCCAAGCTGATTCAATATGTAATCCTGATTTACATATTCGCCTCGTTCGCTTCCATCTCCCAGATCCACGGCACACGCCGCCTTACCCATATGAAGTTTGTAAGCCCTCATGCAGTCGCTCATACAAATTGCCCGCCTCTCAACAAATTAATTTATAACAGTTCAAAACTGCTTAACGTTGTCTTGTCTAATACTACCTGGCCTTATTTGACCTTATCTGGCCTTCTCCACCTCGCCATAGTCTTTCCCGAAGGTTTCCACGGAAACGGTTTTCATGCGCTGCTCCTCGCGCGGCCTGTCATTGTAGTCACGTTTGACTCCCACGATCCTGTCGGCCTCCTCAATGCCCTCTATGACCTTCCCGAAGGCAGCATACTGGCCGTCAAGGTGCGGCGCCTTCTCTACCATGATGAAGAACTGGGAGCCTGCGGAATCGGGTCTGTTCGACCTGGCCATGGAAATGACGCCCCGGTCATGACTCAGGTCATTTTTGAACCCGTTCCCCGAGAATTCACCCTTGATGGAATAGCCCGGTCCGCCCATGCCGGTCCCCTCAGGGTCACCGCCCTGAATCATGAAGCCGGGTATGACCCTGTGAAATATCAAACCGTTATAGAAACCGCTGTTTACCAGCGAGATAAAGTTTCTTACCGTGTTCGGCGCCTTTTCCGGGTAAAGCTCGATTTTGACTTTGTTTCCGTTTTCCATTTCGATAGTTGCAATCGGATTGTTTTCTGACATGACGTTATCTCCTTTTTTACAAAATTATAATTTATACAGTAGTATTTTACAAATCAAATTTTATATTTCATACAAATATTACAGTTTTATTATAAATATATTTTTACCGGTTGGTTTCCTTGACCTGCGTTTCCTTGATTGATATAATGTAGCAACATTTACTAAAACATATCGGGGGTGTTGTCATGAGTCTTTCGAAAGCAATCCCTGCAAATGAGGTCAAGCTTGTCCAGAAGCCGGAAGAAGCCGGTTTCAGTTCTTCCCAGCTCGAAGTGCTGGATTCTCACATAGTCGACTTGATCAACAAAAAACAAATATTCGCCGGCGCATACCTGATTTCAAAAAACGACAGGATAATAGCACACAAGGCAATCGGGTATGCGATGTACGACAATAGCAGGCCATTCCTGCCCGATACCATCAGAAGAGTCGCATCCGTGACCAAGCTGTTCGTTGCGGTTTCGATAATGCAGCTGGCCGAAAAGGGCAAGCTGCGGCTGGACCAGCCGGTGTCGGATATTATAGAGGAATTCAGGAATCCAATGTACGAGAAGGTCAACATCACGCACCTGCTGACCCACACATCAGGAATAAGGCCGGATCCGGGCCAATTCTTCGAACCGTACCCTTTGGACTGGTCCGGGGGTAAGGAATGGTTAAAGGACATCCTAAGGGGGCTGCCCGTCACTCGTCCCGGAGAGGAATATAGATATTCATCCGCAGGCTTTGCGGTACTTGGAGAAATAGTGTCCAGAGTCTCCGGAGTACGATTCGAAAATTATGTTATTGAGAACATAACAAAACCGCTCGGTATGACAGACAGCTGCTTTGATCCTCCGGAGGAAGCGCTGGACAGGATCTGCTTCGGCAGCAGGGAGGAAAAGGAATGGTTCGACAAAGACCGTAAAAAAGCTCGTCCCAAGTGGGCTCCGCCAAGAGGCGGCGGCGGTCTGTTTTCAACACTGTCCGATCTCAGGAAGTTCGGACAGATGATGATTAACAAAGGTACCTACGGCGGTGTGAAAATACTTTCGCGGAAGACCGTCGAAGCAATGACAAGGCGCCACGTATACGCGAAGAATTACTGCTGGGGTAACGGAGGAGTCGAAATGGAATACGGTCTCGGTATGAACGTATACTCCAACAACACCTTCCTGTCGCCGGGCTCCTTCTCGCACGAGGGCGCGGGACTCTGCGGCCTTTATATGGATCCTGTGGAAAATGTCGTACTGGCGTATATATGTCCGCTTTGTGAAGGTTTGGGATGGTCTCCCGAAGCCGTTATAAACCTTAGAAACATAGTCTGGGCAGGTATTGTTTGATATGAGTATTATCAAAGCAGCCGCCGGGCCGGCGCTAAAAGCAGCCAGTATAATGAAGGCTGTCGCTTTCGCAACATACAAGGAGTGGGCCGCCTACCGATCGCACGCTATGGTATCCCTTTTTGTCGGGCCCGTTTACTTCCTTGTGCAGATATTCATATGGAAGGCGGTATTCTCATCCCGCGGCAGCATAAACGGGCTGTCCCTCGACCAGATGATTAACTATTTCGGTGTGGCGGTTCTGATCAATTATCTCATAATGGATTTTGCCGACTGGAACCTCCAGATGCTCATAAGTACGGGAAAATTCCTGTCCTATATGCTCCGGCCCATGTCGCACATATATTTTGCACTCTCGCAGAAGGTAGGCCACCGCGTGCTCGGGTTTACTATCGAGTTCATTCCGGTCTACCTTATACTGTTTTTCGTTTTCGGAGTGAGAATCGTGCCTGCAAGGCCCGTTTTTGCCGTCATATCCATAATGCTCGGCTTTATAATGATGTTCCTTGTGGATTATTGCGTCGGCATTACGGCGTTCTGGCTGACCAGGACCTCGGGCGTGAGAAGGATGTTCCTGCTGCTTAGGGATATTTGTTCGGGAATGTTCCTGCCTCTGACCTTTTTCCCTGATGTACTTCAGAAGATTTTATTTTACCTGCCGTTCCAGTTCATAGCCTATGTGCCGGTAAGGGTATGCGTCGGATCCTACGAGCTGGGCGGAATATCGCTGGATATACCACGAATCGTCGGCATACAGGCGGTCGCAGTACTGGCCATGTCAGTCTTTACGGTTGTATTCTTCAAGCTTGGGACAAAAAGATTCACGGGGGTGGGAGCATGATAAGGGCGCTGGACATCTATATCACCTCGATGAAGAATAGCTTTGCGGCAAGGATGGCCTACCGGGCAGACTTCTTTTTCTGCTGTATAATGATCTTCATATCCGAGCTGCTATTCCCCCTGCTGACCATGCTTATTTATTCGACAGGCGGCACGTTCCCCGGCTGGAACCTGGCAGAAGTAATGGTGCTGCAGGGAGTTTTCATGCTTTCCAAAGGCGCGGCCAACCTTCTCTTCTTCGGCGTCGTGTACAATACGTTAAGCCGCGTCAGGGAAGGTACTTATGACCTCCTTATGATAAAGCCTGTTTCAACGCTTTACATTTCGGTCGCATCGGGCTTTGAGCCGGACAGCATCGGAACCGTACTGGGCGGATTGCTTGTCATTGCTTATTCGCTTGGAAAATTGTCTCAGCCGAACGCAATGCAATGGCTCCGCTTTGCTCTGATATTTTTCCTGTCGGTGCTTGTAATGTTCGCATTTGCAGTGCTTATGGCCGCGACAGTCTTCAAGTGGGTCGGCAACAGCCGCATTTATGAAATATTCGACAACATTACGGCCTTTGGTAATTACCCGAGGTCCATATTCAGCAAGTCCTTCCAGAATATAATCAGTTTCATAATACCCGTAGGTATAATTGCATTTTACCCTGCTTCGGCATTATTGGGTAAGGATATATCCGGCATATTGCCTTCCATATGCATCTGCGTGATTTTTCTTCTTGGTAGCCTTGCATTGTGGAAATTTATGCTTTCGAGATATACAAGCGCAGGAGGTTGAAAAATGGGGATCATAAACATAAATGAGTTGAAAAAGGTCTATACGACCTATGAAAGAGGCAGCTCCTTCCTGGATACGGTAAAAAGTCTTTTCGTCAGGAAGCCGATCGATATCGAGGCTCTCAAGGGCATAACGCTGAATATCGAGGAGGGCGAACTGCTGGGTTTCTTAGGGCCGAACGGCGCCGGAAAATCCACCACCCTTAAAATACTTACAGGCGTGCTGTATCCGACATCCGGAAAAGTGGACGTTATGGGCTATACGCCGTGGAAACAGCGCAAGGCTTATGTTTCCAGGATCGGAGCAGTATTCGGGCAGAAATCCCAGCTGATATGGGACATACCCCCTCTCGATTCCTTTGAAATGAACAGGGCTATTTACGGTATACCCTCCCAGGATTACAGGCGCAGGCTCGATGAAATGACGCAGATGCTGTCGCTCGAAAACATAATTCGCAAACCCACAAGGCAGCTTTCACTTGGTGAAAGGATGAAATGTGAATTCATCATGGCCATGCTCCACGCCCCGAGAATCGTGTTCCTCGATGAACCCACTATCGGACTCGATGTCATAGCCAAGGAAAAAATACGCGATTTCATTCTCGAGCAAAACAAGCGCGGGGTAACATTCATTCTTACCACACACGATCTCGGAGACGTTGAACAGCTTGCACGCAGAGTCGTTGTAGTGAACTATGGAGAAATAGTATTTGACGATACCGTGGATTCTCTGCGAAAGCTGTCCGGAATCAAAAAAAGAGTGGAGCTTGCGACCAAAAAGGAGCTCCCGGACCTTTCGGGCATGCCGGGGGTCCAGCTTACGGGCAGGACTTCGCCCTGCCATGCGGAGCTGGAGCTCGATATGGAACAGCTTGAACTGAATATGTTCCTGCAAAATATAAACCAGAACTATGTCATAAGCGATCTTACAATGAGCGACCCGCCAATAGAAAGCGTCATCAAGGAATTGTACACGCAAAAGGAAAGACAGCCGGTCACTCTTTGAATGCCATTCGCCATTCGACATTCTGCTGTTGACAATTCCAACACAACTTATTAATATATAGTTAGAATTCTAATTATAAGGAGTCCTGTATTTTGAGCAAACAGCTGCCTACGATGGCAAGAATCGGCACGATCTTCCTCACCTGGAGGCGATACCAGCAGAGGGACATTCTTTCACATAAAATAACGCTGAAACAGCTGTACGTACTGCGTCAGCTTGCCCGGAAGGATTTCCTGTACCCCTCGCAGATAGCGGATATGTTGTATTGCGACAGGCCTACAGCAACGGTCGTCATAGGCAACATGACACGCGAGGGTTGGGTGACACGGGAAAAGGACCCGGAGAATGCAAAACAGATCAGGGTGAGTTTGACCGAAAAAGGCAGAAACAAGCTACTTGCCATAGATAATGACGCGGCTTCGAGAGAAGGCTCTGCATTCGACCCGCTTAGCTGTTTCTCGGCGGAGGAAAAAAATCAACTGGATCTGCTTTTGACAAAGCTGAGCAAACACTTGTCAAAATTGGAAGGTTAAAATTTTTTAAGCATATAGTTAGAGTTCTAATTAAAACAAAAGGAGTATGAAAGTATGAATGAAACTTTGAAAACCATTCACGAGCTGCGCACAATCCACGGACATTTCTCAGACAGAGATGTTTCCGAAAACGACCTCGGGCAGATACTTGACGCCTGCGTACGCGCGGCAAACGCCTCAGCCAGGCAATCCTATTCCATAATCACGGTCAGGGACAGTAAAACAGTCAGGGAACAATTTCAGTATGATGGCAGTAAAGCCTTGTTATTTTGTGTGGACTACAACCGGATAATCGCTTCGGCGGAGCATTTGGGGCATACATACAAGCTTGACGGTATCACGGATTTTATAACCGGGAGCATCGATACCATCCTGGCCGCGCAGACTGCAGCTATTGCGGCAAAATCGATTGGTATGGACTCCCTGTTTACAAACAGTATACACAGACGCGACTTGTCGGATGTATACGAAGCATTCAATCTGCCCCGGAAATACTGTTTCCCCCTGATAACGCTGATACTTGGGTATCCTGTGGAAGAACCCGGTTACAGCAAGGGAAGGCTGGGCGGAAAAGGAATCATACATAACGGAAGATATGAGACCATGGCGAAGGAAGATCTCGGACGTCTCGTCGAAAAATACGATGAAAAGGAAAGCCATCTAGGTCTGATCGACAATTGGCCGGATATGGGCCACCGTCATTACCTGGACTGGTTTTTTACGAAATGGTCTGCAGGAGGCAATAAAGCAAAGCAGCAGGAAATAATATCTGTGCTCAAGGAAGCAGGCTTTATCGATATGGCAGCCGATTGACAGGGTTAAACGAATATAAGGCTTGCAGTTCGTCAGTCGAAGTATTCCGGAAGTGTCAGCCGTACCCATTTGTCGCAGTAATAGCCGTAGTGGCTTTCTACGACCAGCTTTTTGAGATCGAATACCGAGATAGAGCCTTCTATCCTTATTTCCTTGCCATCCCTGCTTCTCGGGTTGTCTTTATAATAGTTCTTGTTTTTCCCATAGGGAGCGAGAAAGCTTATTAGGTTCCTGGCATCGTCGAAACCGATGCTTCCCTTTGCATTCAGGGTTTCACTTATGAGTCTGTTCAATTCGTCGTAACGCCACTGTATATCGTTCACGCGTACGCCGATTATGCGCTCGGTCCAGCGGTGCATGGCAAAATACCGCATTTCGGGTATAATATATTGGTTGGTGACAACAAGCAATTCGTCGCTGACCTCTCTCTGCGGAGCAAAATAGAAGGTCGAAGGGCAGTTCTGCTCGCCTGCTCCGTTGATATAGCCATTCTGTGAAAAAGCATCCGAATTTATCGCTTTGGAAGTCCGGCGTTTTACGTTATACAAATTCCAGAGCTGCTGATTGAATGCGAGGTAGCCGAAAGGATACTTGTAATCGTTCCAGCGGAACATAATGCCGTTGTTGAAGGACAGGGTCCTGTGATTCTCTATATAATCCATGCCGGGCAGCATCTGCCTGTATTCTTCATCCGCTATCATAGGCAGGTCGGGCTGCGGCATCGTCGCTCCGGCTTCGGCAGCGCACGAGCGGCCGCTCTTTCCATCCGCAATTACATACAGCCATGAGACGCCTCTCGGGAGCCGTGCCATGAGGGAAGCTGCCTCCTCGGCGCTTCTGCAGTATTGTACACACATTCTCGTCATCAGAAGTGAATTTATCCCTATATTGGACGGGTTACAGTTCGCGCCGGGAGACATGTTCACGCCGAACGCAACGCCTTCCGTATTCATGGCGGCTATGCTTCCTATCATACCAGGTGCGGATATGTTAACGAACGGGACCGCCGCGCCCCAGCCTCCGTTTGCCTCAGTCCCCGCAGGATTGTATATGACAGGCGCCGCCGTATCCTGGAATACATCGGAGGAAGGAAACGTAAAGTCCCTCCCGAAATAGTAGCCGTTACCCGCACTCTTGCCGCATACCGTAAAAGCATTGCACATGATCGGGAGCCTGAAATCTTCAGGTTCTATCCCCGACAGGTCGCGCTTGAGGAAATTACCGGAATAAACCATGGAGCAAATTATATCAATACCCGTATTGAGCACTATCAGATGTTCAAGGTCCACACGCGTCCTCGGGTTGCTTTTCCTGCAGCCGTCCAGAATACCCTCTATTTCGTCCGTCAACACCTTGGGCAGCTGCTTCCATGTGGTCTTTGACAGCTCGTATATGAGGCGTATCAAGGCCTCCTGGACAAGTTTCAGTTTCTCCAGCACCTTGCTCCCGATGAAGGAAAAGACGACGCGGTCTGTATAATCCATCATCCGCGATATTTCTGCTTCGGCAAGGCAGCCCATCAGATATCCGGCTTCATACGGCGAACCCTCAAGGTAATAGGCCTTTTTGGGCAAACCCGTATCGTAATTCCGTACAGTTCTGCTTTCTGCCGCCATACCTGTCCGATTGTTATATGTAATTACTTTTGAGACATTGTAACCGTCAGAATCGAATGCTTCCGTCAGACGCACCAGATGCTTGCCACCGGAAATACTTCTGAACATGAGGATCAGGCTCCTTGTTTTAGTTATATTTCATGATATGAACCAAACAAGGTTTTTAGCGATGATTTCTCTTACTTTTTCTATCTGCTCAGCTTCATTTTTTTCATCGGCACGGCTGAACGTTATCGGAGCGGATATGACGCACTTGACCGGGGAGCTGTGGATGCTGCGCCCGGCGCGGTCCATTACCTTGTCTGTGTTTATGAGCGTTACGGGAACGACAGGTACGCCGGCTTTTGCCGAAAGCTTGAGGCAGCCCTTTCTGAAGCTGTTCAGTTTGGCTGAAGTGTTTATCTTCCCTTCCGGGTAGATAACCAGAGAATGCCCTTCCTTAAGGAGCTTCAGGCTTTCCTCTATTCTCTTTATATTGACCATGGCATTCTTTCTGTCTATGAAGACGCATTTCATATATCCGAACCAGGTCCTGAGTATCGGTATCCTGCCTGCGCCCTTGTCGGCGACAAAGCCCTTGGACTTATTGATGAAGCCGTGTATGACGGCACTGTCGATATGGCTCGGGTGATTGCTGACGAAAAGTACCGGGCCTTCAGGTATGTTTTCGGAGCCGACGATCTCTACAGAGGAGCCTGTCAGGTAAAAAAGCCCCCTTGCCAGCATCATGCTGAAGCGTTCGGCAAAGGCATCCCGTTCGGCATACCTGCCGGCCTTTTCAAGGTATTTTACCCACGCAAGTGCCGGCATGGTAAACGCAAGATATAACCATCCTGAGGCATACCAGAAAATTGTACGAAGCATCGGCGCCTCCCAAAATCACTGAAATTTAAGGTAATGCAAAATCAGTGCTGTCGTCAGAGCTCCGGAATAAACTCAGGAATGAACTCAGGAAAACCGGCTTCGATAGCCGCATCTCATGCACAGGCTCTCTACTGCCTGCCTTTTTGAAAAACCCTCATACAGTTTTCTTGCACGTTCCCCATTTAATATATACTCAAATTCGTCCTCAAATATATTACCAATTTTAATGCTGCCTTCACTGTCAAGGCAGCACGGCACTACCGTTCCATCGACCAGTATGGCGGCCTGATCCCTGAGGCCAAGGCAGAAGCCGCTCCGCTCCCCCGTTGGATCAGACTCCGGAGACCTTGGCGGCTCATCCGCTGCCGACTCCGCAAGCTTTTCAGGTCTTTCTTCAGCAGACTCCACAGGCCAGTGAAAAACCCCGGCGCAGTTGAGGAACAATCTATCCCTTATAGTTATACGCGTTGATGCTTTCACCGCCTCCGATAAGGAAAACCCGGGGGTGAACCTCTCCTGCAGCCTGCCAACGATATACCCGTTGTACCGTTCCGACGCTGCCGAGGTTATATTCCAAAGCCTGTACGAGACATATATGCGCCCTCTGTCCAATGCTTTGCAGGTGAAATCAAATATATCGTCAAGATATTTGTCAATCGTAGCATAGTCATTTTCTTCCCGGCAGTGCAGGGAGAAGTTGATCTGCCTGAGGGGGGCGCAGCTCAGGAGTATATCCGCCCTGTCGGCTATTTTTGTGCCGTTTGTCGTAATATTGACCTTATAGCCGAAAGCCGCGCATAGTTCCAGAAGCTGGTCAAGCTCGGGATGGAGCAGAGGTTCGCCAAGGACATGGAGATAAAGGTAGTCAGTATGGCCCTTCAACTTCCGAAGAACTGTAAGGAAATCCGAAACCGGCATAAATCCAGGTTTCCTCGAAGTGCCCGGGCAAAAGGCGCATGCCAGGTTGCATACGTTTGTGATTTCAACATAGACCTTTTTCAGTTTTTTCAAAATCAATACGCTCCTTTGCCCATTCAGCAGTATGCATTAGTCTCAAGGATATTGTAATTAACGCATCAGCAGGTTGTCAATTGGAACCTCCCTTGTTTCAACTGGTAATCCAACTTATTGTGCTGTAATATATAAGTATCTGTATCTGGCACAAAAAGCCATCATTATATTTTTTACAGGGGAGGATTATTACAGTGAAGGCACAGCATCAGAAAACGCTATTGAATGCCGATTCTCCCATGAATGTTTTCTTTACCGACGTTACGGAATTCCCGCCGCACTGGCACGAGGCCGTGGAGGTCGTTTACGTCCCGGAGGGAAGCCTTCGCGTAGGTGTGAACGGCACGGTTTACACTATGGAGCCCGGGGACATACTGTTAATCACTGGCGGGGACGTTCATTATTTCGTACCTGAAACCAACCGTGTGAACAGGCTCATATTGCATTTCGAAATGTCATATTTCGAAACGGCTTTCCCTGAAGCAAGAAACAAGCGTTTCGCCGGAGTCCTCCTTACAGAAAAAGAAAGCGTTGTATCCGCCGGTCAGAACTTCGCCCCGGTGCATAAATCGCTCGTAGAACAGATAACCGGCATAATACGCGAATACAACGATCAGCGCGACGCGTATAAAATAGCCATGAGGGCGCGGCTTTTCGATATTCTCGTCATACTGCTGCGTGAAATCCCGATGCAGGCCTATTCTTCGCAGGAACGCAACAGGGACATGAACCGTCTCGGCAGGCTGGAGAACGTATTCAGGTATGTAGAGGAGAACTACACCGCAGAAATTTCGCTCAGAAAGATATCGGCGGTTGCGAACTTCAGCGAATACTATTTCACACGTTTTTTCAAGGAAGCGACCGGCATGACCTTCGGAAGGTACCTTAACAATTATCGAGTAGAAAAAGCCGTTGAATTATTAAGGAACGAAGACGACACCATAACCGAAGTCGTATTTAAATCAGGCTTTGGAAGCATAAAGACTTTCAACAGGGTTTTCAAGCAAATAAAAGGTTGCTCTCCAACCACCTACAAAAAAACAATTTTTGAGGCGTGATGGGCAATTTTTGACAAGCAAACCCATTCATATTCCTTTACAATGATATCAATACAATGTATATGCAGGAATCATCCTGCCCGGAGCTTTCAATACTGCGCCAGGGCGGAGGCTCTTACATATGCGGCAGGGAGGGTATCATGGGCTATAACAATTTCAAAGTCGCACTATACTGTCCGGTAGGCAATCTCAACGCTATCCGGGATCTTGATGAATTCGACCGGGATTTCGCCCGGATAACAAAGCATGTCCACATAGACAAGGTATATCTCGAAACCTTCCGCAGCAACGAAACCATTGAACGCGGAAAAATCCTCGCGCTTAAAAAATACTTCGAGGCTAAGGGAATAAAAGTCTCCGGAGGTATCACCACTTCTGGCGGCAATGATCACGATGAGTATGGTTTCAGCCGCGACGAATTCGGGTTTCAATCTCTTTGCTATACAAATGGCAAACAGAGGGAAATGATAAAAGACGTGGTCGAAATGACAGCTTCAATATTCGATGAGATCATGTTCGACGACTTTTATTTCACGAACTGCAAATGCGAGTCCTGTATCACGGAAAAAGGCGGCAGGACTTGGTCCGAATTCAGACTGCAGCTGATGAAGGAGGTCTCGGAGGAGCTCATTGTCGGGCCTGCAAAGAAGATCAATCCCAAAGTCAACATGATATGCAAGTTCCCGAACTGGTATGACTGCTTCCAGGAAACCGGCTACAACCTCGAAGACAATCCCCGCATTTTCGACACGATCTATACGGGCACCGAGACAAGGGATCCGCTGTATACCCAGCAGCATCTGCCCAAGTACCTCAGCTATTTCATAATGCGTTACTTTGAAAATGTGAAACCGGGGAAAAACGGCGGAGGCTGGTTCGATACTTTCGAATGCAGCGGTAACCTGAATTATTACATCGAACAGGCCTACCTGACTCTGTTTTCAAAGCCCCGGGAGGTTACTCTGTTCTGCCTCGGAGCACTGCTTGACAAACGTTGGAGCATATTTACGCCATTGGCGGGTCATGCCTTCGAAGCAGTCGACGAATTCCTGGGACAGCTGGGCAAACCGGTCGGAACAGCCTGTTATATCCCCTATCATTCGACAGGTGAAGAGTATCTGCACAATTATCTGGGTATGCTTGGAATACCGCTGGAGCCCTACCCTGCCTACCCCGAAGGCGAAAGCAGGATACTGCTTACCGAAAGCGCCGCCAAGGATGATAATATAATTTCCAAAATAGATAAAAGCCTGCGTGAAGGCAGCGATGTCATCGTAACCTCCGGTTTCGTAAAAGCATTGAGCGGCAGTGGCTTCGGGCAGCTTGCAAACATACGCTGGACCGGCAAAAAAGCCCTGATCGGCAGGTATGGTATCTCAAAGGAGGGGATCAACCTGGACGGAGTCGTGCCGTCCGACAAGGCTGTCCTGCTTCCGTGGATGAACGTATCTACAAATGACGCATGGCTTTTGGCTGAAGGTCTCGGTGAGGACAACAACGTGCCCGTATTTACCGCAGTCAATTATGGCAAGGGGCGGCTGTTCATACTGACTATACCGGAGGATCAAGGCGATCTGTATCATTACCCCCAAAGAGTCCTCAACGTCATAAGGAGGACGCTTGTATCGAATTCGCCGGTCACACTGGATGCGAAGGCAAAGGTTACACTTTTCACATACGACAATGATACCTTCGTAGTGGAAAATTTCCTGCCGCATTCCGAAGCTTTCAATGTGATCGTCGACAGATTCGATGCAGTGCTGACCGACCTTGTAAGCGGAAAGGAAATAAAGGGAACCGCAGCCGGCAACTCGACCGTATTTGCGGTTAGCCTTCCGCAGGCCGCATACAAGGCATACGGGATAAAGTAAGTAATAAGAACGCCGGCTGGCTTTTTATAGAGAACGTATGCGTAGAGACAATAGAGCCTGTTAATTTCAGCAGGTCCCAGACAAAATCACGTCCTGTATGAGCAACTATGGCCCATGGGCAAGGTACGTTTGATTTTGTACAAGGGCGTGAATTTACAGGCTCTTTGGCTTGGAACATGTTCTAAATAAAAAGCCAGCCGGCGCGATTGCTACCCGAGTATTACGTCGAATCTGCCCCAGTTCAGATGACACGATATCACATACTGACTGTTCGATTTTCTCAGGCTGAAATCCCTCAGCACTTCCTGCGGGTGAAGCTCGAGTTCTATGTCATTATTGGACATATTGACCAGGAAGATGCCGTTGTGAAGGTTCAGGAATTCGCCGACGGAAGCCTGTGCGAGTTCATCGGGCTCCGATAATTCCTCACCTGCGAATTTGGAAGCCAGTTTTACGAAAACATCGGTTTCGCATGCGATCCCCGTATTGAAATTGAGCCTGCCCAGGATCTCCTGACGCGCATACCAGCTCACCTTGACATCGTCCTTCGATTTGTTTATCTCGATAGTCGGATTGTCGTCAATAAAGCGGATGATATTTTTTATAAGCAGTGTCGTATAATCACTGTATGCCTTGCTCATCTGGTTCTCGCCGAAGCCGAGGAAAATTTTTTCGATCTCCTGCGTATCATTATTCACTATAACGTTGAACTGCCTGTTGGACATGCCGCTTTCCTTTTTATAATTTTCGAGCGCTGTCTTTAATTGCTCCATCGTAAAATAGTTCCGGTCTATCAGCGCCTGTCCAAGCATAAGATGGCCCTGTTTCTGGGTGTTGAGCATGGTATTGAGCTGGTCTTCGTTTATGTAGCCCTTTTCTATCGCAAGCTCTCCGAAGCGCTTATCGACCTGCTTCTGAAGGTTGTGAATCTGTTCGACCTGGGCGGGCGTCATCAATCCTGCATTTATTGCAATAACGCCAAGCTTCAGATGGACCGAGCGCTGATACTCCAAAGCGTCAGCAAGCTGCTCCGGTTTGACGAGGCCTTTGTTCAGCAGATAATGTCCGAAATATTGACTAAACATGATTCACACTCCTTATCTGATGTTTTTGACTATATGTTCTATCTGCGACTTCTCCCAGGGCTTCTGGATAAAGTCGGAGGCGCCTGCATCCATGGCGGCCTTAAGGTGCGTCTTGGTCCCCGAAGAGGACAGCATTACCACCTTTATGTCATTTTTGACAGCCTTCATTTCGTTCAAAGCATCTATTCCATTTTTGTCGGGCATTACGATGTCCAGAAAAACCAAATCCGGTTTGTTGAGTCTGACTGCTTCTACGCCGGCCTGGCCGTTGGAAGCCTCCAGGATGTTGAACTCGCCGCATTCCTTGAGGCAGTCCTTCATTTGCTTTCTTACAAGCAGAGAATCATCGCAGACGAGTATCGTTGGCAAGTTGTTACTCATAGCATTTCCCCCCGAAAAAAATTCATGATAATGTCGCAAAAAATACAATTGTCAAAAATTTTGGATTATTTTGCAACTTTTATTTATATATTATCTCATTAAATAGAATATGTAAACTGCCTGTATCCAATATATTTTAACGTTTACAGTGTTTTTGCATAGTATATATGAGTAGCATTGAATCAAGAGGTAATATCCATGCAGTTTCCAAAAGGCTCTGGTCTGGAATTTCTCGACAGAACGGTCCGCAGAAGCCTTAACTATTATGCGGACTTACTCAAATCCGATAAGATAAGTCAAAGTATATTCAATCCGACAAAAGAAATCCCACCTTTAACTCTGCCCAAGCTCGACGACCTGAGAAAGCCGGTGGAATCTCTTTTGAAAAGCCTTAATAAAACGGTTTCACAATTTACGGCTAAACCTGAAAGAGTCGACTATCACGCCGTTGTAAACAGTTTTCTCCCCCCCGGGGCGAAGCTTCTGAACGCACAGTTCCCTGCAGGCGAGATACAATCCGCCGATGTCGACAGTGATAAGCGCAGCGAACTGATTGCTTCGTACAGAACGATGGAAGGAATCAGGACGATCGTGCTGAAAAAGGACGAGGTTCAATGGTTTAAAATGGCCGAGATAAGCACACCCGATTATGACGAAGTCCACTACAGAGGCGTTGCCGATATGGCGGGCGACGGTAAAAAATACCTCCTGCTGGGGCTTGTTTCAAGGCAGCGTATCCGTACCCTGTTCGCTTATTCGATGACCGACGGCGGCGCCAAAAAAATCTTCAGCAAAAACTACAGCAAGCTGGACCTGCAGAAATCCCGCGACACTGCCGGCGCGGTAAAGGACGTAATAGCCGTTTGGAACGAGAATTCACCGGGCATCTACGACATCGAGCTCGTACGCTGGAACGGCATCGATCTGGAAAGGATGAATTCCAACCGCTATTTGTCTTCTAAAGTAGTACCTTACTATATTGGGCAGCTTCGTCAAAATCCGAACAGCGTGGCCGATTGGTACAATCTGGCCGACTCACTCTCGAGGTCAGGCGACAGGGCAAGTGCATTAAGGGCTGTGAACCTGGGACTCGGGCACAATCCCGACACATATCTGAAAGAGCGTTTCAATGCACTAAAGAGCAAACTCTGAGAACTGTACTGTCCATAAAACGGGCAAAGCTCTAAAAAAAGGAGGGAAATCATGCCTGCCAGTTCATTGGGTCTACTTGACAATATCAGGTACAGCAACGGGATTCAAGGCCTTATAAATTACTACCGGGAATTACTGCGCTGTGACCTGCAGAAAGCCCTCGACCTTATAAACGACCCGGGTCTCAGGTTCTGTACCCTGTATGTACTGAAATCAGAGGTGTCAGGCAGTGAGACCCGCGGCAAGCTGGAGCCATCCTACAGTACGGCGCTGGAGCTTGCCGGCAAGCTGTCCGGAGAGGTGTCACCGCGCTTCGAGAAGGAAGTACGGGCAGCAGGCGGCAATACTGCAGCCTTACTTGAATGGATGTTCAGGACAGGTTTGGAGGAAATCGAACCGGACAGCGAATACGAACTGATTATGGAACGTATTGCCTGCCTGCTTGTTAAGAGCTGCAACAACAGATCCATATTGCCGGAGCTCGCCGAGCTCATATTTTTCAGGCATAGAAGGGGCGCGCTGATACATGAACTTGCATGGGCCTTCTTTGAAGCGCGCTGCGTCGAAAGCCTTCCCCTCATAGCCTACAGGCTCGACTCGCCCGACATCAGGGATGTGCGGCTGGCTATAAAACTGCTGGGTTTCATTCCTGCCGATTCCATGACCTATGACAAAGCGATGTCCTGGATTTCCGGGAACAGGCCGTTTCTATATTATACAGGCGAAAGCCTGCATCTTGACGGCAGGCCCCAGCATTACCGCGTATCTCTTGCGGCCAAGTACATGTGCCTGCCTGTATCACCCGATACGGGCGAGCCTGCAGTACCGCTCCGCGATACCGGACAGGAATTGCTTGTCAGTTTCAGTAAGCTTTCCGATTCTCTGCAACAGAAGCTGGCCGATTTTTCATGGTATTTGTACAGACAGGATAATTATGAATGGAACCGCTGGATCAGGCTCTCTTTTAAAGAGCAGGCGGAGCGGTTGAATCAAATGACGGGGTGGTTGTCATGATAAAGCTGGCAGATGGCGAATTCGATCCCAAAAAAGCGTTGGAACAGTATCCGGAGGGCAGCATTGAATATGACATCCTCAGCAGAATGATCAAAAGCGATCATCTGTATAACTATTCCTCCCAGGACGAACTCGATTTTGAGATCACCATGCGTAAAAACATAGTCGACTCCTCAATTGCCGTCTACAGGGGAAGGCTCGCCTTCCGGACCTTCCGTGAATCCAAATGTAACGAGGATTACTGGGTTCGGAGGCCGGACGGCGGTTTTGTACTTAAAAGGGACGTCAAGCCTGCGGACGCCATTAATGATATATTCCGCAACCCACGCAAATATGGGACCGAATGCGCGACCGTCATGGTAATGATCTTCTACAAGTCCGTCCTCGATATATATGGCGATAAGCTTTTTAACAACGCTTTTTCAGAGATCACGCTCATGAACTGGCAGGAACTCGACGATCTCATGGGAGTTGCAACACAGCGTAAAGTACCGGATTATTTTGAGGGTGACTGCAGATACTTCAGGAATCCCGACGTAAACCCGCTTACTCCTGAATGGCAGGGAGAGAATGCTATATTTCTGGGAGGCAGAAAGTATTTTGGCCATGGGATTGGTATAGCTACTCCACTGATGATCATCGAGTCATTGAACTCCAACCGCATAGAGGATGCCGAGGCTTCCGCGTACCTGATGGATACTGCGACCCGCCCCGATTTCAGAAGCCTTTACCTTTATCAAAAACATTCGGCATAAGGTACGGCGGCTTTGAATAGTTTTTACTTATGAGAAGATTTTCTGAAGTACATATTGACAAGTTTTACAAGGATTCTTTCGTACTGACCCTTTCAAACATGGTCACGGGCGTAATCGCTTTCGTTTTTTCCATAATACTGTCCCGTGAACTGGGCGCTGAAGGTCTGGGGCTGTACGGACTTGTCATGCCCATTTACGGGCTTTTGCTGACTATAACCAGCGAAGGCCTGATTACCGCCATCTCAAAAATAACCACACTGTATTTCAATCGCAAAGAGTTCAGAAATTTAAACAGAACCCTGAGCACGGTTTTCATATTTACGGCATTCTGGTCAATCTGCGTGGCTCTGCTGGTCCTTTTGTCAAACAAACTGCTGGCAGGTTATGTAGTGAGGGATCCAAGATCGGCCCAGGCCCTGATGATATTGAGCCCGGCGCTGGTATTCGTCCCGCTGTCGGCCATCGTCAAGGGTTATTTGTACGGTCTGGGGAAATACCGGATCTCGGCTACTGTAGATATTGTCGAGAAGTTGCTGAGAGTCGTTATACTGCTAAGTACCATATGGGTGCTGAAACCTGCAAAAGTAGGGACCACGGTGGCTATAGCCTATTTTGCACTGGCAACGGGCGAACTGGTAAGCATGCTGCTGCTATTTGCCTGTTACAGGTTCCAGCGCCGTAAAACGGCCGGAGTAAGCGCGGGTCGGTCCAAATCCAGAATACAGCTGATTTTCGACGTCTTTATAATAACTGTACCTCTTAGTATAAACGGTGTACTTTCGTCCATACTTTCGGCAGTATCTGCGCTAATACTTCCGCGCAGACTCGTAGCAGCCGGCTTCTCATACAGCCAGGCGCTTTCCGAGATAGGCAAGTTCGGCGGCATGGCACTGAATATAGTAACACTCCCCTATATCATAATCGGTTCGATGCTGACCGTACTTGTGCCGGAGCTTTCATTGAATATCAGTAAAAAGGATTACTGGTCGGCTGAGGAAAGGATAGCTCAGGTACTCAAAATGGCGATCACCGTAGGCATCGCTACCTCGCTGGTCTGCCTGCGAATACCCGACATTCTGGGAGAATTGTTTTACAATCGGTCGGACCTCGGTGACATGGTACGTTTCTCCTCGCCCATATGCCTGATATTGTTTGTCTCATCACCCACGTTCGGCATTCTTAACGCTCTGGGCAAGCAAAACATACTGCTAAAGAACTCCCTTATCAATTCGCTTCAAAGCCTGGTTCTCACATATATCCTTGCGGGCATACCCGTCCTCAATATTTACGGGTACGGCATATCAGCCGTAATAACGGCAATTACCTCATTTATACTCAATATCAGGGAAATACTCAAGATTTGTGAAGTAAAGATAGGTTTGCATGATATAGTAACGTACCTGCTGACAGGCGCGGCAGTATGGCTGGCATCGGGCATTGTCGCAGGGCTGCTGTCGTCGGCTCCTCACTTCGTCCTGACGGCAGGCGTCGTAATAATTTGCTTCATCGGAATGTTCAGTCTTAACGGACTCGCATTCAGGTTCCGGACGGAGCCGTAAGCTGCAGTACAAAAGTCGCGCCCCTGCCGATAGTTTTATTTTCGGCCCATATCCTGCCCTTCATTTCGGTCATATAGTTTGCGCAGCTGTGAAGGCCGAAACCGTGCCCGTCTTTTTTTGTCGTAAAGCCGTAGGCAAAAATATGCTCCAGGTTTCCTTCCGCTATTCCTTCGCCGCTGTCGCTTATACTGATGAAAATACTCAAGTCTTTTTTATATACTGCTACCGTCAGTATCCTGCTTCCCGGCTCGGTCTTCTCCATCGACTCGATACCGTTCTTGACTATGTTGGTGAGGACGTGAAACAGCTTGGTTCGCTGCGCCATTGCAATTACGGAGCTTTCGTAATTCCTTTCGACTTCGGCGCCTCTTCTTTCTATAGCCGTCTGATACATGTTCAGGACATCTTCTATAACAGGTACGACATCCAGCCGTTCCAGGCTCGATTTTACATCGGTATAGCTTTGCTGCGCATTCACGATACCTTCGATCAGACTTACCTTGTCCGCGAGCCTTCCGATATAAGTCTGCAGCTTACCCCTGAAAATATCGAATTCACTTCCGAGATTTACATAGTACTGCATCAGTATTTTCCCCTTGGGATTGGTTAAAACAAATTTCTCGAGATCCCCGATATTCTGCTCGAGCAGCGAGTTGGCCATGAGCAGGTCATTGACGGCGCTGCCTGCCATCAGGCTTTCTATCGACTGTGTAGTCACATTAACGCTGTTCAGGATATTGGCAATATTGTGAAGTATGCCTGTAGTGTCCGCCATTCCCCTTCTGTGGGCCTGTTCCATAAGCTGCCTGTAGCTTGAGTCAAGCTTTTCGAAAAGCATGATGCCGTTAAGCGCATATACGATCTGTACCGACAGATTGCGGTAGATCCTGATGTCCAGCTGGGTCGGATCGGTCAGTATAAACCCTATGTAATCGTTGCCGAAATGCAGGAGATGCGCCAGGTACATGTAGCTCCTGTCCTCACTGAACAGGTAGCTTTCGAAATCACTTACCTCGTTCTTTCTTCTGACATGGTCGGCCTTTATCATTTGTCCTCCCCTGTATTCCAGTTCCAGCCTGTAGTCTTCGAACGGTCTTCTGTCATCCTCACCTGAAAACAGGTATAAGAACAGGTTACGAACGCCTAATCTGGGCAGGTTTGCGGCAATGGAATCCTTAAGGCCCTCCATGTTGAAATTGGTGACAATTATCTGACCTGCATCCTTCATCGCGAGCTTTATATTATTATACTCGAGGTTTTCCAGGAAACCGGCGTATACAATTTTGTCCTGCAGCATCATCTGCATCTGCTGAAACAGATCTTCCACCCACACAAGTTTCTGAACTTCTTTCGCCGCATAAGGCAGAAAATAGGGGAGCAGCGTTTCCCTAAAAACAAAAGCAATTTTTTCAAAGTCTTCGTAATCGCTGAAATATTCGATCTTTCTCAGGAGTATCTCGAATCCGCTTAGGAAGGAATGTTCCGACCCCGCGTTGAAGGCATGTTTCAAACTCCGCAAAAGCTCCAGGGCTTCAATTTGCGTAAAAACGGTATTTTCAGCCAATATTTGCGAAGCAGCTTCAAAATCGATATCATCAAGATTTTCGAAAGCCTTTTCCGGGGCAATAATACCTTCCCGATCGGGTATGCCGGACAAATGCGGTATGCAGCCGCAGGAACGTCTGTAAATGATCTTCCCTGACACTTCAGAGCGCATGGGAATGTCACCCTTGGTCAAAAGGCGGTACATTGCTTCGCATGCGTAATAGCCAAGTTCCCACCATGGAAAATACACAGTAGTGATACCGGGCGCTAAAAGCCTGCTTACCTCGCCCTCTTCATAGCTCGTAACGGCAATATCCCCGGGAACTTTCATTCCTCTGTCGTTTAGAGCCCTGATTACTTCATACGTCTCTTCGTTATAAAGCGATACTATCGCATCTATTTTTACTTTTCTCTCATCCAGAAGGATTTCAACAGCTCTCCTGCCCCGTTCTGCAACACTTAGGCCTCTCAGTTCCCCGTCGGTGACGCAAAGGTCCGGATCATAATACCCGTAACCTTCCATTGTCTCCCTGTAGACATCGCTTCTCACATCGGGCCTGAACGGGTAGATGAAGGCTATCCTGTTATATTTGTGACTCTGTACCAGATGATGAAGCAGCTCCCTGATATAATTGCTTCCCCTGAAAAAAACGCTCGGGATTCCTTCATGATGAGATCCGAAGCTGACCATCGGCATATTCTCAAAGCGTTCCCTGAAGCTCTTATTCGAGGCTACCCTCGCCCAGCCCAAAAATATAAGACCGTCCAGTTTGAATTGCCTGATGAATTCAATCAGTATATCCTCCTCCGAGACATTGGAGGACGGTATATCTACAGAAAAATGCCCGAAACGTATTATGTTGATATCATGCCTCCGGGCAGATTCCAACATCCCCTGGACAATCCTGTTGTGATACTCATCGTAGGAATACTCGTCGATGAAGCCTATCGTAAATTTCCTTCCCATAATCTGAGCTCCGGTGTCCCCTACTCACATAAATTTGAGAATAAAGGACGCCCCCTTTCCTTCTCCTTCGCTTTCAGCCCTTATGGAACCGCCCATATCGGCCATGTAACAGGAGCAGCTGTACAACCCGTACCCGTAATAACCCTGTTTTGTAGTAAAGCCATAATCGAATATGCGGTTTTTGATTTCTTCAGGAATACCTGCCCCGTTATCGCTTATCTTCAGGTATTTGCCGGCCCTGTTCCCATAAATAGATATTGTCAGCACTTTTTCGGATAGGTCGGTATCGGCCATCGCATCCCTTGCGTTGGCAATGATGTTGAATATGACATAGAACAACTTGGCGCGGTGGACATATACTTTGAAGCTATCTCTGTAATCCTTCTTCACTCTGATGCCCGATTTGTCAAAGGTATCCTGGTTCAGCTTCAGTGCATCCTCCAATATCGGCTCGAGAGTATGCTCCTCGAGGTCTTTATCGTTTCCGGCATAGCTTTGCTGGGCAGATATGGCTTCGCTGATATCGCGGACCTTTCCTTTGATCCTTTCCAGATTGTGCAGCAGCTGGTTTTCCATCTTTTCCGCTGAAGCGCCAAGCTTTATATAGAAATGCATCAGTTTTTTGCCTTTAGGATCCTTACCTATGAATTCACCAAGCTTTTGGATATTATCGTCAAGCAGCCTCCCCGCCAGAATAACATCATCGATAACAGGCGATGCTACACTCTCTTCCATCATGTGAACCGAAACATTTATACTGTTGAGTATATTGCCTATGTTATGCAGGATGTCGGCTGCAATATCTGCCATCCCTTCCTTGTGAGCCTGCTCGAGCAGCTTCTTGTATGTCAGGTTAAGCCTGTTGAGCAGTACGATCCCCCAGAGCGCCGTACTAATATGTATTGAAAGCGTTTGGTATATCGCTTCGTCCAAATAACCGGTTCCGAACAGTGCAAAGCCCATAATTTCATCTGTTACATGGAGAAGATAAGCCATGGTTATACCAGTGCGGTCCTGCTGTCTTATCTTTGCGAGCTGTTCCCTGATAGGACCCGAGACGCCGGTTACATTCAACTTTTTACCTTTGCGGAAATTGAATATCAGTACGCTTTCATCAAAGAGATTTTCTTCAACATCCGAACCTGTAAAAATCGAATTCGAGATAAAAATGGAGCAGTCTTCGATATTGAGCATTCCAAGGCCTTTTTCGAGAGAATCCACGAGATTTTGGAGGCTGAAATCCTGCAGCAGCATACGGTCGACCAACTGCATATTCTGGTCGATCCTTCTGGCTTCCAGAACCTTGCTGCCATACAGTCCTGCGGCTTTATCGTTCAGCAGCGTCTGCGACCGCAAGCAGATATCTCCCGCCCGCAGAAGCATATCTGCGTCACCGACGAGGAATGGAGCGATTTGCTTCTTAAGTACCGACACCAATTCTTCGATATTATCGTTCTTTTCGACTTCTCTCAGCTGTCCTTCCAGTTCCTCAAGAAAAATCAGGTTCTCATTTTTTTTGCACGCGGTAATAAATGATCTTACCAGCTTGGTTGAACTTATACCGAAGCCCTTGAACCTTTCTTCCAGCGAATCGGCAATCGCTCCGATCTCTTCACCGGTCATGTCCGCAAGTCCATGAGAGGCTGCCTTTACGCCGCTGATAGCTGCCGACACTATGCGGCCGGGCAGACAGCCGCAGGATTCCCTGAAAATCAGCCTGCCGGCAGAATCGAGCGGTACGGACATCGGCATATGGCCTTCCCTGAGAAGTTTGATCATATTCCTGCAGCCATGGTATCCGAATTCCTTCCACGGGAAATAGACCGTCGTATAGCCCGGGGCCGAATACAGGCCTGAAGGTCCGTCTTCATAGCTGGTAACGGCAATATCGCCCGGCACCCTGATACCTCTCATTTTTAAAACATCCAGAAGATAACCCGTCTCGACTATATTGAGCGACATTATCGCCTCTATGTCCAATTTCCTCTCGTCAAGCAATATCTCGACAGCCCGCCGGTTCCTTTCGGCATAGTCCTTCCCCGCCAGGTCACTGTTACTCACGTAAAGTCCCGGATCATAAATACCATGCCGCTTCATAACATCTATCCAGGCGTCCGTTCTGTTATCCGGTCTGTGGTGCTCTATCAGGGCTATTCTCGTCAAATGGTGCTCCTCGATAAGATGGGTCGTCATTCCGGCTATATGCTCATCCCCGTTAAAGACTATACTGGGTATGTCCGGATATTTTGTACCGAGGCTTAGTGTCGGTATGGAACTGAAACGGTTTACAAAATCATTGTGATTATACATTGCCCCTGCTTTGGTCCAGCCGAGGAAAATCAGACCATCCAGTTGATACTGCTGAATATGGTCCAGTACCATATCTATCTGGTGAGAAAATTTATAAGCTATATGCGAGGAATAATAGCTGAACCTGATAATGTCGACATCCAATTCATCGGCGGCTTTTGATATTCCGGCCATTATCTGGTTATGAAAATCGTTATCCTGATTGTCGTCAAGGAAACCTATGGTGTACCTGTCTTTTATGATCGGACCCGACTTAAGATAATATTCCATATCATACTCCTGATTTCAGGTCATCCATAAACTTGTCAAACGGTTGAGGTATGTTGTAGTGATACCCCTGCAAGATGCAATCCTTGCCTTCCAGAAGCTTTTTCTGCTCGAGAGTCTCTATACCGCTGACAATTATCCTGAGATCAAGAGTCATGATAATATCCATCAAAGCCATCAGGAAACGGCGGTTCCTTTCATCGTTCACTATATTTTTCACGTACGCCTTGTCGAGCTTGATGATCGTATCCCTCGGTACCTTCTGCAGGAATACGAATGCAGGGTAATCGCTCTCGAACCCGTTGAGGGCGAACTGCACCCCGATGTCGTTAAGCTCCTTAATAATGGACAGAGCTACAGGAGTCGCCTGGAAAGAAAACTTATCGTCCAGATTGAGTTTCAGCCTGGAAGGCTCGAGACCGCTGTCCTTAAGAGCATTCTTTACGATATTGACAAAGCCGGGATAATAGAATTCTTTTGCAGTACAGTTGACAAGTACGAAAAGCTCCCTGTTGCCCGCATTATGAAGCTTATTCATGTAAACTGCCGCCAAACGAAGTATATGAGCTCCCAGGGAAATGATAAGATCGGATTTCTCAGCGATGTGGATGAACTGTTCCGCCCCCAGTTCTCCGGATTCGGGGTGGGACCAGCGAGCCAGCGCCTGGACGCCTATGGTCTCTTCCCTTGTATTCACCAGGCGTTGGAAAAATACATCTATCTGCTTTTTCTGAACAGCCTTCCTAAGATCCTTTTCCAGCTTAAGTTCGTTCAAGTAGGACAAGGTTTCAGACTGGTCGTAAAACCTGTATATCCCATTCACCCTTTTTGCCTCATAAAGCGCAAGGTCCGCAAACTTGAGCAGAGTCTCCGATGGCAGGCTATCCTGCTGGCATATGCTTATGCCTATGCAGCACGAGGTATCGATCTCGTTTCCGAATATTATAAAAGGCACTTTAATGGCGTCGATGAGCTTTTGAGCGATTTTCTCCAGCTCCTCTCTCCTGCTTTCGTCCACTATTGCGGTGAATTCGTCCCCGCCAAGCCGGAATATGGCCCTGACCATGCCGTTTTCACTTATGTAGTCCGGAATGTTCATCGCATGCCCCGCCAGGACTTTTCTTATCCTGCCGGCCACTTCTATCAGAAGTTTGTCACCGGTATCATGTCCGAACACATCATTTACGTTTTTAAAATCATCAAGGTCCAAGTAAAAAAGAGCAAACTTATCCTTACGTGAATTACCCTCACCGGTGATTTCAGACAGCGAGGAATAAAAGGATCTCCTGTTCAGAAGCTCGGTAAGAGAATCGTAATGCGCGCTGTAAGCGAGCTGTTTTTCCTTTTCCTTTCGCAGCGTAATCTCGCCCTTCAGCTTACCGACAAGTTCGGTCAGTTCATTCGTACGGATCTCCACCTGTTTTTCCAGGCTCCCGATATGCGCGTTTACCTGGAGCTTGAGGCTCCATTTTGTCGTCATTGCCAGCGCTATCTGTTTTAGTGAAACACTGTCGAAGGGCTTCTTTATGAATAGCAGGTTGTCATTTTGCCCAAGCTTGAGCACGATCTGGTCCCACGAATAGTCCGAATAAGCCGTACAGATGACAATCCCGACATCCGGATCGATCTTCCAGATGCGTTCTACGGTTTCGATGCCATCGATTCCAGGCGGCATTCTTACGTCCATAAAAACAAGTGAATAGGGGTCTCCCGCTTCCATTGCCGTCCTGACCATCCTGACGGCTTCCTCTCCCTGATAGGCGTCATCGATCCTGTATTTTATGCCAGTTACCTTTTCGTTTCCGGCCTGACTGGCGCTTTCACCGAAAAGTTCCTGCTTAAGGCGCTTAGTTTCGCTGTAGTCGTCTGTATTTTCGGACGAAGAATCAAGGATATACTTTATGTCATCGTGTATGTCCCTGTTATCGTCAGTGATCAGTATCCTGCATAGTATTTTATCCATAGTCAAACCCCATTTACATGCAAAGGATATTCGGCTTTCCTTACATTATAATCCTTTATTCGCCCTATTTCAATTTTATCCGACACGACGGCGGTCGGCTTTATTTGGACAGGTTCCATAATATACTGCCGCACATGTTCCCGCAATAAAGCCGGCCGCCGCAACCATGAGTTCAGGCATAGTATTAGAAATAACTCAAATTGCAAATAATAATTTTGACTTTTATATAAAAGGAGTGTAATTACATGAAAATGTCTTCGATGGACGGAAACCAGGCTGCTGCACATGCCTCATACGCATTCACGGAAGTCGCGGCTATCTTTCCCATAACACCTTCGTCGACGATGGCGGAATCTGTCGACGAGTGGTCCTCACACGGTAAAAACAATATTTTCGGGCAGCCTGTCAAGGTCGTCGAAATGCAATCGGAAGCCGGTGCTGCAGGCGCAATGCACGGTTCGCTGCAGGCGGGCGCGCTTACCACCACCTATACTGCTTCCCAGGGGCTGCTGCTCATGATCCCCAACCTGTATAAAATGGCAGGCGAACTGCTTCCGGGCGTTCTTCACGTATCGGCCCGTGCAATCGCAGCCCATGCGCTGTCCATATTCGGGGACCACCAGGACGTAATGGCCTGCAGGCAGACCGGCGCCGCCCTGCTTTGCTCCGCAAACGTACAGGAGGTAATGGATTTGGGATGTGTAGCACATCTTTCGGCGATCAAATCCAGAGTCCCTTTCATACACTTTTTCGATGGTTTCAGAACGTCCCATGAGATACAGAAAATCAGTATGATCGAGTATGATGAACTTACAGGTATAGTCGACATGGATGCGATCAGGAATTTCAGAAAAAGGGCGCTGAATCCGGAACACCCCGTGGTCAGGGGCACTGCGCAGAACCCGGACATTTATTTCCAGGGGCGCGAATCCTCAAATCCGTTTTTGGATTCGGTGCCATCCATCGTCGAAGGCTGCATGAAGGATATCGAACGTATAACCGGGCGAAGCTACAGGCTCTTCGAATATTACGGGGCGCCGGATGCCGATTCCGTAATCGTTGCCATGGGCTCGGTCTGCGATACCATAAATGAAACGGTAGATTATCTAAACGCCATGGGCAGGAAAACTGGCGCCCTACGTGTGCGGCTCTACAGGCCGTTCTCGGAAAAACATCTTTTGGACGCGATACCCAAGACCGTAAATAAAATTGCCGTACTCGACCGGACGAAGGAACCGGGAGCGCCCGGCGAGCCTTTGTATTTGGACGTGTGCAAGGCGTTCTATTCCGTCAGCGGTCAGAAGCCTCTCATAGTGGGCGGCAGATACGGCCTTGGTTCGAAGGATACCAGACCGTCGCAGATAATTGCGGTATTTGACAATCTCAATTCCGGCAATCCGAAAGACCACTTTACCATAGGTATCGTAGACGACGTCACCAATACTTCGCTGCCCGAGGGTAATATAATAGAAACCACACCGGCGGGGACCATAAGCTGCAAATTCTGGGGCCTCGGCTCGGACGGCACTGTAGGCGCCAACAAGTCGGCCATAAAAATAATCGGCGATAATACCGACCGTTACGTGCAGGCCTATTTTTCCTACGACAGCAAAAAATCAGGCGGTACTACGGTTTCACACCTGAGGTTCGGGCCAAAGCCCATCAGAAGCCCATACCTTGTCTATAACGCCGATTATGTAGCATGCCACAACAAGTCCTTCCTCTACAATTACGACATACTGAAAGGACTTAAAAACAAGGGCGTATTCGTACTGAACTGTCCCTGGAACATGGAAGATCTCGAACTTAACCTGCCGGCGGCCCTGAAGAGGTACATTGCCAAAAATTCGATAGACTTTTATGTGATAGACGCGATTAAGATAGCAGGCGAAATCGGTCTTGGGAACAGGATCAACATGATCATGCAGACTGTGTTCTTCAAGCTCGCCAATATAATTCCGGTCGACGACGCTATTAAATACCTGAAAGCTTCAATCGAAAAGGCCTATGGAAAGAAAGGCCAGAGCATAGTCGAAATGAACAACAGGGCTGTAGACCATTCACTGGAGGCGCTTCATAAGGTCGAGGTGCCCGCAGCGTGGGCGTCCGCCGCCGATGAGGATAAAAAGCCCGAGACTGTGCCCGATTTCGTTCAAAGGATACAAAGACCGATGGCACGCCATGAGGGCGACGAGCTTCCTGTCAGCGCCTTCCGGGGTATTGAGGACGGAACTCATCCGCTCGGCACTACGGCCTATGAAAAGCGCGGGATCGCCGTTATGCTTCCTGAATGGCAGCCCGAAAACTGCATACAATGCGGCAGGTGCTCCTACGTCTGCCCGCATGCTACCATACGCCCGTTCCTGCTGGACGACAGCGAAGCAGGAAGAGCACCGGCGGACTATGTAACACTAAAGGCTGCAGGAAAAGGCTTCGAAAGATACCGTTTCAGGATAGAGGTCGACCCTCTTGACTGTACGGGCTGCGGAAACTGCGCCGATGTCTGCCCGACGGCGGTGAAAGCCCTAGTCATGAAGCCTGCAGAAGAGTTGACCGAAACACAGAACCTCCACTGGCTGTTCGCAACGACGCTGAGCTACAAGGACAATCTGATGGACAAGAAGACACTGAAGGGAAGCCAGTTCGCACAGCCGCTTCTCGAATACAACGGAGCATGCCCGGGCTGCGGTGAAACTCCGTATGTCAAGCTTATCACACAATTGTTCGGCGAGCGCATGATGATAGCTAACGCTACAGGCTGTTCATCCATATGGAGCGCCAGCTCGCCTTCGATAGCGTATACCACCAACCATGAGGGCAAGGGACCGGCATGGGCCAATTCACTGTTCGAGGACAATGCGGAATTTGGCTACGGTATGTATCTCGGGGTGCGCCAGATCAGGGAAAAGCTGACCGACCTGATGCAGCAGGCGTTGTCGCAGGGACTGTCACCCGAGATCGAAAATGCCTTCAGACACTGGCTCGATACGCGGGATGACGGCGAAGCAAACAAAGCGGCGTCTGCTGAGGTTATAAGGGTATTGACGGACAATTCGGCAGGAAACAAGCTCTTGGCGGAGGTCCTCGAAAAGAAGGATTTCCTGGCTAAAAAATCCGTCTGGATACTGGGCGGAGACGGCTGGGCATATGATATCGGCTATGGCGGAGTCGACCATGTACTGGCATCCGGGGACGATGTCAACCTCTTCGTAATGGATACAGAGATCTACTCCAATACGGGAGGCCAGTCCTCGAAGTCGACGCCTACCGCTGCAGTTGCAAAATTCGCAGCTGCGGGTAAAAAGACCCGAAAAAAGGATCTCGGAATGATGGCGATGAGCTACGGCTACGTTTATGTGGCCCAGATAGCAATGGGAGCCAACATGAACCAGGCAGTAAAGGCTATAGCCGAGGCGGAGGCTTACAAAGGTCCGTCGCTTATCATAGCGTACGCTCCCTGCATATCGCACGGTATAAAGTCCGGCATGGGCACAAGCATCTCCGAAGAGCGCAAGGCGGTCGATTCGGGCTACTGGCACCTTTACCGCTACAATCCCGATCTCAAGGCTGCGGGCAAGAACCCGTTCCAGCTTGAATCCAAGGAACCTGAAAGGCCGTATAAAGACTTCCTCAAAGGAGAAGTACGCTATACACAGTTGATGAACGTATTCCCCGAAATTGCCGAAAGGATGTTCGACGAGGCCGAAAGCAACGCCCGCGAAAGGTACGACACTTATAAGCGCATGGCGGAACAGAAATACGAATAAGCCGGTTCTTAATAAAAAACGTGGACACGTCGAGTGTCCACGTTTTTTGAACAAGACTTGCGATGTTCCTATCCTAAACTATCATAGAATTCTTTCATAACAAAAAACGCAGGTTTCCTATAACGCTTGTCCGCCGACAGCAGCCCCTTGATATTGTAATAATCCTGCAGGTAATGCAACCTTCTCGGGCATCTGAAATCAAACAATATCCATGGGCTTGTTCCCTTGACATATGGGATTTTGCCGATTGCTTCAACCTGCCTTTTATAGATGGACAGCTGGCAGTCTTCGGTGCCAAGATCTTCAACCGCTCCCCTTTCCCCGCTCCTGGCGTCGGCCCCGAATTCCGTTATTACGACAGGCTTTTCCGGCCTGCTGTTTTCAAAAAGTACGGCCAGCTTGGCAAAGTCAGGCTCATACCAGCCGAAATACTCATTTAACCCGATTATATCAAGGCAATCAGCCAATCTGTCCTCTATTCTGAGATTGACGTGGTTTACAAGACAAGCTGCAGAAACCAGTCTGGAAGGATCGATTTCCTTTGCTTTAGATGCCAGGGAGCTCATAAACCGGAACCTCGCGTCGGAATCTGCATTCTCATTTCCAACCGACCAGATGATAACACTGGCCCTGTTTCTGTCTCTCTTGATCAACTCGGATAACTGGTTTTCCGCATCTTTATAGGTTTCCGGGTTTTCAAACTCTATAGCCCAATAAACGGGAACCTCCTCCCAAAGCATAATACCAACTTCATCTGCGATCTTTGCGGCTTTTTCAGTATGAGGGTAGTGAGCCAGTCTCATATAGTTGCAGTTCATTTCCTTTGCCAGACGGAAATTCTCCCGGATTTCATCATCTGTGACCGCTTTTCCATTTATTACGCTCTCTTCATGCGCACAGATTCCTTTAAGGAATATTTTTTTGTCATTCAGGTAGATATCCGTTCCTTTTACCCGAATTTCCCTGAATCCGACCGTTTCAGTCAACATATCTCCCAGGTAGGATACCTGGGATGTATAAAGCTTTGGGCTTTCAGGATTCCAGAGTATTGGTTCGCAATAAAATTCAACCTCGCCGATACCATCCTTGACCGATATATTTTTACTTATACCCAATTCAGGGATTTCAAGAAGAGCATTACCATCTTTAACAATACCGTCAATCCGGATAGTTGCTTTAATTGTTTTTAAACCGCTGCCGGGCTTTAGATATATGTAAAAATCCTTGATAAAGGTCTCAGGAAGCCTTATCAGTTCAACATCCCTGTAGATACCGCCGTAATTGAACCAGTCTGTGTTTTCACAGGGTATGGACGTCCTTTTCCTGGTGTTGTTCGCTACTACAAGCAGTCTGTTGTCCCCCTGCAGCATTCCTGTTACTTCAAAATAAAAAGGTGTCGAACCGCCTTTATGCATACCAATATACTTTTTGTTCAAAAAGACCTTTGCATCGTAGTTAACTGCACCGAACCTGATAAATACTCTCTTTTCTCCTTTGTTCCCATACTTGAAGGTACGGGTATATACTGCGCTTCCTTCATATAGGAAGTACCTATCCTTCAGCATATTCCAACAGGAAGGCACCTTGACCCTTTCCCAGCGGTCAAAGCTATAGTCTACCGGGTAAAGCCTGCCATCATCATCAAAGTATTTCTCTTCGTACCATCTTGACCTCAGGCAGTTATCATACTGGTCTATGCCGAAGTTCCACAGACCGTCCAGCGATTCAACGTCACGGCCGCTTATATTTAACATATCATCACTAGTAGCCTGCCTTGACAGATATTCCCTTTCATATGTCGAGCTATGTATATTCTCCAAATAATTGCCGGTCATATTCATATCCTTGCTGCTCATACCCGATCTCCTTCGATTTTTTGTGCTAAATCATAAAAGCATACAAATAAGCATGGACTGCTCCATGCTTACTTGTATGTACAGCTTTGGGGGTATTTATTTATACTTTTTAACTATATCCTTCCCCTGCTTCTGCAAGTTTGCAATGCATTGGTCAAGTGACTCGCCGCCTACCAGATATTTGTCGCATTCAGATACGAACATTGTGTCAATCTCTGAATTATAAGGAGGTGCATACATAGGAGCATTGTTTACGAGTTTGGGATCGTTTAAGACCGCCAGGAGAGCATTTATATCATAGAGCTTGTACGGCTCGGTTCCGACGATCCCCGGCAGCATGCTCCTAACGCTGACATTTCTCTCGGCAGTCAGGCCGCCCGCCCTTATATGAGCGCCCTCTGTCGTATAGTATCTTATAAACTTGTATGCTTGATCGGGATTTTTGGCATTAGTCGGAATGCTTACCATTTTAGTGTCGGAGAAGGTATATCCCGGCACCCCGTTAGAGCCCCATACAGGCAATGGAGCAAATGTAGTCTGGAAATCATGAGGCCATTTCTGAGTATCCTTGATCTCCGCCAGCATCCATGAACCTATCGGCACCATGGCGACCTTTTGATTGAAGAACTCATTCCTGTATGCAAGCTTTAAGGTCTTGACATCCATCAACGGTACGGAAGTCTTGTCTACATTCTCCATATCATATCTGAATTGTAACCAACCCTTCAAATTGGGGTCGTCGAAGTTGAGAGATCCGTCTTTTTTATAGTATGCATTATCCAACTTCGTCGAATATACGCCCATCAGGTCATAGTTCTGCCAGGTATGGAAATAGGAACCGTATACTTTATTCTGTCCCTCTCCCTTTGTAAGCTTACGGGCATAATCCCTGTAATCGTTCCAGGTCCAATTCTTGTTCGGCAGGGACAAGCCCGCCTCTTTAAGCATCGATTTGTTGATCATTACGAACCACGTCGTCACATCGATAGGAAAGGCATAATATGAGTCCCCGATTTTAGAACTGACTGTGTACAGTTTTTCATAGTCCACACCCTCCTTTTGAAGGAAAGCGTTCAAAGGCTGATACAATTTCCTGTCGACCTTACTTGTCATTTTCTGAACCGAAGATTCCATCATGCAGTCTATTTGCTCGCCCGACAGAAGCAGTAAATCAATTTTCTGAGTATACGCCACATTGTCGTTTTCCACAGGATACTGGATGTCTACCTTGATATACGGGTTCTTTTCCTGGAATGCATCGATGACAGCCTTGTTTTGATCCTTCAACGTCGCTTCCCACGTATAGAACTTTATTGTCTTCACTTTAATCGGCAAAACAGTTACTTTGCATTTTGCAAATTTCTTTTTATTAGAAGTATATACGGTTATTGTAGCGGTCCCTTTGCCGACTGCTGTTATTTTGCCGGTTGAGTCCATAGTGGCAACATTCTTATTATCTGTAACAAAAGTCAAAAATCTCTGCGTTGTATTCTTCGGAGCCAGGGTAATTTTCAGCATGGCAGTTTGGCCTACTTCCAGCGTAATATTACTCTTGTCCAATGAAATACTTTTTACAGGAACAGACGTTATCGCCGCAGCCGGCATTGTAAAAGCAAGTATAAGCATGACGCTAATTATTATTCCTATTGCCTTTTTCATAATAAACCTCCCATTACTTCCATCTTTTTGAGTTAAAGGACTCCAGTCTCACCACTGATCGTTATGAAGAATTTACTTCAACTTCATGTACTCGGAACATAAATTTTAACCTCCTATATAGTTATCATTTATTGAATTCCGGCTTATCTGCATCCAAACATGTACTAGCCCTTGACAGCACCCATCGTCATTCCTTCCAGGATATACCTCTGTCCTATCAGAAATACGATAAGTAAAGGAATTATGGAACAAACCGCGGCTACCATTATCAATGAGTAAAAGGAATTATATTCGGTCATGAATTTTGTCATACCCAACTGAATCGTATATAGCTCTTCACTTTGTATAAATACCAGTGGGTTCTGGAAATCATTCCAGGTCCAGACGAATTTCAACATCATTAATGTCACTAACGCAGGCTTGGTCATCGGCAGTATGATTTTCAGAAAAGTTTTCGCATGCCCTGCTCCGTCGATCCTGGCGGATTCGGACAGGGAATCGGGTATCGTCATCATATACTGCTTCAACAGAAACATCCCATAAACACTGAATGAACCGAGCAAAATCAGACCGCGATGGGTGTCAAACAGTGAGAGCCATTTCAATACCAAAAATTTGGGAACGATAGTAACCTGGTCTGGTATCATCATCATACTAAGGTAGATTAAAAACAAAGCATCCCTGAATTTGAACCTGATCTTTGAAAAAGCGTATGCGCCCATTGCAGAAACAGTGACCTGTACGATCGTAGTCAGGACGGTGACCTTTATGGAGTTGAAATAAAATAAAGGAAAGCTGTATCTCCCGCTCCATACCTCCATATAATTGTTTATGATATTCCACTTTCTGGGTATCCATTCCACAGGGAACTTGAATACATCAACTTCAACTTTAAAAGATGCGGATAACATCCACAAAAAGGGAAGTGTCATCGTTAAAGCTATCAAAGACAGCCCGATAGTTGCCAATATTTTCAAGATATTCTGTTTTGACAAGGTTCCCTTCTTTTTAATCATAAGTGACCCACCTTTTCTGGCCAATCCATTGTATTACAGTAACTATGAATATGATCACAAACATTGCCCAGGCTGCAGCGCTGGCCAATCCCATATCATAGAACTGGAACGCTTCACGGTATATGTAAAGGGCCAGTACCGTCGTCGATGTCCCGGGACCGCCCTGCGTCAAAACCTGTACCTGGTCGAATACCTTGAAGGAATTGATGATACCCATGATTACAAGAAAAAACGTAGTAGGAGAAACCATAGGGACGGTAATTTTGAAAAACTTCGAAAGAGCGCCGGCACCATCAATGACCGCAGCTTCATACAAATCAGAGTTGATTGCGGTCAATCCGGCCATAAAGACAACGATGTTATATCCCATGTTCTGCCAAATGTACATGCCTATCAGTGCCGGAAGCGCCCATTGTACATCTGCAAGCCAATTGGGTAAATTCTGTATCCCCAGGCTTCTCAGAAACTGGTTAACCGGGCCGTAGGTAGGCTGCAGGATAATAGACCACACTATAGCTACCGCTACAGCGCTTGATATGTAAGGTAGAAAAATCATCACTCTCAGCGGATTTTTAAAGTAAACCATTTTATTCAGTATTACAGCAAGGACCAAAGAAATGCTCACGCCTGCAATTACAGTTGCGGCCGTAAATATAAGACTGTTTTTCATTGAATCGGTAAACCAGACGTCGCTCAGTATTGTCTTGAAATTCTCTATCCCGATAAACTTTAAATCACTGAAGCCCGCCGACAGATTCCACTTGCTCAAACTCAGGAATAGTGAAAACAATACCGGGAATAAAAAGAAAATAGCAAATCCGAGTAGACTTGGGAGGAGAAATAAATAGCCGGAAACATTTTCAATTAATGCCTGCTTCCCTTTTACCTTCACTGGATCAACCCTTCTTTTGAATTTGTAAATTGGATAATGAACTGGTTTGCAAGAATATTCTAGCTTGCGGAGTTACAAAAAGTAATGCCCTTACATTACTTTTTATTTACCTTTCGTTACATAGCCGGGTTAAGAGCGGCGGACCCTATTCCGAATATCTCCCGGCGTTTTTCCTGTAATCTTTTTATAGACGCGATAAAAATAACTTATACTTTCAATTCCAACCGCTTCCACTATCTCTTCTATCGATAACCCGGAATTGCTTAGAAGCTCTGTAGCTACTTCCATTCTCCTCTTGACAAGATAATCCGAAAAGCTTACTCCAACTTCATTTTTAAATAATCTGCTGAAATAATTGCTGTTCATACGAACAAAGCCAGCCATGCTCTCACAGCTGATTTCTTCGTTTATATGTGAATTTATATACTCGATAACTTTGTTCACTTCCGGACGTGAAGTCATATTTCTAGGCTCGCCAAGTTTTTCAAAAATATATTCCAGCGCTTTCACGGTAATACTTTTATACATTGTAAAAGTATCGCCTTTGATCTGAAAATGTTCCATATTGATTCCATATTTCGAAAATGTCGCCTCCATGTCGATAAAAAGCCGCCTCAGCAGGATCCTTATCTCTTTGGGCGCATACCTTTCAGCAGTAATCCTTTCGAACAGGTTTTCGATACACTCCGAAAGTTCGCTATGCTTCTGCATGCTCAAAAATCCTTTTAAAGCTGGTCCGAATTCCGTATACAGATCACTTGTATCCTTGCTTTTGTATTCCACGTTTCCAGTTACTATTTTACCGGGCTCTTCAAAAAAATATGCCGTACGAAGGGCTTCCACCTCGTCTGCCGCTTTCTTCAAGTCCATGATATTTCCATATACACTGCTGAAGCAAACAGACATTCTGAAATTTAAAACCGATTGTACATTTTCCTGAATCTGTTCCACCATTGAAACAATTTTCTGCTTTACCCGTACTTCGGGAGTATCATCCCAATATAGTAAAGCAAACGCATTCTTTCCGTAGGAAAAAACACTTATCCCTTCTTCTGCCGCTACGGTTTCTTCAACGATATTCAAAATGCTCAACTTGAATAATTCGTACTCGTGAATGGGGCTCTGCTGCAAAACTTCATCCATGTCGTCAACGAAGCAGGAAACCAACCTGAAATTTCCATCCGGCAGTAAAATACCGCTCAGTGCCGCCCTGTTGCGTGCCTCTTCCCTATCCGTCACATTTTTGTCCATTATATCCGTATAAAACTTTTCCACAATCACATACTTGTTGATGCTATGCTCACGATATGCTTTATACAGGTACTCACTTTGCTCCCATTCAGCCTGCATCTTTGCCTTAAGCTTGTTTATCACCCGGATGAGTTCTTCCTCCGTTAGTGTATACTTGATGATATACTCATCCGCCTCCAACCTGATTGCTTCCTTTGCGTAGTTAAACTCTTCATGGCAGCTGATGATTATGCTTTTGATATCCGGCTTGAATTTTTTCGCCTCCCTGATCAATTCCAAACCGTCCATTACCGGCATGGTTATATCCGTCATAACCACATCAGGCATGGATGACGATATTATATTCAATGCATCAAGACCGCTTTCCGCGGTGCCTGCTATCGTAAAGCCGTAATCTTCCCAGCGGATTATGTTTACCAGTCCCTGAAGCATTTCAATATCGTCATCGACTAACAATATCTTTATCATAAGAATGCCCCTCTTTCTCATTTTGCTCCGGAAGCCATACCTCCGCAGAAGTCCCTTTCCCTTCAGTACTCACCAGCCTTAATCCGTATTCTTCTCCAAAATAGAGCTTAATCCGCTCATCTACGTTCCTTATCCCAATACCTGAAAACTTCAGCTTACCTGTGTCCTCTCCCCTTAATCCGGAATCAGGGCTCATACCTACCCCGTTATCCTTTACACAGAGTACGACAAAACCGTCCCTTTTCATACCTGTAATGTCAATCACTCCCCCGGTAACTATGCCCTCAAATCCATGGATAATTGCATTCTCGACCAGAGGCTGCAATAAAAGCTTGGGAATTCCATATTGCCTTATATCCTCCTCTATGTTGCAGCACAGTTGGAATTCGATGGAATGGCGCATTTGGAATATAGCCGAATAATTTTTCAGATTTTCTATCTCCTCTTCGACTGTGATCAGCTCATCCCCCTTGACTATAGTCATTCTGAGGAGGTTTGTTAATGCAAGAACCATATCTGCCGCTTTTTTTGCATTGTTGTTGATAGCCGCCCATCTCACTGCATTAAGTGTGTTAAACAAAAAATGTGGACTGATCTGGGCCTGAAGCGATTTCAGCTCCGCATCTCTTTTTTTCCTTTCCTTGTCCATGTTATCCTGCATCAGCGACTTTATATTTTTCCTCATAGTGTTGAAGTTTTCTTCAAGAATTCCAATCTCGTCATGCCTTTTAACGGTTTGATCTCCGTAAGAGCTATCCAGGTCGGTTTTGAGCATCAATTTGGCAAGCTTCCTCAAAGGCTTTGAAATATTCCGGGCTATTACGGCTGAAATACCCCAAAAGGCCAATATAAAAATTGCATTTATGATTAACAGCTGATTTCGTACTTTACCCAGTTGTTCGGTTATGGCGTCATAGGATTTAATATCTACAACCTTCCAATTTCTAATTGTGTTATAGGAAATGATTGATTTATTGCCTTTTGCATCGTCTATAACAAAATAACCCTTTTGCTCTTCCGGGAATATGCAGTCGTATACATTCATGAATGGTTTATTCAGCCACTCCTTTACCGTTGATGAAATCACATCCAGGTTCTCGTTCAGAATAACTCTTTTCTGCTGTTGATTTTCAGCTGTCATAAGCTTGCTGATTTCGTCTTCCGGCACACTTATTACAAAAGTCCCGTATTGATTCTCACCTGAAGCATTATAAATATTTTTGACAAGGGTCATAACATACGGATGCAGGTTAGTCTCGCTTTCTATATAGTTTTTCTCTATACCTTTCCAAATAAGATTTGTCCCTTTATCCCTCGTGTTCCCAGGCATGTACCGGTTCAGATACGAATCGGAACCGGCTCCTTCATAAGTCCAATTGGTGTATTTCTGGCCCGATGAAGTAATAATGGTAATATAGCATCGGGTCCCTATCATATTAAAAGCCATGTTGCTGATAAAACCGTTGAATTTATTGATTCTGTTAAGCTTGCTTAAATTTTTATTCTCCCGGTTTGAAAACGATGATGCATCCGAATCTTCTATTTCCTGCTGAATCAGTTCCTTTATGCTTTCGTCATCATTAACATACAATGCTATAGATGCCATTTTCTTGAGCAAACTGTCAATACTGTTGGATACAAGCTCAATTGAATTAGACGTTTCCGAAGATATCTGACTCATTGTCATATCATTGGCTGTCTTCTGAAAAACATAGAAAGAAATCGCAAAAGGGACAAAAATAATAATTATAAACGCAATGATCAGCCTGGTAAATGTATTCATGTTCCCTTCTCCCTTATCCTGCCTGTGATATAGGAAAAGAATCGCCTGTCATTTTATTTTACAGCGTGCAACATAAAATTGTAAAGATAATCCATGCCAGGATCGTATCAACTTACTTATGAGTTCCCTTACGTTAAAGAATTGGAAAGTGCGGAACAAGAACGAAAGTGCAGTACAAGAATTGGGATCAGGTTTTGAGCCAAATGATGATCATATTACACGGGCAACTTGAGTTGAAACTGCAGGGTCCACCCCACCGTCCTCAAGGGCTCGTTTCTCATCACCGAACGGGATAGACCCCACAAAACAGTTGACAGGCCCGATACGCGTGGTTTCGAACCGTCTCTGCGTTTCACCTTTTTTTCAATTACCTTTTATTTTTCATTCTCGTCCACATGTATCTTCGCGTTGGTTATCTGGAATTCCGAAGGTACCGTTACTCTTGAGTGGGACTTTTTCTTTTCTATATTCGCCCATGCGGCGGTATCGTGCTTTTCCACCGGCACTCCCAGGTCGTAGTCTTTCTTTTTATTATCGGGCATATTTTTTCTCCTTTCATCCGGGCATTAATACATATATTCTTGGATGAAATATGAAAATTATGCGCGGGACAGAGGGACAGGGACCTTGTCCCTCTGTCCTACCTCTGTCCAAAAGCTTATACCTGCATTAGTCCGGGGTGATCGCCTGTGATGCACCTGCCTCCGCCTGCAGTCACAATAAAAGTGTTTTCGATGCCTACCATGCCTACGCCTTCAACGCCCGCTTTGGGTTCCAGCGCAAACACCATTCCCTCCTGCAGCGGTTCGTCGAAGCCTTTTGCAAGCACCGGCAGCTCATCTACCTGCAGGCCTATGGCGTGTCCGAGGAATTTCACCCTTCTGTTACCGTACCCCATAAAATTCGGCAGGTAATCGTCATTTATATCCTTCATGATATTATTGTAAATATTCGAAGGAGTATCGCCGGGTTTCAGCATAGCTGCCATTTTGAACTGTATATCCAGACATTTTTTGTGTATTTCCTGTGCCTGCTTGGGCAGCGGCTTTCCAAACACATATGTCATTGTCTTGTCCGATTGGTAGCCTTCATATCCGCACCCTGTGTCTATAAAAATCAGATCGCCGTCCCTCAGCCTTCGCTCACGATTGCCCATAAGCTGCATCGCGGGACCGAGTCCGTAATTCCCTCCGGGACCATTGAAGTAGGTCGGATAAAGCGAGCTCTCTCCAAATGCGATATGCCCCAGCAATATTTCGGTATCGAACATGCTGAAACGCGCTATGCCCTGGTGTCCCTCTGCTACAAGTACGGAAAAGATAGCAGCCGTCAGTTCGCTCTCCGTCATTCCCTCGCGGAACAATGACGGCACACGCTCTTCCATCACCGTTCTGTGTATATTGCCCGCTTTTGTCATTATTTTAAGCTCATAAGGACTTTTTACCGATCTGGCTCTCGAAATACATGCGTCCAGCGATTTGAGCGAAGTGAAGCCGAAATATTTCTTCAGCCGCTCGGACATAGCCAGAGGAATGACCTCAGCCTCTATATGAGCAGTACCCGGCAGCCTGCCGAGAGCTGCGGCAGCTTCGCGGTAGGATTCCATCTGCCTGATGCAAGGGAAAAGCGATTCTTCAACCGCTCTTTCGAAACTGCGCCTTACATAAAATACAGCGTCGCCGTTCCTTGGTATGAAGAGCAGTCCTTCCTGCATGGTGCCGGTAAAATAGTAAAGATTTATCTTGCTTATTACCAGCGCCATCTCCCAGCCGGGCTCCTTCTCATCCAAAATGTCTCTGAAGCGTTCCAGCCTGCGTTCCAACTCGGATAAGGGCACCTTGTTGATGCAGTTTTTATAGATACAATCATCTATTGAATCATTTTTCATAACTTACTTCCTCTGCCATTTTTTATTATTTATTATATATTTTCATCGTATTCCTATCAAATTATTTTCTACGGATCAACTACCGTTGGAGTCCGTCCTATGCCCGAGGCAAGCTCCGTCAGCCTGTTAAGAGTGTCGCATCCCGCGACGCCGTCTGCGGTAAGGCCCTGAGCACGCTGGAAATTCGTCACCGCTCTGCGTGTGCCCGGCCCATAATAACCGTCCAGTCCGGCCCCGGTATAGCCCAGCGCATTCAAAGCATCCTGCAGCGTAAGTACATAATTACCCACGCTCCCGGAACTTAGCAGAGGATACCCCCCATTCGGGCATGCAGCCGGAGTTTGCCTTGCATCGAAGTGAACCCAGGTAGGCGTCAGATAGGCCGGTTCCACATAAACCCACACTCCTGTTGCTGCTGCAGTATTACGCAGCTGATCCCGGGTGGCGCCGTCAAGGTTCTGCCCGACATCGAAGGCGTCACCTGCATAATGTGCGGACATCGGGTCGTGCCCGCCTTCCCATATTCTCTTAAAGGCATAACCTACATAAATCGAGCGCCCCCACGAGCTTCTCGTTATATTCCAAGCCTCCATGGTCCTCCTGGAGGTCCATACTGTGTTCGCAGTCGAGTTCGCCCTGAATTCCCCTACGGTAAGTGAACGTCCGATATTATAGGGCATCGCGTCCGACAGGCCCAGTGTATAATACTCCATTCTGTTGCTTCGGTCGTTATATACATAAACGTTCGGCATTCGAATTCCACCTTTACATAATATACTTCATTTCATATTATGCCGGGGTCCGGCCCGTTGTTCCGGTGAGGCGGAGCCCAGCCCATTGTTCCGTCGGCGTCGGGAGGCGGAGTCCGGCCCGTTGTTCCGTCGGGCCTGCGATCAGGTCTGCGGCCAGGCTCTTGCAAACTTTGATAGACCCTGTGTAAACCTTAATAAATCTTGGGTTGTGACAATGCATTATATATGTGTTATAATCAGTTGCTGTATGCTGCTTAAGGGAAACAGGAAAGGCCGGGCATATGCCGGCTGCCTTACAGTGCAGCGGACCGGACCGTAAGCCTGACCGCACAGCGAATACAGACCGGATCCATTGCGGATTAAAACAAATAAGACCATATAGAAGGATGAATAACCAATATGATAAGCACAACCGGAATATCCCTGAGGTTCGGGGAACGGGTACTTTTTGAAGATGTAAATATTAAATTCACGCCGGGCAACTGCTACGGCCTGATCGGGGCCAACGGCTCCGGCAAATCAACTTTCCTCAGGATACTGTCCGGAGAGCTCGAAGCGAACAGGGGCGAAGTAGCGATAGAGCCTGGCAAGAGGCTTGCCGTTCTGAAGCAGAACCAGTTTGAGTTTGACGAATACGAAGTTCTGAAGACTGTTATCATGGGACACAAAAGGCTCTGTGAAATAATGGACGAAAAGGAACTGCTCTACGCAAAGCCCGATTTCTCCGAGGAGGACGGAATAAGGATATCCGAGCTCGAAACCGAGTTTGCGGAGATGAACGGCTGGGAAGCGGAGTCTGAGGCCGCCACGATGCTCAATGGCCTCGGTATAGGAGAGGAATTCCATTATAAAAAGATGGGCGACCTTGAATCGAACCTGAAAGTAAGAGTTCTGCTCGCACAGGCGCTTTTTGGAGCACCCGACATACTGTTGATGGACGAACCGACCAACCATCTTGACGTTGCTTCTATTGCCTGGCTGGAAAACTTCCTTTACAATTTCGACAACACAGTGATAGTGGTCTCGCACGACAGACATTTTATGAACAAGGTCTGCACGCATATAGCAGACATAGACTTTGGCAAAATACAGTTGTACTCGGGCAACTATGATTTCTGGTACGAATCGAGCCAGCTTGCCATACAGCAGGCGAAGGACCAGAACCGCAAGACTGAAGCGAAGATAAAGGAATTGCAGGAATTCATACAGCGTTTCAGCGCGAACGCCTCCAAATCCAAACAGGCCACCTCGCGCAAAAAGCTGCTTGAGAAGCTCACTATAGAGGATATCAGGCCTTCTTCGCGCAAATACCCGTTCGTGGATTTCAAGCCCGACAGGGAGGTCGGTAACGACCTGTTGTATGTGAATGGCATAGCGAAAGTTATCGACGGGGTAAAGGTGCTGGACAACCTGAGTTTTACCATAAACAAGGGCGACAAGGTAGCATTCGTCGGGCCCAACGGCTTTGAGAAAACAACGCTGCTGAAGATCCTGGCCGAAGAGCTGGAGCCCGACAGCGGAGATTTCAAATGGGGTATAACCACCTCGCGTTCGTATTTCCCCAAGGACAATACAGAATATTTCGACGGGGTGGAACTGACGCTGGTCGAATGGCTCAGGCAGTTTTCGAAGGATGAGACCGAAACCTTCCTGCGAGGCTGGCTCGGTAGGATGCTTTTCTCGGGTGAGGAGGCACTGAAGAAGTCCTGCGTTATATCCGGAGGCGAGAAGGTCCGCTGCATGCTTGCCAAAATGATGCTGTCCGGAGCCAACACACTGCTGTTTGACGAACCGACGAACCATCTCGATCTCGAATCAATAACAGCACTGAACAACGGACTTACTAATTTTAAGGGAACAATACTGTTTGTCTCACATGACCATCAGTTTGTGCAGACCATAGCGAATAGGATTATGGAGATAACTCCAAAGGGCCTGATCGACAAGCAGATGACCTATGATGAATATCTTGAAAGTGAAGAAATACAGGCCTTGCGAAAGGAAATGTACGCCTGATGAACCTGCTGTCAGCTGAGAAAATATCAAAAAGCTATAGTGAAAAAGCTCTGTTCAGCCAGATATCTCTCGGCATAAACGAGGGTGAGAAGATCGGCGTCATCGGCATCAACGGAACCGGCAAATCCACCCTGCTCAAGGTTATTGCAGGTATGGAAACGCCCGACGAAGGTAGGATAATAAGGATAAACGGTCTCAGAACAGGTTACCTGCCGCAGCTTCCCGAGTTCGATAAAGACGGTACAGTTCTCGAGCATGTGCTTAACGAGTTGCCTCAGGCTGATCGTCAGGACGGGGAATTCGAAGTCAAAGCAATGCTTACCAGACTCGGTATCAGCGATTTCGACGCAAAACTCAGCACGCTGTCGGGAGGTCAAAGGAAAAGAGCCGCTCTAGCCGCTGTTCTCACGCGTCCTTCCGATTTGCTCATACTTGACGAGCCTACAAACCATCTCGACAACGCAGCCGTCGACTGGCTCGAAAAGTACCTGAACAGCCGCAGGGGCGCGCTCATGATGGTAACTCACGACAGATATTTCCTCGACAGGGTTACAAACAGGATAATCGAGCTGGATTTCGGTAGGCTGTTCAGTTATCAAGCCAATTACAGCAAATTCGTGGAAATGAAGGCCGAACGCGAGGAACTGGAGCAGGCCTCCGAAAGGAAAAGGCAGAACCTCTACAGGCGGGAGCTTGCATGGATACGCCGCGGGGCTCAGGCTCGTTCAACGAAGCAGCAGGCCAGGATCGACCGTTTTGAGAAGCTTAGCGAGGAACAAGGTCCTTCGGCATATGAAAATATAGAGATACAGGCCGGTTCAGCCCGCATGGGCAGGAAGACGATCGAACTCGAGCATGTATCAAAGAGCTACGGTGACAGGGAGATCCTCCGTGACTTCAGCTATATACTTGCAAGGGACGACCGCGCAGGTATAATCGGCCCCAACGGTGCCGGAAAATCGACTTTGCTCAAGCTTATATCGGGCAGACTGCAGCCTGATTCCGGAAGCGTAACGACCGGAGAAACTATAAAGATAGGTCTATTTTCGCAGGAGAGCGAAGATATGGATACGGACAAACGAGTGATCGATTATATCCGTGACGAAGCGGAATATCTTGCGACCCCGGACGGTACGGTAAGCGCCTCTCAGATGCTTGAAAGATTCCTGTTCCCTCCGTCGGTACAATGGACGCCCATATCCAAGCTTTCCGGAGGGGAAAGAAGGAGACTGTACCTGCTGCGGGTCCTGATGGGCGCGCCTAACGTACTACTCCTCGATGAGCCTACGAATGACCTTGATATACAGACGCTTACCATCCTCGAGAGTTATATCGATGACTTCCCCGGCGCAGTCGTCGCGGTATCCCACGACAGGTACTTCCTCGACAGGATTGCCGAAAGGGTATTCCTGCTGCCGGGCGACGGAACGGCAGAAAGGTATGAGGGCAATTATTCATACTATGCCGAATCGGTCGGAGAAAAGGCCGACAGACCGGGCAAAGACGGCCGTGAAATGGCCGGAATTTCCAGGAAATCAACCGAAGCACTCAGGCAATCCGACGGCCGCAATAAAGGTGCTGCCGGTACCGATACATCAAGTGGGGCCTTAAAAACACCAGGCAGCCCGGAGTCCACAAAAAACAGACCTCTGCGTTTCACCTACAAGGAGCAGAAGGAATTCGAACAGATAGACGGCTTGATCGCCGGCCTTGAAAAAGAAATAAGCGAAAACGAAAGACTCATCAACGAAGCCTCGTCCGACTTCGAAAGGCTTCAGAAGCTGCTTTCGGCAAAGGAACAGCTTGAAAAACAGCTTGAAGAAGCAATGGAACGCTGGGTTTACCTCAACGAACTGAATGAAAGGATAAACAATGCCAATTTCAGTTAGCACGGCTGAAATTCAACCCGATGGTACCAATCATTATAAGTGCGATAAAGATTATTTTCGACACACTCAGGTGCTCTCTAAAAAAGAATACACCTATAATAACAATCGCAAGAATTCCCATTCCCGACCAGATTGCATAAGCAATGCCGATATCGATTTTTTTGAGGGCCATGGAAAGTAACAGCAGACTGAGTCCATATGACAGTAACATTGCAGCAGTCTTTAGGCTAATCATATCATGAGATATTTTCAGCATGGACGTTCCGAAAACTTCAAAACTGATGGCAAGAAACAAATAGACCCAACTCATTCCTTTACAACCCCTCTGATAAAGAACAATGGATAGATTACAAGAAACAAATTAGAGGCCCACCATATCAGATCGAAATCACTTCGCAAGAACCAAAAGGATACCGCCTGTAAACCGGAGCAAAACGTCAGTGTAAGCGATATAAGCGCAAGTCTTTTCCACAGGGGATTCCGCTTTGAAAAAAGGACTACTGAAAAAATTCCAGTAAAAGAAATACACATATCAAGAGGGAAAAATGACCAGTTCCAGGCTGATATAATCGGATTGTCGTAATCCTTGAAAGCTAAATCGGCCGGAATAATATGCAATAAGGTAATAAGCCAATAAACTAAAAAGCCTATATCATTTAGCAAAAAGAAAAACTTCAATCTTTTCATTATCGCTTTTTCTCCCCTTCACAGGATTTTATGTCCTTTAAAACAGCCACCACCATATCAAGCAAACCTTCTGCGTCCGATTTCTGTTTTATTGTAAGAAAGTTCAATATTACTTCCGCTAAATTGCGGTAAAGTGCGTAGTCGCCTTGTACAATTTTCAATCCTTTTGATGTTAGTTTTAAATGGAAAACTCGCTTATCTTTATCTGACTGGACTTTTTCTACTAATCCGTTTCCAGAAAGGCGTTGTACCATAGCAGATATCGAAGGCTTCGTCAAATGGAGCTCCTCCGCTACTTCTCCCAGCTTCGGAGTACCAAGCTGATAGATCACGGTCAGATAATAATAGTCATTCATGTTAAAGCTCTTTATCTGCCCCTCAGTTAGGATTTCATTGATGTTGTCAACGGATTTCTTCCAAAAATAATTGGAAATAAATGATATATTCTCTTCTATCATACACTTTAGTTCGCCTTATTTAATTAGTTTCTTCTAACTATATTGTCAATATATCACTTATTTAGCATAAATACAAGTTGAATTCGCTATTTTCTTTGTATGTCGTTTCCAAATTACAGGGTTTATAACAGAAATAGAGTCACATAGCAGAATCGAGTTCCGACAGGAATTTCCGGGTCAGTTCAACGTCGGAAGGCACCGGAATGTATTCTTTGCCATATTTCTGCCGGGTTTCGTTGCCTTTGCCGGTGATAAGGATAACCGTCCCGGGCTCGGAGGATAGTATCGACTGTCTTATGGCTTCTTCCCTGTCGTCGATCAGTTCATAGTTATCATTGTTCTGCCGAACATACTGCACTATATCCTCGCTGATGTCCCTCGTATTTTCGGGACCGGGATCTTCCGCAGTCAGGTAAACCTTATCTGAGTGTACGCCCGCAAGCAGGCCTAGGTCTCTTCTGCGAAGCTGCGCCTTGCCTCCCGGGCATCCGAAAACGGTCACGATCTTCATTGCGGGAAATTCTGCTTTAACGGTTTCATACAGCTTTGTGAAGCTAAGCTTGTTATGCGCGTAATCGACTATGACTATGCGATCCCTGTTCTTATTCGAATAGATTTCCATACGGCCGCCCGAACGAGCCTTTCTGAGCCCTGTATAAACATACTGTTCCGGTATCCGAAGCACATATGCTGCGGCTATGGCCGCAAGAGCATTTTCTACGTTGAACAGTCCCGGCATGGTGAGTACGAACTCCCTGTCGAACCGGTCACATTTTGCACGGAAATGCGTGTCGAGGCCTTCCTTCCTTATATCGCTGCCGAAGATATCCGCTTCCGGCCTGGTGCCGAAGGTCAACACTTTTTCGGCGTCCCTGGAAGCCTCTATTATCCTGGGCAACTGATCCGAATCGAGATTGATACAGGCCGTTCTGCAATGGCTGAAAATAGTGAGCTTCGCAGTCAGATAATCCTCCATGTCGCTGTGCTCGATCGGGCTTATATGATCCTCCGATATGTTCAGGAAAATGCCCACATCGAATTCAACACCATGCAGCCTGCCGTATTTCAAGGCCTGGCTCGACGCTTCCATGACCACGTACTGCAATCCACTGTTGACCGCATTGCTGAAGTGCATCTGAATCTCGAGCGATTCCGGAGTCGTCAGATGAGATTCCTCCCTTATCACTCCGTCAAAGGTGTCTATAGAGGATAATATACCGGCTTCGGGTTTTCCCTGTTCACGCAGGTACTCGTCCAGTATATATTTTATATAATAGGCTGTTGTCGATTTGCCCTTGGTCCCTGTAATTCCGATTATTTTCAGCTTCCGGGCAGGATAGTCATAGAATATTTCCGCAACGAGCGACAACGCCTTTTTTACGTCGCTGACCAGAATGCACGGCACTGCTTTGTGATAATCGGTCTCGCTTATATAAACGACCGCTCCTCTTTGAATGGCCGATTCCAGGTATGTCTCCTTAAAACCTGCGCCCTTGCATACGAACAAGGTGTTCTGTCCTGCCTTGTTCGAATCATACGCTACGCTGCCGACCATCTTCATACCTGTTTCCCTGGTACAGTTGTGTGACAGCAGAAGCCCCTTCTCCCGAAGGTTTTCCATATATACTTCCAGTGCGTATCTTTCCATCATTATCCTCGCGTTTATTCATTTTAGGTCTATCATAAGTCCCCTGTGTAATCGTAGGCTCGTAAAGGCAGGCATTCAGCCAGGTAAATGCATGTATGTCCCTAACTCCTTACGGATAGCTTGCCAGCATAGTGTAGCTCCTGTATTCGCTGTCGTCGAAATGCCACCATTCCTTCTGCAGCGGGATGAAGCCGACGCTCTTCATGGCATTTTGAAGTATCAGCGCATTTTTCTTCTGTGCTTCGGTGCATTTCTCATATGTCCTGTAAGCCAATGCTGTCCCATCGTCAAAGTCGCTGGGCATGTCAACCTCCCCGCCATCCTTCGTAACCAGCGTGCAGTCAACCGCAGCGCCTCTCGTATGGTTTGACGGACCTTTCCTGGGATCCATGAAAACAGACTTGTCGGGCGCATTATCATACAGGAGTTGATGATCTTTCTGTGATCTGTAGGCATCCCAGACCTTTATCCTGAAACCCTGCTTCAACAGCAGCTTGTTTGCCTTATCGAGCTTGTCGGCCGTACCTTTTCTCAGGTAAGCCGTACCCGATTCGTAAACGGGCTTTCCTATTATATTGTCCGAGCCCGCGTATCTTAAGTCTGTCACAATATTCTTTACGAGGGCGTCCAACCTCACCATATCGTTCTTTAGGGCGTAGGCTGCCTTTTCCTCTTCACTCAGCTTCGGGGTAAAAGCAAGCTTTTGGAACACCCTTTTGCTCTGCTCTCCCGTCGCTACGGTGGGCTGATAAACGTTCAAGTCCGCCCTCGAGGATACCGAGCAGGGTATGATTTTGGGCTCTGTTACCGGCTGCAGGACCTTATCCGAGTCAAAGGTGAAGGTCTGCTGATATATCGCAGTGTCGTAATCATCCGGCCTTTTGTTGCCGCCGAAGCAGAAATTGCCAAGGCTGTAGGCAATGTATTTTCCCTTGTATTCCTCAATAGGCTGCAGTACGTGCGGATGGCCTCCCAGCACGAGATCCGCTCCAAGATCTATCGAGAGGTGGGCTAGCTCGGTTTGCAAGGCATTCTGCTTGTACTGGTATTCCTTTCCCCAATGGAAGCTTACTATCACAAGATCGCTTTCGCTGCGCATCTTCTTTATTGTATCGCTGACATCCTTTTTGAATTTGGTCATATCCAGGCCCTGTTCATATTCTCCAAGCTGGTTGAAGCCTGCCATTCCTATCCTGATGCCTTTTACATCCCTGTACAGCACCTTTTTATAGCCGAAATAGTCCACACCCACGTTATCGAGCGCCTTTTCGGTCGCATCGAAGCCCTTCTGGCCGAAATCATATGTATGGTTGTTGGCGAGATCGGCGATCTCAACGCTGCCAGCCTTTAGTATGTTCGCGTATTGGGGTTTCCCGTTGAACCAGTAATTGTTTCCATAATCGTATTTCTCGGCCTTTACGGTCTCGTTACTAAGCGTGGTTTCAAGATTTGCAACGGTTAGATCATCCTTTGACAGTATGCTTTTGACATTTGAGAAGAAATAGTCATAATTACTCTTTATTTTATCGAAAACGTAATCGAAGGAATCCCCGTACAGGTATTTATGATCCTGGCCCAGCGCTACGTCTCCGAGCGCGGATATGTTGACAGAAACGTCTTCCTTTACATAATTGCTCTTCGTACTGCTTTCCTGCTCTTTACTGCCTTCCTGCTCAGCATTACCGCCTGATCCCGTATTCTCTGAGGTATTTGGAATCTGTCCGCCGCTCCCGCTTCCCTGATCCTGAGTGAAAGCACTCCCGACAGCCTCGTTATTGTCCGTTCTCTCCCGTCCGTCCGATATGTTCGAATATATCGTAAATGCAATTGCCGCGATAACTACTACTAAAAACATTGTTCTTGCAAATACTTTGAAATTCATTTGTAAAAGGCATCCTTTCTCTTGGATGTTTTAAAGGATATTCGCGCCTTAATGGCGCTAAACATCCTTCTTGGATGTTTTAAAGGATATTCGCGCCTTAACGGCGCTAAACATCCTTCTTGGATGTTTTAAAGGATATTCGCGCCTAAAGGCGCTAAACATCCTTCCATATGTATACTGTTACGGCTTTCGCAGGGCAAACGCCGCAACTATATTGTACTACATTTATTTTTCGTTCGCACTCCCTGACCGATATTTTGCAAATCAAATTGTTACAGCATAATCAATTATTGCCTTTTCCCGTCCTACCTTGAAGCAATATTCGAAAAATGTTAAAATACTAAAAAGCACAACACAAAGATTACTGCATATTTCACAGGTGAACAGATGAAAAAACTTCCAATTTTGATTATATACATATCAATTTTATCTCTGCTTTTATTTGACATACCGATGCACGCCTCGGCAAAATCCCCTGGCATTCCCGAGGACATTCCGTATATACTGATAGACTCCAAAACGGGCATTGTACTAGCGGAGCAGCATGCTGACGAGCGTTACGGCCCTGCCAGCACGACAAAGATAATGACCGCGATCCTCGCACTGGAAAAGGGAGATCTCTCCAGGGAAATGACCGTTTCGGAGGCTGCTGTCAACGATATAGGAAGAGATGGCATGAACGTGGGCATAATGGCAGGAGAAAAAGGACTGACACTGGAAAACCTGCTGAATGTCATGCTCATCAAATCGGCAAACGAGACTGCAAATATCATCGCTGAGAACATAGCTCCTACCCGCGCGGATTTCGTGGCGATGATGAATGAAAAAGCAAAAGAGATCGGCGCAGTCAATACAACCTTCGTCAACCCATGCGGCAAGGATACATCAAAATCGGATGCCGGGCATCTGACAACGCCGCGCGATCTCGCCATGATAGCGCGCTATGCCATGACATTACCGAAGTTCAGGGAAATAGTATCGACGGAATATTACAAGAATATGCCAATCACGGACAAGCATGATGACTGGGGCATTCTCCGCAATACAAACCAGTTCCTCTGGTATGACAATACCTACCCTTATACTCTTGGCGGAACCGACCGCAAATATACGGTAATGGGCGTCAAAACAGGCTATACGGCCAAGGCCGGCAACAACCTGGTCTCTGCTGCCGACGGAGAGGACGGCACCGAACTTATCGCAGTAGTCATGCACGTAATGCAGCCAAACAAGATTTACAGCTATTCAAAGGCGCTTCTGAGATACGGCTTCGAGAACTTTTCCACGGTGAAGCTCTCAGAAGCCGGTCAAATCGCAGGTTCCATACCAGTCGAGGGTGCCAGGGAAGCCGGAACGCTACTCAATCTGGTTAAAAAAACAGGTTTCAGCTGCGTGCTTCCGCTGGGGACCGATATCAAGAGCATCGGGAAAAAGCTTACTCTTCCCGATAAGATAAAAGCGCCCGTCAGCAAGGGCGATGTGATCGGGACTTTGGAATATGTTAACAAAGGCGTATCGCTCGGAAGGGTTGACCTGACAGCGGAGACTTCAGTAGAAGCCGCTCCTGAAGCCAATGCAGTAAAGTCAGCTTCAGACGGTAAAACAACTAAAGCCGGAAAACCCGGTTACTCCTGGTTCGCACTCGGCGTTCTTGTCTTTACCAGCATTGTGATCGCGCTTAGGCCTATACTGCGCAGGCTTTCGAGAAAGCTGAAGAAGAAAAAGAACGAAGTCAGTAAACCTGACAGCCGTGAGTCTCAGGCAGCTATTGAGGAAACGGAACAGGACTTCGAAGAATTAAGACGTATCATAAAGGGCGAACAGCCCGATACCGATGGAATACGGCAGGATGTTGAATAGAGGATATGGGTCTCTGGTTATGTCAGGGAGCGAATGGCGCCATTTTTAAAGTTGTCATACCATTGTTCGATTCCTTCATCGCTATCCAATTTTAGTGTTTTAAATATATTGTAAGCAAATTCTATGGCGGCGGTTTCATTTGCCGTGATAATACCACCATCAACAACTACTTGAGCAGGCACATAAAGTGATTGTCCCTTGTAATTTTTCTGGCTTTGAAACAGTTCCAGTGAATCTCCCGTATGTTTTACGTTGTCAAGGAATCCATGCCTGCATAAAAAAAGAGTTGCCCCACATATGGCGGCAATAGGAATATCAGATTTTACTGCACTTTTGATAAACCCTGCAATCTCATCATAATCGTTTTCTTCCCACGACAGACCGCCAGGGAGAATAATCATGGCAAGTTTATCGAAGTATTGATAATTACCTATGCTATAATCAACTTCCGCTTTGATACCACCCATTGATACTTTTGGAATAGTATCAGTCGAAATTGTTTTTACCACATAGTCTGAAAAAGAATTTGCCACTGCAATGGCATAGCTTGCTTCCCAATCACACCAACGGTCTGTCAATAAAAGTAATATCTCATTTTTGCTATTTAATATAATTATCATCCTCTCATGGTCATATGTATAATCTTTTACTTACATTTGTCCACTCACACGCCGCTTGTCTATTAAAGGCTAACGGCTTCTCCATACAGTTGAAGTGGAATAAGGTCTCAGTCCGATACTGTAATAGAATTGCTGGGATGAGCCTACCAATGCGATCTTTGCCCCAAGCTTTCCAACCCGGCGGATTCCCTCCAATACGGCGGCCCTCCCCATTCCAGTTTTCCTGTAAGCCGGATCGGTCGCTACCGGCTCGATAACAGCGAAACCTGTTCCTGGTTCATACCACATACCACAATAGGAAACAAAATTTCCGTCAGGCGCAACAACCGCGATCTTCAGACTTAAATCCACATTGGGGCGATACATTTCACAATCTACAGCAAGTCGTTTCTCTTCAGAAAAGGCAAATTCACCTTCTCCATTTAGCTCGTGGTTGAAGCCCTTCCATAGAACCCGCTTATACTGAAATGGATCGTATGTATCCTGCATGGAAGTAATTTTAAATCCATCCGGTAAGCGGTAATCCGTAGAGGTTTTATCCAGATAAAATATTGCATCATTTTCCTTATCAGGCGTCCCGACAAAGCCCATATCAGCTGCAATATCCTGTAACTCAAAGTCCGAATCCCGTATAACGATTCCAAACGAAGAATTGCCCCGCAGGTTCTCCTTTGCATATATCAGCATTTCTTTTTTCAGCTTTTCATAGCCCGGCAACGTAAGGCAATAGGCGTCCGCCAGTCTTGTATCAAAGGTCGCAATCCCGATGAGCTCCCCAGCATTCTCCCAAAGTCCGATCCTTCCTATCGCATTTTTGTCAAGATAGCTATGGGTAGCCATCCAGTCCCACCGGGCATAGGTAAACTCCGAATATCCCAGCTTGACGAAAAATTCTCTCACTCTATGGTAATCTTCAGTGATTCCAGCAGTTTTAGAATAATTTCTGAATTGTACAGTCATTGATGAACCCCTCCCCTGGATACAATTATATGCCTCAGAACACGCCACAGGAAATTCCGACTTTCCCTATAATTGTTTTCAACCGGAGTTTAACTTTTCCGCCAGCTTTATTGAGGCGCTACAATAATGAAAGGTATATGGAGAAAAATATTACAGGGAATAGTACATTTAGGCTTTCATGATAGTTATTTGGCAAGTTTACTATATACTTAACTTTTCTTTTTCTTCACTACTTGACACTCCTATTACTTCTAACAAGTTAGCACCGCCTTTGCAATGAGTGTGAAGTAGCATCTCAGCAACCTGCATCTGAAGCGGCAATTCTTCACATATTTATCCAGACTGTTCAAAATTTCAACTTTTGCGGTTGATAAGTCAACATAATTCTGGGCTTTGTATCTTTATCGCGCTGAAAATTCATTATCTAATGCAAAAACTCAATATTTAGGCCAAATATTTGCCACATTAGCTGAAAAAATGAACAATCTCGCGAAAAAATCCTAAATCTACAGGGCCTTCAGGTATTTGGCCGGAAATATACCGTAACGTGTTATCTCTTTGCCTTCCTGCTGAGATAGATAGCATATGGCACCAATCCCAAAAGAAAAATAAATTCCCTGGCCATGTAGGATTTTGTTCCATCCAAATGGAACTGCCTTGGTATCTGATCAGGCAGAAACGGGTATATAACGGCACAAATTGCAAGCGGAATAATGAGAATTAATAAGCTTTTTATATTTTTATTCACGATCGGCTCTCCTTACTTAATTTGATCAGGTAGCGATATCAGCCCGACACCTTGCCGTCCGAAAGGTACCGGCTTATACCGGGCAGTTTGGCCGTATATTTCAGTATAAGGTTCCCCTTCGGCAGATTCCGGATTTCCTGGGCCGTTATTCCCTTTGCTACTATCATCAGCAGATAGTATACGATGCATCCCGCGGCGATTGCGATACCCGAACCGATCAGGCTCTGCAGGAATACCGAGCGTATGGCCCGGCCTATCATGAGCAGAATCCCATGGTACACCAGGAAGACGACCACGCCCATTATGATGGAGACGCTGAGCGGCCTGTTGAACAGCTTCTTTACGTCCAGCCTGACCTCCGTCAGACGCTTGATGGATCTGTAATTCATGACTGCGGCAAAGGTATAGCAGACCGCGCTGCCTACGATAGCTCCCTTGATGTTGACCGATTTGATCGGGATCAGCGTGTAATTTACTACTATCTTCATTATTAGTCCTGCCACTAGATGCAGCGTTGGAATATAGGTCTTGCCTACGCCCTGGATTATCGCCGTCTGTACCGATACAAGCGATATCAGCACGAGGACCCACGAGCCCATGGCCAGCAGCTCCCAGCCTTTCGGCGCCGTCGGGAACAGGATGTATATTATCGGCTTGGCGAGTATAGTCATGCCAATCGCTGAAGGTACGGCAATCATCATTATCGTCTTTATGCTTTTCGATATCCTGCGCCCCAGCAGTACGGCGTCATTAACTGCGGAGGCCTGTGAGATCGAAGGAACGACGGTTGTGGCAAGTGCTGTAGCAAGCGTTACCGGAATGAACAGGACCTTCAGATATTTGGTCGAAAATATACCGTACATGGCGCTTGCATCGACTGCGTTGAAACCGCCTGCCATAAGCCTCGTCTTCATGAAGGTCAGGTCGATGATGTTTGCGACATATATCGCCGCGGACCCCAAGGTTATCGGCACGGCATATTCCAGTATCTTGCGGATTATTTTTCTCGTCGTGTACCTGAAGCGGGGATCCCTTACTGTTTGCGCCACTTCAGCCAGTATATCGGCCTTGTGCCTGAAATATGTCCTGCAGAGGTAGAGCGCACTTGCCAGTGCTCCGAGCGAGGTGCCCACAGTACCTCCGGCAGCGGCAAATCTGACGGCGGTAAGGCTTATCTCCGTTTTATCTGTAATACCGTGACCGGCCGCATATGATACTCCATAGCGGTACATCAGCCAGGCAAACAGAATAGTCAGCGCCGAATTCACCGCCTGTTCGATAATCTGTGAGATGCTGGTCGGAACCATGTTCGAGCGGCCCTGGAAGTAACCCCTGAACGCGGAGGAAACAGCTGTAAAGAGGAGAGTCGGCGACAGCGCCAATATGGTCAGGTAGGATTCCGGGTAATGTATCAAATCTGAGAAAGGTCGTGCAAATACGGCTATTATGATGCTGGCCAATGTCCCTGCCGTTACCATCAGTGTCGTGGTGATCTTAAGCGTCCTGTAGGATGCTTCGTAAAGAGAATTGGCCATCTGTTCGGATATAAGCTTGGATATGGCAACAGGAATACCTGCCGTAGTAATTACAAAAACCAGCTGGTATATCGTATAGCCCGCATTGTATATGCCGTTTCCCACATCGCCGAGGATCAGCGTCACTATGGGCACGTAAAGAACGCCAAGCAGCTTGTTGATGATGCTCGCAGCGCTTAATATGGTAAAACCCTTTGCATCAGACTGTTTATCCACGTCTTACTCTTACTTTCTCTTATAGATTTTTCTTCTGAGATCCCTGAAGGCAGCGATCCCTCTCTCGGCGCAGAAGTAAACAAGCGGATTGAAAACGTAATCGAGCATGCCTATGAATTCGGTGAATTTGCCATGGAAGCCGACCTTGAACTTGTACAGGCCATACATGGGGTTGTTTTCGTCGAGGTTTCCCGGAACGCCCCTGAAATCATAGATTTCGGCTCCTGACTCAAGCGCCCACTTTATCATGTTCCACTGCAGCAGATAATTGGGCATCAGATTGCGATGCTCGTTGATACTTGCTCCGTACAGGTACCAGCATTTGTTGCCGTAAAGTATCCCGATGGTTCCGGCAATCGGTTTGTCCTCGTGATAGGCTATGAACACCCTCACGTGATCGGGGGCCAGGCAGTCATATACCTTCTCGTAGTATTCCCTGCTTCTGACCACAAAGTTGTCGCGCATCCCTGTCTCAACGATCATTCTGTGAAAAACAGCCACGTCTTCGCGCCCGCCGACTTTTACGGTAACGCCCTTGCGTTCGGCCAAGCGGATATTGTAGCGGACCTTTTGATGGAAGTCCTGCATGAGCTGTTCTTCTGTCTTCTCTTTCAGATCCAGCCTGAAAACGAACCTGGGCTGTATGCCTTCATAATTCTTGAGGCCGCGGCTGACGCTGAAACCAAGGTTTTTGACTATTTCCTCGAATTTCGTATCCTCTATTTCAATGTCCGGGTCCATTTTAAGCACATAGCTTCTTTTCTTTTTCGCCAGCTGTCTGCACTTCTCAAGCAATGCCGCCATAGTTTCACCGTCGTGCGGATCGCATACGGGTCCTCGCGGCGAATACATCATTGTAAACGGCAGGACGGGTATTTTTCTTATAAGTAGGCTCATGGAGCCCTTTATGTTTCCATCGGAGTCTTCAACCGTAACTACTTCGTTTTTCCAGAAGGACTTTATTTTCGCCCATTGCGGTGACTGCATGAAATGGCCCTTCGGATGGGCCTGCAAAAACTCTTCATATTTACTCGTATATTTGTTCTTATTTGTACTATTATTCTCACTTGTCAAGTGTTACACCCCATATCGATTTTGTTTTGATACGCATATAAGTCAGGTCATTTCATGTATTTCCTGAACTTGAAGTAATGGCTCAGCTGGTTCTTATACAAAAACATGCGCCGACGCAGCCCCATATCGCCCTCCATAAAGAGAGGCCTGGTCACTCTTCCCTCTGAAACGAGCTGGCGCATCAGTTCAAGGTTCTCTTTGCCTTCCACATACCTGAAAGCCACTCTGAGTGGTATCGAAGTCCATAGATTCCGCGCATTGGCAATTTCAAGCTTCGCAGGTTTGTTTTCAATATAGTCTTCGACCACGCATTTTGCAAAATTGTTCCCGGCAGCTGTTACGTAATAGTTGCTCCTGCCCTGTCTGAGATTTATCTCAAGTATTTTGAACCTTCCGTCACGACTGTCGAACTTTATGTCGAAGGTCGAATACCCTGTATAACCTATATTTTCAAGGAAGTTCCCGAGCATTTCCGACAGCTCCCGATCGTAATCGCTCGTGAGCACGGCAGTATTGCCAAGGCCATGGGGCGTATGCTCCTCCAGCATGACGTGCGCAAGCGACATCAGCCTGACCTTCCTGTCCTTTCCCGAATAGCACATCATTACACGAAGCTTTGAATCGTCTCCCGGGATGAAATCCTGTATGATCAGCTTGTCGTCATAGCCCGAGGCGTATATTTCCCCGATCACTTTTTTTAGTTCCTCCGCGCTTTTGAGCTTGTAGACCTTCTTTTGCGTCGGAAATTCGTGTTGAAAGTACTTAACTCCATTCGACGGTTTCACTATTATGGGGAAGCCAAACGGAAGGCTGAAATCCTCCTTCATGGAACTATCATATATGAAGGTTCCGGGATAGCTTATGCCATATTTGTCGCACATCCCGTAAAAGCTCAATTTCGTAAGAAGGTTGTCCATCAACTCTTTATCGACGTACGGCGCAATGAAATTGGAGGGCAGTTGGGCCTTGTTCAATATGATCTGCTCGACATAATTGTCGCCGCAGCCCAGCAGAATCACTTTCTTGTCGGCGAACTCGGACGCCAGGCCTTTTACAATTCTTAAAAAAGGCTCCCGCAAATCCGCTCCCGGAACAGTGCGAAACTCGGCTATCCGGCTGTTGCAGCTCGGGCCTGTTGCAACCTTGCCTATGACGATGGATCTTACGCCATAAGCCTCGTAGAAAGCCCTGGACATACTGTATGTATTGATATCGCTCCCAAGTAAAACAGGTTGGAACTCTCTCTGTGTTATCTTCAAATTATCTCCTCGCGGTCTTATTCCCTAAAAACGGGATAAATGCTGTTTTTTGCGCTTTTATTACGTTAATTTTAGTATAACGGTTCCCAAAGTTCAAGTCATTTTTAAACTATGCCGCCGTACAAAGGTGGTAAATAGTTGCATTTTATGCTAATACAAGTATTGTCTTCTGTAACCCTGCTTAAAACGTATCTGAGTGGATTTATTCCGTCCAATGAAATGCTAAATTCGAACCCGTATTCGCCCGATGCCTTTATAAGGACGATTGATTTCCGCAAGGTTTTCAGAAACTGACAAGGTAGAGTTTGAAAAGGATTGGGATGAATTTTTGATATAAAATTATTGTGCTTTAATCTTGAATGAAAAACAGGGGACACGTTCATAAATCACTTTTGTGCAACCATAACAAATAATGGATATCTTTTTTGTTTTTCGCCATCAAGGTCCTTTACTACTTCAAAACATATTTGATAATGTTTTATTTTGAAGCCAATAGATTTTAACTTTTCCTCTAAATCTACCTTATTGAAACCATTATGCCCTTCAAACCCGTCTCCATGAAAAGAACCATCCTCTTCATCCAAATCAGCAATACATAGATACCCTGATTGATTTAACATTTTATAGAAAATATTTAATATATTATCAACATCCATAATATGATGTAAAGTCATTAAAGTATATATTAAATCATAACTTTGAAATGCCTCATTTTGTTTCGTTAAGTCTACGTTTGAAGTAGTCATATTTGTTATCTGATATTTTACAATTTTATCGTTTAATACCGATAACATTCCTTTAGAACTATCTGCCAAATTAATACACTTTAAGTATGGATGAAGATTAAAGCTTAACAAACCTGTCCCACAACCATACTCAAAGGCCGTCATATCTTTTGTTAAACATACAGTCTCTTTAATTACTTCAGCTACACTTTTGGCTCTCTCTACTTTTCCCGGGTCATTATCCCAATCTAATGCTTTAAAATCATATTCTTCAGTGTCATATTTATTCATTCCCTGACCTCACTAACAATTAATATTCTTTACATGAAAATGGAAAATTTAATCATTATGTTATATCCTATTTAAACTAGTGTCAAGTTTATGTGACACCCTAAAAAGCAATGGTTTCTCTGTGAATTTGAGGCAGACAGTTCGATTTGACTGTCTGCCTCGCAAAATTTTCCATATACTTGACAGCCGGCCTACCTCAGCTGCTCCACCAGCCTTCTATACTCCTCCTCCAGCGCATCCCTGTTTCCGCCGCCTGCCGACAGCTTTGCTATCGTCTCGGTAAGGCGCATCTGCAGTATTGTGCGCTCTATTCCATCGGGTATCCTGCCTGCCGTATTTCCCGTTTCGCCCTTTGGCTGTTTCCCCGCAGCCAAGTCGGCGGATTTGCCGGTCTGCGCCTCATATTCCTCCAGCCCCCCGTCGAAGCTCCTGATTGAATGCTCGCCAAGTATCATCAGCTTGTCGGCAACAGCTCGGACAAAGCTCCTGTCATGGGAGACGAACAGGACCGTACCTTCATATTCCTTCATTACACCCTCAAGCGCTTCTATCGATTTCATGTCGAGATAGTTTGTAGGTTCGTCGAGCAGCAATACATTGGCGCTCGATACGAAAAGCTTTGCAAATGAGGCTTTGATCTTCTCCCCTCCGCTCAGCACCGCAACCTTTTTATGAACGTCGTTTCCCTGCAGCAGCAGCCTGGCGAGTATGGTACGCGCAACGGTCTCATTCTGCACACTGTCCCTCATTACGTTCCAAAGTACACTTTCCCCAGGTACAAGATTTTCAAAGCCCTGACAGAAATAGGCAATCCGTGCCCTTGGTACTATACTGATACTTTCGATACTTTTTCCCGTTACTATATTGTGGGGAATCATGCTGTTTTCCGAAGCTGCCGCCCCGCAGCCGTATTTTGCAAAAATCAGGTTCAGCAGCGTCGTCTTGCCGCTTCCGTTTTTGCCCCACAGCGCGGTCTTGAAGCCGTTCGGTACCCTGAAACCAGCGTTTTCGAAAACCTTTACAGGCCCGTAACTGAAGCTGAGCTTTTCAGCCGATATCACATATTTGTTTTCCGGCGGGTCAGTCAATGAAAAATCCAGCTTAATACCGGGGAGCTCTCTGGGCTTTTCTTTTACCTCCAGCTTCTCCAGCCTTGAAATCAGGCTGTTTGCCGCGTCATGCAGTTTTTCCTGCTTTTCATTTGCCGCTCTCGTATGCAGCCTCGCTTCTGAATTCCCCATCCTGCTCGGCGCCTTCCGGACTTTTTTAGCTCTCTGTTTCCGATTTGATATGGCTTCCTCGAGAGATGTTTTCTCCTCGATATACTTCTCATATTCAAGGTTTGCATGTTCAAGCTCGTTTTCGCACTGCCGGCTGTACGAGGTATAATTTCCGCTGAATGCCCGTATTTTGCCGTCCCTGACCTCGAGTATGCTGTTGCAGAGCTCATCCAGCAGGCTTCTGTCATGGCTGATCAGTACAAAGGACTCAAGTCTGCCGAGTTTTTGCTTAAAAAGGTCGATGCCTGTGTAATCGAGGTTGGAAGTAGGTTCGTCCGCAAACAGCAGTATATTGTCCGAGCTGAGGGCTCCCGCGATCTTCAGCCTGGTTTGTTCGCCCCCGCTCAGCGCTTCCCTGCCTAGTTTACTGTCAAGCTCGAACTCCTTAAGAAGCTTTGGAGAAAACTCATCCGCCTCATCCGCCTCACCCTGCCTCATACTCTCTTCTGAAAACTGCCTGATGTAGCCCACATCACAGTAGCGTTTTACAAAACCCTCGTCTGGCTTTAGCCGTCCGGCGAGAATATCAAGCAGCGTCGTTTTTCCCGAGCCGTTCTGACCTATTACACCGATCCTGTCGCCGGTATATATTTTTAGTTCGTCAAGTTCGGTTACGATTCTGTCACCATAATATTTTTTTATATTTCCCGCATCCAAAAGCAACATAAAAAAAGCCTCTCCTTCCACATGGCTGCGCAGGAAAAGCTTTTTGACCACAAATAAAAGGCAAGCCATTCGTTGAGGCCGCAATATGTCCCATTCAATACCGCCATCGATGCGATGAAATGGGAAAAAGCGTTTTTTAAGCCAATCCAGCACAAACCGGAGCCTTACATGCTCCAATTTATTTAAATCGTATGATTTTGCTGAATCAGCCAATCCTCATTTACAAATACCTTACCCTTTCGTTAAGATAACACTATTTTAACCCGAAAAATAAAATTAATCAATACCTGTCAATTCAAAGCTTCTGAGTCACTTGCCGCCAAAACCGAGAATACGTGCCAGCTTGTCCCTGTCGATATTCTTTCCGTTGGCGGTACCAATATCGAGTATTTCTTCTATCGCTTCATCCCGGTCCATGCCCGGTTTGGCGTCGAGCCAGCCCGACGGCGCCCAGTCCTCTACCTTGCTGTAGATATTTATATGCCAGCCATAGGGCTGACCTAACCTGTCCGTCTTCTGCCTGCTGCCGGCAACTGTTATGTAAAAATTCTGCTGCAGCTCCTTTATTGCCGAATCAGTCCTGCCGGCCTTCTTTTTCACAACTCCTGCAAGCCGCCTGATTTCTCCCGTATCAAGCTCCCCGTGTTCTCCAAAGAGCTTCCAGACATCCCACGCCGCCTGACTCACCAGACCGTCGTAACGCCTTTCCTCCATACTTTGACGAGGGCGGCACGCGGCATAAAAAACAGGGTAAAGTCTTCTAGCCACAAAGCCTTTATTGCCGCCGAGGATGCAGCCAAAGGCCAGCTGTTTTTCTTCCGCAGCCCTATCCTTCCATTTCCAGGGGTCTGTTTCGCCGTCTCCGGTATGCCAGCTCCTACCGGGTGTCTCAGAATTCAACGATGGCAGTCCTTCCAGAATATCCGAAAAAGCCATAAACCCCAATTCTTCAACGCGGTTCAGAAAATCATCGTACTTAAGCAGCTGCATTTTCATTACTCCTCATGTCATCTTACAGTGTTTGTCGTACCACATCGATACAATGCCAATTATCCGGCATATTGCTGTGCCGCTTCCTTTACAGTTATACTGCCTTTTCCCGCGATCCCTCCGCGGCCCACTTTTTCAGCTGCTCTATTCTTGCGCCCGGAGGATTGTCGCCGTGCTCTTTATCCGTTGAATAGGCGCTTAGCTGTTCGCAGGGCATTTCAGGACACAGTCCGCAGTGTTCATAACCTTTTGCCTGACAGCATTCTGCAACCGGGCATTCACCGTGGAAGGGATGACCGTTCGTCTCAACACAGCCTCCGCATTTATAGGGCTCCCTGTAGGAACAGCTGCCGCACAGCAATCCGCATCTGGATTCGATCATAAAATATCACTCTCTTTCGAAATAATTTTCCGGCCAAGCCTTGCCACCGTATTGTCCTGGCTATATTGTCCTGTTCACTGTAATCTCCTGGCCGCCATAATCTTCCGGCCTTTTCCCCAGCACACGAAAAATATCCTGCCCGGCCGTATGTAACAAATATATCATTCTGTACGTGACATCTATATGTCACGTACGCTAAAAATTATAATTATTTTCCCTGCCGAACTTTCTACTATACCATTCCCATTGCAATTTACGATTTACTTGTCCCGCCATACTTTCTTTCCGTATTTTACAGCCATTCCTTCCGCGATATCTCCGATTACACCGGCCAGTTCCTCCGGTTCCAATACTTCGGCCTGCCCGCCGAAACCCAGTATCCATCTTATCATATGATCTATGTTCGTGTAGCCGACAGTCATCCTGAGCTTTCCGTCGGAGGTCTCCTCATAGCTGTACGGTCCGTATTCGTCCACCAGCAGGTACTCGACGGATTTATCGAACAATATCGTCACCTTTTCCTTATCCGTGAGAAAATCGCCGATTTCAGCGCCCCCGCGGGGAATATCCCTTGGCTGGAAGGTCTCTTCGCCGATGCACAGCTTCCAGAGCCGGTTCAGCTTGAACAGCCTGAAATCCTCCTTTTCCCTGCAAAATCCGTAAACGTACCAGGCCGTCCATTTGAAGGTTATTATATAAGGCTCTATCCTGCGTTTTTCCTTACCCTTTGCCGAATAATAATCAAAGCTTATGACCTTTTTATTTTTAATCGCATTTCCTATCAGTTCGATTTTTTCAGAAAGAGAACTCTTATAATGAGAGGCGAGATCTATCAAAATACTGTCCTGTATCGATACGATACCCTTCTTTTCCGGCGCGAGCTTGTTTATTAGCCTTTCGGTCCTCGAGGCATCCGTGACGCTGCCTATTCCCTTCAAGCCTGCTACGATGCTGTTCAGCTCATCTACCGTCAGCACGCTCTTGTCGAGTTTGTAACCCTCTGCTATCCTGATGCCGCCGTCGCCGCCCTGGCAGGTAACAACAGGAATACCGGCCTTGCAGATATCGTCGATATCCCGAAGAATGGTCCTTCTCGAGACTTCGAATCTTCCGGCAAGCTCCGGCGCAGTTACCTTGCTCTGCTGCAACAGTATGGTGATTATCCCCAATTGTCTGTCTATTTTCATCAGTGGGATCTCCCCGGTTCATTTTTACAAAATAATCATATCACAAATGACTAGGGGCAGGATCGCAATTTTTTGTCCCATCGATGCAATCAATGCTTTCTCCTGAGCTTTGTATCATCGGAATGCCTGTATCTGCAGACTTCCGACTGAAGCCCGATATAACCATTTCTGCGATTATAAGTGCAGCGCCCGAGTATTGCTGCCACGCAGGTCTCTCCCCAAGGATCAATACCGAAAGCAGTAAGGCCGTAAACGGCATCATTCCGGAGAAGACAGCCGCAACCGATGCCTCGCTCCGCTTGATACCCTCATACCAGAAATAGAAAGCCACCGCGGTTACTATGACTCCATACCACAGTAGCGCCAGCCACTGGCTGGGGCCAAGCGACATCAGCGGTCGCAGGGGCTTTTCCGCAGCCGCCGGTATAAGGCAGAGCAAAAAAGCAACAAATGAGACCAGAAGAGTCTGCAGTATCGGATCAATTTGTACTATCCGCCGTGTATTCCGTCCATCTATCAATTGCGTTTTTCTCCCGACGGCAGCACTTGCAAACCCGAAGCGCGAAAGTACATTGAACAGTGATTCGCAGGCCGCAGCGCATATGACCAGCAAATTTCCGAAAAAATGTTCTGTCCCGGCCATCCCGAACGGCAGAAAAACTCCCTGGACCATCATTATTCCAGCTATTGTTATTACCAGGCCTATAAACCTCATTTTATACATGGGCTCGCGCAGGATCAGAACTGAGAGAAGCGCAGTTATGGCAGGCGTTGCGCCGGTCAATATGCCGGATTCTCCGGCACTTGTACGCTGTAAGCCCTGGAGCAGGAACAGTCTGAATAAGAATATTCCGAAAACCGCCTGCAGCAATAACATGGCCCACTCCTTCAAAGTAAGGTTTTGAATCTTAGCTTTCAGACCTGATAAGCAAAAAGGCAGTAAGCTTGCTACAGCAAAAAGAAGGCTTGCGGCGGTGATGGTAAACGTCCCCAGATATCCCGATACCAGTCTCGCGGCAATAACCGAGGTCCCGGCCAGTGAGAAGGCGCCAGTCAGATAGAACATGCCGGAAATCCTTCCCGCGTCAGTTTTATAGTGCATTGTATGTCCTCCATTCCGATATTTCATAGTAAAGATTTCCATATGATGATATAATAAAAGAAATACTGGTACTTTATAAGTGCCAGTTTTGTAGTACTTTACCATGCCAGTTGGAGGTATTATGTTGGGTATCGAATTGCAGCGAAAAAGCTCCGTATCACTTTCAAGACAGCTTTATATGGAATTTGTCGGCCGGATTGCAGACGGCAGGCTGAAATCCGGAGAAGCGCTTCCATCTACACGTGAGCTAGCCGTAGAGCTTGGCGTCTCGCGCAACACAGTCTGTGAGGCATACGAAATGCTTATGGCTGAAGAATACATAGTAAGCCGGCAGGGAGCCCCGACACGTGTTGCGCATGGAATCGGACCCAATATAAGATCAGTCATACCCGGTATCGGTCCCGGCAGTCCAGATGTCAGAAACGGCAGGATTGAAACTGGGAACGGAGTAAAAAACTTAGGTTCCGGCAGACCTGCCGAAGTCGATTTTCATACCGGCCGCCCCGACCTGAAGGCTTTCCCGATGCAGCGATGGCTTAAGCTGATGTATCGTACATCGTCTTTACTTAAGCCCGAACAGTGGGGGTATACGGATCTCGAGGGATTTCTGCCGCTGCGGGAGGAAATTGCCAGGTGGCTTTTGAGAAGCAGAGGGATAAATGCTGCGCCGTACGAAATATTCATAACCGCAGGTACCACCCACGCACTGCATATACTGTCGGAGATACTTTTTGAGCCACCGTTTGAGATCCTCGCCGAGGATCCGTGTCACCTCGGAATGCTCCGAGCGATGAAAATCAGGGGCTACAGTGTGGTTTCCCGCCCTGTGGACGAGCATGGCCTTATGACCAGTCAGCTTGGAAGCAGCATGTCGAGACTGATCTATGTCACTCCCTCACACCAGTTCCCTCTCGGGGGTATACTCCCCGCAAACCGGCGTTCAGAATTAATTCGTTACGCTGCAAGAAATAACGCCTATATAATCGAAGACGACTATGACAGCGAATTCAGGTACGGTGGCCCGCCGGTTGCACCGCTCCATACCATGGATCCCGGCAGGGTCATATACGCGGGCACCTTCAGTAAGATCCTTTTCCCCGGATTGAGGATCGGATATATAATATTACCTGGGGAACTACAGGATCGCTGGCGTTATATGAGGCTCCACTCCGACGTACAGAATCCTCTGTTCGAACAGGCGGCGCTGGCTGAATTTATGCGGTCCCGCCAGTTCGACAGGCATTTGGGAAAGATGCGTAAGCTGTATGGACAGAGGAGAAAAATTCTACTCGACGCGCTGAAAGCTGAGTTCGGAACTGTACCTCAATACTGGGGCGACGCCGCCGGTCTCCATCTCGCCGTTTCCTTCCCGGGTTCTATCTTCAACAGGCGATTTGAAAGGCATTGCAGGCTTAACGGCCTGATCGTCCAGACCGCAGACCGTCACTGTATCAACAAAGGAGCGCATAACGACAAGCTTCTCCTCGGTTATGGCCACCTCGAACCTGAAGATATACGAAAGGGTACAAGCCTGCTGCGTGCCTGTATTGAGAGCTGGCATGGCAAAAACTAAAGCTTGTACCATGTTTTGGGTTAATTTTTTAAGCAAAATTGCTTTTTTAACCGATTCTATTAAAATTCTTAAACACATATTACTTTCCAACTTAAATTTCTATGTATTTTTCAAAAACTGTTTAAATATTTTCAGAATGGGGTTAGAATGTAATTAAGAAGATAAGTAAACAGAGGTAAACATTAGTGGACAATATCGATATTAAGATAATAAAGCTGCTTCAGGAAAACGCAAGAGTAACCGCATCAGAGATTTCAGGGATTATCAGCCTGTCGGTACCGGCAGTGAGCGAGAGACTCAAGAAGCTTGAATCCTCGGGAGTAATAAAGCAGTATACCGCCATCGTAGATCCCGTACATATGAACAAGACGCTGATGGCGATAGTATTCATAACTCTTGAGCGGCCAAGATTTGCCGACACTTTCGCAGAATTCGTCAAGAAGCAGAACGACATCCTGGAGTGCCATTATCTGGCGGGCGATTTTGATTACGCACTGAAGGTGGTCACTGAAAACACTACTACGCTGCAGGAACTCCTCGATCGTATCAAGAGCCTGCAGTGTGTACAGAAAACCCGAACCACCGTGATATTGTCGACAGCAAAAAACAATTATTCGGTCATACCGGAGGAATAGGAGGTGTTAGTCATGTTAGCAGATGGATTTTACAACAACGAACTCATCACATTTTCGCAAACGGAAAAGGCAAATAAGCTGAACGCGTACTGCAAGGAAGAAGGGCTGGATTATCAGCATCTGTTGGCAGAAGCACATGGCAGACGGCTTCTGTTTTTCATCAGGAAACATCCAAGAGACAAGGCGCAGATTGCGGACATAAGGCAATAAAAGCTGTCCCGATAGATTGAACCCGATCCGGGATCCGATACACGGTCCCGGATCAGAATCTTGTTATTTGAGTACTTTCCCGTAATAGTCGGTTTCCAATATTTTCGCTGAATATTTAAACTTTTCTGATACTAACCTATTTATCTTTTTCACATAATCTTGATCTTCAGCGGTGCCGTCGGTGAACGTGACGGTCCCGCTGACAGTATTCTTTCTTGCTTTATCGGTGATCCAGCTCCTGTTCGAGAATATGACGAGCGGAGGAGCATTCGAAAGTATATCCGTTCCCATAAGCAGACGCGAATCGTAATCGAGACCGAACAGGTTCGAAACTGTAGGTATTATATCCAGGCTTGCACAGGGTTTATCTACAACCACGGGCTGCATGCCTTTTTTCCAAATTATCAGAGTGCTCTTGTAAAGTTCGAAATTCGACTCCACCTCATGACCTGCAAGCTCATCCAGGTACTGTTTCTCAAGTCCGTAAGGATAATGGTCCGCGCTCAGGACAATTACAGTATTCTCGGCGATTCCTGCAGCCTCGAGCTTGTCGAGCAGGTCCTTCATCGCGAATTCAAGCTCGAGCTGGCATGCCAGATATGCCTTTGGCGAGTCGGAATACGGCAGACTCTCCACATAGGACTTATTCTTGCTTGCCATATAATTGCCGAAGAAGTTATAGTTCATATGGCCGCTGACTGTCATGTAATATGTGTGGAAGGGCTGTTTATCCATGTATTCTCCAGCTGTCACATCTATCATTTCAACATCGGACTCAGGCCATGTTTTTTTCACGACCAGGCCATTGCCGACGCCCTTGTAATCGTAGCCCATATTCGGGTGCGAAACATCCCTTTTGTAATAGGTATATGTATGATTGTGGTACGCCTTCGTCAGATAACCCAGCTTTTTGAATTGATTACCCATGGTAAAGGGCATGTCGATGCTTCCGGATTTATAGAAGCTCCAGACCCCTCCCTTCGGTATAAGTCCGGTGCAGGCTACATACTCACCGTCGGAGGTGCTGACGCCCCACACAGGGTTATAGAAATTCGTGAAATGAAAGCCCTGGGTGGCCATCATATACAGCGTCGGAGTGCGGACAGGATCCACCGCATAAGGTGAAAAGCCCTCGGCCGTAAACATTATCAGGTTGCAGCCCTTGAACATGCCCGTGTATTTGTTGGTCTCCGTTGGCGGTACTAGTGAAAAATACTTGTTTATAGGATAAAGCGGGTCGCTTTCGCCGCTGGCAAGCAGTGTTTCGAAATCTATATCCATCACGTTGTATGGCTTTGCAGGGATGGGCGTATCTATGGCAGTTTCACCCGAATCCACACCGGCCGTATCCTGTCCGACAGCAGAATTACCTTCGCCTCCGGAGTCGTTATCGCCCTTTTTTTCATTACCCGACACTGCCGAATCGGGAACTGTAGCCTCATTACCGGTTTCTCCTCCTGCATCCGGGAGCTCTGGCCGGTCATTATCGTCATCCTTTCCGTCGGCAGGCAAATTGCCGGAAATATCGATATGAAGGGTATCCGCAGCCAGTTTCTGCAGATCGAGCCGCATGGTAGTCAATACACCTAGCTTGTTCATGGAAAGCTCAGGCGAGACCTCCCCGAAATAAAGGCTGTTCTGTGATGTCGGGTCGTCTCCTGTAACAGACACGCATACGACTGCAGACGAGTATGTGATTACGCAGAAAAGCAGTACGAAGCTCAGCTCGGTAATATTCCTCCGCGAAAATTGCAGATCCTTTCTAAAGTCAATGATTAACGCGAACGGAGCGAATAACATTATCATAGCTTCCAGATTCTTCATTATGTGTTCAACGACTATATCCCAGAATTGCGAAGCATCGCCGGCTGCGCCTAATGAAACGAGTGAAAGCGGAGTCCTGAAAATGCTGTAGTAAATAAGCTGAACCCCGTATACCAAGGTGACGAGGAAGGTGATGACATTAGTCGCGATTCGGGCCTTTCCCGCGGAAAACATACTTGTTATTATGTAAAGCACCGACCCGCCCGACAATGCAAAGACAAATGCGAAGAAATAATCGAACCCGACAGTCTTAAAGGTCCATAACCTGTAGAGCAGCTCCATGTAGGTAAACAGCAATATGTAAAAGCATAGAAGCCAGTATTCCGATAGTAAGCTTCCCAGAATCCTTGTGATTTTGGCCTCTTTGATTTTAGCCGCTATAACTTTGGCCCCTTTTATCTTATCCGTATTGATACCGCCAAATAAGCGCAATTTGTTCACTCCCCCCATAACAGATATATTCTACCAGCTTTATAACAACTGGGCAATCTGAATCACAACATTTTCTGCCAATATTATTCATAATATTTACATAGAATAGGACTATATACTGCGAGTTGACCTGTAAACCTTTGGAGAGTATAATTTTCAGGTATATTGCTGAAAGCTGGTATGAAATTAAGTGCAGATCAAGTTCTTGCACCAGAGCTCTGAAGAAAGGCGAAATCTTATATTGAACGGGCCGATCACGCCCACGCTGATCATGCTCACTGTTCCTACCCTGATGATGGGCCTGGTACAGTCGGCTATACCGTTCGTCGACGGCCTTTTTATTAATAATTTCGGCGGCACGATCGCGGCCAGTGCTATAAATTACTGCATACCTGTGGTCAACATGTCGGTCGCGCTGGCCCAGGGCCTCAGTGTGGCTTCTATGGCAATCATCGGCCAGACGAACGGCAGAGGTGAATTCAAGGAAGCGAGGAGAATATCGACGCAGATATTCATATTCGCATTCCTGCTGGGTTTCTTGGTTGCTCCGCTGCTTATACTTGCAGCATACCCCGTCTCCAGCCACGTTAACCCCGAAATATCACATAACGTTTTCCTTTACCTGGCGTTGAATTCGATCGTCATCCCGTTTTCATTCCTGGAATCGATCTACAACGGCATCAAAAATGCAAGCGGCAAACCCGAAGCTACCTTTATCCGCATGGTGCTGATGCTGATATTGAAGGTCATCTTCAATACGATTTTTGTAGCCGTTTTGAACTGGGGTGTCATAGGCACCGTCGCGGCTACATTCCTGTCGAACGTCCTGATAAGCGTATGGATGTACTATGAGCTTTTTATTAAAAAGAGTCCCGAAAGGCTTGAGCTCAAGGGCTTCAAATTTGATTTCGAAATTATAAAAGAATTATTCCGCATCGGGATACCCTCGGCAATTTCATCCCTGATACTCAACCTGGGCTTCTTCCTGATAAACAACGAGATCGAGAAATACGGACCGGTGTATATGAATGCACAGGGCATCGCAAGCAACATAACCACCGTCTGCTTCAACCTCCCGTCGTCCTTCAGTTCCTCCGTAACCACCATGGTCAGCATGAACGTAGGTGCCGGTCAGGGAAATAAAGCGCGTTCATCATGCATAAGAGGCTGCATAACAAGTGCGATCACAGCAGCGATACTTATCGCCGTAGTCGTGCCGCTGTCGTCGAATATAACGGTCTTATTTACAAGAGATGCAGGCGTCCTAAGCATTGCAGACAGGGCGCTTCACATCTATACTTATTCGGTCATAGGCTTCGGTGTCTCAATGGTCGAGCAGGGCGCATTCATCGGACTCGGACGAACGAGGGTAACCCTCGTGATGAGTTTGCTCAGGATCTGGGTGCTTCGATATATATTCATACTTGTCACTGAGCATCTGCTTGGCGCATACTCGGTCTTCTGGGGGAACCTTTTCTCAAACTACGCCGCCGCCCTCATTTTCACAATAATGATACTGCGTGTGAAGTGGGTATCGGTACTGTCCCACAGAGATGCGGAAACCACCGCATAGTGTGAGGTAGATGTTCATCTAAAACTTTTACAGTTGATTTATTCGTTCCCATAATATAACATTATTATAGTATATTCGTTCACGCCAATCATTTTCATGGTAAAAGAGCATATCAAAAATCTCCATAATATCCGAACGGGGGTGCCTTATGGATGCTTTCAGAACCGAAGGAACTATTGCGATAATTCTATATGTAGCGCTGTCGATACTATTGATTGCGGCATTACTAATTGCAGGAAGGTTCAATTCCAAAGCCGGAATATTCATAAAAAAGATGCTCCCAAATTGGAAAGCAGCCGGTATTATCGCGCTGGTTTATTTCGTATGCTTTACAATCGGATCGGGCTTCAATATTATAGGTCTTGTGTGGTCTATGGGGTTATTCTGCCAGGCTATGGCAGCCGTTACTCTTGCGGGAGATTTGACAAATTTCAAGGCTTTCCCGGTAGTTTTCTCCAACGGGGCCAAAGCACATATCAAATCCATTTTGGTTATGCTGGGCTTTTCAATCATTACGAGCCTGATTATTATGGTGACATCCGCGATAAGTGCGGGAATTGGGCAAATACTCAGAGAGACAAGTAAAACGTATGAAGCTGCAAGTCTTATACCCGACAATGCGTTTAAGGCATTTTTTGCATTACTGGCAGGCGCGGGAATATTGGAAGGCATAACGTATCGCCTGCTGATACTTTCGTTCATTTTGAAAATAGTAAAAAACAAATGGATTGCGATTCTAGTATCCGCGGTGATATTTGCTTTTTACCATTTTACTCCGTTGAACGTCATGCATACTGTTTACTGGCAATTCCCTGTTACCCAATTTATCAACGCATTACTCGGGGGAACCGTAGTCGGTTATATATATGTAAAACGTGGTTTTGAAACTAGCGTACTCTCGCATACAACAGCCGATTGGCTGCCCTTGCTGTTTTTCATATTGTTCCGTTAAAAATCAAAGACCCGTCCCTTTATGTTACACTTACATTTCTCTGCTTTCTTCACATTTTACAGCGCGATCTCTACTCTGATAAGCCTGGCCAGTATCTGAATTTCCTTCCTGGAAACGGTCTCCGTGGAAAGGCCTCCGCTGTTTCCTACGAGCAGCAGCTTATCCTGATCCAGCTTCCTTACCTGGCGTATCAGGCGCTTTTCACTGTGTTCCAGGAAATAGACGCCTTCCTTCTCGAATTCATGCGTACTGTATGCCAGCGCCAAATCGCCCTTCATTATTCTGAAGCCCGACATATCATTGTTTTCTATAGTAAGAAAAAAAACCTTTTCCTTGGGAAAACCTTCGACCTTGTTCGCAATTATAGGCAGCTGCCTTATACCCATAGCTTTATCCATCCGGATGTCATATACGGGAACGGACATGATCACGCCCGCAAGCGCATCGGTCCAGATTTCCTTAACGGGCTTTTCTATTACCTTTTTGACGTTTTTATCGGGTTCAGGCCTCTGCCTGACTTCTTCGTCATCGTAAAGCTCCAGCTTGCCGGCTTCCTGGCGCAATGCCTTCGATACGCGGGTTATGAGCTCGCTGTTCATTACGCGCTTTCCCGTTTCAACCTCATCTATGAATTTCTCGGAGACGCCGACCTGCTTCGCAAGCTGTTTCTGCGTCAATCCGGCTTCCTTTCGGAGCCTTGCAATTTCCGTTCCGATCCTGCTCATATGTTGCCTCCGTATCCTGTTGTCACTACGATATTATACCATGATTTATCATGGTATAACTGCCCATGTGCGTTTCGGCAAAAGCCGAAAATCTCGCACGGGCGGCTAATTCCTGCGGAGCAATATAATATCTGCCAGCAGATATTATACCCTTTTTTTATTGAATTCGGCTACTGCATCTATCATTGCACGGAGATTTGCCGTCGGCGTACCTGGCGACGCTCCGCCGCCTGCGGAAAGAATCAAGCCTTTGGTGCCCCCGTTACCCGCGGTATATCTTTCAAGGCATGCGAGAGTCTCAGTCCTTACGGTCTCAGGCGTTCCCATTGCCAGCACGTCGAGAGGAGGCACGTTTCCAAGAAGGCAGACCTTGTCTCCGACAAGACTCCTGACCGAGGCTATGTCCTTTTTGTGAGTGAAGTTGAAGATATTGACGCCCATATCGGCAAGATGTGCGTAATAAGCGTTATTATCGTTGTCGTTGTGATAAAGGTGGAGCATCGACGGGAATTTACCGAAAATCTCCTTGAAATACGGGTGTGCAAATTCGAGATAATCCTCTTCTGAAAGGAAACCAACGATGTCATCGAGGACAAGTACTCCCTCGACCTCACTGAGTGCTTCCATCTGAGCCTCGAGCCAGTTTTTCACGAGTTCCGCGGTTATCCTGAGCAGCTTGTGCGTATTGTCCGGGTCTATTTTCAATCCGACCAGGAATTCGGAAACACCCATAAGGTGCGATGCAATCGTCAGAGGCCCTCTGGCCGCCACTATTTTGACTGACTCACCCCGGGCTTTCAGTATGTCGTGTACGTGTTTGTAGAATGTCAGCGCCAGAGGCATCAGGCCGTCGGTCCTTGGATTGGGGACCTGCATACCGGATATATAATCCTCCATATCGTCTGCAGAAGGGATGATATGGTTTACCGTGGGAGTTTTATGCTCGTAGAAATTCACCTTGGCCCCAAAGCCGGACGGTTCTACAGCCATACCGTACTCTACCCAGTAATCGGGCAGGAAAATGATCTCCGGGAAGTCCTTTTTAATCTTTCCATATGCTTCGAGCCATTTCTCGGGAAGCGTAAAGAAGTCGAGTGTAGACATGCCGCAATACGCGGGCATCCAGGGACTATCGACTATAAGCCCGACAGGTATTGAGCCTGTGTCCTCCATATTCGCACATTTTTTGAGTATTCTCCACTGTTCAGCTTGCATATGCACGCCTCATTTTCATTAATTTTTACAAATGGTATTGGCCAAAATACAGCCTTTATATCGATTTATACGTGTAATATTATAACAATTTTCCAAATAGCTTCGCAACACTTTTCATGCTGGAGTTATTCAACGATACTATTCATATTTATAAGTAATGAATGTATATCGATCTTGTTGAGAGTTTCCGGAGACTCATATGAGATAAGGTGGATGACAAAATCGCTTGCTCCCTGCTGAATATTGCAGGCCACCCCCGGCGGTAATTGTTCCGGTGTTATTTCAATTAGTTTGGCAGCGTTGTTCCCATAGTACAGCATATGCCACTCGTTTGAGAAGTCCGGGTTTTCATTTGTCCCATAGCGCCTGAATCCGGCGCTTTTAAGCCACCCGAGTGAAACGAGGTGCTTTCCTGACGAAGTGTTTCCATCGGAATATGATACTTTCCAAAACTCTAAACTATTTTTCTCCATATACAATAAAGCCGGTTCGCCGTGCCTGTCAGTTTTGATGATACCGAACTCTCTTCCGTTATCATCGAAACCCCGCTCCAATATGGTCACATTGCCGGAATTATATCCGGCGCTCCGTATGGCGAAGCTCAGGCTGTTATGGCTAAAGACCGCGTATGTCAGTGCAGTCGCAAATATAATGACTAATAACGCAATAACGGCTCTTCTCATTACGACAGGCTCCTTTCAAGATATATCCATTATATTACATTCTACTGTACTCGCAACATATTTGTACCTTAATACCTTAACCTGCAGTGACAGCCGGTTAAAAATGACAAAGCAATATTGACATAACCTTTGACCTTGTGTTATGATTCCTTTAAACCGTTGAAGAGGGAGTAAAACTGAAGGCCGGTCACAAAGAGAGTCGGGGGCGCTGGGATCCCGGCGGACAAGGAGCAGACAAATGGGCCTCCGAGGGCGGGATGAAAGGATCCGATCCGAGTAATCTCCGACGTCCAGCCGACGTTAAAAGGCGAAGAGTGTGCCGGCACTCGATTGAAGAGGATGTGGAATATTCTGCATCAATTAAGGTGGTACCGCAGGTTGACACCTGTCCTTATCGAAGGATAGGTGTTTTTTGTTTTCAAAAAATATATAATATGTCTGGAGGAATCTAAATGAAAAGAATGTTTAGAGTCATCACCACTGTCGTATTGGCAGTTGCACTCATTTTATCGCTCGGAGCATGCGGCCAGGGTAAACTTGGAGCTAATGAAGGATCGTCTTCAAATGCAGCAACCGCAGAATCTGCTGTAAGCGCGGCAGCCTCGACAGCCACAGAAACCTCAACAACCACGGAAACGGACCAGAAAGTGGTCAAAATCGGAATCGTGCAAATAGTAGAACATCCTTCGCTTAACACTATCCGCGAGTCCTTTATCGCACAGCTCGCCGAAAAAGGCTATAAAGACGGCGAAAACATAAATATCGACTACCAGAACGCCCAGGGTGACCAAACAAACCTCAACACAATAGTACAGAAATTCGTCGCAGACAAATCCGACCTTATCGTGGCCATAGCAACACCTTCGGCACAGGCTGCCGCAAACGCTACCTCCGATATACCCGTTCTGTTCTCCGCCTGCACCGATCCTGTAGGCTCCGGGTTGGTGGCAAGCCTCGACAAGCCCGGCAAAAACGTAACCGGAACCTCGGACGCAGTCTCGGCTGAAAAGATAATGGAGCTTGCAAAGAGGATTACTCCTGACATCAAGAAAATTGGCGCGCTTTACAATTCAAGCGAGACAAACTCGATATCAGTCGTGAACAACCTCAAGGAATACGCTAAAAATAACGGAATGGAAGTTATAGAAGGCACCGTGACCAACTCTTCGGAAGTGCAGCAGGTAACACAGTCGCTGGCTGGCCAGGTAGACGCCATCTTCTCCCCCATCGACAATACCATTGCAGCTGCCATGCCCGTTGTCGCTCAGGTTGCCAACAGCGCAAAGAAACCGGTTTACGTAGGCGCAGACTCGATGGTCAAGGACGGCGGACTTGCAACCTACGGAGTCAATTACACGACACTCGGTCAGGAAACCGCAAACATGGCAGTCGAAATTTTGAATGGCAAGAAGCCCGGCGACATGCCTGTTAAAATAATGAGCGACGTACAGATCTACGTAAACAAGGATACCGCGAAGGCCATCGGAATAACGATTCCCGACGATGTACTCAAAGAAGCTGCGCAGGTATTCGGGGAATAAAAAACAAGCTCTCATGCCTGCCGGTCCGGAATCAAGGCTTGGCAGGTATTTGGGCAATAAGACATGCGGCTTCCGGTCAGATCCGATGGCCGCAATAAAAGGGGTTCTTTGCAATGTGGTTACTCTTACAGGGTTCTCTCGAACTCGGAATAATTTATGCCATCATGGCACTCGGAGTGTTCATCTCCTTCAGGACGCTGAACATGCCCGACCTTACCGTAGACAGCAGCTTCACCTTCGGAGCTGCTTTCTCTGCTGTTTTATGCGTTGCCGGACATCCGGTGCTGGGCTTGATCATTGCGTTCATAGCAGGCTGCGCCGCCGGAAGCGTTACGGCGCTGCTTACAACGAAGCTTAAGATACAGCCCATACTTTCCGGAATATTGATGATGCTCGGTCTTTACTCCATCAATCTGAAGGTCATGGGCAACAGGGCGAATATTCCGCTGTCCAAGGCGCTGAAAGTACCCACTATCTTTACGCCCTTTGCGGATACTGCCGTCGAGGGTTACATTGCTTTGATACTTTCAGGCGCAATACTGCTGCTGATACTTTTCGTGCTGTATTATTTCCTCAGAACAAAGTTCGGGCTCGTTTTAAGAGCAACGGGCGATAATGACAAAATGGTCAGGGCGTCCGGCGTCGATACCGATTTCACGACGCTTGTCGGTCTTGCCATTTCAAACGGGCTCGTTGCATTGTCCGGAGCAATGATAGCGCAGTATCAGTCATTTACAGACGTAAGCATGGGTATAGGCATGGTCGTTATCGGACTTGCATCGGTCATAATCGGCGAAGTGGTGTTCGGAACCCGATCGTTAATGAACAGGCTTGTCGCAGTCGTTCTGGGCGCAATACTCTACAGGGTTATAATTGCAGTTGCGCTGCGGCTTGGAATGCCTCCGACCGACATGAAGCTTGTTTCCGCCATAATCGTGGCAATAGCTTTATCCCTGGGGATATTCCGCGACAAGGTTATTTCGCTGACAGGCAGACAGGCTGTAATGGCCGGACAGAAGGGCGGTGACAACGATGCTGAAAATTGAGGGAGTCACCAAGATATTCAATAAAGGCAGCGTCAATGAGAAAGTTGCGTTGAAAAACATCGGTCTCGAGCTTGGAGAGGGCGAATTCGTTACGGTAATCGGCGGAAACGGCGCCGGTAAGTCCACTCTGCTCAACTGTATTTCAGGCGTTTTCGGAATAGACAGCGGTAGAATCCTGCTGGATAATAAGGATATATCAAAAGAACCGGAGCATAAGCGTTCAGCCTTCATAGGAAGGGTATTTCAGGACCCGCTCATGGGTACGGCGTTTGATATGACCATTGAAGAAAACCTTGCAATTGCTTATGCAAGAGGGAAAAAACGCGGTCTTCTGCCAGGTATACCAAAGGCGGATCAGGCTTTTTTCCGTGAACGCGCTGCAATACTTGAGCTCGGTCTGGAAAACAGGATGAAGGAAAAAGTCGGCAGGCTTTCGGGAGGGCAGAGGCAGGCGTTGACATTGTTAATGGCTGCGATAGTGAAACCAAAGCTTCTGCTGCTGGATGAGCATACTGCCGCGCTCGACCCGTCCATCGCAGCCAAGGTGCTGCAGCTGACCGACGAAGTGGTCAAAGAACACAATTTGAGCACCCTGATGATAACACATAATATGAAAGCCGCGCTTGATCATGGGACCCGTACCATTATGATGCATGAGGGCAAGCTGATCATGGATATACAAGGCGAGGAGCGCAGCGGCAAAACGGTAGACTGGCTGGTAGAGCAGTTCAGCCGCAAGAGCGGTACTGCGCTCGACAACGACAGGATGCTGCTGGGTTGAACCGATTCAGCCTGGTATCCGGTGTTCTTAAAGGCTTAAAATTAGAAGACTACAATAGAAAGATAGCCACGTATGAGTAATAATATCGCAGAGTACAAAATAATCGATATACACGATCACATCTTCCCCGACAAGATAGCCGAAAAGGCTGTTGCCGCCATCGGCCGATACTACGGGATAAAAATGAGGCACACCGGTACAGTTGGAACCTTGCTCGAGGCCGGTCACAGAATCGGAACGACAAATTACGTCGTCCACTCCTCCGCAACTACCGTCGAACAGGTTCAGGCGATAAACGATTACATCTGCGGAGTACAGGTCGAGCATCCTGAATTTATCGGATTTGCCACGCTGCACCCGGGTCTTTCGGATATCGGCCGCGAGGTCGATCGCATAATCTCAATGGGCCTTCACGGCATCAAGCTGCATCCCGAATTTCAAAACCTCACTTTGGACGAAGACTATATGATGCCTCTCTATGAGGCTGTCGAGGGAAGATTGCCCGTTTTGATACACATAGGCGACCGAAATAGGGATTCCTCCAGCCCAAAAAGGCTTTCACGGGTCCTCGATGCCTTCCCCGGGTTGGTCGTTATCGCGGCGCATCTTGGAGGCTACAGCGTTTGGGACCAGTCCGAATACCTTATAGGGAAAAACCTCTATATCGACACAAGCAGCAGCCTGCCTTTCATGGAGCCCTCGAGGGCTGTAGGAATCATACGCAGGCATGGCGTCAATAAGGTGCTTTTCGGCACGGATTATCCCATGTGGGACCACGCTGAAGAGCTTGAAAGATTCATGCGGCTGGACCTTACGGAAGACGAGAGAAAAGCCATTCTGCACGGCAATGCCCACAGGCTGCTCTTCGGCGGGGTAAAAAAAGCTTCGGACATCTAACGTCCGAAGCTTGGACCTGCAAAGAATCCATATCGCGATGGTACTTTATTGAGTCAGGCATGTAATCACAATTCGAATTCGTACTCGTTGTCATAATCGCGAGAAAAGGTCACCATTACTCTTCTTTTGGCAAGATTGTAAACCGACGACCACTGCTCATCGCCCGGTATTACATTTCTTTTCAGTAATTCCAGCGCATCATTTTCAGTTATTACACCCCCGCATTTACCTAACTGATTTTCGATATTTTCATATCGATCTTTCCCGAAGCCCGCACAGGTTGGATTATTGTACAAGGTAAAATTGGTTGCCACCAGATAGTTGCCATTTTTCTTTACCGTAACCATTTTGCCGTCCACAAACTCAATTACGGCAGCATCACCCGTTGCATCGGCCACCATATAATGCAAAGGCGCCACACTGAAAAACAGGTTGAAATTCTTCATGTATTCAATTGCTTCGTCAACTGATTTAGCCCTATCCAATAATAACCTTGTCAGGGTTTCGTCGAAGAGTGTAATTTTATCTGTGCTATTGGGATAAATAGCGCTTGCGTCAGTCATACATGCAACCGCCAACCCATGTTCATTGATTCCGTCATGAGGACTGTACGGCGCTGCCAGCGTTAACTTCGCGTCTGTTTCCAACGTATCGAATGTATTTTCATCCCAATCCAGTTCAGCCATGTTAAGGAAAGCCAATGATTTATAGTTACTGCTCTCACTCAATCGAATCATCATGGGAATAGCATATTCACAATCCATGTTCTGAGCAAATATTTTGTTGCCTTCAGTATTTTGGGCGACAAACGTTGCACAGCCGAAATTCCTTCTGGTTATGTTTATCGCCCTGTCAATTATGAGCCTTTCATTTGCGAAATCACAGAATTCATCCAAATTGGAAACACACTTCTTCAAATATTCATCATAGCCATAGTCCCCGAAGTAATTCATGCTATAAAACGGATGTTTGCCGGTCTTTTCTATTTCCGCTCTGATCTTCTTTTCCGTATTCAGTACTGTTTTCATTCTCTCTCCCCCTGATGCAAATTTTTTTGTTCTGCCGATCGCGTAAGCTTGGAAAACCCTATTCCCAAGATGTTCACGGAATTGTGCATTAATCCGCCTCCTCCTATCCTTCCAAATCCTATCGGGCGGCAGCCTTGTCGTCAAAACTCCACTTTGCTAATAGCTTAGTGGCAACCTGCATCTACGGTGGTAATTCTTCACATATTAACCTGGACTGTTCAAAATTTCAAGTTTGGTGACGAATTAGTCAACATAATTCAAGACTTTGTATCTTTATTACGCAAAAATCCTACTTAATGATACGAAAACCAATTAATTTTAGTGCGGATTTTGCCCCAAACTTGCAAAACCAAACAATCTCTTAAGAAATATGATTTCTCTACCGCAGAAAACCAGGGGATATCCCATATATCAAAGCCGTGCTTCGCACTTTCCCCCAAGTAGGCTATTTGCGTTTAGTATGGGTATAAATTTTCATTGAATATCATCGCTAATCTCCTTGTACCTTCCATTGCATTAACATCATCTTTTGCAGGAATGCAGTTTGTATTATGACTGTAAACAACCGGCGCGATATATTTTGCATTCATATGATGTAAAAGGACGCAAGCCGTTCCATAAGCAGTTTCAATGCTTCCATCCCCACCGCCGGTTAAGATTACTCCGCCCTTTTTCCCCTTTAGGATGGGCGTTTCTTTTCTAAAGTACCCTGCGCAAAAGTAAGTTTGCAGTCTGCTTGCTATGGCAAGTAATTGGCCTGTAAGTTCTGAAAAGTAAATAGGAGACGCTATCAAAATATTATCGCAATCCTGAATATATTCATAGACCGCCTGCATGTCGTCGTTCTGGCAGCAACCGCTATTCGACCAGCAGTATCTGCAATCCATACAGGGTTTTATATTACAACAATATGCCTCAATAACCTTGTATTCGCCATTTACGTGTTTTGTGAATTCATTGATCAAAGCTGCAGTATCACCGTTTTTTCTTGGTGAACCGTTAAAAATGAGCGTTTTCATCGGGGCGTCTCCCGCTTCCTCCGAGTTATTTCAATTTCTTATAGAAATACAGCAATAAATCATCACCAAGGAAAACATAATTCCCCGGCGTCTATTACCTGACTCTGAATACAGTTCTCTCTACACTGCCTGCAATCAAATCCTTAAGTCTGTACCTGGCATGGCCGATTATAACGGTTGTACCGTTTTTTATCGGTTCAGAAATGTATTCCAGCTTTGCCTTCATACCGTTTGCACCTTTTCGGCTAGCCCCTATGCAGCACTTTTTCAACTCCTCGATATTATCCAATAATTCATAAACGTTTTTTCCTGCCACTTCTTTTATTAACGAATTATCATCCTGTGGATTTTCAAGCAATCCTGATGACGAGGTCAAGATCACCAGGTATTTCGATTTTACAAGCGCTGCTATCTCAGAGGCCGTCTCGTCGTTATCGATACATTCGACCACCTTATCCTGTTGCTGGCGTAAATTGAACAACTCCATTTTTCTTGTCTCGGCATTACTTACAGAATCGTTATAATTAACAATAGGAATTGCATTTTGTTTCATGCAATCAAGTAATAACCTCTTGATGAAGTCACATTTTTCAGGATCGTTAAAATGCTGATGTTCGACCAATACTTGCCTTACCGAGTATGCTGGATTAATAAATCTTCGATAATTTTCCATGACGATACTTTGTCCTTGAGCTGCATAACATGCATTTATTTCTTCAGCACAGGAATTATCGATTTCCTTGCCGCCATTTCTTTTAATATAGTCAAGCCGACCGATTTCAACCGCACCCGAACTGATCCAAATGTATCCCGGAACCAACTCCGCGCCCAATCTGCTGAAAACGTTATAGTCTATATCGTATTCGTCGCGCCTGATTAAAGCCATAGACCCGATCTTGCCAACCAATTCACAATCAAACATGTGCCCCTCCGAATTTTGCAGCCTGCCACATATAAGATATACGGGGGAAATATTACTCGAAATTTAAATAGTGAGAAACCGTTTCAAAGGTTTTCGCTAAAACACTGTCATCATTTATTTCTACTACATTCAAACCAAGCCTTTTTGCGTCATTCAAAATGTATCTGCCAGTTGCCAGGTCAAAACTCATATAATTGCTCAATGCCTGTGCCGGGTTTGAGCACCCTTTTACCCTCTCGAAGAGTTCCTTTCGTTCCGCTTGATGCTTTTTATAAAACACTTCGCCCGCTACCAGCCATACTGAACGGCTGATATCAGGGACATTATCGTAAACGAGTCCGGGAAATAAGCCAACACCTTCAACCAGAACAGGTTTATCACCATACAATTCACTTAGATCTTCCAAAATCATTTCGAACTCTTCTGTAAACATCCCAATCGACCATTTTAAGTATTCCTCGACCGACATACCAAGTATTTCATCCCAGTTCAATCTGGTCGCCCTGTTCAGATTGGGGTATTTCTCAATATTTGATGCTGCAATGTGTTTCCCCAGATGCTCATCACAATGATATACTTTTAGTCCGTATTTCTCTGAAAACATATTGGTTATCGTTGTCTTCCCTGCGCAGGTTGAACCGCCGATCCAATATACCCGGGATAAATTATTGTGTGTTCTCATACAAATTTTCCTTATTAATAGAGTGATTAAGTGTTTGAGGTATATTTCATATAACCCTGGTATCATCCAACTTGTAACCATAGTATCAATATCTTTCCACCAAGTCAAATAGAGAATGGTTTTAGATGTCCTTCGATCCAGGTATAACATAAAAGGAACAAGGCACCAGTTCAGGACTGCCTTGCTCCTTTTATATCATTGCGATTTTCCTGTTTTATTTATACAAGTTTATCGGTCTGGCGCCTCTCCCTCAAAAAGTGATATGGGCGGGCTCGCCTTCACGTTCAACAGTGAAACGCAGCGTCTCCCCATTGTATGAAGCTTCATAGTCCCCGAGGAAGCCGGATACCGTTATCATACCGTTCTCGTCCGTTACAAGCTCCATGGGTTTGGTCCACCATTCATCCTTGATCAGCTTGCGCAGCGCTTCAAATGAAGGCTTGACTTCATTTTGCTGAGTGATTAGACCGCTCGGTGCTTTGAGCCAGCCGCCGTCGATAAAGCCCCAGTATGTAATGGATTCTACATTGGGATCCTCGAACAGGGATTTGTAATGCGTGGTCATTTCTTCTGCCTGGCGTACAAGTCCGTCCGGCGTTGAAGGCCATTCGTCGACTACATAGTCGTTCAGGTCAACTATATCCGCAGGCATTATCTTACCCGAAACAAGTGTATTTTCAGTGAAATGGATCGGCAGCTTGAAGCGCGAGTAACGGTCAAGGAGTTCCTGCATGTAGTCCAAGCCTCTGTAGCCCTGATGCATATGCGTTTGTATACCTATTGCATCGATTGGAACACCAAGCTCCAAAAGGCCTTCGATCAATATATCGTAGGATTCATCCAGCCAGAAATCATTGATGAGCAGCGTAGCATCGGGATTCGCCCTCTTGGCTGCGGCAAATACTTCACGCACCAGGCGGTGTCTGCCAAGTTCCTTGCAGATGCGGGTAATAGCGTTATCATATTTATCGAAAACGGGCATTATCACGACTTCATTTATTACGTCCCAGATATCTATTGTGCCGGCGAAATCAGTAACATCGCGGCGTATCCTGTTCAGCTGGGTCGTCAGTATATCCTGGTTGCTCATCTCCATAAGCCAGGGAGCACAGATAGTGTGCCAGCAAAGCGGGTGCCCCTTCAGCTTGACGCCGTTCTTTACGAGCCATTCGGAAGTGACTCTCATTGTTTTTGTTTCGGGCTTTCCATTGACAGGTTCAAATCTTCCCCAGTAGAAAGGCAGGGTCGTGTAGTTGAATAGTTCGAAAAACAGGCGGAATCTCTCCTCGGTAATCTCCTTGTCTCTGCCCTGCAGATATCCGTTTGCATACGGGATGGCGCTGAATTCGGTACAGCCGAACAGGAATGCATGATTGATCATCTTAACTTTAACAGCTTGATTTTTCAGCGGCTTGCCGTCCTTGCCGACAATAGTCAGCTTCCTGCTGCCCTTACGGTGCTTCAATGGATCGTTCATCGTGTTTCCCATAAATGTTTCTCTCCTTTTGTGCGTTCTGCAATGCTTATATTGTCTTGCCTGGTGCCATGTTAAAAATACCGCCGTTTGCAATCATTATCCTTTTATATTATATAATATTCCTGCAGCTCTTGTCACTTATGGCAAGAGAAAGCAATATGCTGACCAGGAGGATTGAAGCGATAATTCCGAGCGATGCCGCGACCGGGATCTCGATATCGAAAATCATTATCAGAAGCTTCAGTCCCGTAAAGGTAAGAATCATTGCAACGCCGTATTTTACGTACCTGAACCTCTCCTGCAGGCTGCCAAGTGCAAAGAACATGCTTCTTAGGCCCAGTATTGCGAATATGTTCGATGAAAACACAATGAACACGTCGGTCGTTATTGAAAATATAGCCGGTATCGAATCAATCGCAAAAATTATATCAGTAAGCTCGACAAGTATTATTATTGCAAAAAGCGGCGTCGCGTAGAGAACTTTGCCTTTTCTGACGAAAAAGCGTTCGCCGTAAAGCCTCTCGGTTATAGGTATCACCTTTCCCATTGCCTTAAGTATTTTCTTGTCCCTCAATCCCGAATGGGAATCGTCTTTAAAGACAATACCCATCCCGCTTATAACCAATACGATGCCGAATATGTACAGCACCCAGTGAAACAGGCTGACAACGGCGACTCCGAGAAGGATGAAAACAAGCCGCAGTACAACTGCGCCGATGATTCCGTAGCTCAGTACCCTTCTTTGCTGATGCGGCCTGATACCGTAATTGGTGAACAGCATCAGGAACATGAAAAGGTTGTCGACGCTGAGGCTCTGTTCAAGAACATATCCTCCCAGGAATTCCAGGGCTTTTTCCCTTCCCAGCAGGAAATAGATACCCGTATTGAAACAAAGCGCGAGCAATATCCAAAAAAGTACTCTCGGTAAAGTTTTTCTGTCGGCCATGGCGGTCCTCCGAACAATACTGACAATGTAATTCTATTCAGAAACGGCATTTTAACAACTCCTTTTCGCTGGTTCCGTACATAAAAAGGGCGTTCCCGTATGGGCCGGACAGACCGGCAGCCGGGAAACACCCTCTTTCAGATGTATTTTATTATTCAGCTAGTGTAATGGATCCGGTTATTTGTGCGCGTCCTTGGACAGCATCTACTTCAGCAGTACTCCCTTGACAGCAGAGTCCAGGCCTTTTATGAAATCGGCGCCGTCTGCCGGAGTCCCTACGATACCGCTGCCATAATGTATCGGAACAGCGATCACGGGTTTCATGATATTTGCAGCCGCTGCCGCCTCCGATGCAGTCATTGTATACGTGCCGCCTACGGGCAGGAAGGCTACATTTGCCTTGATATCCTTCATTTCGGGAATATTGTCCGTATCGCCTGCAAAATAGTAGCTGGTGCCGTTCAGATTTACGACATAGCCGACCCAGTTGCTTTCTTTTTGGTGGAACTGCTTGTTTGTGTTATATGCGGGAACAGCTGCGAATTTGATACCTTCCAGTTCATAGTTCTTGTTCTGGCCGACTGTCAGGATATTTGTCAGGCCTGCGTCCACGACCGTTTTAACGCAATCGGACGGCAGAACCAGTATGGTTTCAGGCTTGACCAGCTTTTTGATATCCTCTACCGAGAAATGGTCGCCGTGGCTGTGCGAGATGAAAATAATATCGGCATCCTGAGGTTTCCCCGAAATGTCGAGGGGGTCGAAATAGACCGTCTTACCGCCCTGTATCCTTATGGTGGATTGCTTCCCGAGGCTTACCCCGTTTAATAAATCTTTTAACAAAATTCCGTTCGTACCTTTGTCCAATCCTCTTATAAAGTTCATAGCATCATCTGTCGTTCCTACGATATCACCATAATGTATCGGTACTGCAACAGCAGGTTTTATGAGCTTAGCAGCCTGGACAGCCTCCTGCACGTTCATCGTATAAGTCCCGCCCATGGGCAGGAAAGCCACATCGGCTTTAAAGCTCTTCATTTCAGGTATAAGGTCGGTATCCCCGGCAAAATAATAGTTTGCCTTATTCGCCGTTACAATATACCCTACCCAGTTGCTGCTCTTCGGATGAAAAGGCTTGTCGACGCTATAGGCAGGCACGGTCCTGAAGCTTATACCTCCGGCCACATATGCTTTATTCGGTTTTACAGACAAAACACCCGCAATACCTTCCTTTTTGGCAGTGTCAGCTCCATCTTCAGGAACAACGAGCGTCGCTCCTTTCTTCATGATCTTTTTGATGTCGGCAATTGAAAAATGATCCCCGTGGGTATGCGACACAAAAATTATATCGGCATCCCCGACTGCCTTGTCAAGCCAAACGGGATCAAAGTACATAACTTTGCCGTTGGCCTCCATCCTGATAGTCGACTGCTTCATATGGCTTACATTTTTGAGCAGGTCCGTTCCGGAAGCTGCTCCGGGCTTTTCAGCGGCGTAACCGGCGCTGAGTCCAAGAATCAGCATTGTTGAGAGTATAAAACTAACCAACTTTTTCATTATTGACATCTCCTTTTATATTTATGTCAATAATTTATCACAGCCTTTTTACCCTGAAAAAAGCATATAAGCAGCAATTCTTTACATATCTGCAAAACTTGCGTTTACGCCCATTGTTTAAGCTGCCAGCTGTTGTTCTGTCTGTACTCGGAAGGCGTATGCCTCATTAGCTTTCGAAAAGTCCTGTTGAAATGGGTTACATCCGCATAGCCGACACGCTCGGCGATCTCGGCGACCGGGATCAGCGTTTCCGAAAGAATCATGCAGGCAAGCTGGATGCGCAATTCTATCAAATAATTGATGACTGTCATACCAAGCTCATCCTTGAATTTTTCATTCAAGGTCGTCCTGTTGAGATTGAATGCCCTGGACAATTCTTCGATCGTGATCTTCTTTACATAATTTGAGTGAAGGTACAGCAGAACCTTCCCCACAAGATCAGAATTGCTGTTCAGTATGATCTCCCTGCTCCTGTCCGGGCTTAAGTGTATTTTCTGGAGCAGGAACAGTATCTCTATCAGATACGACCTGCTCCTGCAGGGCCAGAAGTCATCTGCCTGGCTTGTCAGTTCAAGCAGCAGCGTATCGTAAACGTGCGTTATCTGCCTGAACATTGCCAGGCCTACATTCAATTGTCCGTGGTAACTTTCGGTCCTTGTATAGAATGGCGACAGGCATGTACAGTCGTTCCTCTCGGTAGCCGTCATACCGGACCTGTCTCCCCTGAGCTTGTCAAAATCAAGGGCGCTGTTTATCGCTCCCGGGTAAAAATACACGGACATTGCCTTTACTTCCGAATCTTCCAGCAACCTTACTTCTTCTTTTTCGTTAAGGCAAAATACAGCCGGAGCATTGAACAATATCCTGCTGTCGTCGATGCCCAGAACACCTGCTCCGCTATGGATCAGAAGTATCCTGAAACGGTCTTCCACCAGCGGAAATCCAAATTTTTCATTGGCGTCGCAATAAAGCAGCAGCCTTAATCCGTTTTTATCATTGGCCTCAGTCACAAAATCCATTTCGTCCACCTCTGTACTATTCTTCCAGTTCTATGCCTACCATCTTCATGAGGTATCTGGCGTTGGTTGTCGTGCTCCTTCCGGGATGCAGCCTGTAATCAAACCTGATTTCGCTGTTAATATATTTTTCGGTAAAATGATAGTTTTTAACAGCAACTCTGCTTTCACGCTCCAATTCACACAATTCAAAATCATGCGTTGAGATCATGCCGATGATCCATTTTTTACTGAGGTTCTTCAGCACGCTTCGTGCGCCTGTTGTCCTGTCGAGCGAGTTCGTGCCCATAAATATCTCGTCAATCAGATATATCATCGGTATTTCCTTGTGAGAGTGATCGATTATCATCTTAACCCTGAGCAATTCGGCATAGAATGTTGAAATGCCGCTGTTTAGATCATCCCGGATCCTCATTGAAGTAAACAGGTCCAAAACGGGACATTCCAGCCTGCGTGCAAAGACGGGAGCGCCGGCATATGCCAGGACTAGGCTGATACCTACTGTACGAAGCAGAGTTGTTTTGCCCGACATGTTCGATCCGGTGATTATACAGGCCCCGCTGCTTATTTCAAAATCGTTGCGTACACAGACATCCTTTCTGATAAGCGGATGGCCCATTTCTTCAGCGGCAAATCTCATGCCGCCCTCCGACAATACAGGAAACGCCCATTCAGGGTACATGCGCGGGATGACTGCCAGGCTGGAAACGGCCTCGAAGCAGCCGACAGTTTCGAGCCATTGCCTGATATGCCCGCCATATTTGCTCTTCCAATCCTCCAACGCAAAAACGCAGTGATAATCCCAAAGAAAAAGGCAATTAAGAATAAAATAAAATACGGTACTTGCCTTCAGATCCACTGCATTTACGATACCCTCGAGTTTTTTCAAAGCTGCAGGAGCGGACCCGTCCGCACCTTCAAGCTGTTTTTTGAGTTCAGAAAGATAGCTGTTTTCGAAATTCTCGCAATCCAACAGTTCCAACAGGCTGGAATACGCCCCAAGATTTTTTCTCAGACCGTAGACCATGTCTGTGATCTTTGAATTTTTGGAATAGCCCGCCGCAAATATACCAAACTGCAGAGCAATCAGCAGCAGGGGCACAAGTATGGGAACGGGCGCTCCGAGGAAGTAAAGCACGAAGGACAGTATCACTGCACCCGGCAATACATAAAATAAATTGACCATGCCCGGATTTTTAAAGCGGGTGGTTCTGTCTTCTGCATAAGCAAGCAGCTTTTCAGGGTCATCCGAGGTCTTGCCTGAGAGCATGCCCTCGCTTTCGAGTTCCTCGCAGAAATCCCCCCTGGCAGCTAGTTCTCTGACTGCCTCCTGACGAGTGACAATATTATCCTTTCCTTTATCGGGTTCTGCAAGCAGCCTCTTTAATTCCTTCCTGCCGTAGCAGGTATGAGCCGTACAAATCCACTGGTACAATGATTTCGGTCCGAAGATATCAAGATCGTCCGAATACGGATGAAGGGGGTCCATAAATTCCAGCCCGCTATCCTTGAACCCCTCCCACCCCGACTTCATCCTGTCCATATACATCCTGTTTATCTCCACCTTGCAGTCAAGCCTGGCAAGCTCGTATGATATCCTGCTGTGCCGTATCACAAGATAAATGAAAACTGACATGGCAAGCGCCAGGACAACCACGCCGTAAAGCAGCCCGGAAGTTATGTAAAGCAGTATACCCATTGCAACGCCCAAAACGAATACTGCGAGCCGCAGATTGCTCATGCGGGCGGATTGCTTCCTTCCTTCTGCAGCCTTCGCCCGATACTCCTCATAACGCTTTTCGAAGCGCTCAAACTGCCCTGAACAATAATCGGTCTGCACCGGGTTATTCTTCTGCCTGTCTTTACTATCCATCAGCTTTTGTACCTCCATTGATCGATTCTCTTTCCATAAGCATATAATACTCTAGTTCCCTATATTGCTCTATACGCTTCACAGACCCGGGGGAAGGCGCTTCGGTGAAATTCCCGCCTTCCTTTACGAATCGCCCGGTTATAACCGGAAGCAAGGCTTCCTGTTCGGAAAGGTAATTGAGATAATTACCGCCGTTCATGCCGATATATTTAAGAAGCTCGGCTGCCAGGTAATTTGCACTTATTTCAGGGGCGGCGCCTTTCTCCGGCGCAATGCCGCCGCTCTTCAGAAGGCTTTCGGCCGCCTTGTTGCACCATATGAAATAGGGTGTTTCGTACTGATTCAGGTAAGCCTGCAGACTTTCTGTCTGGCTTACGTCGAGACCCAGCGCCTTAAACCCCCGGCCGCCTTCTCCCAGCGCCGGCAGATGGTCTGCAAAAAACAGCAGTACAACCGGTTCGTTCAAACCGCCTATCGAATCGGCAAGGTACCCCAGAGCCTTGTCACACCGATCCAGGCCATTGAGGTAGTTGTTTATATTGTTATAAACCGTGTCGTTCATACCGGGTTTTCTTTTCAGTATCTCCGGGTAATCGAGGTCCTGCTTTGAATAGGGACCGTGATTGTCTATATTTACGACAAATTCGAAAAAGGGGCTGTCCGGTTTTTCGGCAATATGCTGCTTCAGCTTGTCAAGCGTGAACTGAACCGTATTCTTATCGGAAACATACCCGAAATTGATCTCAAGGTTCTTCTGATCCATGTCCCGCCTGAAATATATCCGATCAAAGCCGAAGAACCTGTATACATTGGCTCTGTTATAGAACCAGGAGTCTCCCGGATGGAATGCAAGGGTGTCATACCCCGCCTTTTTCATAACGCGCGCCAGTGAATATGCGTCCTTCCTGAGGTTGTAAGTGTACGGGCTGGACAATCCCGGCAGCACAGCCAGAGAACCGCCGGTAAGGAAGGAAAATTCGGTATTTGCGGTACCGCCGCCGAACACTTCGGTTACGATCCTGCCCGTCCAGGCCTGCCCCGAGAGCCTGCGGAAGTTTGCCAGCGGATTGAAGCCTTCGTTAAACTCGACGCCCTTTATCCGGTCGATGTCGTAGAAGGCTTCTCCCATCACGGCAAGGACATTCGGCAGTTTTACAGACTCATTACTAACAACATAGGACGGCTCCGCATACCTCTCCAAAATTTTTCCGGCGTCGTCTTTCGAATAGCCTGCCGGCTTTATGGATTCCATAGTAGCTGTGCGGACCAGGAAGGAATATGCAAATCCTCTTGATTTAAAGGTATTTACGCGTGAATAAATCGAGCCGGTCACCTTGAAGCTGGTGAATAATCCGACGTTTTTGTATATGGTAAAAAATGCCGTCGCAGACAACAGAACGACTGCAGCCATACCGGCCAGGCACCTGCGCCGGTCCAATTTCTTCGATCTTACGAAAATGAAAAGGAATAAAGTAAACAGGAACCAGATGATAATGCTTGCTATTATCAAGGTGCTGAACGGCAGTTCGGAAAATTTGACGACCTTGGCCGCTTCCGTTCCAAGCAGCAGGTCATCCGGTGTAAAAGGCTCCTCCCTGAGCTGTATCTTGAACCGGTTGACGAGATGCATCAATAGCAGCAAGCCTCCGCCGAATGCCGAGCCAACCCAATGCCTTGATGAAACATGATACAGAAAAAGCATGAGCAGCATCAGCGGAAGCGCGTTTATGGCAAACAGCTGCGGCGCCCGCAGGTATCTCATAATGTTTCCCATATCGGCGACATCGGACAGCAACGCATTGACACATGAGAGCGCCACAGAAATAAAAATAACGGCAAGTATGTTCAATGCATAGCTTTCGATATATATACCCGAACGCTTTCTGTCCAAATGTTAGTTTTCTCCTTAAAAAGTTAATATAATTATGCTAAATAGCTTATTCAATATTATATCAAACTGTAAAGCATATATTGGAAATATATTGTTAATATTTAGTATATGAATCTTCCAATTATAGAAATTGCAAAAAGCTATTGATTTTATTAAGTTTTAGTATTAATATGAAAGAAAGTAACGACGGCGTTGCAAAAATTAAACTTTTTGCAGCGCCTTTTTATTAGAACAGATGGCAAAGGCGCTGGTTCTGTCTTAACGACGGGAGCAGCGCCTTTTTCATATCAATTTTCAGGGGGGAATGATATGCGGAATCGGGTAAACGTACAAACAGTCGACAGGGGAAAAGTCGTTTCGATCATGCTGCTTTATATGATGTCCTCTGTGATCATTATTTCAGGCATCATTTTCAGTATTTACAGCCTGGTAAACAATGTCGGCTTTACAGTATTGAGCTCCCGTATCAATGGCGCAGTGTTCGGATCTGTAGTACTGTTTCTGGGAGTCAGGTACTTTTTATCTGTACACAGGCTGAAGGCAGAAGTATACAAAGCCGAATCGAAATTTTCCTGGAACAACTTCAGAAAGGGAAAGGAGCGCTGAGGCCCATAAAGGCCGAGACGCGGAAGACTGAGAAATATCAAATATTATTAAAGGGGTGGTTTTTATGAGAGGTTTGAAAAAGACCGGGAATGTATTGATTCTATTGGTTATCGTAACGGCAGTATTCCTGTTTGCCGCAGGAACGGCGGCTGCGGCATCGACAGGCGCCGATCCGACGGGCGCTTCATATGTCGTACCAAGCGGAAGCGAGACGCTGGGCGATGTGGCAACGACAGCTAACAAGGCAATGTTCGGTGCAAACTACACATGGATAATGATCTGCGCATTCTTCGTATTCTTCTTCCAGTGCGGGTTTGCCATGGTGGAGACAGGCTTCTGCCGTGCAAAGAACGCGGCCCATACTATGACGATGAACTTTATGGTTTTCCTGGTCGGTGCAGTTGGATATTTTCTCGCAGGCTTCGCCATACAGTTCGGCGGGTCGGGAGGAGCGGCAGGACTTGGCCCGGGCGGTTCGGTGCTCGACGCGATGCTGTCCATACCTGGGCTCGGCGGAATCATGGGTTATAAAGGCTTCGCCTTGAGTGGGACATATGATGCAGGGGTTTATGCACTGTTCTTCTTCCAGATGGTATTCATGGATACGACTGTAACCATCCCTACCGGAGCAATGGCAGAACGTGTAAAATACTCGGCTGTAGTTATAACCTCGTTCTTCATTTCCATAATTCTGTATCCGCTTTTCGGCAACTGGGTATGGGGCGGCGGCTGGCTTGCGACCCTTGGCAAGAACTTCGGTCTGGGGCACGGCGTCGTAGATTTTGCAGGATCGGCGGTTGTACATTCCATGGGTGGTATGCTTGCATTGGCAGGCGCGATCGTTATCGGCCCCAGGATCGGTAAATTTAAGAAAGACGGTACGGCAAGGGCATTTCCAGGGCATGACATACCGATGGCCATAATCGGAACCATAATACTATTCTTCTGCTGGTTCTCGTTCAATGCGGGATCAACTCTGAACGCCGCTGATTTCAGGCTCTCCGTGGTAGCTACGAATACAATGATAGCCGGTGCGGTCGGCGGTTTGGTTGCCATGTTCTATATGTGGAAAAAATACGGCAAGCCCGACCCGTCAATGACAGCCAACGGCGCACTGGCCGGCTTGGTCGCCATAACAGCCCCCTGTGCATTTGTAAACGGCATCTCGGCATTCATTATAGGCTTTATTGCAGCCATACTGGTATGCGTTGCAGTGCCGTTCGTAGAAAAGAAACTTAAGCTGGACGATCCGGTCGGCGCAATCTCTGTTCACTGCGTAAATGGCCTTTGGGGCGTAATAGCATTAGGATTATTTGCAGACGGTTCCTACGGCGACGGCTTCAATGGTGTTTCCGGCGGAGTCAGAGGGCTGTTCTTCGGTGACGCTTCACAGCTCGTAGCACAGCTGGTCGCTGTTGCGGTCCTGTTTGTATGGGGCTTCGGAGTATCGTTCGTATTCTTCAAGCTGCTCGACAAGGTCTGGGGCTTGAGAGTAAAACCCGAGGATGAGCTCGATGGTCTCGATATCCCTGAAATGGGCGCACTTGCATACCCTGACAACCAGTTGCTAAGATCCGCACTTGATTTTGATTCGGCCGACAACGCAGAAATCAAACAGTTGGCCCGGTTCAACTGGAATGGTGCAAAAACCGTACCGGGTGCGGCTGGCAAACCGAATACTGCAGTCAACATAGATAAGGCCGTTCCCGTCGAACTCGTATCCACGCCTCCGACTGCGGTCGGTTCGGACGTCAAGATCACCAAGATCGACATCATTACCAAGCAGAACAAGTTTGAAGCCTTGAAGGAAGCCATGAACAAAATAGGAGTAATGGGAATGACCGTGACACAGGTACTCGGCTGCGGCGTGCAGAAGGGCAAGACGGAGTATTACCGCGGAGTCGAATACGAAATGAACCTGCTTCCCAAGGTTGAAGTCGAGATAGTCGTATCGAAGGTACCGGTAAGAACGGTTATTGAAACCGCCAAAAAGGTACTGTATACCGGCCACATAGGCGACGGCAAGATCTTTGTATATGATGTTGAAAACGTCGTAAGGGTAAGGACCGGCGAAGAAGGCTACGACGCACTGCAGGACGAAGTTTGATATAACTAAGAAATCCTTAATTCCTTCCATATACTGAAGTCGCCTGCGGGTGACTTCTTTTTTTGCAATTTGCGGCTTATGAAACATAGCAAAGTCAAAGGTAAATCCAGTGTAATGAGCTGTTGCACAAAAAGCATATATTATGGTGACAAGGTTCGACAATACTTTCCCATTTTGTATGATAATCTACATTTGTAAATGTGCACACCGAAGTTTATTGTTTGACAACGTACCGGGTACGTTCTGAAGGGAAGAGAAAAATTTGAGAAAATTGTTGTTAGTATGTTTTTGTATAAGCATTTCTTTTCTTTTTACATCATGCAATAATGCAAAGGAGACGGATAATTCCAATTCCGGAACATTTGCTGAGAAAAAAACTGAAATTAGTGAAAGTATGTTAGAACGCATTGAAAACCTCGAAAAAGAAGTTAATTCATTAAAAGATGCAATAAGCAGAGACAGCTCCACGATAAATCGTGATACTATTATCAATGCTCTTGATGATATTAATGGTGATAATATCCTTTTGAGTATGGAAAACGAAGAAGGGTAATTAAATGCAATTCATGTAAAAGTACCAAAGGGAGAAAATTTGTCCTACCGTTTTTATTTGCTTAAAGGAACCGATACTGATGGTGTAATAGAATTAAACTGTTTAATTAAGCCACAATATGACACCAGCAATAATCCGGAAAAGATAGACGTCGATTTGGATAAGTATGAACTATATAAGCTGATGACTTCCAAGCTGAAATACGATGAAACGACCGCGCTGCTAATCATAATCACGGATAACAAAGGAAACGAGTATTCCCAGTTTATTCACTCGGCCCAATATATGGGCGATATATAAAAAAAAGATAGACTAGTATGCTAAAAACGATAAAGCGTAGCAGGAGGCCACCAAATGTCTTACCAAGCTGGAACTTCTAAATTAACTTATTGACAAATGATGGAGACCGTACTAATATAAACAAAAGCATATTGACTAACAGGCTGTGAAGAGAAGAGTAAGCTGCAAGTTGTCCATACAGAGAGCTTCAAAGAAAGGGCTTGTCCGATACGACCGACAATCCCCCTTAGCTGAGAAGAAGCTGGAAGCAAACGGCTGAACATGGTCTCGGAGCCTTCGCATCGAACTGGCTGTGCCGGCGGACCGCAAAAAACGGCGGAAAGAATATTCTGCACTGCTGCAAGCCTTGAGACTGCGACGGATGCGCCCGATAAAGCGCCGGAGAATAGCGTGCGTACGAGTCCTTCGGGACGAATGCCCGCACAAGTTCTTTCTGAGGCTGCTGCCGTGAGGCATCGGCAAACCGGGGTGGTAACACGAAGTATCATGCTCTCGTCCCCAGGATTATCCTGGGGGTGAGAGCTTTTTATTTCTGAAATGACCATATACGTCGGATTACTGTGTCAAGCTGCACTGCTGCGGTGCTCATTTATAGCATATAAACAGCGTTCCTCTTTAGTTGCTTTGTACTCCTCGTATCCGGCCATTTCAAAGGATAGACATTTTGGGCCATTAGTAAAAAGGCATAACTGAGTTTGAAAGGAAGTGTAATTATGAATATTATCATTGGGAATGCATGGCCGTATGCCAACGGATCGCTGCACATAGGCCACATAGCGGCGCTGCTGCCGGGCGATATACTGGCGCGTTATTTCAGGGCTAAAGGCGACAACGTATTCTTCGTGTCAGGGAGCGACTGCCACGGAACTCCGGTCACCATAAGGGCAAAGCAGGAAAAAAGTACTCCTCGGGAGATCAGCGACAAATATCACGAAGAGTTCTCGGAGTGCTTTCAAAAGCTTGGTTTTTCCTACGATCTTTACAGCAAAACATCGAGCGAGGAACATAAAAGCTTTGTGAGGGACTTTCACAAAAAGTTGTACGAGGGAGGCTACGTTTACGAAAAGACGATACAGCAGTCCTATTGCAGCCACTGCGGGCAATTTCTCCCCGACCGTTTTGTCAGAGGCGTCTGCCCGAATTGCGGTTCGGCTGCGCGGGGCGATCAGTGCGAAGCCTGCGGAAACGTGCTGGAGCCCGAAAATCTTATAGACCCGGTATGCAGCATCTGCGGCGAAACGCCGGAGTTGAGGCCGTCGAGTCATCTGTTTCTGGCTGTGACAAAACTGAAGGAGGCTTTGGAAGCTTATGTGGAGAGCCACCAAGATTGGCGTAAAAACGCATATGAAATGTCTAAACGCTACATTCGTGAGGGTCTGCGTGACAGGGCCCTGACCAGGGACCTCGACTGGGGTATCGATGCTCCGAAGGAGGGTTACGAAAACAAAAAGATCTATATCTGGGCGGAAAATGTGCTTGGCTATGTATCGGACTGTTATCGGTTATGCCTGGATAAAGGCCGGGATTTTCTAGAGGTCTGGAACAACAGCAGACAATATTATATCCATGGAAAGGACAACATACCGTTTCACACGATAATCCTGCCCTCACTGCTTTTAGGGCGCACGGATGTGAAATTCAAGCTGCCCGATGATATAATATCGAGCGAATATCTGACTCTTGAAGGTAGGAAGATATCCACGAGCGGAAATTGGGCGATCTGGGCGAAGGACCTTCTGCAGCGCTACGACCCTGATTCCATTCGATATTTTCTCACAGCCAACGGGCCGGAACAGCGGGATACCGACTTTACCTGGAATGAATTCATAAACAGCCACAACGGCGAGCTTCTGGGTGCATACGGGAATCTGGTGAACCGCAGCCTCGTATTCATAGAGAAGTTCTTCGAAGGCAGGGTGCCGGGTATAACAATGGCCATCACAGGCACGGCATCATCCGAGGCAGGAAATGCATACAATGCCGGAACAGACGAATCCGAGTCTGTATCTTCGCCCGGGCCTTCAGTCAGTGCCGGTCACGACTCTGCCGCTCTGGCCATTCTCACAGCCTTGGATTCTCTGTACCCCACTGTCGGGAGCCTTATCGAACAGGGCAGCTTCAGGGCGGCGCTCGATTCCGTCTTTGCATTCGTCCGAAGGGCGAATAAGTATTTTGATGAGGAACAACCCTGGATTACAGTAAGGAACGACCCGGAAAAGTGCGGGACAACACTTAATACCTGCGTCCAGATCATTGCCAACCTTGCGGTATTGCTCGATCCGTTTCTGCCGTTTTCATCGGCAAAAATACGCAAAATATTAGGGCCCGAAAACCCTGCATGGTCCCCGGTGCGTATACCTGCCGGCCATAGGCTGGGCCCGGTCGAAATATTGTTCGAAAGGATAGATAAAAAAGTGATACAGGAGGAGCAGCAAAGGCTGAAGGAAAGCTGCGGGGCCTGATCAGGCAGCTTTCGGAGGCAGCTTTACCGCGATCATATTTTTATAATCGCGTACGCCTGCCTCGTCGCTTATCCTGAACATCATCCATTTGCCCATTTTCATATAATCGCCTGCATTCCTGTAGAGTTCGGCGATCTCAGGGCTAAGCATAGGCAGTATCGCTTCCATTACGGGATCGAGCTTATAGCTGAAAACGATGAAAACGGAAAACGAATTCTGCTCAGGATATAAAGTGCCGAACGACTGCCCGCTTTTCTGGAACTTTACATTCCAGCCGGGCTTTCCCGAACATACGCTGTAAGATAGCTTGGGCTGTGCCTTGTAGTTATTTTTCATGTAATCCATCAACGAATCCCACAGGCGACCCGCCTCACCGCCTATGTAATCCGTCATATCCTTCATCGAAGGCTGGCGTTCCTGGGGAAAGAGTTCATGCCATTCCATTCTTTTACACCTCTGTTCAATAATATTATAATTCCAATTTATCAGGTAAAATCGGACAACTATGTGTCATATTCAAAGCATTTTTCAAATTCAACCCTTACGGTTTTATTTGATTTAAGTTCTTTATCGATTAACCGTCGCATACCGGTTTGATCCTTATTCCAAGCACCCCATAGCTTTTTTCCTGGTCCGGGGTATAGATGCTGTAGGTCCCCTCGAGTAACCTTTCCATCGAATAGCCTGCACACCCGAAAGCCTCGAAAGGCAGGCTTCCATAAAGCTCCTCGAACGTTTTGCGAGGATACAGCTCTTCCACCTCTACCCTTAACAGCTCCTTCTCTTCGGGCAGCTTACGGAAGGTTATGATATCCCCGATTCCGATTTTTCTCCGCTTTTCATCATAAAGACGTATCTCGACTGTCTTTGATCCGCTGCGTATCAATTCGAACGGTCCGGGTAAAAGTCTCATTTCATGCTCCATATTTAAACTCCATCCAGATATTTTATGACTTCCGCAAGCGAATCGATAAGCGGTACGCCAAGGCTTGACAAGCGCTCCCCGGACTGATGTCCGCAGGACAGCAGAACACAGTCGCAGCCCAATTCGGAGGCCGTTTCGAAGTCGTGGCGCGTATCGCCTATCAAAAGAGCTTCTTTCGGGCAAATGCCGCTTGTTTCAAGCCAGTCCCTGCCGAGCTCGATCTTACTTGCCGCATGGCAGTTGTCCAGGCCCAGCAGCTCGTCAAAATACCCGAGGACTCCGAAATGTCCGGCCTGCCTGATAAGATCCTCCTTCTGCGAAGCTGAAAGTATAACCTGGCGGATACCCATATCGCTGATACGGTTCAGCACTGGAATGCAGCCCTCTCTCAGAGAGGCGCACAAGCTTTCTTCCCTGTAATTGCCTATATACTCGAAGGATATCTGTTCAAAGGGCTCTGCAGTAAAGTCGAATCCAAGCCTTTCATAATAATCCCTGATCGGAAAGCCGAAAATCTCCCTGTACCTTGCCTCACTGAGCTCCGGCAGACCCCTGTGCCTCAGCACCCCGTTCATCACGTTGATGCAGACTCCCATATCATCGAGCAATGTTCCGTTCCAATCCCAAATGATGCACTTGTACACTGACATTCATTCACCGTATCCATCTTCATAAAAATAATGCTTCGAAGCCGCATCCTCTATCCTTTTCCGCACGAAGTCCGCGATCAATTCCGGAGCGTCTTCGAAGACCATCTTGTTGCGCTTCATTGCCATTTCTTTCGTGACCTTGTGCTGCTTCCACATTTTCCCCTTTGCTTCGGAATTCATCAGCAGAGGCTGAATCCGGTCAACAGCAGCGGCAAATATCGCTTCCTCCGTATCCATCCTTTCGAATTCTTCCCACAGTCCCCTGTATTCCGTCGCCTGATCCTCCGGCAGCAGCGTGAATATCCTGTCAGCAGCCGCCCGCTCGCGTTCGTCCTTGTCCTGGTAACCCTGTTCATCGTACGCAAACGTATCGCCCGCGTATATTTCAACCAGGTCGTGTATCAGCGCCATTTTAACTGTCTTTAGTGCGTCGGCGTTTTTGAAATATTCCGACAGAATGACGATCATCATCGCAAGATGCCAGGAGTGTTCCGAATCGTTTTCGCGCCGCGAACCGCCCGTAAGGTAGTTTTGGCGCATCACGAGTTTTACCTTATCTATCTCTATAATAAACTGCATTTGCTTGCCAAGCCTGTCAAGGTCCATGTATATTACCTCTCTTTTGTCCTTCATGTTTTGCATGGTCACCGCCGTAGCTTGCGCTCCTTCTCTCGGCTTCAAAAACGAAATACCCGCCGGTTTCGTGTACCCTTACACCACCGAAGACCGAAACGATTTTATTTCTGTACCAGTCCCTGCGTTTAGTGACCATCAGCAGTCTGCCGCCGATTTTAAGGCGGTTGAAGCTCTTTTCAATGAACATTTTTGCAACCGAGAAATCCGTATGATACGGAGGATTCGACAATATAAGGTCAAATCCAGCCTCGTTCAAAGCTTCCAGGCCGTTGCTCCGAAGTACATGCACTCCTCCGACGCCATTTAGCTCCGCGTTCATGGCGGAGCATGCGACCGCTTCTTCATCGACATCCAGCATATAGACGTTTGACGGTCCTGTAAATCTGGCTGCAAGTATGCCGACAACACCATAGCCGCAGCCGAGGTCGAGTATCTTCTGTCCTTCGGAGAATTCAATAAAAGACAGCATTGCAAGCGTTCCGGCGTCAATCTGCCTCGGTGAGAAAAGCTGCTGCGATGTTTCAAATACCAGATCTATTCCTTTAATATTCGATTTGATTTGCATAAAACCCTCAATCAAGCTGAAACTTTCATATAGTACTTTGTACTACCACTGTATTATTTCTCCGTTGTATTGCATGAACATCCGGTCCTGCGGTATGCTGCCGATATTCAGTGCGATATTTATTATGCCGTCGGCGCTTTCCTCGGGAGATACCGAATATTTGCTTTTAAAAGACTCCGGTCCGCCCATTCTGGTCCTGACCCAGCCGGGATGTATTGCTATAACCCTTGCCGAACAATCCCAGAGCTCATTGGACAAGAGCTTTGTTCCCATATTCAAAGCCGCCTTCGACATGCAATACGAGTATTCCTGCTTGCGGCGGGCTGCTCCTATACTTCCGGCTTCGGAAGAAATATTTGCAACGAGGCTTCCTTTTTGAATAAGCGGCAGCAACGCCTTGCAAACGCGCAGCGCGCCTACGGCGTTTATCCCGTACATCTGCATGCAGGCGTCAAGGTCGGTTTCCGCCAGGCCAACCTTGTCTTCATGGTTGTAAACTGCGGCGACATTATAAAGTATGTCTATCTGTCTGCCTTCCGAAAGTATTTCCCTTGCTGCTGCTTCAACGCTCGGCGTTGAACCGATGTCGCAGATCAACACCTTGAGGTTTTTTGATAACCCGGCCAGTTTTTCGAGTTCATCCGTCATCTGACGAGTCAGCGCATACACTTTGTCGTCCATATCAACGTGTTTCTGAGTGATACTGTAACCCAGTCCCCGCCCTGCCCCGGTTATTACGATATTTCTGCTCATATTATTAAAGCCTCCGTCCCCGTTATCCGCTTTCCCTTATGCTTTTCCTTATGATTTTCCTTATGCTTTTCCTTATGATTTTCCTTATGCTTTTGATTGCTTACGAGCAAGCATAGCACAGTATTCGATCGCGCCGGCAGTCTTAACGACTACGACCCGGACTTCTCCTTTGATTCCGGAAAAGTCCAGGTCGTAATAGACATTACTACATCAACAGAAATAACAATTTCTGTTATAGAAATTTATATATGGTAGTGTACCTGTATTCATCGCCAGCCTTAAGTACGGGCGAAGGAAAGTGCTTGTGCTTCATCGCATTGGGGAAAAACTGCGTCTCGAGGCATAGTCCGCTTCTCTTGTCGAATTCTGCGCCGCCCTTGCCTTTTGAACTTGTAAGGAAGTTGCCCGAGTAGAACTGTATGCCGGGTTTTGTAGTATAGACTTCCATACGGCGGCCTGATTCAGGATCATAAACCTCTGCCGCAAATTCCGGTTTCTTCCCGCTTACCTTCAGAATCCAGTTGTGGTCGAAGCCCTTGCCGTTTACTATCTGTTCGTCAGGACTGTCTATATCCTTGCCGATCGTCGTCAAAGCGGTGAAATCCAGAGGCGTACCCTTGACATCCTTTATCTCGCCCGTAGGTATGCCTTCGTCGTTTATAACAGTGTATTTGTCAGCGTTTATCCTGAGCTGGTGTTTCAGAATATCTCCGCTCTCATAGTCGGCCAGATTGAAATATGAATGGTTGGTAAGATTTATAACGGTGTCCTTGTCCGTAACTGCGTAATAGTCTATCTTCAGCTCATTTGCATTAGTTAGCGTATAGATTACTTTTACGTCAAGATTTCCGGGATAGTTTTCCTCTCCGTCGGCACTCCTGTATTTAAGCTGAAGAGCCTGTCCGTCAGGCCCGTTTATTACCTCGGAATGCCAGACGACCTTGTCGAAGCCCTTATCACCGCCGTGCAGATGGTTTCTGCCATCATTTTTCGCCAGATTATATACTTTGCCGTTCAGCTCGAACTCAGCGTCCTCTATCCTGTTCGCATGTCTGCCGATAAGCGCTCCCAGGTAAAAACCGCCTTCCATATACTGTTCCAGGCTGTCATATCCCAATACTACATCGGCTGTTTTTCCATTTTTGCCGGGGACCTTCAACGACACAATAATGCCTCCGTAATCGATGATCCCGACTTTCATATTGGATGAATTCGTGAGAGTATAAACGTGTACCTTCGTTCCGTCATTCATGCTGCCGTAATAGTTCTTTTCAATACTCATATGCTTATCTCCATTCAGGGTAAGATTTTCCTCACCATTATAGCACAGTTTGGTTGAAATATGGAACTTTTATACCGATTCTTCCATACTTATGACTTCATAGCCCGGCCATTCGACCGAAAGCATCGCATACAGGAATTCATCCCACCATATGGGTTCCCCGGTCTGTGTTTTCTTTATGGAGGCACAGCGCAGCGAACGGCCTTCCCGCCTCATACCGAGGCGATCCAGCAGCTTCCACGAAGCTTCGTTTTCGGGGCTGCATTTTGCTATGACCCGGTGCACGCCCATTATCCTGAAGGCATATTCGAGTACCGCTCTGCAGGCCTCGGTAGCATAGCCTCTGCCGTAGTAATCATTGTTGAATATGTAACCGAGCATCCAGGTATTGAAAGCTTCAGGCAGCTCCTTTCCAAGGTAAACGTGGCCTATCATTTTACCGGTGCTTTTAAGTTCGCATGCCCAGAAATTGATGCCCCTGGAAAGCTCCGCGACGGCCTTTTGCATACCTTCGTCGCTCGTATCCCACGCGCTCTCGAATCTCATGACTTCCTCACGCGAAAGATATTCCTGCAGGTCCTTCCAATCTTCAGCCCTGAAATTTCTAACAAAAAGCCTTTCGGTTTCTATTATTATCATCTGCAATCCTCCATATGCCCATACGGCTAAATGCAATGCAGCTGCAAATGCAGCATTGCTCAATATTGCCTGATCAGCTTTTGCACACTTTTGCCCCGAGAGCTATCCAATCCCCGCCCTCGGCATATTCGCGGCCGGTAAGGTCATTCCATACGCAGTCTGCCTCAAACCCCGCGTTTTTCAGAACAGCTTTTATCGTCCCAAGGTCATAGTCGTGGAACCAGTTACGGTAGACTGCCGCTCCGTCTTCATCCACAACGATGAACTGATCGAGCCAGACATCGATGCCAGGGTAATCCCAGCCCTGTTCAAGTACGACATGCCTGCCCGGACGCCAAAAGCCTCCATCGTAGACATGCCAGCCATTCCTGATTCCTGCCCAGTTCCTGAGGGCTCTTGTAGTCACATCGAATATGAAAACACCATCATTCTTCAAGGCTCTATGAACTATCTTCAACAGTCGGTCTCTCTTTTCATCCGAAAAAGTGTTAAGCTCCCCGTAAACCTGCATAACTGCATCAAATTCATCGACATAATCGATATCAAAGAAATCCAGCTTTCTATACTCGATATCGAGGCCTGCCTCAACCGCACATTTGCGGGCATGATCGAGCGACCTTTGCGACATGTCGATCCCGGTAACAACGGCGCCTTCTCTGCTCAACAGCTGTGAATACAGTCCCGGGCCGCATCCCAGATCAAGAACCCTCATGCCGGGCTTTATCAACCCCGAACCGAACAAATGGCGGACAGTTTCGGCAATCATCCCGGGTTTTCTGCTGGCCGCGTCCGTATCCGGGCTCAAATGCGCCTCAAGCATGCTTTTTGATATATGGGGGTCATCCCAAAAGGCAAGCCTTTGGGCAGGCTCCTCCGTTTTCTCTTTGGGTACCATCCTGACTCCCGGCTCATACGGAGCCGGTTTACCGCCGTACTTGTTTATAAAATCCAACAATTCTCCGTTAATCATTCAATCGACCCTCCCGTCATCCACATCAAAAATAGAAGGAAATCTGACGATCCCCGGTTTTATCAGTCCGCTCCGGACCTTTTCGCAATATTGCGATATCGGGCTGTTATCGTCCAGTACCCTGATCATAAAAGCGGTGTAAGCATTCCTTTCATCCTTCAGCGTCAGCTTGTTATTTTCATCTATTAAGCCCGCAAACATTTCCACAGGCAGGGATATAAGCAGATCTCCCCCCGCCTCGCCATATCTACTGTATGCCAGGTATGTCAATATCTCAGGCATATCCTCTTTATTCGCAAGCAATTCCTTTATTATCACCGGTGCGGACATGACGTACCTCACATAGCCCAAAAGCCTGTCTCCCCTGGAAATCATGGAGCAGCGGCATTTGAAGCAGGTGTTCATCCATTCGCAAACAGTATTGCCCGGGTATAATGCCAAAGAGCTTTCAGCATACTGCCTCTGCCATGCGTTTATGATCCATGGCATATCCTGCCCGGTGACCGGCCTTTCGACCAAATCACTGCCATCGAATCCTGCAGCACGTATACCTATCTTTGCACCGGCTTCGGAAAACATTTTCGTCTCGTACCCGAATCTTGGATAGTACGTATCATGCCCGCAGAGCAGCGAAAACCCGAACCCCTTCTGTTTCAACCTTTTATGGCTTTCTTCTATCAGTGCCCCTCCGATGCCGGTCTTTTGGAACTCAGGCTTTACAGCTATCGGACCCAGAACAGCGCCGGCCTGTTTCCTGCCAAGTACGACAAAACTGAATGGAGAAAAGAGAGCATGCCCGATGATTTGTCCATCTGCTTCAGCCACAAGCGACAACTCAGGATCAAAAAGGGAATTGTGCCGCAGAAGGTCAACCATAACAGGCTCGGAAACATATGGATTGTCCGGATGCCATCCGAGAAAAGCCTCATAATTGACATTTGCAACAGCGTTATAATCTGCAGTCTGCTCACTGCGCACTTTAATAACCATGGTAAAACACCTCACTTATTCCAACGCCTGAGATTCCGGCTTGACCGTATGTATAACAGCAATGTCCGACTCCCCGCCATACTACTTATCTTCTTCCTGCAGGAGCTTTTTCTCCTCCTGCCTGCGCTTTTTACTGTCCTTCAGGTCATTTTCCTTGACTCTCGTGCGAGGATTGATATTCCAGCTGTTACGTATCTGCTTTATATAATCGAATTCCGTTTTACTCTTTTTCTTCATAGTCAAACACCCCGTTCCTTTTGATTATAGTAACCGAAAAGTCCTGCTGAAAAATCGTGCCGAAAAAAACATAAACCTGCAGGCAAATAACCCTGCAGGTTTATATTGTTCTGCTATAATTCAATTATATGGGCCGTTCCAGAATTAGTCAATCGGAGCCCTTTTTTATAGTCATTCTTTATGCATCTGTAATTCCAGGCCTTTTGCCACTGCTGTCGCTTTTATGCTTTCGCTTTGGTGATGTCGCTTTGGTGATGTCGCTTTGGCGCCCCATTTCCTTACCGTTTCATTACTTTCTGCATCTGATACGATTCCTCGTACTTATCCCCGGGATTCTCTATCCTGACTATACTGAAACCGCATTTATTTACATAAAAATTATGGTTCCTTTTGGAGAACCCCGGCGTCTCCGTCCTCCATTCAACCGTTTCCGGATACTTCTTTTCGATATATTCCCAGACTACGGTGCCAAGGCCTTTGTCCTGAAGCTCGGGATCAATGAATATATTTCCCAGAAAATTGATCCCATTGGGATTTATCCAGACGATGACCGCACCGACAGGCCTTCCGTCCTTCGATATCCTGTAAGCCTGAGATTTCGGGTTCAAAGCATACTTACGAAGAAAGTCACCATTGTCATACCCATCGGGCCCGCCCTCAGGTTCATTGAGGTGCCTCCTCGAATCTTCATCGAATGCCCTTTTCATCACAGGAGTAAGTATATCCACATCATTCTTAGTAAAAGTTTCAAATTCCAGCCCCTTATATTTTTCCATAACTCAGACATCCTCACTTTCGCGGCTTGATCGACATGTGCAGCATCATATCCGTTTCCATGTTCACTTCCGGCCTGTCGAGCGAGTATTCCTCGAAGAACCAGTGATCCCCGAAGGTATAGTCCTTGTTCTTCGAGGTCCATTTAATGAACTCGCTCCAGGCCATGCCATTGTATTTGAACTTCGATTTCATCACGGCATACTGCCCGCCTTTGAATTCCTCCGTCACTATCGCAGGATCACCGGTATTGAAGTCCTTATCTACGGTAACACACATTTTGAAGAAGAAATCGTCGTAACCTATCCTCAAATGATTGTAATATGCAAAATATCTGTGCTGCTTGCCATCAACGAACAGCCCGTTTTCATCAGCCCACTTAATAAGATAATTGCGAGCCCTGTCTCCCGCATCCTTTCCCGTTGCCGTATAGGCAGCCGTCCACATGGGATCCTCGGTCTCGAAGGTTTTTTCGAAATCTGCCACGTTTCTTTCCGCTATCGGCATGTAAAGGTCGATCCCGCCCGTATGCCGGAACTCGTCGTCGAAGCCCAGATGCTCCTCCAGCCACTGATGCCCGCCGTAAACATATTTGCTGTCCACCAACCAGTTATTTAAACGCTGCCAGGTCTTCATTATCTCTTCTCCCAGTTCGCCGTTCCGGTTCCGCCTGACTCCGGTGACCGCATAGAGCCCGCCCTCGAGCATTTTTGCCTTCACTTTTTCATCATTTACCTCGACACCGTCGCCAATTGTAACACACACCTCATATCCATATTCGGTCTGGTCAGGCGATGATGGGCTCGGATTGTTGTAGCCGAATACACGGAAATTACTATCGTCCGGTTTGATCCCGGATTTGTTCAACCAGTCAGCCACCACCGAAAAGGCATTCGTTTCGGGGTCTTTGCCGAAATAACAGTAATATGCGACCCTGATCGGTTCGACCTTTTTCAACACTTTTATATCAGGATATTTTTCCAGTAGCTCTCTGTCCTGCACTTCGAAATACTTGTCCATGATATCGATCCTTTCAAAATTGTATTTCTTGCTGTTTTTCCTGAACTCACTCGGCAAATACCCGGTGATCCTGCGAAAAGCCCTAGAGAACGCATCTGCGCTGTCAAAGCCGTATTTCACGGCCAGATCGACTATGCAGCAGTTGTCAGAGGACAGTTCCCCAGCAGCGAGGCTAATTCGGCGCAGTCTTACATACTCCTTCACCGTATAACCTGCCAACGCAAAAAACATCCTGTAAAAATTCGAGAGCGACATAATCGCTTCGCGCGCCGCGTTTCCCGGATCGATTTCCTCCCCGAGCCTGCTTTCGATGTAATTGATGGATCTTTGGATACTTTCGTAATAGTTCAAGTTGGAGCACTCCTGATATCTTAAGATAAGTAAATCTTACCATACAACGATATGGAAGGACCGACTTTTTTTCCAAAGATAAAACTGCAGTAAAAATGCACCTCACAAATGTCAGATCCTCAATCTATCATAGAACAAACACAATCTATCATCGACATACTTGACTAATTAGCTGCCATAATATAACATTTGTATATGCACTGATGAATTCATTTAAAGGTAATTATTGTGACCTATGTCATATAATATTCCGATGCAGGTGCTTATACGACGTATGTCGTAATAGCGAAATCGCGCGCAGAGACCGCCACATCGTGTGGCAGATTTGTCAGGGAAAGGCTTTGTGAGAGATGGTACATATTTGTTTGACTGTTTTTACATAACAAGGAGGGTTACTATGAAGAGTCTTGATTATGAAGTTTTAAAACAAGACGTAATTAAAGCATTAGAAAATAGCAATTCTATTGTGCTGGCAACATGTAATAATAATAGAGTTACAGCCAGAGAGGTTTATTTTGCATCAAATGATTTTCGAATTTTTTTTATTACATCAAAAGCTTATGACAAGTGCAAACAAATTGAAAAGAACAACAATGTTGCATTATGCCTTGGAAATATTCAAATGGAAGGCACTGCAACAATTAAGGGACATCCTAATCTTGCAGATAATATAAATGAAAGAACTGTTTGCCTGAATAAAAGTAAAGAAAATTTTGAACAGTATTTCAAGTATAAGAACATTGTTTTAATTGAGGTTGTAGTTAGTAATGTGAAACTATGGAATAACGGTGGGAGAGAATATCTTGATATAAATAAACATAGAGCATATAGAATTGGTTAAAAGCGATTGTAAGAGTACCTAAACAATTGTCGCGTTGATGCACAATATATGTAAAGTGTGAATTTTTTGGGGAGCCGCCGTCCGTGGCGCTTGCTGCAAGCATAAATTTAGAGAGACTTTGGAGGGGGCTATGAGAAAAGGTATTTTAATTTTACAGATGCTATTGAAACTGGCTATTTATTTGGAGGAGAAGATACAAAACGTGATTATATGGCCGACGCCGAAAATCTGGCTGAGGGCGGTGTGATTGATTTTTATTCAAGTATTTCCAGCTTTCTTAAGGATCAAAATGTAAGTATTACGGCAGATCAGGACTTCACTGATAAGCATTATATTATTAAAGTAAATGGGGAGAATTATACAATCTATAATGAAGAAGAACTCGAATCTGCTGATATATGGGAGCTTAGTACGGTAAGGAGCTTTACCATAGTGAATTGTTTATTAAAAGAAGCTAGATCAAATGAAAGAATTTTCTGGTTGTACGGCGGGAATGATCTTCGCGCAATTTTTTTAACTGATGAACAGTATAAAGAAATTTTGAATTCAAAAGTACTATCAGAAAAAGAACTTCCACAAAAAGTTTCAGGAAATATTGATTAAGCGCCGCGTCCATACGGCTCTGACTTCGGAGTCCAACACTCGTCATATAACAAAGCAGTCGGTACAAGGGCACAGCAGCGAAAAGCAAATGGCTCCCCTTCCATTCGTCCTGTAACGCAAGCAGGCACTACACCGATTCGCTGGGGGCTGGTCGCAGGCGAAGCCTGCTGCTCGCCCCATACATCCCGGGTGCGATCACTGCCACAGAGAGGGCTCTGCGAGCCCAGCTCATAGACGTCGCGACTGCTAAGACATTAGCTGAAATAAACTGGAAGAGAAGCGCCTTCCATGGTGCGAAATATTTACAATAGGGAGTTTTAATGGAAGAAAAATGGTTTGACACTTATAACAAGGAATGGGTAATCTATGATCGCTTCAGTGCTTGTGAAGATCACGATGATAATGCGTTTATGATGCTATTGAAGCATATTGATTTCCATGGGAAAACTGTTTATGAAATGGGTTGCGGAACTGGAAAATACACTGATAAAATATCGACTCTTTGCGATAAGCTATATGCTATTGACATATCACCATTAATGATAGAAAAAACAAGAGAACGTTGTTCCGATAAGAACAATATCGATTATATTATTAATTCAGCTGAAAACAGCGGCCTTCCAAATGAATCTGTTGATATTGTTTTTGCCGCATGGGCTCATCCACCTTATTTTGATAATCTAGTGTTAATTGAAAACATAGAGAAGGAATTTTCACGTATTCTTAAAAAAGGTGGTTCGGTTTGGCTGTTCAACAATTATCAAAAAGGGGAATTCACACAAATGAGGGGTTTAGCGGAGCCTGACGATCCTGCAGCATATTTTCTTGATATTTTCAGGAAATATGGTTATACACTTGCGGAAATAGTTCCGGCTTATTGGAAGTTTAAAGATATTGATGAGGCAAAAACTGTTTGTAGTTTCATTTTTGGAGATAAAGCTATTAGGTTTTTTGAGAAAAAAGGATTTCCGACTATGGAAGATAACATAGGCATATTCACAAGAAAAAAATGAACTCAGAATCATAAAGAGCTCACCAACCGGGGTGAACGCTAACATATTGCTTTTATGAAAACTCAATATCCAGATTAATTTCAAATAGCTCGTTCCAAGGGGTTTTAAAACCGACTGGAATATTCTATGCCTCTACCGTAGGAATAAACGATATGGTAGAATTGACTAATATATTGTATAATTTTGATTCCCGAATTGATTTTGCATCGGATTCCATTGCACAGGTGTTAATGAACTAAATCTTGATTTGGTATCTATTTATAATTATCCTTCAATAGCCAACAAAACGGGTTATTGAGAAGTGAACTAACGGTTATTTTTATTATTGGAACGGTGAGGAGATTAAGGATGCAAACTATTTTGGACGAAGGATTTCAAGGAGTTTTCCATCCCTCAAAAACAAATGAAAAGGCGATGATTGTTTTAAGCGGAAGTGACGGTGGAATTAGATGGGCTAATGAAATTGCATCGGTCTTTTCTATTCATGGTATTTCTTCACTTGCTGTTGCATATTGGAAAACAAAATACACGCCGAAAACCCTTGCACTGATTCCAATAGAAATAATTCAATCGGCATTGTTATGGCTTAAAAAAAGTGGCTATTCAAAGGTTGGAATATATGGCTACTCAAAAGGCGCGGAGCTTGCTTTAATTTCAGGAAGCTTAATCCCTCAAATTGAATTTGTTATTGCGATCTCACCTTCTTGTTGCGTTTTTGAAGGAATTGCAAGGCCGGGTTGCAGTAATACTTCCAGTTGGACATGGGGCGGTCAACCATTGCCGTATGCCTCTTTTCATAATATTTCTGTAAACATGATTAAGAATATTATTAAAAATCATGAGCTTGGTTTTGTAGAACAATACACTGACGTCCTTGCTACAAATAAAAATGAGGAAAACACAATCAGAGTTGAAAATATAAACGGTCCAATACTTTTGTTGTCGGCAAAAGAGGATGCCCAATGGCCTTCTACTGAAATGGGAAAAATGATATGTGACAGACTCGGCAACAAGGGATTTTTATTTCCGTTTCATCATGAGATCTTTTATCCTGCGAGCCATATTTTATGTCCCGTGAAAACTAAAATGAGGCTTTTATATCGTATGGAAAGGCAACACAAAAAAGAATGTGAAGTGTCAAGAGAGCAGGCATTAAAGATGTCATTAGACTGGTTATCAAAATTATGAGTAAAAAGCGAAGTTGAGTTAATTCGCAATATTTATAAAGAATGTGACAATTTAAATACCCAAAACATGCAATGAGTTCTTGACTAGTGTTATTGGTCCACAGAAGCTGTAGTTGCAGAGAAGTTGAAAAATGTGAACTGTTTTCAGAAATTGATCACACGGATATGACAATAAAAGGAGCCAACATGGAGCTGAACGAAATATGGGAGCAGCGCATAAAAGACAGCGGCGCGGATTTTGTTTATTTTGTCGATATTTCTATGTTACCGGCGGATATTATAGAAGGGTACTCTTGTGCTGTTCTCTTTGGCAAAACACTATCGAGGGAGTATATCAGCACGCTCAGAGCCGGTCAGGAACCAAAACGGAAAGAGGTTTTCAACGTCGAACACAAGATGGATACTCTTGCCGTAAAATTAGCTGACCGGTTGGAAACAGAAGGGTATAAAAGTATTGCCAAGTTGAAATCCGGGCAACTACCGCATAAAACTGTCGCGCTCAGAACAGGATTGGGGTTTATCGGCAAAAACAACCTGCTGGTTACTACCCGGTACGGCTGTGCACTGATGATGGGCAAGGTCTTGACCACAGCCCCCTTTATAACCATGAGTGAAATGCCGAAAGAACCGCAATGCGGGAATTGCAATATCTGCGTGGACGTGTGTCCGAGCAAAGCCTTGCTCGGTAGAACATGGAGCGTCACGACTACCCGTGATGAAATCATGACTAGAAAGCTCTGTACTTTATGCCTGAAATGCATGGTCTGGTGCCCGTATACGATGGAATACATAAAATGAGCATAATATTAAGTCAAGTATCAAGAAAAAAGGCTCTGCGGGAAACGTTACATGAAAGCCCATTCATCTACGCGCCCAGGTTCCGCTGACAGGCGATATGCACTAGAGAGCATGAAAGTTGGGAACTGAATATTAAGATTTGGAAGGGCGAAAATAATGGATAAATACACTGAACAAAATAAAAGTGCATGGGAATACAACGCCTATGATTTTTGGGTTAGCCAGTCAGGGACACCCTCTGAAAGAGCAAAAAACGATATCGAGAATCCTCGTGCCATGCTGAAGAAGTATTCAAAATATTTTGATGAAATCAAAGGGTTAAAAATAGCAAATATCTGCGGTTCATGTGGCAAGAAAGCAATTCCACTTTCCTTGCTGGGGGCAGAAGTTACGGTTTTTGATATCTCTGAAGATAATAAGAGGTATGCATGTGAAACTGCGGCTGCGGCAAATACGCATATAAATTATGTAGTCGAAGATGTTATGAATATTGACATGTCAACATATGGGGGATACTTCGACATAGTTTTCATGGAGGGTGGAGTTTTACACTACTTTTTTGATATAAGCGGATTTATGGTTGTAATTAAAAATCTTCTTAAAGATGGTGGTAAAATGATTTGCAGTGACTTTCATCCCATACATAAAGCACTTGATGTACTTAAACTTGGAAATCAGCCAACAGACTACTTTTCTACAGATATCGTGGAATGTGAAATGGCTCATGCAAAGTTTTACAATGATGATGATAGAAAGAAATTCCCGAAATGCTTCATTCGCAGGTACACACTCAGTGAAATAATCAATACTGTCATTAATACTGGGTATAGCATAAAAAGCTTTGAGGAACATCCCGCTTGGACTGACCCGAAACTCCCCGGCGAATTTACATTGCTGGCGGAAAAAGTTTAGTAACCGTAACCACAACAAATCCATATTGCATACTTGTTTTATATTGCGAAGTAATGATTATTTTACAAGAAAGAGAACTTATTATGAGAGCACCTATGCAAATACTGGTTATTCCTTATCAAGTGAGTGATGCAATCCCTATATACTGCATTTTTAAAAGAAGTGATGCTCACTACTGGCAGTTTATAGCGGGTGGTGCGGAAGATAATGAAACTCCTTGCGAGGCAGCAAAACGGGAAGCATTTGAAGAAGCAAATTTATATGAAGGTCTTGAATATTATCAGTTAACTTCAAAATTTCATGTACCTGCTGACTGTATTTTGCCAAGGCATAGGCAATACTGGTCTAAGGATACATTTGTATTACCTGAATACTGCTTTTCCGTCAAGGTAAGCGACACAAATATTACATTATCTTCCGAGCATGAGGAATTTAGATGGGTTTCTTATGAGAAAGCCATTGAATTGTTAAAGTGGGAAACAAATAAAACGGCATTATTTGAATTGGATAATCGAATTAAAAAAAATCTTTTTTAATTCGTAATATTTATAGAATGCAAACTAACAGAAAATGGTAACTGCGGCAAATCCATATTTTGCGAGGTAAACGCATGATAAAAGCAATATTATTCGATTTCGATGGTGTATTGACTATTGATAAAACTGGTTCGCAATCTATCATAAAATACATCGTGTCGAAAACGGGTATTCCTTTTGAAACATTTAAGAATAAGTACTATAAATATAACAAAGGATTGCTATTAGGTGAATACACACATAAAGAGATATGGGCAAACCTATGTCATGATTTAAACACCGATATTGATTATAACCTGCTTTTAGATGCATTTGAAAACACATTGCTCGATACTGATATGATAGGGTTAATTGAAGAACTTAAAAAGTCATATAAAACAGGTATGATAACAGACAACAAAAGGGACAGAATTGAGGTAGTGTCAGAATTAAATAGGTTTGATGACATATTTGACGTAATATCGATTTCAGCAGACTTTCATTCTCGTAAAGACGACAGAATAATATTTGAACAAACGATTACTTCCTTAGGCGTTTCACCAAATGAGTGTATTTTTATTGATAATACCCCCAAAAACTTGATTGTGCCTAAATTAATGGGAATGACAACAATCCTATTTGATGATGAAAATAGAAATATTGATGAATTCAAAAGCACTTTATTCAAATGCATATTATGAGCGTAGTATACGTTTTATCTATCGTTGAACATATCGCTGATTTTTACATTGGGGTTGGTATATCTGCCCTTTTTACGCGTTCCGCGGCCATACTGCACAGCCTTCACGGGGCAATAATGCAGGCACGCAAAGCACTGGCCGCAATGGTTTCCCCAAACCGGTCTCCCATTTAACCTGATATTCTGATAAGGGCACACCTTCTCACATATTCCGCAGCCCGTGCAGCTGTCTTCGGTAAAAAACCTACGTGGATGTATCCCGAAATTGTTGAACAGGGGTGTTACCAACGCAGTTTTGAGTCCCGGGAGCCCCACTGAAAGAGGGTCGACGGCGACCGTCCTTTTCTCCTTTATTGCATCGCATATACTGTCTATCGCCTTATCCGCCGCAGCAAGCTTTTCCTTTTTAAGGTTTTCAGGGTCCACATCCATCATAAATACGTAGTTATTAGGCATTTTTACCGAAAAACATGCATCCAGGTTGAGACCTCTTTTTTTCAGGCTACTTCGAAGAAGCTTGACGGAATTACCGGTATCATCGCCGCAGGTAGCGGCTGAAAATATGTAATTATTTTTGTAATTTTTGAGCTTCAGTTTGGATATGAAATCCAGGACTATCCTGGGAGGCGCCCATGCATAGATCGGGTAGACAAAGCCCACGGCCTCGCCATCCTGAAGGGTGTACTCATACCCCCCTCCGGCATTCCGCATCAGGCGGGCGATCGGTGCCAGCCCTTCACCTGTGCTGGAAGCTATTTGGGAGGCAACATAATATGAGTTACCAGTGCCGGAAAAATAAAATATCATTAATCCCCACCCGAGCCTTTCAATTCATATTATTTTCGTATACACCTTTCTATTCCGCGGGCCGTCGAATTCGCAGAAATAGATGCCCTGCCAGGTGCCTAGCCTGAGCTGGCTGTTTTCGATGATAACAGTACAGGAAGAACCCATGAGCGACGCTTTGACGTGTGCGTGCGAGTTGCCTTCCGAGTGCCTGTAACTGCTGCTTTCAGGCGATATCTTTCTCAATATTGACAACATGTCGTAAACTACATCCGGATCGGCATTCTCATTAATGGTTACACCGGCAGTCGTATGCGGCACGAACACTATTACAGCGCCGTCGGTAACGCCGCTTTTCTGCACATCCTGCCTGACCAGCCCGGTTATGTTGATCATTTCGTCCTGCCTGGAAGTATTAATTACGTGTTCCATTTTTACTGCCCCCGATTCACCTGTTGTAAATATAGTCCCACAGCCCGCGAAACAGGGTAATGAACCGTCTCCCGAACCACTCGGAACCGCCTTCCGAAGCATTCGCAGCATGACCCCCGACCTCGGGCCAATTCTACCTTGATAGTGATTTCAGAGTTTTTCATACGCTACTTTACACTATCCCCGGCCTATCCGGGGTTATCCATCAGGGACTATTCGATTATGCCTGTCCAACCCTCGAAAACACCTCTCCCAGCCCGCACTGCAGCCGCAGGTTTGCATATCTGTCGTAGGGAGTAACTGATTTGTTTATGAGTACTAGACGTTTGCCGGGATAATACCTTACCAGGCCCGCTGCAGGATAAACCGACAGCGAAGTACCTCCTACGATCAGCATGTCAGCAGCCGCTATACAACGCACTGCTTCATCCACAACGGCATCGTCGAGGCCTTCCTCATAAAGTACGACGTCGGGCTTGACAATACCGCCGCATTCGCACAGCGGGACGCCTGCCGAATTCAAAACGGCATCCAGTCCGTAGGCTTTGCCGCATCTCAAGCAATAATTCCGGTGCACAGAGCCATGAAGCTCTAAGACCTTCTTACTTCCTGCCTGCTGATGCAGGCCGTCGATGTTCTGCGTCACAACGGCGCTGAGCCTGCCGGCCGCTTCAAGTTCGGCCAGCTTTATATGAGTGATATTGGGCTTTGCCCCGGTAAATATCATCTTATCCCTGTAGAATTCATAAAACTCAGCTGTTCTCTGCATAAAAAAGGTATGACTCAATATAGTCTCGGGCGGGTAAGCATATTTCTGGTTATAAAGGCCGTCGACACTCCTGAAATCAGGGATGCCGCTTTCAGTCGACACCCCCGCTCCGCCGAAAAAAACGGCGTGCGAGCTTTCATCAAGCCATTGTGTAAAAACCTCAAAATCGGTCATTTGACCATCTCCTGCTTTTGTTTGGTTTAATCGTCTGGTCTCATCCACGAATCTTCACGGACAGCATCATTATATACAATATTTGCCTTTCAGGCAATCAGCCTTAACGCCCAGCTTTTATCATCGGGCCTCTTGTGCCTATTCGTGCTCTTCGTGCCTCTTAACAATATTATTTCATCTTTTGATTTATGGGTATATTATATCCATAAGATTTTGCCGGCCGGACAGGGAAAGGTCAGGCATGGATTCCCTACGCCGGGAAATAAAGTGATAAAGGAGTTACTTGAAATGCCCTATATCGTTGATTTTGGAAATGTGTCTGCGGCTGGTTTGGAGTCGTCACCGGTAGCGGAAGCACTTGCAGGCTTACGCGCCAATGAAGCCCGTTACTTTATGAACAAATACAAGCATGCATTTACAGTTGTACCGGCTGCCGAAAGTCAGGAGACACTTGACTATGTAAACCGCATTTTGAAGGAAGAGCGTGGTATCGAGTTTGCGGCCAAACCTTTGGAAACGTCACGTTTTCAGGTGGAAAACATTAAAATGGCCTACGTATTTTATGAGGATGGCCTTGCGGTCAATGTCATGTATACGGTTGACGACCCCAAGAAGCGGGCTGTCGGTTTCAAACTATCCGAGGGCATGGAAGTACCTCGGGAGTTGGAAGGAAAGTTCAAGTTTGCCAGGCAGAAATCCAAACTCGCTGGAACAATACGGGGCTCGTTTTTTGTAATCAAAGGAGAATATTAATCCGCCGGTCTTGTTCCCTTTGGCAGCGTGACAATAAACTCCGATCCGACGTCGATCGTACTGTGTACCTCGATCGACCCGCCATGCGCCTCCACTATCGCCTTCGAAATCGTAAGCCCTATGCCCGAGCCCCCTGTCATTCTGTTTCTTGACTTATCCGCCCTGTAGAACCTTTCAAAAATATAGGGCAGGTCTTCTTCGGGGATGCCCCGGCCGTTGTCTTTTACTATGAATTCAGTTACATCTTCAGAGCCCTTTACCCTGACCCGTACCCTTCCTCCCGCCTGCGTGTACTTCACTGCATTCGAAAGCAGGTTGACCGCGACCTGGCTGATTTTGTCCCTGTCTGCATATACTACTTCCTCACTGCCAAAAAAATCTGCAGTAATATTTTTAGTGAGGAATTCGTTTTCAAAATTCTGAAGCTGCCTTTTAACAAGCTCCGACAGGTCGAAATATTCCCTGTTGAGCGTGATATTCTCGCTTTCGTACCTGGCCAGCTTCTCAAGATCTCCGACCATCTTGCCGATACGTACGATTTCCTCCTGGCAGCTTCGGAGCCTTTCAGTATCCGGCTCCCATATACCGTCTATCATAGCTTCCATATGGCTCTGCAAAGTAGCAAGCGGCGTCCTCAGTTCATGTGCGACGTCGCTTGTGAGCCTTTTTCGCAGCAATTCCTGCTTGCCCATGGTATCCGCCAGATCATTTATGGTCTGAGTCAGTTGATTTATTTCCCTGGTTTTTGAGTTTCCTGTTATTCTTTTTGAAAACAAACCCTTCGATATTGACTGTGCGGCGCCGATAACACTTGAAATAGGTGAGCTCAGGCGTTTTGCCATGAAGTTACCGAGTATTAGCGCGAAGAGAATTGAAAAAAGTCCAACAACGAGCAGCAGCAGATTGAGTGTGTTGAGGAAGGCCAGGTCCCTGTCGTTAAGATAATATGGGCCGTAGTTTCCGATCATTACCGTGCCTATTGTGTGAAGATCGGCAGATACCAATGGATAAGGTATTTCCGAATAGCTGCTCTTGACGCCTGGGTAGCGGCTGCTGACGTTCTTCGCCATCTGCTCTATGATATTCCGGCAAATACCGTTATTATGCTTTGTGGCGTCCCAAATAATCCTGCCCGAATTGTCCTGCACCTTGATTATCGTACTCTGTTCAAGCGCGGCGACTCCTATGTTTTCTATGCCTGCCATATCCCATGAGCCGCTCCTGAACTGTCCCGAAAGCGTACTGACTATTTCCCTGTACCGCTGCTCCTGATTTTGAAGCGCATACTCCCTGAAAGGCTTGTCGAGGAATATGCCCGTCAGTATGTTAACCAGTATGACACTTATTATCGCGAGTATTACATAGGATAAAGAAAGCCTGGTCCTCAGGCTTATTGTAAACCTGCGCCTGTCTGCCATATTATTCACCCGCAAAACGATACCCGACTCCATGCACTGTAAGCAGGTATTTCGGAGCTTTGGGATCGTCTTCTATCTTCTGCCTCAGATTTTTGACATGAGTATCCACTGTTCTGTCAAAACCGTCGAAATCCTCACCAAGCGCCATATTCACAAGCTCATCCCTGGTAAAGGTCTTTTTGGGATACTTGATGAGAGCGAGCAGTATCCTGTATTCATTGGGAGTCAGGTTGACGGTATTTCCTCCCTTTATCACTTCATGCCTCAGATTGTCGATCACAAGATCCTCATGATTGAAGGAAAATGTATTCGACAGAGGTACGGGATCGCCGGCAGTCCTGCGAAGAACGGCAATGACCCTCGCCACAAGCTGTTTGGGGCTGAAAGGCTTTGTTATGTAATCATCCGCTCCTATATCCAGTCCTCTCAATATAGTCTCCTCATCGGATTTCGCGGTCAGCATGATGACGGGAACCCTGGACCTCTTCCTGATAGTCCTGCAGATCTCCTCACCCGTGATATCGGGCAGCATCAGATCCAGAATGACTATGGACGGTCCCGTCCTTTCGAACAATTCCAGAGCATGCCTTCCGTCATATGCCGTGAATACCTCGAAACCGGCATGTTCAAGGTATGATTTCACGACTTCCGCTATTTTATGTTCATCATCCACTACTAAAACTTTTTTTCTATCCATAATTCTAAATCACATAATTTTCAGGTGTTATCAGCTGTAAAAACTGTCTGGTCCTCGCCTTTTGCGGATTTCTGAAAAACGTTTCCGCAGGCGCCCTTTCTATTATTGTACCCTGATCCATAAAAATCACATCAGTGGCAACATCGCGCGCAAAACTCATCTCATGGGTGACAACGACCATGGTGATGCCGGTCTTAGCTATTTTTTTCATGACGCCCAGCACCTCCTGGACCAACTCCGGATCAAGTGCGCTTGTCGGTTCGTCGAAAAGTATCACCTCGGGCTTCATCGCAAGTGCGCGCGCGATAGCAACGCGCTGCTGCTGTCCTCCCGAGAGTTGAGAAGGGTAGTAGTCCATTCTATCGCCCAGACCGACCTTTTCGAGGTATGTCCTCGCTGTTTCAAAAGCCTCTTTCCTACCCATTTTCTTTACGACAACCAGGCCTTCGGCCACATTTCCGAGAGCCGTCCTGTGCGCAAAAAGGTTGAAGCCCTGAAATACCATCGCAGTTTTTTTCCGCAGTTCCATTACCTGCTTTCTGCGGACTTTACCGTAATCGAGCTGCAGCTCGCCCATTTTAATCGTGCCGGACTGCGGGTGCTCCAACAGGTTGATGCACCTAAGCAGAGTGGATTTCCCGGAGCCGCTCGGTCCAAGTACCGCTACCACGCTCCCGGCAGCGACATCCAGATCGACGCCCCTCAATACCTCATTCCTGCCGAAGGATTTATGCAAGCCGCGTATTTCAATCATTGACAACACCCCGTTCATGGCGGCGCAGCCGCTTTTCACCGAAAATCATGAGTTGTTCGAATATTATGCAGATAAGCCAGTACATTGCCGCAGCCACTATATACGCCTCGAAGAACTTCGACGAGCGAGCCGCGGCTATTTTGGCCTGTCCGATTATCTCAGGCACGGAGGCGGCAAAAGCCAGCGACGTATCCTTAAGCAGTGCTATAAAAGAATTCCCGAGGTTGGGTATGGCTACGACCGCGGCCTGCGGTATCACTATCCGTAGCATTACCTGCGGAGCCGTCATCCCCAGCGATTCCGCAGCCTCGACCTGGCCTTTACCCACGGAAAGGATAGCCGAGCGAATCGTTTCCGAGAGGTAAGCACCGACATTCAATGAAAACGAAACGTACATGAAGGTTATGGCCTGAATGGAAGAAATATCTATGCTCCAGCCGTAAATGCCGCTCAGGTATCTCAAAACCATCGGTATACCGTAGTATGAGAGAAATATCTGCACGAGCAGCGGGGTACCGCGCATGAATGAGACATAGACCTGCGCGATCTGCAGCAGTACGGGCACCTTGTATATCTTCACCAGCGCCGTGGCAAACCCCAGCATTATACCAACAACGAAGGCAACAAGGGCTATCGACAGGGAAACAGGTATTCCTGCTGCGACGCGCGGTATCAATTGCATCATGTAGTTTATGTCCAGAAGTCCGTTTCCCTGCATTAGCTCCACCTCGTATAACTATTTTCTTTCTGGGGTAATCCTCAAAGATTTCCTTCTCGGCATTCTCCTCAAAGATTTCCTTCTCGGCATTCTCCTCAAGATTTCCGCCCCGGCATAATCCTCAAAGATTTCCGCCCCGGCATTATCCTCAAAGATTTCCGCCTCGGGGTAATCCGAACATGACTCCTACTTCGAGTAGTCCACTCCGAACCAGTCTATCGACAGTTTGCTTAACGAGCCGTCATCTTTCAGCTTTGTGAGTGCGGCGTCGATCTTTTCCATTAGCTTCTGACCGGCCTCATCCTTTTTGGCTATAAAATAAGTCGGGTCTGCGGCTATACGTTCTCCGACGGGTTCTACATCGAGATTCTGAGCCTTGGCCTTCGAAGCCGCCATGATAGGATCGTTCAGCGTAGCGTCTATACGCCCGTTTGCAATATCCTGAAGTACTGTAGTGATATCCTCTTCATAATAAACAATGTTGAGGATGTTGCCGTTTTGCTTGTTCCAGTCCTCAAGTATCCGCGTAAAGGAATCTCCAACGGTAGTTCCTATCTTTTTACCCTTAAGGTCGCTAAGCGACTTTATATCCGTCCTGCCCTTCCTGACGATAAGCTGGCTTACGCACAAAGCGTAAGAGTTGCCGGACAGCAAATACTTTGCCTTGCGGTCGGGATTGGATGTTATCTGGTTTGCAAGCAGCTGGAATTTGTCCGAATCGAGTCCCGGGAACAGAGAATCCCACGGGCCGGATACGAATTCGAATTTGAGGCTCGGGTCGGTTTTTTCAACAAGACGCAGTACTTCGATATCGTAGCCTGTCAGCTTCCCGCTTGCGTCAACGTATGAAAAAGGCTCGTAAGTACCCATTGTCCCGACTTTTATTACCTGCGGCGCAGCGGACGTATCGGTAGTGGCTGCCGGTGCGGCACTGCCTTCGAATTCGTCGGCAGTTCCGGCCGCCTGTGCGGTTCCCTCGCCCGATGCGGCCGTGGCTGCCTGCGACGCGTTCTGCGAAGTCTGTCCGCAGGCCGTCAGTAGCAGCGCAAGTATTGCAATTACGGTTACAGCTAAAGAAAATCTTTTCATGATGTACCCTCCCAATAAATAAAAAGTTATGTTAATCTTTATTGCTTACTTTTATGTCCGCTCCGGCATGACTATCTGCGATGTTCGCCGGTCTAACGGAGCTTGACAAAATCCCTTCCAGCTTCAAATCTCGAGTCGGTCGCGCACCATACACAGCCCTGTCTATCTAGTTAATAAGCCTGCATCCAGAACATACTGGCTGCCGGTTACGAATCTGGATTTTTCACTTGCGAGGAAAAGCACGGCTTCGGCCACATCCTCAGGCTCTATCCATGGCACGGGCAGCAGATTTCCAGCCGAACGCTCCGCGATTTCCTCGGTAGTAGTTCCTTCAAGGAATGCAAGACCGTCGTTCATCGGGGTATTGACCCCAGTCGGATGTATACTGATCACTCTGATATTGTGAGGCGCAAGTTCGAGCGCCAGAGATTTGGTCAACCCCACCAGGCCCCATTTGGAGGCTGCATAATGCGAAAGCCGGTTCATTCCGCGAAGGCCCGCAATCGATGAGTTATTGATGATGACGCCGCTTTTTTGTCTGATCATATGCGGTATTACGTATTTGGTAGTAAGCCAGGCACCCTTCAGATTGATGTCGAGCATTGAGTCCCATTCAGCCTCCGTCAATTCATACGCGAGACCGTATGCGCAGATACCTGCGTTATTGAAGAGGACATCTATCGTACCGAAGACTTCCGCGCCACCGGATACAGCCCGTTCAACGTCCCCGGCGCTGCGTACGTCGCCTGTGAAAACCTCTGCCCTGGCCCCCAGGGCCTCAATATCCTGCTTCAGCTTGTCAAGCTCCACAGAAGAACTGTTGTTATATGCCGGGTAGCTGATCCTGCCGCCGAGGTCGAAGCCTATGACATTGGCTCCTTCCTTTGCAAATGCAAGCGCTGCCGCTCTCCCCTGACCTTTGGCAGCGCCTGTAATAAATACCGTCTTGCCTGTAAACTGTCCCATGATTTTTTACCTCCTGCTGTAGCTGACAAGGTATTCGTCAAGCTCTACCTGCAGCGCGTTATTGATAAGATTGGTTGCTATCATCAATCCGGCAAATGCCGTAAGTGATACGATCTGTTCGTCGCTGTATAATTTCTTCAGTCTGCCGTAAAGCTCATCGTCCACTCTTGCCGGTTCTGTCACACAGCACCGCCCGAAGTCCACAAGGGTTTGCTCCTCCTCAGAAAAGACCGGTGCATCCGGATCTTCGCCCGCTTCGACCAGTATCCTTCGAAAAAAGGTGGAACATATGAGACAGTCGTTCTGTGACGATATGGCATAACAGAAATAATTGACTCCCCTGTCCCCAATAAAACCGCTTACCTCATCCCTGAGGGGATACCATTCCATAAGAGCGTGAAAGGCAGGCAGCGAATGAAGCAGTGTTCTTTTCATATTAGTTATCCGCCCGTGTTTGCCTATCTGATCGTCAAACTGCTCTCTGGCGGCATCACTCGCGTTTTCATATTCCACCGGTAAAATCCGTGCCATGATATCTCTCCTTTTAAACCTATATGTATAGTATGTTTTATTGCCTAAAAACAACCAGACTTGATTGCATCTGGCTTCTGAGGTTTCTGATACTTTTATTTCCTACTATTTTGATAAGATTAGTATTATAATACTCCGGCATCCGTGTTATGTCAATATAAATTTTTCAATATCAGCGGGTACGATTGATACCGCTTTTATATGTTGATATAATTAAATTCAATTGCAGAAATTGTATAACGTACCATTAAAAATACAGAAAGAGATGTGGTAAAATGTATTGCAAACATTGTGGCAAACAGATTGACGAACAGGCCAAGTTTTGTCAATATTGCGGGAAAAGTGTCAATAAGAATACTTCAACAAACAAAACATTAATTGCCAAAGTATTCACTGTTGCGCTCTCTATACTTAGCTTCTATGGTATATTTGCAGACTCTGTAACCATATCAGCCGAAGGAGAATTAAGCCCTTTTGGCTTTGTCGTACTCGTTTTATTGGCAGTTTGCGCTATCGTTATATACAAGACCCGTGTATACTTTATCAGTATAATTTGTTTCGTGGCATTAAGCATAATTTATTCAGTCAGGCTAATAAATCTGCAACAAGTATTAATGAAAGAGTTTGGAGGACTTATTGACTTTGATTCGTTCAAAACCCTTTATTGGACATACTTAATTGTTTTAAGCGTATTCTCAATTATTCTTGTAATAAAATACCTTCGCGATTATAAAAGTGAAATGATATTAAGTATAATAAATCGGCTCAAAGACAACAAACCCATAACCAGTGATGATATGAATAATATAGCAGCATCAGGTATACACGAAAGAAGAAAAGGCTTTTCCCTAATTATTGGTATCGTAGGCTGTATTATATACATTTTTTCAATCATTTTCCTCCCGTACCCTTTAGATATCGGCAGGATACTAAGCATATTATCGTTTTCATGTATTGGGCTTTTTTTGTACGCTTTGTATAGTAATATTAAGAATCGGAAACCTGTCATGCAATTAAACCAATGCTTCAATATAGCTTTATGTGCCTTTATTATTCAACTATGCTCGTCAATAATGTCCCGGGGCTCTGGCTCCATAAGTAAGTTGATAACTTTAGTCATATTTGACATAGGATTGTGCTTTGGATTTTATAAAATACACAGCGGTTTTAAGGGAAAGCTTGGTAGTGTTCATCTTAAGATATATATAGTTTTTTCAATGATTTGTTTATGCACGAGCTTAGCACTAGGCATTTTTTATAATTGCACATCCTTTAGTAACTTTGGCATCCCTCTATCTTCACTTGCTGATTATTATTTTCGTTTTGTACTTCTTCCAGCAACCACAAGTATCATTGTAAACATCGTATTATTACTTTTGCTTAACGCTATGCTACGAAACCTAAAGGTACTGGTTATAAGGAAACAGACAGATAAGAAATCATTGGAAGTGCCAATCGTTATGTAAGATACACCGGTATCTTGGTGCACCAGTGTTTCAGCCTATACATCGGCCCGGCAAAATCAAAACTATGTATCCTATGAGTATAACCAAGGACGGACAGCAATACATACTGTCCGCCCGACGGTTCCGGCCCAAAACACAGCCACAAAGTTCACATTGCATTCATCATGAATAGATTTGGATTAAGCATTCCGAAAATCATTGCAACATGCGCAACTACAAGGAATATACCCACGAGTATCGCATGAAGCTTGATTTTATCAACTTCGCTTCTTTTTCTGCCGATAACTCCAAGTTCAAGAAGCGTAAGTCCGAGGAAAGGAATTATTCCCGCAAGGTAAAATCCTACTGCAAGCACGTCCGCAGGTCCCCTCCAGCCGCCGGTCGTCGTCAGCGGGATGACTGCGTTGAAAAGAAGGTAGATAAAAATACCAAGAAAATAAATTCCGGCAAAAATACCAGTTGCCTTATTGATCGCCCTTGCTCTGCTCTTCATGTTGCGGGTGAACAAAACGATCAATTCGGTGATTGCCAGCGTTTCGGCACAGATGACCGGGACCGCCATAAAGATAAGCAAGTGCCAGGGCTGCGCCGTTGCCAGCAGTTCCATGTAATGCGTCATTGCATCGTTCATGTGTTGTGACCTCCTGGTTGGTAAATTTCTTTATTTATTAGCTGTATTTGATATTACCCGGCATTTGTGAAGATATTATGAAGATTGACTAAAATTATATGAATACTAATAAATAAAAGAAACCGAAAAAACAAAAAAGCCCCAATGGGGCTTCCCTGTATAGTTGTAACGCCTTAAAAAAGATTTTTGCAAGAGCTTTAAAAGAGCTCAAGTATGGCTCAAAACAGGTACCGAAAGTAGCTATTTCACATCATAGCCCTGGTCTTCGATAGCATCCTTGATAGCTTTAAGGTCTACCTTTTGCGGATCATAGCCGACAGTTACCTTGCCACCCTTAAGATCCACCGAAACGCTGTCGACGCCGCCCAGTGCGCCTACCGATTTCTTGACAGCATTTTCGCAATGGCTGCATGACATACCTTCTACATTCAATGTTGTTGTTTCCTTTGACATAATAAATCCCTCCGTTTATCTATTGTTTGTATTGTTTGTATCACTTTTTTCAGTTATCCAACGTCTGTTCATCCACGCCTCGGTCTCTTCCTTCGCTGAGGAATGTCCGCCCGGATTGTAACGCTTAAGGCTCAGCGAATTCGAGACTACCGATACAGAGCTGAAAGCCATGGCCGCTCCCGCTATCATCGGATTCAGAAGACCGAGCGCTGCAAACGGTATGCCTATCGTATTGTAGAAGAATGCCCAGAACAGGTTTTGCTTGATCTTGTTCATGGTTTTCCTCGAAAGTCTGATGGAGGCGGGTATGGTCCTGAGATCTCCGCGCATCAGGGTGATGTCTGCCGCTTCAATCGCAACGTCGGTACCCGTGCCGATTGCCATGCCTATATCCGCCGTTGCGAGAGCGGGTGCGTCATTTATGCCGTCTCCGACCATGGCGACTACCTTACCTGCCTTTTTGAGTTTTTCGACCTCCTGGGCCTTGTTCTCCGGCAGAACCTCAGCCAGAACATTGGTGATGCCTACCTGCCTTGCTATCGCATTTGCCGTCCTTTTATTATCGCCCGTTATCATATATACGTCGATGCCCATCTTCTGCAGATCGGCTATAGCTTCCTTCGAATACTCCTTAAGCGTATCCGCCACTGCCACCACAGCCTCGAGCTTATTGTTTACTGCCATCAGCATCGCTGTCTTGCCCTCGTCCTCGAGCTGCGTCAGCTTTTTCTCGATAGAACCCGTGTCGATGTTCTGTTCCTGCATCAGCTTTCGAGTGCCCATATAAATCCTGCTGCCACCTGCCTCAGCAAGCACGCCGCGTCCCGGGATCGCCTCAAAACGTTCAGGGTCAGGTATAGCGCCGATTTCCTTTTTGCCGTCTTCATAGATGGCGACGCCCAGCGGATGCTCCGATTTTTTCTCCGATACCGCCGCAAGTTTCAATACAGTTTTTTCATCCAGATCGCCCAAGGTAACTATATCGGTTACTTCAGGCTGTCCCTTCGTAATGGTGCCGGTCTTGTCGAGCACTACCGCATTGAGCTTGTAAGCTGTTTCAAGATGTTCCCCGCCTTTTATCAGTATGCCGTTCTCGGCGCCCTTGCCGGTGCCGACCATGATAGCCGTAGGCGTAGCCAGTCCCAAGGCGCACGGGCAGGCTATTACGAGGACCGAAACAGCGCTTACTATAGCCTTTGTAAGGTCACCCGTCGAAAAATACCATATCAGGAATGCAGCCAAAGCGATACCGATTACAACAGGTACGAATATCCCCGACACCCTGTCCGCGATCTTCTGAATAGGCGCTTTTGAGCCCTGCGCGTCCTCCACCATCTTTACTATCTGTGAAAGTGCGGTATCCTTGCCGACTTTGGTCGCTTCAAATTTGAAGGTGCCGAATTTATTAATGGTAGCCCCTATTACGTAGTCACCCGGCTTTTTTTCGACCGGAAGGCTTTCGCCGGTCAGCATTGCCTCGTCGATGGCAGAGTTGCCCTCGAGAATTTTTCCGTCAACCGGGATTTTCTCACCGGGCCTGACAACAACAATATCGCCGGCTACGACCTCTTCTATCGGTATATCGGTCTCTTCACCGTTTCTGACGATCCTGGCTGTCTTGGCCTGCAGGCCCATAAGCTTCTTTATGGCTTCTGAGGTCTTTCCCTTCGCAACAGCTTCAAGGAATTTGCCAAGCAATATGAGAGTTATGATGACTGCGGCGGCCTCGAAGTAAAGGTCCTTCATTCCGCTCATCTTCGGCGGTTCGAAGAAAACATTATACAGACTGTACAGGTATGCCGCCGAAGTGCCCATAGATACGAGCACATCCATGTTGGCGCTGCCCGACCTCAATGCCAGATATGCGTGCTTGTAAAAACGGTAGCCTATCCCAAACTGGATAGGTGTAGCAATAATCAACTGGAAATACGGATTGTGCAGGAACGGGACATCTATCCCCAGTACGGAAAGTATCATCGCAAGCAGCAACGGCGAGCTCAGTACTATGGAAATTATCAGCGTAGTCTTGAGTGTCCTGATTTCCTTTTCCCTCTGTTCCTTCTCGCGGTCGACCGAAACCTCTTCAGCCTTCTCCGCCCCATAACCGAGGTCCTTTACAGCCTTGACCATATCGGAAACCTTCAGCTTCGACGGGTCGTATTCCACCGTTGCCTTTTCGGTGGTCAGATTTACATTTGCTGTGCTTACTCCCTCAAGCTTCGAAAGCTTCTTTTCGATTCTGGCGGAGCAGGAGGCGCACGTCATGCCTGTTACGCTGAGAATGGCCTTGTTTCCGCCTGCTTCATTCTTTTTTATTACGCCGTAACCAAGTTTATTGATGACCTCTTCAAACTTCTGTGTATCGACCTGCTTGTCGTCGAACTCAACGGTCGCCTTCTCCATTGCGAAATTCACGTTTGCAGTGCTTACACCCTCGAGCTTTCCAAGGCCTTTTTCGATCCTGGCGGCGCATGCCGCGCAGGACATTCCAGATATATTTAACGATTCCTTTCGGATCATACTGTCACTTCCTATTGTTAATTTAGTTTTACCCGCAGCAGCCTCCGCCGCCCGTGCTGCCCGCAGCAGGTTTGTAATTCTCGATGGCTTTCTTTACAGAAGCCATATCGAAGTTACTTATATTATCTACCACTTTTACGTAGCCATGTAACATGTTCATGCCGCATTGGAACGTAAAATCCTGGTCGGCCGGCAGCGCCGGCGTTTCCGTCTGCTTCGTCAGGTCCATTCCCCCGTTGAATTCGGGGAAGTAAACGCTCGAATTGCAGCCGCTGAGCTGGCTGGTCTTGAATTTCACAACCACCGGGACTCCCTTCTGTACCACGAATGCAGCCGGTGTGTACCCGTTATTGTCAACCGTAACAGTTATCTCCTGAGTATCTCCGTTCTGTTTGGCCGTCTGGATATTGTCCACAGGAATCTTACCATTGGCAAACCCGGGCGGCGTCGCTCCGCAGCACCCGCCTGCACCGATACCGGACGATGAGCCCTGGCTTTGCTGCGACTGGTCGAGGTCGCTTTGCGTCACCTTGCCGACGTCGGCTACCACCTTGATATTGCTGCTTATCATGCCCATCCAGCAGGTGTATGGGATGTTGCCTTCCGCGTCGGGCATGAATTCAATCACATTATCGCCCGGTACAAGCTTCTGCGAGATCCCGTATTTGGGTATCGTCACGGTTCCATTGCAGCCGTTGATATTCGAAGCGTCAGCTCTTATCGTCCATTTGACGGGGATACCCTTCTGTACTATGAAAGGCGTGTAGCTGTTCGGCTGAAGCGTCGTCGTAATGGTCTGTACACTGCCCGAAACCTGCGCTACATTGCCTGATGCCGCAGTTGTGGAAGCAGCAAAGACCGCGCCTCCTATGTTGAAGCCGGAAAGGTTCAGCCCCCTGTTCAGCATTATAATACCAAGTACCATGACAAGTACAGCGCTTACCTTCATCATCTTATGTGTGAACTTTCCGCTCAGTAGCGAGCTCAAAGCTCCCAGGCCGAACATCAGCGGCAATGTGCCAAGGCTGAAGAACAGCATTGATAACGCTCCCGCGAAAGCGCTGCCGGTGCCGAGCGCATATATCTGCATTGCCTGCAGCGGTCCGCACGGCATAAGGCCATTGAGGAGGCCGACATAGAAGGGCCCGTATTTACCGCAGTTCTGGTGGATCTTGTTACCGAATATCCTGGGCATCCTTGGGTTCAGCTTGCGAAGCCAGGGGAAGATATTTAGCATGTTGAGGCCCATTATGACCATGAAAACTCCCGAAAGTATGGCGATTATACCTTTCGCCGTACCCGAGAAGCTGACCACGGAACCCAGCGCACCGACAATACCGCCGAGTATGGTGTAGGATATTACCCTACCCGTATTATACAGCAAGCTTGGTTTCACTTTCGCAAGTCTGCCCGCATCTCCGGAATCCTGTCTGTAGGAAACGCATTGTGAAAGGTTTATGCCTCCGCACATTGCGACGCAGTGCAGCGAAGTTATAAGTCCTACAACGAAGAGTATGCCGTAACCCATGTTTTGGTTTACCTGAGGTATGAAATTGAAGCCTACGGTATTCTTTATGATAAGATAGAGTGCCAGAATGATGATACCTATCCCCAACACTTGATTAATGGGCATTTTGGAATCATCATTCCTGTTCCGTCCAAAAATACCCGGACTTTTTTTGTTTCCCTGTACATTGCCGCCCTGTTGGCCCACTTGGCGGCTGCCGTCCTGCTGGCTCGCTTGTTGGCTGCCGCTCTTGTTCTTCACAGTATAGTCGAGTTTCTCGATCTCATAGATAATAGTACCTAGAGAAATGAGATTGGCATCGTACGTCACATAGACGTTGGAGCTGCTGTAAATAGCCTTGACGTCTGAAATGCCTTCAAGCTTCCTGAGCTTGTTCTCTATCCGCATTTCACAGCTTGTGCACGTCATGCCGCCAATCTGCAGAACCTTTCGCAATATTTTTTGTTCCATATCCGCCTCCGAAATATAAAGACATAACCAGTTTCGGTTTTACTAAAGACATGATATTAAAAGGTTGTGTAGATTTTGTGAAGAAATATAAAATCCCCCCGGAAATATTGTTCCGGAGGGATTCTGATCCTAATTCGGCAATGTTTATGATTTCATGCTCCGCTATCCTCTTATTTCCCGGCAGCCGCAGGAGCTTCTGCAGGAGCAGCTTCAGCCTTCTCCTCAGCCGGAGCATTTTCTTTCGGTAAAACAACAACAGCCAGTATGCTGCCTTCTTCAATATGTGCCTTGACGCCCTGGACCAGTTTCAGATCATGCACCAGTATCTTGTCCCCGGGCTTTTTACCGCTCACATCGACATTTATGGAATCAGGCAGAACGCTGAGTTTTCCCTCCACTTCCAGTTCGGTTACATTTGGGAGAAGCAGCAGTTTCCTGGATTCCAGCAGGTGAGCACCCTCATAATTGATCGGGATCTTCAACCTTACGACTTCATTTTCAGAAACCGCCTGGAAATCGACATGCAGGACCTTTCCGCTGACAACATCCTTCTGCACCTCTTTGACGAGGCAGAGCCTGTTCGTGTTACCAAGTTCCAACTGTAGTTTGGCGTTTTTCACGTGGTTCTTGAGCAGCTTTGCGAATTGAGCCTGTTCGAACTTAACCGAAATCCCCTTGTCGATCCCCTCGCCGAAAACAGCGCCGGGAATAAATCCATTCCGTCGTGATACCTGCGGTTTCTCAGTTCTTTCCTGAACCTTCAATGTAGCAAAAGCCATTTTTTACATCTCCTTATCGCATATTGCGTATAGATATTACCCGTTTTTAACGGGATTTATACCATCTATGATATACCTCCTTGTATAATTGTTCAACCTACCGCCCGACTGCCGGCAGGAGGCCGGGAACGGTCGGCAACAGGCACGCGACGGCCGGTAAGAGGCACGTGACGGCCATATAAAGCCCCACGGAAGGCCAACGCATCTAAAAAGCGAGGCTGCCCGTCTTTTTAAGCGTCTGCAGGCTGTGTACCTCCAACCTGTCCCGGGAGAAGGTATAAAGGTAATCCCCAATATAAATCCCTCTCGTGATAAATTGTCCCTCTCCGGCGTCACTCATGGCAGTTCCCGCGGGCACATGGGAAATACGGCCTAAGTATTCGAAATCATCGGTGTAAAGCCTGTAAATATAGAAGCCCGCAAAATAATCATTTTTAATATCCGTATAAACTACAGGGAAACCCATGATGCCTTTCTCGATCGATATCATAAGCGCCTTGTGGTCATTTTCGAGCTCGGAGCTCGCTCTTTGGCCTATGACTTCATTTTTTATTTCCTTAGGAGCCGACACATCGGTAACATCGAATAACGATAGCTTAAACCCTCCGGTCCGGACTGCTCCCGTACCTGTTTCCTTCGTATCGAAACCGAAGCCGAGGACATGCCCGTCATCAAGTATGTGCATGTATGTGCTGAACCCCGGAATTTTAAGGTAGCCAAGAACGCTCAGCTTTTTCGGGTCTGCGGCGTCTATTACGAAAAACGGATCCATCTGGCGGAAGGTTACCATATAAATACGGTCCCCCGCAAACCTGGTGCTGTAAATCTTCTCTCCCTCTGCGATATTCTCGAGCCTGCCGATTATCGCGAGCTTTTCATCCAGTGTGTATACGTTGTTCGCGGTATTTCCGCTCCATTGGCCAGTTGTGGTCGCAATCCTGAATATCCCTGCGTTTTCATCCATTGAAAACTGGTCAAGTATCACTCCGGGCGCCTTTCCCTTTGCCTCATAGGCGATCTTGCCGTTTTGTAGGCCGAATTTGTAGACGGTAGTGTCATAATCATAGCACGGATAGCCTTCAAGCCTGCTGCGGACAGCGTTGTAGCAATAAGCCGGCAGCGCAGTGTACAGGTGCTCCGCGGATACATAAAGCTCCCTGGAGCTTCCCATATAAGCCTTTACTTCAGTTTGCCCGCCATTCAGGTCTATCCCGACCGTTATCAGATAATTTGGGCTGATCATGTCGGGGAAATACGGTATGTCCTTCAGGTGCAGTTTGCTGACTTTCCCGGTAAGGTTGTCGGCGTAGCCCGGAGTTACCGAATTCTCAAGGACGGCTCTTATGGCTGTGAACAGTTCATCCACGGATTTGCATCCCGTCTCTTTAAGCATTGCATCCCTCTCTTCAGGGTCTTCATTGAGAAGTCTCCTGAATCCAGCCCTGTCGTTCCTGCAGAATATGTCGGTAAACTCATCATCGATATATCTTCTTAAAAAATAAACATTCGCATTTGTAACTATATAGACATTGTCATCGATCATGCGCGATGAAATGTAATTACCTTCATAATCTCTATCCTGAAGGAGTTTCGGCTTTTTGTGGTCAGATATATCGTATATCCTTACATTAGTACTCTCTAATTTCCGACCTCCGGATATCTGTTCTGCCATATCGCGAAACTTACTATCGGTTACTGTAAAATTCATTTGCGAAACACCGTTGATCAGGATCAATTTATTCGAGTATATATAAATTTCACTGATACCGCCGCTGCATGGGATCTCGGAGAGCACGCGCGGATTCGCCGGGTCTGCGTTGATTATCCTCAATACATCTTTATCCGCGGAATAAATATATTTTCCGTCGGTCTTTACAACATCACCCTCCTCGACGCCCTCCACCTGGTTGTTGGTGCCAGAATAGTCACCGGTTCCTGCGGTATTTTCCGCCGATTTTTCAGCGGTCCTGCTTCCAGACTGTACAGCTCCGGGATCCGCAGAGGGGGAAAGCGACGGCGCTGCCTCTTCATTTGTCAGGGCGCTGTCCGAAGCAATATCGGAATTCATCAACCCGCCGGGCATCGTACGTACCGAATCAAATCTCAGGTAGCTCCTCATCGTGTCGCTGTAATGTATAAGCTGGTAGAACGTCTCCAGATCCTTGAGTCTGGGAAGCTCACCGGTTCCTGTGGCTTTATCCCGTCCCTTCGTTATGTGCACGCTGAACGTTTTCGGTTCCCATTCAACGTCATAACCGAAGCTCTCGGCTATATACCTCAAAGGGATCATGGCATGGTCGTTCTTCAATGCAACACTGCAGTCGAGGTACTCCGCTATGCCATTGCTGAGCACAGTCCGGTTGCCCAGCTCGAGCATTATCTCACGCTTGTCATCCTTAATGATGGCTATCTTGTCTGTCTGGTTCCAATCCACCGTAACGCCGATCTTCTCAAAAAACCCGCGCACCGGAACAAGCACCCTCCCCGAATTTATGTAGGGCTCGGCATCGCTGAATGGAACCTTTTCTCCGTCAAGGTAAATGGTAACCCTCCGTTCATTGGAGGCAAGGCTGGGGCTGCTGGACACCGGTATTAAAACAAATAACGCCAGCAGACATGCGATCAGTTTTTTCATAACATCACTCCATTACTCATGATTTTGTTATGAGCTTCAACATATCTGCTGACGTATCAGTTCTTGTTTTGTTCCATATTTTCCATGATTGCTCTATCGCCAGGTTTAGGGAATATAGCTTATAACCTGCTATTTACCGGTATTGGCTCCCGATTTCTCCGAACTTCCCGAGCCATCCTGGCTGCCCGTTATACCTGTAACCGATCCGCCGCCTGAAACCGAAGCCGGCATCTGTATCAACGGTATGGAGTCACCGCCGGCTACTACTGCGGGATACTGACCGCTCCACTTGTCGATCGATTTCTCCTGATTCTGGAGTTCCTTGTACTTCAACAGTTGGTCTGTTATACTCTGCGTAACTTTTTTATTGAATTCTTCTATGCCTTCGCCTTCGAGTATCTTTGCCTGCTTTTCTGCTTCAGCAGCAAGGATCTTGGCCTGTTTATCGGCCTCGGCCTTCTTTACCTGCTGCTGTGCTTCGAGCGCCTGCTTATTAAGCGTATACTGCTGCGTCTCCACCTGCTTCTCGGCTATCTGCTTCTGCTCGATGGCGTCCTTGTATTCCTTCCTGAAGTCTATGTTCACCAGCGACACGTTTTCGAGTATTATGTCGTTGGCCAGCAGCTGGGCCGCGACATCCTTGTTGACGTCGTTCGTGATCTTTTCACGGTTGTTCAGTATCTCAGCCACATTATATTTGCCTGTGTGCGTCTTGATCGCGTTCAATGTCAGCGGAATAACCTTCTTGTCGGCATAATCGAGACCTATTGTCTGGAATATCTTCGGCGCCCTGTCCGGCGATATGTGGTACGTTACTACCGCAAGTATATAAACGTCCTGAAGGTCCTTGCTCGCCGCCGTTATGGGAGAGTCGGGGTTGTTCCACTCGACCTTCTGAGTCCTTGCCTCCATCATCCTTATAGTCTGGACGAAAGGCAGCTTCATGTACATACCTTCGTTCCGGACCGTCTGTGAAACCGAACCCATTGTTACGGTTATTCCTACGTATCCTGCCGGTACCGAACCGAATGTGGATGTAAGGAGAATTATTGCAGCAAGAAGAATGACGCCCAGTAATATAAACTTAGAGAGTCCTTTACCGACTGTCCTGGGATTGTTGTTGACATTGAAAACTTCCATTTATTCGACCTCCAAAATTCTCTTTGATGTTAACATTTTACATATAATACGGTCGAATATCAAAAAAAGTTAGCAAATGAAACAGAGGAGACGGAGGGGATAGAGGTAAACAAAGGAAGCAAAATAAAAAAAGCCCGGTCATACGGGCTTTGGTTAAGATCAGGGACAAGCTAATTTTCTTACTTCTTTCATGCAGCTTTGTACCTCTTCCAACGAAGGTACAGCCGGAATCGCTCCTTTTTTCGTTGTGGTCAGCGCGCCAACCGCATTGGCAAAATCGGTCATGCATTCTATTTCAGCTTTGTCAAGTCCGGCAAGGTCTCTGCGTTTTTTCCCCCTGAGTCCGTAAAGTATGCCCCCGAGGAAGGCGTCGCCCGCCCCTGTGGTATCAACTACCCTGACATCATAGGTATCGAGTTTCCCCGTATCGCCGCCGTGTCTGAAAAACGTGCCTCTGGGGCCCAGTGTAACGAATATCAGGCCTATGCCCATGTCTGAAAGTATCCTGCTTCCCTTTTCAAGGTCGCTTTCCCCGGTAATAAACACAAGTTCTTCATCGGAGATCTTAAGAATATCGGCATATTCAAGGCCTCGCCTAATTTCGCGTTCAGCTTCGGCGGGCGATTTCCACAGAGGCGGCCTCAGATTCGGGTCATAGCTTATAATGACGCCGTTGTCCCTTGCAATTCCCAGTGCCGTTAACGTAGCGCTCCTGGCCGGTTCGTCTGTAAGAGAGAGCGAGCCGAAGTGAAAGATACCCGACTGCCTTATAATATCCGCCGGGATCTCGGACGGCTCGAGCGTCAGATCGGCTCCCGGATCGCGGTAAAAGCTGAACGATCTGTCTCCCGTATCTGTCAGATGTACGAAAGCCAGCGTCGTTTTTACCGTTTCGCTCATTTTAAGGCCGCTCACATCTATATGGTTTTGATTGAGGCAATCCCTGAGGAACCTGCCGAACTGATCGCTGCCGACCTTGCCTATAAAAGCAGTCCTCGCACCAAGCCTCGAAAGCGATGCCAGCACGTTCGCCGGTGCTCCTCCGGGGTTCCTTTCAAAAAGCGGGTTGCCGTTTTCGGATAAGCCTGACGGCGTAAAATCGATCAGCAGTTCTCCAAGAGCAGTTACATCAAACATATTCCCTCCGAAAAATTACCGGGCCCGCCTTTGCCGCTTCAACCGCGTCGGTACGGCTATACGAAGCCGCCCTGTACTGGCGGGTATCCCGGGAATAATTATTTTGCCCACAAATGCATGAACCGGGCAAGGTTGTCCATTGCCGCTTCCAGGTCTTGCCTGCTCCTGGTCCTTGCCTGGCTGAACGGTATTGCCAGCCTGTTGATACTGAAAATTGCCGTTACTCCGATATCGTAAGCTTCTTCCACATTATCTCCGATATCTCCTACAACTGCAACGACAGGCACACCGGCTTTTTTCGCTTTTCGCGCAATTCCGACCACGACTTTGCCGCGCAGTGACTGCCGGTCTATCCTTCCCTCGCCCGTAATGACCAGGTCGGCTCCCGACAGCAGGGTATCGAAACTTACGACATCCAGTACGGTGTCTATGCCCATCTGCAGGCGTGCGCCGAGAAATGCCGCCGCGCCTCCTCCGAAGCCGCCGGCTGCGCCTGCCCCCGGCAGATCGAGAATGTTGGGTGCCCGGTGACTCCCATCGATATCCTGTGAGGAAGATTGCGTATTACCGCCGGGTTCCGTATTTTGCCTGATGACCCCGGCCATATGTAAAAGCCCTTCATCCAAAAGCTTGACAGTTTCTGCGTCTGCCCCCTTCTGGGGTCCGAATACTGCCGCTGCGCCGTTAGGTCCGCACAGCGGATTGTCGATATCGCACATGGCTATTATTTCGATATTTTCAAGTTTGGCGCGTATCCCGGACAGATCTATCCGGGCGATATCCTTTAACGTAGCACCCACAGGTATGAAGCTCTTTCCATCCCTGTCCATGAATACCGCCCCCAACGCAGCTGCCGCCCCGGCTCCCCCGTCATTCGTGCAGCTGCCTCCGAGGCCGAGTATCACTCTCCTGCACCCTTTTTCAACAGCATGAAGTATGAGCTGCCCGACCCCGTATGTCGTAGTCTGTTCGGCATGGAGCCTCCCGCCGGCCAGCGGCAATCCGGCCGCAGCCGCCATTTCAACCACGGCGGTCCCATCAGGCAATATACCGTAAAAAGAGTTTATGTCTTCAAAATAGGGTCCCTTGACGATTACTTGTATCTTTTCGCCTCCGACAGCAGTGAGGAAGGCATCTACGCTCCCCTCCCCGCCATCCGCTACAGGAACGCTTGTTATTTGGGTATCCGGGTACCATTTGTGAAGCGTCCGTTCCATTACCGCGCAAATATTCGAAGATGAGATTGTACCTTTGAATGAGTCCGGTATCAGAATGATCTTTTTCATCTTATCTCCTCTTTCGTAAATATAAGCTGTATACGTTGGATAAGAACAGTATACTACGTTTCCCTTCTTTTAAAAGCCACAATAACCGCATAAGCCAAAAACCTATTTTATTTGATTTTATCAATCGACATATTTAGCCTGTAATTCCCGAATGCCAGAATTTCGTCGAGGAAATCGTTGAGAGACTGCCGGTCGGCTGCCTCCACCTTCAATATATAGCAGCCTTCGCCGCTGATCCTGTGCGCATCCGTCACGAATGAATTTCCCGCAATATATTTTTTGAAGGCGGCGTGATCCGTAGTTTTCATAAACAATGTCACATAAGCCGTAACGCACCTCCCCAGCTTCTCGTAATCAAGCTTTACAGTATAGCCTTCGATTATCCCAAGCTTTTCGAGTCTGCTGATCCTGTTCCTTACGGCCTGCCCGGTGAGATGGACCCGTTCCCCTATCTCCTGCCACTGCATCCTGGAGTTTTCTGAAAGCAGCCTTATTATTTCATTGTCGGTTTGGTCGATCATAAGGATCAATTCCTTTCGCCGTTCAAGCAAATACGGCATAAGTGTTACTCCGCTCAATGAGTCTTAGTTCTATAATCATAATATCACAGGAACTGGGAGGAAAAAACATGCAAATCAGGCATATCCGCCACGCAACTTTCATACTCGAATTTAACGGTAAAAAAATACTTATCGATCCGATGCTCGGAGAAAAAGGCTCCATGGCTCCGATACCGAATGTCCCGAACAAGGAAGGCAATCCTACTGCCGAACTCAAGACGCCGCTGGAAACGATACTCGCTTTTGATGCGGTTATTATTACCCATATTCACAGGGATCATTTCGATGAAGCCGCAATAGAACTTCTGCCGAAGGACAGGCCGGTTTTCTGCCAGCCCGAGGATGAAAAAACGCTCAAGGGCATAGGGTTCCAAAAAGTTAATGCTATCCCTGAAAACGCTGAATGGGAAGGCATAAGCTTTACGCGCACCGGCGGCAGACACGGACACGGAACGACGGCATTGAAGCTTGCTCCCGTTTCAGGCTTCGTGCTGGCGGCGCCCGGCGAACAGGTCATATATATAACCGGGGACAGTGTTTACTGCTCCTGTGTAGTCGAGACGCTCGACAGATTCAAACCAGGCGTAGTCGTCTGCAACTGCGGCGAAGCGCGGTTCAGATACGGCAGGCCGATCACGATGAATGCGCAGGATGTCCTCGCTGTATGTAACAAGCTGCCCGAAGCCAGGGTGGTCTGTGTGCACATGGAAGCCTGGAACCATTGCAGACTGACAAGGAAAGCCCTTTCAAATTTCGCAGACAACAGCGGGATCAAGAGCAGGGTATATATACCGGACGACGGAGAAATACTCGAGCCGGAATGGCTGCGCGGATAACACCTTACTTGCTGATCCCGACCTGAAACCTACTGTATATCTATTTCGCCGGTCCGGTCGTCGTAATAATAGAAGTTGCACTTCGGCTGGCCGGCGTCATCAGTACTGTTCAGCAATACGATATGACTTGCATTTCCTGAATCATCCTTTTCAACGCTCCAGTATTGCAGCGTCGAGCCATCCTTTTCGTAATAATAACCCGCAGGCTCAAAAAAGCATACGCTTGCGTAATTTTTACGAGTTTCCTCCGTCCATGAAAAATCGATCTTGTTAAAGTCTCTAAACCATTTTTGCTTTATCGTATCAAGTACCGCATCCGGGGAAGTCTTCGTACCGATAACTGTCCCATTGACATAATCGTATGCGCCGAGGTCCGGCAGGTACCTGGCAGTGTAAGCCGCATCATTCATATCCTCGATCCTGAAACGTTCGAACAGAAAATCGCTTTTTGGTAAAGTACATTCGTAGATAAGCTTCTCCTCCGAGCTATCCACATATTCGGCAAATTGTTTCAAGCCGGATTCCTTAAAATCATAGACTGTTTCAGTGCCGTTTCCCGTTCCGGTGAACTCATCTGTTTCAGTTAGCCGGAGCAGCCTAAGCGTGTCACCTTCATAGGCAAATTCATGGACATACCCCCACCTGTAATTGCTTCCGCCGTAATGGACCACCGATAGTATATTGTCGTTTATGCTGATACTGTTGTACGGATCTCCGAAAACCCCGCCTTCCTCCGCACTTAGAATAAAGCCGGGGTTATAGTTCACAATTTCATACCTTTCCTGCCCGCGCCTTGACAGTATGAGTATCCAGCGCGAGGCGGAACCGGTTTCCTCGTCGGGGACTTCACTGTTTTCAGTGATGACCGCAAGCTCGTCGTAACCATCCGAATCGAGGCTCCCCGCTGCATAGTCGATAATGGAGCAGACCTCCGATATTTTTATAGGCTCCGAAAGGCCGGGGGTATCGGGCCGGTATTCGTCGATCAGCTTCTGTGCATTATTGATGAGATAATCTTTTATATCATCGGGTATCTGTGATGCAATGGCTTCCAGGTTCCCGCCATCTGTCGAAGGCTGTTGTTCCCCAGCAGCTGTCGTACCTCCCTGGTCGCTTTGCGAAGCGCTTTCGTCCTGCTGTCCGGAAACCTCAGGGGAAGCCGTACCGTCATTTGCAGTGCCCTGTAAAGCCGCGCTCCCCGTTTGTGCGATATCGTCCGTCAGGGCGGTCTCGGTGCTTTGCCCGCAGCCGGCGATAAATACAAAAAGAAGCATCAATGTTACAAATAAAGTTTTCTTAAAATCAGCACCTCACTTTTATGCAGCCCATTCCTTCTTAGGCCGAGTACACCACGCGCGCCCGAATACGCTCTTCTGAAGCCGGACGCCCGCAGATACTCATTCACATACAAAAGTATTTTGTCAGGTACTATATTATTCCATAATATTCTAAAATACAATAAATTATATTTATTAGCCAATATATTGACATTTTAGCTAATCAAATATATAATATAGCTAATTGATAGCAAGGAGTGGATAACATGAAAGTATCCTCAACGGAGGTGCAGAACAACTTCGGAAAATACCTGAAAATTGCGGCGGATCTTGAGGATGTGGTCGTGACTCGAAATGGCTATGAAATCGCAAAAATAGTTCCGTGCGAGGAAAGATCAGCCGTCGCGGAGGAAGCTGCAAACTATATCTACAACGACAGATGGAAGATCAGCTATGAAGAGTTCCTTAAGATGGTTGAAAATTCAGATCTAAGATATGAATACATAGATGGAGAGGTCTATCTCCTTAGTTCTCCGGTATATAACCACCAGGCGGCTGTGACAGAAATCTCCGGTACTTTCTATAACTGGTTCAAAGGGAAGAAGTGCCGGCCTCTGACTTCGCCTTTCGATGTCACTTTGATAAAGGGCAAGGATAACATCAACGTAGTGCAGCCTGATATCCTTGTCATCTGCGATACGGATAAAATCGATGCCTCAGGAAAATACAAAGGCGTTCCGACGCTCGCGGTCGAGGTATTGTCGAGATCCACAAGGCGCAAGGACATGCTGAAAAAGCTCGATCTGTACATGCAGACCGGTGTCAAGGAGTACTGGGTAGTCGATCCCGATATTAAGGAGGTCTCTGTCTACAACTTTAAAAAGCGTGACATATCGGATCATGCAAGCTTTACCGGTGACATGACTGTGAAATCAAAAGTGTTCGAAGGCCTGGAAGCCAAGCTCGCGGATATATTTACGGTATAAATGCTATGATTCTATTTCTTCTCAGGCCCGCTCTTCAAGGCATTCTCCACGGCCTTCAGTATTGCCTTGCTGCTGTTGGTAGCACCTGATACCACATCGACATCCAGCGACTGATCGGAGATAATCCTATCGACAACCGCAATTGCGGGCTTGCCTCTTTCATATTTATGCTTCACGAGGTCTATTTTCGTTATTCTGCCGTCCTTTACCGTTACCTCAGTAGTGGCGGCAATTATCCTGGCGTCGAAGCTTCCCGAATATATGCCGTCTTCGAGCTTTGAAACGTCGACTGAATCGATTGTCACTGTCGGCATTACTTTATTGTAATAGGACAGGTTTATCAGGTAATTGACTCCGTAAGCAAGTCCCGCCAGCAGGACAATCGCTGCGGCAAGGATTATAACTTTTTTCCTGTTCATAAATTCTCCCCCGTTAATTTATTATCTGTTTGTTAGCAGCCATACCATATTTACGTAATTTCCATACAAATGTCCTAAAAATCAAACGAAAATTAGTTTCAGATGAATTATCCGAAAAAAATATCCCAAAGGGCGTTAAACCGTTTCCGGTTTGCATACGTCCGGGATATTTCCTAGTAGATGCCAGCCATACTTTTTCGGCCGCTAATATTATCTATATCGCTTCATTTATGATATCAGTTACAGCTTACCTGCGACAAATGCCGTCAGATCAGCCAGGCGGTTCGAATAGCCCCACTCGTTGTCGTACCATGAAACAGCCTTGATCATATTTCCGCCGATAACCATCGTAGATAGAGCATCCACTGTAGAAGAAGCGGGGTCGCCTTTGTAATCCACCGATACGAGGGGTTCCTCGGAATAGTTCAGTATACCCTTCATCGGACCGTCCGCTGCAGCCTTCAACGCTGCGTTGACCGCCTCCTTCGTGGTATTCTTTTCTGTTTCCACAACAAGGTCGAGCACTGAAACTGCAGGTGTAGGAACCCTGAAGGCAAACCCGTTGAGCTTTCCCTCAAGCTCGGGGATGACCAGACCGATAGCCTTCGCCGCCCCCGTTTTGGTGGGTATTATAGACATCCCGGCCGCTCTGGCCCTTCTTATATCCTTGTGGGGCAGATCAAGTATGTTCTGGTCGTTCGTATATGAATGAACCGTGGACATGAAGCCTTTTTTGATGCCGAAATTATCGTTGAGGACCTTTGCTAACGGTGCGAGGCAGTTGGTAGTGCAGGAGCCGTTGGACACAATATCGTGCCTGGCCGCATCGTAATTTTTCTCATTTACTCCAAGTACCAGTGTGATGTCAGCATCGGCTGCAGGCGCCGAAATAAGCACCTTTTTGGCGCCGCCCTTTGTTATGTGAACCTCCGCCTTTTCCTTTTTGGTAAACAGCCCGGTGGACTCCAGTACTATTTCGGCGCCGTAGTCGCTCCAGCGTATGTTGCTGGGATCGCGCTCCGCGAGGATCCTGATCTCATTTCCATTTACAACGAGCGAGTTTTCCGTTGCTTCGACCGTACCGCTGAACCTGCCGTATACAGAATCATACCTCAGCAGGTGGGCAAGCGTTTTCGGGTCGGTCAGATCGTTGACCGCAACCACCTCCAGTATATCTGCGTACTTCTCTGCGATCACCTTAAAAGCGTTTCTTCCTATTCTGCCGAACCCATTGATACCTATCTTCGTTTTCATATTTATTACCTCCGTCATTTTGATTTTGTAACCTTGTTTTTTTATCTGATTTGATTATAATGGAAGTAAATATATAAATAAAATGCATATTGGTAATAACAGCTATAACATAGAGTTATACCTATACAAGTAATAACAGGGCTGCCTCGATTTACGATCGCGACCGAACAGCCGGGCCGTGTTGTACCGGCCAATGTCATAATCACACATATCAGGAGGCGGGTATTACCCATGAACCTTGAATTATATAAATCTTTCTATTACGTCGCAGAAAACGCAAGCATTTCGAAGGCCGCCGAACAGCTTTATATCACCCAGCCGGCAGTCAGCAGGGCTATCAGACAGCTAGAATACGAACTGGGCTGCGCACTGTTTACCCGGACGCCGCGCGGAGTCAAACTGACGCAGGAGGGCGAGGTCCTTTACAGATCGGTGGCGCAGGTCTTCAGCTCCCTGTCTGCCGCGGAGAGAAAGATAAGCGCCCTTAGGAACCTGCTAGCGGGCGAGGTGAAAATAGGCGCCAGCGACACTCTCTGCAAGCATTACCTGGTTCCATACCTCAAGCTGTTCCATACTCTGCACCCCGGCATCAGAATACAGGTAATCTGCCAGACTACGCCGGGTATAATAAGCCTGCTTAAATCCGGAACAATCGACTTCGGTATGATCAATATGCCATATGAGGACGATGATCTGGTTTTCAAAAGCATACTGGAAATACAGGACTGCTTCGTGGCAGGTGAGAAATACCACTATCTGTGCAATAAAATGCAGCCGCTCAGCGAAATTGCGAAGCAGCCGCTTCTCCTTCTTGAAAAAGCCAGCAATTCGCGCACGTTCATCGACCGGTATTTCGAAAATAATTCGATAACTGCGGAACCTGCCTTTGAGTTGGGCAATATGGACCTTCTGATACATTTCGCCAGATTTGACTTCGGAATTGCCTGCGTCATCAGAAACTTCATCACCGATGAACTGGAAAACGGCATACTGCGCGAAGTAAAGCCCTTTGAAAAAATTCCTCCCAGAAGCATAGGCGCTGCGTGGTTAAAGGACATACCCCTGTCCGCAGCGGCTGCGGAGTTGATAAATGTGTTGGGTTATAACGATGAATCGGAGATATGATACCTGATGGCATTTACCAAATCTTGCAATGCAGAATTGACTATTGTCCATAATAAGGATAATATATTTGCTAATGGGGCTATATTTAAGACATATTCATAAGGGAGAAAAATGATGAAGCACATTATTTCATTAGCGCTTTGCGTTATTCTCGTTGCAACGAGTACTTTTTCTGTTTTTGCGGCTCCCTCGGGCAAAACCGTTTCCACAAATGACACCGAAATCCTGCGGGCCATTTCATATGGATTCGTACCGGGTAATCTGCTAGGCGACTGGGATAAGACAATTAACTTCAGCCAGTATTGCACTATGCTGACAAATATGATTACCCGTTACAACAGCAAGCTTGTTCCGCAGTGGAAGAAGACGGCTTCACGAGCGCTGGCGTCCAATGTCGCGATGCACAGGGATCATGGAATGCTGGCAGCTTATTATGCTGCATGTCTGATGGGGATCGGTCAGACGACAAACGGCGACTGGAACTATTTCAACCAGGTTTTGGGCGTCGATCTGGCGCATGGATTTGACAACAACTTTGAAAAGTGGTTTCCGGATTGCAGCAAGTCGTCTCCATTTTACGATATTGACTATAAGAAGCATGTTTCAGGATGGGACTACGTTACCAGTTCAAAATTCTGGTGCATGGGTCAGTTTTCCCCCGTTAGCGGCAATCAGGTCTTTGAGACCGATTTCGTACATAAATCCTTAAGGCCAATGGACAACCTCAGCAGGAAAGAAGCGATCAAAGCGGTACTTAGACTGTATGAGAGCTCATTCAGGCAAACTGATAATACTGCAGGCAGTGATATGAAATCCGCTAAAATCCTTGCTCTTGCAGACGAGCGTAGAGACTCCATCATAAACAGCAATACCGATATTACAAAAAGTACCGCGTTTGTTCAGGGAAAAACGTATACCGGGACGGCATATTTTGTCTCCAGTAGTGGCAATGACTCAAATGATGGTACGTCGCCCGAGAAGCCATGGGCGACCATAAAGAAGGTCAATTCTGCGGAGCTGAAGTACGGCGACGCGGTATTCTTCAAACGCGGGGACATATGGTACGATGAGGAGATCTGGGGACAGCCGGGCGTTACCTATTCCGCATACGGTACAGGCGCCAAGCCCGTTTTCAGCGGCTCCGTGTCAGAAAATGCGGCGTCACCCGACAAGTGGAAATTATACTACTCTGACAAGAGCGGCAAAAAAATATGGGTATACTATCGAGAACTCCGCGAGTGCGCAGGCATATTTTTCAACGGCGGAAAGAGCTGGGCAAACAAGGTTGCGACCTGCTGGGACGGCAGGCAGTATGTTTTTGAAACAGGAAAGCGTTTCGACGCCGTTACGGGACTTACGCACAATTTGGACTTCTTTTCCTGTATCGATCTATCCAAAATAGACCCGTTTGATAAGGTAATGGAGACCGGCGTTACAGGTCCGCTGTATCTACGCTGTGACGCGGGTAATCCGGGACAGCTGTACGGTGAAATAGAGTTTTCACTTGATGGTACGGGCATATCGCCTGTTGGTAATAATGGCAGGGATATGACGGTTGACAACTTGAAAGTAGTGTATTTTAGTATGCTTGGCGTCAGCTGTGGAGGCGATCAGGGCTGGACAAATACAATCGTACAGAATTGTGAAATAGGCTGGTGCGGCGGGGGCACTACAAAGTATACCTATGGAGAGGGAAACAGCAAGATTGCGTATATAAATAACTCCGGCGGCGCCGTGCACATGTCGGGGCCGAGAAACACAGTCGTAAACAATTATATCCATCATTGCGCCAGCAAGACATTGGTAATGGCTCTCCACTATGCGGACAGCGCTTCTTTTATTTACAGCGACGTTGTTATCAGGGGAAATCTGCTGGAATACAACGCGGCGGCCCTGCATCTGGTAGATTACATGGAAATGGAAAATCCGGGTATACCCAGCGGTTTCAAAAATGTCAGCTTTGATGATAATTATGTTATGTACACCGGCTACGGCTGGGTGGAGACGCTAACGCTTCGAACCATATATCTGTTCCAGAAAGTTAATCTCTGCTCGATTGAGTTCGGCGGCAGGGGTTATGTAAATAAAAATGATGGTATATTCATTACAAACAATATATTTTACCTGTCGAAGTATGCATTGATCCACTGCTTCATGTCAAAAGAAAACCAGCCGGTCTTTTCCGGCAATACATACGCACAGGGCCAAAATGGCGGATTGGCTATGTGGAGGGGCAGGATGCTCAGCATCACCGAAAATGGTGAGAAATATGTACGCAATGATTTGCTTGACAAGACGGGTACGGTTCTGACAGTCAAGTGAGCAAAGAATAAGCCAGTAAAAATCACCGGCGAATCGGGTACCTGACCAGCTGTATTCCATTAACCGGAAAAGAGCGTATCTCCCGGGCTAAAGCCTTGAGTGTACGCTCTTTTTTACTACAAAATCCTGGGCTTATCGTATTCGGTTATATATCGAGCCTTGAACATTATCTTGCCCCTACTTCTTTATCGTGTCTATGGCCTTCCGGGCAAAGCTGTTATCGGATATATCCTCGTGAGGAACCGCCTTTTTCAGTTCACCAGCCTGCGTCATTACCTCCTGCAGCAGTCCGAAGGCTTCCTTCTTCATGATCGGATCCTTGCACCAGGTATCCTGCTCCTTGTAACGCTTGATCACCGTGGTCAGCAATTCCTTGTCGGAGTCCGTGAAGGCTGGCTTGATGACGCCGGCTATTTCCTCCGGCGTATGCGAATCGACCCAGAGCTGTCCGCGGTAAATGGCATTGGTGAACTTCTGAATAATTCCGGGGTTCTTTTTTATGTAGCTCATTTTTGCATAATATGAGGTATATGTTATTTCTCCGCTGTCCTTTCCCACCGATGCAACTATATAGCCCTTTCCCTCGCGTTCGAGCAGGGACGCCACGGGCTCGAACAGCGCCACATAATCGGCGTTGCCGCCTGTAAACGCGCCGGCCATCAGCGCGAATTGCACGCTTGTATCGACGTTAACATCCTTGCCCGGAGTTACCCCGTTTTTCCTCATTACATACTCGAGCGTCATTTCTGGAACTCCGCCCTTTCTGCCTCCTATTACGTTTTTGCCCTTGATGTCGGTCCATTTGAAATCAGGTTCGGGCTTTTTGCCGACAAGGAACGAACCATCCTTCTGGGTAAGCTGGGCAAATACCTTCGCATAGTCTTCCTTGCCTTCGTTGTAGACATAAATGCAGGCTTCAGGTCCGGAAAAGCCAATGTCCACCTGTCCTGAAAGGACCGCCGTCATTACCTTGTCGGCTCCCTGCCCGTTAACGAGCTCTATTTCAAGCCCTTCATCCTTGAAATAGCCCAGGTTCAGGGCCGCATACTGCGGCGCGTAGAAAATGGAGTGTGTAACCTCGCTCAGTTTGACCTTTGTCAGCTCTTTTTGACCGCAAGCGGTAAAGGATAATGCCATACAAATGACCAATATCACTGCGGTAAGTGTTTTTAAGATTTTCATAGTCATACCCCCTCTGACAGTGTACAGTTTAATATCTTCCACTTTTCAACAACAGCTTCTCAATGTAGACCACCCCCTGGTACATAAGCGCAGCAGCAAAGGACAGGATCAGGACGCTCGTCATGACGATATCTAGCTGAAACACCTGACCGCCGTAAACGATCAGATAACCCAACCCCGCCCTCGAGACAAGGAATTCTCCGACAATGACGCCGACCCATGAAAGTCCGACGTTTATCTTCAATGCATTGATAATGACAGGGTACGAGGAAGGCAGCACCACCTTTGAAAGCACCTGAAGCCGGTTTGCGCCGAAGGTCCTCACAAGTTTGATCTTATCCTGATCTACAGACAGAAAACCATTCAGTACCTCCAGGATGGTTACGACAAGCGAGATTGTCAATGCGATCACTATTATTGAAGCCGGCCCCGCGCCGATCCATACGATGAAGATAGGCCCAAGAGCGATCTTCGGCAAGCTGTTCAGCACAACAAGGTACGGTTCAGTTACTTTTGACAGGAATTCCGACCACCATAGTATTACGGCAAAGACTGTACCTATGATTGTTCCCGTTATGAATCCGATCACAGTTTCATAGCACGTTACCCACGTGTGGTAAAAAAGCTGACCCTCCCTGTACATATTGCCAAGTGTCCTGACTATCCTCGACGGCTGGCTGGTTATGAAAGGATCGATCAGCTTCAGCTCTCCCAACAGCTCCCATAGAGCCAAGAATGCGGCCAGTATGAATACCTGCGTGAAAAGGATCGATATTTTGCGTTGCCTTATCTTTTTCAAATAGGCCTTATGCTCTTCCGATACGACCTGATTATTTGCCATAATAATTCGTCTCCCCCAAAACTACCGGAACAAAAACTTCTGCCTCATACATGAATGTCGAGATCCCTCCATATCTGGTTGAAGTAATGCCTGAATTCCGGCGCCTCCCTGCGATTCAGAGGAGTTCGCTTCTCACAGCTCATTTTTATTTCATAAATGCTCTTGACTGCGGCAGGCCTTTTTGTGAGCACTACGACTCTGTCAGCCATGCTTATGCTCTCCGCTATATCATGTGTTACCAGGATAGCCGTTTTGTTTTCTCTCTTGATGATAGAATAGATATCTTCCGACACAGCCAGCCGCGTCTGGTAATCGAGCGCCGAAAACGCCTCGTCCAGAAGAAGGATCCCGGGATTTGTAGCAAGCGTCCGTATAAGAGCCGCTCGCTGACGCATACCGCCTGAGAGCTGGTTCGGGTATTTGTCCCGGAAATCCGCGAGACCGTATGTCTCGAGCAGCCCGGAGACATAAGCCCTGGTCCTGGCATTCAAGGTATGCGTGATCTCAAGTCCGAGAAGAGCATTTTCAAGAATGGTCCTCCATTCAAAAAGCTGATCCTTCTGAGGCATGTAGCCCACCTGGCTGGACGTACCGGAAACGGGCCTGCCGCCTACTGCTATGGTACCGGCGGAGGGCTGCGCAAGGCCGGCTATCAGCGAAAGGAGCGTGGATTTTCCGCAGCCGCTCGGGCCGACAATGCTGACAAACTCCCCTGCCCCGACCGACAGCTCCACATCCTTGAGCGCCAGTAATTCGCCGTTAAGCGAATGATATTTCATGTTCAGATTATGTACTTCAACCACCGCATCCACTTTGCTGTCCCCCCAGGTCATCACATCATTTTATGGACAATTGTACTTCCCGGCAATTTACCGGTCCGAAGCAAAAAGCCCTGATATACAATATGTATCAGGGCTTTGGTTTGCCAAAGCTAATCGGGACTTTTTTGACCCGGATTACTTGTGAACCGTGATGAATCAGGAAGAACCGTGCAGTATCCCTCAAATCAGATCAAATATCGGTAAATTGCAGCTTTGACCCCGATCTGGAAATACAGAGCAGCGAAACTGCGAATGTTATCATTTCGGTAAGCGGAACGGCGAGCCAGATCCCTGTATCTCCAAGCAAGTGCGGCAGTACCAGAATGAAAACGCTTATCAACAGAAGGCTCCGCAATGCGGAGATCACAGCCGATGTCCTTGCATCCCCGAGCGAGGTGAAATAGGAGGAAGCAATCATATTGTAGCCGTTGAGCAGGAAAGCGAAGGCATAGATCTTCATGCCGATCCCCGCTATTTCCACTATCCCGCTGCTGGTCCCCGAGAATAAGCCGGCAATCCTCTCGCTTGCAGCCAGCGATATGATAAATGCAACGGCGCCGATGGCCGCGGTTGTTTTGACTGCTATCGAAAGCAGCCTTTCGATGGTGCCGCGATCCCTGGCTCCGAAGCTGTAGCTCACCAGCGTATTGATACCCTGCGCTATGCCGGTAATGATCATATACTCGATAAAAGAAACGTATCCAATGATTGTAAATGCCGCCACCCCATCGACTCCAATTCTTCTGAGGATGACATAGTTGAAAAGACAGGTGGTTATGCATATCGATATCTGACCTATAAACTCCGACGAACCGTTGAAAAAGATACTTTTGATGTCTCCCTCGTCGAAACCCGGTTTTACCGGGCGATAGGCGGACCTTCCCGTAACGAAATAGACGCAGCCGATGAGGAAAGGCAGCAGCACCGCTATACCCGAAGCCAGGGCAGCGCCCTTGATCCCGTAATCGAGCCTGTAAATAAACAGGTAATCCAGCACGATATTGATTATATTACCGGCGGCTCCAAAGAAAAGAGAAGTCTTGGGTTTGCCTTCACCTCGGACGAACATGGAAAAAATGATATTCATCATCATAAAGGGATAGAAAAACGATATTGTTCCTAAATAGTCCGAGACATATTCCTTCAGCATCTCCCCCGAACCGAGCAGAAACACGATATCGTCAAGAAACACCCGTAGCAGCAGTACTACCGGTAGAATCACGGCAACGCAGAGAACCAGCGTCAGTGTAAAACGTCGCCCCGCGCGGGCCCTGTCCCCTGCTCCGAGACTTTGCGTCGCCAGCGTGACGCCTCCTATCCCGATCATTATCGTTATTCCCAGAAGCAGGTACAGTACGGGAAGAGTCAGATTTACGGCGGCAAGCCCTCTTCCCCCGAGCCTGTTTCCAATAAAGATGCCGTCTACGATAGTAATGAAGGATGTGAAAAACATGCCCACAATACATGGAACGGAATAGCCGAAAAAACATTTGATAAGGCCTTTTTCAGATTTGTCCGGAATCATTTCGATCTCTCCTTTAAATAAATGATGAAATGATTCTAGGATAAAAACACGGGAAATTCTTCTGAATCCGTGCTGTTACTAAAGCCGGCTTCAGAAGCGCCTTTTACCGTCCGGACTCCGAAGCTCAATCCATAGAAACGGGTATACAGATATCAAGTGTGGTCCTGCCTTCAGCGTCGACGTCCGTTTGATATATTTCCAGTGAAAGCTTGTTCTCCAGCTTATACCCGCAGAAAGGCATCCAAAAAAGAAAAATCTCATTATACGCCTTCCCCAGGTTCGACAGGTAATCGCTGAACCTGTAGCAGGCATAATATCCCTCCTCTATCTTGTGGAGGTTCGGGCCCTGAAAATTGTCAACATTTATGCATACATCATAAATGCATCTGTTTTCATCTGTTATGAACGGGTCGTCATAGGATATCCCAATAAAGTCCGTTTTCTCATTTATGAGCCGCCTGTTTTCCGCCATTTTGCAGAACTCTTCCCAAAAGCCCGACAGGTCATGATAATTTCCGATAAACCTTTCATACAGGAGGTCCATTTGACGGATCCTTCGGACAGTGATCCGCGAATTTACGATATCATAACGGTCGTCCCGTCTTTTCAGTTCGAGGATATGTTCTACTATAGGAAAATTCGATACTTTCGAGGAGTACTCACGATTATTTCTGAATTCGGTAGCGCTGATGCCGAAATGCTCCTTGAAGGCACTCGCAAAATTCGAGGGGCTGTACCCGCTCATCAGGGCAATTTCCGTTATCGGCAGGCTGACCCTGGTCTTTAACAGAAACGCCGCATTTTCAAGCTTTCTGCGCTTGATGAAAGCATACACGTTTTCACCCGTTACCGCTTTGAACATCCGCCCGAAGTAGAACCTCGAAAAGCAGCAATGGTCAGCCAGTTCCTCCGCTGTAAGGCTTTGGTCGAGGTTGCCCTGGATGTAGTTCATAGCCTGATTGATTCTCTGTATGTATTCGTTTTCAACCACTTAAGGCATCATCCTGTTTTTTATTCAATTATATCAAAAATATTACATTTACGCCTCTATTTTACGTTGCTTGTTATTTTCTTGACGAAGGTGGTATATGTATTGTAGAATTTATATATTAAAATCTTTGAATTTATATGACATGGCTATATACACAAACAGCAAATAATAAGGAGGTCTTTTTATGGGCAGAAAGGTTGTCATTGTAGGCGGCGTCGCTGGCGGCGCAAGTGCTGCGGCCAGACTCCGCAGGCTTGATGAGGGTGCTGAAATCATATTAGTCGAAAAAGGCGGGTATATTTCATTCGCCAATTGCGGCCTACCCTATTATATCGGCGAAGTTATAAAGGACAAGGAAAAATTGCTGGTACAGACTCCGGAAAAGATGAAGGAACGCTTCAGGATAGATGTACGGGTCAACAGCGAGGTCGTCAGGATCAACGCCGGTGATAAAACAGTCGAAATACTGAATAAAAACGATAACAGGCTTTACAAGGAAACCTACGACAAGCTGATACTGTCTCCGGGAGCCGAACCGATCAAGCCGAAGCTTGCCGGTATCGAGTCCCCGAGGATATTCACTCTCAGAAATATCCCCGACACCTACAGGATCAAGGATTTTGTCGACAATAACCGTCCAAGGAGAGCTGTCGTAGTCGGGGCCGGCTTCATAGGCCTCGAGGTCGCGGAAAACCTCCATATGCGCGGCGTCAAGGTGACGGTCGTGGAGCTTGCGGATCACGTTATCGGACCTTTGGATTACGATATGGCTGCGCTGGTCCACCAGCACATGAAAACGAAGGAAGTGGAATTCTATCTGAAGGATGCGGTAGAATCCTTTGAGGATGAAGAATCTTCGATCAGCGTCAAGCTTGGCAGCGGCAGATCACTCAAGGCGGACATGGTTATCCTGGGCATCGGCGTGAGACCCGAAGCCAGGCTTGCTGCTGAAGCCGGCCTTAAGACGGGCAGAACGGGCGGCATCTATGTAAACGAATACATGCAGACCTCGGACCCCGATATCTACGCGGTCGGAGACGCCGTAGAAGTAAAGGACTATATCAGTGGAAACGAAGCTCTGATACCGCTCGCAGGCCCGGCAAACAAGCAGGGCAGGATTGCTGCAGACAACATTTGCGGTTTGGGGGAAAAGTTCAGCGGAACCCAAGGCACCTCAATTGTCAAAATATTTGATATAACGGTTGCCGTAACGGGCAACAATGAAAGGACGCTCAAGAAGAACAATATAGAATATGAAAAATCATTTACGCATTCCGCTTCACATGCAGGGTACTATCCCGGCGCCATTCCGATGTCGATCAAGCTGCTGTTCGGGAAGGCTGACGGAAAGCTTCTTGGAGCTCAGATAGTGGGTTATGAAGGCGTAGACAAAAGAATCGACGTGCTCTCGACCGCAATGAGGGCCGGCATGACCGTATACGATCTCGAGAAGCTGGAGTTGGCCTATGCGCCGCCATATTCCTCGGCGAAGGATCCAGTCAATATCGCGGGTTATACGGCCTCAAACATATTGAAGGGCGACAGCAGAATATTCCACTGGGATGAGGTCGCTTCCATCGATAAAACCAAAGGAATGCTCATAGATGTAAGGTCTCGCGAGGAATTCGAGCTTGGAACCATAAACGGCGCTGTCAATATTCCGCTTGACGAAATCAGAGACAGACTTGACGAGATCTCCCACGACAAGGATATCCATATATTCTGCCAGGTGGGGCTCAGAGGCTATCTCGCATACAGAATACTGATACAAAAGGGGTACCCGAGCGTCAGGAACCTCAGCGGAGGCTACAAGACATACCAGCTTGCTGTCCAGAAGCAGTCGAACGAGGATATATACGAGTATGACAAGATACTGAAAAATGATGAGATAAAACCCGTCGATGCCGGCAGCAATTCCAGGGCGGCGGATGTCAGGGTGCAGCTGGACGCCTGCGGCCTGCAGTGCCCCGGCCCGATCATGAAGGTATACGATACGGTGAAATCGATGAATTATAATGAGGTACTAGAAGTAAAGGCAACAGACCCTGCCTTTGCCGAAGATATTAAAACCTGGTGCAAAAGCACGGGCAACAGGCTGCTCGGCGTCAACTTCGAGAACAATGCCTTTAAGGCAACGATAAAAAAGGAGCTCAAACCAAATGAGCCGCCTGCCGCTGCAAAAAAAAATGATAAATCAATGATAGTTTTCAGCAATGACCTGGATAGAGCAATCGCATCCTTCATCATTGCAAACGGAGCAGCCGCGATGGGCAGGAAGGTTACGATGTTTTTCACCTTCTGGGGCCTCAATATCCTGAGAAGGCCCGACGGTCCGGCCGTGAAAAAAGACCTGCTGTCCCGCATGTTCGGTATGATGATGCCGAAAGGCTCCAGAAAGCTGTCGCTGTCAAAGCTCAATATGGCAGGCGCTGGTCCAAAGCTGATAAGATATCTGATGAATAAAAAGAATATCTCTTCACTGGAAGAGTTGATGGATCAGGCGGTAAAAAACGGTGTGAATTTTGTTGCATGCAATATGTCCATGGATATAATGGGCATAAAGAAGGAAGAATTGATCAACGGCGTTACAATCGGAGGCGTTGCGTCCTTCCTCGGTTCGGCGGAGGATTCCGATATGAGCCTTTTCATATAGCCGGGAGGGACAGGGGGACAGGGACCTTGTCCCACCCCCTGTTTCCTGACATATGCCGTTCTGGGCAATCACTCGGATATTAAAGTAGAAGCGTATAACTTCATTTTGAACCTACTAAAGTAAAAAGGCTTCTTTAATTTGCTTAAAAAGTTCTCCCGCTTTATCGAAGATACCAAACCTGTTCAGGAGGTAATACGCTCCTGTTAACAACAGGGCTGCGGCAACGACCTTGACGGCAAGCCTCAGAGGGCTCCGGCGGGTCTTTATCAGGTTATCCACCGCACTTTTACGTCCTTTTTCGCGAGACTCTTCCAAAAGCTTCTTTTGTAATACGGTACTGTGATATAAGGTATCATCTCTATCGATCATTTTCTTTATCACTTTTTTCATCGCGCCGGATTTATCATCAATGAGCTGGGTTTGCGGCAGGACAGACTTCAGCATATCATCGTAAACGCTGTCGCATTCCGGCGTCACATCCAGCGGATTGGGATTATACGCCGCGCGGTAGCTGGGCACTTTGACCATATTTTTCTTTATGAAAGCAAAGCTCTCTTCATCGGAAAAATTAAAGAGGTATTTATACTTAAATGCCCATTCCGAATCCTTGAGTATATCCTCGGTCGGCCCGATCTCCCAATCCTTGACTCCGCTGACAATGATCTTCTCATGCGCGCGCCGGAATTCCGAAATACTGCATTCCGAATAAACTCCCATATCCAGCACTATGTATGCGTAGTCGCCGTGCAGCAGGTCGGCTACGCTTCTATAGGCGTCGAATGGATAAAAATCGATTCCCGCCAGAGAGAACATGTCATCCTTTATCTCGATCTCCTCATATGACCTCTGGATAGATTGAAAAGTATCGCTGTTATGGAATTCATAAACGGCTACACCAAAGTTACTGTCATATAGATATTTCGCAATGGACAGCGCCGCATGTGTAGTACCAATTCTATGTATGGCGCCTGCCACGGCAATAACCATCGTTCCTATTATTTTATCCTTGACAGTTTTAGCTTTACCGGACTCCTGTCCAAGCTCGAGGGGATCTCCCGGCTTACTTTTATCCTTCAGGCTGTCATCCCATTTTACTGCCTTTGCATATGTAGCAGGGTTTTTGAAGTGTTCCAGGAGTAAAGGCAGTATGGATTTTTTCCCATAATCCTTTTGCCCGATGATATCGTAAACTCCCAGTGAAACAAGCGAAGCAACGATTTCATTTCCGGCAAACCTCCCGGCGGCTATAATAAGCAGCCGCACATCCTCGTTCGACGATTTCAGCCTTTTGACTGCAGGCGGTATACGCTTGATATTTCCGATACAATTCATATCGAGGATGAGAAATTGTATGGGGTATATCGATAATTTATCTATTTCTGAATCGATGTCTATATCAACATCTATTCTCTTGTAGACGACTTCCTGATCCGTTTTTTGTATAAATTCACTGATATCCTTCCAGTACTCCGGCCCGGCTATTACCGCAATCAAGCTCATCACCCCATACGTAAACTAATTATGTATTAATTTACCACCAGAGCCGATTATATCAAACAGAGGACTGCCAAGTCAAACATTTCGGGTTCTCCTGTTTTTAATTGATTTTATTACTGCCTTTACAGAGACTACGATTATAAAGATAAGGAGAGCAATAATCAGTAACGGCATAACAATTACGAAGAAAATTAACCAGCCTGTACTGCTTCTCGCTTTTACAGACATTTTGTCCGATATCTTTTCAAAGAAGTTTTGTGAAGGGTAGATAGTAAAACTAAGGTTTGTCGGCAAATAATCATAATGGGCCGTGTACGTATCATTATTTCCCTTACCAAAAAGCATCGAAGTGTCGATTATCTCATAACCTGATGTCAATTTCACGGTAATATCGATATCCCCGAAGGCTTTCCAGTACTTTGCCGGCTCCATATAATAATCATATGTAAACTTATAACCTGCCGTATTTAATCTGTCTGAACTCGGCATCTGATAAAACCCAACTTCCAAATCATAAGTCTTCCCCGGCTCAAGAGTTATTTCAAACAATATAAGCCGAACCATGTTACTATAAAAATCAGTGTTTTGATCGAACTCAGCTTCGGTAGGATACTTGAAATCTTCCTCATCTACTGCCTGATTCATGGCAGACAGTATATTTTCGAAGCTTATGTCGTTATCTGGATCAGTCAAAGTCTCCGATGTAATCCCTGGGATTACTTTCGCCTTATAATCTATTTTATTACCATTTAGTTTAACATTTGCTCGGAGATATTGCTCATCATCAAAGTTCATAATATTGAAGGAGTGAGGAAAGGCAATAGAATATTCCGCCTTTTCATCAGTTACGTTTTTGAGAGTGTATTTTGCGGTAACATTAGCCAAAGTTGGATAATATTCACCATCATAATTCCTTACATTAGTATCGATGATCAAGTCTTCATGCAGCACTTCGACTGCATCGCTCTTGAGAGGAAGTGCTTGAAACGCAGATGCTCTGTTTTCATACCACGCTCCGAAGTTTGCCAATAAATTGGCAGGTATGAAACATATAGCCAGGGTAATTAGAAATACCTGAATTTTTTTCATTGTTCCTCAACTCCCGTCGTATTTTCTCTTATTTTACTACTTGGGCGGGGCAATAAACCTCGTTATATTGGACCAGGTTCCTCCAAACTCCTTCCAGTCGATATATCTTATGGTTTCGCTTCTACCGTCATATACCTGTAAAAGTGTAATTGTATCTTTGCCATCTTTAGTAAATTCCTGGTATCCTGTAACGGTTACAGTATGACATTCATAATCCCCTGAGGCTATATTCAACAGCAGAGGAGAACTCTGACCGACATTGCTTTTTATCGTCTCGAGTTTGTTGAAATAGTCATTATTCCCTTCACCTTTAGGGTAGCCGAAGGCCTCCCATGCATCGCTTACCATGTTATCAATTTCCCAGGGAGTATAAACAAAAAGGTCCCTCAATAGGCCTGTTTTTTTAGGGTCATAACCGTGCTTCACTCCGATATCCTTGACTACCCTGTAAATTTCCTTGATATCGGACGGTATATTCTTGTAGCCCTTATCACTGTAATATTTCATAACTCTGGCAATTGACGCCAGCGTACAGTTATTTGCTTCGGGCTCCAAAGACGATTGCAAAAAATTTTCTATACCCGGTATAGCGGAAGGTGTTGACGCTATCCATCCCGACCCATATTTTGAATCCATATACTTCGCAGGGTCCTCGATACCGCCGTATCCTGTAAATCCGCTTGCCTGGCCATCTTTGTTCTTCTTTGCATTCGTTTTAGGAAATTTCGATGAAGTATCAGAGCCGTCGCCAGACGCGGCAATAGCACCGATTACTTCGGCAGGCAATTCCTGCACCAATTTGTTTGCATCTGTCCGGCATGCATTATACTCCGTTTTTATTTCTGAAAGGCAATTCCCGAATATTTTAATTCGTTCTGACAGAGTTCCCAGATCGGAAACAAGCAGGCCGATTTTCCTGTCAAGCTGCTGTTCACCTTTGATATCCCAGTCCAAGGAATTGCCGACTCTTTGGACACGTTCTTTGATAAAGTTGACCCGTTTTAAAAGTTTTGTGAAAGCATCGATACCAGCCTGAAGATATCCGTCATCTACTCTGAAACCGGCCATAATCCCCTCCTGATACTTACTCTATTCCCCTCTCAGTTCTTTCATCTTCTCCTGCGCGAATTTTCTGAATTTCAGTTCCTCATCGTCCTCAAAACCTTTATAAAACACCTTGTCTATGTCGTCATTGTTAAAAAGAAACAGTTCCTTCGGGTCGATGATACCCTCCGGGTAATAGCAGGCTGAATAATCGTATAATGTATTTTCACTGTCATCCACCTTGGTTTGGCCCCTGCCGCATATCATGACTTTCTTGGTACCGCCCTTTAACAGCACGACAGATCCAAGAGGCAAAAGTTCCTGCCCATCGAATGATATCTCCGTGGTTTGCTGTTCGGTAACAGGGTTAGAATTTGCATTAACATTGGCATTTACACCAGTATCTGCACTGGAGTTGTTATTTGCCGAAGAGCAGCCTGCAAGCAGTGAAAATACCAGTAGTGCAACAATTACACCTTTAGTTTTCATCTGATAACCTCCCGGTTACTTTACATCATCATTACTTTTATCTTTCTTAGCCATTTCATCAAGCTTTTTATTGATGAAATCCCTGAACTTGAACTCCTCGACATCCTGGAGTCCAACAAAATAGACCTGATTAATATCTTCGTTATTGAAGAGGAAAAGCTCCTTCGGGTTTATTATACCTTCCGGAAAATAACAGGCTGAATAATCGTAAAGCTTACCATCCTGTACGTTCTCCTGCACGCGTCCGCATATCATTACCCTCTTTTTCCCGCCTTTTAAAAGAACCACTGAACCGATCGGTAAAAATTCCTTCATGATGTACCTCCATTAAAATCGTATTTTTTACCAGCTTATTTTCAATTTCAAGCCCAACCCCAGTAACGCACTCAGCTTACCCTCGAGCTCTATAGAATCCTCATCCGCCTCGAACCCGGCGCCGGCGCCTATGGAAAGCGCTTCACCCTCTGCTGTGACGTCGAAGTTTATTCCGAATACAGTAAAGCCTCCCTTTACTTCACCAGCTACAACGGCTGCTCCGGCTTCCGCCTTGAGGGATACTCCGTCCAGGCCCAGCTTACCTTCTGCCTCCGCCCTGGCAACACCTACATAACCTTCGGCTTCGGTATGCAAATTGTAATCCTCGTTTCCGAACTGGCCGCCTGCCTCACCTTTCAGACCTGTGACCTGGGCCTCTGCCCCGAGCGCCAGATTGGGGTCGAACCTGCCTTCGTCGAAAAGCGCGCATTCGGCATAGCCGACAGCTTTCCCTTCTCCCGCGGAAATAGACGCATCGCCCGACAGCAGCCCAATGTTGCCTGAGACCTCGCCTTTGGCTATATAGCCTTCGACGCCCAATTCTCCTTTATATTTGATATTGCTTTTATCGAAAACAATTTCATTTTCCTTGATTATTTTCCCGTTGAGGGTATCGAACTTTGCATCTCCGTTTATATTGGAACTTATCTCATTTTCAAACCACGTGCCTATCTGCCCGGAAAACGGTTGAAAAACAGGACCCAGACCCGGGAAAATGGTTCCGAGAACCGAAGTGATCACGGAACCTATATTTGCTGCCGAATCGCCGCCTCCGACCGAAACCGGCAGTTCACCCACCGATCCGCTCAGTTCCTGCTGTGCTCCGGTATATTCTATTTCTATATTTAGTAACGTATTGCCGGTCTCTTTTATTAACAGCGAGATCTTATCAGTCTGCGTCAACAGGTTCAACAATTTGGTATTGAGCTGCTGTTCGCCCATAACGTCCCAATCGAGCGTATTTTTTAGCCTCTCGATATTGCCGTAGATCCCGCTTACCCTGTTGTTCAACCTGAACAACCTGTCTGCATTGTTTCTCAGACTGCCGGTATCAACTCTAAGTGACGCCATAGTCCATACCTCTTATATTAAAATAATGGCGATTTCCATGTCAAAACAGGAATATTTTCTTCAATTTCCACTTCCGAAACATTGAATCCATTCTCTTTCAACACCTTGGGATCGATAAGGGAAGATAAGTCTACAGGCTTGTCAAGCCTGTTATTGATTTGAATTATATACTCGTTGAAGGTTTGGGATGTAGACGGATATCCTGAAGCATTATTTACTAAAACATTTCCGACATCACCGGCAAGGTCGTCGATGTATCTGAGGCATTGCCGGGAGGCTCCCCGGTATTCCTCCAGGATCTGTTCCAGGACATCCTCCGTCTTCTTTATTGCTCTCCCGACAGACTCCATATCCTGTTCAAGTCTCCTCAGTGCGGTTCGTACAGCTTCCTTATTCTGTACTTCCATATCGATCTGCCGGGAAAGGGACAGAAATCGTTCATGTATATCGGCATATTGCCTGTTCAGCGTGTTGATCCGGTAAAGCATGCTATCGGTACGGTTTATATCGATTGCAACATACACGAACTTCTCTACTCTCCCTTCATACGCCGATTGCCAACATACGGATATCAATATGATTCCGTATGCTGGCATTCAAACGGTAAATGAATATTCTTACAAAAATCAGATGTCGGTCAACAGATCGCCAAGTTCAGAATTGGCCTCGGCATTTGCCTTGTCGTATTCGTCCGCGATCTCGAGCGCCTTTTTCACATAATCGCCGAGGATCGAATCATAGTTCTTGAAATCATCGCTCAGTCCCTTGAACTTTCTCATGAATTCCTTTGCCACTTCATCTTCCCACACGCCCGGTATTCTTTCGACTTCCACCCCGATTTCGCCAAGGGTCTGAAAAAGGTCGGCCTTGCATTTATTCAGGTCTTCCGCATCAGTACGGAGTTTATCGGTATCAATATTGTATATAGCCATATTCAACACACCTTTCAATTAAATTTTCAATGGAATTGTTACTTGCCGATGGACATCCTGCTTGCCAGGTTTTTGGCATTGGTTTCAGCTTCGTTGTACCTTTTGGCGATCAGAGTAAGCTTCTCGCTGTAATTGGTAAGGACTTTGACCATTTTCTCAAAATCGTTCCTGAAGCCCTCCACCTTCTGTAAGTATGTTTTTTTGGCTTCGCCGTCCCAGTACTGGCCCATCTGGTTGGCATTCTCATAGACCTTTGCATACTGACCCTGGTATTCCTGGATCAGCGCCCGCATTTTCTGGCTGATTTTCTCGACCTGCGCCGTATCGATTTTAAGTTTCATTTACAAAACCTCCAATACATCATTTTTTATTAACAGTCGAACGACCATTATACAACTTCTTCTTACTTCCCCCTCATCCTGGAGGCAATCTCATTGGCCCTCTCGTCGGCCTCCCTGATTATGTCGGCCACCTCTTTGATAGTTGAGGAAACCCTATTCATGTCGCGGCTCAATTCCCTGACATAATCGCTCAAGCTGAAGCAGCGTTTCTTATAAACCTCGGATGCTTCGCCGTCCCAATTTGCGTCTGTTTCGGATATGATATTCTGCAGTTCGCTATTCACCCTGTCAAGGTCCGAAGCGATATTCCCCAGTTCATTAGCCTGCCTGACGACCCTGTCATAATCTATCCTTATTTGCATAGGAAATAACCTCCACTAAAAATCTATTTCATAGCGCTAAAAGCTCTGCCGACGCTACAACCTGACTGAGGATCCCACCGAGATCACTCCCGGAAACCGTGCTGACCTCCAGGGAATCAGGGTCGTCTCCTACCTCCGTAATACTCCAAAGGAATTGCTCTCCGCTGTATATATTGAAGCTTTTATAGTTTTTTTCTCCATTGAGAATGAGTAATAATACAGAATGAATTACTGCCTTTTTACTAAGAGCCAGAACCAAATCTTTTGAAAGCGGTTCCTCCATTCCGGTTCGAGCCAGGAGATCTTCAATTTCCGCAGCATTCGTTTCATCGACCCTGTCCATAAGCATGCGGGTTTTCTCAAGCGGCAGGCGGTATGTGTTAACGGGGCATACATCGGCTTCCTCTTCACAGAAAAATTCCTGAGCATTCTGCAGTGCTTTCTCAGCGGAAACTATCGGTGTAAGAATATAAGAAGCTTCCAATACTGGATCTTCATCCAGTTCTACCGTAATATCACTGCCGAAATAGTAGTTTCTCTGAAGCTGCCGGCCGTTTTTCCGGTTAATCAGCCTTAATACGGCCAACGGGCCGCAGCAGACCTTTATCAGCGCAAACATATTTTTATCCACGCCGAACCCTTGTCCCATTTCAAATATGTACCGTTTTCGAAGTAAACCGCTTTTGACCTGCTCCAGGAGCTGGATCACCTGGGCATTCCCCGTTACAGAAAAGCCCAGGTCAATTCCGATGAGCGCACCTGAGCCTGTTAACCCAGCCAGAACAAACAATTCCTTATTCGACAGAACATACCCGGCGTCTCCGATCGGCCTCAAATTTGATCCCCCCTGATATAATAATCTTACATATATTTGAATATCAGGACAATATTTTTTGACAGATTGCATGTTTTACATGATAAAATGCAGACATGCATTTACGGCGTGACAACCTTGAATAATGTGACGTTGAGGCTGTCGTCCTGCATGAAGACAAACAGTTTGCCGCCGCACCAGTCGAAAACGTATCTGTCATACGGTTCCAGTTCACCAATTTCCGTTTCGATTTTGGCAATAGGATCATAAGCCAGTATTTTGTAATTTCGGAGCAGATATGCTTGCCTGCCCAGATATCCTATTATCCTGGTTTTGTTGTCCTCAGTCCTGTATATCATGCCGCTTTCTCCCGTGTCCGGGTCCAGGTAGAACAGTCCGTCTCCCCGGTTGAACTTTTGCAGCTGGTTGTATGTAAAGTTGTAGGCAAATTGGGCAAGTCCTACGATATGTCCGCCTTCAGTAAAGATATGGTCGAAATGTACTCCAGTCGGGTATTTATCGGCTTTCAGGCTTTGGATATCCCTCCAATCGCCCGTTCCCGTATTTTTATATTGATCTATATAAAACCTGGTCATTTTTTGATTATCGTAAACATAATTTTCACTGTTTGGCTCCCCGAAGTAAGCTATGACCCGGTTTTCTTCAACCGAGACAATACAATTAACCTGAAAACTACCGGACTTTTCGTTATAGTTCCCCCAAATCTCATAGTCGCCCAAGACCTTTTTTACTAAATAATCCGATGGTTTATAGTTGACGGCATCATTCAGTTTTTCTCCAGCCGCCAGCAGACTATTCAGTTCGATATAAGTCTCACTGTCGGTTTTACCGTCCTTCAGCAAATAAATCTTTTGGCTGTTGTAAGTGCCATCAGTTGTTTCTGCAATAAAAACATCTCTGTCGAATACGGCTACCTGGCTTATATCCTGTGAATCTCCAAGCGTTATGATCCCGCCTGTTTTTAAATCGATCCTTTTTAATACTCCTTTAGAACCTTCTTCGATAAATACAAAGTATAGATAATCCTCCGTAGCCGCCATGGAATCCAAAAAAGATATCCCATCTGCCAGAAGTACGGGGTCAGAATTCTCGTAATACTGATATACGGAACCATCAGAGTAATAAAAACATTGAATTCCATTGGTGCAGGTAAGCTGTCTCATGACCATCCCATCGGTAAAATGCAAGGTTTTATAGGATATACTGCCTTCCTCGGCCCTTTTATCAACTGTATTAATCAGCATTCCGAAGCCCGCAGACAAAATACCGTATATGGCCAGGGCACAGACAATGGGTACTACTACCAGAAGAGTAATCAGTTTTTTATTAGTTCCAGCCATATTACCGGTCTCCTTTACGATGTGCTTTTACCCTGCTATTACAGGTGGGATCGTCTAAACTTTGGAGATACCTATTAGCGAAATACCTTTGGCAGTTCCGCCGTTTATTCCGGACAGGGCGTCACTAACGCTATTGAACGGTGTATTTTCACATCCGCAGTTATGAACGAAGAACTGTCCGGATGCATCCTTCGTGATTGAAACGGTATGGACCATATCCCTTATATCATTTCCGTTATTGTACATTGTCAGAATGAGCGTATCATATTTATTCCCATAACTGTCGAATGCGCTGGCATCGGTTGTAATGGCAGCGTCAAACTCATTGTTCGGAGCATTTCTGAAGTAATCCACAACCGCATAAGGCGAGGTGCCGAATTCTCCGTTCAACACAATGCCGTCCTTTTCAAACGTTTGCAACAGCTCCGGAAAGCCTCTGCCGGGCTCCACACAATTCATGGCAACCATCGCATTATATGTCGCTATAACTTCGCATCCTGAATAAGCTACTGTCTGATCGCCGTATTTCATGTCGGTGTAATTCGATTGGTCTTCGATAAATCCATTGTCTGACGCAACCGTATTCATATGGGTCTGGCTGCCAAACGCAGGAATATTGGTCGCAAGGTTACCTGGAAACTCTTTTTTCAGTAAATTCCCCTGAACATCGCTGAGTTTTTCGTAGACGCCCAAAATCGATTTTTCATCGATATTGCGAGGTATATAGGAGCATATCCAGTCCGCAAGATACTCCTCGAACGGTTTTCCGCTTAAAACCCACCCCGCTAGAATTAACAACTTATTTTTATCCATGTATTCAAGGAACTGATCAATGTCCTCAGATACTGCCCGGTTCATTTCTGCCTTTTCTTTTGCTCTGAGAAGCGCAGCCTTAAACTCATCAAGCAGGATAGCCTGACCTTTCTTTTCGAGATCGGAGATTTTAGCTGATAAGTCTTTTAGAGATATATTCAAATCGATTCCAAGCTCTGTCAATCGATCAACAATCCCGGTCATCCATTCTCCAGCGCCTGTTATATCCATCGGCAGATCATCCACAAGCCTTTTGGCTTCGCCTTGCCCGGCAGCATAAGCTCCTTCAATCTGTCCAAGCAACCCGCCTGCCTTCTGAAGTGAATCCGAAATCTCACCGATCTGCACGATCAGCCTGGAAAGCTTCTGATCGAGCTGCTGCTCGCCCTTTACATCCCAATCCAGCGCACTTCTTATTCTAGAGCAATCCTCTCTCAAGCCTGCGACCCTGCCGCCGAGCCTATTGATGCGCTCCCTGCCCGATTGCAGGCGTGTGGTTTCTACCGAAAATCCAGGCATAACTTACACCCTCTTAAAAAATCGTTTGACAACCCGGCTAAACATTACCGATCCAGTAGTAGTACCAGCCATCGGATATTTTTTCTATTTCCTGTCCATACACGGTCTGATCATCATTTGTATAAAATATTCCCTGCTCTTCCTGGCCCGAAGTTCTGGAAAAAACAATAACCCCTTGTAAATAAGGGCCGCTTTCCTCATTAATTCCTGCATATTTTAGTTTAAAAATAATATTTTTTACATCCTGTTTAATCGGTAATGCTTCCAGATCAACTGCCCTTAGTGAACCGTCATCGGGTTTATTCGAGACGACTACAGTTCCTGAAATATTGTAGATGTATAGTTTGCCTTCAGTATCCTCGGCATATTGCCTGATACTCTCGAAGGATTCTTTATTCTCAATGAAAACTTTGATTATGTTAGCCTTTGTTGCTCTGGTCTGATATAAATACAAGAACAACGTAATTAATAGAAATAGGGCAACCGCACAGATCCAAAAAAACTTACTCTTTAACATGGGCACAGATGACCTCACTAATAGATTTATTTGGCAAATTCCTGCGGAAGCCTGACAACAGATGACTTTTTATTTCCGCCGTAATCTATAAAATACTGCCATTCATCAGTTTTAAAAGCTTCAAGAACCATCTCGACATCGTTGGAAGAAACCTTTCCGTTTCCCCACATTATGTCACTTGAGATACCCCATCTCCCGTCGGTGATTTCATCGTTGCTGATCAATTCTTTCCCTCCGTTTGCCTCCGCATAAATATCTCCGATCCCTAATGCATGGCCGAATTCATGCGCAGCAACCGATTTGATTTTATTTTCTGTATAGGGTGATCCGTAATAATTGTCATATAGGGTAATATCTCCATTGTTACTTTTCGACCATTCATCTCCGCTGCCGTCACGATGACTTATATGGGACCAGTCGGGCTCTCCGATCAGTTTGCCTATCCCGCCGATAACAGGCAGGGGATCACTGTCATCGATATCAATATGCAGATATTTCTGTTCAGGGGTGTTAAAATACTGCTTTCCAGGAATCATACTTACGATCTCTACGACCGTATTACCTTTTAAGCCATTTATGAAATCATAATCCGAGCCTTCTATCGTTGTAGTCCATCTTTCCTTTATTCCTTCTGTCACAATCTCTGCAAAACTCTTGCCCGTGTTACCGAATAACTTATTGGCATCGCCTGTAAAGTTTATATATGCTTTAATTGTGACCGTATTTCCTTTTACACTGAGCTGGATTGCCTGATCTTTCATAGATTCAGGGTTGATACTATATAGGTCCTCCAATGTTTTAGGCGTATTCTGGCTATTGTTGACACTCTCTTCGGAGGTCACTGATCCCATGTCAACTGGTAATTCATCCACAAGCCTTTTGGCTTCGCCTTGCCCGGCAGCATAGGCTCCTTCAATCTGTCCAAGCAAACCTCCTGCCTTCTGAAGTGAATCCGAAACCTCGCCAATCTGGCCGATCAGCCTGGAAAGCTTTTGATCGAGCTGCTGCTCGCCCTTTACATCCCAATCCAGCGCACTTCTTATTCTAGAGCAATCCTCCCTCAGGCCCGCGACCCTGCCGCCAAGTCTATTGATACGCTCCCTGCCCGATTGTAGGCGTGTGGTTTCTACCGAAAATGCAGGCATAACTTACACCCTTCTTAAGCTCTCTCGATCTTGGATAATATCGGATACATCTTTAAAATGATGTCTCCACTGATAACAATTTTATATTTATATGGTTCAGTCTTACAATATCTGCTGATAAACTGTATGTTTTATCTGATAAACAGCATTGTGTTTACCAATCACATTCCTCCGTTCTCAACAAAGCCAAAAGGATCCCCATAGTATTTGAGTGCTTCTAAAGCTAATCCGAATCAGTGTCCGTCCTTGTATTCTTATTTCTGACAAAAGTGGATTTCCCGCTGAAGATCTCCCAATTCTCACCGGCATAGTCTGTTATGGTTATGTCTACAACAACCTTGTCCCGGCTGAATTCCACCGTTCCCTTACCGGCATTGCCCCAACCGTCATCTTCAAAGGTGAAGAATCCCTTTGCCGCTTCCATCTCCAGGGTTGCCTCCACCTCGGCAATACGGCTTGACGGCGGCCTTGATTCATCTGTCAGGTCGATGGTCTTGTTGTTGGAATCTATAATCAGCCGTGATCCGAATTCATATTGAGGATTCATATCTTTATCCACAACAGCTTCATATTCTTCAGAAAACCACTCACCTTCATATTGGGAGAGGTCGAAGAAATCCGCAGACAATTTTTTCACCTGAACAGCCTGATTATTTTCCTGTGTTGTGGAGGCTTCATTTACAACAGCGGCAATGGAATCACTTCCTGTACTGTCAACCGGAAGCGAACCTCCGTTCGGATTATCCCAGTTACAGCCTGCCAAAAAAAGAAAGAAGCAAAGCAACAGAATAACTATTTTTCTCATAAATCCAATCCTTTTAAATAGTGATACAACAATGCCAATCACATTCCCCATCCGCTTCGTCTCCCCGCCTATCTATTTCCGCCGACCTTATAGTCGTCCGAGGATTTCTTGTTGGCATAATAGAAAACAACATCTCCATTATTCAGATTGAAGGTTTTCCCATAGTAATCCGTCTTCGTATATTCGAAGCCCTCCGCTCTCCATCTATTGTAATTGCCGTTCCAATAACCAAGAACAGGTTTTGCAGAATCATTGTCCTGGATAGTGTCTATCCCGAAGTTCACTATAATATACCCTTCCTTTAGCCAGAAGCTTTCCTTTCCATCTACACCGTCCTGCGCCTCTGGATCGCTTGCCACAGCATATCCGGCAGGCGCAACAAAAAGCTCATCCGGCAAGGAGTACTCGCCGTACCAGCGCTGTATTGATTCGGCTACTCGGTCATCATCGACGGATGACGGATGGCTTACGGCATCTCCTATAAACAATCTCATATCCTTTTTCAGCAGGACCTCAGAGTAATTGCCGATATCTACTTTCCTTCCCTTAAAGCTTTTTTCACTTATACCGAGCAGTTCACTGGTCCTTTGTATGTCAGCATCCGGCATATTCCTGTAAATGTCCGTATTTGTAACTATCTTTTTGTTAAGCTTATCTTTATCACTACCGATCCTTACCAGATAGTTGTCTTTGCTGTTGAAACGCTCATTATAATAGATATCCACCTTTTGCCGCTCGGTGCCATCCTTCTTGACGAAATAGAATTCGGGCGTTATTCTGATATAATCGTTGGCACCAAAATAATTTCCTATCGTATTAAACTCAAATTTAAAGCCATACCCTGTCTTCAGCGCTCCACGGTCTTTCTGTTTCGGGTGGCTTCCCTCCATAATCGGCAGATTGAACGGCTCACTGTTATTGCCAACTACATATTTATTGCCATTGTGTTTTGCACTTCCGGTTCTTTGCCTGAAAACCGTTTCCCACAGGGGATAGTCCTCGATGTCGGTGATTCTGAAGCCGTACAGTTGTCCCGATACCCTCACCCTGTGGTCACTATATGCAATATAGTTATCCATGCTTTTATTCGCCAGGTTTTCCTGTTTATTTATATCATCGGGCGCATTACATGCGATTACTTTGAATTTGACTGTATACTCTCCCTCATCCACCCACACCGGAACCTGGATACCGATCTGTTCCTGTGCCGTACTTATCTGATGCCATTCGTTTCCCCCGACAAAAACCATATCCTCAGCTGTGTTCTCTATGTATACATCGAATGGGAACTGAACATATTTGGATTTAACATATTTGGTATAATCCCTTGTTCCATATCCCGGTATATTTCGGTGTGCTATCCCTTCCGTCTGGAATAATATCAGGCTGTCCCTCCCGAGTATCAGATCAGAATGGTCATATTTCTTCTCTCTAAGCTCCTGGCAGTAATCATATTCGTCCGAAACTTCAGAATTGCATACAACAGGAGTGTGCACCGCCACAGAATTTATTCCGACAACGGGTTTTCTTTTTTCAGCATCGCTCGCAGTCCCGACCTTTTTTTCCAGACTTCTGTATAATACAGTGCCCGATGACAGATATTCTCCGTTTCTGGTCGTTTCAACCATGGGGATATCCTTTTTATATAGTACATCTTTGCCTATATCAGGACTGTTGGGAATATTGACTGCGGCAGGGGCATTCTCCTCCACCTCGGTATTAGGCATAATGATATTTTTATTGAATTTAAGCAAGTCATTTTTTACCCTGATTTTGCCTATTGCATCTTCCGCGTGAGTTGACCAGGATGCGCTGGTTAACTGGTCAGGCTTTCCTCTTCTGCCACCGTCCTGAAATGTATCCTTCAGGTCTACATAATATATGCCGTCCGAATTTGTAATTTTGTCGTTGTTAATGGCTTCCTGCAATGGATCGCTCATATGGTCGGAAATAGCGTCGCTGTGCTCCAACTCATTTATTACAGGTTTATTGTATTTCGCAAGGTTTACGTCAATAACAGTTTTTTCTCCATTAAGTACTTTGTTATTTACCTCGGCGCTGACGATTTCGTAGATGGCTAGACTGTCGATCATATAGAAGGAGTAATTTCTCGAAACATTATAGGACTGAGTCAAAGTATACGGGTCGTCGGTCTCGGTTTCCCAGTCCGATTCATATACCTGTCCGTCGCCGCCACAGCTGCTGCAGGATATAGTCGCAGTCTCTCCCGAGCCTGCCGTACCTCCAGGGCCTTCTTCCGATGGGTCAGACCCCGAATTACCGGATTCGCTTGGATCAACCGCGTTGGGATCTGGAACTTTGCCGTCTCCCCCGCAAACCGAGCAGGGAACGTTCCCGCCATTGTCAACTTCCCACCTGGGAGTGATTTTTTGCCTTACTGTTATATAGTAGCTTTTTGTACCGCTTTCTTTATGATATGCATATTCCTGCAGATATTCAGGCGTGAAAACGTTGGCATACAGCTTCTCTTTCGTAGGGATTCCCTTATCTACATCGAATTGCTCCCCACTGTCCCTGTCATCCGCTCTCAGCTTGCCTGTCGCATCTCCGGGCGCAGGCGGTGGTGGGGGAGTCGTAACGAAATGATCGTCATCTGTCGGCGTCGGATCTGGAGGTTTGATAGCGAATTTAACGTTTACCGTATTATAAGTTGAATACACTTCTCCGCTGTCTGGCTTTACAGTCTTCCAGTCGAACCTTACGCTTATGTTGTAGTTGGAGCCTTCTTCCCTTATGCTTTGTACATAAAATATATCAAAATAATTCAACCCGGCAGGCTCTTTTTTCAGCTCATCCAATAAACTGTTCAGCGTGTATCCTGTTTCACTCAGCTGTTTGGTAGGATGATCGTCATCAAAAAATGATGTTTCCCTGATCATACTTATGAACGATTTGCCTTGGTATTTTTGAGGATAGTACGTGTCAAGATTATTCCAGGTCTTCGCCGAGTCATCCGCATTTCTCAATAAGACTACATCAGATCCCCACCGCCTATATTTATAATCTTCTGTAAACAGAGTACTCGTGGTCGATTTGTTCCCATGGTAATAATCATTCGTCATTTTATTACCTGTTAAATCCCAACCAAGGTATCTATATTCGCCCCACTGGCCTAGAGAAGAATTCCACATGTATCCTTTGGGATCAGGATAAAAATCGCTGCCGCTTGCGGCGGCCGGGTTTCCATATGCGACTACTTTATATTTATTTATTGTGTATAAGTACCAATTCATAGGTCTGCCAGGATCTTCGTTGTTATGCAGCTGTATTTTTCTTTCAATTAGGAGACCTAAATACTTATCAGGCACAGCCAGAAAATTGGTAGTGACTTTATCCTGCGGAAATTTGATATTTTCCGCTGAAAGTACTATGCTATTTAACAATAGAGAAATTAGAATAATAAAGCTTAATGATACTGCAACTTTATTTCTTGTCATCTTTTTACTTTAACTCCTGAAGTATGTATTACAAAAGCTCTAAAGCTCTCTGTTCTCACATAAATAAACTCACAACCACCAAAGTCCTCCCTGTATTCACACATATCAACAGTGCGGCTTGGATTGGACCAGCTTAATTTCTTATCATTAAGAATAAAATTCATAAGATTTTTCCCTTGTTTTGAGCCATAAATATTCATTAACATCGATTGAGCTATCTCTACATACCTGTCCTCGGTAAAATCGTATTTCGAGTAATTACCACTCGTATCATCATCATACCCTTGTTTTCTAAGGTACTCACCAGTACACAAAGAGCCGATCTGCCACTTGTATGTTATGGGCTCCTTTTGCTTTCCTGGAAACTCTTCTATAGGCTCTTCAGTCCAAATATCTACACTGAACATACTACCGGCAATTCTCCTATTTTCGAAGCACCCTTTATCCTCAAAATACTCGATCATTAAGTAGCTACGGGTATCAGCGTAAGGATAAAATCCAACGCTGACAAACCCGCCGTATTTCCTTACAAGATTGACAAGATCGCGGGTCATTTCGTATACTTCCTTATTGGCATATGGATTATATTTATCAGGTGGTAATATCCTTTTTGAGTACCGTTTAACATCTTCAGGCATCGTGACTGTCGTATCGAAATATATCAATCCGTCCTTTACTTCCGCTATAGCATCGGTGTAAATGTACTTCTCCGCTTCAGCGCTTCTCATGAAGGCCTCGAATTCCTCATCTGGGTCCGCCTTATATTCCGATCCGGAACCGGGAGTTATCGCCGATGATGTTGTCGGGTTTGTACCCGGTTGTACAGGTGTTACTTTCTCTCTGGCGGATGCGTCGATCATTCTAAGACATACTGTTACCGTCTCAGCACGGGTAAGGCCCCTGTCGGCCTTGAATGTGCCATCGGGGTAGCCGGATAGCATACCCATATCATATGCCTTGACGACCCATGCCTTATATACGCTCGACATCTGGCCATAGTCCTTTATCAGAGGTGTGATCGTCTTTTCATCCCTGTATTTGTAGCCCGGTTCAATGTCTTCCATTGCCCTTACAACCAGGCGGGCCATTTCACCTCTGGTTACCTGTCGCTTGTATGCTTTATAGGGATCGCTGCCGATAGATGCAAATTCGTTTCCGGCAATATATCCGAGTTCCTTTGCCTTGTCTATATAGGGCTGCGCCCAGTAGGTCTTACCTGCGGGAAGTGATATCCCTCTGGCGGCTATTATACATTTGACGAATTCACTGACGGTCAGCATACCCTGCGGTTTCAACGTTCCATCCCCATAGCCCTCAAGTATGTGTCTGGAATCCTGCGTTATACGTGTAAGCGAATCGACATACCACGCATTCGCAGGGACATCCTTGAATACCGAAGCCGCATATATCGGCTGCGTCGGAGCTGCCGCCTGTACCAGCATCGTGGCTATCACAAATATCAGGATCATACCTCTTCTCAGTGCTGTTTTCATTGATTAACCCCCTGAATAATTTCTATATCTGTATCTATTTTCCACGCAAACCGATTATATCAAAAAGAAAAAAGCTACGTCAAATACATTTGTTAATCTTAACTTACTTTTATCGCTTTTAATCCCGATCTTTAGAATGCTGCAATGTCCAACCTGCCCCTTTTTCAAGATAACCGCCGTCTCGGAAAATAATATTCTTGAGGTCATGTTCTATCTTTTTTTAATCATTTCTTAACTTTTACCTCTGACGTATAGAATCTGAAAACTTGGTTATTCAGCGTTCGTTGATATATGAATTCACAAATGGTGAGATGCCGGTATGTATAATCGATATTATATACATCAGAGGTAGTTTGTCCGAAAAATCATGTTATATATCAACCTTTGTTCACTTCCTTCCAAAATATGCTATACTAGTAGCTATAATGTCACATCGCTGGAGGATCATTCAATGGCAAAATTCAAAGTTGATACCACAGTGTTGACCGATCGGGCACTAAAGCTGAATGGATTAACTTCCAGAATCAAAAGCCTTCAGGATTCGGTGAACAGGGTTACGGTAAATCTGAGTTCATGCTCATATTACGACCAGTTTTCATCTGCATTGCGCAAGGTATACATAGATATACAGACACTTTCAAATAATGTCCAATACTTTAGCAAGGTTCTGATCCTTATGCTCGGCACTGTCATTCTTTTCAGCACGGTATCAGGGTGCAGCCTGAAAAAGGAGGCTCTTGTGATACCCAAAGAAGAGGCGGTTGAAGCACGCGGAAAAGAATTGACGAATGTACTGCAGGCTATTTTAAAGGAACGCAAATTCAATGGAAAAAGCATTGAATGGGATGGAATTCAGGCTACGCTCGTACGCGACGAATTAGACGACAAGAATATACTTGATGGCCGTTCCGGGCTTTTCGAGGTGAAAGAAATCGATACGGCTACCGGTATCACTCTTTATAGCTTCTCTACCCCCAACAATGAGGATCTGTTTTCAGAGGGCTCCCTGCCGGTGGTAGACAACCCGGAAGAATACATACTTAAAAGTTCTAACCGGTACTTATCCCTGAAGAAGCAGGATATCACCAACTACGATGCTCTGGCAGAGGAATCCTCCACAGATACGCAATTGATAGAGCTG
>DATALQ010000005.1:0-25895 GCA_036260935.1 Clostridia bacterium
CCCTCCGAGGCGATGGCTGCAGTGAAGTCATACTCCGTGGCGGTGACGCCGGTGACTGGACTGCCCTGCGCCGTGCCGCCCTTGTAGAGCTGTACGATATAGCTGGCAGCGTTTGAAACCGTGTTCCACGTCGCCTTTCCGGGCATCGTGCCGTTCCAGGCAAGGCCGGCGGGCGCGTCAAGCTGGACGGGCGATGGCGGCGCGGTATAGCTGTATGCTACGCTTGCGGCGGATTCCGCGCTGTTGGTGTAGCTGCTGCCGTCACCGACGGCGGTCACCCTGAAGGTGTAAACGCCTGTTCCCTCCGAGGCGATGGCTGCAGTGAAGTCATACTCCGTGGCCGTGACACCGGTGACCGCACTGCTCTGCGCCGTGCCGCCCTTGTAGAGCTGCACGGTATAACTGGTAACGTTTGAAACCGTGTTCCACGTCGCCTTTCCGGGAATCGTGCCGTCCCAGGCAAGGCCGGTAGGCGTGGTAAGCTGGACTGGCGATGACGGCGCGGTATAGCTGTATACAGCACTTGCGGCGGATTCCACGCTGTTGGTATAGCTGCTGCCGTCGCCGACGGCTGTCACCCTGAAGGTGTAGGCGCCTGTTCCCGCCGAGGCGATGGTTACAGTGAAGTCATACTCCGTGGCGGTGACGCCGGTGACCGGACTGCCCTGCGCTGTGCCGCCCTTGTAGAGCTGCACGATATAGCTGGCAGCGTTTGAAACCGTGCTCCACGTCGCCTTTCCGGGCATCGTGCCGTCCCAGGCAAGGCCGGTAGGCGTGGTAAGTTGTGGCGGCTGTAGTGTGGTAAAATTGTAGGATGAGTCGGTAAAGACCGTCATTTGACTGCCCTCGGTGTCCTTGAAACCGCTCACGCTAAGCCCCGTATATTTAGTATCATACGCAAAATCGTTCGTCGGATTGACAGTCACCGTGCTCCCGGATATAGAAATCGTGGCGTTGCCCCCGTTGGTATAAGAAGTGCCGTTTAGTGTCACGGTACCGATGGTGGCGGTGTCCAGCGATTCGCTGAACTGGATCACGATATTCGTATCCACCGATACATCGGTGCTTCCACTTGCGGGCGTGGTCACCCCGGTCACGGAGGGAAGAATATTGGCAACCTGGGGATTGGCTATCGTGAAGGAATCAAGCGACAAAAACGACAGGTCAACGCTCCCTTCAATCCGAACATCGAAAGAGGTTAGTCCGGTCATGCCGCTGAGATTCATTGCGTTTGAACCCGTGGTGCTGATGGTTGTGCTGTCGGTTATCTGCGTTCCTCCTGCCTGGTGGCCAGTTACCGTCACGGTGAACGTTTTTCCGCTGGCAGAGGTGTCAAGATCAAACAGGATTTTTGTCAGGTCGAACATGCCTCCATCAAACTGCTCAGCGGCGCTGATGGTCAGGGAGGCTGGGCCTGTTCCCACGTTTATCGATCCATCGTCGAGCCAGACCAGCGAAGCGTCGCCTGTCAGTGACCATGCGGCGTCGTTACTGACGATGCTGAAATAATTGTTCAGATCATCCAGCCAATCTGCCTTGAGATCATTGACCGTACCCGGAGACTCGACGCTGCCGTTATCTGCCTCACCGGTTACGCTTATTACAGCCGTGACCGCGTTGCTGGTCGCCCCGTCCCCGTCGCTGACGGTAATGGAAACGGTGCGGTAGCTGGCGGGTTCATCGGAAGCGTCTGCATAGCATATGGCCCGCAGTATATCTATCGTCCTTGCGGGCGTGGCGTTTTCGCCGAGCGTTATCACCAGCGATGAGCCGCTACCGCCGCCGCTTACCGTGCCGATGGAGCCTACCCCCGAGTAACTTACTGTAGTCCCCGATACCGAGATATTGCCGATATTGCCGACCGACAGTCGATCCTCTGTTAAGCCGGTTCCGGTATAGGACACCGTGACCTTCCCGCCGGAGAAGTCTGCCGAATCTGTGTCACTCACGGAAATATCCGCGTCAAGCTGCTGCGCCGCAACGTTGACGGTGTTTTCCTGAAAGGCGGCATCACTGAGATTGCTAATCACAGGAGATGCGTTGCCGTTATTGACCTGGTTTGAGATTGTGAAGCTGACAAAGTCGGCGCACCATGTGACAAAGCCGTTCATGTTGACTCTGAACTTGGTGATGCCGTTGAGAGCGGAAAACGAAAAGGTTTTGACCTCGGTACCGTCCAGAGGCCATGAAAGATTCTCGGTGACGGTCGAGCCTCCAGTTTTGGTGCCGACAACCTCAAACGTCATTTCTCCGCCGCTTGAACCTCTGTAAACCGTCAGCGAGGACAGGTCAAAGGAAAACAGCCCCTCGGCGGATGATGCCTCAAATTCTATCCACTGACCGCTGGCGCTGTTGGTGTTGACATATATGGCATTGCCGTAGGTTGTGTCGTAATCAATTGTTGTTGATGCGCTCGCGGCCAAAAAGCCGTTGGTTGTATCCGAGCTCCATGTGTTATCCAAGGTTTGGGTGGAGCCGACGCCTGCCAAGGCCGTTACAGGTAGTAGTATCAGCATCATCACTGCCACCGTAAACAGTAATATAATTTTTCTTCTGATTCCTATTTTCATATGATGGTCTCCTTATTAACCGCACTCGGCGGACTTGATGATCCGGATTCTTTATTCTGCGGCTTCCCATGTTTCAGGCAACCATTGCATAACCTTGTAAGCTCCTACGTCTTCGACGGCCCGGAACCCGAGCCGCTTATAACAGCGACCGGCATATCCGTTATACCAAGCCGTGCGCAGATGCACGGGTTTTCCCGCTTCGGTGGATTTCTTCAAGATACCGGAGCGAAGTTCCGTTCCAACTCCCATACCCGAATACAGGGAGCAGGGTTATGGCTATAACCTTAAGCATCCTATTTGCCGAGTGAACATTTCAGCCCGGTATTTAACCTGGATATGGGTATTCGCCCTCATAGGCCATGATGAAATTCAGTACAAGGTAAGGTTGCATATTATTATGGGTTTGACCACCACCTGCCGTTCCCGTGGAACTTGCCGGGCCTAGTGTTGTATCGGCACTATTTACCGGCGAGTATATACTGGCAAAATCGGTTTTGCTTGTGGCGTAGGAGCCCGGAACCATATTCGGACCGGGATGTCCGCCGGTGGCTGTTTTGGTTGATGCGGGAATTCCGCTGGAATCGTGACTGTGCGATGGCATTTGAGCGGCATTAAGGCCAACCGATTCCGACCCTCCCTGATTTCCAAGCTGGTATATGCTTCCATACCCCCCCAACCCCACTCCAACCGGTACCCGTCCTCTGAGGTCAGGAAGACAGAAATAGTTTAACCCGTCTCCTCCGTAAGTGTTTTTAATCAAACCAGCGAGCGCCGGGTACTGTGAAATCTTCAATTGCTGACCTTTGCAGAACAGCCACCCCTTGGGCTCGAAATCGAATGGCCAAGGCATAATTGTGCCAATAAAAACTTCCATACTAAAAAATCTCCTTTCATATACAGCAGAGCAACCGGTACAACCGTTTTCGGCTATCCGGGAGCTCTGCCTGTAATTCCCGGAGCCTACTACATAACACGTTACTGCTTCAAAACTTTGCCAGAATTCAACTGCAGAGTATTAAAATCAGGATGGCAACATACTTTTCTTTTTGCTCACCACGGTGTATCCGCCAGCCGTCCATGGCCGGTTTAGCACAGCGGTAAAGCATGGCATAAGCCTCCGTTCGTGCAGTGCTGGATTCGGGACTATTTTGGCTTCGTGCTGTCTTCCCTTTTATTCCCTTATGGCAAACAGCATGTTATCCACCGTCAGACGAATGGGCAATATGGTTGGTTTACCCGGTATGGGATCGGGCCAGCGTATAGCCTTTTCCTCCAGCGTGATGTCCCTGAAACGCCCCAAATCCTCAAGGCTGCTGTAGGGGATGGTTTTGATCATGTCCCGCATGTTAAAGATAATCTTGTTGCCATGCTCGAATTCAACAAGTAGAGTATAATCGTCGTTGGGCATTACCTTGAGCATTTTACTCATAAAATGACGCCTCCTTTCCACCGGGGAATGGCGATAAACACAAAAATCCCCCATACTGAAGAGTATAGGGGACCGAATTTTTGGTTGAAATATGCCGAACGGCATATATTTTATGGAAAAATCAAAGAATTTTGAGCATTTGGGCCTTCTTTACCCCCGCCGTCTTACCGTTGACCTCCAGCTTCCGGTAAATATTCTCCAGATGCACCTTGACGGTACCGGGGGAAACAAAAAGCCGAGCGGCAATCTCGTCCCGCTTGAGTCCATCTGCGGTCAGTGTCAGAACTTCCAGTTCCCGTTCTGTCAGTGAGGCTGCACTCTGCGGAGCATGTTTTATACTCTCCAGATAATGCTCGCAGTCCTTTAACAGTTCCTTGACGTAATCATCCCGTTCGCCCAAAGCGATATGCCGCGTCATGTCAATAATCGCAGGAGAGTACTCGGCGAAGGGCATGATCAGGTGATCCTCCCGAGCCATGTCGATAGCTTCCCGCAACGTCGCACAGCCCTTCTCCATGCCATACAGACGGTACTTAGCCGCCGCACTGAGAATCTTGTTGTGAAGGAAGCCAAGCTGGTTATGGAAGGTGGAAAAATAAGAGGCGCATTCCTCAGTCAGCATTTCCAACCGTATGTAGTCTTTTGAGATCAGCACGGCCTTTCCGTAGATAATGTAGTTGAAGGCCATGCCATGATACATGAAGCGGGCGGGGGACATATCGCCCGTCCGCAGCCATTCGGGTATGCTGTCCGGCCGCGCAAGGCACCCGTATACGTAGCCCTCCACAAGCTCCAGCGTAGTATTATAGACGGCATTGTTTTCCTTTGTAACGTCGGACCGGAGCTGGCGCAGATACTCCAGCGCCTCGTCAATCTTCCCCTGATAGAGATACAACCGTGAAAGCGTAAGTCCGGCGTTGAGGATAATGCCGGTCTGCCTCTTGGTTTGAGCTTTGTAAATGGCTTTGAAAGCGTTTAGCTCCGCCGCCTGCCAGTCTCCGGTTTCCAGGAGGTATTCGGCCAAGGTCACATAATCGCAGCCTGTGCCGCAGCCATTTGAAAGCCTTGAAAATGAGGGAAATTCAGCAGCGATATATTCTGCTGTTTCCCGGAGGCTGCCTTGTTCTCTGTAATAGGTGTACAAAAAATGAGGGGAGCCAAAGGTGAATTCGGCCTCCGGCTTTATCAGGCAGGAACCCGCTCCCTCCAGAAGGCGAAGCGCCTCGTTTGTGCAGGCAACCATTTGACGCGTGTCGTTAACCATTGCGAAGATACGTACGGTGTTGATCTCCGCCAGAACACGATTTCTGCGGGTGGGATGAATATCCGTAGCCTGTTCGTATTGCTCCTTCAGTTCGTCAAGACGCGAAACACCGTCCCCCGCTGTGTCCGAATCACCGCTTAAGAGCAGAAGCGCGATGAATTGCAGATAGGCCAGAGGATATTTAAACAGCAGCGCTCGGGGCGCGGCGGCAAACATTTCAAAGGCTCCATCAAATTCGGCATAGTCATTGGTGATGGTATCCTCGTCGTCAAGCAGGGAGAGGACACGCTCCGTGTCACCGGCACGGAAGAGGTAACCGTAGGCCGTTTTGTACGCCTTATGTTCAAGGTACCATTCGCCCACGCGCCGGTAGAGGACCTGTGCTTCCGTGTCGTCCTGCTGCCTTGCCCGAAGGAAATCCAGCAGGACATTATGGATTCTGTAAACGCCCGCGGCCTCGTCGAAGGAAACGAAGGCATTTTCCCGGCGCAGCTTTTTAAGAAATTCCCCGGCGCGGCTTTCCTCCGTCACATACCGCGCCTGCTCCGCCGTAAAAGCGTCCATCACGGAAAGGCGCAGCAGGAATTTCCGTATAGACTCATCGTAAGCATCATAAAGAACCTTTTCCACAAGCTCATCAATGGCGCTGTTCCTGCCCACAGGGATGCCATGCTCGATGCCCAGCAGGATCAGGTACGCCAGCGAAATCCAGCCGCCCGTATATTCAACAACCTTTTTAAGCTCCTCCTCACCCGGGCGAAAGCCCATCAGGGCGCAGTAGGCCCGGATTTCCTCGGCGGTGAAGCGCAGCATCTGCTGGGGCAGGATATTGCACAGCCTCTTGGCGGAAAGCTCCGCGATGTCAAGGTTCGACATATCCCGTGTGATGAAAACGATATGGAAATCCCCCGGTATTTCTGCTACGAACCGTTTGAAAAGCCCGGTAACCCGCATGCTTTTCGCAAGGTGGAAATCGTCTATCACAAGCGTGGTATCGGGCCTGTAATCCAGATCGCTCAAAATGGAAACGAGCATCGCGGCCTGCGGCGCGTCGGAAGGAATGCCGAGGCTTTTCAGCCGGATACCCGCCGTTTCATCAAAGCGGCCGACTTCCGCCGCGAGCCTGTTCCAAAATGCCTCCGCGGTATCGTTCTCGGAGAAAAAAGAGGTCCATATTACCTGGACGCCCCTGGCCGCGAGAAATTCCCGGACCGCCGTGGTCTTGCCGTAGCCGATGGGTGCTTCCACAACGGTCAGCGGAAGCTCGAGTATGCTTTCCAGTGCGCGGTTGACGCGCTCTCTTCTCAACATTTTCGGCCTTTTCATGGCGATTTACCTTCTTTCGGACGGATTATCGCTTGCTGACAAAGAATCCTGGCATCAGAATGATATTTTATTTGTTAGAATGTTAGAGAATTATATATCTTCTTTATTATATAGCTTGTTTAAATAATGTCCAAGAATAAAGTCCTTAAAAACGAAGTCCTGCGGTAAAAACCGCAGGACTTCGTTTTTAGAAAATCAAATTGGTGCCGGTGGCCGGACTCGAACCGGCACGGTATCGCTACCGGTGGATTTTGAGTCCACTACGTCTGCCAATTCCATCACACCGGCACATTAAAGTTTATTGCCGTAAAAGAATTATACAACAGCCTCAGGGCGTTGTCAATCCAATAAGCTCTGGCAACGTGGCAAATCCATAAGTGGTAAATCAGCTTATATGTGTTTTATGCTGCGGCTGCAGCCTCTGCCGCAGCAATAACGTCCCTGGCTGCTTTTAGCACTGCTGTCGCATTACAGTCAAGCGTCTCAAAGAAACTGAACTTTCCGATACTTTTGAAAACTTCCCGCAGTTCTCTCTTTTCTTCTTTGCTAAATAACCTTTTCAATATCCTGCATACGAGCAAAAGAGAAATTAAAAAAGCCATGTCCGGGTCCGCCTGCCTGTTGCCTGCTATAACAATGTTCTTCAATTCATTCTTCAGTTTCTCGTGTCTTCCCTCATTTGTTACCAAATACCTGTTATAAGGTATAAGCCCGAGAAACCGCCCCTGTTCCAGCTTTATCATCCCGCTGTCCTCAAGATCCTCCATGAGGCGCCTGCTAATGCCCCGGACCTTGTATGGAACTCTGCTGATCAGTGTTCTCATTTTATACGGGGAGCCTTTATTAATGACCATAATATTTACTTCATCCTGTATTTCCGAACCGGCAGATGCCGAGGAAACAGCCGATACGCTTTTACCATCACAGGTCAGTTTCCCTTGCTTAAGCAGCTCGAATAAAGTGACTGCTCCCGCGCCATATAGCACATAGTTTTTGGACGCCATCATGTGTGCAGTATCTCTGTTGATAGAGATAAACATGAACGCCTGCATATTATTCATTTTCTTCACCAGCCTTGCTGCTGCCGGGCCTTTTACCCTTTCTGCGCTTATTGATGGCTTCCTGGAGGATATACTCTATCTGACCGTTGACGGAACGGAATTCGTCCTCCGCCCAGCGGTTTATCTCCTCCCACATTTTGGGGTTCAGCCTCAGCAGCAGTGTTTTCTTCTCAGCCATATAAAAATTTTCCCTTAATTGTGAAGTGTGCCGGTATTGATAATGGGCTGCGTAGAGCGTTCGCCGCAAAGTACTACCAGCAGGTTGCTGACCATGGCTGCCTTACGCTCCTCGTCAAGCTCCACGATACCGTTTTCATTCAACATGTTCAATGCCATTTGGACCATACCTACGGCGCCTTCTACGATCTTCTGCCTTGCAGCGATTATTGCCGAAGCCTGCTGCCTCTGAAGCATTGCAGCCGCTATTTCGGGAGCGTATGCCAGGTGGCTCAGCCTTGCTTCTTCCACGACGACGCCAGCCTTGCCTAGTCTTTCCTGCAGTTCACCTTTCAAGGCTTCGGAGACTTCATCGGCGCTGCCTCTCAATGAAAGCTGTTCTTCGTCATTCGAGTCGTACGGGTATAAACCGGCCAGATGCCTCAAAGCTGACTCGCTCTGTGTCTGTACATAGTCTACGTAGTTGTCCACATCGAAAACGGCCTCTGCGGTATTCTGTACCCTCCATACTATAACTGTAGCTATTTCGATCGGATTGCCCATCTCATCGTTGACCTTGATCTTTTCACCGTTCAGGTTCCTGCGGCGAAGCGATATCTTCTTTTTGGTGTAAAATGGATTTGCCCAGTGCCAGCCATCCTTTTTGACTGTTCCCTTATATGCGCCGAAAAGTATTATAACGGCAGCCTCATTGGGCTGAAGCGTGAAGAAGCCGCAGATCATAACAGTCCATGCGACAAAAACAGCTATGGAGGCAACAACCAGCAGTCCCGATGCTTTGATTCCAATAATCAATGCAGCCACAGCTGCTGCAAGGATCAGCGTTGTAATAATGAACCACGGTAAACCGGAATGAACTTTTTTATCAATTTCTTTCATATGACCCTCCGTTACTAATATAAATATGATATCATTATTATATCACGATTATATTTATTCTACCATATTATCTATAATTTTCTTCCAAAATCCATTGAAAAAAGGCCGAAATAAAAAATCCCAGATGCACCGGAACACCTGAGATTTTGAACAAGCTTGCTTATTTCGCCAGCATATAAGCTAATTTATTACACTTTACAACAATTTCCCTATTCGCTTTTCAATTCATTGCTTGGAAGTGCTTTCTTCCACGAGTCCGGTTTGGGATTCGGAAGCCGTACCCTGGAGGATTGAAGGACGTATCATGCCATACTTTTCGGCTTGTCCCATTATTTGTTCCTTTGACAGGCCTTCCATCGGATCACGGCCTGCGGCGTATATCAAACCGGCAACAGCGGTAATTATTATACCGATGCCGATACCCAGAAACAAGCTTTTCAGATTAAACCGGCTCATAAGGATCTCCTTACTGAAGCTGCTCACTTCGCAGGCCAATTATCAGCTCGACCTCGCCTTTACCCATATTCAACCCTCTCGCTATGTCGATACTTTCCATCCCCTGCTGGGAAAGCCTTAAAACTTCAGTATATTTATTGTGCAGCGGAATTACCTTATCCTTTCTTTTGACTGTTGTATTGATCGTTTCGGCGGATTTCCCGGTTTTGACGGTAGTAGGTTCTTCATATCGTACTGGTTCACTGTTAGCATCGCTGCAGAACTTAGCGGCGGTTTCCGGGGTTTCCAGAGTTTCAAAGGGTTTTGCGGCTTCCGCCTTAATAATCATCGCTTCACTGCCGACGCTTTTTTTCGCCTGTTTAACCGCAATAGCGGGCTGGACCGGCGAGCCGTCCGCCGCAGGATTGGCCGCAGACTGGATAAATGCGCTCGCACTGATGCCCTTCACGCGTTCGCCAAGCGCCAGTACTTTTTCCTCTGCAAGCTTCAGGTTCTTATTCAATTCCTCGTTTTTGAGATCCATTTGATTTACGACATAATCGGAAAAATTGTTCAGTTCCTCGATCATCTGCTCGGCATCATTGAGTATCTCTGTGAGTTGCTGCTTTTTTTCATCGATTTTTTTAGAAAAATTGAATACTTTCTTTTTGTCCAGAGCAATAAAAAGAAGAGAAAACAAGACCAGTAATATACCGAAAAATATCATGGTAACATAAAAACCGCTCATTGCTGCACCTCACACATATCGTCACATCAACCGGCGTAATAACCACCGGTGACTGGCGATCCGTTTTTATCTTCTGTAATTTTGCAATTCCATACAATATGCATTATATCTATATTTATATCTTTATGTCAATCGTACAGGTCTTGATATCCTTGACAGGCTTGTTTCCGCCCTTGTCCCCGGCCTCTTCGCGTCCCCGGCCATCCTTCTTTTTCCTTTTATCCTGCTGTTCGTCCCTCTGTTTTTCAGTTATCCTGGCATCCTGAGCCTTTGAACGGGAATAGACAGTCTTAAGAGTATCTTCGGCCTTATGCTGGGTGGCGGAAGTCTGCTGCTGGAGCAAGGCATGGTTCCTATGGGCCTCATCACTGCTGACCTTAGCCGCATCCATCGCCCTTGGGACCATTATCTGGAAGTCTATTGGCTTGATAGGCATTTTATCACTTCCTAAACATCGCTTATACCTATTTGTCTATACCGCCCACCCTGATGTCGGCGCCGTCCCTGTACAGCGAACAGTATTGCAGATTCTCCTTTACGTACATCATGCACGAACCTATTGCCACCTTGGTTCCGGGATATATGAAATTATAGCATTTAACCTTTCCGTAGGCATCCTGCTGAAGGTTCGATTCCAGTGCGGCCATCTCCTCCTTCAGTTCCGAAAACCTGTTTGTAAGGAATATTCTCGTCCTGACGCTCTTTGCCAGCATTTCCTGCTTTTCCGGCGTAAGCGCTCCTGCCATTTCGAGCTTTTTCAAAATCGTTATCGCCTGTTCAGCCTTTCTCAGGTCGGTCTCGGATTTTATCAACTCTTCCTTTACGGCTTTATAACGTTCCCTTATCGTCGGATCAACACCAACTTCTATATCTGTAACAGTACCCATATGCGATCCGATAACCTTTGCCGAGATCTCCTTCCCGACCTTGCAGTTTCCTCCCACGAGCAAACCCTTCTTGCCTGAGAGCTCAAGCTTGTTTCCGCATTTTACGTAGCTGTGCATTATGGCTTCCGCCTTTATATCGTTTCTGGCTTCGACATTGCTGTTTTCAATATACCTGGCTATTATGTCGCCGCCGCTGATCAACACGCCTTTGCCCATACCCTGTATGCCACGTCTGAGGATTATGTCGCTGCCGGCCTTTATAATGGCTCCCTCGGCAACGCCCATCACTTCGACAGTACCTCCCGCTTCTACTACGAACCCGGAAAGTACATTTCCCCTTACGATGACATTGCCTATAAAGTTGATATTCCCGGTAGAATTATCTACGTCTGCAGGCACTTCATAGGTCGAAAACACATTGACCTTGCCATCGATATAGTTGATCTGGCCGCTTATACCGGCCAGCAGGTTTTGCCCGTCCTCGGTTACGCTTACGTTACGGCCTTTAGGCAGGGCCGCAGGTTTACCGTCGAGAGCAGGTATATCGATGCCACAGACTGTTTTCCCTGGAGTACCGCGAATCGGCGGAGTCAGTGAACAAAGTACCTGTCCCTGTTCCGCGCTTTGAATGAGATTGAGTTCCCTGAAATCGACCCTTCCATCATCCAGAATAGTAGGCTTGCTTTCCCTTTTTATATCGAAACGGAACTCTACCTTCCCGTTTTGTCCATTTGCGGGGGGAGTTCCTTCGGCTATGCATATTATTTCGTTGTAGACCGGGTACTTTATTATCGTTTCGAGATTTGTCCTGTTGATTCCGTATATGATGCCATTTTTCCCGAGTTGGTCAAGTACTTCCTCCATGGTCATCATACGGCCGTTCTCAGGGGGATTGAACGAAATATAACCCTTCATCTTGTCGGGTGATGTCGTTACATTTGCCGTTACATCGACCCTGATCTCTTCTTGCGGTCCGGCTATCTTGACCGGAGTCTTATCCGCCTTGGTGACGGTCAGTTGTACGATGTCTCTGTTGAAATTTCTGATCTTTTTACGGGAAAGACGGTCAAGTACGGTCTGCAGATCAACTCGCCTTCCGTTTCCTACAGGTGGGTAGACGGATAAAAAAACGCCGTCGTTTTCATATGCAATTTGATAAAAGCCGTCATTTATATTGCTTCCCGTCTCTCTACGATCCATTTTCAAGTAAACCCCCGTTTACAGATCACTTTCTCTTAGGTAACAAAGTTGTACCCCGTATTCAGTCGTCCAATAGCGATTTTTGTCGGGCAAGTTTCCCTCTCAACCGCATTATTGCCTTCGTATGAAGCTGGGAAATACGGGATTCAGACACCTTCATTATCGCACTTATTTCTTTTAATGTCAATTCTTCGTAATAGTACAAGGTTAGCACCATTTTCTCTTTTTCTGGCAGTTTTTCTATAGATTCGCCAAGGATCCCACGCAATTCGTTCAGTTCCGCCTCATGTTCGGGCCTGTCCGAACTGTTTGTGCTCGTTATATCTGTACCGACCTCGTAATTCTGTTCCAGAAAGTCTTCCAGGGATACCATCGAGGTTACGTTCACATCATTGAGTAGTTTGTAAAATTCGTCAAGCGATATTTTAAGCTTATCGGCAATTTCCTTGTCCGTAGCGGAATGTCCCAGTTCATTTTCAACTTCCCAGTAAGCTTTTTCGAGTTCCTTGTTTTTCTGCCTGAGAGACCTCGGTACCCAGTCCATATCCCTTATACTGTCAATGATCGAACCTCGAATGCGGAGTGATGCATAGGTTTCGAACTTGACTCCCTTGTTCATATCGTATTTGTCAATGGCGTCTATAAGACCGAACACCCCAAAGCTCACAAGGTCGTCATATTCTACGTTCGAACCGAAATAGATGTTCAATCTTCCGGCTATGAACTTAATCAAGTGGGAATATTCAAGTATCAGAGCTTCTCTTATGGCCGGATCTCTGGTATCATGGTACTGCTTCCAAAGTTCCTTCTGATCTTTACTGCTGTTAGGCATTTTTATCCCCCGTAAAATGGTATTACTCGTTCACTTTCGATTTTATTGCCTTTCCTATATCAAAAGGTTTGAAGTCATCGCTGTCGTCAGCTACGAGATCGAGTTTCGAAGGCTGCTGTGAAGCCTGCGGCACTGTCTGGTGCTCCCCTGCTTTATGGTCATTTGGCTTTTTGTTATCACCAGCCGCCTTTTGCTCTTCTTTCATACGTAACAGATTCTGTTCTTCCTCAAGTTCTCTTTCTCTTTCCTTTTCCCTTTTCTTTTTCTCTATATCTTCATTTATGGATAATACTGTATTTCTTGCATAAATTCCGACTAAAAAGAACACCAGCATCATTACGGCCATCCGAAGATATGTGATACGGCTGTCAACTCCGGTCGCATAACTTGCGATCCCGGTCACGATAGCAGCCAAACATCCGGCAAGGAACGGCAGTTTCTGGATACGTTCCATACGCTAAATCTCCTTTAAGCCGTGACCGATAGTTTTTACCATCAGTTTTCCGGTTTCCGAATGTATCTCGATCGTTCTTCCATAATTTCCTCCGGTATCCTCCGATATGATCGGTATCCCGAGCAGATTCAGCGCTTCCTTTGATGCCGATACATTACGGGCGCCTATCCGGAGCATTTCCGACGTGTCGTTGAATGAGAACATCTGAGCCCCGCCGGCGAGCTTTGCCACTAACTGTGATCTTGTAGCGCCGAGGCTGATCATATCTTCAACCAGCTTTACTATCGCGGTATCAGCGAATTTGGCTATATTCGTATTATTTCTGGCCTGTTGGCTCGAAGGCAGCATAACGTGCGCCAGTCCGGCCACTTTTTTGTAGGGGTCGTACAACGCAATACCTACGCAGGAACCGAGCCCAAGCGTTGTTATTATGCACGGATGCCTCGATGATTGCAGGTCCGCCATGCCTACCTTAATCAGATTATCCATTCATCCAACGACTCCTAATGCTTTCAGTAATACGTCATACGTGTCGTAATCAGGTACAAGGAAGAAATCGCCGACTACCTTCTCGAAACCCTCTGAAAACTCTGTTTCGATGTAAAGTACGGTATCCCCGACTTTCCCGAATTCTATCGCCGGAACGCTCAGTATTGCCCCGGCCATGTCGATCGCGAGGTCCGGTACGGACGGCATGATCGTCAGGTTTGTCAAAGAGGATAAAGCCGACAAGTAGGAACCTGCGAGGATATTTCCTATCTCTTTCAGAGCGGAAATGTCCATTTCGGTAAAATCATGCAGTTCATCGAGAGGACGGCACATCAGCATGTTTACAAGCATGCTGGCGGCCTTATGCTGCAGGATGAACATGATGTTACCCGTAAGGTCTCCGCTGACCTTGAGGAGGATGCCCACAACAGGCAGTTCCGCTCCGCCCAGCACTTCACTGACTTCTGTGAATCCAAGTATTTTCGCTCTTGGAACGTCCATATCCACCTTGCGGTTAAGGAGTTTGGCGAGTGCTGTTGCCGCATTTCCGGCGCCTATGTTTCCTATTTCCTTTAAAACATCCAACTGCAGATTATTGAGGTCATCAATACCAGTAGCCATACCAACTTCTCCTGTTAATAGTCACTATTTACCCTGACTGTCTTCCAGTGAAACCAGTTTTTCCAGGTTCAACAGCGTAATAATCCTGCCGTTCGATTTGCCCACTCCGGTTATAAAGTCCATGGAAAGCTCACCTGATATATTGGCTATGCTTTCGGTAGACTCTTCATCGAGTTCGATCACTTCTGCCACAGAATCGACGATCAGCCCGGCTGATATTTCGTCCAGCTTAATGATGACGATCCTGGTATCAGTGTTGTAAACGTCTTCATCCATCCCGAATTTAAGTCTTAAGCTTATCACCGGAATGATTTCGCCTCTCAGATTGATGACTCCCCTGATGAAAACGGGCAGCTTTGGAACTCTGGCTATATTCATATCCTTTTCTATAATTGTAGTAATTTTATGTATGTCTATGCCGTACTCCTCATTGCCGAGATTGAATATGAGATATTTTTTTGCTTCCGATATTTTCTGGTCTGCCATATCCGCCCCTCCTCTTCTAGTTGGCCAAAGCGTTAACATCGAGTATCAACGCTACATTTCCGTCGCCGAGTATAGTTGCGCTGGTAATTATCTTTATACCGGACAGGAATTTGCCGAGCGATTTCTGAACGATTTCCTGCTGCCCCAGTATCTTATCGACTACCAGGCCCGTTAAGCGTTCACCCTTTTTAACTATTACGAGCGTAAGATTCTTCGGCTCTTCATCGCTTTCCCTCGGTACTTCGAGTACCCTGTCCAGCCGCACGATCGGTATGACCGTGTTTCTGTACATGACTACCTCCTGCTTCTGCACGAGTTTAACGTCAGTAGCGGGTATGTTGGTGATCTTGTGTATAGAACTCAGCTGGATAGCGTATTTCTCTTCTCCCACCATTACAAGCAGCGCCTGAATGATTGCAAGGGTCAGAGGCAGTCTTATATAAAACCTGCTGCCCTTTCCGAGCTCGGTCTCCACTTCGACAAAACCTCCAAGAGCTTCTATCTTGGTCTTAACGACATCTAGCCCGACACCCCTGCCCGAAAGGTCCGTCACCTTGTCAGCCGTGCTGAAGCTGGGTTTGAACAGGAAATCGATGATATCCTTTTTCGTTAGGTTGGCAGCCATATCCTTGTTTATGAGCCCGCGTTCTATAGCCTTCTTTTTGACCTTGTCGATATTAATTCCCTGACCGTCGTCTCCAACCTCTATGACAACGTTATTACCGTCCTGGTATGCTTTCAGTTCGATAAGTCCTACTTCTGGCTTTCCGAGGTTCTTCCTCTGCTCTATCGACTCTATTCCGTGGTCGCAGGAATTCCTGAGCAGATGTATGAGCGGGTCGCCGATCTCGTCGATAACAGTTCTGTCAAGCTCTGTTTCTTCACCTGACATTTTCAGTTCGACTTCTTTTCCAAGGTTCTTGGAAATATCGCGTATCATTCTCGGGAAACGATTGAACACTGTTTCGACAGGCACCATTCTTACCTTCATTACAGCGTCATGAAGATTAGTAGAAATCCTTTCCAGATATTCTACTGCCTCTGTATAAGACTGGGTCTTTTCTATGCCTTCCAGGCCCTCAAGCCGTGTTTTTTGTATAATCAGCTCACTTACGAGGTTGAGCAGTACGTCAAGTCTGTCTATGTCGACCCTGACAGTCTTTCCGGTCTTTGTCTTCTTGGCTGCGGTATCGGTTTTAACCTGCGACGAATCGCCGTCGGCGTTTTCTGCTGCGGACTTGGCCTCCTGATCATCGGTATCCGGGGTCTCCCCGCTTGTAGGCTGGTCTACGGCCTCTTTTTCCTTTATCAGCTTGATGATGACCTCGTCAACCTCAGCAATGGAATTGAGGTCCTTATCGAACACCGATTCGTCTTCCTTTGATAATACAGCTACCGTAAACTCGAAATCGAACTGTTCATCCTCAATATCCTGTACCTTTGGTTCTGACTTGATTATTTCCGAGTGCCTCTCGAGTGTCTTGAAAATTATGAATGCTCTGGCAGACTTCAGAACACAGCCCTTATTAAGCTTGACAGTTATCTGATACGCGTTGTTTCCCAATGCGGCCGCTTTGTTAATAACATTTATATCGTACTGATCCAAAGCGAGATCTGCCGCAGAACCGGCCGGTGAAGCGGCAGTCGTGTTTGCCGCAGCGGGTTTATTTGCACTATTGGAGCTTACAACGCCCTTTTTTTTGATCATTTCGGCAAGGGAGCTGATAATGGCTGCATTTTCCTCGGTTCCCTCCGAGCCAGTCTCAACGACCATAGTCGTGTAGCTTTCAAGTGCATCCAGACACTTGAACAGCAGATCTATCAACTCGGGACTGACCTTCATTTCGTTACTTCGCAGAGCCTGCAGCACATCCTCCATGTCATGCGTCAATCTGGACATCCTGTTGAAGCCCATTGTTCCGGACATACCCTTGAGCGTATGCGCTACCCTGAAAATCTCATTGAGCATGGAACCGTCCTGCGGATTTTTTTCCATCTGCAGCAGGCACTGGTTCAAACTCTGTAAATGCTCTCTGGTCTCTTCAATAAAAATTTCCAAGTACTGGCTCATGTCCATTATTGATCCACCCCCATATATTTGACTATGACCTCTGAAATTTCCTTCAGAGGAACTATCGCATCAACAACTCCCGTACTGACTGCCGACTTCGGCATTCCGTATACTACGCACGATTGCTCGTCCTGTGATATGATAATGGCGTTGTTTGCTTTTTTCATTTTCACTATGCCATCCTTACCGTCATTGCCCATTCCGGTCATGACCACACCAATGACATTCGGAAATTCCGTTTTTGCAACCGAGTCCATCAAAACGTTAACTGCAGGCCTCAGGGAACCGATCGGAGGATTTTTAGTAAGCCTGATCTTCATGTCCGGTCCCTCACTATATACCTCCATATGGAAATCTCCCGGCGCTATGTACGCAAATCCCGGCCTTATTACCTCATTGTTCTCCCCTTCTTTTACCGTAAGCCTGCTCAGCGTATTGAGCCTTTCAGCCAGCGACTTGGTAAAACCGGGAGGCATGTGCTGCACTATAACAAGCGCAGCCGGTATATCTTCAGGGATGAACGGGATCACCTCCTGCAGAGCCTTCGGGCCTCCGGTCGAAGTCCCGATGACAACAAGGGTCTTCAGGTCATTGTACTTTCGCACTGTCCTTGCTGTCTGCGCAGCTTTTGTTTGAGGAAGCACAGATACCGGCCTTTCGGCCTTATACCTTCCCGGCCCGATCAGCCTTGCCATTTTTACCTTTTCAATGATCTCTTTTTTCTTTTCCTCACCTGATATATCAAATAGCCCTGTCGGCTTTGTTATGAAATCCAATGCCCCTGCTTCAAGAGCTTCGATGGTAGCCTTTTCTCCGGTACCCGTATGACTGCTCAGCATGATTACGGGTGTGTCGGTGATTTTCTGCAATTCCTTTAAACAGCTCAAGCCGTCCATGGACGGCATTTCAACGTCAAGCGTTATAATATCGGGATTCAGTTCCTTGACCTTTTTTAACGCCTCAAGGCCATCCCTCGCAGTGCCGACCACCTTGATATCCCTTGAGCTTTCCAATATGTCAGTCAGCATCTTGCGCATAAAAGCCGAATCATCAACTACTAGTACTCCGATGTCCCTGACCATCGTCTAAACCAAACCCTTTCTGAGTAATTTGCGCTGCTCTTGAAAAATATATCGTACAACCGCTTCCCTGTCGTTTTCGGCTATTTCTATATAAGCAACTCCTGCCTTGTACCTATACCTGCCCTCCCTGTCCGCTTCATCAAATCTTACTATTTTACCAAAAAACCTTATATTTCTTTCCCTGTCGAATGTCATATTGCATTCTATCAGGTCGCCTTTATCCAATTCATCATCGAGCAGCAGGCAGATGCCTCCGCCGCTCAAGTTCACGCTTAGCGCTTTCTTGAACTGCTTTACGCCCGGATAACCCCCCTTAACTGTCCCAACCGTCCTGTAACCAACCTCCAGCAGCGTATCCAGCCTGAAATGATTGCGCCTCTGTACCCCGACTATCTCTCCCTGTTTCTCTACCAGCAGTATTTTGAGCTTGTCCGCGTCATATCTGGCTTTTACGATAGCCCTGAATTTGAACAAACTTGCAATACTGCCATCCTGCTTTATGAAGTAGATATTCATCGAAGAACCTGCCGGTACCGGTACGATCCTTCTTTCCGAAATAGGTGCGGCTATGGCTATCCTGTTACCGTCTTCCAGCCACTCATATTCACTTATCAAAGTTTTTCCAGTCCGTACTCCGTTATTGTCGAAAAGCTCGAGTTCCAGTTTGGAACCCATCTCCAGTTCAGATAACTCCATTTCATCCCCTGCCCTGCAATAACCTGCTTGCTTACCTGTTTTATATCAGGCCTTCATGAAACCTACCAGCCTGTTAAGAAAGCCCCTTATGCCGGAGTATACCGAGGGATCGCCTGCAATAGCCTTTTCGGCAAGTTTGGCCGATATATCGTGTATGTTTCTGGCAGCCTGGCTTTTAGGAAAGCTTATTGAAAACGGCTGCTGCTGTTTTACCGCCTTGACTACCGCGTCATCATGCATTATGTATCCGGCGGGTTCCAGAGAAATACCCAGGAATTTTTCCGCCACCAGGACAAGCTTGTTCAAAACATCGTTCGCTTCGCCGACACTGTCCGCCCTGTTTACCACGACCCTGATTTTCTTTGTTCTGTCCCTGTTCGACACCATTTTGATCAATGCATAAGCATCGGTAATGGAAGTCGGTTCAGGGGTGGTTACCAGTAAAACCTCGTCGGCTGCCACGATGAAACTCATAACGCTTTCCGACAGTCCGGCGCCCGTATCCACTATTATAATGTCCGCGATCTTGTCCAAAAGCGCCATATTCTCGACAAACTTCATAATCTGCTGCTTGTCGAGCTTCACGAGATCTTCTACTCCGGAGCCTCCCGATATGAATTTTGTGTTTCTCGGTCCGTCCGTCAATATCTCAAGTATGTTTTTCTTGTTTCTCACTACATCCAGCAACGTGTACTGCGGTACGATCCCGAAAAGCACGTCTATATTGGCAAGTCCGAAATCCGCATCGAGTATTACTACTCTGTAACCCTGTTCACTCAACGCTATTGCAAGATTTATCGTAACGTTTGTCTTACCTACGCCGCCTTTGCCGCTTGTAACGGTGATAACCCTTGCCGATCTTTTTACCGGCGGTTTTGGTGCTATCACCTGGTTTACAGCTTGTTTCAATTTCAGATTATCGATAGCCTGTCGCAGTTTTTCCGCCTGATCCATCATCTAGCTTATGCTCCCTATAAGATTCTTGGTGATCTTGTCGATATTGGCTGTTTCAATATCATCAGGCACGCTTTGTCCGGTAGTAATATAAGAGAGGCTTTTCCCCGTAAGATATCTTACGTTTAGAATAATGCCCTGTACGGGAGCCTCGTCTGTTTTTGTAAAGATCAACTTGTAATTGGTCAAAAAATCGTAGCTGTTTAATATTTCCCTGCAGTTCCTGTTGCTGGTGGTCGCACTCAGTACGAGATACACCTCGTCCGCCCCCGATGCCGCTATCAATGCCTTCAATTCCTCGAACTGCGCCTTGTTCCTGTGGCTTCTTCCAGCAGTGTCTATCAGGACTATATCCTTGTCGGAATGCTGTCCGACTGCGTCCCGTATCTCGGCGGCAGTATATGCCACTGAAACAGGAATGCCCAATATCTCGGCGTAAGTCTTTAGCTGCTCGACTGCAGCTATCCTGTATGTATCCGCCGTTATCAGCCCAATAGATTTCTTCTGGTTGAGCAGATAGTTTGCGGCGATCTTCGCAAGCGTCGTTGTTTTGCCAACACCGGTAGGCCCTACAAATATTACAACAGTAGGCTTACCCGGCGCGCCCTGCTTGATGGTCTCAGGCTTGCCAAGCAGTGCCGATATCAGAGCCTGAAGCTGAGCCGCCAAATCGTTTACTCCCATGCCGGCAACAAGCTTTGATGCGGCCGTATCGGTAATCTTTCTGGCTATATCGGGCTCCACCTCATTTTTAATAAGGTTGCTGCAGAACATATCTGCGATCTTGGACCCCGTCTGAAGAGTCTCTACCTTCATAGGCTGCTGGACAGGTTTTTCTCCACCCTTCATCTGCACATACAGCTTCTGAAGAAGATCCTCCATATTCGTTATTTTATTCTCCAGATTCGCTATTTTCTCCTCTTTTTCGTCAAAATTAATTTTATCCTCAGTACCAGGAGTCGGTACCGGCTTCTCCTGAGGTTTTGCCGAAGACTTCTCGGGCAATCTTTCCGGGGCCTTTTCAGGAGCTCTTCCGGTTTCGCCTTCCGTTTTTACGACATTATACTCGTCTATAGCCGCAAGTACTTCAACCATCGGTTTCGAAAACAAACCGAACAGGCCTTTTTTTCGAACCTTTCTCGTATTTAGTATGAGCGCCTCGTTACCAAGATCCATCTTGACTTTGAGTATCGCTTCCTGCGTATTATTGGCCAAATAACGGCGAATCTTCATATTCCCCTCGTTTTATGTAAAGTATAATTAACTATTGTCCTATTTCTATAATACTATTTTATCACAGTTGCATTTATCATACAATTTACGCCAAAATTATACACTGACAGTACCCACTGACTGAATCTCCAAATTCGGGTCCAGTTCGTTGTAGGAAAGCACAACCAGACCGGGTATCGCCTGATCCGCAAGCTTTTTGAAATAGAGCCGCACAACGGGAGAAGCCAGTACTATCGGCTGCTGTCCCAACTGTGCCAGCTTCTGCACCTGTTTTGTCAAACTGCCGAGTATCGTATTGGTTACACTCGGTTCGAGTGTGAGGTACGATCCTGTCTCCGACTTTTGAAGCGATTCCATGATAACCTGCTCGAGCCTTGGATCCAGTGTTATTACACTTGATTTCTGCTCCGTGAAAAACTTTTTGGATATAGCCCTGCCGAGAGCCTGCCTGACATATTCCGTCAGCATGTCCGCATCGTGTGTTATCGATGCATAATCGGCAAGAGTCTCCAGTATCGTCACCATATCCCTGATCGAAATGCCTTCCTTCAGGAGGTTCGCAAGTACCTTTTGGACCTCGCCCACCGTCATGAGCTTCGGTATCAGTTCGTCGACTATGACGGGGTAATTTTGCTTTATGTTGTCTACCAGGGTCTGTACTTCCTGGCGTCCCATTAGCTCATGCGCATGCTTCTTTATTATTTCGGTAAGGTGCGTTGCGATGATGGAAGGAGAATCCACGACAGTATAGCCCAACATTTCGGCTCTGTCTCTCTGTGCATCGTTTATCCATATCGCCGGCAGCCCGAATGCCGGCTCGGTTGTTTTGATGCCGTCTATCTCCTCTTCGACAAGTCCCGGGTTCATTGCCAGGTAATTGTCGAGCATGAGATCGCCTCGCGCCACTTCGACGCCTTTTATTTTTATCTGGTACTCGTTCGGAGCCAGCTGAATATTGTCACGCAGGCGGATTATGGGAACGATCATTCCAAGTTCGAGCGCCAGCTGCCTTCTGATCATTACTACCCTGTCGAGCAGGTCTCCTCCCTGATTCACATCTGCGAGCGGTATTATTCCGTAGCCGAATTCAAGCTCGATCGGATCGACCTGCAGCAGCGAGACCACATTTTCAGGTTTTCTTATTTCCTCTACTTCATTTTCCTCGACTCTGACCTCCTGCTGCTTGAGATCTGCGACCTGCTGCTTGGAGATTGTGTACCCGAGGAATGCGAGAATTGCGCAGGAAAACAGGAACGGTATCGGCGGCAGGAAGATCGCAAGCACAAGGCTGAGGCCCGAGGCTATGTAAAGCACCTTGGGGTTGCTGAAAATCTGTTTCAGGAAGTCCGTGCTGATATCGGATTCGGACGCGGCTCTTGTGACGATAAAGCTCGTCGCGGTAGAGATCATCAGCGCCGGTATCTGGCTGACGAGACCGTCTCCTATTGTCAGGATCGTATATGTGGATAGAGCCTCGGTGATAGTTTCTCCTCTTGAAACCATGCCCATTATTAGTCCGCCGATAATATTGAGGATCGTGATAATGATGCCCATTATGGCGTCGCTTTTGACGAACTTGCTGGCACCGTCCATTGCGCCGTAAAAATCAGCCTCGCGCTGTATCTTCTTTCTGCGCTCCTTGGCCTCTGTATCGTTTATCAGACCTGAATTGAGATCCGCATCGATCGCCATCTGCTTTCCGGGCATTGCGTCTAGGGTGAACCTTGCGGCGACTTCGGCGACCCTTTCGGAACCTCTGGTTATTACAATGAAGTTTACCAGTGTGATCAGCAGGAATATGATAAAACCGACGACAAGGTCGTTTCCTCCGACAAAAGTGCCGAAGCCCGCTATTACCTTACCTGCTTCTCCCTTTCCTATGATCAGCCTTGCCGAGCTTACGTTCAGCGCAAGCCTGTACATTGTGGTTATTACCAGGAGGGACGGGAAAATGGAAAGCTGGAGCGATTCTCTCATATATACCGTATTTAGAAGTATAATGACCGAAAGCATTATGTTGATAGCCAGAAGCACGTCCAGCATAAAGCCCGGAAGCGGTATTATGAATGCAAGTACTACGCCGACTACTATGATCGGTACCGTTGCGTCCTTTATTCTCATATCCTGTCAACCTCCCTTCTTTTGTATTTGGAGCCTTGTCAGCCCGCCCTTGTCTTGCCTTTGAGGCTGTAAACGAATGCAAGCACCTCTGCAACTGCCTGATACAGTTCAGATGGTATCGCCTGCCCAATTTCCACCGTTTCGTAAATAGCCCTTGCCAGTGGTTTGTTTTCAACTATCTCAACTTTGTTTTCCCTTGCTATCTCCTTAATCCTCAAGGCTATGTAATCCTGCCCCTTTGCAAGCAGAACAGGGGCCGGCGACTTTTCCGCGTCATATTTCAGCGCACATGCAAAATGCGTTGGGTTGGTTATTATTACGTCCGCCTTCGGAACCTCCTGCATCATCCTTCGCATGGAAATCTGGCGCTGCTTCTGGCGTATCCTCGATTTGACCTGTGGATCACCCTCCGTTTGTTTTGCTTCCTCCTTGACCTCCTGTTTTGTCATCTTGAGGTTCTTTTCATAATCCCACCACTGATAGGCGAAGTCGAAAATCCCCATTATGATAAGCAGTATGCATATCCTTATTGCCAGATCCAGCGAAGTCAAACATATGAAGGAAGCCACCTGCAGCAGATCCATATCCATCAGGCTCAATACTTGCTGGACCTTGCCGTTGAGGTACGTATAAGCTAAATAGCCTATAGCGAGTACCTTCAGAATCGCTTTTGCTAGTTCAACCACGCTTCTCAGCGAAAACATCCGTTTAAAGCCGCTGAAGGGGTTGATCCTGCTGAACTGCGGTTTCAGCGTTTCAGTAGTGAACAAAAAGCCCACCTGCACGTAGCCGACGATCAGTCCCGTTAGCAGTGCTACAAGCAGTATCGGTCCGACCGCCCTGGCAAAAACCATTACGCCGTCAACGAATACCCGGCTCAATATATCCGGTGTATACAGATCCTCTATCTGCGGGTATTCGGTAAGCACCTTCTTCATGTAATCGGTGATCATGGTATAGATGCTTTTGCCGTAAACTCTCAAGGCTATAAATACAAAAAGCAGAATCATGGCGGAAGAAATTTCCCGGCTCTGAAATACCTGCCCTTTCTTTCTGGCTTCCCGCCGCTTTTTCGGGGTGGCTTTTTCTGTCTTGTCCTGGCCACCGGCTCCCTGTGCAAACAACTGCAGGTTAATTTTGCTGATCATCAGGGATGAAGCTCCTTCACATAATTCACTACACTCGTGTCCATAAGCTTGAATACCGATTCCATAACTGTTACGAACATCGGGATTGTAATAACCAGTATCAGGATACCTACAATGAGCTTAAGAGGCATACCGATCACAAAAATATTCATCTGCGGAACCATTTTCGATATTACTCCCATAACGATATCCGCAATAAGGATAGTAGCCACTATCGGTGCCGCTATCTTGAAACCGGTCGAAAATACGGAGCTGAACAAACCTATATAATTGCCGGTCAGTTCCGGACTGAATTCCGCAGTCCCTAAAGGTAATGTTGCAAAGCTGTCAAAAAGCGCTTTTATCAGCATGTGGTGTCCGTTTATCGACAGGAAGATCAGCATGCTTATAATAAAATAAACATTTGCGGTAACAGGCACCTGAATGTTGCTCATCGGGTCCATTACATTCACTATTCCGAAGCCGACCTGCATATCTATGATCTCACCCGCTATATAAATGGCGTTGTAGGCTATGTAAGCGATAAAGCCCATCGAAAGTCCTACCAGGAATTCCTTCGCTACGAGCAGCACGTATGAAAGCAGGTTGTCATTGTATTGTACACTCTGTATTGCCGTGGTATTTACCAGTATCACTGCCGAGAAAAATGAAAAACCTATCTTGAAATATGTCGGCACATTACGTCTTCCGAATATCGGCGCCACAACGAACAAGCCGGTCATACGAACGAATACCAGCAGAAATATATCAAAGCCCACTGCAATAAGATCCGCTGGTAACTGCACCGCCTGAACCCTCCATCCTACCTGATGTACTGTAATATGTTCTGAAACAGGTTATTCGTATAATCGGTCAGCATCGTCAGCATCCACGAGCCAAAAGCCGCTATGGCAACGATGACGGACAGTATCTTCGGTATAAAGGACAGTGTCTGTTCCTGTATCTGCGTGGTGGCCTGGAATATGCTTACCGCAAGGCCTACTACGAGGCTTATACCCAATAGCGGAGCCGAAATATACAATACCATCATCAAAGCGTTCTGAGCGATATTTACTACCGTATCCTGGTCCATTCATGCTCCCCCCAAAACGAGAATTGTGTCCAAGTGCCGCCCTATGTGATAAATGACGAGACAAGCGTTTTGGAAATAAGCCCCCACCCGTCGACTAAAATAAACAGCAATATCTTGAACGGCAGCGAAATCATGACCGGCGGCAGCATCATCATGCCCATTGACATAAGAGTACTTGATACCACCATATCTATTATCAAAAAAGGTATGTATATCAGAAAGCCTATTTTAAAGGCAATCGTAAGCTCGTTGATTATGAATGCGGGTATGACAACTGTCAGCGGCAGGTCCATGGGATCCTTGACAGGAGTCGGTATTTTGGCCAGAGATACAAAAAATGCGAGATCCTTTTCATTGTCTCCGAACTGCTTGATCATAAAGCCCTTCATGACCTTTCCCGAGTTGTCGAGGGCCTGTTGCTGCGTAATCTTGCCCTCATTGTACGGCGTATAGGCCTGTGTATTGATATCGTTTATAACGGGTGTCATGATAAAAAGGGATAAAAACAAAGCAAGCCCAATCAATACCTGATTTGGCGGCATTTGTTGGGTACCCAGCGCATTTTTTGTATCTCTGGCCAAAATACCGACTCCTGTCAAGGATCCCATGGACCTGCCGCTGACAGTTGTCATACCCGCATTCATAATCAACGAGCTTACG
>DATALQ010000020.1:0-88405 GCA_036260935.1 Clostridia bacterium
CGTTTAAGAGTGCAGACCTCTGGCAAATTTCTATACTTTCCGGCATAATCGAGACCATAACCCACTATAAATTTATCCGGAACGACTATACCATTATATTCGACTTCTATCTCTACCTTTCTCCTGGACGGCTTGTCAAAAGCCGTACATATCTTGACGCTCTTCGGCCCCCTGGTGTTGAACAGATCCTTCAGGTATCTGAGCGTGAGTCCGGTATCCACAAGGTCCTCAACTATCAAAACATGTTTGCCGCTAACATTGAGATCCATATCTTTTATAATACGGACTACACCCGACGATTTCGTCGACGCCCCGTAACTGGAAACAGCTATCAGGTCCATATCGACAGGTATCGTTATCTGTCTCATCAAATCGGCCAGGAAAACAAAACCGCCTTTAAGTACGCCCACCAAAATGAGCTCACTGCCTTTGTAATCCTCCGAAATACGCTTTCCCAGCCGTTCTACCATTCCCTTTATCTCTTCACGGCTAACCAGAATTTCCTCGATATCCCCCAGCATAATCAATTCCTCCGACTGTATTCTAGTTTAAGAATACTTTTAGTATTTTCAGTTACTTTAAATTTATCACTTATTTTATAGCCTACGACCCATATAACTTCATTGCCAGCGCAAACGAGCGGGATACCGTCGCGCTCCTCGCGCGGGATTTTGATGTCTATGAAATATTCCTTCAGCTTTCTGGTCCCGTTGGATTTTATGGGTTTAAAAATATCGCCGTTTTTCCTGTTCCTGATATTTATTCCCCTGCTTAGCCTAGTATAATCAAAATACTGCACTAATGGATTATATCCCAATGTTTCACATTTATCAATATTATCGGCGGATACTACAGCTGCCGTTATTTCTGCATTTAATTCAGAGATTAAGGTAGTGCCCGGGATATTTAGCATATGGCTGAATGACAAGACCTGTTTTTCGAATCCTGTTTCTGAAGACGCAGCAAACACCTTGAGAACACCGTAGGATAGTACCGCTCTGACACCGTTCGGAAGCTCGACGCAGGAACCTGTGCCGCCTCCGGTTATCAGGCCGGACAGCATCCTGTAATGAACACTTCCCACGCCTTTACTGCTGCCTGCGGAATACTCAACTGCCATTTTCAATACTCTTCTTCGGACCGCCGTGTCCATTTTCCTTAACAGTGTAAGATCCAGTTCAACCTTGCCCGCTTGTACGTCGCGAGCCGCCTTCTCATATGCCTCGTGCGCACGCGTATCAAGATAGCGGCTGTCTTCCGAAGCATTGTCGGAAAGCCTGCAAAGACTTTCTGTCATATTAACGCCGAAATGCTCGTTTATGTAGGGAAACAGCCCGAGTCTGATCTTGTTCCGGGTATAATCCTCCGTAAGGTTGGAGCTGTCCGTCCTCGGCTTAAGCCCAGCTTCCAGGCAGTATCGCTCTATATCGGCTCTGGAGGTGTCGAGCAGCGGGCGTATGATATTGCCCCTGATGTGCTCCATTCCTACGAGACCGGTCGTACCGGTACCCCTGATGATGTGCATCATTACCGTCTCGGCCTGATCGTTTCTGTTATGTGCAACTGCTATTTTAGAAGCTCCGACAGCCTTGGAATATCGTTCAAACTCACGGTATCTGGCTTCACGCCCCGCTTCTTCGACAGAGATGCCGCGTTCCTTCGCCAACGCCGCGACATCCTCATGCGAGACATGGAAGGGTACAGACAACTGACCGCAAAGGTCTGCCGCATAAGCCTCATCGGCGTTTGCCTCAGCACCTCTCAGCATATGATTGATATGGATTGCATAAAGCTTGATATGTAATATATCGGAAAGTGAATGCAGCACATGCAGAAGGCATACCGAATCAGGCCCCCCGGACACCCCGGCCAGCACGCTCTCTCCCTCGCTGATCAGGCCGTATGTCCGGATATTATCATATACCTTATGTTGAAACTGTTTTACGAAATTATCTGTTATATTCATCCTTCTTCAAATTTGCAAATTTGGTAAACTCACCGAACCATCTGAGTTCGACGGTACCGGTTGAACCGTTTCTATGCTTTGCAATAATAACCTCCGCGACATTTTTCTTCTCGGTTTCGGGGTTATAGTAATCATCCCTGTATAAAAACATCACTATGTCGGCGTCCTGCTCTATAGCTCCCGATTCTCTAAGGTCGCTCAGCATTGGTCTGTGGTCGGTTCTCGATTCCGGTCCGCGGCTCAGCTGCGACAATGTAACGACAGGTATCTGCAATTCCTTTGCAAGGATCTTTAACGAACGCGATATCTCGGAAACCTCCTGCTGCCTGTTTTCGGTCTTTCCTCTTCCCTGCATGAGCTGCAGGTAATCGATAACGATAAGGCCAAGGTTTTTCTCGAGCTTGAGTCTTCTGCATTTTGCTCTGATATCCATAACCGAGATGCCCGGCGTATCGTCTATATAGATCGGCGCCTCCGAAAGCGGAGCCAGCGCCTGTGCCACCTTGTTCCAATCGTCGTCCTCGAGCTTGCCCGTGCGCATCCTCTGGCTGTCGACCATCACCTCGCTGCAAAGCATCCTGTTTACAAGCTGGTCCTTTGACATTTCGAGGTTGAAAATCGCTACGGGGACATGCTTCTGAACGGCAGCATACTGGGCAATGTTGAGGCCCATCGCAGTCTTTCCCATACCAGGCCTGGCAGCGATCAGTATAAGATCGGAATTCTGAAGTCCCGCCGTTTTGTAATCGAGGTCGGTAAAGCCCGTAGGAACTCCGGTCACAAAGCTTTTACTGTTGTATAGTTCCTCGAGGCGGTTGAAAGTATCCAGCAAAACATCCTTTATATGCGTGAAACCCTGAGTGCTTCTTTTCTCTAAAATATCGAAAATGCTTTTTTCAGCCTTGTCCAACACAAAGGCAGCTTCCTCCGAGGCGTCATAGCTCATGCCGGCGATGTCGGAAGAGGCTTTTATAAGCTTTCTCAGCAGAGATTTTTCTTCAACTATTTTTGCATAATGCCTAGCATTAGCCGTAGTAGGTACGGCGTCGGTTATATTCGTCAGGTATTCGAGCCCGCCCACCGCATCGAGCGTCCCGCGCAGCTGCAGCTGTTCCGAAACCGTAATGATATCTACAGGGCCTGCTCTTTCGGTAAGGTCAAGTATCGCTTCGCAAATTTCCTTATGATCGTCCCTGTAAAAATCCTCACTGCGAATCAGCTCGGTTACAGTCGCTATAATATCCGAATCAAGCAGCATACAGCCGAGCACTGCCTGCTCCGCTTCGATATTATGGGGAGGTATTCTCCCTAATGTGCTTAAGTCCACTACTAAGGCTCCCTCCGCATGCTTTATTCGTGTTCGATCTTTACAGTAAGCGCAGCGCTCACCTCAGGGTACAGCTTCACTTCCACACTGAAGCTACCGAGAGATTTGAACGGTTCGGGAAGAACGAGTTTCTTCTTGTCTATATCGAGGTTAAAATCCTTTTTAAGCTTGTCTGAAATGTCCTTGCTCGTAATAGAGCCGAACAGCTTGCCGTTTTCTCCTGATTTTGTCTTGATCGTAACGGCGATCTCCTTTAGCTTGTCCGCCAGTTCTTTCGCCTTTGCAAGCTCACGATCCTTCTTGCTCTTTTCAGCTTCCTTTTTGGTGTTCATTATGTTGATATTGCTTGCGCTCGCCTCAGCCGCCAGGCCTCTCGGAAATAAAAAATTCCTTGCATAACCGTCGCTCACGTTTACGAGATCTTCCTTTTTACCCAACCCTTTTACATCCTGCTTCAAAATGACTTTCATTTAGAACCTCCGTCAAACATTCGGCTTGTTTATCTCATCTATGTATTCCATTATAGCATATTTCAATTTGTCTTTGGCATCATTGGAGTTGATACCTGAAAGCTGGGCTCCTGCAACCGTAAGATGGCCTCCTCCCCCAAGCTTCTCAAGAATCATCTGAACATTTATATCCCCAAGCGATCTGCCGCTAATCCATATCTCATTGCCTACACTGCACAGTACGAATGCGGCGATGATCCCCGAAAGGTTCAGAAGTTCATCCGCAGCCTTGGCCGCTATGAGCTGCGCATTCTTCATGCCAGGCGGACAAATGGAGATTGCAATTTCATTGCTGACCATTTCAGCCTTTTTGACAACGCTCGAAATATTGGTATAAGTCTCGAGGTCATTCTGGAAAAGCTGCTTCACCGCAACGGTATCAACGCCCTGCCGCCTGAGGTAAGACGCTGCTTCAAAGGTCCTCACTCCGGTTTTGAAGGTAAAGTTCTTGGTATCGACCACTATGCCCGCATAAAGCGCCTCCGCCTCAATCTGGGTCAGCTTCAGCTTATCGTCGATATATTGCAGGACCTCGGTAACAAGCTCACTCGTCGAGGACGCATATGTTTCCTGATAAGTAAGTACGGTTTCCTGTATATAATCCGCTCCCCTTCTGTGGTGGTCGATAACGACTACCTGGCCCGTGCCCCCCAGTAGCTCCGGGATCTCGGTGAAGCTTTTGCGATGCGTATCGACGATGATAAGGAGAGTCTTGCCGTCGACTACCTCCATAGCGGTATTCCTACTGACAAAGAGGTTTTCGTACTCTTCGTTCTTTTGTATCTTCGCTACAAGATTCTCTATAGTCGGGTTTACTTTATTAAGGACGATATATGCTTCCTTCCCCCTGCTCTTTACGATCCTGTAAATCCCGAGCGATGCGCCCATCGAGTCGATATCGGCGTTTTCATGGCCCATGACAAGCACGTTCCTGGACTGATCGATAAGCTCCCGCAACGCAAAGGCTATGACTCTGGCCTTTACTTTGGTCCGCTTCTCCAGTTCCCTCGTCTTTCCGCCAAAGAAGCTGAAATTCTCTCCGCTCTTTATTACAACCTGGTCGCCCCCGCGTCCGAGCGCCAGATCAATAGCTGCCGCGGAGAAACGAAAATTCTCGGCGGGCGAACTCCCGTTGAGTCCGAATCCGAGGCTCAGTGTGACGGGCAGCTTGTTTCCCGTATTGATTTCCTTGACGGTATCAAGAATCTCGAACTTCTTGTCTTCGAATTCCTTGAGGTATTTTTTTTCGAAAAGGAACAGATATTTATCGCGTTCATATTTCTTCAGTATACCGTCCGTGAAGCTCATCCAGTGGACGACTTTCCTGTCTATCTCCGCAAGCATTTGGGGCCTGTTTGAGTCGGGCATGCTCTGCATGAGGTCGTCGTAATTATCTATGACGAAAATGCCCGTCATTATTTTTTCTTCGTTGTAATCCTTTTTCAGTTCGGCAAAATCCGTAACGTCTAAAAAGTACAGGATCAATATATAGCCCTGGCCTTCCGGTTTCTGATCCTGCCTCACAAGATTGCACAATACGTTATAATACCTTCCTTCGAACTCGAAATGTTTTGAGTACCCGGTTGAGAAGCTCTTCAGGTTGTCCGGTGCCAACTCGTTTTTTTTAAGTTCGCTTACGATGGATTTTACTCCGCTTTCGAAAGAGGCCTCCTGCTCCGATATGGCCTTGAAGGATGAATTGTACCAGACGATCGAGCCGTCCAGCTCCATGATGACCAGAGGCATGGGGAAATTCAATAGCGTATCGCGCGTTGCAGTGTCGATGTTGAAGTTCAGATTCTCTATAAAGCTGGAAATCTCAGCCTTGCTCTTATAGCTGGTACGGATATTGTAATAGAAAAGGAAGGCAAGCAAAACGAAGCCCGGGATGGCAACACGCCAATCAAGGATAGCTATAACGGCCACCAGGAATAGAATTATCCAAAGGTAAAAGTTCACGCGTGGTATTAGCAGGCCAAGGAATTTCTTACTGTCCATAAGAGTGAAGGAGCGTACTCCCTCATTTCTCCTTTCTTCTGAAACTGCCCAAATGTCTCGACAATTCTGTCAGATCTCCGTAATACTTTTCAACGTCATGGTTTTCAACCAGGCCAAGCCTGATCTTGCTCTGTATTTTCAGTTCGACCGCGTTATAACTTATGCCCAGGCGCTTACCCAAAAGATAACTGATAAGTATGATGTTCGAAAGTATATCCGAAACCGCCTCGTGCATTTCCTCGCGGACACCGCTGGCCAAAACCCTGAAAAGATTCGCAAGGTCCGTCAGCAGTTCGCTTTTAAGCCACTCGATAAGTTTAATGTTCCTGGTTATGTCGATTTCTTTCTCAAGCATTGCCATATGATCCACTCCCAATCCTGGTTACCTTGATACCAGCGGCATTATGCCCCTTACTGCGCCGCTGGATATACCTTGTCCACCCTAACATTATATCATATGGCATATATTTACAAATTTCATTTCCCGTAGAAATTGCAGGTTGTACCGGTTATTTTTATTGATAATACTTCGGTACGATGTTTAAAGCTGCTTTCCCTCGGTCGGCTCCTGGAATATAGGATAAGAGCCAAGTATTTTCAGAAACGACGTCTTTCTTTTCACCATCGTGAGCGCGTCCCTCATGTCCCCGTCCTCCCTGTGGCCCAGCAGGTCTACAAAGAAAATGTATCTTCCGAGCCTGTGTTTGGCCGGTCTGGACTCGATCCGCGCCATGTTTATATCCCAGAGGTTGAAAATGTCAAGAACCCTGTAAAGGCTGCCCGGCTTGTCCTCGGTCGAAAAAACTATGGAAGTTTTGTCATTACCGCTCCTTTTGGCATCATTCCTGCCAACGACAATAAATCTTGTATGGTTGCTGCTGTGATCCTGTATATCCGATTTTGCGATCTCAAGCCCGTATTCGGCGGCTGCAGCAGCAGAGCCTATGGCGGCGAGCTCATTACCGCCTTCCGCGACCTCCTGGGCGGCAGCGGACGTACTGTAAGCCGATTTAACCTGAGCCTGCGGAAGCTGTTCGGAAAGGAACCTCCTGCACTGTCCCAGCGGCTGCGGATGCGAAAGTACGAACCTAATACCGGAAATATCCGTACCCGTCTTTACAAGCAGGTGCTCCCTGATGGGCAGTACAAGCTCGGCCTTTATCATAAGCCCGTTTTCCATGGCTATCATGTCCATCGTGGCATTGACTGCGCCTTCTATGGAGTTTTCGATCGGTACGATGGCCTCCTCGAGCTTCCCGTCCTGTACTGCCAGTATGATCTCCGGGATTGACTGGTAATCCTGTGCCTCGTATTGGCCGTCCACGGTATACTTTTTCATGGCCTCGAAGGAGAAAGTGCCCCTCGGCCCCAGATAACCTATCTTTATCATTATATCCTCTATTTCTGACCGATCCTGAGGGTTGTTTTCGGTATATATTATAATAACACTAAAAAACCAATTTTCCAACACTTTAAGGGAAAGCAGCCGCCTGTTCCCGAAAGCGCCTAAAGAGGCTGAATCGGCAGCTGAAAAAAATATTTTTATAAAGATGTTTAAGAAAATATATCCGGGGTAAATTATAAATACAACCAAGGGTTGTTAAAATAATTTTTACCAGGAAGGGAATGAGTCCAAAAGGAAACGTAGTGAAAGGACCACTAACCGCGGTAAGGAAAGCAAGAGGAGTCGCAGTTGAACAATTCCAGATGTCCTGACTGCTCACGGGGAGCAGCGTAAACGGCCGGATTAATAAGTTGGATATCCGGCCGTTTTACTGTCTAAATACTATTTTACATTTTTATTTATAGTAAAGAATATAGTTATAAATCCTATAACTGCCAAGATATAAAACCCAGTATCAACTAAATTGTTGTCATCGAACCTGAGAAAGCCGATAATTGTAAACGCAATTGCAAAAACAAGACTGGGTATGCCAGCTTTATTTATTTTCATCAAAATAATACCCCTTTATTAAATCTATCACTTTATACCATACAATCCAAATGGGTCCGTTTGTAATGCCAGGCGGTATAATTCCACAACCTCGCGCACTTTAAGCAACATACATTTACAGTCACCGATCATGCCGTCTTTAATGAGTCCCTTTTCATACGCTCTGTTTTGAATTGTATACCAGGGTTTTACTGATGGCTCCCAGGCCTCTATAAGCCATTGATCAACAGGATATAGTTCTCTTGCTTCTTTCGACGGTTCAAATCTGTTTCTTATTTCAACAGGGAGGCTATCTTCAACATAATGCATGGCAGACAATCTATATATATCGACACCTAACAGCAATGCCCAGCCATGTGTATCCAACAGGTGCTGGAACCCTAGCGAGTGTTTGTCGGCATCCCTGCCCCATGCCGAGACTCGGAAAAGTCCCTGTCCAGTTATAACATCCGGCAGCTTCCTGAATGTGTCCGAAACTATTCCCATAGCACTGCGTTCGTCATCATCCTGCAGGATTTTTATTTTTAGTATCAGTCCCAATTCCCTGTCGGTATCATTAAGCGGTAAATTGGGCGAAAGCATAAAGGAGGGCATTACTATCGCCCCATCATTTCCTACAGCATGCTTCAGTGCATTAATTACCGTTTCCGCTCCGCCGTCAACATGCCGGAACTTACTTAATGAACAATGCACCTCCAGGGCCATCCCGTTTGTGACACCCAAATCCCGTAATCCATTTTCAATATCCGTTCCCGTTACCGCTGATGACATAAACAAAGCACCTCTCAAACTAATTATATACAGATAATCTCTATCTCTCCATATGCGCCCAATACGCTTTACCATATTACCACAAAAGACAGCTACATTTCTTTGCTGTATTTGTTTATAAAATAGATATTTGAAAACACGATGAACAAGTAAGCAGTTACAAAAGCCAAAACTACCGACAAATCAACCCGCATCAGTGCAAAAGCCAGCATAAGCGCTCCAAATACCATCACCATAAGGTCATAAGCTTTAGCCTTTGCTTTATCTCTTATCGCAATATTTCTCTCATCCTTTTCATCAATTTCCCTTTGTTTAGCCAACTGCGGTGATTTTTTTATAGCCTGGATATTAAATGCGGTACCAACATTCTGACCGAAAATACCGGCCCCTATCCCCATCAACACATATGGCAATGTCACCATAATTCCCTGGGCGTCTCTTGTAAGTTTGGACAGGACAGCGCCTGTTATCAGTATTATTAGTCCTATTGCTGAATATACCAGATACCTTCCTACACTCTTACCTTTCATTTTTCTTCCTCCTCATAGATAAATATTTCTTCAATACTCATTGAAAAGTAGCGGGCGATCTTGAACGCCAAATTAATCGACGGGTTATATCGCCCGTTTTCAAGCGAGCCAATGGTTTGCCTGGATACTTCCAGTGCAGCGGCCAAATCTTCCTGCTTTATTCCTCGCATCTTGCGAATTTCTTCCAGTCTGTTTTTCATACAACTACTCCTAATCATATGATATGGAAAGTTAACTTTACATTTCTATATTACTACCGAGCTTATAAAATGTCAAGTATACTTTCCATTATTTTTACTACATTGTGAGAGGGGGCATGAGTCTTGAACCGCTTTGAGCTTTCATCCCGCATCCATACGGCTGTCTCCGCCTCTGTTACACACTTAATAACCACAAAAAGGACCGGGATTACCCGGTCCTTTATAGTTCTGGTTATTACGAAAAAAAGGACCGGTTTAACCGGTCCTTTCGTTTTCGTTTTGCTTATTCAGCTGTATACGGCAGCAATGCAACTACCCTGGCCCTCTTGATAGCCGTGGTCAGCTGGCGCTGATGCTTTGCGCAGTTGCCCGAGATCCTCCTGGGGAGTATTTTACCTCTCTCGGATATATACTTTCTCACCTTGGCAACTTCCTTATAATCTATATCAGTAACCTTGTCTACACAAAAAGCGCAAACTTTTTTCTTGGGCCTTCTCATTCTCATGCCGCCCTTGCCTTCGCCCTTGTCGTAGGAATCTCTGTTACCGCCTCTGTTATCTCTTTTTCCTGGCATCGAAACACGCCTCCTTTCTCTAAAATACCGTGAACCGTCTTCTCAAGGTCTTTAAAACGGCAGTTCGTCATCATCATCCGAAGGGAAGAATCCCTCATCGTTATGTCCTTCTCCTGAAGCGGGAGTATATCCCGGCGAGGGTCTGGACGGAGCTCCGCCTTCGTTCTTTCTGCTCTCTGCGAAATAGGCTTCGTCGGCAATGACCTCGGTGATGTAATGCTTTTTACCTTCAGTGTCATCCCACGTCCTGTTTTGAAGACTGCCAACGACTGCAACCTTCAGCCCCTTGGTAAAGTATTTACTGCAGAATTCCGCCTGAGCCCTCCACGCAACAATGTTGATGAAATCGGCCTGCCTTTCTTCACCCTGCTTTGAAAACCTTCTGTCAACAGCAAGAGTAAAGGAGCATTTAGGAATATTATTCGAAGCAGTATACCTGATCTCAGGATCTTTCACAAGTCTGCCCATTAAAATAACCTTATTCATACATTCACCCTGTTAATCTTCTTTTTTGATAACCATGTATTTGATTATGCCATCCGTTATCTTGTAAATTCTCTCGAGTTCATGCGGGAATTCGGGCACTGCGCTGAAATTTACAAGCACATAATAGCCTTCGCTCTTATCGGCGATTTCGTAGGCAAGTTTCCTTTTTCCCCATTCATCAATACTTTCCAACTGGGCTGAAGACTCAAGCAGGCTCTTGAATTTTTCAACGAGCGCCGCGGTATTTTCTTCACCTAAGTCGGGATTGATGATGAATATGGATTCATATTTGTTCATCATTCGACTATCACCTCCTTCTGGACTGAACGGCCCTGTATCAAGAGTACAGAGCAAGGATTCTGAAATATATTATCATAATGGCGCACATTTTGCAAGCTACCTGCAATTTCATTTATGAAATTCTCGGGAACCTGAAAATTCATTATTGAATTTTCGGGAATCAGCAATTCTTTTATGAAATTCATATAGCATTCCCGACAACATAAATAAGCAAGGCGATAGCCGCCATAAGCAGTATGTTGATACCTATATTCAACAGCACTCTTTTGTGCGGCAGGCTCCAACTCCGCCCTCTTCGCCTATCTCTTGTCTTAGCCAGCTTGTTGCCGTTTATGTAATCGTTGATTATATGCTCCGCTTCCTTGAGAATAAAATCATTTCTGATATTCGGCTTATCTTGCGCCGGTTGGCCCTTGCGGTTTTCCTGAGCGCCCTCCGTTCCGCTTTTCAATATGAGTATGGCTTCCTCGATCAGGTTTGATGAGATATTCTTTATCACAACTACTCTTTTAGTATCACCGGCTACCATATTGCCCTCCGAAAACCGACTGTTTTGGCACATCCGGCCTTCCTCGCCGGTTAATTACAACTGTGCAATATATAGTTTGTGAAATACATCCGGTTTTATTCAAAATTTCCTGCCGGTATACGAATTAAAATGATCATCTGGGTTTTTTCCATACTTTCGTGACAAGTACGGTAAGGTCGTCGCAGGGTTTGCCGTCGCAGCAGCTGCTCGCTTCATTCAGGATCGAATCGGCCACCTCCTGGGGATTCAGGCTCTCAAGCTGTTGAATGAATTTCATCAGCTGCCTGTCGCCGGGATCATCACCGGCCATACTGTCGATAATACCATCCGTTACCATTATTATCATATCTCCGCCTTCCACATTCCTGCGGGCAAGCTCGGCGTCAATACCTGGCAGAATACCGGCCGGCAGCGACGCGGAACGAATTATCTCCACCTTCGACTCCTTTCTGATATAGGTCGGGGCGGCGCCGATTTTGATAAATTCCACCTCCCCGCTGAAAAGATCGACCACTGTCATATCTATTGTACAGGTATTATCCTCTTCAGATTTAAGTACAAGGACAGAATTTATCAGATTTACGGCCATGTCCTTGTCGAACCCCGATTCCAGGAAGCTTTCGAGCATATTTACAGTTGCCTTGCTCTGGAGAGCTGCACCCTGTCCCGTACCCATACCGTCGCTGAGCGCAAGCGTATATTTACCGTAACCACCGTTCAGGAAGGTAAAGTTGTCGCCGGATATGTTGCTCCCGTATTTGGGCAGCCTTGCTATTCCGGTTGTAAGCTTCAGGTTCTCCGCCTCCACGAATTTCAGCATACATGCACCGTCCCTGCCTTTCGAGCAGCCTTCAGTCGCTCTGACCATTTTTCTGCCGCAGGCTTCGGAAACTGTCTTTTCGATAACAGCACAGCTTCGCGCCCCTCCGCAGGCATTGTGCAGTACATTTATCTCATACTTGTCCCAGGCGTTTTTATATGCGATTACCTCTCTAACCTTGATATTCTGCTGTTTTAGCTCGTCCATTACTGCGTCCTCGAGCGGACTTAGGAAATTAACTTCCGAATTTATCTCGCCGGCAAGTGAACTTATAACCCGCGACATGCCCTCGAACTGACGGCTGATTACCGTGCGGCTTTCATTGAGCCTGCCCTTCCAGACGACCCCTACCCGGAACAATTCGTACATATTGTTGACGGCATTGACAAACTCATGTATCCTTGGGCATTTGTTCAGAAAATAATCCGGAACGTCACTCTCCTCAATTCTGCCCTTCATTTCCAGACTTTCGACTATCTTGAACATTACCTGGTAGGTGTCGTAAAAATTCCGTTCCCAACAGTGCATGCAAAGGCTGCAGTCGCTGCAGATCCTATCCGCCACCCTGTCGAAGAGCACATTGATCTCCTGCGTCTCGGCAGGCATTTTAGTCTCAGCTATCTCATCGAATGTTTTTGAAAGGTCCTTGAAAGCTTTTGAGAATTTTTCAAGCCTTTCAACAGTTATATCCTTGATCCTTCCGGTATAGCCCGTGAGATCCTCACCAAATGCCGCCGACCTTGCAAACGGTCTGGTTACCCTGCTGATCAGGCTTTCAGGCACAAAGAAAATCAATACGCCTGCCGCTATGATATCCCTCAGGTAGAGCATGGATTCCGCAGAACCGTTGAAATAAACCGCAAGCAATACGTTCCCCAATAAAAATCCCAGCGAAGTGCCGAGCCTTCCCAGATTTCCAAGTATCCCTGCCAACATGCCGCATAATGCATAAGTACCGGCAACCGAGGGCGTAAAATCTTCGGAAACGCCTATTATCAGACCGATCGCAGCGCCTGCTGCAGCGCCGACACCCGCTCCGCATTTATAACTGAACAACAACAAAAGCAGGACGCAAAAAATATTTCTGAGCGAGAACCCTGCTATCTGCAAGGTCCCGATCCCGGTCAGCGCAAGCGTGGCCGTTACTGCCAGACTGACAGCCTCTTCCCCGCAGAGCATTGCCTTTTTTACGGCTCCTGTAATTACCGGCATCGAAAAATTAAATATGAAAAATAATACAAAGGATATAAACGAACTGAAAAAAGCTTTCAGGATATCGTAAAGCAAGAAGCCCTGCAAGCCTGCCAGCATCATCTGCGGAACCAGCATCGAAGTAAACAGCAGCAGGGCGGGTTTTACATCGAGTTTCGATTTACGTTCTTTAAGCGGTATGCTGAGTACGCTGAACAAAAGCATACAGGCAGCATTGATGTATATCAGTTCCAGCGAGCCCTGAGTAGCGGCGCCGATAATTACGGCAGCCACTGTCAGCATTTTTATTCCTGCAGTACCGCATGATGCAGCAAAAAAGGCAGCCCCGAACGGGAGCAGCCCGCTTGCTATATTACTGCTCCCCAGTAAAAAAGCCGTTAACAGGACCAAATAGTTGTTCTGATCCAAAATGGCCTTCCTGAGGAACCCGGTAAAATTACCAGCCTTACTCATTGGTATCGTAATAGTTTTCATCTTTCGTAACCCCCCAACAAAGACGATTATAGCCAGATGTGCAGGTATATTTTGTCATTTGAGGGCGCGCCGAAATGAAAATTACACGACATTTATCACCATATTTACTTTATATCTAAATTGGAACAAGCTTAGCTCAAAGATCGCAAAGGCTTTACAGATACTATGTCCTTATATTTTAGACCGGTTATTTGTAAAACGCGGTCGACAGGTTTTTCCCATACAAGGCACAAAAGAAAAGAGACAGGCCATACGGTCTGTCCCGGTAGAACTTATATACAAGAAGGACTCTTCAAATAGCGTTTTATTTGGAGTAAACCTCCATCTCATAGAGGGAATACCCGTATTGAGTAGCCCTCTGCATCCCGAGCATCCTTACATACCTTGCTTTTGTGCTTGTAAACAGGACTTCGTCCTTCGCTCCGTCACCGTTCGAAACAACTGCTGCATTAGTCCAATTGGTGCCGTCTGTCGAAAGCTGTATCGCGTAGCTTTTGGCATATGCGGCTTCCCAGTTGAGATTGACTCTTGCCACATCATACAGCCCGCCGAGGTCCACAGTCAGCCACTGGTTCTCGCTTAATGCGCTGGACCAGCGAGTATCGGCCTTGCCATCGACGGCATTGATCGCGGCGTAGGTTGTCGTGCCGCTGAAATAAGTGCTCGATGCCGTCACAGTCTTGTTCAGAGCCAGATTCGCATTACCTACGCGCGTTATCTCCACCCTGTCGGCTGCAACCGTAATGCCTGAAGAGCTGGTATTTTTAAGACCCGATACGAGGACCTTGAGCGTATGTTCCTTGTCCGCAGGCAAAACAGGACTTTCATAAATAAGCGTATTGTCCTTGCGTACATCACTGTAGTAATCCATTGCGGCTGCCGTCGTATCGTCTATTGATACATAAGCTATGCCGTGGGCCGGGTCTTTTGCTCCATACAGTTTAATTTTTGTTCCGTAAAATTTGATCTGAAAGCTGGAACCTGTAACATTGGACCAGTGGTTGTCGTTTCCGTAAGCGCCGTTCTGCGTTCCGTAATTCCATATACCCGTATAGCTGAACTGTTCCGTACCCGTTCCAGTAGTATTGTCATTGATGCTTACAGTCCCATCCTCCACGGTAACGGTGCCCGAATCCTTGTCAAATTCGCATTTCCCGTTCAAAAGCTTGGCGAGAAGCCCGAGCGGTATCATGGCGCCCTGTTTCTTATCGAGTTCCACCTTATTTTCAAGGTTCAGCTTCGTATTGTTGATAACCGCGATATTACTGCCAACCTTGAGAGTTACCGTTATATCACCCTTTTTGATTACGATCGTCCCGGTCTTCGGATCATAGGTAAATGTTGCCTTCAGTCCGTTCGTAATTGCCTTTACAGGCAGGAGAACCTTGCCGTTTTTTAATACCGGTTTTTCGTTTGTAACTATCTCCTGGCCGTTTACAAATACATTGATAGTTTTATCGCTGTATTTTGCCTTAAGTTCCGCGATATCATCAAGAAGCTTATCCTGTGCTTCTTTATCCTTGTAGTTGTTTTTGTATCTGTTCTTTAATTCATTCAACCTTTTCTGGAAATCGGCCCTTGGATCCTTTATCTTTTTATTGTACGAAACCTTGCTGAACTTACTGAAAGAAACCTTGCTATACTTGACATTCTTACTGCCAGCAAATGCAGAGCCTGCTCCTGCCGTCATAAAAAAAACAAATGCAACTACGATACTCATTATCCTTTTCATAAAAAAACCTCCCTTTTGTTTTCTGTTAAACAATTCGCAGACTCAGGGAGGTTTTTAGGGGTAATTTTTCTTATAAAGGAAAACTTTTTCTATCTTTTTATGCTGTTGTTGTTTACGTTCGTTTTTCCGCCGTTAACATTATTCCCTTCAATCGTATTTTTCCCATTCGATTTGTTTTTTCGTTCCTTTAGCTGCTTTTCCATCTGGTCGAGCAGATCATTCCTCAGTTTTTCTCTCTGCAGCTTTAATTCGTTCGCGCCCTTTCCAACGGCTTTGCGGTCAGCTTCGTCGATTTTTCCGCTGCTGCCGCCCCCAATCCTGGAATTTGACTGTTTTCCCTTGTTTGCGGCCTCGTTCCGGTTCTTCCCCTCCCGGATACTGCCGGTACTCTCATTTAGCCCTTTGTTAATATTTCCGGACTGATTTTTATGCTGGGAGTCATTTTTACCTGTCTTATTCTGGCCCCTGTCCTTCAGCAGCCCGTTGATTTGAGCCGATATTCCCCCATCAGTTGCTGTTTCCGCACCTTGAACGGTCTGTTCCCCAGATTGTGGTTGAACATTATTTCCGGATTTCTGCTTATCTTTGTTTGGTTTCCCGCTACCAGGGTTTTCTGCTTTGTCTGGATTTTTGCCAGCAGCCGTATTTTCAGTCTGTATGGAGTAATCCTGATTCTTCTCTGAAGCCTGATTTTGGGTACTTTGCTCATATGCTCCCGATTTCGCTCCCGGATTGGTCTTTTCCTGCTTCTTCTTTTCGTTTTCCCTTATTTTCCTCAGCAGCTCCTTGACGGAGTTCCTTTTAAGTTCCTCAAGCTGCAGCTCCGGTTCCGTCTCTATTGCATTTTCGATAAGAGCCAGCTTGCCGGGAGTAACTCCGAGCTCCTTTGCCTCGTTCCTTTGTTCCATACTCGCTTCGCCTACAAGTATCTCGGAATCTATTTTATCCGTATCCAGTTCCCTGGCGGCAATATCTCTGAGTTCCTTTTTCAGTTCTCCCGATTTTTTCGAATTATCGCTGGAAATAGTAAGAAGCACGGCATTATCGATTTCCTCCTGCCCCTCCGTTCCCGTTCCGGCAGTGCCTTCTGCGGCGCCTGAACTTTCCGTCCCGACAGGGACACTGCTTCCTGCCTGCAGATCGTCTTCCTCCAGATAGCCCTTATCGACTGCCAGATCAAGCAGGTCCGAAACCCCGATTTCAAGCCTTGAATGCTTGAGATTCCGACCGTCAAGCAGCTTACGGCCGTCTTCATTCAGTGCTTCAACCTTTATTATCCTGTCATAGACATTTGCTGTCAGTTCAATACTCGGATTGATATCGAGATGCACATAACTGTAGGGCATTGCATAGCTGTATGCTCCGTAAGCCGTGCCAAGCGCCAGCAGCGCAGCCGCCGCTATAGAGGCAGCTTTCATTATATACCCGGTCTTTCTTACTTTTTTGGCGGGCTGGTCCATATCTATCTCTATACCTGTTTCCATAAATGGTTTAGCCCTGACCTTACGGAATGAACCGTCCTGTGCAAGGACTATCGCGTATTTACCTTCTACTTGTGCTACGATCCCCTTCATTTTACCAGCCCCCTTTCCTAAAGCTTTATGTAATCTCTTATACATTCGTAATCGCCCGTTGCTATAATAACCATTGCTATAATATATCTTCGGAACCGCTCAATAAATTTCCGGGGTAATCCCGAGGCTTTCTCGAGCTCGGCGACCGGCAGGTACTTTTTGACTAATATCGGCTGTATCAGGTCGGACCTCGATAATATCAGCCCAACCAACTCGCCGCATTGCCGACGGGTTTTTTTATGGCCCGGAGAGGCTTTTACCAGATCCGAATAGCTTATTTTCCAATTCTCCAGTTCTCTGCCCAGTTCTTCGAGTTCGAGTTTTCTTTGCTCCGCAAGCCTCTTATCCGAATATATCCTGAGCGACTCCCCATAGGTCAGGTCGAATTCCTCATCCTGATCCTCAAGGTACACATTGAGTGATATTACGTTATTGTGGCGCTTTTCTCTGCGGTAATAGTCGATCAGTCTTCTTTTGATCACATTGCGCGAGAATGAGAAAAAGTTTCCTTTCGATGGGTCAAAGGTTCGTATCGCTTCAGTGAATGCAATCATCGCAATGCTTAATTCATCGTCCGAACCATATGTAAGATACCTGCCTGCCACTTTTTCGGCGCATGCGGCTATAAAGGGCTTGTACTCCTCAACAAACCCGTTTATACCATCCGTATTTGCTCGTATGCTTTCGATCCTCTCCTGTATGGCAGTAAACTGCATGTATCCCCCTGTCCAGTCTGTACCGGTTCGCAGTAAAACGTCTTTGCGGCAGGCGCCACTTATCGGACAGACCCCTTTGCCGGCTGGTCCTGCAAAAACACGGCTGCAGACAAGAAAGTTATGATCATACACCAAAAGCCCGTTTTGTCCCAATTCGGCTTTTTACTGTAAAATCAATTATAGCATAGCTGCCTCACGTATAATATTCGCAGGGAGATATCTTAATTTAGGTGTAATATAACTGAAATATAAAGCATCGTGCCGGTTGCTTTCTATTGCGGAGTTTATGCTCAAAGAGCATATAGATTCAGCTCTGTGGCAAATCAGACTCGCTCCGCTGCATTTATTTGCTCCGCTCAAACAATGATTTGCCCTTAACAATGCTTCATCAATATGCTCTAATTCGCAAAACTCATGCAATATCAAGCAATCGGCACGATGCTTCCAACTGGCAATAGAAAGCAACCGGCATGACTACAGTAAACGCAAAAAACAGCAGACTTGATACTTCTGCTGTTTTCATCCCGCCACATGGGATTGAACTTCCTTATCCATACTACCTTACCATCAATACTCCAATCAAACTTACTGTTCCATTTGCTTGCCAAGGAAGCCTGCCGCCGACTGTGCCAGTTTTGCCTCAACCTCGCCCATTTTACTGTTGGGGTCTGTGGACAGCAGTATTACGGCTCCTATTGGATCACCCTCCGAAATTATAGGCGATACCACCTGAGACGTATATTTCTTGTCATTTCCTTCATCAGCAAGTATCGTTATGCTCTTGTCATCCGATGATTTAACAACCAAGGTCGTCTTTTCCTCTATTACCTTTTCAACATCAGGACTAAGTGACTTTTCAAGAAACTCTTTCTTGGATGCTCCCGACACAGCTATGATAGTGTCCCTGTCGGCTATGCATGTAATATGTCCGCTTGTTTTGTGTATGGAATCCGCATATTGGGACGCGAAATCGCCAAGCTCACCTATCGGAGAATATTTTTTCAGTATAACTTCGCCTTCTTTATCTGTAAATATCTCCAAAGGGTCGCCTTCTCTTATCCTCAAAGTTCTTCTGATTTCCTTGGGTATTACTACCCTGCCAAGATCATCAATTCTCCGTACGATACCGGTTGCCTTCAAAGTCGTTACCTCCTTAACTGATTGTTTCTTATTGCTTTTTTAGTATCTATTGTTTATTGGAGTTTTATACATAAGAGGCGATTTGTGAAATTGTTGTGAAACAGAGGGACGGTAAAAACAAAGGACGGTACTTTTGCTTTACTTATCACGATAAGTAAAACAAAAGTACCGTCCATCTGTATCGGCGCGCCGGCCAAAAGTCTTATTTGATCGGGGCCTCGGCAGTGCTGGGATTTATATTGATGGAATCATAAACAGGCAGATTTTTCTTGAAATCGGCAGCTTTTATCCATCCGTCGAGCTTTTGCTCATATAGCTTGTATTTGATAAACGTTGTTCCGAATTCGTAATATTCCTTTGCACATTTCAGGCTGACAGGCTGGTCCTTTCCATATTTCTCTTCCACCTTTATGACGTGATATCCTGCGCTCGACATGACAGGAGTTTCCGTATACTGACCCGGATTGAGCGCATTTGTCGCATCTCTGTACTCAGGGAAGATAGATGCACTTTCCCCGAATAAATAATCTCCGCCTCTATCCTTGGACCCGTCTTCTGAAAGCTCTTTCGCAAGCTTGGCAAAATCTTCTCCGGTTTTCAGCCTTGCTATAACGTCCTCAGCCTTTTTCTTTGCAGCATCCTTGTCTGCCTGTGTTGCATTTTCAGGGAACTTGAATAATATGTGCCTTGACCATATCGCAGCCTCGCCGCCCGTCCTGTATGTTGTGTCTGCCTTGAACCATTCGGGGTTGCTCTTGTAATATTTATCCACATTCGCTTCGGCATCAGTTATCTTCGACGCCTCCTGCGAAACGAATTTCTGAACGGTCATGTTCTCTACCTGCGCCTGCCTGAGAACATCTATGGAAAATCCGTATTGCTGCGTGAAATTCTTATTGGCCGTTATTTTGTTACCACTGCCATATTGCTGTACTATATTGGTATTTACCCAATCGTCTATTGACTTTGTCTCATCAGCAGTCAATGAAACATTCGCAGCCTTGGCCTTCGCATACTGAATCTTATCATCCCTCATCAAATTGGTAGCCTTTTTCTTTGCGACTACCTTGGCATCTTCCCCGTCGATCTTGGTTGCCCAGAATGTTGCTTCCGTTATGCTCTGATCAAATGTATAGGCTTCATAAAACATCGACTGTTTCTGCATTTCAAGGTAATATTTGAACTCGTCGGAAGAAATCTTTACACCGTCTATCGTAGCTACCGTACTTCCGGAGGAATTGAAAAATATTATCAGACCAATTGCGACAACAGCTATGATTGCTACCGCAATCAGGCCATATTTAACAAATATTGGCAATGTCTTTTTTTCTTCATTTGCTAGATGGACACCGTTTTTTATTTTCTTATCGTTTCTTTCCAAAGCAATCTCTCCCCATCTTATTGATAAGTACATTATAATAGATAATCAAGATACTTCAAAGCTTTTTAGATCCTGTAACAGAATCTTAATATTGTCCAAAATACGCAATTTCTGACCTGGCATCACCCTGTAGACCAGATAGGGGGTCGCCCCGGCGTTGAACAGCAGCTGCCGTTTGTACTTCTCGGCCGCTTTTCCTATAGCCTTGAAATCGATCTTATTTGCATTGGCCAGTCCTAATTGGACAACATCATTTTTTTCGGATACAGATACGAAACCCAGTGATTGTGCAAGCGCCTTGATGTATGCGATACCAACAAGGTTTCTTACAGGTTCGGGCATCTCGCCATATCTGTCCGTAAGCTCGTCTTCTATGTCAAGCACATCCTGTTCGTCGTGGATGGCTGCTATCTTCTTGTACATCTCGATCTTTCTGCTTTCGACGCCGATGTACGAGTCGTCGATATACGCGCTGACATTGAGGTCTATTGTAATCTCCGCCTCTTCACGCCTTGGACGTTCGCCTTTCAGCTCGCTTACCGCTTCATCGAGCAGCCTGCAGTACATGTCATAGCCCACGGATTCCATATGTCCATGCTGCTCTGAACCGAGAAGATTGCCGGCGCCCCTGATTTCCATATCGCGCATCGCTATTTTGAAGCCTGACCCGAGTTCCGTGAATTCCTTGATCGCCTGAAGGCGTTTCTCTGCTACTTCAGAGACTACTTTATCCTTTTTATAGGTTATGTATGCGTATGCAAGCCGATTGGACCGTCCAACGCGGCCCCTCAGCTGATAAAGCTGGGCAAGGCCCATCCTGTCCGCATCTTCGACTATTATGGTATTGACGTTCGGCATATCCAAGCCTGATTCTATAATGGTCGTACAGACGAGTACATCATATTCTCCCTTGATAAAGCTGAACATTATGTCTTCAAGCTGCCGTTCGTCCATCTGCCCGTGGGCTACCGCTATCCTGGCGTCGGGCACTATCGCCTGTATTTCCGCAGCCCTTATATCTATTGTCCTGACACGGTTGTACAGATAGAATACCTGCCCCTGCCTGCCCAGTTCCCTTATGATGGCGTCCTTGATGACATCCCTGTTATACTCCATGACATATGTCTGTACGGGGTATCTTTCCTCGGGCGGGTCCTCTATTACGCTGATATCCCTGATCCCTACGAGCGACATGTGCAGGGTCCTCGGTATGGGCGTGGCGGTAAGCGTCAGGACGTCCACGCCGGGTGCAAAATTTTTCAGGCGCTCCTTGTGTGATACCCCGAAGCGCTGCTCCTCGTCGACTACCAGAAGCCCCAGGTCCTTGAAATGTATGTCCTTCTGCAGCAATCTGTGTGTCCCGACAAGGATATCGATATTTCCCGCCTTTACTTCCTTAAGTATTCTTTTCTGCTCGGTCTGTGACCTGAAACGGCTTATTACCTCTACTGAAACCGGGAAATCTCTGAGTCTTTCGGCAAAGCTGTTGTATTGCTGCTGGGCCAGCACAGTAGTAGGTACCAGGTAGGCGACCTGTTTTCCATCCATGGCCGCCTTGAAAATTGCCCGGATGGCCACCTCCGTCTTACCGTAACCGACGTCACCGCACAGCAGGCGATCCATTACCCTGCCCGACTCCATATCTTCCTTTATTTCCTCGATACATTTGAGCTGGTCTTCAGTCTCCTCATAAGGAAACTGCTCCTCGAACTGAGTCTGCCAAACCGTATCCTTCGAATATAAAAAGCCCTTCGCAGCCTGCCTCTGGGCATAAAGCCTGATAAGCTCTGCGGCCAGCTCTCTCAGCGATTCCTTGACCTTGTTCTTGGTTTTCAGCCAGTCAGTTCCGCCGAGTTTGTTTACCTTGGGTTGTTTTCCTTCCGATCCTATATATTTCTGGATGAGATCGAGCTGGTTTGTAGGGATGTATAAAAACGCTCCGTCCTGGTATCGTATCTTCAAATAATCCTTTTTGACACCTTCGACAGAAAGCTTCTCTATACCGACATACTGGCCGATGCCATGCGCCTGGTGAACTACAAAATCCCCTACGCTGAGCTCCGAGAAAAGACTTATAGGGCGGCCCTTATGTTTGCTCGAAGTTTTCGCAAGCTTCTTCCTGTCCTGCCCGAAGACTTCCTTGTCACTGATCACGACAATGCCTATAGTAGGGTATTCAAAGCCTTTATGCAGGCTTCCGTGCGTAATTACGACCTGACCCGGCTGTATGGGTGCTTCCGCAGTATCCATATATACCGTTTCGATATCCTTTGCGGCCAATGTCTCCCTGAGCCGCTCTCCGCGCCCCCTTGTGCCGGAAAGCAGCAGCACCCTGTTTTTACCCTTTTTCCACCCCGACAAGCTTTCGGCAAGCATGTCGACGTTGCCCTGAAACGAGCCCATGATCCTGCAGGGAATATCGTAAACCCTTGCATTTTTTGAAGCAATGCTGTCAACGTTTATAGTGTTCAGGTAAAGTGCTTTGCTTTTCTCTACCTTTGAGTAAAGTTCCTCATAGCTGAAAAATATCCCCCGGGTCTGAGGCAGCAGCTGCCCTTTTTCAAGCATTGCCTTGCACATCTCGTCGTGTTCGAGCAGCAGGTTATCGAGCCTCTGCTTCTGCCGGACCGGCTCATCCATGAAAACCAGGACATCCTTGTCGGCAAAGCCTGTCATAGTGCTCGGTACATCCGCGAGATAGGGTATATACCTGTCAATTCCCGGGAAATACCAGGATTCCTTCATTAGTTCAATGTCGCCCTGTATCTTCTGAGAAAGCGAATGGTTTTTCCTTCCGGCCTGCGCAAGATCCGCGTTTATCGCCTTTATTATTTCCGGCTTCTTTTCAGCGGAATATATTATTTCACGCGCAGGCAGTATCCTGACGCTGTTGACCTTGTCCGTGGATCGCTGGGTATTTATATCAAAAAGCCTTATCGAGTCCACCTCGTCCCCGAAAAGCTCCAGCCTCACCGCGCTGTCCGCATCTACGGAAAAAACATCGAGTATTCCGCCGCGCACGGCAAACTGGCCGTGCCTCTCGACCGTTTCGACACGTTCGTAAGCCATCATCACAAGCCTGTGAACGAGATCCTCGAGGTCGACGCTGCTTTCATAGCCTATCTCAATAATGCCGTTTACCAGCAGCTCCGGCCGGATAAGTTTATGAGACATGGCCTCTATCGAAGTCACGATAAACGTATAATCTCCCCTGACCATACGTTCGAGGACCTTAATACGCTGATAGATCGAATCGTTGCTTTTCGCTTCGACGTCGTACAGCATGATCTCCTTATTGGGGTAGAAAAGGACATCATCGCCCCAGAAAAACCCGAAGTCCTCATACAGCTTTCTTGCCTGCATTTCATTGAATGCGACAAAAATGCCCTTTTGCCCGGAATGTCGGCAAAGGGCATAACAAATATGAGCCTTCTGGGATTCAGAGGGCCCTACAATATTTATTGCTCCGGTGTAATTCTTCGCTGCGGACAGTACCTGTCTGTATTCTTCCATCTCCAGCAGCGAGTCGATTAAATTGTCCATAAAACCTACCATAGTTTATTTGTAATGCCGGTTGGTTTCATCACGAGAACTGGATGCTTCGAGTCAAAGAGCCTGTAGATTCAAGCCCTGTTCTCAAAATCAAACGTGACTCGCTCCAGGATCCCGGTTGCTCGGACAGGACGTGATTTTACCTACGTTTGCTTGAATAAACATGCTCTATTACTCTGTGCGTATGTTGTCGTTATAAAACCAACCGGCATGCCATGTTTATTTGCTGCCCTTGTTGTCCTAGTTGTTCTTGTTGCTCTTGTCTATTGCCATTGCGTGAGTTTTGCGAAATAGAGCATGTTGATGAAGCATTAGTAAGGGCAAATTTCTGTTTGAGCGCAGTGTACTGCGCGAGTTAAATTTGCCGCAAAAGCTGAATCTACATGCTCTTTGAGTATAAACTCGCAATGAAAATAGACAAGGGCGGCAAGTAAACCTGTGATTAAATCGATCAATACAACGCGTAACAGCAAATAACTCCCAGAAACTTATGCAATAACAAATCTGCAAAAACATCTTTTAAATCCTGGGTTCTCCGTTAAACTTATTCATTGCGGCGGTGACGCCGTCAGAAACAATCGCTGCTGCAGCGTCCGCGGCACGTTGTGTACTTTCGCCCATAATTGCGGCTTCATCCTTGTCAAACCTGCCAAGCACATAGTCTGCCAGATCCCAGCCTTCCGGGGCCTTCCCGACGCCTATCCTGATCCTCGGGAACTCATCCGACTGCAGCTGATAAATAACGGATTTCATACCGTTATGCGTGCCCGAACTGCCTTTCGGCCGTATCCTTATTGTCCCTGCCGGCAGGTCCACATCGTCATATATAATTATAATGTTCTCCATCGGAAGCTTATACCATTCAGCTATGTCCCTTATGCTTTCGCCGCTCAGGTTCATAAACGTCTGCGGCTTCACAAGCAGGACCCTTTCGCCGGCTATGGTCCCTTCTCCCGTCAGAGCCTTGTGCCTCACTTTATTTACCTTGATGCCATACTTTGAAGAAAGCAGGTCTATAGTAATGAAGCCTACATTGTGCCTGGTATTTTCGTACTTATTTCCCGGATTTCCCAAACCTGCTATGACGGTCAGCTTTTCCAACCCAGCACCCCCGTGTTATTCCTTCTGCGTAAAAATCGTGCTGATGGAAATGTCGCCATAAATTCTTTCGATCGCTTCGGCAAAGATTGCCGCGACCGAAAGAGACTTGATCTTGCCGACAGGCTTATCCTTGGGCAGCGGTATGGTATTGAGAGTGACGAGTTCCTTGATACAGGAATTCTCGATCCTTTCGAAGGCTGATCCTGAAAGCACGCCGTGAGTGCAGCATGCGAACACTTCCTTTGCCCCCATTTCCATAAGCGCCTTGGCCCCATTGACTATGGTCCCGCCCGTATCGATAAGGTCATCTATCAAAATGACACGTTTATTGTTGACATCGCCTACAACATTCATGATCTCGCTTACATTGGCCTTCGGCCTTCTCTTGTCAATTATGGCTATCGGTATGTCGAGCCATTCTGCAAATTTTCTTGTACGCGTTACGCTTCCTACATCCGGCGAGACTGCAACAACATCCTCGTAGGATGAAAATTTCTCCTGAAAATAGCTGGCCATGACGGGAACGCCGAGCATATGATCCACCGGGATATCGAAAAAGCCCTGGAGTTGAGGTGTATGCAAGTCCATCGTAAGTACCCTGTCGGCTCCGGCAACAGTAATCAGATTTGCCACAAGCTTTGCCGAAATAGGATCTCTTGCCTTCGCCTTCCTGTCCTGACGGGCATAGCCGAAATATGGCATTACCGCCGTGATCCTGCCCGCGGAAGCCCTTTTCAGCGCGTCTATCATTATAAGAAGCTCCACTAGATTATCATTGACCGGTGAGCACGTGGATTGGATAACGAATACATCGGAACCCCTTACGACTTCGCCTATATTGATGGCGGATTCCCCATCGCTGAACTTTCCCACTGTCGCAATACCTAACGGAAGACCGATCTTTTCACCGATTTCTTCTGCGAGTTCCTTGTTGGAGTTCCCAGCAAAAATTTTAATATCCTTACCGTGCAGATTCATTGCTTTGCTCCTTTTAGTTTTTATATGCAGTTTATTTTATTGCTTATTCGCGTGCAATGACTTCTTTTGCATTATTTCAGCGATTTGCTTAAGCTGCTCCTGATCGTTCACGCCAAGTATCTCGTCGCTGTCCACAAGCTTGTAGATTCCGAACTTATAACCCCTCGAAAGCATTATTTCCAAAGTATCGGTAAGATAATACTCACCTTGTTCATTATCGTTTTTCAGCAGCTTTAGTGCTTCAGCCAATTCCTTCGAAGAAAAGATGTACATCCCGGAATTTATCTCTCTGACAGCCTTTTCTTCATCAGTGGCATCGCGCTGCTCGACTATTTTCACGAGCCGGCCTTCACCGTCCCTGATGATCCTGCCATAACCGCTGGGATTGCCCACTTCGGCAGAAATGACGACTGCCTTGTAATTTCCTTCATTATAATATTGCAGTGCGCTCTTGATAGTCTGAGAAGAAATGAGAGGAGTGTCGCCGCATAATACTAAAATCAGACCTTCTCCATTATCGAAATACCTGTGAGCCTGCTGTACGGCATGCCCCGTTCCAAGACGCTGCTCCTGCAGCACGTATTCGACCCTGTCACCCATGCAGTCTTTCACCTGATCGGCCTTATGCCCGACAATCGCGACGCATTTTGCTATACCTGCACCGCGCGCCGCTTCGTATACCCATTCGATCATCGCTTTGCCGCAGACCTGGTGAATGACTTTAGCTTTATCCGCTTTCATCCTCTTACCCTCGCCGGCGGCCAGAATAAGAGCAGTTACTTGTCCCATCTGAGGTGCTTCCTTTCCACATCCGCATATATTATCACACTTTTTATTCTATTTTTCAACACAAAAAAGACACTTCTTTTGAAAGTGCCTTTTGGATTTTAAGCCTCTGCGGTTGTTGTCGAAACATATTTGTCAAGTATCGCTTTCTGTATTTTATCTCTTGTGACAGCATTGATCGGGTGAGCAATATCCTTAAATTCACCATCGGGTGTCTTTCTGCTTGGCATTGCTATGAACAGGCCGCTCTGGCTTTCGATCACCTTGATATCATGAACAACGAATTCATTATCAAAGGTCACCGACACGACCGCTTTCATTTTACCCTCAACGTCAATCTTTCTAATGCGGACATCCGTAATTTCCATGATCTGCTACCACCTTCCCCTATAAATATAAAGTACATTATATATTCTATATAAAATGAAGATTTCCTTTTTTTTGTATTACTTTTTTGATATGATTGGAAGCTGGTAGCGTATTTTGTTTGTTTTTTACAATTTCATGTTGCTGGGTCCGATATCTGTAACGCCGATCTCCTCGTTTACATTTCTCAGTGTCAGTATGGAATACCAGCTATCTACGAGTTTCTTTACGGGCTCTGCGGTCTGAATGAGCACGCCGATCCCCGAAACCTCGCATTCGAATTCCCGTGCAAGCTCCAATATGCCTTTTGCAGTCCCTCCGCCCTTCATGAAATCGTCCACGAACAGCAGCCTGGAATTGCGTTTCAACGATCTCATGGGCAGTACCATTGTCTGCATTTTTCTGGAGGAGCCTGAAATATAGTTGATGTTGACTGAAGCGCCATCGGTCTCTTCATTATAATGCCTTACGACTACGAGCGGAACGTTCATGTACTTTGCTGTCATAAAGGCTAAGGGAATACCCTTGGTTTCAACTGTAATGACATAATCTATGCCCTTGGCGTAAAAATAGCCGGCAAATACCCTGCCTATATCAGAAACGATCTGCGGGTCATATATAATGTCGAGCATGTAAAGAAACCCGCCAGGCAGTATTCTCTCCCTGCCGGAAAGCTTTGCGCCGAGATTCTCCGCAAGCTTCAGCGTAAATTCCTGTGAAGCGAGCGGGATAAAACGAACGCCCCCCGAAGCCCCCGGAATGGTTTCAATCGTGCCTATACCCTGCTTTTCAAGCGAGCCCCTGATTATATCGATATCTTCACTGACGGAGGATTTTGCGCATCCGAGCATATCTGTAAAATTTCCAAGGGTAAAAATCTTCCCCGGCGAATCATATAGTATTCTTTGAAGTGCAGATATCCTTTCGCTTCTTTGAAATTTCTCCATATTCTATACTCATTTCCTTAACATTATTGCTGTCAGCTTTAGCGTCAAAAACGGACATTCCGGAATGACATACGTTTAAGACAGTCCCTTGCCATCTCCATTATATCAAAAATCCGAATATTTAAATAGATTTTTAATTTATTGTTCGTAAAAATCAAGAATAAATAAAATGGAACATTTTGCATATACTATAAGGATTCCATTTTAGCTGTTGAACATTTTACAATTCTGAAGAAATAATGTATGATTGAAACAGTGCAAAAATCGTTCGGGAAGGATGTTTAGCGCCCTTGAGGCGCGTATTTCCAATAAAACATCCAAAGGAGTGTTATATATTGCGGATAAGCGGACTTTTAAGTTCTGAAAATATTAAAAGGATACATCTTACCGGCATAGGCGGCATAAGCATGAGCGGTCTTGCCGAAATCCTGGCGTCACAGGGATATATCGTAACCGGATCGGATATGAGATCCTCCTCAATCACAGCCAAGCTTGAAAAAATGGGTATAAAAGTCGTTATAGGCCATCAGGCAGAAAATGTAACGGGGGCAGACCTCGTAGTTTATACGGCAGCCGTAAAGCAGAACAATCCCGAGCTGACGGCGGCGGCGCAGATCGGCATACCCTGCATCGACAGGGCCACGCTGCTTGGCGAGATAATGAAGAAGTATCATGAAAGCATAGCAATATCCGGAACCCACGGAAAAACAACGACGACCTCGATGATCTCGATGATATTGCTCGAGGAAGGCCTCGACCCCACAATACATATTGGCGGCGAACTCAGCGCCATAGGCGGAACGACGAGGATAGGCGCAAGCGATTATTTTGTAGCCGAAGCCTGCGAGTATACGGGAAGCTTTTTAAAGTTTTACCCATATCTGGCCGTCATTCTGAATATAGAATATGACCATGCGGATTATTATAAAAATTTCAATGAGGTAAAGGAAGCATTCCTCGGGTTTGCAAGGCTTGTACCCGAAGACGGCTGCCTTCTCGCAAATGCCGATGACGCCGCGGCAATGGACATAATGGATCAGGTATCCTGCCGGAAGGTGACCTACGGCCTTAAAAACGAGAGATGCGACTGGTCTGCCGCAAACATAACCTTTGACGATATGGGCTGCGCGACCTATACACTGATGCACAGGAACAAGCCGGCAGCCGAGATCAGACTAAGGGTGCCCGGCATACACAACGTTTCCAACTCCGTAGCGGCTGTTGCAGCAGGCAGTATTATGGGCTGCAGCCTGGCAACGGCGGTAAAGGCTCTGCAGAAATTCAACGGCACAGGCAGACGGTTCGAGTTGAAAGGAGTCAGCGAGGGAGTTACAGTCATAGACGATTATGCGCATCATCCCACGGAGGTGGCCTCAACGCTGAAGGCAGCGCAAAATTGCGCGCATTCGCATATCTGGTGCGTTTTCCAGCCTCATACCTATTCGCGTACCAAGTACCTTATGGACGAATTTGAAACGGCATTCACCGAAGCCGATACCATTGTTCTTACAGATATCTACGCCGCACGCGAAGCCGATACCGGAGAGGTTAATTCGAAAATGCTTGCGGAGAGGATCGCCGCAGCAGGGAAAAAAGTTTTCTATATCAAGGAATTTGAAAATATCGCAGAATTTCTGGATAAGAACACGGAATCGGGAGATCTCGTGATCACAATGGGAGCCGGCGATGTATACAAAGTAGGCGAGATGTTTCTGGAGATGAGAAAAAAGCTGGCCGTCAGCTGACAAATATTGCCTCAATATGGCATACTCCGCTGAAACGCGGCGCAGTTCCGGTGAGCATGCAAACATATAAGAACACAAACACAAGAAATGTCAGGGTGCACTTAGCATAAGCCCTGACATTTTTATACCTTCTGATGTTGTGTCAAATTTTGAGCGGTTATTTCTTCACAGAGGTCATAGCAAACCTTATTTCACCCTCCGCCGCCGTTTTATCTTCAACAGTGGCTTTCACCCTTGCCTTGACGATACCCATTTTCGAGGAAAGGATCTCTGCCTCGAGACGGAGCGTATCACCCGGCGTGACCTGATATTTGAATTTCAATTCGTCAATGCTGGCGAAAACTCCGAGCTTTGGTTCCCCTTCGCCCGTGCTTTCGGCATTTGCGCATATACCCGCAGTCTGTGCCAGTGCTTCGACAATAAGTACTCCCGGCATTATCGGGAAATCCGGGAAATGGCCCTGGAAGAACGGTTCGTTGGCAGTTACGTTCTTGATGCCTACTGCTCTTTTACCAGGTTCGAGCTCTATGACCCGGTCCACCAGCAGGAATGGATACCTGTGGGGTATTATCTTTCTGATATCGATATTGGACAGCATGAATACACCTCGTTTTGAATTATTTATTCCAATGCCTTGCAGCCTTTTATAAGCTCAGGCAAAACTTTATCCATAAAGTATCTGGTGCTGGCAAGCTCCGATTCGCCAAGATTATGCAGGATCGCGTGATATTTTTCAACGAATGGCTCCAGGTTGTTGAGCCTCACCTCGTATACGCACTCCATGATGGCGTCTATGTAATCCGCGCTTTTTAGTATCCTGCCCTCCAGAGTATCATCCTTGCCGTCGGAAAGTATATCCCTGTATATGCTTTTGTAGGGTTCCTCCATGTTTACGAGCAGGTTTTCCTCCACTACTTCCTTTTCAAGCATGCCCAGCATGTCTCTGAATTGCTCGTTCTTGTGCTTAATGGTGCTTATTATGTCCCCGGTCATCGCTTCAACCACATCATGGTTGAGGAGTTTCTTGAAAAGCCTGCCCCAATCGATACTATTGCCGTTTTCTTCTTCTATCAGCGCCAGCATCTGCCCTATCTGTGCAACAAAAAACGAATGCTCGCTGACAGTAGCCCTCCTGTGCATGAAATCGGTAGACCAGCGGCCCATATTATTAAGTTTCCGCACCGTCTGCAGGTAATTGTGCAGTCCCATATACAAAACTCCTACTAAACATTTAAAAACTAACTCCGCAATATTCCAACATAGCATATAACCTGAATTTTCTTTGACTCTCGGAATTTGTACGGCTTGATGCACTATCTTTGTATTTTTTTATTGCACCTTCTAATATAGTTCCCTTACCAAAATATTCCTTATATAGCTGCTTTAATTTATTCTCTACTTGTTCAGGCTTTATCTTTCTACTTTCGCAATACCAAGCAAAAGAGAATAAACCGTATATATGTGTAGTCCAATTAAGACGTTTATATTCATTAAAGTCTAGATTCAAATTTAAAATGAAACTTATTATTTCGTTAAAATGTTTTAAGATTGGTACTAATTCTGCACTACTTTTATTACTATATTTTTCATATAATTCATCCAATATCTTAGGAGACGATTCAAGTACTTTACCTTCTCCTACTAAAAAGAATAACTCCGATACAAATTCCTCAGTTTCCATTCTTTCACTTTTTAGTCTTGTAAGTCTTGCTTTCCAAAAGGGGTCCTCTGTAATACCTAAAATAACTTTCAATAGTGGCGAATTACTAAATTTTGCGTTTCTTAGTTCTTGCCATGTTAACGGTTCACCATTTCTATTTAACCTATCAAATACACTTGATATTAATTCTTCTCTTTCCTCATATAAGTACTCAATACTTATTTTATATATCTAAAACTGTTTTATATAATCGCCAAAAAGAACCTCTTGTTCTTTTATTTGTTCAAAAAACAAACCTGAAATTTGATCTTCAATTTCGTTCTTATTAATAAATAAAATATCTTCCGAAAAATATGAAGTTAATGGAATTCGATTCTCAATAAATGATACTATAGATTGCAGTCGTTGTTTTCCATCTACTACATCATACACCGTCCTACCTGTATTATTGTCTACTTTCGGTCGCAAAAAAATTGCTGGCATAGGGTAATTTTTTAGAATAGAATCTATTAAAAATGACTGTTTATCTTCAGCCCAAACATTACTTTTTCTTTGGTATCCAACATCAAAATTATATTTTTTAGTTTTATAATTATCGTAAAATTCTGATATAGTTAAGCTAGTTGAATTCCTATCAAAAAACTTAATCATTTAAAATACCTCCTAAAGCATCTGACGAAGTCAGTAACACATAATTTTCAAATAGACTAACTAGAACAGCGTTTAAGTCTTTCGAAGGATTAGGGTTAATAAAAGTTATATTTGCATTTTGATTCAAATTTATTAATATTTCGTCAAGTTCTTTTCTATCTACATGCCAATATGACATACCACAAATAATGACTTCGTCACTATCCGTAATTTTTTTTACTTCATTTTTGGCATCCAGACGTAATTTGGATGCCCAACTACTAGTTTGCATTCTAGATGAATCACCAGCTGGAGGTATAATTGCACTTCTCGTGTAATTTATAAAATCGCTTTCAAGTTTTAATTGGCTTATTTCAATCCCATCAAAATTCATACGATAATTGATTTTAAATTTATCACCTGAATCAGTTTTCGGAATAAAATTAATTGATCCATGTGGCTTTATAATATTTACCTTTACTTCTGGCTTACTTTCTAAGCCGCATATTTCATATTCAATTCCTAATATATTTAAAATTCTTTCAAGCCAAATATCGTAATTATATGTAACAAATGTAATCCTTTCGTAGTTATCGACCACTAAGTTCTTAAACAAATCTTTCCATCCCCACCTAATTTCCGAACTATTAACGAACTTATCAATTTCATCATTACTAATACATGTATCATAATATGTAAATAGATTTTTTAAATATACTACTAACTCTGAATATGCTCTAATATAAATGCTTTGATTTTCCGGTTCCTCAAGACTTAATCTCTTTGATTTCTGATCAGCCTCATTAATAAAATCAAAAAACATATTAGTACATGTCAATATTTCTTCAATTAAAGCCTGACTTTCTTCATCTTCTTTATTAGGGCGGGCACCTAAAGTCCATAAGTTAGGGCAATTCTTATAAGATAAAAAACCTGGACGTTTATCAAAAGGCAAATTAACTGCATGGCCAAACCTGAATAAGTTTTTAACATCAACCTTATCATTCTTACTAATTTTGTTTATGAAATCTATTGTAAATCCGTTTCCTAATATTATTAACAGGCGTTTCAACCTAATTCACCTCATTACTGTTTTGTGAAATAATATCTTTGCTTTGTTTCGGGAATTTCTTCATGAGCCATTCCAATACCTTAAGCTGATCAGCACCTGTTGCTCTGCGTACTTGAATAAGCAATTTTTCGTATGATGGTCTATCAAGAGTTAAATTGGATGCGCCTTCATTACAAATACTGCACACTGCTCTTAAGTTTGATGGATCATCAGTGCCACCCATACTTTTATCAATAATATGACCAATATGCAATCTTGTTCGTCTGGTAGGGTCATAAGGGTGAGGTTCACCAGCAACAGCGCCACACATCTGACAAGTAAATCCGTTTCTATCTAAGACAAAAGCTCTGGTTTCTTTACTGATTTCACGGGCAAAAGCAGGCTCAGGCTTAGCTGTCAACAACAGGTATTGCCCAGGTTTCAAATCAGAGCGGTCATTATGTGTAAGAATCTGGTATCCTTCTTCGTTTCTTAGCTCCCTGACGCGCCTAGCCCATTCACTTATACCTGCAACCTTTTTTAATGTATCTGAGTCAAGCACCTCACCAATATGGCTAAGAAAATATTTTCTTAATTTAGCGCGCGATCCTGAATGCTTCGTTTTCATATATCTCCCCGTCCTCTTTATTATGTAATTCACATAATTCTATAGCCGCTTTAATCTGTAGACCAACAGCCTTTGCTACAGGAGGTGGAAATGCATTTCCTACTTGTCGGTATGCATTAGTCTTCTTACCACTAAAACTCCAATCTCTCGGAAAACCTTGCAATATAGCTGCCATTCTGACTGTAAGTTTGGGATTTCCTACAAAACTACGTCCAGGGGCATCCTCATTCAAACCACTCCCGTCAACCCCCAGTTTTTCCCACGCTATTTTGGAACGCGTGGGCCCTAAATCTGCGCCACCATGCTTCTTACTTCCGCCAACTATAGTTGGAGCAATTTTATTAGCCTTTCTCGACCATTCTTCCGCTCCCTGCCAGCCATTCGAACTCATTTCTTCTAAGAGAGCCTCTCCTACTGTAGGAGCACATTTTACATTAGGTTTCGGCCATTTGAAATACCTATTATATTCTTCTTTTAGAGCAACCATTATAGTTCTTGGTCTCAGTTGAGGTACATTAAAGTCACATGCATTTAGCAATTGCCAATGACAAACATATCCTAATTTTTGTATTTCAGAAGTTATATAATTCCTATACCATTCAAACTTAGGGTCTAATAGACCTTTGACATTTTCAATCATTATAGCTTTTGGTAAGCACTCAGAGGTAAGTCGGATAACTTCCGGAAACAAATTTCTTTCATCTTCATGCCCTAGTTGTTTTCCGGCAACAGAAAATGGAGGGCAAGGTACCCCACCTGCTAATAAATCTATACCCTTGTATTTAGCAGCATTAAAACTTTTAACATCACCCTCGATAACATTCCATGAAGGTCTGTTAACCCGCAATGTATTGCACGCAGAATAGTCTATCTCGATTAATGCGGTATGTCCGAAGCCCGCTTGCTCTAATCCTATAGCCTGACCGCCAGCTCCTGCGCATATTTCAATCGACTCCATTTTCCCTTTGTCTCCATATCTATCAATTATATAATTTATTATAACAAAGTAAGTTACATAAACAAGGTATTTCCGCCAAAAATACGCGAAATGCCGAACTTACGTTCTGGAAATATTTCAAGTAATTATTAAGTAACATTGTGATATAATTGAACGACAGCAATATTGCATCTGCATGATGAATCATACTTAATTGGTAAGAGGTATATATGGGAACTCTACGGTACATACGGGATCTCCTCCTCAGAAACAAATTCAGGTACGTATTCGGCATCATCTTTCTGCTTGGCGTCGATATACTTCAGCTGGTACTTCCGAAAATACTCGGGGACGCTACGGACTATTTCGAAAGCGGTACGCTTAACGCCTCGAAGCTTACGGAGTTTGCGGTCATCATAGCCTTGATAGCCGTAGGCATTGCGGTCCTCAGATTCTTTTTCAGGTATACGCTGTTCGGAGTATCAAGATCCATTGAACTGTCGCTGCGGAATCGTTTCTATGCCCATCTTCAGAAGCTTTCAATGACCTATTTCAATACGCACAAGACCGGAGACATCATGGCTCATGCGACCAACGACATGAACAATGTCACGATGGCAACCGGACAGGGAATAATATTCGCAGTGGACAGCGCACTTATTCCTGTGGTTGCTTTAGTCATGATGTTCAATACAGCGGGCTTCAAACTTACTGCTGCGTGTTTCGCACCACTTATCGTACTCGGCATTGTAGTGTTTTTCTTTATGAAGATCATGCAGTCTACTGTACAAAGGCAGCAGGAAACCTTCTCCAACCTGACGGAAACGGCCCGGGAGAACTTTTCGGGGATTCGCGTGATCAAATCCTTTGTCCAGGAGCGGAAGGAGATCGAAAGGTTCGAGCACGCCAACAAGGTCAATAAAGAGGCCAACCTGAAGTTCGTACGCCTGATGAGCATGATGTTCCCGAGCGTGATGCTCGTCGCTTCGGTATCGTTTGTCATAGCGCTCTGGTATGGCGGTATACTGGTCATAAGGGACCAGCTTACGCTGGGAGGCTTCGTCGCCTTCAACAGCTACCTCGGAATGCTGATATGGCCTATCACTGCTCTTGGCTGGGTAGCGAACATATTCCAGAGAGGGGGCGTTTCTCTTAACAGGATAAATACAATCATGGATGAAACGCCCGAGATACGCGATTCGGCAGCAAAGGCAGGCTCCGAGGGCGCAGAAAATGCAAGTTCGACAGGCAAGAGTACATCGGGCGGAAGTAAACCGGCTAATAGCCCAGCTTTGCAAGGCTTCTCTGCTGAAGCCCTAAATCATCCGGCGATCGAGGGCACGATAGAATTCAGGGAGCTTTCATTTACATACCCCGGTTCCGACAGCCCCGTGCTCAAAAACATCAGCGTCAAGGTGGAAAAAGGAAAGACGCTGGCCATTGTAGGGCGCACCGGCAGCGGAAAAACCACGCTTGCCAACCTGATTCCCCATCTTTTATCGGTGCCGGAGAGGACGCTTTTCATAGACGGCAGAGATATAAATGAAATACCGTTATCGGTACTGCGAGGCAGTATAGGCAGCGTGCCCCAGGACACCTTCCTTTTCTCCGATACGATAAAGGAGAATATAGATTTTTACAGGGGATTCAGCGATCGTGAAATCGAGGACGCTTCAAAGACAGCCAGACTTTACGACAATATAATGGAATTCCCCGGCGGGTTCGGTACGATGGTCGGAGAGCGTGGCGTTACGCTCTCTGGAGGCCAGAAGCAGCGTGCCGCCATCGCGAGGGCGGTCATCGGCTCACCGGCCATACTCATATTGGACGATTGCCTTTCCGCGGTGGATGCAAAGACCGAGGAGGGCATACTGCGTGATCTGAAGGTCCTGATGAGGCAGCGTACGAGCATAATCGTTTCGCACCGTATCTCGGCCGTCAAGGATGCCGATGAGATAATAGTGCTCGACGATGGAGAAATAATAGAACGCGGGACCCACGACTCGCTTGTCGGGCTCGGTGGGTATTACAGCAGCCTTTATACCAGACAGCTGCTCGCAGATGAAATAGAGGAGGCGGAATAATATGGCTGACAACAATGAAAACAACAGCTTTCAGGAAGAAGAACTGGAAGCCAGGGCTTACGATTCCCGCCTGATGAAGAGGCTGCTGAAGTTCTCATCAGGTTACTGGCGCTATTTTATAGCCGCAGTTTTCCTTTTACTGGCCTCCACGGGCGCAGATCTGGCAAGGCCTTATCTGATGAGTATAGCTATCGACAGTTATATAAAAAAGGATGACATCGCTTCTCTGAACAAAATGGGGCTCATCTTCATACTGCTTCTCGCGGTGAGCTTCATATTCAACCTGCTGCAGACCTACGTACTGAGTTATGCGGGTCAGTCGATCATATATAAAATACGGCAGCTTCTGTTTTCGCACCTGCAGAAAATGCCGCTTGCCTACTTTGACAAAAACCCTGTCGGCAGGCTGGTTACGCGTGTAACAAATGATACCGAGACTTTGAACGATATGTACACGAACGTCCTGGTTACGCTGCTGAGGGATTTTGCCGTCCTTATCGGTACGGTAATATTCATGTTCAGAATGAAGGCGTCACTGACGTTTGTCGCACTTGCAGTTATGCCGGTAGTCATATTGCTGACGGTCTTTTTCAGGTCACGTATCAGAAAGGTCTACAGAAACGTCCGTACGGCGCTTGCCAGGATTAATTCAGCCATATCCGAAAACATATCCGGGATGCGCATAATACAGATGTTCAGCCGCGAAAAGGAGAATTACGCCAGGTTCAATGAAACCGGAAAGGAATACTATAAAGCGGCAATGAATGAAGTGGTGACCTTCGGGCTTTTCCGTCCCATAATAGAAATGCTCGCGTCCTTTGCAATGGCGCTGCTGATATGGTTCGGAGGCATGGATGTAATAAAGGGAACGCTCGAGTTCGGCGTGCTGTACGCTTTCGTAAATTATATAGGCATGATGTTCCAGCCTATCAATGACCTCGCGGAAAAATACAACATACTGCAATCCTCAATGGCAGCCTCGGAGAGGATATTCATAATACTGGACACTCCCGAGGAGGAAGACGGGGGCAGGCAGCCGATGGAACAAGGTACGCTGCATGGTAGCATAGAATTCAAGAACGTGTGGTTTGCCTACAACGAGGGCGACTGGGTCTTGAAGGACGTCAGCTTCACGGTTCCGGCCGGAAAAACCATAGCCATCGTGGGAGCGACGGGTGCAGGAAAGACTTCGATCATAAGCCTGCTTAGCCGTCTGTATGAGATACAGAAGGGCGAGATACTGATCGACGGCGTCAATATAAAGGATATGAGTAAGGATGACCTCAGACGTTCTATAGGTGTGGTGCTCCAGGATGTTTTCCTTTTCAGCGGCAAGCTTAAGGATAATATCAGGCTGAATGAAAAGGGCATAAGTGATGAGAAGATAAAGGAAGTCGCTGAGTACGTAAACGCAGACGGCTTTATAAGCAAGCTCCCCTCCGGGTATGACGAGGAGGTCATGGAGCGCGGCTCGACATTCTCCGCAGGTCAAAGGCAGCTGCTTGCCTTCGCGCGGGCCCTTGCGTTCGACCCTGCCGTACTCGTGCTTGACGAAGCCACTTCCAATATTGACACCGAAACCGAGCTTCTGATACAGGATGCGTTGACCAAGCTTACAAGGAATCGTACCACGATCGTAATAGCGCACAGGCTTTCAACGATACAGCATGCCGACAACATAATCGTACTGCACAAGGGTAGGGTCAGGGAGTCCGGCAATCACCAGGAGCTGCTGGCAAAGAGGGGCATGTACTATTCTCTGTATCTGCTGCAGTATCAGAAGGAAGGCGCGGGTTCGCAGGCGGCTGGACAGTAGCAGAACCGGCCCTGCACTGGTGTGCCGGGCCGTACTTAGCCCATCCGTATCGGCCAATCACGGCCTATGCAGCTGATGAATCCTGCTGTGCCGGGCCGTACTGTGCCGGCCATGCATTATTGTGGTACTGTAGGGCAATCCTGCCCCATTCTGCCGCGCCGACTGTTCTTTTACTGGGGAGTGTCCCGAATTTTGGTTTCTATATATCGGTCAGTATATCAACTTATCAAACAACTCATACAGGTTGCTGTTTGTTTTCATTTCAAAGTGTCTCTTTATATTAAAAAACTCAGTCCACTTCAAAACCGTTAATTCATTAAATCCTCTTCTCATAACAACATCGACCAATCGTTTCTCAATATGGCATGGGCCAGTTGTATAAGAGATAGCATCACATAATTGTATTAATTTATCATAATCATCGTACTCAGTATTTCTAATATATTCCTGTAGAAATAAGCTTTCTTCTTCAGTACAATCATTTTCACCATTATAACAACCGATATCTTTATATGGGAACGAATGGGTTAAGCATATTTTTGCACAATCGTAGTATCCTTGTTCAAGCATGAAGTTATATCCGTATATTGTATGCTTTAAGTCGTTAACGCCAAATCTTCGACCAATATCATGCAATAAGCCTAACACGTAAGCCCTTTGCTCATCCATGCCTTCACATCGAGATGCAATAATTCTTGCACAATTACCAGCAACTCGGTTATGCCGAACCCAATCCCCTGGATTCAATAGTGATGCTTCCGCTAATAATTCTTCTGCTTTACTATTAGTTGGAAAACTCATTCATTTATCCTCAAATCATTAGTAAGTATGTATTATGCGTTTGACGTAGTTACCATTTTTCCTTAGTTCGTATTTTATAGAGTGCGAACAAAACTGAACTTTACAGATAGCAACGCGGTAACCTGCATTTGCAGCGGAAATTCTCCACACTATAATGCAGTCTGTTCAAAAATTCAACTAATGTGGTGCATTAGTCTACATAATTCTGAACTTTGTTTCTTTATTAAGCAAAAAACTCATTATATAATGGTAAAACTCACTATTTAGTGTGAATATTTGCCACATTAGTTGAAAAAATGAACACTCCCGAAAGACATATCATTTCCCTACCGCAAGTTAAGGGATACCCAGCAAATTTAAGTCGGCTTCACACTTTATAACCAGTACGAACTACTTCAATAATACCATGTTTGTACAAATCAAGAAAATATGGATTTGCGATGGTTACCATTAGCGAGCCGAGGCAACGCAGCTTATATTCCTCGTTTCGAATCACCCAAGCCCCGCCAGTTCTTTAATCTCCTCCAGTGTCGGAGGGTCGAACGCCATGGGAAATCTCCGGCATACACATGCAGCTGTGGCAGCTGCGAATTTCACAATATCCGTATCATCGTATCCGTTCAATACGCCGTAGACGACGCCTCCTCTGAAGGTGTCACCCGCTCCGAGAGTGCCGGCCACATCGACCTTGAACGGCAAAAGCCGCTGCATTTTGCCGCCCTTTCTGCCGTATAGCATTTCTTTAGAGCCGAAGGTGAAGATTACCAGCCCGTCTCCGGCTTCTGTATATCTTCGATACAAATCATCAATATCCACGCCTGTAAACTGGTTCCTTATATATTCGTTTGAAACAACGACAGCTGCCGCATGCCTGTAAAGCTCACTTTCAGGTTCGCAGTCTATCGTCACATACGGTTTGCCGTTCCTGTGGCAGAATTCTGCCAGTCTCAGCGATGTCTCACCGAAAAACGGATCTATCGAAATAATCTTTGATGCCAGAATGGCTTGCTCGTCAAAATCGGACCAACGCTTTCCCTCACTGAAGTAACTGCCGAACCTGCCGAAGACTGTGCGTGTATCCTTGTCCACGAGGACCAGATCCTGGACGCCCTCAAAGGTCGGATCGTATACCATTCCCGAACAGTCTATGCCGAATCTTTGGCAGAAATCATTTATTCCCCCGCTAGTAGCCAAACCCAGAAACGGCCCGTCTATCTTCACGTCGAGCCCGCATCGTGACAAGACTACAGCCGAATTGAAGGTTTCCCCGCCCGGCATGCGGTAGGTTCTCTTGATTTCTCCATAGGAATCCGGTTTGGGATATGTGCTTTCAAGAAGATGGACCGTGGAGAAAACGGTCATACCATAGAGATAAACGTCCATTGTGAGACCTCTTTTTAGTTTTTCTTCCATTATATCACGGTAATTAGTCGATGTAGTTGATAATATTCAGTTTTCTCTCCGGAACGGGATATAACTTCGCCGGATTTTTGAATCCCAGCGCAATACCCTGGTAAGGCTGGTAAATGTCAGGTATTCCGAGCTTTGGCGCTTCCCCCGGATCATTGAAAAGCAGGGTTATCAGGGTCAGCCATATGGAGCCGATGCCCAGGCTTTCGGCCGCAAGCAGCATATTCTGTATCGAAGCACAGCAGTCCTCCCGCCAGGATGGGGCATCCTTCCTGCCCGAAACGATGACAAGCACAGGCGCTTTGTAGGTTAGTTCAAGCCTTTCAATCGAACCCATCCTCCTGATCCAGTCGACATCCGACCGGACCATTAACTCTTTCGATTTCGTACTCATGTATTTAATGATCTCCCTGTTCCTGATCACGGTAAAGTGCCAGGACTGCTCATTATGTCCAGAAGGCGCATATGTTCCGGCCTCAAGTATCGCTTCGAGATCACATTCCGGTATCGGATCCGGCAAGAAGGAGCGTATACTTCTTCTGCTTTTTATCACTTTAATCACATCATTCATGGTATAACCTCCTGAATCGAACTGATTACAGGATACAACAGGGTTTCAGGAAATAAAAGTACGCACATATTTGATACATAGTATCAAATATGATACTATTCAGATAAACTCATAGTAACAGGTCATACTATTAAAGGCAGGTGTTATATGAAAAATCGGGAAGGCACTGACAGGAATTGCCCCATGGAGACAGCCATCGACGTTCTCAGCGGGAAGTGGAAGATATCCATAGTCTGGAACCTTTACAGGGGACCGAAGCGTTTCAATGAACTGCAAAGGATACTCTGCCCAATTACACAGAAAACGCTGACGTCTCAGCTCAGAGAACTGGAAAGCGACGGCATCGTAAGCAGAAAGGCATATCCCGAGATTCCGCCAAGGGTCGAATACTCTTTGACCGAGACTGGCAGCCATATAAAACCGGCCTTTAGGGAATTGCTGAAATGGGGTATCCGTTACCGGAAGTCCAGAGTCGAAGCCGGCGGGTCAACTGCCGAAAACGGCAACGCTGCTTCGGAGCAATGATCCCGGTTGCCTTGTTCATTTGAGAAACAGGCTTTCAAGACCGCTTTGAATAATACTCCTGCCGCTTCCGTAAATGGAGAAGCAGAATATTATGTCATCTATGTTCTCATCGCGTATCAGCGTCTTTGCATCGAAGTCAAGGGCTCCATCAGTGTTGAAGCCTTTCGGATCGATTACATATATCTTTGAGTAGTTGGGTATCAGGAACGGCACGAAAGCGCTGCCGTAGGAATCCTTGACGACCAGGACCGACCTGCCGCCGGGCGCGTCTGTCGTTATACTTTCTATACGCTGGTCACCCCAGGCAAAGCAGGAATATTTATATGCCCCCAGGCTGTCGAAATCGGTATTTATAATGCTGTCAGCGGCGTACGGGGCCCTAAGGTTGCCCATTTTATAGAGCGTAAGCCTATAGCCCGTTTTAGGGATAAAGTATTCGAGCTTTTCGGGGTTGTTCTTGAGCCGTGCCGCCTGCGGCTGCTTGTATATCTGGGAATACAGCCCTCCAAGGAACGGTTCGTACGTACCCTGCGTAAAATCATTTTCCAGACTCGCCGGAGTAAGCCCAGCGGAACGGCAGAAAGACGTATATGCGTGATATGCTCCCAGCGCCGTCCAATGGACGTCCGACCTGAAAAAGATATCCTCGTCCCTGTGCGCGCCAAGTTCATCGTAGACCCTGACCACCTTTACACCTGAAGAGGAAGCTTCTATAATACCCTCCGCCTTGCTCTGGTCATAAGCTCCCGTGCTGTATTTCGCAGAGGCATAGAAGGAGGCGCTGGTCGGCCCGGTGATGGAATAAAGGTTTTTCCCGGGCAGTACTTCCGCAATCCTGGTTAGCAGGTCTCCAAAAGCCTTGAGTCTATTTGGACCGGCAGGCATCATGACTCTGTCGCCGGATATTATCAATGAATTATTCAACTTCGCATCGCTATTCCCTTCGGATATGCTGCCTTCTTCATCAGACTCAAGCCCATTCGCTCCCGCACCTTCACCTGCAGTCATCACGGCCGGCTGCGATCCGGTGTTGGGCTGCCCGTACGGAGATTGGGCACCGAGTAGGCCACCCCCCTGATTGCCTGAATACGAGTTCGGTTGCATGCCATTCCCCGTATCTGAAGTACTGCTTGTTCGCGGCGAACCTTGATCCTGCGAACCTTGGTCCATCGACCCCTGGTCCGGCGAACCTTTCCCCGTATTCTGATCTGCCTTATCTTTATCGCTGCCTGGCCGCAGAGTTTCCGTCCCCTGCTGCTTTTGCGATTGCCCGCCGGTTTCCGGTCCACCCGTGCCATCCGATACTCCCCCGTCAGCAGTTTCGCCCGACTCATCCGAGTTGTCCCGGGCAGCAACGAAATTGTCGACGTCTACCTCCATCAATACAGCTTCGCTCTTTTGGAATACATCCAGGAAAAACATATCGGTGTATGCCTGATAGCTCTGAACAGACAGGTCTCTCAGCAGGAAATTGTCAAGCAGATAGCTCTCATAGCCGTCTTCGAACTTTCCGTCAAAAATACTGCCCAGAGAAATGGCAGGCGGACCGCTGAGCTTTCTGTTCTCAAACGAAGAGAAACCGTCTCTATCCTTGAACATAGAAAACAAAACGATTCCTGCCATCAGTGCGATAAATGAAAATATGACGGTATACTGCCTGATCTTCATAATTCTCCTGCCTCAGAACCGAAAATATATAAACGGGTTGTAGCTATTGCTTACAATACTCGCTGTCGATAATACCAGCGCAGCAGCCATGCAGACCGTGACTCCTGCTGTCCTTACCCAGTCCGGGAGCTTGATATTGCCTGCCTTCTCAAGCAAATAGCTCCTCGCAGGAATCGCGCAAATCACGCACACTGCGATAAACGGGAGGTAATTTGCAAAAAGCTTCAGCATGTCGACAGGCGAAAAAGCCGATCCGGCAAAGCCGAACATGACCCTTAACGCATTCAGGTTGCGGTTCGGATCAACGAAATAGAAAAAGTTGAAGCCGAACATTACCAAAAGGAAGGAATATGCGATGCGTAAAGCCCTGGGCACCTTTTCGAGCGCTTTGAGCATGAATTTCTTTTCTATCGCCAGTATTACGGCGAAATACAGACCCCAGATGACGAAATTCCAGCTCGCTCCGTGCCAGAATCCCGTCAGCATCCAAACGATCAGGATGTTGCGATATTGATGCCTCCGGTTCCCACCCATGGGGATATATACGTAATCCCTGAAAAAGCCGCTCAGCGTCATATGCCAGCGACGCCAGAATTCAGTAATGCTCTGGGAAATATAAGGATGGTTGAAATTCTCCGGGAACTTGAAACCAAACATGCTTCCAAGTCCAATGGCCATATCTGAGTAGCCCGAAAAATCGAAATATATCTGAAACGTATAAAAGAGCAGTCCCAGCCACACCTCGGATGACGACTGGCCGAGCAGGTCTCCATCAAGGAATTTGGCCGCCAGGAATCCTGCGTAGTTGGCGATCAGCGTCTTTTTTGCAAGTCCGAGTACAAAACGCGTTACCCCTGTATATATATTGTCTATTGTTATTTTTCGTTCAGCCAGCTGAGTTTCAATTTCTTCGTAGCGGACTATGGGGCCCGCCACAAGCTGCGGAAACATCGATACAAAAAGGAGAAAGTCTGCAAAGGACTTCTGTACTTTAACCTTACCCCGGTATGCGTCAATCGTATAAGTTATCGTCTGCATCGTGTAGAAAGAAATGCCGATCGGCAGAGATATGCCTGGATCAGGGATGTGCAGGCCAAGCATCCAGTTGATATTGCCGACAAAGAAGCTGCCGTATTTGAACAGCGCAAGAATCCCCAGGTTCAGAACCAGCGAAATAACAAGAAAAGCTTTTCCCTTTTTCGTATTTTGATATTTTCCGGCTAAGCCTCCGCAAATAAAATCCGTAAAAGTGCTCAAAATCAGCAGTATCACCCAGACCGGTTCGCCCCAGGCGTAAAAGAACAGCGAGGCTGCTATCAGCACGAGATTTTTGATTTTCATGTTCGGCGCAATGACATACAGGATTACGGTTATCGGTAAAAACCTGGCCAGGAATACCAAACTGGAAAAAACCATATAGCCTCCGAAACTGTGATCAAATTCCAAGGGATGTCTTATTAATTTGCCATATATGAATAATGTGAAATGCCACCAAAATAGATAATAGCATCAAATCAGCCAAAGGACAACTATTGCAAGAAAAATTTGCATAAAGGCAAATAGATACTGTGAGGTATTGTACAAAATTACGTCGCTGCGGCCACTTTATGGCAGCCATTCTACTTGACATGGCTGCAGAGTGGAAATATAATTAACATATGAACACTTGCTCATATGTTTGTGCGTTATTCTTTTGAAAAATTATTACTTTCATAAAGGGGATGGAATGCAAATTGGAAAGATATATCGATAAGGTCGTGTTCCAATATAAGATACTTGCAAAGGTTTATGACTTGATGGACGCAATACTTTTTACAATTCCGAAAAGAAACCCTCGTACAGGCCTGGCGACGCATATCCCCAATAAGGCAATGGACGTACTGGACGTTTGCTGCGGCACGTGCAACACCGCTATCGACCTGGCGGCGGCAAGCAGCCTGAACAGGGTCGTTGGGATTGACATCTCGCAGCATATGCTTAAAGTAGCACGAAATAAGATCGAAAAGAAAGGACTTCACAATATTGAATTATTTTGTATGGATGCGGCCAATACGAATCTGGACAAGGAATTTGACGCAGTGACGACATCCCTTTCTCTTCACGAAATGCCTGAGGAAATGATTGATCAGGTTGTTTCAGAAATGGCCAGAGTGCTTAAAAAGGGCGGGAAAATGTACATAATAGAATGGGAAAAGCCTGATAGTTTGATTGGTTCCAAAATATTCAATATCTTTCCAGGCCTGTTCGAACCGAAATCGTTCAAAACTTTTCTCAAAATGGATTGGGAAGATTTACTCAGCAAGTATTGCCTAAAGGTTGACCAAATTGAAAAATATACATTTACAAAGCTTATTATTGCATCAAAGCTTTAGAAAGGAAGGTGTCTTCATTGGCTGAACAAAAGTATAACGAGCAGCAGGATCAAAGCAGGCAGCAGGAACAAAGCGGGCAGCACGAGCATATCGGCCATCATGAGCACTCGGGCCACCATCACGAACATGATATATCAAACATAAGCAAAAGCAGGCTGTTGTTCGTCATCGCCTTTAACTTCATAATAGCGTTGTCGGAAATCATAGGCGGATTGCTCTCAGGAAGCCTGTCTCTGGTTTCGGACGCGTTTCACAATTTGAGCGATACCGTTTCGATCATATTGAGTTATGCCGCGATTAGAATATCGGAGAAACCAAAGGATAAGAAAAGGACGTATGGATACAAGCGGGCCAACATATTGTCGGCTTTTATTAATTCCGCCTCTCTGACAGGAATTGCAGTGTTTTTGATAGTTGAAGCAGTCAAAAGATTCACAAGTCGCTCGCCCGTCATGGGCAACATTGTCATTATCGTGGCAGTCATAGGATTATTGGGAAATCTGTTCAGCATACTGCTGCTCAAAAAAGGCGCGAACGAGAGTATGAATATAAAGTCCTCGTATCTGCATCTACTCAGTGACACACTGTCCTCAGTAGCCGTAATCGTATCTGGTATAGTAATCAGGTTTACAGGAGCATACTGGGTCGATCCCATAATGACGGTCCTGATAAATGTTGTGATCCTCAAATCCAGTTATTCCGTACTCAAAGAGAGCATCAGCATCTTTATGCAGAGCACCCCCGCCGACACAGACATAGACGAAGTATGTTCAAGTCTCGGCAGTATCGATGAAGTAAAGGGAGTCCATCATATACATGTCTGGCGGCTGGACGAGAATAATACAGTGTTTGAAGGGCATATACAGATAGAGGATATGCCCGTCAGCAAGACAACGGAAATAAGCGAAAAACTTCAGCATTTGCTTGAGGAGCAATTTAAAATAAACCACGCTGTCATACAGTTCGAGAGTATTGCTTGTCAGGATGGAGTATGCAATATCTAAATATCCGAGTATGAGTCCGGTATGCGTATGGCATGAGGCCCGGTATGAGCTGGCTGAGCCCGTACATGAAGCCCGTGAATATGCCCGGTATGAGTCCGGTATGCACATGGTGTGGCATAGTGAAAGCCCGGTATAGGCCCGGCGTGAGCCTGGTATGAGCCCGGCATGAAAACAACGGGCAGGGCGTCGTCAGCCACGTCCGTTGTTTCGGGTCAATGCAATTGGTAACTGTCAGCAGCAGCAGGATGAGGACGGTTTATTATCATGCATCACCAACTCGCCGTCCTCTACTGCGAGCAATACAGATTCCGCCCTGGCCTGTGTCTGTTCGTCCATAATTACGGAAATACCGTTTATGTCCGTGGTAGCGTCACCCGGCTCAAGTTTCGACAGTCCCAGGCTTAATGAAGTACCGCAGCAGGATTCCTGCAAGACCACCTGCAGGCAGTCACAGTTATTGGAAGCCAGCGCTTCCCTGATCAATTCCCTTGCCTCATCCGTTATTTTCATACCAAATTCCTCCTAAATAAAAGCTTATGATTATTATCCCTCGAGGGTACCTGAATTTCTGCGGCTGGCATCCTTTATCGCGGCCGTCTGGGGAAACCAATGCTTCGTACTGTTCGCAATTTTAACCAGTATCAGCATAACGGGGACCTCTGTCAAAACGCCGACAGTTGTCGAAAGCGCAGCCGGTGAAGTGGTCCCGAAGAGAGCGATAGCAACTGCAACGGCAAGCTCGAAGAAGTTCGAAGCGCCTATCATTCCGGCGGGAGCAGCGATATCATGCGGCAGTCTGATCCATCTGCAGGGTATATACGAAATGAAGAATATCAAGAAGGTCTGGATGGTCAGAGGCACCGCAATCATAAGGATATGCAACGGGTTTCTGAGGAATACTTCTCCCTGGAAGGCAAACAGCAGTATCAGTGTCAGAAGCAGACCCACTATGGTTGCGTTATCGAACTTGGGTAAAAATCGTTTTTCAAAGTATTCCAACCCCTTTTTCTTCGTGACGAACAATCTGGTAAGTACGCCGCCGGCAAGAGGTATGACTACAAAAAGAACAACCGATAGAACAAGGGTATCCCATGGTACTGCCACTTTGCTTATCCCGAGCAGAAATTTGACGATCGGGGCAAACGCCGCCAGTATAATAAGGTCATTTGTCGCGACCTGCACGACCGTATAGGCGGGATCGCCTTTGGTGAGCGTACTCCAGACGAAGACCATTGCAGTGCACGGTGCAGCACCGAGCAGTACGGCCCCTGCAAGGTATTCCCGGGCAAGCTCGGGTGTAATGAAGCTTTTGAAAACAACATAAAGGAATAATGAGGCTATTGCAAACATTGTAAACGGCTTTATAAGCCAGTTCGCAATCCAGGTTACGAATAGCCCCTTCGGGTTCCTGCCAACATTTTTGATGCTGATGAAGTCGACTTTCATCATCATCGGATAGATCATAACCCAAATCAATATTGCTGTCGGTATCGATACTTTTGCATATTCAAAACGGTTAAGAAATGCCGGAACCCCCGGTAAAAATCTCCCGACCAGTACTCCTGCAGCCATACAGAGAGCTACCCAGATCGTCAGATATTTTTGAAAAAAGCCGATCCCTGCTGTTTTTTCACTTTTCATTGCATTCACTCCTCACATTACAAAGGTCCTGTCCTTTTAGCCTTTCATACTCTGCCATATCCGCTTTAAAGCTGGGTAATTCCTTCAGTCTGCTTTCAAGGTAAAGCCAAAGCTGCAGGTTATCACGCCTGAACTCTTCGCTGATTTTATAGTGCGCCCACTGAGCTGTCTTGCTGCATTCAAGTATTCCACAGTTCCTGAGAGCGGTAAGGTGACGTGAAACGTTCGACTGGGTCATTTTAAGGCAGTTCTCTATCTCACAGACACATTTTTCACCCTGAAGAAGCAGTGCCAGTATGCGAAGCCTGCTCTCCTCAGCCAGCGCTTTGAAGATATCGACCACTGATACCACCGCCTTTATTAATATAATATGTAGACTTATATTTGTATATGAGCATCCACTCATATAAAAGATAGCATATGAATGCATCTGGTGCAATACACTTCTGAAAAGTTCAGGAAACCATGTTTTGACATATTTTGGTTTGCATGATACATTTAGTTAAATAAGCAATAAAAACGTCTTAAGCAAGAGAGGGCGCCAGTATGGATTATTTGAAGAGCAGAAAACTGGAAAATTGGCTGGGACTGTTGGGGGTAGCGGGTTTTATCATATCCCTGTCAGCTAACTTTATCTCGCCGAGCGCCTACCCGGGCTATAACTGGATGAGCCAGCCAATAAGCGATCTGTTTGCGCAGAATGCCCCTTCCCGTGAGATCTGGACACAGTTTACTACCGTTTCCAGCGCCTGCGGGCTCGTATTCGTTACGCTGGCTTGCCTGTACGTTCAGAACCGCCTGAACAGAACGCTGCGAGTCGGCATATACCTCTTTGCTGTTTTAACTTGGATCAATAATGTGGGGTATACATTGTTCCCGCTCACGGAAAGCGGATATGTGGGAACTTTTCAAGATATCCTGCATACTTTTGTGGTGACACCTGCTGTCGTGATTTTATCCATTTCCTCGCTGGTCGTAATCATGGTTGGCGGCTACAGGCATTGCAGAAACCGGTCGATCGCCATATTTGCAACAATCAGCCTTTGCGGCCTGATTATCGGCACGATCGGCATAGGAGTCGCTCCTCTGGCTTACTTCGGTATCATGGAGCGGATTAGCGTGTTTTCCGCGAGCGGATTTAGCTTTGTTCTGGGGTTCTACGTTTTTATCGGTTTCGATTTGGCGGAAAGAAAACTTCAAACGGCTTCTTCTGATGGCACGATTGCCGGACAGAGCTAAAAAAGGATTGGATTCAACCTTCAACCATCACCGCACATTCAAACGCGCAAAACAAAAGCCCGGACAGGCAAATCACCCTCCGAGCCTTGATATATGCGCGCCTCACTCGATACGGCAATGTATTGCTTGTATATGATTCTGACATTCACAGCTTTTGCTGAGCCATCCTATTAAAACGTAGGTTCCTGGCCTGGCCCATGTTTGTAAGTTCAAAAGCAAGCACATATCCATTTTCATCGCGAATGAAATCAACCTGTCTGAACCACCATGGGTCACCTGCAAACTGAGTATCGGAGCATGCAGTCAGAACTATATCCTCATGTCTGGCATTACTGGCAACAAGTTTGCCTTCATCTACAGCTATTGCATAAACTGTATCAGCCTCTTCACTGTAGTACTTTCCCTCAATGCCCTTCATATGAGATAGGTCTAAGGATGCAATCCTGGTTGCAGTCACATTCTTACCCCATGCCCATACCAATGTAACCTCATTACATATACCATTTTGGTTCCTATGGAATGTTACGGGGTCACCGTCCTTATCAATGAATTCGGTTTCAGATACAGGCAACAACTCAAACCTGGGTTGGCCTGTTATATGCCAGTATAGTCTATGATTTTCCTTGATTATCGATACTGCATGTCCAGGTTCAATAAGGTAATCACCCAGGTATGAATCATATATCTCTGACGACACAGCTGCTATCTTCGGCTTATTAATGTTATCTCCCTGTACCTCTATACCTGATTCATCAAACAGGCAAATATCGTACAACTTGCGTACTAATTGCCAAGCATCGACAGTATCGGTATTACTAAGAAGAGCGATTCCAAACCTCTTATCCGGAGAAAAAGAAACCGCACTCCTATACCCACCACATTCCCCGCCGTGCTCAATAATATTTACACCCTTGTATTGTCCCACGAACAGGCCAAATCCATATTGTACCTCTTTGCCGTTGTTAAGACTGCCTTTCTCCCGCGTTATTCTCAGAACCGATTCACCACCCACAGCCCCATTGTCCATATTGAGCAGCCATTTCGAAAGGTCTTCAACGGTGGTAAAAAGTGCGCTGGAGCCAGCAGGAGTTCTCATCATTCTCTTCTTGTATCCCCCGCCGCCATTGCCCGTATACCCGTTTGTAGCGTTCATCGTCAAGGCATTATGGTCTGTGCAGAAGTATGTATTTGTCATCCCCAGCGGACTGAATATATTATCTTTAGTCCATTCAGCAAACGGCTGTCCGGTTGCGTTTTCTATAACCCTTGCCAACAGGACATAGCCTGTATTGCAATACAGAAACTCATCGCCAGGATTAAAGTTGAGAGCCTTCTGGCGCTTAATGATTCTAATTACATCACCAATCGTTTCCATGTCTCCCAACCAGTTAACAAATGCACTCCAGCATCGGAGTCCGCTGGTATGATGAAGCAGGTTGCGTATTGTTATCACTTTTCCCAAATCAGGTAACTCGCCAATGAACTTTCGTATGTCATCATCCAAGGACACCTTTTTGTCCTGTACAAGCATTGCAATGGCAAATCCAGTAAGCATCTTTGATAACGAACCAGAATCAAACACACTGCAAGCAGTAATTGGAGTACCATTCTCCAAATTAGCCATACCGTAGCCTTGCATATGAATAACAGAGCCATCTTTGACTATAGCAACAGCCATACCAGGCGTGTTATCGTTGTTCCAGCCACTAAATAGCGAGTCAACTCTCTTTTGAATCGCGCTTATATCCATTTCACCCTTCCCCTCACTCAAGCCTTTTATATGGCATTCTATATCCATAGGTATTCGGCACGGCTCTTGAAATTCCTTCCTTCTTTGCGACAATCAGCCTTTGCGGCTTGATTATCGGTACAATCGGCATAGGAGTCGCTCCTTTGGCTTACTTCGGCATCATGGAACGGATCAGCGTGTTTTCCGCGAGCGGATTTAGCTTTGTTCTGGGGTTCTACATTTTTATCGGTTTCGATTTAGCGGAAAGAAAACTTCAAACGGTTTCTGACGATGGCGCGATTGCCGGATAGAGCTAAAGAAGGATTGGATTCAACAACTTTCACCTCACCGCACATTCAAACGTGTAAAACAGAAGCCCAGACAAGCAAATTATCCTCCGAGCCTTGATATATGCGCATCCCACTCAATCCGTCAATGTATTACTTGTATATGATTCTGACCTATGATTCTGACATTCGTATTTGACAACGAAGTCCTGTACTTACTCCTTAACCTTTCCTTGATTTGCTACCTCCTGCATTGACTTCTGAATTTGCTCAATATCTCCCAGATAATACTTCCTGATTGGTTTTAACTCATCATCCAACTCATAAACAAGTGGTGTCCCAGTTGGTATATTCAACCCTACAATCTCGTCATCAGACATGTTGTCCAGATACTTAACCAATGCCCTGAGACTGTTCCCATGTGCAACGATTATGACACGCTTCCCCTGTTTGATATACGGTGAAATCACCTCATTCCAGTAGGGCATAAATCTCGATACTGTTTCCTTCAAGCTTTCTGCCAGAGGTAAGTTGGTCTTACCGACATCAGCATACCTTGGATCATGGCCGGGATATCTCTCGTCATCTTCTGTAAGCAAGGGTGGCAGAATATCATAACTTCTACGCCATATTAGGACTTGCTCCTCACCATACTTCGCAGCAGTTTCTGCTTTGTTTAATCCTTGAAGCGCACCATAATGCCTCTCATTCAATCTCCATGACTTATACTCCGGAATCCATAGCATGTTCATTTCATTGAGGATATGCCAGAGTGTCTTAATCGCTCTTTGAAGCACTGATGTAAATGCTATATCAAAGGAATAGCCCTCCCTTTTCAAGACCTCACCAGCCTGCATTGCCTCTTTTACACCTTTCTCAGACAAGTCTACATCAGTCCATCCTGTGAACCTATTCTCTTTGTTCCATTGACTTTCTCCATGTCTCACAAGTACGAGCTTAATCATGCCAATCACCTCTGTATTATACTCAGCCCCAAGCGGGGTCAAGTACTACATATTCAAACATAGCTATATTATACCATAGCTATCATTAGATAGGCGATTTTTTATGGAGCTGGCGGACGGAATCGAACCCCCGACCTGCTGATTACAAGTCATTATAAATAGAACCTTGAAACTATTGATATGAAGCTGTTATGGGTCAATTTCGATGGTTCATCACAACTACACTTCACAACCCGAATACATTGTTTCAACACCGTTTATAAGCTTGCAAACTATTTGTTGGATTTGTTGCAGTTGCAGAATCTTAAATCAATCTTGCAATAAAAACAATAAAATAAGTTGCTGGAAGGAATATTAGTAATGATATAAAGGTTCCTATAGTTTTACTACCCACCATTCCCACTACACATGTTCTAAACTGTTGTTCACTACATTTCCCTTCAATAACATCATCGGTCATTATTGATAATTGTGGGTCAATAAAAACAGTCGCCATAATTGTTGCGATACCATTAATAACAGAAGAAAGCGTAATACAAGTAGCCCTTAAGCCTGGTTCAATATATCCAGCATAAATAGGTGCTAATGCACCTGTAGTTATCAAAGAAACAGCAATGATATTCAGTATGATAGTTTTTTTTGGCAAACTCTTTATTGATAACTTGGTGATATTTTCTTTAACAGGAATTGATGCAAATTCTTTAATAAGAATAACTCCAGACTTTGATAAACTATGTAGAAGAAGTTTTGGTACAGACCTATGTATGGAAAATGACTGAACACCCTTTGATAAAAGCCTTTGAAATGACGGAATTAGAAAAGCACCAACAATAGTTGATACTCCAGAAATAAGCATAATAATTATAAAAATATTAATCAATTTCGTCGAACCTTGATTCCGTTCAACGTACTTGGTTAAAATCGGAACTTGAAAAGTAACTGCAATTCTTGATACCAAAGTAAACACATTAAATATTGCAAAAGATACAGCAATCTTGCCTGTCCTGACGCCAACAAGTCTAACAGAATATGCAAGTGTACCTATTAGTGAAATAATGAAATTAAGAAAAAAAACAATAAAAATTTGTATATTCAAAAATCCCGCATCCCGATATCAAATTTAATACAATAATAGCAATAATCTACTATATAGTCAAATAGCGAAGGTAATAAACACCATCCCAATAAGAAAACTATTTTTATGTAGCCTTTAGTATTATGTCCATCCAACAAATAGGCCATTATATGTAATTAAATCAACATCTTAATATCCCATGGTTTTCGCAACTCTTGAACCGCTTCCAACCGCTTATAACACTTATAAACAATGAATACCGTTATCTTTTCTGTACAATTTGAAAAAGCAAAAACCGCCTATCCTCACGGACAAGCGGTTTTTGAGTTTGGAGCTGGTGGACGGTCGACCGCGCCGCTTCGCTGCGCTCTCCGCTCGGATCACCTGGCTCCCCGGAGATCCTCGCGCATTCGCTAAAAAATGCATGCATTTTTCTTAACGCTCATGCCCTCCCGGGTTCGATTCCGCCCCTTGGCTTTCTCCAAAAAAATAAGGACACGAATTTATCGTGTCCTTATTTTTTTGGAGCTGGTGGACGGAATCGAACCCCCGACCTGCTGATTACAAGTCAGCTGCTCTACCTGCTGAGCTACACCAGCATATTATATAATATGCATAACTGATTTGCTGTTGACTTGAAAAATTATAACATGACCTTGGCTTCCTAGCAAGGGAATTTTATGGATTTAATAAAATTTAGTCGATTTCAAGTACTTTTTTCAACTGGGACAGGTTGATCTCTGTCGGTATACCTTCCCTGCTCCAATGGTTTCTACAGCCGCAGTAATTCAGAAATACACACTGTGCCGGGATATCCATATCATCGAGGAGCCATCCGCCTGCAATAAGGTTTAGTACGCAGGCCACGCCTACGATACCCGTATCTCCGCTCACCCAGGAATAGCCGCCATGGTTGGCGGAAATCGAAGATTCGTGTGACACTACCTCAACACCGAAGCCATTTTCCCTTCCCATTCTTATAAGTTTAAAAACGCTGCAATCCGCAGTACATCCTGCGCAATGGAAACCTCTTTCATCATGGTGGCCTTTGCATTCGCTCTCAGAAAGTATGCGCATACACGCAGGTATGAGCACCGTTTTTTTCCGAGTATTCAGGAATCTCTTCCTGAAAGCCCTGTTCATTATCTCTGCACCTACCATGTTCAGGTGGTATTCGACCCGTCTACGCCCGCAAAATATTACATCCTCGCGCCAGTAATGCTCCGGCCTGATTTCATTGAGATATCTATCCACGTTTTCCGTGTATTTTCCCAGCGCCTCTTCACTCCTGTCTTCAAACCAGGCAGCCAATGTAATTGCTGTAGCGATAATGTCTTCGGCTTCTTCCTTTTTAAGCGTCCGCAGGTATTGCTCCCATTGTCTGAGCCTTAAGACTTCCCGGCTGAATTCACCGGTCGCGTCCAGCCATCCTAAAAGTATCCCAAGATGATCCACGGACACGTCGAGCGTATATATATGATCGTACAGATCCGGAGATAGATAGAGTGTGGAAAGAATGCCGCGGATGAAATCTATACCGGGCTTCAAGCTTCCTCCCTGTTTTCTGAGCTTCGTCAGTCCTGTCAGCAACTGCGCGGGGACTTTTTCGAGGCCTGAAGCATCACCGCTGTAAATATTCCAAAGAGTTCCCAGAACAAGCAGTTCGAATGAGTATTCTTGCGGGGAGCGCAGCCTTGAAATACTCTTTCCTTTGCAGTACTCAACATAACCCGAAACAGCGCTGTTTGCAAGTTCATTGAATTGTCCGGCAACATCGTCGGCAAACGCCGCCAATTCCTGGTAAAATATATCAGATCCGTTCTTAGGATCCCTTAATGAATAAGTTATTACATACATAACTGAATACCAAATATTATCCTTCTCGTTTAAACTATGACCGTTGATATACTATATTACATTATTATTCCTTCGGTTTACTCTTCGATCTTTCAGATTTGCCCTGCCGTATCCTTTTCTTCTGGCTTGCCGGTTCGTCCGGCCTTATATCCGGCGGACCATATTGAACTTCAGCTTCTCCCGTTACCGCCGCGACAAGAGCCGTCTCCTTTTCCGTTATGAGTTCCATATAATGCTTAACGAGCTCAGGATAGCCGTCAAGGAATTCTCGGGCCGTGTCGTTCAGCGAGTACAAGCCCTTTGAAACCTTGGTAAACCATCCATAATGATTGTCTCTTAGGATATTGGGAGTCTTGGCGCTGGTACCAAGTTTTTTCAGCCGCGCAGGGGACATGTCCCCGAACCTTATCATGCAGCAGGCAATATGTACGGCCTGTTCCCTATATGCAGTCATCAGCTTGGTTCTGGTAGCCCCGCCTGTATTGTATTGACCGCTTCTCCCCACAGTTTCCTTAATTATATGGCTGCGTACCTTTTTATTCGAACGCAGACTTCTCAGCCTGTCGAACGTATTGGGGTGAAAATGCACTTCCACCTGGTTTTCTTCCCTGTTCAGAGCAACAGTGATAAGGCCCAGTTCAAGGCGGCGCAGCAGCATGCACATATCACGCCAGCCGGCAGTCCTTGCTCCGCCCTTCGGAAGCGGGATCGCCACATATACCGAGTCCGTTACGCGCTGCCGCCTTACGGCCTGGCTAAGAAGCTTGAGATTGAAGGCTGTCTTAAGCTCCACTACAACCAGATCATCTCCCATGATAGCCGCAAGATCACAGCCTTTTACCTCGCCCTGGACCTGGTAGCCCAGAGCCTCGAGGTAATCATGCACAGGCTTGTACAGATCGGTTTCACGTATATTGTCCCGCTTTGCCATATAAACCACTCCCGATTTCCAGCAATAGAAACCTCTCAGAATCATGACAACAGGTTTAATTCGCTGTTAATGAAAGAAATCCTTTATTTATGTAACAAAATGCCCGGATGTTCCATAATCTACATCCTGGGCATATTATGTAACATATATTATCAATTAGTTTAAAACGACACTGTAAATCCAGAACAAGCCGGTAAATGGAGGCAGCTATGGGCAGCTATAACTGTATAAAATGTAACAGGCAGTTGACGCACGATGAAGTAGCAATACACAGAAAGCTCATAAACAGGAATGCAACGGGATTCTTTTGCAAGAATTGCCTTGCACTGTATTTAAATTGTTCAGTTGAAGCAATAAACGAAAGAATCAGGTATTTTAAAGCAATGGGCTGTTCACTATTTAAATGAACGACAACCATTTTTATATTAACATTTTTGTCAGCCTGCCGCGTATCACAGCAGGCTGCTGCTTTCCAACCCGATTGTATTATTTTTTCCACTTGGACAACGCATCGGCGAGCGCGGAATTAATAACCTCATCCGATTCCTGATCCCTCAGGAAATTGCTGACTTCCCTCTTGTTGACCTGCTCGCCCTTTCTCTTTTTGAATGCCTCCAGTTTCTCGCGATATCCACATGCGCAATAAAAGGTCTTATTCTCTCCCTCGCCCCTGATCTCAAGCTTCTTATGGCATTCGGGGCAACGCGCATTCGACGTTTGTGAGATGGGTTTGCGGAAACCGCATTCCCTATCGGCACAAACAAGCATTTTGCCCTTCTTTCCGTTTACCTCCAGGAGGTATTTTCCGCAATCCGGGCATTTTTCCCTGGTCATATTGTCGTGTTTATATTCCCCGGCGCTTGAAACAACGTCGCCTACAAGCTTTGTCGCATATTTTCTCATATCCAGCATGAATGAACCCGAGTTCATTTTGCCTTTACTGATAAGGGACAACTGCTGTTCCCATTTTGCGGTAAGTTCCGGCGATTTAAGGTCCGGGGGTACAAGGCCCACGAGCTGTATGCCCTTTGAAGTCGGGATTATTTCCTTACCCCTTCTTTCGATATAAAAGGTGCCGAAAAGCTTTTCGATTATATCCGCCCTTGTTGCAGGCGTCCCGAGGCCGCTGGTACTCTCGAGCATTTCTCGCAGCGCTTTGTTTTCGACGAATTTGCCCGGGTGTTCCATAGCCGTGAGAAGAGTCGCTTCGGTATATCTGGCAGGGGGCTTGGTTTTCCCGTTTGTCAGTTTCGCAGAAAGGAGCTTGCTGGTCTGGCCTTTTGCTACATCGGGAAGGGACTGGTCATTATTAAAACGGTCTTCATGGTCAAAGTCCTCATCCTCATCCAGTTCGTCAAAGCCTTCGTACACTGCTTTCCAGCCCAAAGCCCTGATAATCTTTCCCCTGGCGGTAAACAATTCACCTTTTGCATCGAGCCTTACAGTAGTTTGCTCGTATTCGAAGGGCGGGCATAAAACAGCAATGAACCTTTTGACTATAAGGTCATATATATTACGCTCTTCAGTGCTGAGAGAACCCAGATTGACGTATTGCTCAGTCGGTATTATGGCATGGTGGTCGGTCACCTTGCTGCCGTCAACAAAGCGCTTGGTTACATTCAGTTTGTTTCGCAGTACACTCTGCGCAAGCTTTACATATGGACCTACGGATATGCTTTTAAGCCTTTCGGAAAGCGTCGGAACGATATCCTCGCTGATATATCGCGAGTCCGTCCTCGGGTATGTGACCAGCTTGTGAGTTTCATAGAGTCTCTGCATTATATTGAGCGTCTGCTTTGCGGAGTAGCCGTACTTCCTGTTCGCATCGCGCTGGAGTTCCGTAAGGTCATACGCCAGAGGAGGCAGATCCTTTTTTGCATCCCTGGCGACTTCTGCTACCGTCCCTGTCTGCCCGGTCACTTTTGATAAAATTTCATCAGCTCTGGCTTTATCAAACAGTCTGCTCTGTCCCGTCGCTCTGTCCTGCCACTGTATATTGAACCCGCTGAAGCTTGCGCTTATGGTCCAGAAATCCTTCGGTACAAATTTTTTAATTTCATTTTCGCGATCTATTATCATTGACAAAGTAGGAGTCTGGACCCTTCCGGCCGAAAGCTGGGCATTGTATTTGCAAGTCAGCGCTCTTGTAACATTAAGCCCCACAAGCCAGTCTGCCTCCGATCTGCTCTGCGCCGACAGGAACAGGTTGTCGTAATCTCTGCCCGGTTTTAGCTTTGCAAAGCCCTCTTTTACCGCCTTATCAGTCTGGGAAGATATCCAAAGCCGCTTGATGGGCTTTCTAAAACCCGCCTTCTGAATAATCCATCTCGCTACAAGTTCGCCTTCCCTGCCGGCGTCGGTAGCTATGACAAGCTCGTCTACATCATCTCTGTGCAGTAGGTTTTTAACTATGCCGAACTGTTTCGAAGTTTCCCTGATGACGACAAGCTCCATCTTTTGCGGCAGCATCGGCAGATCTTCAAGGTTCCAGGTCTTGTACCTGTCACTGTAAACTTCGGGGTCCGCCAAAGTTACAAGATGTCCGAGCGCCCAGGTAACTATATACTTTGAACCAATTATGCACCCGCTGCCATTCTGGCTGCAATTGAGCACTTTTGCCAAATCCCTTGCCACAGACGGCTTTTCAGCCAATACTAAAATTTTTCCCATTTTATGGCCTTTCCTTCTTCGCCGATTTCATTCCGTTCTCAAGGAATTCCTTCAATTCAAAAAGAGAAGTAAACTTCCTGTAAAGAAGTCTTTCCAACTCTTCATCAGGCTCGATCAGGTCCGGCACCATAACGGCTTTCATACCGGCGCCATGGGCTGATCTGATCCCATTAGGCGAATCCTCGACGGCAATGCAGTTCTCGGGCACGGAACCCAGTTCCCTGCACGCCAGTTCATATATTTCCGGATCGGGCTTACCATGTACAATCATATCGCCGGTCACTATTGCGTCAAAATAATGTGTTATGCCGGCAGTCTCAAGATGCCTCAAGGTTCCGGTCTTACTGGTCGAGGTGGCCAGGGCGATCCTGAAGCCGTTCTCCCTGAGATAATTCAGTATCTCAAAAACACCCGGTTTAACCGGAAGGCCTTCCCTCCCGATCATCTCCTTGAACACCCGGGTAGCCTGTTTCATGAACTCTTCGCAGGGGAACCCGTCCCCATAGCACGTGGCCAGGAAATTCATAGTATCATTATGATTAAGGCCTACACAGCCTTTGACGCCCATTCTTATATCCGCGATGCCCATATCCCGCGCAGCCTTATACCACGCATCGGTGGCCAGTCTTTCGGTGTCGAAGAGGACACCGTCCATATCGAAAACAACGCTGTCTATCATAATCGGCTCCATTCTCTGTTATTGTTAATATAATAACAGAGAATCCGGCTTGTGTTAACATAGTTATTTCAAAAAGAACTTTTTGATGGTAGTACCCGTGGTATTCAACTTGGCCTTAACATTTACCGTGACGGGTATATCAGGGAAAATTTCATCCCATTTATCCTTGAGAGTGCTGTGCCAAAGGCTTGGGTATTTCGTGTAAAACGCCTGCCCGAATCCGAATACATCTGTTTTGAGATCCTTCTGGCCTTTTTTCAGCGCAGCATCTATTTCCGCACGGATCGTCTCCTCAAGATCCTTCTGCAGCAGATTTATGGTATCCGGCGTCAGGTCGTCGGATTCTATAGTTTTTACATATTTTCTAAGTTTGGCCGATTTTGCAGACACATCCAGGGTGATCGAAGGTTTTCCATTATCCAGGCCCGCTTTGATCCTGCTTTTCGACTTTGTAATACTGTAATTCAATATGCCGTTCGATTTCGCGCCGGGAATCGTTTTATGTGACTCATAGGATACCATTTGCTTACCGGTTATCCAGGAGAACCCTTTGGCTTCCTGCTTGTTGAACCAACCTGCCAGTTTTTCCACTTTAATGATTGCAATGCCGCTTATACTGTGATATCCATCCCTGGCTTTGATCCTTACAACATTGGAAGCGCCTTCAGCCGGCTTTCCGGAATTTTCACCGCCACCCGGGGCTTCAGAGTTGTACGTCTTTATTCGTGGGGCTACGGGTTCTACTCCTTCCTCCTCCATATACTCGATAAAATCCTGTACTATTACAGATGTTGTATTACCTGTTTTAGCGGACTTATCGATAGCCTCGCTTATGTAATGCCCGGGTGATGTCGTGGTGGAGGACTCAACCGTACTGACAGCGTCCCTGGCTTTTCCCTCTGCTATGGCTAATTTGGCGGTCGTACGCAACTGAGGAGTACGGTCGTTCAAACTTATGAAATCTGTTAACAAACTTCTGGCGGCATCCTCGCCAATGATCAGGACTTCCATGTAGCCATAAAAAAGCTTTTTATCAAGATACTGTTGTATCGAATCCACAGCGTCTATGATCGTCGGGCCTGTCGCCGAAACGATAGCTACATTCGGATTCGTTCTGGCGGATTTTCCGATACCGCCATGACCGCCACCGCCCGATCCGCCGCCGCCCTGACCGCCGCCAGGTATCAAATACTGCAGTGTAACAGCCACCTGCCCGGAATCAGCCGTATCTATCCCTATGGCAGATACAAGAGCCAAATCTTCATATTCCATGTAATCCCAACAGCCTGAAAATGCGAAAGGTAATAATACTATCAGTATTATCAATAATCTCAGGTTGCTTTTTCGCATGCCCCATACTCCTTTTTTTTCAAACCGGCCGCAACCGATGCGATGATCAAAATGAATATCACAAGCGGCATTACTACATAAAGGCCAAGAAAACAGGCCAGATAATACGCAGTATTGAAGGAATTAATGTACCACGAAAGTGAGAAAACGGTTAATGTAATTACCAGCAGTATTATCCATGATCTTTTTTTTACACTAAATACCGAATTTATTGATTGAACGCAGCTTGACATGACCATTGTAGTTCTGATGACGGTAATGTATTGATAGGTCATCAGTATAAAAACCTCCATACCGCGGATATACTGCCCAAGGAACAGTGTTCTTGCAACGGTGACGCCGGCATGACCTATGCGTGACAGTACTTCGATGCCCTCATCGCCGAGCATGATAAATATGGCAAATGACAGAATCAGAGCCCCCGCGCCGAATCCTTTGACGACCCATCTATAATGTCTGTGGGGTTGGCGGACCGTACCTGCCATTGTCATAAGAAAAAAAAGACCTTCCCCGGCTCCTCCTGCCGTAAAAAATACTCCTGTAGTAAATCTTGAAATCGTAGTATCGAACACAGGCAGTATATGAGAAAGTTTGAATTCCCTTATAAACGAGAGTGAAAAGCCGCTGAAATAGTTAATAACTGCGAGTATTGCCAATAGTTCAATAAGCCATCCGAAGGTTTTGATGCCGCTATTCGCAAACAAAGCGCACATTGATACGATTAGAAGTATAATAAACCATTGCGGTGTTGTCTCAAGAAAATATACCTTGACAGTTCCTACAAACAGATTGATCGTACAAACTATTATTACGATGTTCAGTGAAACATATAAAAGGACAACAAGGCCGCAAACTATTCTGCCGAGCCTTCCGTTGATTATTTCAAAAACATTTTTACCTTCAAACTTTTTCCCGAATGAAAATATCCATATCCCGAAAGGAATATTGAGAAGAACTCCAACGAACGCAGCTATCCAGAACGGTTTGCCCGTAACGCCGACCGTCCAGATAAAAGTAAATACGATATTGCTGAAACCGCATGCAAAAACCATCAATGTCGCCTGCTCTCTTGAAGTACCTGCTTTTAAACCTTTTGGCTTTTGCGCTTCAGTATTGTTCATTATACCGGTTCCTTTCCTATCCGCGGTTTTTATTACGGTTGTAAGGCGATAGTATTCTGGGCCGTTTTCTGGTATTTGCCGGTTGCGCTTTGACAAACGTATCCTTCCATTGCTCGGGGTCGAAGGGTATCACCGGATACAGGTAAGGCAGACCGAACGACCTGAGTGTCATCAGATGCCAGCATGTCAGAATGAATCCGCATGTCAGTCCGAACACTCCCAGAATGGCAGAGAGTAATATATAAAAGTAATTCAGTAGCCTTGAGGTATACAATAAGGTGGTTGATGATACCGCGAAGGACGATATCGTAGAAATTGCTATGACAATAATAAGCGCTGCGCTTACATAACCGGCAGAGACGATCGCCTCCCCGATCAATACGGCGGCAAGCGTACCGATAAAATATCCGGTCGATCCCGGCATGCGAAGGCCTGCTTCACGCACAATACTCATTATGAACGATAGAGCAATGACTTCTATAACCGACGGGAAGGGCACACCTTCCCTCCCCGCTGCAATGTTTATGGCAAGCTGCTGGGGCACCACGGCATGGTTATAAGTAACGATTGACAGATAAATCGGTGTAATGAAAACTGAGATAAAAAAGGCGAAATAGCGGACTATCCTCAAATAACTGCTTTTTTTCGACTGCTCTTCATAATCGTCCATGGTCTTGAAATTATCCCAGAGCGTAAACGGAGCTAAGATCGCATACGGGCTATTATTGCATATTATGGCGAAGCAGCCGTTTGAAAGGTATCTCGAGACTACATCGGGCCGTTCTGTCTGCCTGTACTTGGGAAACAGCGAACCCGGCTTGTCTGTTATCAGCTGCTCAAACTCTCCTATACCCGATATATTATCGATATCCACATTTTCGATACGCCTTTTTACATCTTCAATGATTTTTGAATTTATTATGCCATCCAGCCAGATCAATCTTGTTGCTGTCCGTGAAAATCTACCGATTTCGTACATTTCGAAATGCAGTTCTTTTACGGGCAGTCTCTTCATTATCAGGCTTATATTGGTATCGAGATTGTCGGTAAAGGATTCCTGACTGCCAAGCACGGTTGCTTCGTTTTCAGGCTTTTCGATAGACCGTTTGGTTATCTTCTGGCTTCCTATGATAAGCGCTGTCGGACAATCGTCGGTAAAAAATACCGTCTTACCTTCAAGAATGGCGTTTATGACCTTTTTCATACTGTCGGCCGCATACGTATCCGTCGCGGGAATCTTCATCTGCAGCGCGGCCATGACACCGGCGGGGCTACTGTCCGGCACCGTATCCATATCCATGAGTGGCGCCAGTACATTCCGGCTTATCAGGTCCTTGTCGGCCAGAACGCTGATATAAGCAAAGCCTGCAGCCAATTTTCCGTCGGATATCCAATATGTATTTTCTACGAGGTCAGTCGCGGCACCCACCTTATTCTTCAGATAACCCAGGTTCTCGGCAACAGTCATGAAAACCTTGTTACCACCAGCGCCGGGCTTACTCCCGGCATCCTCGGCATACGATATGGTTTCCCGGTCTTTGTTACTGTCCGCCGTTATCTTTTTCCTTCTGTAGGAGCTCATACCAACACCCGCCTTTTATTGCTGATAATATTATTTTCTGCAGTATACGGCAATTATTCCTCAGGCATCTTAACTCCTGTACTCGTGCATGATGCTTTTGAATATCTCGGCTGTAGTAAGCGGTGTATATGTGATTGCATTGGCGCCCGCCTCGATCGTCCTCATTATCGAATCCTCCGAAGGGCCGCCGGTAGCGATAATCGGGACATCAGGGAAACGTGCCCGTATGTCTTTAACGATTTCAGCCGTCCTGGCCGCACCTGAAACATTGAGGATTGTTGCCCCCGCATCAAGTCTTCCTTCGATATCGGTGTTCTCCGATACGACAGTCACGACCAGCGGTATATCTATCTTTTCTCTGGCCTGCCTGATGGTTTCGTTAGGAGTCGGGGCGTTTACGACTACTCCTATGGCGCCCTGGAATTCCGCATCGAGGGCAAGGTTGATCAGCCTCTGTCCGCCGGTAAAGCCTCCGCCCACCCCGCAAAAAACCGGAACATCGGAAGCGAAAATAATAGCATGGGTGATAATAGGCTGGGGTGTGAAAGGATAAACCGCAATGATGGCGTTCGCGTTGCAATTTTTAATGATAGCCACATCAGTCGAAAACAGTATCGATTTGATTAGCCTGCCGAATATCCTGATCCCGCTTGCCTGGCTTATGACTTCGGGAACATGGACCATATGCTTCCTGAGATTGCCCTGAATATCCGGAACACTGGCGCGCATAAGCGATCCTCCGTTGTATCGTGAATGTTCTGATTATTTTAAGGTGTCCGGATGAATTGTGATTTATTCGGTCATGTTGTGGTCGGGTGGTTCAGAAAGATAATCCTTTTCGCAATTTAGGAGTAAAAGGAAATGATTGTATATATAAGTATCCTTTGGTATAATTATCATGTCCAGGATTTTAGCATACTTTGCTTTTAATGACTTTTGTTTTAGGGTGGTGTTTATATGCGAAAGATCATCATTAGTATATTGCTTTTAGTATTGACATCCTCAATCATACTTCCTATCACGGTTCAAGCGGCTGACAAGGATTATTCAAATTACAAAAAGGCAATAGACTTAAAGATACTGGGGCTGTTCATGGGAGACGAGACAGGTTTCAGCCTCGATCGGGCGCCTACAAGGATAGAGGGAGCCTGTATGCTGGTCAGGCTATTGGGTAAAGATGAGGAAGCAAACAAGTTAAAATTGGAGCATCCCTTTACTGATGTACCCAAATGGGCTGACAATCAGATAGGTTATATGTATAAAAATGGCCTTACAACTGGAATAGGGAATACTCTGTTCGGTTCGGATCAGAAATTATCCGCTGAGCAGTATACCACCTTTATATTGCGTTCGCTTGGATATGATGACAACAAAGGCGACTTTCAAATCGGCAGTGCATTGGAAAAGGCCGTACTTATCGGCTTACTGGACAGTAAGGAAGCAGAGGCTCTGAAAAGCAGGAACCTGTTTTTAAGGAACGACCTTGCCGGTATCTCATACAGCGCCTTGAAAGCCAAGCTGAAAGGGGGCGGGCTTACACTGCTGGATAAGCTCGTAACACAGGACAAGGCGATTTCGAAAGAAGCGGCAAGAATATTAGGCTTGTATACTTCCGACCTTCAGGAAGAAATCGGCGGAATTGAAGAGTATAGTGCAGCTGCCTCAGGAATTGGGTATATCGTCAAAAACAGCACAGACCTGTTTAAGCTACTGAGAAAAATGCTTTATGAAACAAAAAGGGGATTCAGCATAGATTACAGCGGCTATGCCGGGAGCATTTCAGATGATTTCAATAGCGTCTGTGAACGCGCAATAGAAGCGGTCGAGCTAAATACAGGCGTAGAGGGCTTCTTTGATTACGGAGCATTCAAAGGCGTCAGTAAAGGCTCAGGAACCATTGCATTCGTGTACAATTTTTCAGAAAGCGAATTTCAGAAAAGAAAGCAATGGACAAAAGAGATGGTAGGTAAGGCCAAGTATATAATTATGAGAATCATCCGGGCAGATATGACCGATTATGAAAAAGAGCTTGCCATCCATGATTATATAATAAAGAATGCCAAAGTGGACAATACCGCCGATCTGAGTACGATTTCACCGGCCAGTTCCTTCACCGCATACGGATGCCTCGTACTTGGCCTCGCTACTTGCGAGGGTTATTCAAAGGCAGTGAAGCTGTTATTCGACCTTACTGGCATGGAATGCAGCTTAGCTTATGGAGAAGCATACGGCGACGGGAGCAAGCTGACGCCTCATTACTGGAACATCGTAAATATAGGAGGCAGGTACTACCACCTGGACGTTACTTTCGACGACCCTGTCTCGAATGAGAATACATTAACGTACTATCATTTCAACCTTACAGATAAAGATATGTCCAGACTTTGCAAATGGGAAAACGCCGGCTACCCGGCATGTAACAGCACCGAGCTAAATTATTATTACAAGAACGGTCTTGTCGTAAACAACGTTGCAGAGTTCGAAGCAGCCGTGCAAAAAGCTGTCAGCCAAAAAAAGAGGGGATTGGAATTAAGGATCAAAGATTATTCCGCAGGCGCTGTTAAAGACCTCTCAAAAATAATATTCAAATCCGGGACCGTGTCAAGTTACAAGGCTACAAGAAGTGAAGATTTTGAGATAATAGCTATAACGGATATCAAATATAGATGATATAATGCCTGAATGCGCCGACACTCAATTCAGGAATATCCTGGCAGTACTTTTTCGACGAGACGCCGTACTCACGTTTAAAAGACCTGATGAAATTGGAATAGTCGCCAAAGCCACATTTTCCAAAGACATATGGAATCCCTCATCTCTTGATTTAATTATGTCCCCTCATTACAGATTGGCCGGGTACGCATCTAGTATGGTCCGTGCAAACTCTCTGGCTCCGTCTGTTGCTTCTGATGCCTTAAAGCTTGCGAGATCATCCACATCCCGGGCCGAATACATCCCCATATAATTCAATTTCGAATGCTCACACAGCCTTTTAATGCCCGTTTCAAAAGGCTCAGTGGCGTATGCCCGGTCGTATCCGTGTGTGGCAATAATGGCAACACCCTTTCCGGCCCATAGAGAACCGCTGCCCTTTCCATAAAACTTGTTCAGTCCGTAATGCCTGTCAAGCATCGCCTTCATCTCCGGCGTGCAATACCATGTGTAAATCGGAGTGGCAAGCACTATAACATCGGATTTTATGATCTCGTCCACAATAGCCTGCATGTCGTCGTGCTGTACACAGCCATATTCCCCCGAAACCTGCTGGCAGGCGTAGCAAGCCTTGCACGGAGCGATTTTCTTATCACGCAGCGTGGTATAGGATACTTCAGCCCGATTTACTTTCAGTTCATCTATAAATGGCTTGCACAGCTCGGCAGTATTACCGTTCAGACGCGGACTGCCCATAAAAACTGATACTCTCATACTATCACCATTCCTTTTTGCCCTGCTTGTCGCAAGGTAATATATCTTGTGATATAAATACAGCGCGACAACAACCATCGTCGCGCCACCCGTTAAATTGTTTTACCATATCATACCATGACTTTACTCCCAAAACAAAGTAAAAAATCTCTATAAAAAACTAACTCTGTGCCCTGCCCAAATCTCCCGGCTTGGGCAAGGCTGACTGCGGATTGCTGGCTGGTCATGCCACAGGTTGAATGATTAATCCAGAATAACTATTCAATAATATATCGTCAAAAAGGCCTGGCCCCGACTAAAAGCCGGAACCAGATCTTTGAAACATTTTGTGCAACTTGTTACATTATTTGTTCTGAAGTGCAGCAACGCCGGGAAGGGTTTTGCCTTCGACAAGCTCAAGAGAAGCTCCGCCGCCTGTGGAAATATGCGACATCTTATCGGCCAGCCCTGCCTTATTTACGGCAGAAACGCTGTCTCCGCCGCCGATAACGGTGCATGCACCGGTTAAACCGGCTATCGTTTGTGCTAAAGCAAAGGTGCCTTTTGCAAAGTTGGGCATTTCAAAAACTCCGACAGGGCCGTTCCAAAAAACAGTCTTGGCTCCGGAGAGTGCATTGTTGAACAGCTCTATTGTTTTCGGCCCTATATCAAAGCCCTTCCAGCCATCTGGAATAATCTCATTGGAAGTTATTTCAGTAACTGCATCAGGGCTCATTTCTTTGGCAACTACATGATCTACAGGGAGGTATATTTCGGAACCTTTGGATGCCGCTTTGGCGATAATGGCCTTGGCTGTATCGAGCATGTCGTCTTCAACCAGAGAATCCCCGGTAGCGATACCTTTTGCTTTTAAAAAGGTATAAGCCATGGAACCGCCGATGATCAGTGCATCAGCCTTGTTTAAAAGGCTTTCAAGAACTGCGAGCTTGGATGAAACTTTCGCTCCGCCAATGATGGCAACGAAGGGCTTTGCAGCATCGTTGACCACTTTCTCCTGAAGATAAACCAGTTCTTTTTCCATCAGAAATCCCGCAACAGCCGGAAGATACTGTGCAATAGTCTCTGTTGAAGCGTGGGCTCTATGAGCAGTTCCGAAGGCATCGTTGACATAGATGTCGGCGTAGGAAGCCAGTTCCTTTGCCATTTTTTCACGGTCGGAAGCTTCCTTGCTGGTTTCTTCCTTGTAGAAACGGGTATTTTCCAACATGAGAATATCGCCGTTCTTGAGTGCAGCTGCCTTGGCCTTGGCTTCTTCTCCCAAACAGCTGGATGCAAACTGAACAGGTTTTCCCAGCAGCTTCGAAAGATAATCTGCTACAGGAGCCAATTTGTGTTTGCCAGCCATATATGCCGCCTCATCAAAGGCCTTGCCTGCGGCTTCAGCTTTTTCCCGGGCTTTCTGCCCGTCTTTTTTCGGATCCCCGAGATGACTCATCAAGATTAGCCCGGTTACATTCTGGTCCAAAACATACTTGATCGTGGGCAGAGCCGCCTTGATCCTGGTATCGTCCTGGACAACGCCATCCTTCATCGGTACGTTAAAGTCGACTCGCATAATAACCTTTTTACCTGTCAAAGAAATATCCCTGACTGTTTTTTTCGATATGCCCATGTATAACCTCCTTAATTATTAGTCCTCTAAAAAACGGAAACAGCTTTCTAGGCATGGTTTCCAAAATATTAACTGTCTATGCTTCAGATACTATTGAATATTGGTATAATATTACCAGAAAATCAGAAGTACAACAAGGGATTTAAAAAGCTTCAAAAGGAGCATCTATTACGGCCTTGATTCTACGGACTCCCGCTGACGAACTTTCCTCTTTCAGAATTTTAAAAGAGCCAAGTTCGCGTGTATTCGAGGCGTGAGGACCTCCGCAAATTTCTTTCGAATAGCCATCGATAGAGTAAACCTTAACGGTTTCACCGTATTTTTGGTCGAATACTCCTACCGCACCTGATAGTTTCGCTTCATCGACGGTCATTTCCCGGCACTCAACAGGAATACCTTTTGTGATTGCTTCGTTGACTATTTGTGAAACCTTAAGAAGTTCATCCTCAGTCAATTTTCTGCTAAACGAAAAATCGAAACGAAGCCGCTCCGGAGTAATATTGCTGCCCCTTTGGTAAACCTCTTCACCCAATACCTGCCTAAGCGCGGCATTCAACAAATGTGTCGCCGTGTGCAATCTCGTTGTTTGTTCACTATGGTCAGCAAGACCGCCTTTAAATTTACCATCCGTACTGTTCCTGGATCTTTCCTGGTGCTCGAGATATTTCATTTTAAAGCCGTCAATATCTACTGTTATTCCCTTTTCTTTGGCAAGCTCCTCTGTAAGTTCGATCGGGAAACCAAAGGTGTCATAAAGCTTAAAAGCCAAATCTCCGGACAAGCTCTCTCCATCAGATACGTCGCTGAAAAATTGTTCAGCCTTTTTGATTCCTCTATCAAGAGTAGAGATAAAGGACGTATATTCTTTTTCAACCTGCTCATGAATGAATTCCTTATTTGCATTAAGTTCAGGGTATGTGGATGAGTTAACCGAGATAACTGTTTCAACAATTTCAGGCAATATATTATTTGTTACACCCAGTTTTCTGATATATCTTATACTCCTTCTGATAAGCCGCCTGACAATATAGCCTTGTTCCGTGTTTGATGGTGCAACCCTCTTCGGGTCGCCTATAACAAATGTCGCAGCTCTCATGTGGTCCACAATTATCCGTAAATGCCTTATTGTTTCTTCCGAGCGTATAATGCCGGTCAACTCCTCGATTTTCGATATGATCGGCTCGAAAAGATCTGTTTCGTAATTGCTCGAGACATTATTATATACAGCCAAAATGCGTTCAAGGCTCATGCCTGTATCCACATTTTTCTGCCTTAGTGCAGTAAATTTCCCTTCGCTGTCTTTATTGTACTGCATGAATACATTGTTCCATATTTCTACGAAGCGTCCGCAATCACAGAGAGGGCCGCAATTACTGCCACAGGATGCTTTCCCTGTATCATAAAATATCTCCGTATCCGGTCCGCAAGGTCCGGTTTTACCGGCAGGTCCCCACCAATTTTCCTTCATCCCGCCATAAAATATCTGGCAGTCGTTAAGACCGACGTTTTTCCAGCATTCATAGGCTTCTACGTCTTTTGGAATTTCTTTGTAACCGCCAAAAACAGTAACCGAAAGCTTATTTGAGAGTATCCCCAATACAGATGTCAGGAATTCGTAGCTCATTGTTATCGATTCCTGCTTAAAATAATCGCCGAGTGACCAATTTCCAAGCATTTCAAAATAGGTGTGATGAAATTCATCACCCACTTCATCAATATCATCTGTTCTGAGGCATTTCTGAATATCAACAAGCCGTTTCCCCTGTGGGTGCAGCTCCCCAAGTAAATATGGCACCAACGGATGCATCCCTGCCGTTGTGAACAGGACACTGGGGTCATTATCGGGCAGCAATGACGCTGATGGGATCTCTTTGTGCCCTCGTTCCACAAAATAATTTATAAAGGTATCGCGCATTTCCTGAGCTTTCATGATATTCTCCTTTCAAGGTCGCGCGCGTGCCGCGCGCAAAATAAAACGCCCCAAGCCAAGAAACTTGACTTAGGGCGAACATTGTTGTCCGTGTTACCACCTAAATTCGGAGGAAGACCTCCGCTCTCTGCCAACACGGGTTAAAAAACCAATGCTGTATTCCCTTTGTACGGCGGAATAAGATTTTCCGTTGAAACCTACTTGGATTCGAAATCCGTTCGATTCACAGCTCCGAGAGGGCTTCTGAATTGCTCTTGTAAAGATTTTCACCAACCATCTTCTCTCTGTCCCAATTACAACTCGTACTATTTCTCATCATTGCCTTTGTATTAAGTTTTTCCCAGTATATCACATCCATTCATTATGTGCAAATGTAACCGCAGATCAGTTTGTAGAACAGCTAAACATATATATTAAGTGGTACGCTGAGAAACGAATCAAGCTGTCCTTGGGGGAATTTGTCCGTTAGGCTATAAAATGAGTCTGGGGCTGATCGTCTAGAGGTCCGAAAAACGTCCGCATACCAATGTGGCTGTGCGGAACATACTTTTTCAATTCACCCGAGCGACTGTTTACCGTTTCTTATCAATTGTATCAATAATCTGTTCAAAGCTTACTCCGTATTTCATTGCAATGTCCATTGCATAGCTCTTCCCAAGCGGAGCACCCGGCTGTATCCTGTATGAGCGGCTGCCCCCCGCCATGCCGGTGACAAAGCTTATTACCCTGCTCTCACCCTGGACCTCATTATTTATCGCGTCGGCAGAATTTGCAAGTTCGTGCATGTGAGTGTTGAATATTGCTCTTACTCCCATATATCTCAATGCTTTTATGACGTCCCGCGAAATATACAGGCCTTCCATATAGCTGGTACTGGTAAGGGATTCATTTAGTAAAATCAGGCTGTGGTTTGTTGAGTCGGTAAATATCTGATTCAGCCTTTTTGCCTCTTCGCCCAGTCTTCCCAACTCAACAGTCTGGTTTTCATCCACGGGAAAATGCGAGTAAATTGAATCTACAGGACTCATAAGCGCATATGTTCCGGGTACGAAAGTACCGGCCTGGAACAGGATCTGTGCCAGCCCTGCGGATTCGGTATAAACTGTTTTCCCGCCCCTGTTTGGCCCTGTTATTATTATTATCCTTCCGCGCTCATCAAATATCACATCATTTAAAACAATCTTTTCAGCCGGTTTTTCGCCATGCATTAACATATGTAACGCCAGATTTACGTTATAGGTATTTTCTATTATACAATTTCTATCTTCGAGCTTTGCTATATCAGGCTTGCAAAATGCCATTCCGTTTTCCTTCAAACGGTTGAATAACCGGACACAGCATAAATAGAATGTCATCTCTGGTATCAGCTTGAAGAGAAAACCAACCTGAATATGGGCATATCGCCTCAAACCGGTTGATAAATCCTTGACAACAGGCTTAAGAAAACTTTCAATATCCCTGTACAAATTGTACATTAACGGATGTTTTCTATCATCGCTCAAACCATGTATTTTTGATAGTATGTCGGAGACTTCTGATTTTACAATCGGATTTGTATTGAAAAAATTCATAAACCAGGGGTTATATGTAAATTTCGTTTTATTGACAGATACGAGCGTTACTTCGGATGGGTTAAGAGATGTGTCAAGGTTAATACCCAGAGTTATGCTTTGTATTTCATTTATCTCCAAGCCAAGAGTTTTCAGGGTGTTTGACAAAGCAATAAAATCTTCACCTTCAGCTATGCTATTCACGCAGTCCCTTAAATGCTTCAAGCCTTCAGACTTTATGTCAATGTCCTGCAATTCCTTCCCTATTGCAATCACGCAATCAACATAGCCTTCAAGTTCCTTGAATCTTGAAAAAAGCCTCCACAGAGTAGCTTCTTCAGGCGCGGATGAAACCTTGCTCATGTGCTTCATCTGATCCAGATTTTTTATTATTGTCTCAATAGATGCCCTCAGTTTTTCCGAAGAAAAAATATCCCCGAAAACCTCCTGCCTGTACCTTATGACATCCTGCTCATGGCACATGCTGCTGAATATTCCCTTGATTGTTTCACTCTCTTCTTTGGTTTTGGTTATGCTGTTACACAGGCCGTCCAGATCAAGATCATCAGCGGTTGTATTGTTGAGCTTTTTGGTTTTTGAAGAGTAGGCGGTTTCATCCTGCGGCCAAAGTAAGCTTATGTAATTCATGAACATTCCTCCAAAATACACTTCAGGCAAAAGTCGCATTTTACCATAAATATGGACTTATAATATCAAGCATTTACCACATATTCAAACATAATTGCATAAAATCCGTAACAACAAGTAGGCTTCGTATGCTAAAATAAATTAAGGATATTTATGTAATCCTTGCTAAAGGGGTAATGTGAGTGAAAACATTGAATCGAGTAATAACCTCAGTATTGCTTTTTTTCGCCATAAATTCGTTTAGTATTTTATTTTTTACAACCAAATGGTGGATAATCATTCCATTTGCCTTAGCATATTTTTTATTAGTCAATATATTCCCAGACTTCAAAAAACAGCCTGCCTTCAGAATCAAAATGTTATCAGACGGCGTCGAGTTGCTTAAGTTTTTTTTGATTACAACCTCGCTAAGCGTCTTATATACAGCTTTTGTCGGAATTAAGACAATTCCGGCAGAAACACATATTTTTATAATTTCCTTGGTTATCGTAATATTAGCCGAAGCACTATTATTTTGGAATGGAATTATCAGAGTGTACGGCACCTCCATCCAGCTCGGTATAAAGTGGCGTATTATCGGAATTGTCTGCGGCTGGATTCCGATAGTTCATATCTATTCTCTGGTTAAAATAATAAACATTGCTTCGGCAGAAACTGAATTTGAGATTGAAAAGTTTGATTTGAATTCAACACGAAAAGAGAAAGATATCTGCAAAACGCGCTACCCGCTTTTAATGGTTCACGGTGTATTCTTTCGGGATACCCGCTATTTCAATTACTGGGGGCGTATTCCCGGAGAGTTGATAAAAAACGGTGCGACCATATTTTACGGTCAGCAGCAGTCAGCCGCTTCCGTGAAAAAAAGCGGCGAGGAGTTAGCTGATCGTATCAAAAACATTATTAAAGATACCGGGTGTGAGAAAGTGAATATTGTCGCCCATTCAAAAGGTGGTCTTGATAGCCGTTATGCAATTAGCTGTCTGGGCATGGATCAATATGCCGCATCTCTGACAACGATCAATACGCCGCATAAGGGCTGTATTTTTGCGGATTACCTCCTGGAAAAGGTTCCTGAAAAGATGCGTAATTCTATAGCAAATAAATATAATTCTACACTCGGGAAGCTTGGTGACACAAATCCTGATTTCAATGCGGCCATTACGGACTTGACAGCTTCCCAATGTAAAATCACGAATGAAACAGTTACTGATATACCGTCGGTATATTACCAAAGTGTCGGTTCAAAAATGAATCGCGCCCGCAGCGGGAAATTCCCATTGAACGCCGCTTATCCATTTGTGCGTCATTTCGATGGTGATAATGACGGTTTGGTTTCAGTTCAATCCGCACAATGGGGCGAGAACTTTATAATGATATCCAATCACGGTAAACGCGGTGTTTCGCACGGTGATGTAATTGACCTTAACCGTGAAAATATCAGTAGCTTTGATGTCAGAGAGTTTTACGTGAGCTTGGTTGAGGACTTAAAAAGAAGAGGGTTATGAGCCCTTAATTTAGCAGGCTTTATTTACTGGGACCCTGCTATTTTCAACTGATCTGAGTGATAAGATAGGGTTTACAGTCGAAACAAGAAAAATCAATGGTTTGATAGCAGTCAAAATGGAGTATTCATAAAGATTTTCTATCAAGCATAGAAGCAGTTTTCCCGTCCGGCAACAAGCCCCTTAGGAGCTCATGCATCTCTTTGAACTTCTTTGCGCGTATCTGCATACGTTTCCCAAGACGAGCAGACAGATTATATGCAAAATCCTTGCATGCTTCTCTGTCATACATCTGGATAGTACTCAAACGCATCATATCGATACCCTTCCTTTCAAGAACAGCCGATCTCATTATATCTTTGCCCTGATCCAATGGGCTGTTGTGATAAGCAAAGCTCTCATATTCGACTGCCAATTTCGCCTGCCTGTAATATAAATCCGTAAAGCAGCGATTTTGTCCAAGACGTTTCCGCGCTTCATTTTTTAGCTTTATCTCATAATTGAAAACAGCACCCTTCAGTCCATACCCCCCTAGAGAGTGAGGTAAAGTCAGAATCATGAAGGCAATCGATTCCATAACGGACGCGGAACCGTTTTCCACATACTTCACCGCTCGTATAGCTTTGCGGTGTCCCAGGTGCCCCTGGGTCTTCAAGAGAAATGTACTGAGCTTTTGCTTTGTCGTTATCGCACTGGAGGAGATACCTGGCGGATGCGAGCATAGTTGTAAACCTAGAAGTATGAGCCGATGAATGCTTAATTTGGGTGCAAGTTCCAGAAACAATAGCTCCGGAGACGCAACCATTTGACCATTACGGAAAATAATTGCGCCATTTGGGAGAATTCGTTCGCATGAATGGACTTTTTTCCCGTTATTCCTGAATCTCGCATTTTGTTCAGAAACCGTAATATCAACCGGATCTCTTTCTCTAGTTATAGACCCAAAGACGACATCAATATATGGGATATTCCACATTTCAGCAGCAGAAAAACGGCTTACATATTCTTCCATATGTAATATAATAATTCGAACTGCTCAAATTTTCAAGTAAAGGGCGAATATTTCCTGCCTTTTATGAGTTTTCCTCCATTATGGAGGTAAAAATCCAACTATTTATCGATTTATATGCCCTATACCTGAAATTTTGAGCAAAATGTAAGTAGCGATGTTGTTTTCGTCTCGGAAAGCTTACCTATGAGAACACATTTGGAGGCCAAGCAGGATGAGTCGATGGACGATCAATTTACATGCAAGCTCTAAAAACTGCAATTCCGGTGACGCAGCCCATTGTACCACTGTACCAGTTATTAACGTTAACCACAGGGCGAATACATTTTTTCATTTACGCAATATTCTCGTTATAATACTGCGCTTGGGCGTTCCAAAGCTCGTAATACTTACCGTTTATATCTGAGACCAGCCTCTCATGGCTGCCCCGCTGAATAAGCTGTCCTTCGTGGAACACCGCGATGTCATCGCTGAAACGGCAGGAGGACAGCCTGTGCGAGATAAACACAGCCGTTTTTTTGCCGATGATTTCATTCAACTTGCTGTACACCTCGAACTCGGCGATGGGGTCAAGTGCGGCGGTTGGTTCGTCGAGGATGACAAAGGGCGCATCCTTGTACAGTGCCCGGGCAATGGCGATCTTCTGTGCCTCGCCGCCGGAAATCTCCACACCGTCCTCCTCGAAATCCTTGTACAGGCAGGTATCGAGACCTTTAGGCATCTTTTTAAGCCGTTCTCCAAAGCCTGCTTTTACGAGGCAGTTCTCGGCCTTTTCAGCATCAACCTCGACGGAGGCTGCCACATTCTGTCCGAGAGGGAGAGAAAAGAGCTTGAAATCCTGAAATACTACACCAAAAATACTCATATATTCGTTGTACTCGTACTTCCTGATATCAATGCCGTTGAGAGTGATATACCCCTCTGTCGGGTCGTACAGCCTACACAGCAGCTTTATCATAGTGGTCTTGCCCGAGCCGTTCATACCTACGACCGCCAGCCGCTGCCCGACGTTCAGCTTGAGATTCAAGTGTTTCAAGGCGTACTTGTCCGTATCGGGGTATTTGAAGGATACCTCATGAAATTCCACCTCATATTCATAATCCTGGCGCTTTTCCACTGGAAGCGTGCCATGATATATTTTATTCGGCATATCAAGAAACTCAAAATACAGATTAAGGGCTTCCACATTGGAAAAAAGCTGGGATATATTATTGACAAACCCGGTGATTCCCGCATTGAAACGCGTAATGCCGCCAACAAACTGCACGATGCTGCCGATGCCCAGGTTCCCAAGGGTTGCCTTTGCTGCGACGAAAATGTACACAAGCGCACTCAGAATATTCGACGAGACATCTCCAAGGCTGCGGTAGCGCGACTCCGTCTTCTGCCAGCTTTCAACCGTTGAATAGAGTGAATTTATTACTCCGCTCAGTGAATGGGTAATGCTTGTTTTTAAATTGTAGATTTTCGTATCCTTCCCCATTTGATACTTGCTAAAGAACTTATCTATAAAAAACTGACCGACCATATTGGGGAAATGAAAGCCTTTCATAACATCGTAAAGCTTTTTATAACTTTTTGAAATGATCAGCATACCCAGCGCCGCATTCCCAAGAACCAGCAGGATAAACAGCACCGCAAACCACGATGTGTTCACAAAGCTCCATATGCTGTCAGTCGCCGGGCTTTTCACGAAGAATACCGACGCAAATATTCCGATAGAGAAGATTATAGTGAACAAATTGGTAACCATGCTTTCGAACGACCAATACAAAGGCAATATGCCATTTCCGTTTGCGTTGCGGAAGGTGTATATTTTTTGACGTAGAAGCCTGGTTGCAGGGTTTTCAATGTGTTCAAAATCCATTTTCTGCTGTTTTTCGTTCAAGGGATTTTCGTATATATTCCAGATATTCACCGACAAATATGAAGATATCCTGCCCAAAATACGCATGATAACCTGGGCAACAAAGTTCAAAACAGCAGTAAGCACCGACAGAAGCATAACATACCGAAGGGGTCTTTTTTCTGTCAACGCGTTGATAATCATTGCCGACATAATGATGTTTATCAGCGGCAATACGGCTCCAAAAACCGCGCGTGCCGCAGCAACCGGCAAAAACCCCGGAATCAGGCCGTGCAGGACTTTATAACCTCTCAAAAGGACGGTAAGATTTTTTTTCATACGGCCTCAGCCTCCTCTTTGTAATAATGGCTTTGAATTTCATAAAGCTGAAAATACTTACCTCCTATTTTCATAAGCTCTTCATGCGTTCCCTCTTCGACGATACGGCCGTTTTCAATAAACAATATCCGGTCGCAAAAGCGAGTGCTTGCAAGTCTGTGAGATATAAACACCGAGGTTTTTCCCTTGACCATTTCGTTATATTTTTGATATATGTTGCTTTCCGCAATCGGGTCAAGGGCGGCTGTAGGCTCATCAAGGATAAGAAACCTGCCGTTTTTATAGAGCGCACGGGCCAAAGCCAACCTTTGAACTTCACCGCCTGACAGGTCAACGGCATCGGGATAAAGCCCCCTTACAAGATAAGTATCCCTGCCATGCGGCAAGCCATTTACCCTATCGCCGAAGCCGGATTGCTCAAGCGCATTATGCAGACGAACTTCGTCAATACCGTCCGGTGAGGCTGCAATGTTTTGTCCGACAGTCATAGGCAGTATGGTGATATCCTGAAAAACTGCCGAGAAGAGCGAGTAATATTCATCGATATTATATTCGTCTATCGGCCTTCCGCCTGCGAGTATAACACCCTTGGCCGGTCGGTACAGCCCGCATATGAGTTTTACGATCGTTGTTTTACCCGCTCCGTTCAACCCGACAATAGCAAGTTTTTCGCCTTTGCGGATCTTAAAACTCAAATCTGATATGATCTCATTGTCCGTGCCGGTAAATGTATAACCAACATTTTTGAATTCGATGGAAAAAGAATCGTCCGGCACAGGCAAACCGACTCCGGTATTGTTCTTATTCTGATGGTCGAGGTATTCGCGCATTTCATTAAAACCGGTATTGATGCGGTCAAACCAGTAAAAATTGTTTATAATGCCGTCAAACCACGTGCTGAATCCCCCGATCATGCCGAAATACAGCACATAATCGGCAACCGGCATTTGTTTCTCGTACATTAAATAAACCAGCAGGCTGAAGGCTATACCTTCCCTTAATAGAGACAGAAGCAGGTTAAGAATGTCAATGCCAAGACCGTATTTTTCTTCCTTGCGCTGCCAATCCATACGCTGGTGGAGCACGTCTGCGAAGACCATCTGAAACCAGCCGGACATATTATAAAGCCTGATATCCTTTGCCGGTGCAAGATCACTGGAGCTGGTCTCAAGATATTCCTTTTTGCGGTCTATGGGTATCCAATTATCCTTATTTTTGTGATTCCACGCCGTGGTGCGTTTCATGATAAAGTAGCTTGAAATGGTGGTAACGCAAATCGTCAGTAAAATCAAGGGGTGAAGCATAAAGATCACTGCGGCGTATGATATGAGACCGATCGCATTCCCAATGAACGAGGAAAGAGTGTCTATGGCCTTTCGTGCGCCGGATTGATCGCTTCCGCAGTTCATCAAAGCCTTCATGCCATCCGATAATCCTTTCGGACTCTCATTATACTCGTAGTCGTGTGCTACAGATGCGTCAATGATAATCTCCTGATATTTAAAGGCATTGATGAATTCCATACGTCTGTTCTGACCGTTCAGATAATTGAGAATAACCATGCAGGCTGCTGTTGCGGCACATAACAGCAGGATTGAAACAGCGATATTACTCATGTCTGCCCCGCTGCCCACAAAAGACACGGCAGTTCTTGACAGTACCAAGCCCAGAAGGGGGATAGCTACAATAAACGGGGCGCGCAGAAAGGTCAGGATTGTAGTTTTCGAATCCCAATGCCACATTTTCCCCAACATGAACTTTACATTGCTCCAAAAGGAGTACTTCAATTTTTGCTTTACTTTCAACCGTCCTCACCTCGTCTTCATGCTACCACACTACTTCCATCACATGACTAATCCCGCACGAACGGTATCGATTGGAGCACGAATGGCAAATTGATACCGCATCGAGCCCAACAACTTATAGAAGTGGGGAACATTTTGCGTCTCATTACAACGGCAGCATAATCTCTGTGGCAAAGACGCCTTCCTCGTGCTGGCGGTTTACATACCCGCCGTATTTTTCCGCAATCCTGTCGACACGCATAAGACCGAATCCGTGAGTGGCAGAATCCTTCGTGGAAATATAGGTTTTGCCGCTTTTCTTTATTTCACCGCCCACAGAGTTTGAAACAGATATATAGAGCTGTTCCTTAAGCTTGCCAATGTAAACACGGATGAACCTGTCGGTTTCATTCGCCTGTTTGAGGCAGGCTTCCATAGCATTATCCAGCAGGTTGCCGATTATTACACAAAGGTCGATTTCAGACACTTTCAGCTGTTCAGGTACGGTGGCTTTTGCATTAATGCTGATGTTCTTAGATTTGGCAAGAGAAATTTTACTGTTTAGAATGGCATCAACCATGACATTGCCGGTTTTCAACATGGTATCTACGGCTGTCAAATCGGTATCAAGTTTGTCCAGATAATTTTTCAGCTCTTCTATCTGATTTAGCACAAGATGGGCCTTCATGGTCTGAATATGGTTGTGATAATCATGCCGCCATCCGCGCATTTGCCGGTATATGTTTTCGACTTCATCGTAGTGCTTGTTGATAAGATCGTTTTGATATGCGGATATACGCTTGTCCACAAGTTTGTGCATGTATGTACGCAAGAGCAGAAGAGCTGCAGTAATAATAACTGCACAACAAAGGATAATTGCGGGATACGCCAGGTATTCCATCAGTCAGCCTCCCTGAAAAACCTGATAAACGATTGGTTCACTTTGTCGTATAACCGGCGGGACAGCGGTATTTGAATATCATTATCAAGTATAACTTCGTTTTTAGTTATTCGTTTTATATATTTCATTCCGACAATATATGAACGGTGGCAGCGTATGAAGCCATCGCCCAACTCTTTTTCAAGTTCCGATATGGACAGACCGGCAGTAATTTTCCCGCTGTTTGTTGTAACCTCAACCGTATGCGCAAAGCTTTCCGCATAAACTATATTCCCCACAGGAATGCGGACATTTTCACCGTCTGCCTTGAGAAGTATTGCTTTTTCAATCCTGTCAAGCCTTTTGCAGGCTTTATCCAGTACTTCAAACAGCTTTTGCTCATTCACGGGCTTCATCAGATAATGCAGCGCCGATACCTCGTAGCCTTCCGCCATAAAGTCCGGATACCCGGTGATAAATACAATCTGCACCGAATCATTATCCTGCCGGATTTGCCTTGCAAGTTCCAAACCATTCATATTTTTCATCTGGATATCGAGCAAAAGTATGTTAAAGGACTTGTCTTCAGCATATTGAAAAAAGAAGCTTTCCGCACTGTCAAACGTAAATATTTCAACAGCTTTTTTGTTCGTCCCTGCCCACTTATCAATAATCTTATTTAAATATTTGATTTCAGTAATCTCATCATCGCAAATTGCGAACTTTATTGTCATTCCTTTACTCCAAACTAGCTGATTATCCAAATATAGTTTAATGTTATGTAATCCAATAAGTCAAGTATTCAGAAAGCAGTACAGAAATGCAGTAACCAGAGACGCAAAATCCCTGGTCCTTTTAGGCCTGGTCCTTTTAGAGTTGCTAAGAAGTAAACCAGAGTTGATTTTAAAGGAAAGATATGGTATCCTAAGCTCAATCATTTATCTGCGATAGCTTATTAATGCTTCGCATAGAACGAAAGGAGCTGTTTTATTTAATGACAATCGCTGCTGAGGTGACTTTAGTCTAAAACAGAATATAGGGCAGAGCAATATTTTCAAGGTATATGGATGCCTTTTATTGCTATGCCGCCATGAGTAACCTTTCGTGAATACTGTAAATTTCTACGGGCATACGAACAAGGTATGCCCGTGTTTGTTATAACACTTGCATCACCTGATACGAACCGCAGTTTGCAGCATAAAGAAGGCTGCCTGCTGCGGTATTTTTCTGCCCACTTTAGAGGAGGAAATATGAATTTAACAGATTACGGATTTATTCCAACAATGCTTGCGACAAGCGATATTCTGCAGGATAATCATATCCCTGCAAGAGTTACTGCTGTTCACAAAGAGCGTTATGCTCTTATCTGTGAACACGGTGAATGTTTTGGGAGATTGAAGTCAAGCAATTATTTTGGAGGTGGGTCGGAAGAATTTCCAACAACAGGTGATTTTGTGCTGGTAAATTATAATTTTAGCGGAGATAGTCAGATTCTCAAAACACTTCCCCGCAGAAGCAAATTTGCACGTAGTGATTTTTCAGGACATGCGGCCGGATATGTCAAGACCGTTTTAGAACAGGTTGTTGCAGCGAATTTTGACTTCGTTTTTATCCTGTCGTCCTTGAATCGGGATTTCAAGGTCAACCGCATCATGCGTTATCTGACACAGGCACGGCAAAGCGGCAGCCAGCCTGTTGTAATATTGACAAAAGCAGATTTGTGCCCGGATTTTAAAGCACATTTGGCCGATGTTCAAAAAGCCATGCCCAATGTGCCGGTGCATGCAGTTTCCAGTCACACAGGTTTTGGCTTTGATTCACTGAACGAATATCTTCAGCCTGGTAAGACTTTAGTGTTCCTTGGAATGTCCGGCGTAGGCAAATCATCGCTGCTAAACACTCTGATGAAGCAGGAAGTAATGGCTGTAAAAGCTATCCGCGAGGATGACAGCCGCGGACGCCACACTACAACACACCGCCAGCTTTTCATGCTCCCCACCGGCGCAATGGTTATAGATACACCGGGTATGCGTGAGCTTGGGCTGTTTGATGCGGACGAAGGAATCAGCACAGGATTTGCCGATGTGGAGGAACTATTTATACATTGCCGCTTTACCGACTGCCGCCATAAAACCGAGCCGGGCTGTGCTGTTCTTGCCGCGCTCAACGATGGCTCTTTGCCCCGGGAACGTTGGGAACGTTACCTCACTCAGAAGCAGGAAAATAAATTTGTGCGAGCGCGTCATAAGTCGATTGCGATGTGGAACAAGCAAATCAAGAAAAACGGAGGATTTTATAGTGAATAATATAAAATATGAAACGCTGATACACGTTTTAAGTAAAATGCTTTGTACAAGTATAGTCGGCGCCGATTACCAAACCAAACAGCTGCATGGCGGGACATTAGGCGACGTGCGGCTTGTCACGGGCACTGCCGTAACCGCTGACAACAAAGCAATACAATATAAGGTTGTTTTTAAGCTTCAGAAAAAATGGATGCGCCCAGGCGATCCGAATTCATGGCGCAGGGAATATGACCTTTATGTATCGGATTTAGGCAAGTCGTTTACCAATTTGTTCAGTTGGCCTGAATGTTATCATACGGAAATGAACGGTGATGAGATACAGACATGGATGGAATACATCGATGGAGTGTCCGGCAGCAGCCTCACTATTGAAATGCTCGAACAAGCCGCTTTGGAGCTTGGACGGTTTCAAGGCAGGTATTCCGGTCAGTCCGATGGTTTAAGGAATATACTGTGCCTTGGAGATGCCGGGTATTTGGAAAGAGAGTTCAAGCAATGGCATACGCAGACATTTACATATGATTTTCTAATTTCTGAACCATGCCATATCCCGGGGTTCCTGAAGCAAATGCTCAAAGACGGCAGAATCCAATTGATTGATGGCAAATCATTCGAATATGGCTACCTTCGTTCAAGTGGTTGCGACATACCTAAACACCTGAAGGAGATGCTCATTGATGTTGATGACCACAAAGAGGAACTATTTGAAAAACTAAAGACCCTTCCCGTCGTACTGTGCCATCGGGATTTTTGGAATGAGAACATATTCTTTACAGACGGCCTGATAAGACTGATTGACTGGGACACCGCAGGCTGGGGGTTTCTCGGCGAGGACATTGCAAGCCTGATTGTAGACGATATGGATGTCGGGAGATTTGAGGAGAATTATCGCAGGCTTGTTCCTGCCTACCTGAAGGGTCTTTCAGAATATATGGATGTTCCTGAGGCCGAGGAACTGCGCATTTTGGAAATGATTCTCGTCAAGTTCGGATACCGAATGATGCAAGAGCACATGTTTACAGAATCACCCGACGAACAGGTTTGGGGAGTGAAAGCACTTCAAAAAATTCATGAGATGAGAGATATGTAAATAATCGGCAAGCCTCGTGCCTTCTCAGGCTCGAACCCTGATCATAAAGGGAAACGGCCTTCCTGTCTGGAGGTTGTTTCCCTTTTTGAGTCAATATACAGTATAACTGTACAGGCATTTACTGGGCTTTTGCCAAACCACTTTTTAAAGGCATGATAGAATGCACTTGACTCAGAGTAACCCAATAGAAATGCGACCTATTATTTGAGACAGTCAAAAAGCAGTTTACTGGAATACTTATTGATATTACACCTTGTCTTTCATAATTCTACCGTCTTCATTATTATAGTATCCAGACACAGAGGTGATGCATAACCATATTTCACGACATACTCAGGCACAGGATGATCTGATGTGCCCGGAACCTTGGGGATCCCATAGGTCCTATCCATAAATATCAGCTTGGCGGGTCTATTTGACTGTATTTTCACAATAATATCAATTCCTTCTTCGGGAAGTGCATTATAAAACAAAACTGCATTCTCCGGTCCCCAAAGAGTAGGCTCGGTCAGACTTGTCCAAATCTTACCGTCTACCTCTGTGGAAATGATTTTCTGTCCTTTACCCAAATAGACTTCCAGTCTGGTTGCTTTTCTAAGAGACTTGACATACAGATGAAGCGTTTGAATCTCTCCATCTGTTTTTTTATCAATAAGTTTTATCTGAGGAGCTTCAAGCGAAATCTTCGGGGCGTTTGTCACGTAGAAATCGTAGTTGTAGGGAAAGTCTTTAATATACTCACCTATAGGACATTTTTCGCTACCTTTCGGGAAAAGCTGCTGTGTCCATTCATCAGGACTATATTTGTTTCCTGGAATACCACCGCCCCAATATGACTTCCCTGAATCTGCATCTAATATATAGAAAGCAGAACATGGCTGTGTTTGATGCTTGTCGAAACCAAAAGCTATAATAGTGCCGGTTGAAACAAGAAGTACCAGAAGTGCAGCTACAGGCATTATCCATCTTCGGCTCTCCTTAATTGTGAAAATGTGGGGTAGTAACAGTCCAACCATTATTGTGATAAATATCGAAAAAACAAAATCCCGGGATGTTTCTGAAGCCATATAACCTGCATAAATAGGAGGTACAAATAGATTAATTGTGACAGCAGCACTGATTAAGAATAATATCAATTGAAATGCTGAAAGTGTTTTCTTCTGGTTACCTCTTGAATAGAACCAGTATCCGGTAGCTATAAGGTTGAAAAACAGCGGTAAAACCAGAATATAACTTGACATGGGTTTATAAACAGACAATAACACCATACCGAATGTTAAGATTGACATTGCGCCTATTGTTAAGTCAGGGATATCCGCTTTTCTATGCCGAAGTACCAAATTATATAATATTGCTGTAATTAAAATCGTGATACAGATGAAGGCAACCCATAAGAACTCTTCATTATTAGCATGTCCGCCAATTATACTACTGTATGCCGGACACAGTCCTGAGATTATCTTCCAGAATGATAGAACAGCTATTGATGAAATGGAAATGCTCAGTATTAGGGTTATTACTCCAAAGATAATACCCTTAACAGATAGTATGCCTTTTTTAAAGCCAATACATATTACTGCAGATAAAAGAAGAAAGATGAATATCATGGCAGGTATAACCCAAGTTACAGGGTAATACAGCATTAATCCTCCGAAGAGATTAAAATAGCAGGCATCAGACTCTTCCGACAAATCCAGATCCATACTGCCAAAGCGTTGCATAATCGACAATGCGGTATCGCCCATATGTTGGAGACTTCGATTGTTAAAATTACTGATACTATCAAGGGACGTGTGTATTCTGGCATTACGCGCCAAGGCAATATAGAGTCCCGGGTATCCGGCAGATTTAAAGGCATTAAAATCCGAACCTGAACTGCCGAAAGCCTGACCAGCACCGTTACCAATCGGGTATGAGGTTGTTTTCGCATACTCACTTATGATCCGTTTGTTATGTGCACTCGTATCTACAAGATATGCAGGACCGCTGATGCCCCCTGCATCCAAATTAACCACAAATTTAACATCCTTTGCCCAGCGATGCTCTTTGATGAAGGCATAAGCGCCTAGCAATCCTGTTTCTTCCGCATCGGTAAATAAAAAAATAATGCTGTTTTTCATGGGAGCCCCGGATTTCAAAGCACGTGCAGTCTCGAGAAGGGTTGCTACCCCTATAGTATCGTCAGAAGCACCAGGGGTGGATGATACCGTGTCATAATGTGAAACAAGCAGGACTGCACTCCTGTTTTCCGTCCCTTCCATTCTTGCAATTATGTTTTGACTGCTGGCAAAAACCTGCCGATTGTTCATCGTAGCAGACTGAGTTTCCGGTTTGAGCCCCAATTTACTTAATTCACCCATGATATATTTTCTGACTGTTTCTATTTGAGCTGAACCTGTTGCATGAGGTTTATCAGCAATAATTTCAATATGTTTCATGGAACGTTCGGCTGAAAAGCTTGTCTGGGAAGCACTGGACGGGTTGATATCAGGCAGGTATGAGGTCTGATATACAGAAAGAACACTGGTGAAAGTTATTACAAGTATAAAAATTATTTTCTGAATAACATATGTTTTATTTTTCACGGATACCCCCATTTAAAGAAATTTACGTCAGATAATACTTTTGTTTAGTAATAATGTCTGAATTTAGATGTAAAAGAAACGGACGTACCCGGATATTGAACTCTTAACTATAAGAAAATAATTGATATGCAATGTTTAATTTCTGACTGATATTCCTATAAATAGACGTTTATACTATTGTCGGATGTCGATCTTTTGTGTGCAAAAAAGGATATTGCATCCCTCTTTATTGGTCTTCCGTGAGCTGGGCATATCCAGTTGAAAGCATATTGAGAAACATACCTTATTGAGCGCATTAACTCCTCATTGTTCCAATTCCAGGCAGAAGGGTATGGCAGCACTTTGCCATCCTCTATTTTTATCAGGTCACCAGCAAAAAGAACATCCTCAAAAAGAAAGCAAATATGGCCAGGTGTATGGCCGGGCGTTGATATTACCTGCACATCTACCTGCATACCAGCTGGATCGCATTCTTTTTCGAAGCTGCAAATACTTTCCGGCTTTTTTACTCTAAATATATAAGGCAGGTACTTTTTGAATCCCGGCCGATGGATCTCACCAAGGATATATGGTTTATCTGTTTCTGAGGACCAGATTTTTGCGCCCGTATACTTTTGCAGCATAACTGCATTACCGATATGATCAAGATCATAATGCGTCAAAAAGATGTGCTTAATAGACTCAGGCTTAATCTTCATAGATTCCAGTTCCTTGATTATGCGCCTTCCTTGCCAGGCGAACCCTGTGTCAATCAATATATTTTCCTTCCCGCAAACCAGGTAGACAAAAGACCCTTTTGAGGATTCAAGAAGTGTTACTTTATCATTGATTTTCATATTTACTTGGTCTCCAATTCCTTTATTGCCTATAGCTCTTTATCCACAATGTATTTATTGAAAAATGGCGGGATTATTCCGTTAGGGCTTTTATTACCGGTATCCGGGCTATTAATCAATTTATTGATATTGTAGCCGCCGGGAAGATAGAAAAATGAGAAAAGCCTTAACTTGATTGATTGTTTTGGACAGTTATAGATACATCGCATACAACAAATGCAGGACAATTTGAATTTGATTTTACGATTTTTTTCATATATGTTTTTAACAGGACAATGCTTTATGCAAGTCCCACAATGGTTGCAGGATGAGCCTACCTTATAGTCCTTCCCGACCAAACGGAGGGCAACGGAAGAGATGGCCGCAATAAAGGACATCATTAACCTGGTGAAAGGTCCGGTCTTTAAGAAGCGTGTTTGATTTTGTATCAATTGTTCACACATGATTTCCGTTTTCATTCTGGTAGTCTCATAAAGTTTTTTTACAACTTCGTCGTCAAATCTCACGGCCCAATTACTGGCGATTGAAAACAACCTTTCATGGAAAACATCATAGCCTTTACGGGTAAGTTTACGGCACAAAGGCCTTGAGGCATTGTAATTCTGTGTGACGACTCCCCCGGCAGTTCTGAAAATGAACAACTTTTTACCATTTCCATCAGGAAGGTATTTAAGAAAATCATAAACTATGCGGGGGCAGCCAAATGCAATAACCTGACTGCCAATGCCAATAAGATCATATTTTTCCGCATCAACCTTTTGCCTGCTTTTAGTGATATCTTCTATTTTGATTAAGTCTACTGAATACTCATGCCGTACAAATGAGTCGCTGATCATTTTTGCGACAATTTCCGTGTTACCGGTTCCTGAAAAATAGAATATGCCTGCTGATTTCATAATTTCTCCTCAATATATCAATTTAACCCCACCTAAAGCTATAAAAAGCTGCAATGCCTTATAATATTTATGGCAAGTCGGAGTTTTTCAATTCTTTAATGCATTCCTTAGCCCATTTGATAACCACATCATTTGTCATTTGTGCTCTTTTCTCAATAAATCCCCAGTAAAGCCTTTCCCTGTCCGTAGCAAACTCATTTGATAACCACATCATT
>DATALQ010000025.1:0-41227 GCA_036260935.1 Clostridia bacterium
GTCATACATGGGATACCGGGTTTAAGGGAATTAAAAGATGGAGATATTATTAGTATAGATATGGGTGCAAGTTTCGGCGGCTTTTGCGGCGATGCTGCCAGAACTTTCCCCGTCGGCAGGGTTTCGGATGAAGCGCTGAGACTGATACGCGTTACTGAACAAAGTTTTTTTGAAGGAATAAGAAACGCGGTTAAGGGAAACCGTATAGTGGATATCTCCAGGGCAATACAGCAATATGCCGAGCAAAACGGATACTCCGTCGTTCGGGAGTATGTAGGCCACGGAATAGGCAAAGAGATGTGGGAACCTCCTCAGATACCTAACTACGCGACCCGCGAGAGGGGACCAAGGCTTGAACCCGGTATGACCATAGCAATCGAGCCCATGATCAATCAGGGGACTTATGAAGTAAAAGCACTCGGTGATAAATGGACTGTGGTTACGGCTGATGGCAAATTATCCGCACACTATGAAAACACTATTGCTATAACTGACGGTGAACCGATCGTTATGACTAAACTCTGAGGTGAAGATTGTGAGTATAGCTATAGGGCAGATCGTAGTTTCGAGGGCGGGCAGGGATGCCGGCGGACGATTCGTTGTAATAAAGGTGATTGATGAGCACTTTGTAGAAATATGTGATGGTGATCTTCGAAGGTTGGAAAACCCAAAGAAGAAAAGGATCAAGCATTTGAATATTACAGCAGAAAAGGCGCAAGGCCTTGAAGAAAAGCTAAAGAGCGGCAGCAGGATAACAAATGCGGAAATAAGGAAGGCTCTGGCGGGACTGGATAGTTGATAAGGAGGTTTGAGGTTTGTCAAAGGACGATGTAATCGAAGTTGAAGGCAGGATCATTGAAGCATTGCCAAATGCGATGTTTCAGGTGGAACTCGAGAACGGACACAAGGTACTTGCTCATATATCCGGCAAGCTGAGGATGAATTTCATCAGGATATTACCGGGTGACAAGGTGACATTGGAATTATCGCCGTATGATCTTACACGCGGAAGGATCACCTGGAGAGCAAAGTAAGCATCGGAATGTATTTTGTTTAAGAATAAAACGTTGGGAGGGTTTAAAATGAAAGTAAAACCGTCTGTAAAAGTAATGTGTGAGAAGTGCAAGATAATCAGGAGAAAAGGCAAGGTCATGGTTATTTGCGAGAACCCGAAGCACAAACAGAAACAGGGTTAAATAGGATGGAAATTGATAATTGAATTCTTGTGAACAGCCTTGTTTTACACGACAATATGTGATATAATTTTGGCTTGATTTGCAAGCAATTATCAATTCTCCTTCTCAAGTTAGGAATTGATCACCCAGGAGCGGCTGCATGTCGGCCCTGCCGAACATGATCCGGGTGTTGATTATAAATACCTGGCTTGCATACTTAAGGTATGTAGTTTTATAAAAACTATGCCCGAAGTATTTTGCCATGGAAATGATAATAGTAAATCAATAGATAAGTTTTTATTTGCAAGGAATTTATTTGGAGGTGTTTGACAAGATGGCACGTATTGCCGGAGTGGACCTGCCCAGGGAAAAACGGGTGGAAATTGGGTTGACTTACATCTTTGGCTTAGGTAGAAGCAAAGCCAATGAAATTCTGAAGAAAACTGCTGTAAACCCGGACACAAGGGTCAGAGATCTGACAGACGATGAAATCAGCAGGCTCAGAGAAATCATCGACAAGGAATACAAGGTAGAAGGTGACCTCAGAAGGGACATTTCTCTCAATATCAAGAGATTGATTGAAATAGGCTGCTACAGGGGTAGAAGGCACAGACTGGGTCTTCCTGTGAGAGGCCAAAGGACCAAAACCAATGCAAGAACCAGGAAGGGTAAGGCAAAAACTGTTGGCATACAGAGAAAGAAAACGGTATAAAAGGAGGTTGATTGACGGATGGCAACAAAAACTGCCGCAACAAAAAGAGTTACCAGAAAGAAAAGGGAGCGTAAGAATATTGAACGAGGCGCTGCGCACATTCGTTCAACATTTAATAATACTATCGTAACAATCACGGACACTGCAGGAAACGCGCTTTCATGGGCAAGTGCAGGCGGTCTGGGCTTCAGGGGCTCCAGAAAGAGCACACCTTTTGCCGCACAGATGGCTGCAGAGACTGCATCCAAGGCTGCCATGGAACATGGCCTGAAGACAGTAGAGGTTTACGTAAAAGGACCGGGAGCTGGAAGAGAAGCTGCTATCAGAGCTTTGCAGGCTGCTGGACTCGACGTCAGCCTTATCAAGGACGTAACGCCTATTCCGCATAACGGATGCAGGCCACCCAAGAGAAGAAGAGTGTAATATGGAGGTGTTAGAATAGATGGCAAGATATACAGATGCATCTTGCAGACTTTGCCGCAGAGAAGGCGAAAAGCTTTTCCTGAAAGGTGAAAGGTGCTATACCAACAAATGCTCCGTGTCGAAGAGGGCGTACGCTCCGGGACAGCATGGACAGCAGAAGAAAAAAATGTCCGAGTATGGTATACAGCTGCGTGAAAAGCAAAAAGCAAGAAGATTTTATGGAATTCTCGAGAGCCAGTTCAGAAGTTACTTCGGAATGGCAGTAAAAAGAAAAGGCATTACCGGTGAAAACCTCCTGCAGATTCTCGAAAGCAGGCTCGACAACGTAGTTTACAGACTTGGCCTTGCAACTTCAAGACCGGAAGCAAGACAGCTTGTCAGACATGCTCATTTTACAGTGAACGGAAAGAAGGTCAATATACCTTCGATACTTTTAGAGCCCGGAGATGTCGTTGCAATTACAGATAAATTCAGGGGTTCTGAAAAGACCAAATCCATTGTGGATATAGCAGGCGGCAAGGTGGTTCCGAAATGGCTTGAATTCGACGCTGAAAACCTGAAAGGCAAGGTAGTTTCATTACCGGCAAGAGAAGATATCGATCTGCCGATCAAGGAACACCTCATCGTCGAATTGTACTCCAAGTAATAGGATAGTACGCTGGATTGATACCTTACAACGGGAAATAACCAGTTCATAAGGCTAAAGGAGCGGAAAGGCTTCCGCTCCCCGCCTGAAAAGCAACTGACTTTCCAGTAAATGCAGCAGGGTATTAACGAAAATGTACTGAATATGATATAAGGATTGCGAATCAGTTGCCCTCATATAAACAAAATTGCGAGTTAAGGGAGGGTTTTTGTTGATTGAAATAGAAAAACCGAAAATAGAATGTGTACAATCTACCGAAGACAATACTTTTGGGAAGTTTGTCGTAGAACCTTTGGAGAGGGGTTACGGCATTACGTTGGGTAATTCGCTGAGAAGGATATTGCTATCGTCTCTGCCCGGTGTGGCTGTCACATCGATCAAGATCGATGGCGTTCTGCATGAATTCTCGACTGTACCGGGAGTTATCGAAGATGTTACGGAAATAATCCTGAACGTCAAAAATCTCTCGATGAAGCTTTACAGCGACGGTCCCAAGATTGTCTATATCGACGCCGACGGAGAAGGTCCGGTAACAGCCGGAGATATAAAGACGGATTCCGATGTTGAAATATTGAATCCGGATCTGCATATCTGCACATTGAACGGTGAGAGCAGATTCTATATGGAATTGGTGCTCAATAAGAACAGAGGTTACATACCGGCAGAGAAGAATAAACAGGCAGGTCAGCCAATCGGTATAATACCTGTTGATTCTATATATACGCCTGTAAGGAAAGTGAATTATACGGTTGAAAACACCCGTGTAGGGCAGGTTACGGATTACGACAAGCTTACTCTCGAGGTATGGACCAACGGCAGTATCAAGCCGGATGAAGCCATCAGCCTCGGTGCAAAGATATTGAGCGAACACCTGAACCTGTTCATCGATCTTTCCGACCACGCGAAACATACGGAAATCATGGTTGAAAAGGAAGAGACAAAGAAAGAAAAAGTTCTCGAAATGACTATAGAAGAACTTGACCTGTCCGTCAGATCGTACAACTGCCTGAAGAGAGCCGGTATAAATACCGTTGAGGATCTGACAAACAAGACGGAAGAAGACATGATGAAAGTGAGAAACCTGGGAAGAAAGTCACTCGAAGAAGTGCTCCAGAAGCTTCACGCTTTAGGATTGTCGCTCGCTCCGAGCGAGGAATGAGAATTATTAGGAGGTAAAGTATAATGCCTACACAGAGGAAGTTAGGACGTGCTACCGATCAGAGAAAGGCAATCCTGAAAAACCTTGTTACCACTTTGCTCAACAATGGCAAGATAGAGACTACCGAAGCCAGGGCAAAGGAAGTACAGGCTATTGCCGAGAAGCTGATCGCTATGGCTATAAAGGAAGACGGTAACTATACTTCGAAGTCGATCAAGATAAGCGCACCCAAGCTTGACAGCAAGGGCAAGAAGATAACCAAGAGCGCTACATCGAAGAATGGCAAGAAGTACGAAGTCATCGACAGAGAAGTAAAGGAAGACCTCGTCAGAGTCGACAATCCGACAAGACTTAACGCCAGAAGAAGGGCCATGAACTGGATCTACAGGGTCAAGGACGAAAAGGGCAACTACATCAATGTAGTCGACAAGCTCTTTGATGATATCGCACCCAAGTTCAAGGGCATAAGCGGTGGCTACACCAGGATCTACAAGCTTGGCGCAAGGAGAGGCGACGCAGCTGAGGCTGTATTGCTCGAACTCACGAAGTAAGATATCAGGATCATAAGGTAAAAAATGTAGGGATTTGCCGTTCATTCCGGCGATCCCTAATTTTGTTTTATTGGAAACCTCCTCACCAATGGGAGTAGGTTAAGCGAATTATATTTCAACCTCCTCCCCAAAGAGTCATACTCGAGTAAAATTTTAAATGCATCGGAAAGCTGCCTCGTGGGTCGACGCTTCCGGACTGGGCTAGCGGCACTTTCCTCGGAAGTATTCCTTACGGGTCGGTAAAATTTTACTTACGTATGACTCCTTGTATCGGAGGTAGTGCGCAAATAAGCAAAGCATGAGAGTATGAGAGTATGTAGGTGTATGTAAAATCAGATTGAGGTGTAGGTAGTATGGCAGAGAAGAATATCATCGAAATAAAAGACGTCAGTTATGTATACAGATCACACAGTGAGGAGCATTCCGACGTACAGGCTCTGAGGGACGTCGACCTTTCCATAAAGGAGGGCGAGTTCCTTGCGATACTCGGCAGGAACGGCTCTGGTAAATCCACGCTGGCAAAGCTGATGAATGCCTTGCTGCTGCCTGCAAAAGGCACTGTTATCGTCAACGGCTTCGATACGATGAATGAGGAACTGCTGTGGGATATCCGCAGCTCTACGGGCATGGTGTTTCAGAACCCCGATAATCAGATAGTAGGAACGGTCGTTGAGGAGGATGTGGCCTTCGGCCCTGAAAATCTCGGGGTACCGCCCACAGAGATCAGACAGCGTGTTGATGAAGCCCTTGAAACTATAGGTCTGACCGAATTCAAAAAACATGCGCCTCATCTTTTATCAGGAGGCCAGAAGCAGCGTGTTGCGATAGCAGGCATATTGGCTATGAAGCCAAAATGTATCGTACTCGATGAAGCGACTGCCATGCTCGACCCAATAGGCCGGCGCGAGGTCATGCGCATTTTACGCAAACTTAATACCGAAGAAAAAATTACAATTGTCCATATTACGCACCATATGGACGAGGCCGGCAAGGCTGACAGGATAATGGTCGTAGACTCCGGAAAGTGCGTCATGCTTGGTACCCCGAAGGATGTCTTCCGAGATGTTGAAAAGATCAAAAGCCTCGGACTCGATGTCCCGCAGGTGACCGAACTGATGTATGAGCTGAATAAAATGGGCTTTTGTCTTCCCCAGGATGTATTGACGGTCGACGAGGCAATAGAATTGCTGCAGCAAAGGCTGGTTGAATAGTTTCGCTATTTATAAAGATGGTGAAGTATATAAATATCTATTTTGTTAAGTCTTTAGTTAATAAAATACAATGGTAATTTACACCTAAAGCATTGGGCTGAATTCCTACTACCCGAAAACCATAGTCCAAAAGCCAATCATAATCAATTCTCCCGTAAGATTTGAGATTTCTAATTTCATCACTGATATTAGCAAGTTCTCTGTTATGTATGGAGAATTGAGTAGACCCCATTGCTGTTCTAAATGTTAAATATTCTTTACTAATTGCATAATTACAAACTGTATCGAATAATTCTTTTAGTTTATGTTCCAAAGCAAAAGTCCCATTATCATCATAGCCACAGCATTCAAGTTCAATTGACCTATACCCTTTTAATTCACGGCAAAATACCCAACCTTTCGGATGGTTCTCATCATTCCCCATAAACCAGCCTACCGTACCTATAGTTTCGTCTATATTACTGAGTTGCCCAAAAGCACTATTATAATCCCACCATTCTGGACGGATTCTACACATAAAGCTGGCAACCGTGGGAATGTTACTATCAGTAAGTTTAAAAATTTCCATTTTGACCTCTTATTTAAACCCTTTTAAAGATATTTGTAGTTTACAATCAAACAAGTACGTACTTCGTTTGGTCTAGTGCATTCGATCCCGGTCACCATGTTTCTTTATGTACCCTTGCCGCGTCGTACCTATCGACTGAGCTTGCCTCCGCTGCCGGTCGCCCTATAACGACCATACCGACGGGCAGGATTTGTTCAGGGAGATTGAGCAGCTTTGTAAACAGCTTTACAAGCTTCCCCACTGGATGGATACCGCACCAGACTGTACCCAGTCCGTTGCCGTGGGCCATGAGCAGCATATTTTCTATAGCCGCAGAGCAGTCCTCAGTAATAAAGCCCGGTATGCCCTCCAGTTCCTTGTCCCCGCAGACGATTACAGCACAGCCTGCCTGCGGCAGCATTTTGGCATAAGGATGTCCTTCGGAGATATCCTTCAATAACTTTTCGTCCCTGACAACTACAAAATGCCACGGTTGCCTGTTGTGGGCGGAGGGTGCCTGACACCCGGCTTTGATCACAAGCTCCAACGTCTTGTCGTCTACTGCTTCCCCAGTAAACCTTCTAATACTTCTTCTCGTAAATATAGCTTCCTGAATATCCACAATGATCTCCTCCTGTATTATCTGTAAATGAAATTCGATTAACTTTCTTACTTATCTGATCTTTAAATATATGCTATCTCACTGCTGGTTGCTGGCCTCGTCGCGCTATAACAGCAGGCTTGCCCGTGTTACATTTTCACCGATCTGTAAACGCGTATTCCGCCGCTCTTGACGATATCGACGGCGTTGCCGAACCTTGCGCGCATGATCTCCCTCAGGGTCTCGCCGCCTTTATTGTGGTATGCGACCAGCCACAGAGCTCCATTAAGGTTCAGATGGTCGAAGGCTTCGTTAATAAGCTGTGTAAGTAGCTTTTTTCCCGTAGCAAGCGGAGGGTTCGTCGCAATATCGTCGAACCATACCCCGTCAAATGCGGAATATAGGTTGCTTTTAACGGCGTTAACGTCAAGGCGGTTTTCGGACGCATTCTTCAAAGCATATTCGACTGCTCTTTCATTAATATCTGAAAGTATTACAGACTGCTTTCCAAACATGGCCTTTATAAATAAACCAACGGCGCCGTACCCGCAGCCGAGATCCAGTACGGATGCGCCGGATGGCTCGAAAGCTTCGATCAAAAGCTGGGATGCCCTGTCTACCCGGTCCTCGAATGCAAAAACGCCGCTGACTGAAGTCAGGGTAAGCTCCGTATTCTTGATTTTCTGTTTAAAATCCCGTTCCTTTATTGTTGAAGTGGGGTGTTCCGAATAATAATGTTCGTTTTCACTCATCGTATGGTACCTTTCTGCCGCATTAGCCGATAATACAACTTGTTATCTCCTCCTCCGCCTATTTTACTCATTAGCGGCTCCGGGATAACATTTTTTATATAGTTCTGATTAAACAGGTTTTCTGCGAAGGGATTTTAGTTATATTATACAATATTGGATCGCAAAGCAAAATTATTTACTGTACAAAAAAGAACTTGAGTTATGGTAACCGCAGTACTATTCTATAAATAATGCGGTTTTTGACCGCTGTCGCTTTTACTTTACAGTGAGAGTGAAAGATTCGATATTTCCGAAAGGTGCAAAGGACAGCAATGACGACAAAAACGGTAGCTTTGAAAGCTATCAGGCTTGATACCATCACTCGGATTTTCAAGACAGACATAGTATTTACAGCCTCGCTTGTACTTGCACTTGCCAGCTGTGTGTTTATTCAGCCGAAGCTCGAATATATCGATTTTCGGGTGCTGGCCTGTCTATTTAATATAATGCTTGCCGTCAAGGCCTTTGAAGAGCTTCAGTTGTTGGAGAAATTATCCGTAGGGATACTCAACAGGTGCGAAGGCAGCAGGAAAGTGCAACTGGTACTGATATTTACGGCCTTTTTTACATCGATGCTCTTTACAAACGATGTGGCACTGCTGACACTGGTACCGCTGGCTCTTATTATCGGGAGAAAGTCAGAGCAGAATATGGCTGCGACTATTATTTTCCAGACACTTGCGGCGAATATCGGAAGCAGCCTGACTCCAATGGGCAATCCTCAGAATCTCTATATCTTCTCGTATTATGGATTGAACGCAGGTCAATTCTTTTCGACAGTGGGATTGTTTACAGCCGCCGGGCTCGTTTTCCTTGTGATTTTGAATCAGAGGACTAAAAACATTAGTCTGGAGGTCGAGCTTGCTGACGTGAAGCTTGGGAATAAGGTTCTCTCGATCGTCTGGAGCCTGGTTTTTATTTTGATCATCCTGTCGGTTTTTCGGTTAATAGACTACAGGATAGCCTTTGGAGTGACAGCGGCCACGGCGCTGCTGTTAAACCGAACGCTGCTTATGAAGGTGGATTACCGCCTGCTTGTGACGTTCATATGCTTTTTTATATTTATAGGAAACATTTCGCATCTCAATGCCGTAGGCAGCATGCTGAAAGCTCTGCTTGGGAGTGAAACCTCGGTATACTTCGGCTCAATCGTCCTGAGCCAGGTGATAAGCAATGTACCGAGCGCAATACTGCTTTCGAACTTTACCCCCCATTGGAAGGAACTGCTGCTCGGCGTCAATATCGGCGGGATGGGTACTATTGTTGCGTCGCTTGCAAGCGTGATATCCTACAAGCTTTATATTGCGGAGAATCCGGAGGGAGCCTCCAAATATCTTTCGCGCTTCAGCTTATATAACATCTCAGGACTCATATTATTTACTGTTCTGAACTTTCTGCTTCTGCTCGTCAAGTGACGGAATACCAACAGGTTTGAATGACAATACGAATGCATTTTTGCATACGGCTTGAAGTTAATCTATACACTGTTATAATGTATAGTGTTTTGATATAATAAAAAAACACCAGTAATATAGAAGGAATCAGGAATTTAAATGCCGATAGTTTTGGAAAATCTCACACATATATACATGCCGGGAACGCCGTTTGAAAAGGCGGCCTTGAAGGATATAAACCTGAAAATCGAAGATGGTGAATTCATTGGAATCATCGGTCATACCGGGTCCGGCAAATCAACGCTCATACAGCATTTCAACGGCCTTTTGAAGCCGACCTCGGGCCGTGTGCTCGTGAACGGGCAGGAGACCTCGGGTAAGGGGCTGAAGGAATTGCGGCGCCATGTAGGAATTGTATTCCAGTACCCCGAGCATCAGCTTTTTGAAGAAACAGTTTACAAGGATATAGCATTCGGACTGCAGAAGGATAATTTATCTGAGGACGAAAAAAGGAAGAAGATCCTTGAGGTTATATCAGCCGTAGGACTGAAAGAGGAGGTCCTCGAGAAATCGCCGTTCGAAATATCGGGGGGTCAAAAACGCCGTGTTGCCATTGCTGGAGTACTCGTAATGAACCCCGGCATACTCGTACTGGACGAACCTACAGCAGGGCTTGATCCGAGAGGACGAGACGAGATCTTCGGCTTCGTCTCAAAAATTCATGAGTCCATGGGAATAACGGTAATACTTGTCTCACACAGCATGGAAGACATAGCGAAGCTGGTGAACCGCGTCATCGTAATGAATAAAGGCGCCGTCGAAGTCGACGGAACTGTGACGGAAGTTTTCGCAGACATCCCGAGGCTCGAAAGCATAGGCTTGTCCGCCCCGCAGGTAGCATATCTGATGAAGCGGCTCAAGCAGCTCAGACCTGAGATAGATGAAAATGTATTTACGGTTGCCGCTGCACGTGATGAATTGCTGAAGCATCTGGGAAAAGAGGTGCAGAAGCCATGCTGAACGCCAGTATAACCATTGGCCAGTATATACCCGGAGATTCCGTACTTCACCGTGCCGATCCGAGAACGAAGATTATACTTTCGATAGTCTTCATGGTAATGACGTTTTTAGTGAACAGTTTCTGGACTTTTGCAGCACTGACTGCCTTTACACTGGTGGTTGTGCTGATTTCGGGCGTTCCGATGAAATATACGCTGAGGGGTCTGAAACCGCTGCTGTTTATCATAATTTTCACAGCAGTGATTAATATTTTCACTACGAGCGGCACTCCAATTTCGCAGACTATACCTTTTAAATATATTACCTATGAGGGAATCGAACTTGCGCTGAAGCTTGCGGTACGCCTGGCGCTGATCATTATAAGCGGCTCTCTGCTGACCTTTACGACGACTCCGATACTGTTGACGGACGGTATCGAGAAGCTGCTGAACCCGTTAAAAAAGATAGGAGTTCCGGCGCATGAACTGGCTATGATGATGTCTATAGCATTGAGGTTCATACCGACGTTGCTCGAGGAAACGGATAAAATTATGAAGGCTCAGGCTGCCAGAGGTGCGGATTTCGACACGGGCAACCTCGTTCAGAGGGCCAAGAGCTTTATTCCGGTGCTGGTGCCGTTGTTTGTCAGCGCCTTCAGGCGTGCGGACGAACTTGCGACGGCTATGGAGGCCAGATGCTACAGGGGAGGGGCCGGTCGCACGCGCATGCGGCAGTTGAAGTTCACGGAAGCGGATACGAAGGTTTTTGTTACTTCGGTGGTCGTATTTGCAGCGCTCCTGTTGCTGGAGTATCTGTAAAAAAGCATTTTTCAGGTTGATAAAGGCATAGAGGGACTTATAGGGCGTGGTCGGAAATAGTAATTTTGTATGGGAGGCATATGAATGTTGAGTCTTAGAAAAAAAGCGGAGGAATTCTTGAAAAAATATGGGATGAACCCTGCCGATGTTGACCTTGACAGGAACTGTGATATTTTTGTGAGGGAAATGCAAAACGGACTTGATGGCTCAGGATCGTTGCTCATGATACCTACGTATATCGGGATCGAAAAGGAGCTCCCTGTCAATGAACCGATCATTGCGGTCGATGCAGGAGGCACGAACTTCCGGGTTGCAGTAGTGCATTTCGACGAAAACAGGAAGCCCGTTATAGAAGATTTCAAGTTGTACCCGATGCCCGGGACAAAAGGCGAGATCTCGAAGGAAGAGTTCTTCGAAACCATGGCCGACTATATACAACCTGTAATTGACCGCAGCAATAAAATAAGCTTTTCGTTTTCCTATGCGGCTGAGACAATGCCTGACAGGGACGGTAAAATAATTTTCTTCAGTAAGGAAGTAAGGATAAGGAATATCAAGGGCGAACTGCTGGGTAGAAACCTGCTCGATGTATTCAAGAAGCGAGGTGTCGACAAGGAAATTGAATTCATTGCGTTGAACGATACCGTGGCAACTCTGTTGGCAGGAAAGGCAGCTTCGCCGGACAGGATATTCGACAGTTATATAGGATTTATACTTGGAACCGGGACTAATATCTGCTATGCTGAAAGATCTTCAAATATTGTCAAAGTGCCTGAACTAAAGGATAGAGACGGGCTTATGCTGATCAATATGGAGACCGGCAGTTACAACAAAGAGCCAAGAAGCAAACTAGATATAGATTTTGACAGTACAACGGTAAATCCCGGAGAATGCACTTATGAAAAAACGATTTCAGGAGCATATCAGGGTGGTCTGGCACTTACGGTGATCCGTAGGGCTGCAGAGGATGGGCTGCTTACGCCCGATTTTGCGGCAGAGTTCAGGAATGTAAAGGAACTTGTGGCGAAAGAGCTCGATGATTTCCTGTTCTATCCCTACGGTGACAATGTTCTGGCAAGATGCTGCGCTAAATCTGACAGCGATGTCGACAGAAGAATCCTGTACTATCTCATAGATGCGGTTTTCGAGAGAATCGCAAAATTCGTTGTTTTCAGTCTCGCCGCGGTGATAGAAAAGACCGGAAGGGGGACCGATCCCTGCAGGCCGGTATGCATAACCGCCGACGGCTCGACCTTCTACAAATCAAAGCTTTTCCGCAGCAAGCTGGACCATTACGTAAAAACCTATATGAACGAAGCCAGGGAGCTTTACTGTGAATTTGTAAAGGTGGATAACGGAACTCTGATAGGCACAGCAATAGCAGGGCTGATAAATTAGCGTATATGAGAAATATTAGGCTGATACTTGAATACGACGGCACGGCCTATCACGGCTGGCAGAGCCAGACTAACGCATCGACCGTACAGGATACCGTTACGGCTGCAGTCAAAAGCCTTACCGGCGAAAACTGCAGTCTCATAGGATCCAGCAGAACCGATACGGGTGTGCATGCTCTTGGTTATGTCTGTAACTTTTCAACTGCTTCGGCGATTCCTGCCGATAAATTTTCTTTCGCTTTGAATACTCTGCTTCCTGACGATATAACAGTCAGAAGGTCAGAGGAAGTCCCCTGCGATTTTCATTCGCGTTTCGATGCTGCCGGGAAAACCTATCGCTACATGATTTACAACTCCGTATTTCCTTCGGCCCTTCTGAGAAACAGGGCCTATCACGTATATTACCCCCTTGATACGGATGCCATGAACAGGGCTGCCCAGCACCTGACCGGCACGCATGATTTTTTGGCATTCAGTGCAGCAGGGGGCAGTGTTAAAACGACGGTCAGAACCATAGCACAAGCCAGGGTAAGTATAGCCGGGCAAGCCTGCGAGCTGCCACACGAGCAGTCATACCAGCCATATGCGCAGCCAAAAGAGCGGTCATATCAGCCGCCATACGAGCGGGATATCGTAGCACCTGATCTCCGATCCGGTTCAGGACTTGATCTCCAGTCCGGCCGGTTGATCGAGTTTACAATAACCGGAAACGGCTTCCTTTACAATATGGTGAGAATAATCGCAGGCACGCTGATCGAGGTTGGCTTTGGCAAATTGAAGCCTGAGGACATCCCTGTAATAATCGAAAGCCTGGACAGGAGGAAAGCCGGCAGGACTGCTCCGGCCCATGGCCTTTATCTTGTCGGGGTTTACTATGACGGTAAAGCTAAAATACAAAAAAATGAAATGACGGACGATTATTAAAGAGATACCGGTATAATAAGGCTATAAACAAGAGATAATGAGAGATAAATTAAAAATTTCGAATTTTGTACTTGACAGGTCGGCAGGACCTGTATTATTATATTAAAGTGCCAAAAAGACCGGCAGGTTTGAGCTGTGCTTAATGGCCGGTTGCATATATAGGTGTAAAGCGTTAATGCTGCAAGGGATATCGGATAGGTAGGAGTCTTTGCAGCAGGACAATAAGGTAAGTGTTGAGGAGGAAAGGTAATCCATGAAGACCTTTATGGCAAAAGCCGAAGAAGTTCAGAGGAAATGGTACGTAGTAGATGCCGACGGCAAGCCGCTGGGAAGGCTTGCAAGCGAGGTTGCCAGTGTACTTAGGGGAAAGAACAAACCCGTGTTCACGCCCCATGTAGATACAGGAGACCATGTTATAGTAATTAATGCCGCAAAAGTAGTTCTCACCGGAAACAAGCTGGATAACAAGATATACAGGCATCATTCCGGTTGGCCGGGAGGATTGAAGGAGATAACCTACAGGCACCTGATGGAAAAATCACCTGAGAAGGCTATCGAACTTGCTGTAAAGAGAATGCTCCCCAAAAACAGCCTGGGTCGTCAGATGTTCACGAAGCTCAAGGTTTACAAGGGCGCTGAACATGAGCATCAGGCACAGAAACCAGAAGTTTTGGAAATCAACGTTTAATGAGGAGGGAGTAAAAAGATGGCAAAGATACAGTATTACGGAACTGGAAGAAGGAAAAAATCAGTTGCCAGGGTAAGGCTTGTTCCCGGCGACGGTAAAATAATGATAAATGACAGAGCTCTCGATGAGTATTTCGGACTTGAAACACTGAAGGTCATCGTAAAACAGCCGTTAACGCTCACTGAGACCACATCCAAATTCGATGTGATATGCAAGGTGGTAGGCGGCGGCTTCACCGGCCAGGCAGGCGCAATCAGGCATGGTATCGCAAGAGCGCTTCTCAAGGCTGATGAAGAATTCAGAGCAGTTTTGAAGAAAGCTGGCTTCCTTACCAGAGACCCGAGAATGAAGGAAAGAAAGAAATACGGTCTCAAAAAAGCAAGAAGGGCGCCTCAGTTCTCAAAGAGGTAATAATAGCAGATTACAGTGGAATAGAAATCATTACATTTACAGGGAACGGTATATCACCGTTCCTTGTGTGTTTGTGCGGGGCTTGACCTGATAGGTCATATTTTGCGGGAGGTTGCTATGTTACTTGTAAAGAACGCAAGACTGCTGACTATGGCAGGTAAAGAGATTCAAAACGGATATGCAGCGGCGGACGAGGGGAAAATAACAGCGTTGGGCAATGACGCCGCCGAATTGGAAAGGCTCGAGGCGGAGTGCAATGAGCTGATAGATGCGAAGGGGCATTATGTTGTTCCGGGTTTCGTGGACGCCCATTGCCACGTCGGAATGTGCGAGGATTCGGTAGGCTTCGAGGGCGATGACGGGAATGAAATGACAGATCCGGTAACGCCGCACCTGAGAGCGATCGACGGAATTTACCACGCGGACAGGGCCTTCCAGGAAGCGCTCGAGGGCGGAGTAACCACCGTAGTGACAGGACCAGGCAGCGCTAACGTTATAGGCGGGCAGTTCGCCGCTCTCAAGACATATGGCAGAAGGGTCGAGGACATGCTTATCAGGGAGCCTGTAGCAATGAAAGTTGCTTTTGGCGAAAATCCCAAAGCAGTTTACCATGAGAAAAGGCAGTCCCCGATGACTAGAATGGCTACGGCTGCGATCCTCAGGGAAAGCCTTATGAAGGCTAAGGAGTATAGTCAGATGCTCGACGATTACGAGCGTGACAGTGAAAATTATGACAAGCCCGACTTTGACATGAAGCTCGAGGCGCTGCTAAAGGTTCTGAAGGGAGAGATACCGCTCAAGGCCCATGCGCATAGGGCGGACGATATACTTACTGCGATACGCATCGCGAAGGAATTCGGTGTCCGGATAACTATAGAGCACTGTACTGAAGGACATCTTATAACTGACATACTGCGCGAGGAAAATGTAAGCGTGATCACCGGACCTTTCCTGACGGACAGGTCGAAGATCGAGCTAAGGAACCAGAGCATAAAGGCGCCGGGGATCATATCGAAGGCGGGAATAAAAACTGCCATTATGACGGACCATCCCTGCACGCCGGTACAATATCTGCCACTTTGCGCAGCGGTTGCGGTGAAGGAGGGCATGGACGAACAGGAGGCTCTCAAAGCCATCACGATAAACGCCGCTGAGATAGCCGGAATAGCGGATCGCGTTGGAAGCCTCGAAAAAGGCAAGGATGCGGATATGGTTATAATGGATGGTCATCCGCTGGAGCTGAGGTCCAAGGTATTATACACAATTATCAACGGTCAGGTGGTTTACAGGTTATGATGAAAGTCCATACGAATTCTGCGGCTGAGACCGCAGCGTTCGGAAGGAAGCTGGGAAGAATATTGCAGAAGGGCGATACCGTTTGCCTTTCAGGTGATCTGGGAACGGGCAAGACAGCCTTTACCGGAGGCATTGCGCAATCGTTGGGTATAAACGAGTATATAACCAGCCCGACCTTTACCATTATTAATGAATACGAAGGAAAACTGCCCCTTTATCACTTTGACGTTTACAGGATAGGCGACGCCGGTGAGATGATAGAAACAGGCTTCGATGATTACATCGGAGGCGACGGTGTGACTGTTATCGAATGGGCCGAGCTTATAGAAGAGATTCTCCCTGCGGAGCGTATCGATGTCAGGATCGAAAAGGACGACTTTGTAAACGCGGACAGCAGGCTGATCACAGTTGAATTCCACGGAAAGACTTCCGGTTATGAGAGGAGGCTGGCGGATGAGAGCATTGGCGGTTGATACTTCCACTGCCACCGCGGGGATAGCGGTCGCAGATGAAACAGGCTTATTGGCCGAATTCCTGCTAAGGGATATGAAAACCCATTCACAGAAGCTCGTTCCAATGCTTGCCGAAATATTGGACAGCCTCAGGCTTACGCCCTCCGACATAGATGTCTATGCCGCCGTTACAGGGCCAGGCTCATTTACAGGCGTAAGGATCGGGGTTACAACGATAAAATCGCTGGCCTATACCCTTAAAAAGCCCGTTGCCGGCATACCTTCGCTGGATGCTCTGGCCAATGCCGCCGCGATATCTGAGGAAAATATTATTTGCCCGATGATGGACGCAAGGAACAACCAGGTCTATACGGCGCTGTACAGAGCAAGGAACGGATCGCTGAACAACCTTTCAGGGTATATGGGCGTACATGTATCCGAACTTGTCGGCCAGATTGAGGCTAAAGCCGGGGATTCGAAGATACTGTTTGCCGGAGATGGTATAATGCTTCACAGGGATTTTCTCAGGATAGAACTCGGTGAGCGCTGTATGTTCATGCCTGATTTCACGGTCCAGCAAATAGCCGCGTCGGCTGCGCAGCTGGCGTTGACCAGAGCTATAAGGAAGGAAACCGTGGATTGCATGGAATTGCTGCCATTTTACCTTAGACCGTCACAGGCTGAAAGAGAGTTAGCTAAAAAGAAACAGAATGAATGACTTGAAAATCGTAAAAGCATGCCAGGATAATATAGAGGATATCGTTATAATAGAAAATCTCAGTTTCAAGATACCATGGACGAAGAAATCCATAACCGATGAAATACTGAGGAACGAATCGGCATGCTATTTCTGTGCCGTAACAGCAGGTCAGACCATAGGCTATGCCGGAATGTGGCAGGTGCTGGACGAGGGGCACATAACAAATATCGCAGTACACCCTGAATACAGGAAAAGCGGCATCGGAAGCATGCTGATGGAAGCCTTGCTCAGGGAGGCCGGGGAGCGGGGTATAACGGCGCTTACGCTGGAAGTTAGAAAGAGCAATTATGGCGCACAGGCCCTTTACAGGAAGTATGGCTTTGAAGATGGCGGCATGAGGAAGGCCTACTACGCCGATAACCGCGAGGATGCGATAATAATGTGGAAGCGGCTTTAGTTGATATTGCCTCTTGTTCAAAAATTGTATTCCAGCTTCAATATTTGTATTTAAGTTTCAATGATTGAACTCCAGTATGTCGCCTGTTGCGGTTCCAGTAGACTTTACAGTCCCGGCAGGCAATTCAAGTACGCTTTTGGCATTTCCGACAATTTTGGAAACTCTCCAGGGCTTGATGCCCTCTCTTATGTATATTATGGTGCCGTCAGCATCTATAAAAACGGCGTCTATGGCAAACCTCATCAAGAACATATGGATCGAGTTGCACGGGGTGATAAGCAGTCCATGCCCTTCAGGGAGCTCCTTTTTGAACTGCAGACCCAGAAATCTGGTGAAGAAAGTCCGGGCGCTGCGGCAGTTGTTTGCGAGTACCGTATTGCGGGTAACATTGATTATGACCATTGCGGTGCCTCCGATCGGCTTGTCGTGTCTCCTTACATTGAACTCCAGCAGCTTTGGCGATTAAAAGGGACATTCCTTGCCCGATACCTTGAAGGTATGTTCCCTTACATTATACTACAAAATTTTGAAATTACATAAGACACTGAGGCCACTTTGTCGTATAATCTATATAGGCAAGGTGGTGAGAACCGGTTGGAGCTGACCGACAATGAACTTATACAGAAGTGTCTGGCAGGACAGCAGCAGTATTTTGAAGAGCTTGTGACACGATACAAAAAGTTGATATTCAGCGTTGTATATAATATGATAAATGACAAAGAGGAGGTCAGCGACATCTCCCAGGAAGTTTTCATCAGGATATACAAGGCTCTGGACAGATACAATCCGGAATACAAGTTTTCCACCTGGGCCGTACGGATTGCGACAAACCTCTGTCTCGACATACACCGTAAGAAAAAAGTCGATTCGACGCCCATAGAAGAGATCGAAGACTTTTCTGACGGGATTGATACACCGGAAGCAAGCTACATTCAAAAGGAGCGCTCGGAGAAGATACGGAAGGCTATACACTCGCTGCCTGAAAAATATAGAACGCCGATAATATTGTTTCACCAGAACGGTTTGTCCTATGAAGAAATGACGAAAGTACTCGGCGAACCGATGACGATAATAAAAAACAGGCTTTACCGGGCCAGATTGATGTTAAGAGAGGCACTTATGCCCGATAGAAAGGAGGAGGCACTATGAACTGTGAAGCGGTAAAAGATTATATGATGAAGTATTTTGACGGCGAGCAGAACGGACCTGAAGAGCTGCAGTTCAAACAGCATTTGAAGACCTGCACCAGCTGCAGTGAAGAATTCAATTGTATGGAAGCCATCTTCAAGACCCTTGAAACAAAGGATGAAATCGAACCTCCGGAAAACTTTGAAGCCCTGGTCATGGATAAGGTCAATGTGATTGAGAAGGTACGCAGGGAGAATAGTGAAAAGAGGATTGTTTGGTTATATAACGGCGCAACCTTGCTGTCGATCGTACTGCTGCTCGTATTCGTGGCGGATCTGAAGCAGGTCAGCGTATTCAGTGCGTTCCAGAGGATCGGTGAATACTTCAACTCGTTCTCGAGCGCTACGGCTGCAGTGGCAGGAGTAGTACGGGACCTGTTCGAATTACTTGGGAATGCACTGCTTGCGGTAATCGATGTTTCGTTCTCGATCGTCAGGTCGTTCTACCCGGTTTTCGTGGCGCTGATACTGATGCTGTTCGTAATCCAGAGGCTGCTCCATTATGTAGGTACGCATGCCGGGAGGGAAACTGAATGAAAAAACTGACGGCGCTGTTGATCATGGCTGCAATCTTGATAGTTTCCTTTATTCCCGCCGTTGCTGAAGGAATATATGTGGCATCCGGGAATGGAGACAGGATTCGGATACTCGAGGATGTCAACGTTACCCAGCCTGTCAATGGAAACGTGGTGGCTGTTCTAGGGGACATTACCGTAAACAGCCAGGTCAACGGGCATGTGATAGCAGTTTTTGGAGAAGTCAAGGTAAACTCACTGGTGTCGGGCCAGGTCGTCACGGTATTCGGACAGACTGATCTCGGTTCGAATGCCAAGGTAATGGGCGATGTGATAACAATGGGTTCGCTCAATGAAGCTGCGGGAGCCCAGGTACTGGGTCAGCAGGTGAGGATACTGGGCAAATCGATGAACCTCGACATTGGAGCGATTTTATACCTGCAGCTTGTAATAATGCTGTTGTTTACGGTAGTAGTTTTGATCGCAGGTCTGTTGATCCTTCTCATTGCCAGGACGTCCTATTCGGCAATGGCAAAGAATATCGAAAAAAACCTGGGAAGGAAGATGCTGTTAGGCGTATTGACATTCATGGGTGCGAGCGCGCTTCTGCTGTTGCTGCTCGTCACGCTGATAGCTCCGCTGCTTTATATAATAGTCCTGGTTCTGGCCATGATCCCTGCAAGTATGTTTGCCGGCAGATATATACTAAAGACGTTCAGTCCGAAAAACAGCATATATATGGAGTTCATAACGGGATTGATCTCGTTGACGCTGCTTAAGCTGCTTGTAGTGCTGCTTGTTCCACAGGGCAGTATTCTTATAGGTTTTGGACTGACAGGCCTTATCGACTTGCTGATTTACTCGCTCGGTCTCGGCATTCATATGGAGCAGCACTACCTTAAGGGAAATACGGAAAAGAAATAGATGCCAACCCCATTTTTTAGTATTGCAATATTTATTGATGAATGTTAATATACCAATGGTTATTTTTTGAGGCAATGACGCCAAATAGGGAGATATCTCTATTTTGGCGTTTTTTTATGCCTAAATGGGGGAGGATTTGTTTTGGGCTCTGTAAACACCGGGGATACCGCTTTCATGCTTGTTTCAGCAGCACTTGTTTTTTTCATGACGCCGGGCCTGGCACTTTTTTATGGCGGAATGGTCAAAAGGAAGAATGTGCTTAACACCATAATGTCTACATTCTTTATCGCAGGGCTGGCATCCATTCTTTGGGTACTTGTAGGTTATACGCTTTCCTTCGGAAAGGATAACATGGGAATTATTGGGAATATGCAATGGTTTGGTTTGAATGGGGTCGGAGGCGAACCTAATGGTGCTTATGCCGCGACTATTCCGCATGAGCTGTTTGCGGCATTTCAGATGATGTTTGCGATAATAGCTCCGGCGCTGATTACAGGCGCTCTGGTTGAGAGGATGAAGTTCTCTTCACTTTTCATATTCGCCGCACTTTGGTCGCTCATTGTATATTATCCTGTGACACATATGATGTGGGGAACCGGCGGATTCTTAAGGGAACTCGGTGCGGTCGATTTTGCAGGCGGTGTTGTCGTCCATATCAGCTCGGGTATCTCAGCCCTTGTAGCCGCCCTGGTCATAGGAAAAAGAAGAGGGTTCGGAGTAATTGTCCACCAACCGCATAATATTCCTCTTGTATTTGTCGGAACCGGCATATTATGGTTTGGATGGTTCGGCTTTAATGCGGGGAGCGCACTTTCCGCCGGAAGCCTCGCGGTACACGCATTCATGACTACAAATACGGCAGGCGCAGCAGCGCTGCTATCGTGGATGCTTATAGAAAAGATCACCAGAGGCAAGCCCACGATGCTTGGCGCGGCAACGGGGGCAATAGTAGGACTGGCATCTGTGACACCGGCGTCGGGGTATGTTTCGTACCTGTCGGCGATGATCATCGGGCTGGCGGCGAGCCCGTTATGCTATTTCGCGATGAGCTATATCAAGCCGAAGTTCGGTTACGACGATGCGCTCGATGCTTTCGGCTGCCACGGTATAGGCGGTATATGGGGAGTATTGGCTACGGGTTTGTTTGCCCAAAAATCCATAAATCCTTCACTTAGGTGGAACGGCCTGTTTTTCGGGCAGACAGGATTGTTTTCAGCTCAGTTGATCAGTATTGCAATTACGGTTTTACTTGCTTCTGTCGGAACTTTTGTTATACTCAAAGTAATAGGTCTTTTTATTAAGAACCGGGTTACGCAGAAGGAAGAAGCCGAGGGGCTGGATGTTTCCGAACATGGTGAGTCCGCCTATCCTTCTTTTACAGGCATGGATTGAAATATTGTGTGAGGAGGATATTGCATGAAAAAGATCGAGGCAATAATTCGCCCGAATAAGCTCGAGGACGTAAAGGAAGCCCTCCAGAAGATTGATATAAACGGCCTGACTATGAGCCAGGTGCTCGGCTGCGGTAAGCAGAAGGGCTGGAAGGAATACTACAGGGGCAGTGAAGTGAATATGAACGTACTGCCGAAGATCAAACTGGAACTGGTCGTTGACGATTCGAAGCTTGAAAAAACGCTGGACACGATAATAGAGCATGCAAGGACGGGCGAGGTTGGCGACGGCAAGATATTTGTATCGGAGATAACCGACTGCATCAGGATACGTACGGGAGAGCACGGGGAGAACGCCATATAATAGGGTGGTTATTTGGTATTTATCAATAAAAAGTCGAGATACGCAAGACCTTCATTTTTCCTTTTTCATTATAGTCAATTTAAATTGTATCTGTTATAATAGGAAACAGGACATTCCTGCCTTTAAAGTACCAATGGAGCGGGATAGTCCTGTTTTGACTGTTTACAGACTAATCTGCAACTGAAGATGAGTGCAATAAATGGAGGGTAAAATGGTCGTAAAGGAAATTGTCATACAAAATCCGACAGGTCTTCAATCCAAGTCAGCTGCAATTTTTATACAGAAGGCCTCGAATTACAAGTCCAGCATATGGATCGTCAAGGATGAGAGGAAGGCAAACGGGAAGAGCCTGCTCGGAGTGTTATCACTTGGCATAGGAAAGGGAGCGGCAGTGACCCTGACAACTGAAGGACCGGACGAGACGGCAGCAGCTGGGGAACTGGAGAAATATCTGCTTTCGGATTCGATTGAAATGGATTAAGGTATGTTCGATATACAGGAAGAACTAAAAAAACTGCCCGATAAACCGGGCGTTTATCTTATGAAGGACGAAAACGGCACCATTATATACGTCGGCAAGGCCGTGGTGCTGAAAAACAGGGTCAGGCAATATTTTCAGTCTTCAGCGGCGCACACTCCGAAGGTGACCGCCATGGTGGCAAAGATCGCCGAGTTCGAGTATATAGTTACAGATACGGAGTTGGAAGCGCTCATCCTCGAATGCAACCTCATCAAGGATCTCAAGCCCAAATTCAATATCCTTCTGAAGGATGACAAGACTTATCCATATATAAAAATAACGATGAACGAGGATTATCCCCGCGTCATCATGACAAGGCGCGTTGAAAAGGACGGAGCAAGGTATTTCGGACCTTATTCGAGCGTTTTTTCGGTTCGTGAAACTATCAGGCTGATAAAGAGGATATTTCCTCTAAAATCCTGTAAGAAGGTGCTTCCCAGGGATATAGGCAAGGGAAGGCCATGCTTGAACTATCATATAAAGCAGTGCCTCGGGCCTTGCTCCGGAAATGTCGACAAAGAGGAGTACAGGTCCGTAATGCGCGATATCTGCACGTTTCTGGACGGCAGGCAGGATGCGATAATAGGGAAACTGGAAAAGCAAATGGAGGAGGCCGCGGACAAGCTCGATTTCGAAAAGGCCGCTTCGCTAAGGGACAAGCTTTCCAGCCTGAAGCATATCGCACAGGAACAGAAGGTGCTTTCACTGGCCGGTACGGACCAGGATATAATCGGCTTTGCGGCAAGCAAGACCGATACCTGTGTGCAGATATTTTTCATACGCGGCGGAAAGCTGCTCGGCAGGCAGCATTTCATAATGGAGGGCACGGGAGAAGGCGAACTGCGTGAGCTGGCTTCGTCATTTATCAAACAGTTCTATGGCGATGCTGCGGTTATACCGCCCGAGATAATCTCGGCAACTGAGTTCGACGACATTGACGTAATAGAGGAATGGCTCGGTTCGAAGCGGGGTGGCAGGGTTCGGGTCAAGGTACCGCAGCGCGGCGAAAAGCTGCACATGGTGGAAATGGTGACGCAGAACGCAAGGATCGAACTCGAGCATTTCAATGAGAGGCTGGCCGGCGGCAGTCAGGTACAGGAAGGTTTGCAGGAAATGGCTGGATTGCTGGGACTTGAGAAGCCTCCATTACGGCTTGAGGCTTACGATATTTCAAACACTGGATCCTCCGAGATTGTAGCTTCGATGGTCGTATTCGAGAACGGGCAGCCGGCGAAGAAAGAATACAGGCGCTTCAAGATACGTTCGACCGAAATCCAGAACGATTACGCGAGTATGCAGGAGGTCATTTACAGAAGATTCAAACACGCGGAGGCTGAAAGGTCAGCAGGGGAAGGTCCGGACAATGCGGAGGAGCCGGACAGTACTCAGGAACCGGACAGTGCGGAGGGACTTGAAAGTACTCGGGTATCGGACAGTACTCAGCGACTTGACATTACTCAGGAGCCGGACAGTGCGGAGGACCAAAATGGTGCACAGACCCTGAAAGCCGGCAGTGATCGGAATAACGCAGGCCGTAAATTCAGCAAACTGCCGGACCTGCTCATGCTGGACGGCGGTCTGGGCCATGTGCATGCGATCGGAGAGGTGCTTGACGAGCTTGGCGTTACAATACCCGTTTGCGGAATGGTAAAGGATGACAAGCACAGGACAAGGGGTCTGGTGCTTGCGGAACGTGAGATAGACCTGACACGGAACCTGACGGTGCTGCGTTTTGTGACCTCGGTACAGGACGAAGCTCACAGGTTCGCGCTTGAATACAATAAAACACTGAGAACAAAACGCTATTCCAAATCCATACTGGACGAAATCGAGGGAATTGGCCCCAAGCGCAAGAAAGCGCTGCTCAAGCATTTTGGATCTCTCGCCAGGCTAAAGCAGGCAGGTGTAGACGATCTGCAGGCAGTCGAGGGCATAAGCCGGACACAGGCGGAGAAACTATACGAGTTCTTCAGATCGTAGAAGTGGGACATCGGGACAGGGACCTTGTCCCATTAGTGGGACACCGGAAAAGGGATATTGCCCTAAAGCGGTATAGAGGGGTAGATATTGTCCGATATCAGCTATATGACGAATGCGATCAATATAGAAAGGAAATACTTAAGCAGATGGCAATATACGCAATATCCGACCTCCACCTGGCACTGAGCGTCGACAAACCCATGGATGTCTTTGGCGGTCGGTGGGCGGATTATATGGACAGGCTTAAAGAAAACTGGAATTCCGTTGTAGGCGCCGACGACACTGTCCTCGTACCCGGGGATATATCCTGGGCGACCTATCTGGATCGGGCGTACGCGGATTTCGCCTTTATTGACTCACTTCCCGGAAGAAAGGTTATATCGAAGGGCAACCACGATTATTGGTGGACAACTAAAAGCAAGCTCGACAAGTTCCTGTCCGAAAACGGATTTGCTTCGATTGCCTTCATGCACAATAACAGTTATGAGGCCGAAGACGTGGTCATCTGCGGGACACGAGGCTGGAACATGCCGGGAGAAGACGATTTCAGTGCTGAGGACGCCAAAATATACCAGCGCGAGCTCATGAGGCTGGAGCTTTCGCTTAAGAGCGCCAGGGTGCCTGAGAACGGCTGCATAATTGCTGCGCTTCATTTCCCTCCATTCAATTCGAAGGGTGTTTTTTCAGATTTTTTGGATATAATGCAAAGGTACGATGTAAAGACCTGTATTTACGGACATCTGCATGGAGACGCCGGCAAGAAGGCGATCGAAGGCCGGCACGAAGGGATGGAATTCAGACTCGTGGCTTCGGACCACCTTGCCTTCACTCCCGTCAGGCTGCGTTAAGCTTCATTTGCAGGACGGCGCGGCATTTGCGTTTTCGGGTAATATTCGTCAAAAAAACATATATATTGGCTTTACAAAAACTAATGTGTTATAATGTATAGATAATTGTGGGGGCATATGGCCCCCTTGTTCTGCGACCGCAGAATACATAGAAAAAATGGAATATATAAGGAGATTAAAATCAGATGCAGGTGAAAGTTGAAAATGCAGGTAAAAACATCGTACAACTCGAAATAGAAGTTGATGCGGAAAAATTTGAGCAGGGGCTTCAGAAATCCTTCGCAAAGAATTCGAAAAAATTCAACATACCCGGTTTCAGAAGGGGCAAAGCTCCGAGATTCATGGTTGAGAAATTCTACGGAGAACAGGCCTTGTATGAGGATGCGATAAACGAGATATGCCCCGAGGCATATGATCAGGCAGTAGAAGAGAACGACCTCCATCCTGTGGACAGGCCGGAAATTGATATAAAACAGATCGGCCGCGGACAGACTTTCATTTTTACGGCAAAGGTAACGGTAAAGCCTGAAGTCGAACTCGGCGAGTATAAGGGTGTGGAAGTCCAGAAGGCCAGCACGGTTGTAACTGATGAAGATGTTGAGAAGGAACTTGAAAAGGTGCAGGACAAAAACTCGAGGCTCATTTCCGTCGAGGACAGGCCGATAGCCAGCGGAGATACTGCAGTGATAGATTTTGAAGGCTTTATTGACGGCGTCCCCTTCGAAGGCGGTAAAGGTAACGATTACAGCCTGGTTATCGGCTCCGGCACATTCATCCCCGGATTCGAGGAACAGCTTATCGGCGCTGCCGCAGGCGAGGAAAAAGACGTAAACGTGTCCTTCCCCGAGGATTACGGAACTCAGGAATTAGCCGGCAAGCCTGCCGTTTTCAAGGTTAAGGTAAAAGAAATAAAGCTGAAGGAATTACCCGCATTGGATGACGAGTTTGCAAAGGATGTAAGCGAATTCGAAACAATTGAGGAATACAAGGCAGATCTCAGGACGAAGCTCGTCGAAAAGGCCGAGCATAATGCGCATCATGAGGATGAGGACAACGTGGTCGAGAAGGTCGTTTCAAATGCAACCGTGGACGTTCCTCAGGTAATGATCGAGAAGCGTATTGACGACCTGACCTATGATTTTGGGATGAGGCTTCGCTATCAGGGACTTGAACTTGAGAAATATCTCGAAGTTATGGGTATGGATATGAATACTTTCAGGGAACAATTCAAGACAAGGGCCGAACAGGAAGTCAAAACGCAGCTGGTAATAGAGAAGGTCGGTGTAGTCGAAGGAATAGTTCCTTCAGATGCGGATGTTGAAGAAGAAATGCAGAGGATAGCAGAAAATTACAAGCAGTCAGTTGAGGATTTTAAGCAACATTTAAAACCGGATGATATAGAATATATCAGAAGCACTTTAGTTGCCAGAAAGACTGTTGATTTCCTGCTCGAAAATGCGAAACTGCAGCAGTAACGGTTTATTTTATATTTTTTGTGGGAAACAATAAAGAGACTTAAACAAAATAGGTGTTTATTTCGTAATATTATTTGACTAATGAATAGGGAGGAATATTATGAGCTTGGTACCAATAGTAGTTGAGCAGTCAAATAGAGGAGAAAGGTCTTATGATATATTCTCCATGCTGCTCAAGGAAAGAATAATCATGCTGAGCGACGAGGTCAACGACGTTACGGCGAGCCTCATAGTGGCGCAGATGCTTTATCTTGATTCAATCGACCCGGACAAGGATATACAGCTGTATATAAACAGTCCGGGAGGATCGGTTACGTCGGGATTTGCCATATACGATACGATGCAGCATGTAAAGGCGGACGTTCAGACGATCTGCGTGGGCATGGCTGCAAGCATGGGAGCATTCCTGCTCGCGGCTGGAACCAAGGGAAAGAGGTTTGCACTGCCCAACAGTGAAATAATGATCCACCAACCGCTTGGCGGTGCACAGGGCCAGGCGACGGATATCAAGATCCGGACCGAATGGTTGTTGAAAATAAAGGGCAGGCTGAACAATATTTTAAGTGAAAGAACGGGTCAGCCCCTTGACAAAATCGAGAGAGACACGGAAAGGGATTTCTTTATGTCTGCCGAAGAGGCAAAGGCTTACGGTCTTGTGGACGAAGTCATGATCAGAAAGAAATAATGGGGTGGAGCGATGTCCAGATATGATGAGAAGAAGCAGCTGAAATGCTCCTTCTGCGGTAAGACCCAGGAACAGGTGAAGAGACTGGTCGCAGGCCCGGGCGTATACATTTGTGATGAGTGCATAGAGCTTTGTTCTGAAATAATCGAAGAGGAATTCGAAGAGAACAAGGGCGAAGCCGAGATCAACGAGATACCCAAGCCTAAGGATATAAAAGCGATACTGGATCAGTACGTCATCGGCCAGGAAGCTGCCAAGAAGTCGCTTGCCGTAGCGGTGTACAACCACTACAAGAGGATTAACACCGATGTCCGGTCAAGTGAAGTAGAAATCCAAAAGAGCAATATAGTAATGCTTGGACCAACCGGCTCCGGTAAAACGCTGCTGGCCCAGACGCTTGCAAGGCTGCTTAACGTACCCTTTGCGATTGCGGACGCAACATCATTGACGGAAGCGGGCTATGTTGGTGAAGACGTAGAGAATATACTGCTGAAACTCATACAAGCGGCGGATTACGATATAGAAAAAGCCGAAAAGGGCATCATTTATATCGATGAGATCGACAAGATCGCCAGGAAGTCCGAAAACCCGTCGATCACACGCGATGTGAGCGGTGAAGGCGTACAGCAGGCTTTGTTGAAAATACTCGAGGGTACGACTGCCTCTGTTCCGCCGCAGGGCGGCAGGAAGCATCCGCACCAGGAGTTCATACAGATTGACACCACCAATATTCTTTTCATCTGCGGCGGCGCTTTCGACGGTATCGAGAAGATAATCGAAAGCCGCATAGGAACCAGAGCCATCGGTTTTGGCGCTAAAGTGGAGAGCAGGAAGGAAAAGGACATCGGAGAAATACTTTCGCACATACTTCCTCAGGATCTGCTGAAATATGGCCTTATACCCGAATTCGTAGGCAGGCTGCCAGTTATTGTGACACTCGGTTCACTGGACAGGGAAGCGCTTATAAAAATATTGACCGAACCGAAGAATGCATTGGTTAAGCAATATCAGAAGCTGTTCGAGATGGACGACGCATTGCTCGAATTCGATCAGGAGGCGCTGAACGCAATAGCGGATAAGGCGCTGGCGAGGAATACCGGTGCCAGAGGCTTGAGGGCGATCATCGAGGAGATAATGCTGGATGTGATGTATGATATCCCCTCGGCCACAAATGTGGAAAAATGCATCGTCACCAAGGACACCGTGGAAACAAAGGCAGCTCCGAATCTGGTGATCAACGAGAACAGGAAACCGCTGAAAAAGCCGGGAGGCAAGAAATCAAGAGTAAAGAAGGAAACCGCTTCCTGAAGTGAGGAATGGGGCAATCACAGGTAATAGCATTAAGTTTCAAAATATAGGCCGGTTGGTATCATAAGATGCCCACCGGTTTTTTATTCGGTTAGGGTGATCAGATGCCTGCAGCAGGTTCCATCGCAAACAGGCTGTTGAAGCATGGCTTGCCACAATTCCTAGCGAATGTGATGCCTCGAAAGATCTATTAGTTGACGCATCACATTCGCTCTTGCAGATCATTCGCCATCCATGGCTCATGATACAGCGCCTGCGGCATCCATGCCGCAGGTTTTGGTTCCTTTCACCGAATTCCGGCGTCGCCATGCTTCACAGCCTGTAGTTGCTCCTTCACATGCTGATAGCATCTGACCACCCCAACTGAATATATCTCGTGCTTTGCTTTGCAATTTGGTATTTCGCACCTCCTACGGATAAATTTATTGTGTTAGTCAATACTAGATGTTATATGGTTTGCAATCACAATGCAGTTACACACAAGGAGGAGATGGAATGCTGACCAATACCTTTCTGATAATTCAATTTTTCTTTTCAATAATAATAGGAATATATTTTCTCAATTTGCTAAAATCGCAGCAGGGAAATAAAAACGCAATTGAGAAGGAATCACGAAAGGAACTGGAGAAGCTCCGCAGAATGAAGGAGATCAAGCTGACCGAGCCGTTGTCCGAAAAGACGAGGCCTTCCTGTCTTACAGACATAATAGGCCAGGAGCAGGGACTCAAGGCTTTGAGAGCTGCGCTTTGCGGACCCAATCCGCAGCATGTCATTATTTATGGACCCCCCGGCATAGGGAAAACCGCCGCGGCAAGGGTCATCCTTGAGGAAGCAAAGCAGATGCCCATTTCACCTTTTAAAAGGGAGTCCAAGTTCGTTGAAGTTGACGCGACCATATTGCGTTTTGATGAGCGCGGCATTGCAGACCCTCTGATAGGTTCGGTGCATGATCCTATTTATCAGGGCGCAGGCGCATATGGAGTGGCGGGGATCCCCCAGCCCAAACCCGGAGCTGTTACCAAAGCGCACGGGGGGATACTTTTCATTGATGAAATAGGCGAACTCCATCCCATACAGATGAATAAGCTGCTTAAGGTGCTCGAAGACCGAAAGGTCATCCTTGAAAGCGCCTACTATAGTTCTGAAGATTCAAACATTCCGGCGCATATACATGAGATATTCCAAAAAGGGCTGCCTGCTGATTTCAGGCTTGTCGGCGCTACAACGAGGACTGCTGAGGAACTGCCTCCCGCTCTACGTTCGAGGTGCGTCGAAATATATTTCAGACCGCTGCTCGCCGACGAAGTAGCTATAATTGCACGCAACGCGGCATTCAGGGGAGGTTTCCGTATGGAAGAGGGTATTGAGGAACTGATTGCAAAATATGCGCAAAACGGAAGGGATGCCGTAAATATAGTGCAGGTCGCCGGAGGCGTCGTCCAGGTAGAAGGCAGAAACATCATAACGCGCAAGGATGTCGAATGGGTAGTGGAATTTGGACACTATAGCCCCAGGATCGAAAAAAAGATATGCGCCCACGAGAATCAGGTTGGCTGTATGAACGGCCTTGCAGTATTCGGCAACTCAACGGGTATCGTTATAGATATAGAGGCTTCAGCTATAAAGGCTCAGTCGGGCAAGGGAAATATAATGGTTACCGGCATTGTTGAGGAAGAGGAAATGGATGGCCACGGCCACAAGCTGAAAAGAACCAGCTCTGCAAAGGCCTCTGTTGAAAATGTCCTAACCGTCTTGAAGAGATTCCTCGACGTAGAACCCAAGGAATACGACATCCATTTGAATTTTCCCGGCGGCATACCGATAGATGGGCCTTCCGCCGGTATAGCGATAGCAATGGCGGTTTATTCCGCTATAATGAATATACCCGTAAGCAATGATATAGCCATGACCGGGGAGCTCTCCATAAGAGGACATGTCAAACCTGTCGGAGGAGTGGCTGCCAAAGTCGAGGCGGCAAAACTTGCCGGGATTAACAAGGTCCTGGTACCCAGAGAAAACTGGCAGGAGACTTTCAACGACATGGGTATAAATATAATCCCTGTCGATGACATAATGCAGGTAATCGAACAAACCTTCGAATCCGGTATCGTGAAACAGGAAGACGATCTGCCGCTCCCAAAGCCGGTAGTACCTGTTTTGGCAGCATCGCCGGTTATCGACAAGGGCTTCTAGCAAGGCTCGCGCAAGGATATTTTGATAAGTAACTGTGCAATTAAGTCATATAGCAATCAACAGTGTAGTAATGTAAGAAGACTACAGTGGGCCCGGCGATAAGCCGCAGCTGCCTGCTGTAGTTTTTGCTGTCGGCCGGCATCAGCCTGAGCTTGCGCTAAACCGGCATCAAGGCAAAAGTTCCCGATAAACCGGCATCAAGCTGATCGCAGACCTTAGGCAGGCCGGCGGTTTTAAGCAAGCCGAACGCCGGCTTTAAGGAGGCCTTAGGCAGGCCACCGGTTTTAAGCAAGCCAAACGCCGGCCTTAAGCACCGCCGATCTTAGGCAGGCCGTAGCCAGACCACCGGTTTTGTTTGATGTAATATGCCTCTCTGTGTTATCATATTAATCTGTAAGTGTTATAACATATTAACCGACACGGGAAGCTGGAATAAATATGAGAAAAAAGGCTCCGGTAATCTCAGGACTGGCTCTGGCAGGTATGATCCTGCTTTATTTAATATCGCCGGGAACATTCAGATTGAATGATCAGGATATAGTGCCGGCAGCTGTCGATAAACCGGCAGTGACAGAGGTATCAGGAACTGATAACATCGTTGTGGTGGAAGCATCGGGTAATATCACCGCATCAGAAGCGACGGGAACTGCAGTTGAAATAGGCCGGGACGATACAAAAGGTAAACCGGCTGCAACGGAAGCGGCGGGAAATGATAACACTGCAGCGGCGGAGGCATCGGGTAATACCACTACATCAGAACCGTCGGGCAGGACCTCAGCAGATAATACGGTAAAGGCGCCGGCAGCTGCTGACAGCCCGATAAAGGTTACTGACACCGAAGGCATAGTCCCCCACGGAACGATAACTGCCCATATAAAACGTATTGTTGACGGCGACACCCTCGTTGCGGTATACAAAAACAAGGACTACCGCGTCAGGCTGCTTTGCATAGATACACCCGAGTCTGTCAAGACGGGCGTAAAGGCTCAGCCTTACGGAAAGGAAGCATCGGAGAAGCTTAAGGCGCTGGTTCTGGATAAAGAGGTAAGCCTGGTGTTTGAAAAGGATACCGATGACCGTTACGACAGGCTCCTGGCATATTTATTGCTTGAAGACGGCACCTGTGTCAATGCGCTTATGGTATCGGAGGGCTACGCCAGGGTCGAATTCGTAAAGCCCAATACCGTCAACAGGGAATATTTCGAAGGCCTTATGGAAGAAGCGATTAGCCGGGGAAGGGGACTCTGGTCTCTGCCCGAAGATGAAGTGCCTTTCGTGAAAGATAAGGACGGTGATTATTACCCGCGGTATTATGACGAGGAAAAAGCAGCATGAGTAGTAGCAAATATTACAAAAATGTAAGAGTCCAATACTGATTTGTAATATTTATCAATGGTATTTGAAGTCAGAGTGGTATAGACTTACTATATAAATCGGGAGCTGTGCCCACCGTTATACCGGAAGCTTGGTCACGGCAGTCCGAACAGCATGGTTCTTATAGTATGGAGGGTTAAAGATGAGTATATTTCAGGCGATAATTTACGGTATTATCCAAGGTCTGGGGGAATTCCTGCCAATTTCAAGTACGGCTCACATCACGCTGCTGCCGTGGTTTCTCGGGTGGAAGGATCCCGGCCTCGAGTTCGACATAGCACTGCATATGGGGACTCTGATCGCAGTTGTTATCTTCTTTTGGAAGGACTGGATCAGGTTGATCAAAGCCGGACTGACGGACGTCAAATCGAGCGACGGCAAACTCTTCTGGTATATCATACTGGCCTGTGTCCCGGGAGGGGTATTCGGAGTATTGTTCGAGGAACAGATAGCAACTACCTTCCGGAATCCGCTGCTCATAGGCGTCATGCTCATAGCCATGGGCATCCTGCTTTATATCGCAGACAGGTTCTATGCATCCAAAGTGGAACTGAAGGAGATAGGATTAAAGAGAAGTCTGATCATTGGCGTGTCGCAGGCACTGGCAATGTTTCCCGGCGTATCGCGTTCGGGTATCACGATGGCCGCGGGAAGAGCAATGAGTATAAAAAGGGAGGACGCCGCAAGGTTTACATTCCTGCTTTCCACGCCGTTCATATTCCTTAGCGGAGTCTATAAGGCGAAGGATCTGCTGAATGTATCCATAGATACGGCCCCGTTCGTCGCAGCTATAATAACCTCGGCAATCGTCGGAGCACTCAGTATCAAGTTCCTTCTAAACTACCTCAAACGCAGGGGTTTCGGCATATTCGCCGTATACAGGTTCATTATCGGAGCGATTGTTATTGCCATTGCACTTATACGATAGTCCTATGCTGAAATAGGACTATGGTCCTACGAATAGGACTAAAGGTCCTTGAGAAATAGGGAATCGGGGACTATATAACATAAATTTACATTTTGTTATAATGTATTCGAACATTAGCGTTTCTCCTAATTTTTAGGGGCATGGGTTATACCCATGTTTTTTTTTTGTTCTTTTCGGTGCTATTGTAATCAGCATGCGCGGAGTTCATAAACGTTTCTGTAGATTCTGCTATCTATCATCACAATCTGCATCGTTCCAATCCGTTATATCAATCTATATCGCCCCCGCCTTGTAAAATATCACATTTTGGGCTATCATACTAAAATAGGATATTGGAAAAAGGAAATGCGGGCGGTGACAATTCTAATTAATAATACACGTATTTGCCCGTCCTGGTTAAGGAGATGTTTACTTGAGTAATACCGAGGTTTTGATACTTGGTGTAGAATCGAGCTGTGACGAAACGGCCGCTTCTGTTGTCGTTAACGGTAGAAAAATTCTATCGAATGTCATTTCATCGCAGATAGACCTGCATAAAAAATATGGAGGCGTCGTACCGGAAATCGCATCGCGCAAGCATGTCGAACTGGTTATGCCGGTAATTGACCAGGCATTGGCTGAAGCAGGAGTCAAGCTGGAGGATATCGACGCTGTAGGCGTCACCTATGGTCCGGGGCTCGTCGGGGCATTGCTTGTAGGGTTGTCGGCAGCCAAGGCTCTGGCATTTGCAGCCGGTAAACCTCTGGTTGGCGTCCACCACATAGAGGGCCATATTTCTGCAAATTACCTTGAAAACGAAACACTCGAGCCACCTTTCATCTGTATGGTGGCTTCCGGTGGTCACAGCCACATAGTTCGCGTCGCGGATTACGACAGGTATGAGATACTAGGCCAGACGCGCGACGACGCGGCGGGCGAAGCATTCGACAAAATAGCACGGGCTCTGGGTCTAGGCTATCCAGGCGGGCCAATCATCGATAGCGAGGCAAAAAAGGGTAACAGCAAAGCCATCGATTTCCCGCGCGTCTATTTTAGTGACGGAAGTCTCGATTTCAGCTTCAGCGGTCTGAAGACAGCAGTGCTGAACTATCTGAACAGCTCGGCACAAAAGTGTGAAACAGTCAATATACCCGATGTTTGCGCCAGCTTTCAACAGGCGGTTGTCGACGTTCTTGTGAACAATACGATGAAGGCTACTCAAAAATTCGGCGTAAAGCGCGTTGCGCTTGCCGGCGGCGTTGCATCCAATTCGCAGCTGCGCAGAGATATGAAGGCTGCTGTCGAACAGGCAGGAATGGAAATGTTTTATCCCCGTCCGATATTGTGCACCGACAATGCCTCAATGATTGCATCCGCGGCATATTACGAATATATGCGCGGTCATGTGTCCGGCCTCGATCTTAATGCTGTTCCGGGACTAAAACTGGGATGCAGGACCTGTGGATAACTTTTATTTTTCCACAAATATTGTAATGGGGTTATTATCCAAACGGCGGAATCCATTTATGGAAATAAACGACAAATGTAAATATTTGTCGTTTTCTACGGAAAAGCTTGTTAAAGTCGGGATGTACTTTACAAAGTACATAAATAGCGGGGTTTCAAATACCGGGCACTTTTCTGCAGAGTTATAATATTATGAAAAAATTGTAGAAATGACAGCTGTGAATTATGTGGAAACAGCTCGGAAATCGCGTAAAATGTAGGATTTTCTTGTGTGGATAACAGTGTGGATAGTGTGGATTACAGGTGTCGGAAATTGAATTTTCATAGAGACATACAATAGAAAAAACTACTTATTATTGGAATAATTATTATAATTCTCAAGAACTTTTTTGACATAGCCCTGTGTTTCTGCATAGGGAGGAACGCCGTTGTACTTGCTGACAGCTCCGGGACCCGCATTATAAGCCGCCAGTGCAAGTTCCAGATTGCCGTCGAATGCAACGAGCTGATCTTTCAGATATCTTGTACCGCCGTCAATATTCTCGCTTATATCCCAGGGATTGTCTACTCCGAGCGAATCCGCAGTCCCGGGCATAAGCTGCATCAAGCCCTGAGCGCCGACGCTCGAGATCGCGTAAGGGTTGAAATTAGATTCCTGCTTGATAACGGCGCGTATTAGATTCGGGTCTACATGATATTTCTGCGAGCTTTCAGAAATACTGCTCTCTATCTGTTCATTCTGCTTCAGCTTGTCCTGAATCGTCCCGGTTTTGTTTGCGGAAAGCGAGAGCAGCGCTTTTTGGAGAGCGCTTGTCAAAGAGCTTGTTTCTGTGCTTCCATTGCCGGAGGAAGCGGTACCGAGGGATGTATTGTTAAGAACCGACTGCAGGGCATTTGCGCCCAGAGACGCGTCGGTGGATGAAACGGCGTTGTTGAGGTATTGTTCAAAGGCCGAAGATTCGGAAGAACCCTTGATTTTTACGGGCACTCTGCTCTGTATTTCGTCCAGCTTCTGTTGGAATATATCCGAAACGTTAGGTATCATTAAGCTCTCTGCCTTTCAATTACATTCTACCACAACGTGTCCCTGAATTAAAGTAACACATGTACCCGTCCTATGGCTGCAAATCCCGCTGCCGGTCTGTCCGTAGCATGAAAAACACTATAAGCACGGCAAACATGGTAAGCACGCAAAACAAGGTAAACATGCCCAATATGGTAAGCACGCCAAACAAGGTAAATATGCCAAACAAGGTAAACATGCCAGTATGGCCATTCTCTGATAAACTCAGCCCTGGCAGGGTGCGCGCATATCGCAACAAACCTCAATAAGATTATCGGAAAGCTGTGTCACGAGGTTTAGAGGCACAATTTACCTGCCTATGAAATGTTTCGCTCGGATTTTCTCAGGAATTTGGAACAGGCGCTTTTGATCTCTCCATCAAACTGGCGGACAGTGAAAAGCTGACAGTATCCGGTCGTCGAATCCTGCCCGGCTTCACTCGGATCAGATATGAAAAATTCACATTCCATACATTTAGGCTTGCGCTCGGTCGGCAGCCATGCCTCTACCCTTCTGGAATATCTGGCGCAATAGAAATCACCGGATACGATGCCATGGATCCTGCATAAAATATCTCTGTTAATCTTTACTCTCACGCCTTTAGCACAGTTGTTGCAGCTTCCAGCTTGTTTCATTCGTACCCCCTGCTTTATGACAAGCGAGCCGTACTTGTCCACAGTTGCCCAATTAAAGGGGGGCGTATCATTTGACCTTTATCATTGTATTAACCGCTTGCCAAATACTGCGCAAACGGCGCCCCCTTACCATATTACCACACGATTTCTGGGGGTGGCAAATAATGGGAAATAAGAATTCCCGCAGGGCTGCAAGATAATATTCCATATTGTACTCTGCTGGGGTATAATTAGCATAAATCAGACATTGTGACATACAGGAGACGTGTACGAATTATGAAAAAACCTGTGATATTACGAAGAAGGTATATTCCATCCGAGGTAGTGGATATTTCCGGAGATGAACTCTTATTCAGAAGCGACGGCCTCCTGGTGACAAGATGGACTGCGATAAAGCCCAGGGCAGATATCCAGGGCGGTATCTCCTTTACGTTCCTGGACAGGGGATATAAGCTGGGCAGGTTTTACGACAGGGACGGAAGGTTCCTGTACTGGTATTGCGATATTATCGAGGTGGAACACGATAAGGCTTCGGACACTTACACGATCAATGACATGCTGGTTGATATCAAAATATTTCCTGACGGAAGGGTAATACTATTGGATGCGGACGAACTCGGGCAGGCCCTCGAGGAAGGGCTGATCGGCAATGATCAGGCGGCAAGGGCGCTCAAGGTGCTTGACGGCCTGCTGAAGCAGATCTACGGGGGCAGCTTTCCGCCAAAGGAATGCGAAGGATATTATGGAGAAGGGAATCCAATGTAAGGCGACACACCTTCAAATACCACTTAAAGGTATGTCCACATAGATCCCTGACGGGGAATGTCCCCGCTTGACGCTAATGCCAATGGGGACGCACCTGGATAAGCAGAGGGCAGTATAACACTATTCAGAAGGAAGCACGGGAGGGCAGCACTTTTGCCGGAACATTACGGACAGAACGACAGATTGATCGACCTTCATACCCATACGACGGCATCCGACGGCAGCATGACGCCGACGGAGCTTGTACGCCACGCTTTTGAAAAGGGACTTGCGGCTATCGCAATTACGGATCATGATTCCATGGAAGGGATCGACCAGGCGCTCGAGGAGGGAAAAACTCTAGGCATCGAAGTCATCGCAGGCGTTGAGATAAGTGTGGACTTCGACCCTGAAATGCACCTACTTGGTTATTTTTTCAACGGACATTACGACTCCATCCAGAAAACCCTCGAAGAGCTGCGGCAAATGCGGGAACAGCGTAATCCCAGGATAATAAGTAAGCTGAACGAACTGGGTCTTGACATAACGATGGACGAAGTAAATGAAATTGCCGGCGTGGTTAACGTTGGCAGGCCGCACATAGCGAGAACCCTTATGGTTAAGGGCTATGTCGGCAGCATTGCCGAAGCCTTTGAAAAGTACCTTTCGACCGGCAGGCCTGCTTACTTCAAGAAAGATAAACTGACACCCGAAGAAGGCGTCGGATTGATCGCCCGTTCAGGAGGAGTGCCGGTGCTTGCGCACCCCATCTATCTCGATATGGCGGGGGTCGATCTCGAACAGCTTCTGCCCAGGCTTAAGGCAGCCGGATTGAAAGGGATAGAAGCGATTTATACCGAGAACACGGAGGAACAGACTGAGAGACTACTGAAGCTCGCCGGGAAAAATGGGCTTGCCGTATCCGGCGGGAGCGATTTCCACGGCAGTTACAAGCCTTATATAGAAATCGGAGTCGGAAGAGGTCCGCTCAGGATACCGTATGAACTGCTGGATGGGCTGAGGCGGGGATAAGCGGAAACAGATATTCATGACATTTCGTGAGGAAGCACGGAAAAAGGCCCGGATAAAATATGCAAACAGGCAATATCGGGTATGAATACACACGGCAGGAAATGTACATTGAGCGTATTGGATGACACAAGCAGACAAAAGCTGGCGCGACCCCGTACAATTGGCAGGAAGGTGCCATTTGACTTGACACAACATCATGCCGCGGGTATAATTAAAACAAACCGACGACGATGAAGGAAACAATGGCCCTTTTCACGAAGGGTTATTTTTATCGGCTCGGGAGTTTAAACGGAAGGCTTTTGTTATGGCTAACGAAGGGATAAAGGTCATCGCTCAGAATAAAAAGGCCAGACACGATTACTTCATCGAACAGACAATGGAGACGGGTATCGTGCTGTCCGGCACCGAAGTCAAATCGATCAGGCAGGGCAAGGTGAACCTGAAGGACAGCTACGCAATGATCGAAGGCGGCGAAGTTATGCTGAACGGTATGCATATAAGCCCTTACGAGCAGGGGAATATATTCAACAAGGATCCTCTGCGCGACCGCAAGCTGCTGCTGCACAAAAGCGAGATCAACAGGCTGATCGGCATCACGCAGCAAAAGGGCCTGTCGCTGGTACCCCTGGAGCTTTACTTCAAGAGGGGGAAGGTGAAGGTCGAGCTCGGGATTGCCAAAGGCAAAAAGCTGTACGACAAGCGTGAGGACATTGCGGAGCGCGATGCCAAACGTGAGATTGACCGCAAGATGAAGGAACAGCTCAGGTGAAGTTTGACAAGTGAATAGCTCTAGCATTTAAGGAGCATACCTTGCAGTAGTAATTGCAGGTGTGCCGCCTTAAAATAATGGGGGCGTATTGGTTTCGACGGGATTGTTGGAACCAGTGTAGCGGGTAGAGGATTCTCGTGGGCCTCTTAAAAAACGAGAAACTAAAATTAAACGCTAAAAACGATAATTTCGAATTAGCTTTAGCAGCTTAATTGCTGCTAACCGTCGGTCTGAGGTTCCTGCACCTTAGGTAGCCGGCGTCATTAAGTCAGGCCTTAGGAAGGGGAAGGTCAAATTCCGGAACTAGTTCAGCCGTAGCCTTGAGCTGGACAGGATTTTAAGGCTACCGAAAGTGGAACTTTGATTGCAGAGGTCCGCCGTAGGGAAACGCAGGGCCAAGGTCTCGCAAGGGAAACCGGGCCAGGCATAAATTACAATCTACACCCGTAGAAGCGCTGGAGGATATGGTTTCGGACAGGGGTTCGACTCTAGGGAAAAGTTATCAGGACATCGAGTCCTGCTAACTTATGGTGATTGCTTTTGCAATACCATAGAAAAAAGAATCGCCCTGCCTGGCGACAGGCAGGTGAAAACCCGGCTTTATCGGTGAAACCGTAACGGGAGGCAACGCAGCGAAAGCTGCACGGCAGCCCGACGGCAATACCGAGAGGTATGTGAGGAAACTCAACAGCCTTGTATCGACTCATAGGGATCTGGAGAGCATGGATGTAAATCCGGTTCGATGATCCACTAGGATGGGAAGCAGCGGAGCAGACAGCTCCGGATAATCAATTCCCATAACACGCCGGGGGACTCGGGAATCAGATGGGGACATTCCTCAACAATAAAGGAATGCCTGCTGATCTGGGAGGTGTGTCACCACACCGCAGAGTTCAAGATATAGTCAGTGCCAATGGAAACATTGGAAGCACATGTCCCCTCGCCTCCACCAAAATTTGTTGAAAAGCCTTGTGTAGCTGTTGCATTACCCATAAATTTTGGAAGGATATTTTTGAAAAGTAAAATTTATGGTTCCTCAAAATAAGCCATGTTACTTTTAGTAACATGGCTTATTTTGAGGAACCAAATATCGAAGAGTATTAGATATAAAGTTTAGGTTTCAGTCAAAGAAAATAGAATTAACTGTATTTTTGGCGTCTTTTTCCAAAGATATATATTCAGAAAACGACTTTTTTATTAAACCCGCATCCTTCTTCTTAGCGCCGCATTTCCTAGAAAGTAAATCTATATATTCTAATGTTATACTATTAATAACTTTGTAAGGCTCATTACTATAGAAAAATGTTGCGTTATAGAATTTATTAGAATATGAATCGATAAATCTATACTTAAAATATCTCATTTCTTTAGAGTATTCTATATCTTTAACACTTTTTGTTTTTTGATTATGTTTTATATTATAATTAATTTGTTTTGATATTTCTAACATCTTAGGAAATAGCATAACAAATGTTTCAAGTACAGAGAAAATTGCGAAATCCTTATAAGTATTATTAATTTGTTCTAAATATATCTGATTATCCTCTATTAGGTCTATCAAAACTCTTTGATTATGAAGATTTTCTATTTTTTTTATTATAAGCATATAATTGTCAACTAAAAATTGAACTAATCTCTTTTTATATAACTCATCATCAATTACTTGCATTCCAAGTAATAAAATATTTAATGGGTATAGCTTATCTCCACCATCCTCAGCTTCCATATTCATTTTGCTAAAAATATATTCAATGAGTTCTTGATATCTATCCTCATTTTTCTGTTTCAGCATAGCCATTGTTAACTCAAAAATTTCTGAATCAATATCAAATTTTGAGATATTATTATAAATATCTTCTACATTTTGATACCGAGTAAAAATATATTGTGAATAAAAATACTCAAAAAAGGACCGATGAAAGAACTTAAATTTATCCTCTCCTGCAGATGGTACAAACAACTCTGTTCTATCCGAACAAAATGCCAGAAACTCATCAACTGCTGATTCTGTTTCACCATAAGAACCGAACTTTGATTTATATACTTTGGTAAGCATACCTTTAATACTCTCTTTATCTATATCACTGTTATTTGGCAAACACATATTGGATAATTCCATAAATGTGTTATCCTTCATTAATGGTCCAATTAATCTCCAATCATATTTCCCTTGTGTTTTCTCTTTTTCTCTTCTATTAGCAATATATTCAAAACATTTTTGGTATAAGTCTAATTTATTCTCGGGTAATTCTCTTTCTGCTTTATAAATATTTATCAGTAATGAAAGTATCAAGAAACTATTTAAAAATCCCTTTTCAACTAGAATTTTTGTTTGTTTTAAAAAGGAAGCTTTATCCTTAATATCAAACTTTCCTAAGTGTATTATTTTATCTACATATGTTTCTATTTGTGTTCTATCTAATGGAGCTATATCAAATACCTCAACTTCCTTTTCGGGTATAAACCCTCTATTCCTTGAAGTAATGCATATTTT
>DATALQ010000026.1:0-15240 GCA_036260935.1 Clostridia bacterium
GGCGCTAACGATGGAAAATGGGTGCTTGAAATAGGTCCCGGCAAAGAAGGTCTTTTCCACGCTGGGGAATGTATCGTCCCCAAAATGCCACGGACCTCCGTCCACGCTATTCATGATATCTTGGCTTCCACAGATAATGCCAATGGGCATACCTGCACTCGCAGCCTTTCCATAAATACAAATATCCGCCTTAATGTCATACAGAGCATTGGCGCCGCCATTATGGCAACGGAATCCTGTTATCACTTCGTCCAGTATCAGCAGGACGTCGTTCTCCCTCGTAACCCTTCTCAGCTCATGAAGAAAATCGACCGGAACGTAGCCGGGAAACCTACTTTGTACTGGCTCAACTAAAACGGCCGCCAATTCGTCGCAGTTCCGGGCAATTTGAGCGCAGGATTCCATGTCCCCATAGTCCAGCAGCATAATATCCGACGAGGATGATAAAGAAATGCCCGGAGCAATAGGTCGTGTCTTGCCGCCATGTATTCTTGTGATTAAGGTTGAGTCGCTATGACCGTGATAACACCCGGTAAAAATGGCGATTTTAGGCTTTCCGGTATAGGCCCTGGCTATTTTCTTTGCGGACATAACCGCTTCCGTTCCCGTTACTGTAAAGACTGCTCTTTCAAAATTAGTCAACTCGCAGACAAGCTGTGCAGTGGGTCCTACCAGCCTATGCCGAGCGGCAAGCTGGAATCCACGGTCAATTTCCTTCTTCAGGATCCTGGTTAAACGTTTATCCGTATGCCCCAGTAAAAGAGAGCCAAACCCCATGGCGATGTCTACATACTCATTACCGTCCACATCAATAATTCTGCTTCCACAGGCATGATCAATTATGGGTGTATAATGCAGTTCCTTCAGCAAAATGCTAAAACCGGCGCTTTCATCCAGATCCGCAAGTTCCTTTCTTTCCTGATCCGCCTGACTTTTTGATTTGTCAAGCTTCTGATTCATATGTGCAACGATCTTTTTCAGCATGTCGCTTTGGCTGTCAGTCAAGGTGATGACTCCATTCGCCCCTTGCCGCTCTTCCGGAACAGGCCTTTTGGGCTTTTCCTTTTTCGGGGCCTTATGCCATGAGGCTGCTGCTTCCGGCGTCTTTCCGCCGCCGGCCCGCTCCACTGCTTCCAGGTGAAGCTGAAACACCCGCTCCATCATCTGTTCCTGACGCGCAATCACGTCATAGATTGACGGATAAGAGACCACAGCCGAATCGGGCGGCAGAGCGCCGCTCTCCTCTATATTCTGAACACACGGCGATACTTCGGACCTGGCGTTGACCTCCTTGGCCTCTGGTCTAACGGGAGTTTCCTGTTGTTGATTGTCTATCTGCTTACAGAGGGCGCCGATTGTATTGCAGTTAAAGATCACATCATTCAGGGAAAGCGTAATCGCGAATCGTTCGTTCAGCTCTATTACAAACGTTACCATCATCACGGAATCGATACCCAGATCAAAAATAGTCGTATCCTCCTTGATTCTGTCCGGTGCAATCCCAATCAAATCATGCAAGAATTCCTTTATCCGACTAACGGTATCCATTACCGGCCCTCCCCCTATCCGTACAAATAATTGACTGTCTGTGACAGCGATTGTGTATCGCTGATATGGAATATATCAATTTTTCGATCTCCAGCGATTGCGACCACGTATTTGCTCAAAGTATCGCCCGGCCCCAATTCAATGAATACCTCAATCCCACTCGATAGCAATGTTTCAATAGAATCGCTCCACCGCACCGGTGTCACCATATGCTCCAACATCATTTTTTTAATATCGCACCGTTCATCCAAATAGGTACCTGTCGTATTCATTACGACAGGTACCGTGTTTTTCTTGGGAATAACCGGCTTTATATCCTTCGAAAACAGCTCCACGGCAGGGAGCATCATTTTTGTGTGGAAAGCTCCTCCCACTGGCAAAAACATTGTACGGTAGCCGCCCATACGGTCCAACTCATCAAATACGCCTTGTATGGCATCCTTCCGGCCCGATATGCTGACCTGCGCCGGCGTATTGTAATTGGCTACCCATACATTTTCCCGTCGCGCACATAATGCTTCCACTTTTTGCATGTCATGACCGCTGATAACTCCCATGCCGTACGCATCGTCATAGGCCTGCTGCATTGCATGCGCTCTGCGGCTGATAAGGTACAGCGTTTCCGTCAAGCCGAAGACACCGGATGCATACAGCGCCGCATATTCCCCCAGCGAATACCCCGCCACCGCGGAGGGGAAAATCCGGTATTTGTGCAGCAACGATAAAGCGCAAATCGAAATAATATGTACTGCCGGCTGAGTATTCACGGTTTGATCCAGGGTGTGGCTATCTGAATCAAAACACAATTTGCGCATATTGATTCCCAATACCTCGCTGGCAAAGTCAAATATTCTCCGGCACTCCACAAACCGATCATGGAGATTCTTTCCCATACCGGTGTACTGAGAGCCCTGGCCTGAAAACATAAATGCGACACGCTTCATAAGCACTCTCTCAATCTCTAGCATAATTCAGTTCGTAATGCCGTCTTTGCGCGGTAGGCAATACCAGGAATGGTTTCCAGCACGTCTGGGGGGGGCAGCAGATTACGATGTCTTATCATCTCCTGCAAGATATGCAATAAGGTCAGCTCCCCTTCTCCAATCACCACCAAATCCACTTCTGATTCGGACAATATTTCGTCATATACCGTCGAATGCGCGCCTCCGGCCAGGACCGGCAACTCATGATGGTCCTTTATCCACTTTGCCGTGCAATACAGATTCTTTTTAAACATTGTCACGGCGCTCAGTCCGATCACATCCGGTTTTACCTGATCAATCAGCCGCCCCAATTCCTCGTAATCCCGATAATCCACATCATATTTCAAAACGGTACATTCAATCTGCCTTCCCAGCTTTGCCTTGACGTATGTAGCCAACACCATAATACCCAATGGTTGGTTGATAAACTTGTTGTCGTCTTCATCCGTATCAGCAAACGCTTGGTTAACGTCAATGAGCAACAGGCGCATCCCTTTTTCAAACCCCACGCGATACGATGAAAAATAGCGATCCACCTGTTCCTTCAGATTCTCCGGCTTCACCAGTTCCTCATCCAGACACCTCTTACTTTGGAGCTGAGGGTCCGTAATATTGAAAAAGGTCAGTAAATCATTGACGGACTGAAATCGCTTTTGAAAGAAGTCGTCATACATTTTCAGCAACTCCCGCTCCGTCATATGTTGCATTTGATAGGGCAGAACCGTTTTGATTCGCTCGCGATTCATCCAATAATCAATGAAAAATCTCTGACGCAGCCTGCGAACAAAATGCTTGTCCTCAAAAGGAAAGGTCTCCGGCTCCAGCCCGATCAGCGAGCTTTCCATGCTTCTTTGTATTGCCTCCCGGCTGACACCGTGATCCAATGCCGTCTGTTCCATCTCGGTTCCCGGGTAGATTACCAGATTAAAATATTCTGGAAGGTGAATCCATTTGATGCTTTTTACAAAATCGATGGTGCCCCTGGCTTCCTCGGGGGTCTCCGAGGGAAAGCCGACCATGAAATACAACGATGAAATCACCTGTGGATGCTTCTGGCATAAATAGGTCATGTTTTGATGCAGCTTATCAATGTTCAAATTTTTCCTTATCATTTTTTGCAATCTGGCCGAGCTAGTTTCAAGGGCCATGGGTAGGCATATCGTCCCCGCCTCCACCAGGAGATCGATATATTCCGTATCCAGAATGTCACCGCGCACGCCGTTTTGAAAGATTAGCTGTACCCTCATGCCACTTTTGACCAATAATTTGAAAAAACGTGCGCTGTTTTCCCGGTTCAGATTAAAAATATCATCCAGAAACGCAAATCGCCGCACGCCCATATCATAAAAGATCTTGATTTCCTCCATGATGTTTTCTGCAGACCGGAACATGTGATGCCTGGGCCATATATTATGACAATAGGTGCAGTGATATGGACAGCCTCTGGTGGTAAAGAGGGGTAGAGTATGATAAAAAAGGGTGTGATTGCGATAGCGGCAGTAAATATCGTTATCAATCAAGCTTCTGTCTGTAAAGGGTAGAGTGTTCAAGTCCGTTATCGCTTCTCTTGCTTGTGTTTTTATAAACAATTCATCGCCATCACACATGGTTTCTCATCACCCTGCCTTACACTTTCTACCAAATATACCATTTGGCTTGTTCGTGATACATCTTGCTATATTTTTGCCCTGCCGCCAGCAGCTCGTCATGCGTTCCCGTTTCTACAATTCTACCTTTCTCCATCACGATAATCCGGTCGGCAATTCTGGCACAGCCAAGGCGATGTGTTACAATCAGGGACACCTTTCCTCTGCCGGCATCCTTCAGCAATTCAAAAAGCCCCGATTCCTCAATAGGGTCAACGGCCGCTGTCGGCTCATCCAAAAAAATAAGTATATTGTCGCGGTACATTCCTCTGGCGATAGCCAGGCGCTGCCATTGCCCGCCCGACAATTCAATGCCTCCGAATTCGCGTCCCAACATCGTATCCAATCCAAGCTGAAACTGCTCCTTTTCCCGCCACAAGCCCACCGCTTCCAGCAAGCCGATGATTTCATCATCCATCCCGTCATCAGGCCGGTTGATTACTCCCCGGCTGATTGAAATGTTATCCCGCAGGCTCATTTTATAGCGGACGTAGTTCTGGCAAACCACCGACATCTGCTCCCGGACGCAGTGCGGGGCCACTTCACTGATCTTTGTATGATCGTAATACACACAGCCCTTTGTCGGCTGGTACAAGCCTGCCATCACCTTGATCAAAGTGGTTTTGCCTGAGCCGTTGTCCCCTACAATGGCAACCGTTTCACCGGCCCTTATATGTAAATTCACATCTGTGAACGCATCTTTTTCCGCATTGTTGTAGCGATAGGACGCCTCTTCCATATGAATGCCCTCTCGAACCGTTACCGGCCGGTCCGGCAATTGCGGCAAAGGCCTTTCCAAAAATCGGATGTAATTCTTCATTAGTCCGATGTTTTCCACGAGCTCATTGACTGTTTCCATCACCTCGCCCATCATGCTGAAGATCGTTCCAACCGATGCGAAAATGGCGCCGAACGCCCCTGCGCTGATATTTCCCTTCAACAGCTGTGATGTCAGAAGGCAAAGGATGCCCAAATACCCCCCAAGGGTCATAAGTTGCGCCGCCAGAGAGTATAAAGCGGCCTTTTTGTTTGTCCGCCATATTTTCACGGTAAGAGTCTGCAGTTCGTCCAGATATTTTTTCAAAAAAAACGGTGTCGCGCAAAGAGTGCGCGTTTCCCGCAAAAAGTCCTTGTGGCCGATGCAGTTCTCATAGTATTCGTAACGCCGCCGATGTGGCGCCGCCTCGTCGGCCAGCCTGGAAAACAGGAATGTTTTAAAATATTGGCCGAAAACGGTGGGCACAAATACCAGCACGATTGAAACGACCAAAACAGGCTGCAGATGCGCCATGTACAGGGCCATCCCCAAAAAATAGGCCAGATAAAAGGTAGACAAGCCGATGCAGGGAAACAACGGCTGGTTAAAATGAGCGCCGCCTTCCTTTGCCTTGTACAGGTTATCCATAAAATCCGGTGACTCGAATACTTCCGCATCAAAGTCCACAGCCTTTTGAAAAAAGCGTTTGTAGGAAAAGCCCTTCAATTTCTTATAGGTGACATCCCAAAGATAGTTTTCTACGCCGTTAATGACCTGGTTGGAAACAATGATAAGGCCAAATATAACGGCGCCGTAAAAGATCTGTGCATAAGCTCTTTGCTGCACAGATTTCATTGTCAAATCAAAGAACCACTGCGTGCCGATCGTGATGGATACAATGGAAAGACCGTGTATCACCGATGCAATAGCCTCCGCCGTCATCAATACCGGACTATTGCCAAAGCACAGCTTCGCTTCGAATTTCAACATTTTCCAGATGGTGATGTTATTTGCCTGTTCCATCGTACCACCTTCTCTGGCTCTCATACATTTCGGCATAAAGCCCGTGTTTTTCCATCAGATCCTTATGGGAACCCCTTTCAGCAACCCGGCCATTATGGAGAAACAGAATCTCGTCGGCAAGCATTACAGCCCCGAGACGGTGGCTGATCAGCAGGGTGGTGCGCTCCCGGCTGATTTTAAAGAAATCTCGGTAAAACCGGCTTTCATTCAATGGGTCCAACGCCGATGTAGGCTCGTCCATAATCCATATGGGGGCGTCGCTGATCACAAGCCTGGCCAAGGCCAGTTTCTGCCACTGGCCGCCTGATAAATCCTGCCCGCCTTCATATATTTTACCCAGCATTGTTTCTACATCGTCCGGTAGCGCCTTTACCGCGTCCTCCAGTCCCACAACCCGCAAAACCTCGCTAATATCGCGATCCAGCAAAAACTCCTCATCGTTTGCCCTGCCAATCAGGACATTGTCTTTTACAGACAAACTGTACCTTGTAAAGTCCTGATAAATAACGGAGATAAGGCTCTTCATCTGTTTATAAGAGTACCGCCGCCGTTCTATTCCATTAATGCTTATTTTACCTTTATAATCGTCGTAAAGCCCCATGAGCAGCTTGACCAGCGTGGTCTTGCCTGCCCCGTTCACACCCACTAGGGCGTAACACTTTCCCTTTTCAAATGTATGGCTGAATCCGTTCAGAACATATGTCTCCGTCCCGGGATATTTGAAGCTTACATTCTCCAATGCCAGCTCATGAAATGCAATGGGCTCCGCGGCGCCCTCGTTTGCCTGTGCCCGGGTGTGTTCATCCAGGGCAAAAAAGTTCTTCAGCTCCCGGCTGTATTCGTTAATGCTGGTGATTTGCTCCAAATAGGTGGCCAGCGACCATGCAATTTTGTCCACCAAAGAATAAATTGCATTCACCAGTGATATAAACAATCCAATTGTTATTGCGCCCGCAAGCAAAGGGTTAATTAGAAACATGATTACGACAACCATAATGATGGTGATTAAAATTCCGTTAGCTTTTGTCCTGATAAACCATATTGCTTCTGTTTTCAATTCCACCTTTCGAACCTTTTCATACAATACATGCCACAGTTCGTTCATGCTCCTGCCGAAGCCGAAAACATTTCTCTCCTGAGCGGTATCCCTGTCTGTCATCACCTGGTCGAGATATTCATATTGCCGATGCATCTGCTGTGTGACAAGCTTTGTTTTATAGATGGCTTTTCCGCTATGCGACGCCATTACAACAAGCGGTATACACATAAAAATCAAAATTGCCGCAGTTTGCCACGAGCTGGGGGCAATCAGCACCACCAGGCTTCCTAGCTGTAAAACCAGCAAAAAAAAGTTCATGTAGCTGAAAAATCCGCCGCGGATCTTGGTTTCCGGCGTCTCGGAAACACGGCTGATCAAATCCAGTATGGCTATGTTTTCATAATAATGATATTGTATTTTCGACCGCTTTTCCGTCAAAAGGAACCGTAGGGTCCTGCGCAAACCCAGTTCCAACCTACCGGACAACAACTCCTTTACGATGACGGAAAGTGTTTCTATGGCAATAATGCCGGCCAGTATGGCGGCCTGGATAATTGCCGAGGCATACAGGGCCCGGACCTCCTCCTGCCGAACCGTAAACATCGTCAATGCGGTGTTGAGGAAACGTGCCGTTACAAGCGCCCGAAACACGGGAAGCATTCCCTGTACGATCATGGTAGCGATAATAGAAACAGATACTGCGGGTTGCAGTTTGAGCGAAAGAAGGAGAGCGTTAAATGGAATCGTCTTTTTCTTAGCCATGTAATTAATCCTTTAATTCACCTCAATACGGAATAAAATACCCAGCAGGAATGGGGAAAAACATTGTATATGGAATATTCGGCGGGGCGACTGGAAGCGACCGCCATCCCATGCCGACCAGCTCGTCAGTCGGGGCGGACCATCGAGTTGACGTAGCAGGCCCCATCCCCATTCATCGGGTTCGTTCGGTGAATCTTCGCTGGTAATAAGGACCATGCCCTCATCGGGAATCTGCACGACACTATCCTTCCGCATACGCTATGCGTTCCCGACAATGAAAATCATAGGCCTGCGAGAAGGTATACGCTCCCATGCCTTCCAACTTCAAGACTTCCCCGTGCCGGACCGGACGGGTGAGCGGCAGGGAAAAAAAGGGCCTGTACTCACATATGGTATCTATAAACGCCGTCATATACCCTGCTTCCTTAGCCTGTTGACTCATATGCCATTGCGCGCTGTAGACACACTCTTCCTCCCCATCCCCCATCACCTTGATGTGCAGAGGATGCGAGCCCGTCATGCTACCGATATTCATGTTGAGGAACACGCGATACACGTCATCTGCCCTGTCCGCCAGGACAACCTCGGCAAGAATGTGGCAGGCCGACTGGATAATTCCCCTTCCGGGTTCACAATAAATCTCAACCGTATGGTGGTTCTTTATCTGCCCCAGCCTTTCGGCCAGGCGCAGGTAAAATTCCCCCAGGTTATATCGTAGCGCCAGATGCGCCGGTAGCTCCGCCCGATAGCCGCCGCCTATATTGACAATCATAGGCCTGTTGCATGCCGATAGCACCTTTTCCACCCGGTCCATCACGTGGGTGATGTGCCTGACCTGATAGTTGCGAGCGATGTGAAACGATAGGCCGTCGATTTCTTGCCCTGCTTCCAACAAACGCAGGATCGTATCCGGCGGCATGCCCCATTCCGCCGATTCTCCATCCAGATCCTTTACATATAGGCGGGCGATCTTCCTGGCGTCAGGCGCATCCCTGTTCAGCTTTTCCAGCTCATCCAACCGGTCAAACACGAAATATCGCACACCTTGCCGGTACAGCTGCGTGATGACCTCTCTCGGTTTGACGGGAAGACCGCATATCACGTTATCCGCATGAGCCGGCGCCTTGTTCGCGCGCCGGAATTCTTCCACACTGGCAACCTCAAAGCCGTATCCATCCAGGACCAGCGCCGACAAAACCCGCTCTTCCGCATTTGCCTTCATTGCGTAGAAATACCTGTCGGCCTGTATGTAGCTGTGCAGCCTGGTGCAGTTTCGCTTTAGTTCTTGTACATCAACCAAATAGCGTGTTTTCAAGCACACCCTCTCCCTCATCGTATTTATGATATGCTGCCAGCCACCGGTCCAAGCCGTACCCCACACAACCGCTGACAATCCTGCGGTTATCGGAAAAGCCGAAGGGCTCGCTGAAATGAAAGCCGTGATAATTGAAGGAGCTAACCGCAACCTCTTGCCCGTCGATCGGGATGCATAGCTCCATTTTTGAACTGTTTCTGTTCTGCAGACGAATCTTCACCCGGTTGCTTGCATTGTCGTAAAAGGGATCATTAGCCTTTTTCAGCGTGGCCTGCGCGCAGATTGCGCCGGCTATTTTCAGGGATCGGTCTTGTGCATCCTGCAGCGACCGGATCACAAATTCCCTGGTACCCGCAAAGACAATCTCCCGCACGGAAAAATCCCACATCCTGGTTAAGCCGCGAGCCTCTTTATCCTCGTAGCGGTAGACGCGGGCTCTCGTTGTAAAGACACGGTCATCGATCTGACAGCCGCTCAACAAGGGATATATATGGAGACAGGCGGAGGGCGTAAGGTATTGCTTATCGTGAACCATGCAGCCGCAGCTTCTTTCCGCATGATTCGTCACCGACTCATAATCTTCCGGATTGAACCTTGTAACGGCGCATATCTGTCCCGGAAAGGATTCGAAATAGCCGCATTTTACCAATACGTCCTCATCAATCATGGCCGGTATGCTCAGCTCCTCGCAGCGATCATAAGATAGCGCGATTGACCTGAACTTGTCATCCAGCTTCCTGTAAATCCGGTACGCATTTCCCCGATAGCATGCATATACTCTGTTGATGTAAAAATCGTCCGTATACGACAATATCATTCACCGCCACATTGTAAAAAAGGATATTTTCCCTGCTGCGCATAGGATTTGACAGCGCTTTTGACAATAACATAATCATTGTAGTATTCGCACTTGTCCACCACATTGATCTCGGAGTAGTAGGGACATTTCATGCCAAAGCATAGCGGATACAGAATGCAATCCGTGCAGTACTCAGCTTCACGGAGATGCTTATACCAGGAATCGTTGCGCCGTTTCAGCTCGTCGGCATCAAACACCTGCAACGAACCGATATAGCTCACATGGTCAGGAGTCATGGCCATATCGCATTTGTACAGGCTGCCGTCGGAAGAAATAAATACGGAGTCATAAAATGTCGTTTTGCACATCAGGTCTCCCGGACGAAGCATTTTCAGAGGCGTTGTCATAATCCCATGATCGATACAGCGGTCATACAGCCTTTCAATAATGCTGTTCTCCTGCAGATACCTGCCTTCCATATCGGCAAAGCGGAGGTCGTTGTGCCGTTCCACCGCCTGAATATAAAGATAAAACCGGGAGTCTCCACCGAATTCCCTGCCTATTAACGGGATCATTTCTTCCACGGCTCCCGCCGAATCATTGGTGACATTTATGCGTATAAAGACCTTGATGTGCCGGTTGGCAACGGAATCCCTTATACCGGTCAGGTTATGGAATATGACATCATAAGTGCCCTTGCCTGATTTCAGTGGCCGGTTGAAATTGTGTAATTCCCGGGGGCCATCAAGGGTGATTTGAAAAAAATAATTATTGTGCTCCGCCAAATACGCGGCAATTTCAGGCGTCAGGCAATATCCGTTTGTCGTCAGTGTGGAGGAATAGGGCACCCGGTATGTCCGGCAAAGGCAAGCGATTTCCTCCAGCAGATCATGCATAACATTGTAGGCCAAAAGCGGCTCTCCGCCAAACCAGTCAATATCCAGGGCCGTGCATGTAGCCAGCCGCTTTTTGATGTATGCCAGCAGATCCCTCTGCGTTTGAATCGACATGCTGTCATTAGTCTGTTTGGTGTTTTCCCAACAATAGATGCATTTGAAATTGCACTGATAAGTAGGGATGATGGTAAGCGAGAGCCTCCCCCTCTTTTTTTCAATCAGGGTACTACGCATGGTCCGAACTGTATCCGCCTCATTTATAGAGCCGTCTATGAGTATTCCCGTATCCGTCAGATGCTTCCGGACCCCCTCATTCAGCTCCGCCGGTGTCTGAATCGCATCCAGAATACGGACGGCGTCTTTTGGAGAAAGCAGGAATCCCTTGTGACTGATGAGATTGTGGATGGCGACATATTCTTTGAAGTTTGTGGTTACATTATATTGGGAAGCCTTATAATTCAACAGACATTTCTCCTTAAAATAGCTACATGTCTTTGGAAAGCTTCTGTAAAACGTAATTTTCAATGTAGCTTATATTGTTAAACCGATCCAAGTCCAAATCGTCCTCATCAATGAAGATATTGAATTCCCGTTCCAAGGCTACAATAATGTTGATAAAGCCGATTGAATCCAAGCCGTAATCAAATAAATTGGCCATCGGATCCAAATCGGATAGTCGTTTATAAAGCTGTTTGCCAATAGTTTCTTCCAACAAGCTCATGAGTTTCTCTTTCATATGATGGTGAACTCCTTTCTCAATATGGTTGTTTGTGATATGCCATCGATGAAGTTAAAAACAAATGTAAATTCGAATCTCCTATTCAGCCATATATCTAAAGTCCCTATTGCATCATCAATACAATAATTGTATTCATCAGAAACGCATCAATGGTTGACTTAAATAAACTTCTCCCCATAAATTATTCAATATTTCCCGTCAAAATCCTTTTTTAAACCCCTAATTTCGAAAGTAAGAAAACCTAATCGATTTTTTGTCATAAAAATGACATAGATTACACCAGAATTAGTAAAAGTTCAGATCGATGAAACAAGAAATCAAAATATATTTATATATTCAAACTTATTTTATTTTCCCATTCTGTTTCCGACATAATTTTTGGAGAAAATAAAAACCAAGGCTTTATTACCTTGTTTTATACGGAAGCTAAGTCCAATCCAGGCTCAGGTAGAGCTCGGTGGTCGATCTTGCCATTCGGTGTTAACGGCATTCGGGCGATCGGTACGATATACGAAGGAACCATAAACTCCGGTAATTCCGCACCGAGATACTTTCTTAATTCCCCGATATTTACCGGACCGTCCGCCACGATATATCCGCATAAATATTTATGACCGCCATCATAGCTCTTAGCTTCCACGATCGCTTCTTTAATCCCTTGATATTTTAATAACCGGGATTCAATTTCCCCAAGTTCTATCCGGTAACCCCTTATCTTTACTTGATTATCCGCCCGACCGATAAATTCGATATTTCCGTCTTCGCGCCATTTGACCAAGTCTCCGGTTTTGTAAATCCGCCCCCCGGAAATATGCTGACAGTGAACAAACTTCTCGGAGGTTAAACCTTCCTGATTATAGTATCCCTTCCCAACTCCATCGCCACCAACATATAGTTCCCCCACCACACCAACCGGCGCCACCTGGTGATTTCGGTCTAGGATGTATAACTGGGTATTATAGACCGGCTTTCCAATCGGAGGGTTTTCCACAGCGCTGTCCAATTCTCTTTGATACCGGTAAAACGATACTACATCGGTACATTCCGTGGGCCCATATGTATTGACGATCTCCACCCTACAATTGGATGATTTCAGCCATCCTTGCAATTTAGGCATATTAATGGGTTCTCCGCCCAAAAAGACGTATTTTAGGCTCCGTAAACATTTATAATCGCTTGCTTCATTAAAATCCATCAGTGGGTAGAATGCGCTCGGAGCGCAATTGATGCTCGTTATCTCTTTTTGTTCAATCACCTTCGACATCAGCTTATACTTATACCGACCCGGATTAAAAATACACAGTTTTCCCCCGGTTACGAGCGGCGCGTAAAGGTTCTTTTGGGCCAGATCAAAACTTATGGGCGCAATCAGCAAAACATGATCGTCCGCTCCGAAGCCAAAATCGTTGGTATACCATGTAATCAGATTCACAAACGAGCGGACCTTAATCATGACCCCCTTGGGATTGCCCGTCGAACCAGAGGTATATAGAACATATAATAACCGGTCAGGATTATATTTCAAATCGAGGTTGTCGCCCCTCAATTGAGGCTGATTCAACAGTTCTCCAATCTCTAAAACATCCACGGCCTCCGTTTTGATCTCTAGCTTTCCGCTTTGTGAGGTTAAAAGTATCGCCGCTTGAGAATTCGATAGTAGGTAATCGATCCTTCCCTGAGGATAATCAGGGTCGATTGGTATATACGCTCCGCCGGATTTTAGGATCCCTAAAATCCCGATAATTAGCTCTAGCGATCGTTCAACCATAATTCCTACGGTTTGATTCTCTCCGATTCCCTTTTCCCGGAGGCAATGCGCAATATGATTCGCCTTTTGATTCAATTCCTGGTAACTTAATTCTCTCCCCTGAAAATCCACAGCAATTTTATCCGGGTTACGCTCTACTTGGGTTTCAAATAATTCATGCAAGCCTTTTTCTCGAGGATACTCTTCTTTAGTATTGTTGAATTCGAATAACAACTGATGCTTTTCCTCTTCCGACAACATATCAATCTCATAGATTATAGAATCGCTATGGTTAATGATTCCCGTCAAAATATTCCCAAAATGGCTGATTAGCTTTAAGATGCTTTCCTGTTTAAACAACTGCGTTTTGTATTCTAACGCGAACTCTAGTTCGTTTTCGCTTTCCATAGCATACAATACCATATCAAATTTTGCGATTTTATTCCGGGAATTGCACCGGGTAAACTTTAGCCCCTCAAGCTTTATGTGCGCTATATCCATGTTCTGCAATACAAACATTACATCAAAGAACGGATTCCGGCTTAAATCCCGGGTGACATTTGCTTTTTCTACAAGTAATTCAAAAGGATAATCCTGATTATCATAGGCTTCAATCGCGTTTTCCTTAACCTCGCTTAGAAAGTCAACGAACCTTTGCCCACCGGCGGGATGATTCCTGAATACCAGAGTATTCACAAAAATTCCGATGATATTCTCCAAATCGACATGTGACCTTCCTGCTATCGGGCTCCCAACTATAATTTCTTCCTGACCACTATACTTAGACAACAATATATTGTATGTCGCCAGTAATACCATATATGGCGTCGTATTTGTTTCCTGGCATAAACGCTTTATACCGTCCACCGTATCCTGGCCAGTTGTAAACCGGATGGTTTCTCCGTCGTAACTTTGTACCGAGGGCCGAAGGTAGTCGGTTGGCATATTCAAGATCGGTAATTCGTTACATAATTTGCCAAACCAGTACTGCTCCTGTTTCTTAATGAAGTCTTTTTTTAAGAGTTCATCATACCAGGCCACATAATCCTTGTATTGAACAGTCAGTTCCGGTAATACCTCGCCCTTATACAGACTTACGAACTCTTTCACTAAAACGCTCATAGAACTACCGTCAGATATTATATGGTGCATATCGAATAACATATAATGCCGTTCTTCGCTTACCCTAGCTAATCCAATCCTTATTAACGGCGCTTTATTCAATTGAAAAGGACGGACGAATTTCCGGATCGCCCCGTCAATTTCTTCCTCGGTCAACTCTTGATATTCGATAGTAAAATCAACTTCCTCAGCAATATACTGAACCGGGATTCCATTCTCAGTCTGAAACGAGGTTCGCATACTCTCATGCCGTTTGACCAGTTCCCTAAATGCTTTTTCAAACCTCTTTCTATCCAGCTGTCCCTCAATTAACAATCCTTCAGATATATTATAGTTGATTGCCTCCGGGTCAAGCTGATTCAAGATATATAACCGTTTTTGGGCCGGGGATAGCGGATAATATTCCTGAGGAGCTACCTTACTAATCCCTAGGTAATTCACTTTTTGATGTTTCTCAATATAATCCGCCAGCTCCGTGATAGTGACCAGCTGAAATACTTCGCTGAGCGGGATATTGATTTGAAACTCCTTGTAAATCCGGGCAGCCAGGTTCGACGCGTTTAACGAATGCCCCCCTAACTCAAAGAAGTTGCTGTTCACTCCGATTTCTTTAACTCCCAATACCTCTTCCCATATTTGGGCTAGCCGGAGTTCGGTCACGGACGTTTTGAAATTACTTTCGAAATTCAGGTTCATATATCGCATTCTGTTTCCCAGGTTTCCCCCAAAATTTTACGCCGCATGCTACACTTGCGTAAAGATCAAATCAAAATGCTTTTATAAGGGCGCAGGGGTCGCCTTCAAGAAGGCGACCCCTGCCGGGGGCTAGCGTCCTTCGGACGCTCAGGTGTCCCCGGTAAGTCT
>DATALQ010000031.1:0-11438 GCA_036260935.1 Clostridia bacterium
CAACATTCCATAATTCTTGTACCTGATGGTAATCAGACGGCAATGGTTTTTTAAAATAGAAAGCAATTCTACTAGCAACCAGCAACTTAAGATTGTAAAAATAGTTATCATCCCAATTAATGGTAGTTATTTCACTTTTAGAGTCAAAGAGATCACTGCCTTTAGAAATAATGTCAAAAATATCTGTACGCAAAAACGCTACTAACTTCAAATTATTAAACTCTCGTTTTAGTTGCCTAATAGCATAAATTAAGCCACGTAACCAAGCGTTCATTTCAGGGGAGTTTTTCCATGGCTCATCCAAATTATCTATTAGAACAAAAAAGCTGTTTTTACGGATCAAGTTATTAATAGAATCTCTTAGCTTTATTTGATCAGTCTCAACCAAATCCGATAATCCTGCCAAATCAAAATCAATTTCTCCACTAGTGCCCTGCAATTTAGCGCCCTTGATTACTTTCAATAATGAATGTGCGAACTTTTCCCACGTTCTTTCGCGAATAAGGCCATTCTCTGATAAAAATTTTTTGAGTATACCGTCTAGCTTGTCGACTCTACTTAGTGCAGAATACACAATCTCTGAAATAATAAAGTCCTTCCATGCTAATGAATACTTAAAATCATCATTTACAACATCTCCAACATCGTTTTTTTGTAACGAACTATGAATAAATATAAAATCTTCACCGTCGAAAGATATTTTTACTGGAATTTCATCATGAGTTTCTTTTTCATCTGCAAGTGTTTGAAAAATTGCACTTTTACCTGAACCTTTGCGCCCTAATACTAGTTCCCTTGAACCAGATGCGATCTCCGAATATTGACTTGTTTTGATAAAATAGTGTTTTAGATTTGCGTCTTCTTGTGCTCTGTCCTTCCCGAACAATTGAACTACATCAACTTTTTCCCTAATTATATTCATATTGCAGCTCCTAACAAACTCAGTTTCCCATAATTGCTACTACATGAAACTTGTTGAACTTCTGGTTATTAGCCTTATTAGTATTTCATGCAATGATATGCTTTGCCCATTTCGTTGTTTCATCATTTTCTTTAAGGACTAATTCCTGCCACTGTCCTTGATAGTAAATGATTCCCTCCTCATTGGACGAGTTCTTTCTATTCCCAATAAGCATATTAGGCATAAGAAACCGTCGCTCATCCCATTTAGCTGGTGTATATCCTTTTTTAGTTAAAATTCTTTTAACATCAAAATTAAGCGTACCATAGCCAGGTAGCCTATTATCAAATGATAATGTTTCCCTTGGAGTATAAAGAGTATTTGTTTTGTTGTAAATTTTACTATTATCTGTATGTGGGTGCCAACTATATTCCCTTATTCTATCTGGGTCAGTAATTATCTCGCCTATTTGTAAATACCCAAATATGATCTGCATCTCATTTCCTTGGTAAAAATCTTTTACGCTTTTGGAAACATATTTATACTTACCGTTTTTAAGATCGACTCTCTGGAACCAACCAAAAAACAAAAATAGATCATCTTCCCTAACACCCGCATTACCTAAATATCCTTGAGCAATATCGATCTGGCCAAAGGCTGGTTTCCACCTCTCTACTGTATTACAACGTATATTAGGTCTTATGTCAGGATCAACATGACAGTTCCCACCACTTACTTTACATCCTAAATCATCTAGTAATTTCGAATAGGACACATTGTTAAATTTTAAATCACTATATGCAACACCATCATTTGAGGGAATAGGCATCGATAATAAAGTCCCGTCAGGCATAATCGGGCTTGGTTTTCCACCAGTATTACCATCAAAGCCTTTTCTTGATAAAATAATTTTCAATCTTGACTCTCCTCACTTTAATAAAATGCTTTTAGTCATTATTAAAATGTATGTTTCTTTATTGAAGGTAGATACTCTATATAACATCAAGTTCATGCTCTCTTGATTTTTTGTCAAACCTCCCTTGTCTTAGTATATGGAAACGAAAAGTATTGGTAGTTATACCAGCCTCCAAGGCCCAGATTCTTTAATCTGCTCAACTTTCCTTTCTTTTTCGAGTTCACGAACTAAAGCGACAACCCAATATTGTTGATTAGTTGAAGTAGCTTTGGGATAATTACCCCAATCAAAACCACAATTTCGGAAAATCTCAGCAAGCCTCATACCTTCATTCCCAGATGCACAAGAAGGAGTAGCCTTCATGTAGTCAAGTATAATAGACTTTGCAATATTTCTAAGCTCTTTACCTCTAAATTCAAATTCAGTTATGTTTTATGACCCCTTTCTTATAATAATTAATTATCAAGCTTTCCTTAGTTGTTTATATTTCTACTGATTGTTAGCATCCATTATAGACAAAAATAGGCATTATACATCACTATGATAATTCGACACCGTTATTGGCAATCCTTCAATATATTAGCTATATTCACTAAAGTTTCTATTTGGAGTGAAAGTATAATATATAGGCAAGTGGAACTGTGTATAATAAAAAACCGCAAACCTTTATTTCAAAGGAGTTGCGGCTTGGCTAGTCTTCTAACTGTCTTATTGAATTAAATACAACTATTCCTTCCCATCACGGATTATTCAGTGAAATGATGCATCCACAGTATTTCTGGCGGTAAAGCCCAAGGTCCTTCGCTTCCTTTTGACCCTCGCGAAAGCCGGGGCGGAAGTCGCGGTAATAGAATTGTATGCCGTATAATGCGGCGTATTTTTCACCGAGCTGCTTTATCAGATCATGTTTTTGGTAGGGGCTGACGAGAAGCGATGTGGTAAATGCATCAAAGCCTTGTTCCGACGCAAGTTCAGCTACCTTCTTCAAACGCGTCGTATAGCACATCGTACACCTTGCTTCTCCCGGGCCACTGAAAGCCTCCCATTCGGGTTGCCTGAAATCATTGTAATACTGCACTTCGAGCCCTTTAATGGCGGCAAACTGTTCTACCGTGGACCTTCTTCTTTCAAACTCCTCGATGGGGTGGATATTCGGGTTATAGAAAACGCCCACCGGTTCGATACCCTCCTGCCTAAGTACGGAAAGCGGGTAAGTCGAACACGGTGCGCAGCACATATGCATCATGAGCTTCATTCGAGCTTCATCTCCTCCTGTACATACCGGTCGCTCTTCATCCTGATCCCGAGATGGTCGTGCGCCAGCTGGGTCGTCATCCTGCCTCTCGGCGTCTTGTTGATAAAACCGAGCTGCAGCAGATAGGGCTCGTAGACATCCTCGATGGTATCGGGTTCCTCTCCGATACAGGCGGCAAGCGTATCCAGCCCGACCGGGCCGCCTCCGAATTTTTCTATTATGCTGGAAAGCATGACCCTGTCGGTATTGTCGAGACCGATGGCGTCAATCTCAAGAGCGTTGAGCGCCATTGCCGCAACAGCCTCGTCTATGACCCCGGCAGCCTTTACCTGCGCAAAGTCGCGGACTCTCTTAAGCAGCCTGTTTGCTATCCTTGGCGTTCCCCTCGAACGCTTCGCGATCTCCGTGGCGCCCTTTTCCTCTATCTCTATGTTCAGTATTCCCGCCGAACGCTTTACTATTAGCGCCAGCTCGTCGTTATTGTACATCTCGAGGCGGTTGATGACGCCAAAACGATCCCTCAACGGAGAGGTGAGAAGTCCGGCCCTCGTTGTTGCGCCGACGAGCGTGAATTTGGGCAGGTCAAGCCTGATCGAGCGAGCGCTCGGGCCTTTCCCGATAATAATGTCCAGCGCGTAATCCTCCATGGCGGGGTAAAGTATTTCTTCTACGCTTCTGTTGAGCCTGTGTATTTCATCTATAAAAAGCACATCGTAGCTTCCAAGGTTAGTCAGTATTGCGGCGAGATCCCCGGGCTTTTCTATGGCAGGCCCCGACGTTATGCGAAGGTTTACTCCAAGCTCGGACGCAATTATGCCCGCGAGCGTAGTTTTGCCCAAACCGGGAGGACCGTAGAGCAGAACGTGATCCAGCGCTTCCTTGCGCCTTTTGGCAGCCTCTATGAAAATACCGAGGTTTTCCTTGACCTTGGTCTGTCCTATATACTCGTTGAATTTTCTGGGCCTGAGACTTGTCTCGTCCACATCCTCAACGACGGCATTCCTCTCGATAAGCCTTTCCTCTTCCATGCGTACTTCCCCCGTTTCGCTCTTCACATGCTTTATCATCCGCTGACGGCGTCAAGCCGGCCATTTTACTGTATTGAAGCAGTCGGTCTGCACGAGAGCTTTAACCTCCCTTGATGCTTAACTGACTGCAGATATTCCTTTATTCATCCTCGTTAATTCTTGCTTGTCCTTCTCTTGTCCGTCTTACTTCTGTTTCAGCAAACATCTGCTTAATCCAGCCTCTGCTTCGTTTTACCTCATCAGCCCTTTTAGTGAATTCCTGATGATAGTCTCGAGATCAAGATCGTCCGAGTATACCGAAGCCACGGCCTTGCTCGCCTCGGCTGGCGTATAGCCCAGCACCATGAGCGCGCTGACCGCTTCCGAGACCCTTGAGCCCTCGCGCGGCATTTCGGCCTTGTCAAATCCGTTGCCCGAAGCCATTGCAAGCTGCTCCTTCTTGATCTTGTCCTTGAGTTCGAGAATTATCCTCTGAGCCAGCTTGGCGCCGACTCCCTGCGCCCTTGTCAATGTTTTGGTATCGTCCGTTATGACCGCAAGTCCGAATTTGGACGGAGAAACGGCGGAAAGCAGCGCCAGCGCAGCCTTTGGTCCAACACCCGACACAGTGAGCAGCAGCTCGAACATACCGAGTTCCTCCTGCGTCGCAAAACCGAAGAGGCTCATTATGTCCTCCCTGACATATAGATGGGTGAAAGCCTTGAATTCGTTTCCGGTCTGCCCGGCCGCCTCGATAGTCGACAGCGAGGTGTTTATCCTGTACCCGATCCCGCCGGCCTCTACTATTATATAATCGTTTCCCTTCGCCTCGAGCCTGCCTTTTATGTATGCGTACATTTTGACCCTCCCTTTACTTTCCTCCCATGTAACCCAGCGCCGACAACTTGTTGGAATGGCCATGGCATACGGCGATTGCCAGTGCATCCGCGACGTCATCCGGCTTCGGTATCTCTGGCAGATTCAGTATCGCTTTGACCATCTGCTGCACCTGAGCCTTCTCGGCCCTCCCGTAGCCCACCACGGCCTGCTTTACCTGAAGCGGCGTATATTCGAATACCGGCTTACCCGACCTGGCAGCTGCAGCGAGTGCGATCCCCCTGCCGTGAGCAGCCATTATCGCAGTCTTGATGTTCTTGTTGAAGAACAATTCCTCGACGGAGATCGCATTGGGATCGAATCTTTCTATGATGAACGATATCTCCCTGTCAATCGTGAGAAGCCTTTGAGCAAAGGGTTCTCCGGCCTTTGTCGTTATAGCGCCGTATTCGATGGGCGAAAATTTGTTCCCTTCGTATTTTACTATACCGAATCCCGTGATTGCAAATCCCGGGTCGATCCCCATTATGATCATTTAAAGTTTACCTCTGGTTTAAGTTTTGTTGTTCCAATGGTTTAGATTTTGTGGTTCCAACGCTATTCAGGCTTAATTTTTGAATATTTATAATTATTATTGCATATTTATACACTTTGTTGTATAATCGAACCAGATTGAGTAAAATAGTACTTGTCAATATTTTAGCATAGTAGTGGAGGAATTCATATGAGTCAGAAGGAAAAAGTAGTACTTGCATATTCGGGCGGCCTCGATACGTCGATCATAATACCGTGGCTGAAGGAGAATTACGATTATGAAGTAATAGCGGTTGCAGGCGACGTGGGCCAGGCAGAAGAACTCGACCATCTAAAGGAAAAAGCTATAAAAACAGGCGCAAGCAAAATATATATCGAAGACCTGAGGGAAGAATTCATCACTGATTTCATCTACCCCACATTGAAGGCCAACGCCGTATACGAAGGCAAATACCTGCTCGGCACTTCCTTTGCCAGACCGGCCATTGCTAAAAGGCTCGTAGAGATTGCCGAAAAAGAAGGCGCTACAGCGATATGCCATGGCGCTACCGGAAAGGGCAACGACCAGGTGCGTTTTGAGCTGACTGTAAAGGCTCTTGCTCCACACCTTAAGATTATTGCTCCCTGGAGGATATGGGACATCAAATCCAGAGAAGAAGAAATAGATTACGCCGAAGCAAGAAACATACCAGTCCCGGTAACCAAAAAAGATAACTACAGCATGGACAGGAACCTGTGGCATCTGAGTCACGAAGGCCAGGACCTCGAGGATCCCTGGAATGAGCCGCAGTATGACAAGCTGCTGAAGCTCATGGTCTCCCCTGAAAAGGCACCTGATAAGCCGACTTATGTGGAGATCTTTTTTGAGAAGGGTATACCGACAAAGGTTAATGGTGTAGCATATAAGCCGATTGAACTGATCGACGAACTGAACAAGCTCGGAGCAGCCAACGGTGTTGGCGCCATGGACATGGTCGAGAACAGGCTCGTGGGTATGAAATCTAGGGGCGTTTACGAAACTCCCGGCGGAACCATTCTTTATGCAGCCCACAGGGAACTCGAACTGCTCTGCCTCGACAGAGACACTCTCCATTACAAGGACCTCGTATCCCAGAGATTTGCCGAACTCGTTTACTTCGGCCAGTGGTACACTCCCCTCAGGGAAGCGCTGTCTGCGTTTGTCGACAGCACCCAGCAGACCGTTACCGGAACCGTGCGCCTGAAGCTTTACAAGGGCAACTGCACACCGGCTGGAGCTCAGTCTCAGTATTCTCTGTACAGCGAGGAGCTTTCCACCTTCGGAAAGGATGCAGTTTATAACCAGAAGGATGCTGAAGGTTTCATAAACCTGTTCGGCCTGCCGATAAAGGTCAGGGCGCTGATGATGGAAAATCAGAAGAAAGAAAATAAATAAATTCGAAGCTTTGTGGAACGGAGGGACGGTTCTTATGTTCCATTTCTCTCTGTTCAAAACTAAAAGCTTTAACTTGCAAAAGCTGATGAAAACATTTGATCGACAGGAGGGAAAGCTCAGGATGGGGCTTTCCCTTTGCCATAGGTTGTTTTAGGATTACGCTAGACATTCGTTAGGTATTCGTCAGGAATCCGTTAGACATTCGTTAGGATTACGTTAGTAATTGAAATTCATTAGGAATGCATTAGGAATTCGTTAGGATTACGTTATGCATTCGTTAGGCATTCGCTAGTCATTCGTTAGGAATTCGTAATAATACTTTGGAACGCGAGGTAAGAGATATGAAATTATGGGGCGGCAGATTCTCAGCCAATACTGATAAGTCGGTGGACGATTTCAATTCATCCATACGTTTCGACGCAAGACTTTATAAACAGGACATAGAAGGTAGCATTGCGCATGCAAAAATGCTCGGTAAATGCGGAATCATCCCTGCCTCCGATGCTGAGCTTATCTGCAAAACACTGCATGAGATCCTTTGCGATATAGAATGCGGCAGGGTCGAGTTCGAAATCGATGCGGAAGATATCCATATGAACATTGAAAAAATTCTGATATCCCGCATCGGCGATACAGGCAAAAGGCTGCATACGGGCAGAAGCCGCAACGATCAGGTAGCACTCGATATTCGCATGTATCTGAAGATCGAGGTAAAAAACATCAGGGGTATGCTGCTGGAGCTTCTCGAGGCTTTGCTTGTTATATCAAAAAATAATTTCGATACTATAATGCCCGGCTACACCCACCTTCAGAGAGCGCAGCCCATAACGCTGGCACACCATGTAATGGCGTACTTCCAGATGTTCAGGCGCGATATCGGACGGCTGGATGACTGCTATAAACGTATGGATGTCATGCCTCTGGGCTCCGGAGCGTTAGCAGGTACGACCTACCCTATCGACCGTAATTTCGTGGCAGAAGAACTGGGTTTCGCAGCGATAACCGAAAATAGCCTTGACGGTGTAAGCGACAGGGATTTCGCAATAGAGCTGGCCTCTTGCATTTCAATGATAATGATGCACTTAAGCCGGTTCAGCGAGGAAATGGTGCTGTGGTCCTCGGGGGAATTTGCCTTTGTTGAAATGGACGACGCTTTCAGTACCGGGAGCAGCATAATGCCTCAAAAGAAAAATCCGGATGTGGCCGAGCTGGTACGGGGAAAAACCGGCAGGACCTACGGCAATCTGGCCGCATTACTCACAGTCATGAAGTCCCTTCCGCTGGCCTACAATAAAGATATGCAGGAAGACAAGGAAGCCATATTCGATTCTGTTGATACTGTCAAAATGTGCCTGCCTGTCTTCACAAAGATGCTCTCTACCATGAAAATAAGGAAGGAGAACATGTACAAGGCTGCTCAGGGCGGTTTCACCAATGCCACGGATATGGCCGATTACCTTGTCAAAAAGGGCATACCATTCCGCAGCGCACACGAGATCATAGGAAAGATGGTGCTTTACTGCATCAATAACAATAAAGCCATAGAAGAGCTATCCATGCCCGAGTTCAAGGAATTCTCGGATAAGATCGGGGATGACGTATATTCCGAGATCAGCCTTGAAAAATGCGTATCCGGGCGAAACATCCCGGGAGGACCTGCAGTCGAAAGCGTAAAGGCTTCTATCGAAAGCGGGCTCAAATTTTTAGCTGACTGCAAGTAGGAACCTTGCAGATTTCAGGAGTTGGGTAAAGACAGATGACAGTGGTACAATAAGCGGCAAATGCCCTCATGGCTAAAGAGTGAGGACATTTTGTTGACTTGAGTTAAAAGGGGCTGGCTCAAAATGAACTTTGAGCCAGCCCTTTATTGAGGTATATGTTTAGGACTTTTTCAGCTTACTTAAGATTATCTTTTGGTCAATTAAATCTATAGTGACCAGAAGATTGCACTTCCATATTTGGTCGGAATTCAGTTCAATCATTGTTGGATAAGGCAGTCCGTCTTCTTGCGCAATATTAGCTTCAGTTAAATCATTCATTATGATTTCCATATTACCAACTTTCAAGGTAATGCCGGAAATATCGGCAGACGTATTTCCAACTGAATTCCTGCTGTCAGGATTATGTAAGTATGAGTAATTCTTGCCGGTATCCATGTAAACTGTTATGGGCTTATTGTTATACTCCGCTTCAAAGAAAAGCAAATCCTGCTTTCCCCTGCTTGTAGTTTTGTAGAGCGGAAGCACGACGTATTTATTTGAGTTTAATGCCTTATAGTCAACAGGTTTCCTGCCTACTGCAATTTTTCGTCCTGAATAGTCCAGTGTAATTACTTTTGATTTAAAATAAGCCAACCCTATAATTCCATTGAATTTTAATGATTGATATAAAGACCAATCAGATATATTAGTTTCGATATCTTGATAGGAATCTCCCAAAACACTCATTTCACTTATTTTGACGCGTTTCGCCCACCCTTGGTGAGAGCCGTCTCTGTTAGTCAGTTCAGTTTCACCTAATAACGTATAGGCGATTTCATCTCCGATTATGTTCGTTAAATTCAATCCCATTGCACAGCCGGTATCAAATAGTAATTTGTATTCCTTATCTCCAATCTCCACAGGAATCTCCGGACAGCTCTTAGGCCCATTAACTGTAAGTTCGTGAATTTCGCTTACTTCATATCCCAATTCTTTAATCCACTCACTATCTTCTGTGTATGCTGGTTTGTATCCATAATCAGATCCTAATTCTTTAGTCCACTCACTATTTTCTATGTATGTTGGTTTGTATCCATGAGCTGATTTGTATCTATTACTGGAACATCCCGAAACAGATATAATCGTGAATAAAATCGCAGTTGTTATTACTAAGATTTTAAATCTCATTTATATCCTTTCACCCTTCAAAAATCCATACCCTGCCAGCTATATTATCAATAATTCCCCATACTGTCAAATATTGCATAGAGCTCAGGCAGGCTCATCTATAACCGGCTCATTCCATGAATATATCTTCCATCGGTACCTCAAGTCCTTCGAAACATATCGACCGGACTACATTGGGGTATGTGTGTGTAAGTATCTCGCAAAGCTCCCTGTCTTCAAAATGGTACTGTGTTACCTTCTTATCCTTCGGGTCTACGATCCAATACTCTCTGACCCCGCCATTCATATAAACATGCAGTTTTGTTACATAATCCCGGCTCCTGGTACCAGGCGAGAGTATCTCGACGACAAGGTTAGGTATGCCGGTATAACGATCGCGGTCATCCCTTTGCTCACTGTAGTCGCAGGATACCAAAAGATCAGGCTCGACGACATTTTTGTCCTTGATATTCTCTCCCAAAAGCGTAACGTCAAAGGGAGCTGAAAAAACACGGCATTTCTTCCCGACAAACCAGTTCATCAAGTACCTGTTAAGGTTTGCAAGTACTATCTGATGCGCCATACCGGGCGATGACAGCAGGAATACCTCTCCATCGATATATTCGTATCTCTCTTCATTATCTTCCGTGATCTTCAAAAACTCCTCGTAAGTCACTCTTTTACCTGAATAGGTATAGGATGCGCCGCGATCCTTGATCATCAGGTATCCATCCGACGGGTCGTCGTATTTACTGAGTTTCGCAATAATATGATCGTTTTTTGTTATGAATATATCTTCTTCCGTGCATTGTTTGAGATACTTACCGAAATTATTTTTTACATCGGTCGCGCTGACCTTCATATAAAAACACCTCCCGTACCAATTAAATCATGGCTATATTTTATATTTATATCGTCTATTTGTAAATATAATTTTAGCCATTATTGCAAATATTTTTAGCCAATTCTTGCAAATAGATTCGTATATCTGAGGATACAGAGATTATAAGTGGAAATGAAAATTGTCGGCGGACAAAACTGCACTATGTTTCATTAAAGAAAAAAGTCGCCGATGCATCGAGCACCTGACGAAAACAAGGGACGGTTCTTTTGTTCCATTTTGCAGGTAAAATGGAGCAAAAGAACCGTCCCTATGTTTTACTAAATAAAAAACCCGGTATCACCGGGCTCATGCATCTGGATCTATTTCTGTTTGACCTTCTTGTCGAGGGCCTTACCCAGACTATACCATGAGTCCCGCAATTTGAACCTGAGTTCCTCGTCGACCGTACGTTCAATAACGTCGTTGAGGCCCCGTCTCATCTGAATATACTCTATCATTACGAATTCGTCCTTCAGAAGAAGTTCCTCCATATCTTCGATCCAGCCAATAATGTGTTCCTTGCCGAGAAAACTATTTTCAGGCAGCTTCTTACGCAGGTGTGCAACTACCAGCTTCACTGCCTTGCGCTTTACATCGTTATCAGTCTGCACCTTTTTAACGGTTTTCTTTTCCCTGCTTACCGCAGCAACAGCCGTTTCCATTGTACCTGCGTCACTTACGGCAACTGCAGTTTTATCTCCTTTTCCAACCGTCATTTTATCACTCCCCTTAAGCTAATGAACTATCGTGAAGCTTACTTATCCAGACGCTAAGCGAAAGCTGTCACTAACAATTATATAATAATATGGTTATAATTGCAAACT
>DATALQ010000039.1:0-78109 GCA_036260935.1 Clostridia bacterium
TAGCAATAGACGGCTCAAAATTTCGTGCAGTCAACAGCAAAGATAATACATATAACACTGAAATCCTGGAAAAGAAACTCAAACGGATTGACGAGCATATCACAGAATACCTTTCACAAATGGATAAAGAGGACAGGAACGAACCGGATGTGCCAACGCCTGAGCAGATAAAGGCAGCTATACAGGAATTAACATTGAGAAAGGAAAAATATCAAGGCTATTTAAAGGAACTGTTAGAAAGTGGAGAGACCCAGCTTCTGCTCACAGACCCTGAGGCCCGCCGCATGCACAGCAAGGATGGCTTTCACTGCTGCTACAATGTTCAGACTGCTGTTGATAAAGGCAGTCATCTTATTGCGGAATATGAAGTAACTAACCACAATACTGACCAGGGACTTCTCTGCCAGGTGGCTGAAAGTGCAAAAGAGACCCTTGAGGTTGAAACTATTGAAGCCGTGGCAGATAAAGGCTATGAAAGCCGTGAGGATATTTTAAACTGTGTAATGAACGGAATCGTTCCAAATGTTGCACTAAAGTATGATAAAGACGAAAGACTTTACACGATAGATTATATGGAAGCTGAAATCAGCGATAATGAAAGGAATTCTACAAAACCGGAGGACATACAAAAATGCATAGCGGCAGGAGTACTGCCGACCTGTTATGAAAATACAGCTATAGAGATAGAGCTTCAAGAGCAGTCTTACTTAAGCTGCTTTACCTTAAATGAAAATGGTACAGTAACCTGCCCTATGGGAAACATCCTTACAAGGGTCAAATCTAAAGGGAGCGATGCATGGTATAAAAACAAAGATGCGTGCAGGCAATGCCCCAATAAGTGTACCGGTTCAAGTAAAGCAAAAACAGTAAGCTTTGGACCTGGAACAACATGTGTACCGGTAAGGATGTATGGCAATGTAAAAGGCAGCCTCAATCCCATTCCGGAAGATGCAGTCATAAGTTCTTTTAACCATACCCTGGACAGAAAAGATTATATGCCTAAGAAAAAAGTTGTCCTCAGGATAAAAGAAGATGTCCACAAGATAAAGGATCGAATGTGTCTGTCGGAGCATCCCTTCGGAACAGTAAAGTGGTATCATGGAGCACATTATCTTTTATGCAAGGGCAAAGAAAAAACCACAGCAGAGCTGGGGCTTAGTTTCCTTGCATACAATATGAAAAGAGCAATAAATATGGTGGGAGTTAAGAAATTAATTGCAGCAATGTAGGGAACTATTCCCTATTTAACTTCACACAAATACAAAAAACTGCACTTAAGTGGAATTTTTCGTCCAATCTGGTGCAGTTTTTTTCTGCTAAAATGCTGAAAACCCTTGCTACGTAAGGGTTTTCAGACAAATTGTGGTGGAGGGAGATGGATTCGAACCATCGAAGTCAGAGACAACAGATTTACAGTCTGCCCCCATTGGCCGCTCGGGAACCCCTCCATATGGAGCTGGTGGACGGAATCGAACCCCCGACCTACTGATTACAAGTCAGTTGCTCTACCTGCTGAGCTACACCAGCATATAAATAATAAAAATGGCGACCCGGAAGGGGCTCGAACCCTCGACCTCCAGCGTGACAGGCTGGCATTCTAACCAACTGAACTACCGGGCCATTTTAAAATTATAATGGTGACCCATAGGGGACTCGAACCCCTGTTATCGCCGTGAAAGGGCGGTGTCTTAACCACTTGACCAATGGGCCGTAACATTATTTTGCATGCGCCGGATATCTGACGCATGCAAAATATTTCTGGTAGCGGCGGTCGGATTTGAACCAACGACACTGCGGGTATGAACCGCATGCTCTAGCCAACTGAGCTACGCCGCCATATATTTGCGAAGGTGCCCCTACGCGCTTTACTATTGTAGCAGATGGAGGAACATAAAGTCAATAGAAAAGTTTCGGCCATTATATTCCATGAAACCCGCAGTTACGCCAGCTTGATCCAGTGTATCCTTCTGTCCTTCCTGAAGCCCGCTTTGACGGCCAGACTCATGGACGCGGCATTGGACTCCTCTATATGCAGGAAAGGCACTTCGCCCGCCGCGATAAGCCTGCTTACCATAGCCTCGGTTATACGCGCGGCGTATCCCATCCTTCTGTAATCCTCAAGAACATGCAGGAACCCTATGGCGCCGTCGTCATGCGTGAGTGCCCATCCGACTAGCCTACCGTCCTTATGTATTCCGACGCCCGTACCGTTTAATATCCTCTCTTCTATGTAACCAATCGAAATATATTCCCTGTAGTCCGAGTTATTATATAAAACGGGTGCATCGGGTATGGTGAGGTCCGTTACTTCAGGTATTATAGCACATGGCCCTTTCGACGCCGCTGGTAATGGGTTTGTATCCGCAGCCGGTTGCGCACCTTCTTCCGGTTGCATATATTCGGCCGATTTCGTAAATTCGGCTGGCTTCGTAAATTCGGCTGACTTTGTGTCATCTGCCGGTTTCGAAAATTTGGCTGGCTTCACACCTTCGTACAGTTTCGTACCTTCATATGTCCCAGTACCTGCGGCCGGCTTTGTACCTTCGGCTTCCGCACATTTCCCTGTCTTTCTACATTCGTAGACTTCATCATCATAGACCAGCTTCATGCTGGTAAGACGCGAGCTTATCTCCCTGCCGCGGATAACAGCGGGCAGCATCCAATCCTCAAGTACGGCGAAGCATTTGTCCTCATCGTCCAAGCCTTCGATCAGGTGGTCGAATTCCTCCTCAGATGCGCTGCTGATATAGACCCAATCCTCGTCGCTCGTCCCCCTTATCAGCAGGGAATCGCCGACCCTGTCAAAGGAGTAGGCCCGATATGACCTTAAAAACTGTACGATATTGATGTTCCGGACGATATCGCAGTTCAGGAGCCCAATATACTTTTCAGTCAGATAGTCGGCAACCTTTCGGAAGAGTACGGAAAAAATCTCAGGATAGGTCAGTTCGGCGGGCAATTTCTTAAACAGCCTTACCTCGCCTATTTCGCTTTCCGGAAGCGGTCCGATTTCCTTTACATCGGCGTAAAACAGGGCGCCGTAGTCAGTCTTGCCATCAAAAGTCACAGAGTAGATACAGACAGGCTCGAGAGTGCATCCAACCGCGCCGCTTTCTTCGTATAACTCCCTTTTCGCGGCTTCCGCGATATCCTCGTTCGGTTCACGATGTCCTCCAGGCGTTTCCCACGTGGATCTTTCCCTGTGCCTTCCGAATATCCATCTGCCCTTCAGAGAAGCGCATACTACAGCGAATTTCAGTTTATCGTTATCAATTTCCTCAAAACCATAAAAACATATTTCCATGAAACGCCCCTAATGCTTCGTTTTTGCCCGGCCTTGCACCAGTTCACCAATTATATCATAAAGAATGAATAAAATGGACGGTATTACTCATAATATTAAACCGAAATAAATCTGATATTTGGAGGGTTCATATGGCAGAAAAGCAGGAGATTTTCAACAGGATAAACGAGTTATTGGAGAGCACCGGACTTACTATTGAGATAAACGATGTCTCAGGCCTTGAAGAATTCCTGGAAAACGAAGACAACCAGCAGTATGAGGAGTATGAAGAGATCGAAAGCCTGTATAATGAACTAATGGATTATTCCGTTTTCGACGATGACGAAACCTGACCGGCTGCAGGCTGTATAAATGTTATTGTAATTAGTCCGGCGGGATTGTATAATAAAGTGAACAAGTTCCAATACACCCCTTCAGTATCGAAGGGGTGTTTGAATTTTTTCTCTTTCGGAGGTCCTGCCTATGCTGAACATATATAAAACCAAAAACGACGAACTGGTCAGTCTTGATAATTTCGAAGAAGGCGTTTGGGTCAATCTCGTAAACCCCGACGAAGAAGAACTGCAAAGAGTCGGCAGCAGCTTGTCCATTGACAATGAATACCTTCGCGCGGCGCTCGACGAAGAGGAACGCGCAAGAATCGAGCATGACAACGACCAGTTTCTTATCCTCGTGGACGTTCCGGTCATAGACAGCGACGGGACTACAAACCTTTATTCCACGCTCCCTCTCGGCATCATACTGCTGAAGGATGCGATCGTGACGATCTGCCTCAAGGAAAATACGATAATAAAGGATTTCGAGAAAAAGAGGGTCAAGTCATTTTTGACACACTTCAAGACCCGTTTCGTTTTCCAGATACTTTACAGGAATTCCGCGCAGTATCTTCAGTACCTCAAATACATAGACAAGGCAAGCAGCCGCATTGAAAACGAGCTTCACAAATCGATGAAAAACAAGGAGCTCATACAGCTCCTGAAGCTTGAGAAATCGCTGGTCTATTTTTCGACATCCCTGAAATCGAACGAGATAGTGCTTGAAAAGCTGCTCAAACACGAGGGAATAAAGAAATATCCCGATGATACCGACCTGCTTGAGGACGTTATTATTGAAAACAAACAGGCCATCGAAATGGCCAACATATACAGCAGCATTCTTACGGGCATCATGGGAGCCTATGCGTCGGTCATTTCCAACAACGTGAGCATAGTGATGAAATTCCTTGCCTCGGTTACTATAGTTATGGCGATACCAACAATGGTTGCAAGCTTCTTCGGTATGAATGTTACTATTCCGGCCGGGCTGGGCGAATACAGGTACGCTTTTCCGCTGGTGCTTGGAATAGCTCTGCTGCTTTCCGGAGTTTCGGCCTTCATACTGGCAAGAAAAAAAATGTTCTGATCCGCTCACCACTTCTCGCACAGGTGTTCCCAATAACGTCTCGGCATTAGCTGCCTCTGGAGCTTCGGATTGGAACGGCTCTTTATTTCAAGCGTTTTAAAAAATTCCCTCCAGAGACCGGAATATCGTTTTTCCTCTTCGGTTGCACGAGGTATCTCGTCTGCAGTAAATTCGGTCATGATCCATTCTTTGGTATTGTAAAGTGCAGCTATCTCCCTTTTAACATCATGGATAATCCAGTTCTGGTCCGAAAGCCTCTCGGCAAAGTGCGGCGCCAGCAATTCGACTACATTGTGGTCGGGACTTATGGAAGAATAGTAAAGCTCGCCCTCCACCTGGCGGAACCTCACGAAGCCCATCAGCCTGTGCACTTCAAATCCCACCCTGCGGTTTATGTCCATTATTTTGAATACAGTATCGTCGGACAGGTGCATGTCCACACTGCTTCCCATTTTCCAGCCGAGCTTCAGATAACGGTATATCAGCGTGCCAGCCTCGGGATCCTCCGAAAGAAAGGTATGGTATACATTTTTAAGAGCGTCCTCCGATATGTTTTTCCAGATGGATGCATACACGCGGTCCGATTTCTCCTGGTCGGCGGTTACGAAAACATAGCTTGCCGTCAGGTCCTGCTGCAGCCCCTGTTCTGAAACAATGGCGTCCGGAGCCTCCTTCCGGCTGAACGCTTCGAAAACCGACGTCAATATACCTTCGAAACTCCCGTCATATACATAAACCAGCATCACAATTCACCCGTTATGCTGGCAGCCACGTCTTCAGGCGCAGGGAGCAGCGCGGGACCTGCCGCGGATTGTATACCGCCGCCTGTAATGCCGATCAATCCACTCATCCCCGATATGCTTTTTGACGTGAACGGATCAGCTGCATTCAGCCGCCCCCGCACTCCGTCCCAATCTGAAAACGCAGCCGTATTCCACTGAGCCTCCAGCCTTTGCAGCGGCGAAGGTGCAGGTGGCAGGAAGCTTAACTGGGTATAGCCGGTATCAAGCGCAGGCAGGCGGTCCCTCCCCAGCAGCATGTTTGTCCTGATGAACCCTGCGCCTGCGTCAAGCTTGTCGATATATCTGCCTTTGCAGGTTATGAAGAAACGCGCCCTTTTCAATACTACACCGAGCTTTTTTATATCATTGAAATCAAGCTTTTGGGTCCTTCGCGCCTTAACGATCCTTTCAGCCGAACGCACACCGATCCCGGGAACCCTCAGCAGCTGGTAATAGTCGGCCCTGTTGACCTCGACCGGAAAATTGTCGAGATGTCTCAAAGCCCAGTCGCATTTCGGGTCGAGCAGCGTATCGAAATCTCTGTGTGATTCGTCCAGCAGCTCATCGGCCTTGAACCCGTAAAAACGCAGCAGCCAGTCCGCCTGATAGATACGATGCTCACGAAGCAGCGGTGGTTTGATATCCCTGGGCAGCGCAGGATGGTTGGAAACAGGGACATATGCGGAATAAAACACCCTTCTCATATGATACCGCCTGTAAAGCCCCTCGGTCAGCTTGAGTATGCCGAGATCGTGGTCCGGTGTGGCTCCCACTATAAGCTGAGTGCTCTGTCCGGCTGGTACAAAATTCGGAGCGCTCCTGAAACGCTGCCTGTCCTCGGTCGATTCGCTTATCCTGCCGCTGATGAAACCCATCGGGCCAAGTATCGCATCCTTCTTCTTCTGAGGAGCCAGCAGCTTCAGACCGTCATTCGTCGGCAGTTCTATGTTGACGCTCATACGGTCCACGTAGCTTCCCGCCTTTTCTATCAGCGAATTGTCCGCTCCCGGTATCGCCTTGATATGGATGTATCCATTGAAGCGGTATTGCTCACGAAGCAGCCGGACGGCACGCGTGATCAGTTCCATGGTATGGTCGGGGGATTTGACGACGGCGGAACTGAGGAAGAGACCCTCTATATAATTCCTTCTATAAAAATTGATCGTAAGCGCGGCAATTTCCTCGGGAGTGAAAGCCGCACGGGGGATATCGTTGGACGACCTGTTGACGCAGTATGCGCAATCGTAGATGCACTGGTTCGACATCAATATTTTAAGGAGTGAAACGCAGCGTCCGTCTCCGGTAAAGGAGTGGCAAATACCTGCGGCGAAGCTGCTGCCTATCCCACCCGGCGTATTTTTTCGCGAGCTGCCGCTGGAGACGCAGGAAACATCATATTTTGCACTATCGGCCAGCACCTTGAGCTTATCCATCAATTCCATAAAATCACCCGAAAATGTTCAATATCCGATTCAATTATTAGCAGCCGGATTGTACCCGCCGCAGTATTAGTTTATCATAATTCAGCAAAAATATCAAACATATGTTCGGCATATATACCTGATTCAGCTTTGGTATCGCAAGCAAGATATCAAGCCTGTTCGTCAGGCTTCATCACTGCTCTTAATAGAGATAACAGCTTTTTGTGCTGCTCCGGGGAGTTCTTTTCAAACTCTGCATGCCAGGCAGCCATGGCATCCTTATCGAGCCGGTTTTCTGCCTTGCAGATCCCGGCGGTTTCCAGAATTTTTTGCAGCGTATTCATATCCATGCCCTTCATATTGTTTATTACCGAATTGTTCCCGAGCAAGTCTATAATAACCTGCTGCATGGCCTTGAGCCTGCTTATTTCGGAATTCAACTCACCGAGCCTTCTCATGAGTATACCTGCTGAGATCTGCTCGTCTGCAGATATAAGAGCATCGATCTGATTGAGGGGTACGCCTGCCTCCCTTAAAAGCATTATCCTGTCAAGGCGCTTGACGTCCTCGTCGCTGTAAAGCCTGTAGCCGGCTTCACTGCGTGCCGAAGGTTTCAAAAGCCCGACGCTGTCATAATACAAAAGGGCAGTCCTTGAAATGCCGTACATTTTCGAAAGCTTACCGACCGATATTGCCATAATAGCCTCGATTCCAAATAAAAGTTCGAGTAAAGTGTTTAAGTGCTAAGAGTACTCTAAGAGTGAAAAACGCTAAAGTGCTAAAAAAGTTTGACCTGTCTATAACTTTATAGTTTATACTGCAAGATATAACAAATCAAGGAGGTTCTGCATGAAAACGATATATGAAAAAAAGATTATCAGCGGTATTCCCGTGATTACGTGCAGGAAGGCTGACGATGCTTTGAAGCCGCTGGTAATAATGAGCCACGGTTTCACCGGCAGGAAGGAAATGTTCAGGGAAGGAAGATATATGGAAAAGCTGGCAGAAATGGGTTATTGCGCAGTTGCAATAGACAACAGGCTTCACGGTGACAGGCCCGGACCAAACTTCAAAAGTCTTGCAATACGATCATTTGGGAAAGTAGATGTTCAGGTGGTTAGAAAGGCTATAAAAGAGACAGCGGACGATGTAAAGCTGCTTATTGACGAACTGTCAACGGAAAAGGGAATCGATACCGGCAGAATAGCTGTGACGGGCATATCCATGGGCGGCTTCATGACATACAGAGCCATGGTGATTGACAACAGAATTAAGGTCGGGATTCCATTCATAAGCTCCCCTTATTGGAATGACATACCGGGCGATATACCTGCAGCATATGATGAAGCTGCCAAAAGAGAGCTTGCGGAATACTCGGAAGAGTACCAGCCTGCCAACTGTCCCGAAAAATTCGGGAACAGGCCGCTTCTTATTCAGATAGGCGACATCGACAAACATTATGATACGAATAAAGTATCAGCCTTTTACGAAAAGATGAAGATTCAGTACGCGGATTGCCAGGAAAGGCTGAAGCTCATCATTTACCCAAAAACAAAGCATGAATTTAAAAAAGAGATGTGGGACCAGGCTGTGGAGTGGTTAAGGATGTATTTGTAAACTGTCAGAGGGCGGAACAAATCCCAGGCATGAACGTACCCCGGTTTTAGCGTCCTTTGGCAAATCTGACCTGTCACGCCTGCTCTTTTCTTTTGAGCCTCTCACACCGCCTTTCGGCAGCAGCCTCGTTCTCACTCTTGTCCTCTTCAGTCTCAAGCCGCAGGCCGCACACCTCCACAGGCTTACCCGCCCTGTCCACAGCCACGAACGTAAGGTATGCCTTGTTTGTAAATTTCCTCTCCCCCATCAGGTTTTCGGAAAATACTTCCACGGCGACCTCCATGGACGTTCTGCCGACCCAGGTGACCCGCGCCTTCAGTATGACTATTTCCCCCTGCCTTACAGGATGCTTGAATTCCACGCTGTCTATAGAAGCGGTGACGACTATCTTGTTGCAATGTCTCTGGGCCGCCATTGCACCCGCAATGTCTATAAGATGCATAAGCCTTCCGCCGAGCAGGTTTCCGAGCAAATTAGTATCATTCGGCAAGACCAGCTCCGTCATTTCAACAATTGAATCACGGGGTGTTTTAAGTTCCATATGCAATACCTCATTCCGTAGGTTTTCTGTCAATTATATACCCTGTTTCCGCGAATTTATTATGGATAATTACCTTTTATTGATCCATTATTGACTGAAGATCGCTTCTTAACAGTAAAAAAGCCGGTATATTCAAAGGCCCCGGGGGCGTCCCGGGGCTCTGGCAACGGAAGTTGGAAGGTGTGTATAATGAAAAGCTTATTCTGCCGCTTCCTTCAACGCTTCGAGATCGGTTATCCTGACGGACGACCTGTGAAAATCCAGAATGCCTTCGTCCCTCATCCTGCTCATTTCCCGGGAAAGGGAGGGCCTTGTGATATTAAGGAAATCAGCCATTTCGTTCCTGTTCATAGGAAGAATGAAGATCAATTGACCATTCTTCATATAATGCTCCAGCAGGAAATTGGCGATCCTTCCGCGAACGCTCCTTATAGACAGATACTCCAGCTTTTTGCTCAGAGTCAGAGCCTTTCTCGATAGAATGCCGAGCATATTTACAATGAGCCTTCTGTGACCTGCGCAGGCTTTTTCGCATTGGCCGGTAAGCCTGTCGGACGGTACATACATAACGCTGCAGTCCGAATGGGCGACAACGGTCGCGGGCCATTTCCCGACGCCTGAAAAAGCGGCCATTTCGCCGAAAAGTTCTCCGGGCTTCAATATTGCCATAATCATACGGTCTCCCGCGCTGTTTTCCCTGATTACGTCAGCCTGTCCCGACAAAACTACCCCAACGCCCTCAAAGGGATCGCCGGCCATATTTACGATATCGTTCCGGCTGAACCTGCGAACCCTTAAGTCCAGGCAATCCAGCAGCGCCGAAAGCTCCGGCGCAGTCATCCCCCTGAACAGCATACATTCCGATAATACCCTTTGCAGCCTCTGATCCATTTGCCGCCTCCCTGCCGTTTGTAACCACGGTTACCGATTCCACAAGCAGATTATACTACAATTGCCTTGTAGAAGCAAACAGACAGTTGTAAACCAACCGGCTTGAGGCCGGAAATATTTTTATGAACATAGTAAAAACAGGAGGGTCAAGAAATGAGTGATATGTTTTGTTTTCAGTGTGAGCAGACAGCCGGGTGCAAAGGCTGTACAAAAGTAGGTGTCTGCGGTAAGAGCGCAGACGTCGCAAACGGTCAGGACGAGCTGACAGGAGCGCTGATAGGCCTTGCAAGAGCGGCGGAACAGAGCGGGAAGCCCGGCAGGAATGCTGCGGTACTTATGATGCAGGGGCTTTTTACCACCATCACGAATGTAAATTTCGACACTGAAAGTGTAAGAGAAATAACCGGACAGGTCAATGAAGAGACCAAAAAACTGGGCGGCGCACAAAATTTCGCTGCAGAAAGGCTCTGGACCGGGGATCCCGACATAGTATCCCTCCGCTCCACATTGCTTCTAGGCTTGCGCGGAATGGCTGCATATGCCTGGCATGCATATGTACTCGGAAAAGAGGATGCCGAGGTAACGGCATGGTTCTTCAAGGGCATGAAGGCTGTAGGGGATGAGCATAGCGTTGACGAATGGCTTAACCTGCTCATGGAGTTCGGAATGGTCAACCTGAAATGCATGGCGCTGCTTGATGAAGCAAACACAGGCACGTTCGGCCATCCGGCACCCGCAAAAGTCACGACAGATGTAGAAAAAGGCCCATTTATAGTTGTCAGCGGCCACGACCTGCACGATCTGAAGCAGCTGCTCGAGCAGACACAGGGAAAGGGCGTCAATATATATACTCATGGCGAAATGCTGCCTGCGCATGGTTACCCGGAACTCAGGAAGTTCCAGCATCTTAAGGGCAACTTCGGCACTGCATGGCAGAATCAACAGAAGGAATTCGAAAATGTACCGGGAGCATTCCTGTTTACAACGAATTGCCTGATGCCGCCGAAGCAGAGCTATTCCGACAGGGTGTTCACCACCGCGGTCGTGGAATATCCCGGCCTGGTACACATCTCTGACGTCGACGGTAAAAAGGATTTCACACCGGTTATCGAAAAAGCGCTGGAACTCGTCGGCTGGTCCGAAAATAAGCATTTCACCGGCATAAACGGAGGAAGCGTTCTTACGACAGGCTTCGCACGCAACACAGTCCTCGGCGCTGCGGATAAAGTCGTGCAGGCTGTAAAGGACGGCGCCATAAAGCATTTCTTCCTGGTAGGCGGCTGCGACGGAGCAAAGCCCGGCAGGAACTATTATACCGAATTCGTAAAACAAACTCCGGCTGACACAATAATACTAACTCTTGCCTGCGGCAAATACCGCTTCAACGATCTTGACATCGGCGAAATAGGCGGACTTCCGAGGATAATGGACATGGGGCAGTGCAATGACGCATACTCCGCAATCCAGGTGGCCGTAGCTCTGGCTGGCGCGTTCAACTGCGGCGTGAATGAGCTTCCTCTGACGCTGGTACTGTCATGGTATGAGCAGAAGGCCGTATGCATACTTCTCACACTGCTCGCGCTCGGTATAAAGAATATCTACGTAGGTCCGACAATACCGGCATTCTTCTCGTCGAACGTACTGAACGTACTCGTTGAAAAGTTCGGACTCAAGCCCATATCGACTCCCGAGGCGGATCTTAAAACGATCCTCGGATAATAAGTGGGACATGGGGACAGGGATCTTGTCCCACGAGTTCCCTTTTAATTCAGAACAAGCCTGGAACCTTGGTTCCAGGCTTGTTTTTATAACGAAAGAATAGTTAAGCATTTATCAAAGCAATTGTATATCGGCTTTCCTACTGGCTTCGGCCATTCCTTCAGGCCAGATCGACGACTGAACTTCGCCTACATGAGCCTTTCCGAGGAAGAACATGCATATCCTCGATTGGCCTATTCCACCGCCTACAGTGTAAGGCAGCCTCTTTGCAAGCAGGTCCCTGTGGAACGGGAGTTCCGATCTTTCTTCACAATTTGCCAGCTTCAGCTGTTTTACGAGAGAGACCTCGTCTACTCTGATACCCATTGAAGAGACCTCAAATGCCTTATTGAGCACAGGATACCAGAATACTATGTCTCCGTTGAGCTCCCAGTCATCGTAATCAGGAGCCCTGCCGTCGTGTTTTATTCCGGATTTGAGAACGCCGCCTATCTTCATAATAAATACAGCCTTTTTCTCTTTCAGGATCATATCCTCGCGGCCTTTAGGATCCAGCTCGGGGTACATATCCTCGAGTTCCTGCGTCGTAACGAAGGTTATATCATCCGGCAGATACCTCTGAAGCGATGGGAATGCCTTGCATACTTCGTCCTCCGTCTTTTTGAATACGGAAAACAGCTTTCTTACTATATCCTTAAGTGTATCGATATTACGTTCGCTCTTATCGAGTATCTTCTCCCAATCCCACTGGTCTACATATATGGAATGGAGATTATCCAGCACCTCGTCGCGTCTTATCGCGTTCATGTCCGTATAAAGGCCCTCGCCTTTCTTGAATTCATAACGCTGCAGCGCCATTCGCTTCCACTTGGCAAGCGACTGTACGATCTCCACTCTATCCGCACCTGCGTCGGGAGCGTCGAAGGATACAGGCCTCTCAATTCCGTTAAGGTTATCGTTCAGGCCGGACTCCGGTCTTACGAACAGAGGAGCCGAAACTCTTGTCAGATTCATTTCCTTTGCCAGTATATTTTCAAAGTGGTCCTTGATAAATTTAATGGCTATCTCTGTTTCCCTGATCGACATGCCCGGTTTATAGCCTGCCGGTACGATTAGTCTGTCACATTCCTGCATCGCAATTACCTCCCTGCATTTGAGCAGTTAAAATATCATAAACTGTGGCTTTCGTGTAAATATTTATAAGCAGATTATATCATGTAAAATCCATTATGCAACTGCTTTTAGAATAAAATGCAAAAAGTTCCCGTTTGTTAACCTTCATCCTTATTAGCACAGCCTCGCAAATATACCCGGGTCCCTTCTCCTGCACATATTCTGCCGAAAAACAGAACCACAGCTTAGCACGGGCCTTACCTGACAGCTGATTCAACTTTTCCTGCAAAAACGGCATACCCTGATTATGAGGTTTTCCTCTTTGCCGCGGTCTTCTCCCCCTCGGTGCTTTTACCCCTTCCTCTGGTTCCGCCTTTGGCCGTCCCCTTTGAACCGGCTGCCGCCTTATCTGCTTTGGTCGCTTCAACACTTGCCTTCAGAGCATCCATCAGGTCTATTATATTCGACTGTGCTTCAGGCGGACTTACTACCTCCCTGCCCTCCATCTTGGCCTCTATAAGCTTTCTCAGAGCGTCCTGGTACTCGTTCCTGTATTCGTCGATATTGAATTCGGAGGTCATGTTGTCTATCAGACTTACGGCCATTTTCATTTCATTGTCATGGATATCCACGCTGTAATTCAGCTCCGGGATGCTGTCCGTCTTCCGGATCTCATTGCTGTAATACAGGAGATAGAGCAGCATGCCCCCGTTTTCATAGGGTTTGATCATGGATACATATTCATTGGAGGAAAGCGTAATCTTTGCAATGCCCACCTTGCCGGTCTGCTCCATCGCCCTCCTGAAAAGCTCGAAGGCCTTGCCGGCGCTGATGCTTCCGGGGCCGATATAGTAAGCCTTGTCAAGATAGATGGGGTCAACCTTCTCCTCTGCGACAAAGTGAATAATCGAAATGGTCTTTTTGGATTTGATCGGCAGCTTTTCGAAATCCTCGTCAGTTACAAGAATATACTTGTCCTTCTCATATTCATAGCCCTTTACAAGGTCGTCCTGCGACAGCTCCTCGTTGCAGACGTCGCAGAATTTTTTGTAATGGACGCGCGTATTGCATTTCTTATGAAGATAATTGAATTTGATGCCCTCGGCACCCGATGTTGCCGTATACACATTTACGGGAAAATAAACCATACCGAAGCTAATTGAGCCCTTCCAGCTTGTTTTCATTCATATCACCCTGTAGTCTTCCTTTGCTCCAAAAAATAATCAAGCCGCACTATGCGCCGCGGAGGTTAAATGCTATACGCTCCCGCCGCTGAATTTAGTGTGGCTGAAAAGTGATACAAATATTAATTTGCCGGATTATTTCGTATTATCGGATTATTCTATACTGCTGGATTTATTTCATACTGCTGAAAACTTATTTTCTGTTACCTGCCCGGACTGATTCCAGAGCATTGTCCATCGCGGCGATCATGCGGTCGCACCAGTCGTCGTAAGCCGGGTCGGACTTCTGGAGTTCCGGATGGTTCAGGATGTTGGCAATGGTCTTCCTGATACCCTGGTCGAAACGTGTCGTCGCTGCAAATTCCGGTACAAGCCGTTTCAGCTTTGTGTTGTCGAAAATCGCATTGTTGGCCTTGTCGCCGATAAGGGTCCCCAGTTGATCATTCAGGCTGCAGGCCGCAATAAATTCGGACGGCACGTGCACCGCCTTGAGTTCAACACCAAGAGCGTCTGCAATTATCTCATAGATCTGGTTCCAGGTGAGTCTCTCGTCGGACGTTATATGGATTGCATCGCCAATCGCATGAACATTGCCCATGAGTCCGACAAAACCCTTTGCAAAATCCGAATTGTGCGTAAGAGTCCAAAGAGTTGTCCCATCGCCGTGAATTATGACGCGCTTGCCCTCAAGCATTCGTTTTGCCGCCTGCCAGCTTTCCAGGGGCAGATACCTGTCGTCGTACGTGTGGCTTGGCCTTACTATAGTAACGGGAAATCCGTTCTCCCTGTGCTGTTTCATCAGGTATTCCTCACAGGCAATTTTATTGCGAGAGTATTGCCAGTAAGGATTCACAAGCGGGGTGCTCTCAGTTACGGGGTAACTCAGCGGAGGCTTCTGATAAGCCGAGGCCGAGCTTATGAAAATATACTGTTTCGTTTTTCCGTTGAAAAGGCGGTAATCCCTTTCGGCCTGATCTGCAGTAAATGCTATGAAATCTGCAACTACGTCGAATTTCATATCCGAAATCAGCGCGGCTACGGCTTTCTCATCACTGATGTCGCCCTTGATAACACGGACATTTTCGGGCACCCTGTCATTCCTGTTCCCGCGGTTTAGCAGGTAGAGCTCGCCGCCCATCCGGGCAAAGAGTTCGGTTATCGCCGTGCTTATGATGCCCGTTCCGCCTATAAATAGTGCTTTCATAAAGTAACCTCCGTGTTATTAGTGTTGTGTGTGTCGCGCGAGTCGTGCATTTCTTCTGTTTCCAGCCGCCAAACAAGTGCAATTTTCCTCAGGCCTATCACTATTTAACCGGATCCTGAGGCATCACGGCGTCTGTATGGACTTCCGTATCTATGATTACACCCTGTGTATTGCCGTCATTACCGTAAATCGCCGCGTTTCCGGCAGGAACTCCCTGGCCGGAGGCATTCTCCACAGAGGAAACGGAAACGTGATCCGCATCTGGCCGATCCATAGCACCGGTCTCACCTACGTCGTTATCCGGCTGATCCCCAAGGCCTGCATTTAGGTTCCCCGGCGCATTTGCCTTCATATCGTTCGATATATCCTCCTGCAGGTCCCCGGATATATTATCCGATGTATCCCCTTGCTGTTCCTCTGTCTGATCCTCAAGGTCCTCATCCTGGTTTTCCTGCTGATCCTCAAGGTCCTCATCCAAGTCTCCCTGCAGGTCCTCCGGTACATTTTCCTGCCCTTCAGCGTCGGTCGGCGGAACAGGCGTATCCCCGGTATAGCCTTCACCATAAAACCTGTTGTTGATACCATCATATCTCTGATTGTTGTCCCTCGGCACCTTGAGATATTTGTTTGCCAAGCTGAGTATTACAAATATCAATGCTACTAAAATTATTACTTCCATTATCGTCACCTCTGAAAAATTTGCAGCATAATCCTGCCGCTTCATGCTCCAGGGTATGTCCCGTACAAGCATTTCTGTAAATATTCGACACTTGCATATCTTTTCCTTTGAAATAACAAAAAAATCATCGCCAGGAGCTCATTTGTTAAAGAAAAAGTAATGTTTTTGTCATGAATTTTTAACATATAAGCTGTTATAAAAGTATATAATAATGTCGAAGATCTTATTGGACAAGGTGTTTTCGTCAATCAAAGGATGAAGGTTTTACGGGACAGGTGATTTTATGGAAAGGTTAAGCAACTACTTCGGGATGTTTGTCGAATTTGTCATCATGGGTATCATGTTTCTTATAATCCTTCCTTTCAGAATACTTTACAATCTTAGCAGCCGGTTGATTTCCAGGTAGATATCCGTCCTGGAGTTGGCCTGATCATGAATCAGGCAGATAATCGCCCGGCTGGCGGTTCCATATATTTCAAAATTTAAGCAATTGATTGTTTAAAACCTTTGTAGTATAATCAGATGTGCGCGTTTTCCCCATATGGACCGGGAGGTTTTATTTTGAGGCACGAAGCGGATAGCCGCTCTTTGACGACTCATGAACGGTATATGGCGCAAGCCTTGAAAGAGGCGGAAAAAGCCCGGCGTTCGGGCGAAATTCCGGTTGGCGCAGTCGTGGTCAGAGATGGCATAGTTATTGCCGGGGGCCATAACGAGAGGGAATCGAAAAAGGATTCCACGCTCCATGCGGAAATGACAGCCATCAGAAGAGCCTGCAAGGCACTTGGTTCATGGAGGCTGACGGACTGTGACCTGTATGTGACCCTGGAACCCTGTACAATGTGCGCAGGCGCCATAATCCAGGCAAGGATACGGAACCTGTACATCGGCACCTCCGATCTGAAAGCCGGGGCGGCGGGATCGGTCATCGACGTATTCAGGGTCAACGCCTTCAACCATAGAGTCGAGGTTAGCTGGGGACTGCTCGAGAAGGAATGCTCGGATGTACTGAAGAATTTCTTCAGTGAGCTGAGGGAACGCTGAGCACACGCAGTTGCCAAATTAAAAGTGAATAAAGCGTTTTTCCGCTCCGGCGGTTAAACATATATGGAAGAGTATCGAAGTGGTTGTAACGGCCCTGACTCGAAATCAGGTTGTCACGCAAGTGGCACGAGGGTTCGAATCCCTCCTCTTCCGCCAATCATGTTAGGTGAAAATAGATGCCATGCGGTCAAAGCTGCATGGCATCAGCCTTTTCTGGGCTTTTGCCCAAAATTATTTATCCCTCAGCTCCGTAAATGACATAGTGCTTTTCCAACAATCAGGAAGGAGTCGAACCCCTAACGACAACATTACGCATAAACCTTAAAAATATGCTCTTGATAGTGCTATAATCTAAACTTAGGGAAGGTGTGATTATGAACTCAATAAATAGTAATTTATGGGGGTACTGCATTGTATGGAAATGATCGATATTTATGACGAATTAGCTCAAAAATGTGGTAAGACCGAGGAAAAATACGAGGCTCATAAAAAAGCACTTATTCATAAAAGTGTTTGTGTATGGATTGTTAACTCTAATGATGAGATACTACTACAAACTCGAAATAGTCAAGTTAAGTTCCCAAATATGATGGATATTTCGTTTTCAGGTCATATCCAAGCTGGTGAATCATCTTTAGAAGCAGCTACACGAGAAGGAAAAGAAGAACTTGGCATTGATTTAGAAATAGATAAACTCCAATATCTCTTTTCGTGTCGAGAGTATTTAGAGGTTGATGGATATTTTGAAAATGAAATAGATGATGTGTTCCTTTATAGAACGGATATTCTTTTAGAGGAGTACTCTTTCTGCGATAATGAAGTGAAAGAGGTATCGTATGTTTCACTTGAGAAATTCAAGATAATGGTAGAAACACATTCCACTATGCTTATACCTTACAAAACACATTATATTTTTTTACTAACAGCCTTGGGTAGGTGGTAAATTTAGTCTATTACATAGAATTTGATTTCGTACTTACCACGGCAAATTCCAATTTGTAGAGTTGAGATATCGGACATGACACACTGTTGTCGTGTTTATTATGTTATGATTGAAATAAAAGGGAGAAATACCTTATGAAAAAGGAAATTTCTATTTCTGAAAGGCCGGAGAGATTTACTGAGCAATACTTGGAAGCCTGCGGCAATATGTCTTGGTATGATTTTGTGACAGCCATGCCGTCGCTGGTATTCGTTGTCACAAGCTGGAAATCGAACGGGAAAGAAAATGCTTGTCTGCAATCTTGGTCTACCTTTGCGGGAAGCGGAGCTGACAACTTTATCTGTATCATGGGAAAAGTCGATAAAAACGGGCATATGTATCAATCACTAAAAGAAACAGGGGTATGCGTACTAAATTTCCCCTCAAACGATATATATGACCGCTGTATTAAAACGATTGGTAATAATCAGTTTGAAGCTGATGAAATCACCGTCTCCGGCTTAACGGCGGAGAAAGCCTCGAAGGTTAATGCGCCCCGGATCAAAGAATGCTTTTTGAATATCGAATGTGAGTTTTTATGGGAACATGAACTTTTCGCGGGAAGTCAAGAGGTAGCTGTTGCGTTGAAAGCCGTTAACATTTGCATGGATAGTGATTACTACGACCAAAGCAAACTCGGCAGATACGGAAAGCGCGGTTTTTTGTTTCAAATTGACCAACCTACCAATCCAGAAACAGGAGAAACAACACCTTTCGGACCCGGAATATTGGAACAAGGCAATCCAATTCCTTGGATTACAAAATAAGCATTTCACCTGATTATGAGCATTAGGTTGTATAGTGCAGAAAATTTATGTAATCCCTATTTGACAGAATAAAATACGGATATTTGTATAGACCTCTTGACTTTGACACCGTGTCGTACTTTATATTCTAAATAGAAAAAGAAATGAGGTTATGATATGGAGCTTCAAACAATCAGTCAGGTGTCAAGGGATTACGGAATTTCTACAAGAATGTTACGTTATTATGAACAGGCGGGTTTAATTCTAAGTCAGCGGAAAGACGATTATGCTTACCGGGTTTATGATGAAAACGCCGTGAGCCGTTTGCGGCAAATCATAGTTTTGCGTAAGCTGCGTGTTCCCGTGAAGCAAATCATAAGCATACTTAACAATTCAGACGCGGCGGAAGCAGTGGAAATTTTCAGGCAAAACATAAGCGAAATAGACGGCGAAATTACCGCGCTGTCTACCGTTAAATCCATATTGACGCGTTTTATCGCGGAAATCCATGAAAAAGCCGATGTAAATTTAAAACTCCTCGGCGACGAAGCTGTGTTCTCTGTTATAAGCTCTCTTTCTTTTTCTGATAATCAAAGCAAAAAAACGAAAGGGAATTTATCAATGGAAGAATTAAACAGAGCCAACGAAGAATTAATGAAACTGGAAGACAAGGACGTGCGGATTTTATATCTGCCGCCCATGACCACGGCTGCTGCTTACGCTTCAGGAGAAGGCTGTGAAGGCAAAGCATTGGACATGATAAGTAAATTTACAAAAGAGAGCGGATTGTTAAAAATTAAACCCGACGCACGCAGTTTCGGTTTTGACTGCTCTCAAGGCGCGGCAGGAATTGGTGAAAACTCGCACGTATATGAAGTGTGGGTGTCTGTTCCCGATAATATGGAGATACCCGCACCATTAGTAAGACGAGAGTTCAGCGGCGGGTTATATGCAGCTCATGTGTTAAGGGCGTGGGATTTCCAGGATTGGCGGCGGCTGAAAGAATGGGTTGATGCAAGCGATAAATACGATAATGACTGGGGTTCCCCACGATGGGAATCGCCCGAAACAGCCTTTGGACAAGGATTTGAAGAAACTTTGAATTTCTATAACTATATTCAAAAGCACGATTCTGAAATGAGTTATCTACAGCTTGATTTGCTGTTCCCTATTAAGGAGAAGGAAAATGGATGACTTTAAAATCGGCTCAACAGTATCATTTGGCGACTATAACTGGCGCATTCTTGACATACAAAACAATATGGCTTTGATCATAACCGAATATATTATAGAACAGCGTGCTTACCATGACGCTTATAATGATATAACATGGGCTGACTGCTCGTTAAGAAAATATCTTAACGGTGAATTTTATGACAAATTCACAGCAACTGATAAATCAAGAATAATTCCGGTATTAAATAAGAATCCGGGCAATCAGTGGTATGGTTCAAAAGGCGGAGCCGATACGCAAGACAGCATATTCTTATTAAGCATTGAGGAAGCAGTGTGCCAATACTTCGGTGATAGCAGTTCAAAACTATACAACCGGGGAAAGAATCAAAGATATTGGTTTGAAAGGAAAGATGACAACAACAGTAAGCGAATAGCAAGACTTGAAGGTAAAGAATGGCCTACCTGGTGGTGGCTTCGGTCGCCCGGCCGCATGAATGTAAAAGCCGTGTACATCCATGGTAACGGCGATATAGGTATTCAAGGCAACAATATATTGAAAGGCAACATCAGCGATGGCTTTTGCGCAGGCGGCGTTCGTCCCGCTTTGTGGCTAAAGCTGAAATCGTAAATCTTAGGTCACTTTCCTTTTTTGTTTGGGCGGGTTATGTTCCCGCCCTATCAGAATTTGTCTACGCCGTGGTATCGTTTAGCTGTTCCGAAGAGATGCTCTGACAACTAGCAGTTGATTCTTCAACAAATGATTGTTTATTGATTTTGTTTCTCCATATTTTATAATATAGTTACAAGTACTTGTAAAAATTATTATAAGAGCGGAGAAATTTTATGATTATAAAAATAGGTGAAAAAATAAAGGAATTGCGTAGAAAAGCTGATGTTAAGCAGGAGAAATTTGCTGAATATTTAGGTGTTACTGCGCAAGCTGTGAGCAAATGGGAAGTCGAAGGCTGTTATCCTGATATAGAGCTTCTGCCGTCAATCGCGAATTTTTTTAATATAAGCATAGACGAATTAATGTGCTATGATGTTATGAAAAATCAAGAGAAGATTGATATGATTATTAAACAGGCGGGACCTGAGAGGAGCAAAAATTGGTATGACGGCACAATAATTGAAATGCTCAGAAACGCCGTTCAGGAATTTCCGAATAATTACGATTTATTGTACTGTCTTGCGAAAACTTTATGTTTTACGAGAAAAACAGAAGAAGACAAACAAAAAAATCTGCGGGAATCTATATCAATTTGCACACGCATTTTAGGTGATTGCACGGACGATAGTTTGCGTTTTCGTTCACTTCAAGTGCTAGCGCACGCTTATAAAAATATAGGTGAAATAGAAAAAGCTGTTGAAACAGCAAACAGACTGCCGCTTGCGCGTGATTCGCGCGATATGGTGCTTCCGGAAATACTTGACGGGGATGCAAAATCTAGTCAGATTGTTCAAAATATATGGCTGTTATCGGATATGTTCGAAGGTATAATTGTGAATCTTGCCAACTCGAAATATAAGGATAACTCAGAAAAGAGAGTAGAGCTATTCAAAAAACTCGTCAGTATTGAAGAAATACTGCACGAAAATAATGATTATATTCATGAAACTTTAAGGTTACGGGCAGTTAATTATTGGCTAGCGGAAGATTATATAAAACTGAAAGATTATGTCAATGCGCTTGACTGTATAGAGCTGTTTGTGGAATATAGCATAAAATTTGACGCTCTGCCGGAAGTATCTACGTATACATCGGTTATTTTTCAAGGCGAAGCCTGCCCGAAAAATAAGGACTTTGGCGATTATAAAAACACGACTTTAAGTGCTAAAGAAATCTTAGTGTCGAGAGAAATTTTTATGCCGTTACGCGAAGGCGTAAGATTTAAAGCTTTTATTACCGAGCTTGAAAAGCACATAAAATAAGTAATATCTGAAGCTAAGTTCTGGTGTCTATATTCACCTAACTTCCCATTTTTGAAGCATCACAAAAAATGCAACGACCGGGCTATAGCGTTCCCTCATTAGAACTAATGAGGGAACGTTTTTTTGTATCATGCGTGTTAATGAATAGGCAATAAGGTTTTTTCAATACAGAATATTTTACAAGGAAGTAGTCCTTCCGTTGTAATCATAGAAAGGAGAATCCCAAATGGCAAATGATTTGTTTGGCGGGCTAAGCGGTCTGATGAAGGGGCTTTCCGGTTTCATGCCACAGGATGACCCTGATGTAAAGCTGATGAACGCTCAATCGGAGCTCAACGATCTGCTGAATCAGGAAACCGCGCTCTATGCCGAGATAGGCAGACAATCGCTGGCAAAGGGCAGCGGGCAATTCCCCGAATTGGAGGACAGGCTTAAATTGGTGCAGGCCAACCTGGCAGAGATACAGGCCAGACTGAAAGCTGCTCAGGCGGAAAAGGAAAAAAAGGATCAGGAAAAGCAGTTGACAGAAGAACAATGCACCTGTCCCGAATGCGGTTATCGTAATTTGGAGGGTGTGAAATTTTGCCAGGAGTGCGGCGCAAAGCTGGGAGCGGGTAAATGCCGCGAGTGCGGGGCGATCATTCCCCCTGGTACGCGTTTTTGCGGTGAGTGCGGCGCAAAGCAGGAGCTATAACCACTTGTGGGAAAAAAGTCAAATCAATTAAGAAATGAGGTAAAGGCCTGTGCTGCAATCTTTTACGAGAAATTATGAAGATAACTCCACAGAGGCGGGGTTCCAGTTCACTTTCTACTGTGACTTGTGCGAGGATGGTTTCAAAAGCAGCTTTGTAGAATCAGAAACCTATGGCAAGAACAGGGGCCTGCGCGGGTTGGCACGTGGGGCTGGAGCTCTGGGAAGCCTGTTTGGTGGGAGGTTGGGAGATCTCGGCTATTCTTTGGAGCGCGGCGGGGATATCCTTACTGAGCGGTTTGAAGGCATGAGTCCCGAATGGCAGAGGGAGCATGAAAAAGCCTTTGAAAGGGCAAGAAATGAAGCACAGCAACATTTTCACCGCTGTCATGGCTGCCATCAGTGGGTGTGCGATTCCTGCTACAACGAGGATGAGATGCTCTGCACTGATTGTGCGCCCCGACAGGAGGTTGCGGTAGCAAAGGCGCGAGCGGAAGCCATGCGCCGCAACATCGATGAAGCCGCCGAAACGGCTACTGTCTGGAAAGGAAAGCTCGAAAGCAAGACGGTAGTTTGCCCCTCCTGCGGCAAGCCGGCAGGTACCGGGAAGTTCTGTAACAATTGCGGTGCGTCGCTGGCACTGGCGGTTTGTCCAAAGTGCGGCGGGAAAAACGCGCAGGGAGTGCGTTTTTGCAACAATTGCGGAGCGTCGATGAGTGCGCCGGCCCGGCTTAGGTGCCAGAATTGCGGTGAGGAAAATTCCCCCGGAACCAAATTCTGCGGCAACTGTGGGAGCAAGCTATAGATTGCAATATACAACATCGGTGAGGTGAGATGATGGCGCTATTTGAGCAGCTAAAAAAATTGATTGCCTCCGGGCAGCAGCGAAGCATTGAAAAGGATGTTGCCGCTCCTCACGGAACAGTCCGAAACAGCGATTCTCATTCCTTTGCGGGTAAAGCCGGACAAACGGAAGAAGAAAAGCGGGAGCGGTTTTCCCGGCTTACACCTCGGGAGAATGAGCTATGCCTTCTTCTTCTGGAGGGATTTACCCTAAGAGAGTCCGCAAAACAGCTTTCGATCAAATATTCCACAGCGAACACCCACATGACAGGCATATATAAAAAGTTATGTGTCAGATCGAGAGCGGAGCTGATTATCAATTACCGCGATATCAGCATTGCAGGTAGTACGCAGGAGCCGTGACAGGCTCCATCCACATGGAAGGTATCAAATTAAGTTAGTAATAAATTGGGAGGATCAATATGAAGAAGTTAATTGCAGGTGTTTTAATCTTTTTTATGATCTTATCGCTTGCAGGGTGCGGAGTGAAAGAAAATCTGGAGAAAAAGGCCGGAGAGGCCCTCACAGAAAAAATGATCGAGGGTGCCGGCGGAGGTGATGTCGACATCGAAGGGAGCACGGTAACCATCAAGGGTGAGAACGGTGAAGAGTTGGTCGTGGGCGACAGCGAATGGCCGAAGTCCGAATTGGCGAAAAGCGTTCCCGAGTTTAAGGAGGGAAAGATTACAGGTGTACTTGACAGCGAAGATTCCGTATTTATATCGCTGGAGTCTGTAAAAAAATCCGATGCCGACGCCTATCTTGAAAAAATTAAAGTGGATTTTACACAGGAACCGCTTGAGACAACCGACGACGAAGGCGGCTTTAATTATGGGGCGAAAAACGCAGACGGCATTAACGTAACGATCCTGTATTCTGGTGAAAACCTTACCATCACGGTTGGCAAGGCCGCTGAGTAACAATGCCTTATAAACATTATAAACAATAGAGGATTGTCACTTAACAGTAAAAGCTTCGGGGTTATCCCGAAGCTTTTCTATTGACAAACATTCAAACAATATAATAAAATGTTTGATAAGTAGAACAGGTGAGGAGGATTCTTATGCCTACACCAGACAAAAAACAGGAAATACTTAAAGCAGCAAGTGATTGCTTTGCACATTACGGCTATGATAAAACGACGCTTGACGACATAGGCAGGATGGTTGGACTCAACAAAGCATCGCTGTATCATTATTACAAAAACAAGGAATCCATATTTACGGAAGTCATATTCTTTGAGGCTGAAGAGTTCATCTGCAAAGTTATTAAAGAGGTTGAAAAGGTTGAGGGCTGCGAGGAAAAGATACTGTCCTATCTGACCAAGCGTCTTGACTACATCCGCTCTACAGTCAACCTTCACAAGCTGACTCTCGGCAGTGTGAATACCGTGAAACCGTTAATAGACGAACTGTACGAAAGGATAATGGATAAGGAGGCAGACTACCTGTCGCAGATAATGGATGCCTGCATCAAAAAAGGCGAAATAGCGGATTGTGACACAGTAAAGGTAACAAAGAGCATCCTTACCATTACCGAAGCGATAAAAAACAGAACGGCGCGCAACGTTGACTGCAACATCATATCGGATGTCAACTATACAGGGATAGTCAGTGAAGTGGTCTTTACTGTTTCACTTATTCTGGAAGGGCTTAAAGCCCGTTAATTGAACTTTATAAGGAGGAATTTGATTGGAATCGATATTTGATTTAATCGAAAGAAGGTATTCTGTCAGGAATTACACAGGCAGGGTAATAGAAAACGATAAGATACGAAAGATAAAGGACTATCTTGATAATAATAAAAAGGGGCCTCTCAACAACGATGTGCGGTTTGAAATGATCGACGCGACGGACTACGAGCAGGCTGAACTGAAAAAGTTCGGGACATATGGCATGATAAAGGGTTCCAGAATTTTCATTGCCGGCGCGGTCAAAAAGGGCGATAAAGCCATGGAGGATTTCGGATACTGCATGGAAAAGAACATCCTCATGGTAACAGGCCTGGGACTTGGCACCTGCTGGATGGCCGGCGCCCTGAACAGGAGTACCTTTGCCCAAAAAATAAACGCCAAGGCCGATGAAGTAATAGCGGCAGTCACCCCGATAGGCTATGCCGGCGATAGAAAAACACTTAGAGAAAACCTGATCCGTATGGCAATCGGCGCAAAAAACAGAAAGAAGCCTGAGGAGCTCTTCTTTGACAAATCCATCGACACTCCGCTCGATACTGACTCCTGCGGGCAATATTCAAAAGTGCTCGACGCCGTCAGAATGGCTCCGTCCGCGTCCAACAAGCAGCCCTGGAGAATTATGAAGGATAATGGGAATACCTATCACCTCTTTATGAAAGAGAATCCCTCTTATAACAACGCTTTTGCAGGCATAAAAATTCAAAATATCGATATGGGCATTGCAATGTGCCATTTCGAGCTTGCAGCCAATGAACTCGGGCTGAAGGGAAACTGGGAGATAAGGAATCCCTTGGCTGCGATCGGGGATCTGCAATATATCGTCAGTTGGGTGGGCTCGATATGAAAATAGCAATAATCAATGGCAGCCCGAGAAGTAGCGGTGCAACGGCAAAAATATTGAAATGCATCAAGGTCCTGCTTGAGAAGAAAAAGGATGTCGAGGCGGAGTATTTCGATCTTTCAAAATACAGCATAACCCTCTGTAAGGGATGCATTCAGTGCTATAAAACGGGGTCCTGCATTATCGCCGATGATGGCATAGAAAGTGCGGCAAAGAGAATAAAGGAAGCTGATGCGGTAGTTTTGGGCTCTCCGACTTATGGAAGCGCCATATCCAGCTATTTAAAGGCATTCATGGACAGGGGCCATTTCATTGTCGAACAGTCCTTAGCCGGGAAATATGGCTTTTCGGTGGCGACCTATGAAGTAGCAGAAGGAAATAAAACGCTCGACCAGATAAAAAAATTCTTTATGGTCTCAGGCGCTTCGAGAAAAGGCGATCTCCTGGTCAAACTGAGCCATGGTACGGACCCATTTAGTGATCCGGGGTTACAAAGAAGAATTGAGAAAAGAGTGGAAAAATTCTACCAGGCAGTAAGGAACAAAACGCCGAAATCCCTCTTCGAACATATCTTCATGGATTTAATCGTTATCGGTCTGATTTAGAAGCCAAAATTTCTCAGGCAAAAGGAAAAATACAGGGGCGCTTTGAAGGTATGGGCTGATAAAGGAATCATATCAAGGGAGCCCTAATCCCTGCAGTCATAATCTCGGTGTCATAATCCGATAAATATCCAGGAGGGATTCGGAATGCAATTGCTAAAATACTTGTCATCATTGTTGCTTTTCGGCTCTAATGGTGTCGTTGCAAGCTTCATTTTATTGAACAGTTATGAGATCGTTTTTTCGAGGACCTTGATAGGCAGTCTTTTGTTGATTGCCATATTTATTTTTGGCAGGAACAGGCTGCATTTTCGTGAAAACAGACCGCAGTTACTGTATCTTGTTGTTTCCGGTGCTGCAATGGGCGCCAGCTGGATGTTTCTTTATGAAGCTTATGTACGGATAGGTGTCGGCGTTGCGACGCTTGCTTATTATTGCGGTCCAGTTATTGTCATGGCGCTTGCGCCCGTTGTGTTTAAGGAAAGGTTAACCTTTTCGAAAATAATCGGGTTTATTGCCGTTTTAATAGGAATGTTTTGCGTAAACGGTGCGGCACTGACGAAAAGCGGCCTGTCATGGGGGCTTGTATGCGGTATCCTGTCTGCTGTAATGTATGCCGTAATGGTCATTTTCAACAAGAAAGCAACCGGCATGAAAGGTCTGCAAAATTCGATGTGCCAGCTGGTAGTCAGCTTTATTACCGTGGCAATCTTTACGTTTGTAAAACAGGGAGCTGCTTTTTCCGTTCCTCACGAAAGCATTCTGCCGATTTTATTCCTGGGTATGGTAAATACCGGCGTGGGATGCTACCTGTATTTCTCGTCCATACAAAAGCTGCCCGCACAGTCGGTTGCGATCTGCGGTTACCTGGAGCCCTTGTCGGCCTTGCTTTTTTCAGCCCTGTTTCTGCAGGAACGGCTGTCTGCCCTTCAAACTGTCGGAGCCATATTGATTTTAGGCGGCGCCGCATTTGGAGAACTATACCGTTATAATAAAGTATTCATACGTAAGCAGGCATGACCCTTTTAATTCATGCACGGAAAGTCGGGAGAAGTCTCGAGATGCGCAGTAGAATAGATCTGTAAGGAGGAGTGGGATCTTGGATTGGCTGGACAGGATGAACCGGGCTATGGATTATCTTGAAGAAAACATGGCGGGTGAGATCACCTATGAGCAGGCAGCGCAGCGTGCACTCTGCTCTTCCTACCATTTTCAAAGGATGTTTTCTTCGATCGCAGATATCCCGTTGGGTGAATACATAAGGAGGAGACGTCTTACACTGGCAGCATACGATATCCGGAATACCAGGGAAAAGATAATTGATATAGCGGCCAGATACGGGTACGATTCTCCGGACGCTTTCACACGCGCATTTGAAAAAATACACGGGATCATACCTTCAGAAGCTCGTGAACCCGGAACTACGCTGATCGCATATCCTCGGATCTCCTTCAATCTAACTGTGAGGGGAGATAAAAAAGTGGAGTATAGAATTGTAGAAAGAGGAAGCTTCAAGGTCTTTGGAAAATTTATCGTAACTACGAATACAAACTGGCAAAGTCTTGTTGATGCGCAGGCTTTCTGGAACAGGAGCATTCAGGAGGGGTTCGGGAAGAAAATCAAGGAAATCGCAGGCTACCTGCCCGGAACACCAAATGCGGAAAAACACCTTTGCTCTGTTATTTACGACAATAAACCCGATGGCAGCCTCAAGTACATGATAGCGGCAGAATTACCTGATCACGAAGTCCCGCCGGAATATACCATAATGGAGATACCCGCTGCAACCTGGGCAGTGTTCACTGAAGTAAAGCCGATAGAGCAAATGATGGATATGCATCCCATATGGAGACGCATACCCGAATGGTTCCAGGCAACAGGGTATGAGTATGCGGACACACCGGAGATGGAGCATTTTCGGCACAATGAAACACACAGATTTGGTGAAGCCTGGATACCGATAATAAAGAAATAATACTTATCAAGGTCAAAAACGTCGAGTATTCTCCCCTGTTTGTTATATAATGTAATTGCTTCCGGAAGCAAATAACGTGGGAGATCGAGTCATGGATTACTACCTTTTCATATGGTCCATTGCCACCTTTATAGAGGAACGCCTGAAAGAGGGCATCAAGCATGATGAACTCGAAGAGGCGGTGGGATTTTCCTACCGTCATATAAGGGAAGTCTTCAGAAAATGCACAAAAGTCACCCTGGCGCATTATATACTGTCACGCAAAGTTATAAATGCGGCATTTCAGATTGTGCATACTCAAAGAAGCCTCACTTCCATAGCTGCCGATTACGGATTCGAAAGCTATGACACCTTTACACGGGCATTTGTCCGCGTAACAGGCGCTACACCGAGCGAGTTCCGCAAGGAACACATTCCCGTAGGAAGAAGGCTGCTTGTGGCAGGTACGTTTGCGCCGGCCATATTGAAGGACGGTAACGAGACCGGTCGACCCGGATTTACGGGAGTTGAAATCGATATGAAACAAGTCGGGAGAACAGAAAAAAGCTGTATCTTATTCGGAGTGCCGAAAGTCGAATACACCTATGAAGAGATGACCCCCTTCCCTGCATGTCTTAGGTCCATATTGAACTACATGGGGCAGCAGATCGACTATTCCTACCTGATGGCGGCATCGGGGGCGGCTTTTCGGCTGCGCTGGAACCTGAACTGCTGGGACGGCGGCAACGTCGATATCCAAAACATCTACGAAAACAGGCTGGAGCCGTTCGAACGTTCATTCAAGGCGGCAGGGCGCAATTACAGCATCCTTTTGAGAAGCAATACGGACAAGGAAGGCTTCACGAAATTCATCAAGTCTGAAATCGACAGCGGAAGGCCGGTTATCGCTCTGGGCATCATAGGCCCGCCCGAAGCGTGTATTATTACCGGGTACGATGACGACGGGGATACCTTGCTGGGATGGAACCTGTTCCAGGACAATCCCGAGTTTGCAAAGGACGTAAAGCTGCATGAAACCGGATACTTTATATGCAGCAGCTGGTGGGAAAACAACTGTACATGCATGGTGATGTCGGTTGGCGAAGAAACGATCCCATCGACTTCACGGAAGGATATCGTTCTGAATGCGATAGATATCATGAGCAGGAAATCTGTCAGCTTTAGAAACGAATATACGAGCGAATCTCAAATCTACACAGGCGGCCAGGCCGCGTACGACGCTTGGGCAAAGGCGGTGGGAAACGACGGCGAGTTCCCGGAAAACGCCATACTCCCCATACTTTTCGAACGCATAATGTGCCAGCACGACGCACAGGTGATGGTGGGCGAAGGCCGCTCATACGCCGCCGTTTTCATGGACCGGCTGGGCAGTGACAATCCTGCAGCCGCAAAACATTGCGGCGAGGCTGCCGAGTATTTCAGGAAGGCTGTCCAGTGCATGCATAAGATAGATGAAGCAAAAGGCGGCTACATGCAAACTGAAGAGGTCACCAGAAAATTTGCGCAGCGTGACGTCCGCAGGCAAATAACTGCTTTAATACTGGAAGCCAAACAATATGAAGCAAAGGCATGCGAATGTATGAGAAAGCTTGCGGACAGCCTATAGAATCATGCTTTAGCTAAGGATCCCGGATTTTATCCGGGATCCTTTTTTTGTCGGATCGACAAACCTTGAATTATGGACCCTCCACTATAACCCCAAGCCCTGGAAAAAGTGGTATCCTGACTTTACCATTTTCAAGGGAGGGTATTCTTATGCAAAAAAGTCTTATAGCAAAGGGGCTTTCAAAAAAGTACGGCAGCAAAACGGCCTTAAGCGATTTCAGTATCACAATCGAAAAGGGTGAGATCTTCGGTCTTCTGGGCGCCAACGGAGCAGGCAAGACAACGGCTCTCGAGTGCATACTCGGTACAAAAAAGCCCGATGCCGGTTCAGTGGAAATTCTGGGCATGGACCCGGTTAAGGACAGGAAAAGGCTGTTTCAAAAGGTAGGCGTTCAATTCCAGCAAACAAATTATCAGGACAAAATAACCGTAAAAGAAGCTTGCGAGGTAGCACACTCTTTATATTCAAAGCCTGCCGACTGGAGCAGGCTCCTCAAAATGTTCGGGCTGGACAACAAGCAAAAACAGCCGGTAAACGAGCTCTCAGGCGGCGAGAAGCAAAGGCTGTCAGTTATACTTGCGCTGATCCCCGATCCCGAACTGGTATTTCTCGACGAGCTGACAACCGGGCTCGACGCAAAGGCCCGCAGAGATGTGTGGAAATACCTTGAGCTTCTGAAGGAAAAGGGCTTGACGATCATACTCACCTCACACTATATGGACGAGGTAAGAGCATTGTGCGACAGAATCTGCATACTGAAACAGGGCAGTACGGTAATACTCGATACCGTCGACCGTGTTACTGAAAGTAGCCCGTACGATAATCTGGAAGAGGCTTATCTGTGGTATTCGGAGGAGGAGGTAGAAATCGATGAGTGCGTTTAGGACAATGCTGCTTACTGAAGGAAAACTGGTACTGCGCGGGTTTGACGTCGTATTTTTCGGTGTGCTCATGCCCGTCATCGTGGCCGTTATACTGGGGTTGATAATGGGCGGTAAACCTGCTTACGAGGGCGCCGGCTTCACATTCATGGAGCAATCCTTCGGAGCGCTTGCCGCAATCGGCATCTGTGCCGAGGGGCTGATGGGCTTCCCTCTGGTAGTTGCCGATTACAGGCACAGAAAGATACTTAAGCGTTTCAAGGTTACACCCGTAAGCCCGGCGCTGCTGCTCTTTGTACAGTGCGTTATCAATTTTGCGGTTACGCTAATTTCATTGCTCTTTGTCTACGCAGCATGTGCGTTGATGTTCGGTTACAGAATGAGCGGCTCGCCCGTTGAGTTCATACTTGCATACGGGCTCGTCATACTCGCGATTTTCGGCATAGGAATGATGCTGGCCAGTGTGGCTCCTGACCTTAAAACGGCAAATATGCTGTGCTCTCTGGTTTATTTCCCGATGCTGCTTTTTTCAGGAGCAACGATACCATATGAGATAATGCCGTCCGGAGTACAGAAGGTAATGGATTTCCTGCCGCTCACGCAGGGGATCAAGCTGCTCAAGGCTGTCTCGTTGGGCGCCGTGACTGATCACCTGCTTTTTCAGATTTTGTTGATGGCTGCCTTTGCCGTAGTCTGCACCGCCATCTCAATAAAGTTCTTCAAGTGGGAATAGCAGGCTATTATCGATGGTCGGTCAGCAGGCGATGGCTTTTATTCAGGGCTTTGGATTTATTCAAGCGTGGACAGCGGGGCACTGCAGGTTTTCCAGCCGGAGATCCGTCTCCGTCTGGTTTTCCGTAAGGATTTCCGACTGGCTTTCCTGTATTCTGTCCGGTGTCGTTTCAGGTACGGTTTCCCGTGTTCTGTCCGGCACCGGTTCCGGCGCTGTTTCCGGCGCTGCTTCTGGCACCATTTTCGGTGCTTGTTCCGGCGCTTGTTCCGGCGCTGTTTTCTTTAACTTTTCCTTGATTATCCCGGGCATATTTGCAGGCTGCATCTCAATATGCCTGACAGGCTGGCTTTCGGGCTGTCCGGTGCTTATTCCCCCGCTCTTCTTGCAGATTTGGTCGTATAGCCCGTACCACCTTTGAACACCGTTCTCCAGCCTGTAATAATGAAAAATATACAATACCACGAGCGCCGTGAGCGCTATATCGAGAAGTATCACCATCCAGAAGGCATAGAAAACCGTTATGCCGTAAGCAACAAGCATCAAAAAGGTGAAGGTGATGGTTACTATCAGGTGTATGAGCCGTTCGTGCTGAATGAATCCTATCTGTGTCTTGTAATAATCGCGGAATATATTCCAGTCCTGGACATTTCCCGAGCGGATATAATATAGTATCCTATTTTCGTGGTCCATCAAATACCTGTACATAAGTCCACCCCCACAAAATCGACAGCCTGTAATCATCTCCTCTATTTTATACTTATTTTCAACTTTTTTCCAGTCAAATTATTTAACCCTCACAATTTTGCATTAATCTTCGAAATAAACGGTAGCACTCATGCCCAGCCTTACTTTGGGATCCGGTTCGAATGAGATCCTGACGTCGAAGTAACCCGCGTTCTGCTTCTTTATGCCTAGCCCGGAGATCGTTTCGATATTTCCCTCGAAGGATTTGCCAGGTATTCCGTCAAATACGATGGTAACATCGTCCCCTTCATCCAGGCTGCCGATATCTATCTCATCCACTTCCGCGATCACAACCATATCCGATTTGGCATACAGCTTTGCCAGCGGCTGGTCCTTCTGTACCGGCTGTCCGGCTGCTACGAATATATCACCGAGTACTCCGTCCCTGCCTGCCTTTATAGTATTATCGATATCGTTTATCGAGGCAGTTTCCCTGTCGCTGCTATTATCCGCATTTTCCTTACCGTAGCCTGTCAGGTCGCCCCCGACCATTTCGAAAAGAAGATCGCCCTTTTTTACCTTCTGGCCTTCAGAGACATGTACCTTTAGAACGGAACCCTGTGAGGTCACAGGCACGGGATCGATCCTCGAGACCTTCCCCGTCCCTACCCTGCTCTCCGCACTGTAATCCTCCTTCCTGAACAAGCTTACGGTGTCACCGTTCTGGAGGGATCCCCGCTCAAGCTCCACAGAGAATTTATCCCGGTTTACGCCAATTACCCCACCTTCCCCTGTGAACCTAGCATTTAAGCTATTTTTAACATACAGCAGCTCTCCTGCATGTATAGTTTTGTTCTCCGCCTTATTGTAGGCGCCAGTGACAGCGGCGTTTACGACAAGTCCCGGATCAGGCTCGATATAACACAATGCTCCGTACCTTGCCTGCACGGTCTGCGCATAATCCCCTGATACGGTCCTGACGGCGGTAACCGAGCCGTCACGCGGCGAATAGACCTTTACCGTATTAAGCTCAAACAGTACGTCGTCCTTTGATACATCGTCGCCCCGCCTTACATCCAAATACTCCAGCAAACCTCCGAATGGAGCGGAAATCGTATGGGAATCGACCGCTTCAACAGTCCCTGATGCCGATTTCTCTCCCGGGGCAACAATCGCCTGGCTTCTGCCCTCCGCTGGGCCTCTTCCGTCCTGCGGGAGCCCGATATCGTAGGAATAGTTGTCAGTCTCAGCCAAAGCTGCCGTAGCATCCCCTGTGCAGCCTGTAAATTGAAACGGCAGCACAATGATCATCAATAATAGACAAACAATTTTTTTCATTTAAATACTCCCCCTCATCCTGTTCACTCAACGCTCTTGAGCGCCTGCACCATGTCTACGGTGCTGACCCTGCGGGTCAAAAATACCTGTATGAGTATTGAAAATATAAGCGTTATAGCGCATGCTGCGACTATACTGACCGGCGATACGTACGCGGCAAAAACCATATCCTCAGGTTCGCTCGATTTCATGACCATTTCCGTCAGCCACATGCCCGGGATTATTCCCGAAAGTGTTCCGATAACGGATATTATCATGTTTTCCTTTATTATCAGCGAACGTACTTCTCTTCTGTGATAGCCCAAAACCTTCAGCGTAGCGAACTCACGGGTCCTTTCCAAAAAATTCAGTATGCCCATGTTGTAAAGCACGACCAATGCCAGCAGCAGCGCGAACGCAGCCAACAACCCCGCTATGCTGTTGATGCCCTGCAGCCCGGTGATAGTCTTTTCTTTTGATACTTTCACCCATTTGACACCGTTAGTTTCGTCAAGGTCCTCGAGGTATCGTACACCGCCGGGTCCCGGAGTATCGACAAGTATTTCAGTGGGCTGGAAAGCTCCCTTTCCGAGCGCTTCCCATACGGATTCGTACATATACAGCCCCTGTCCGATCTGTACCGGGGCAAGCCTTTCGATGGTCGCCGGGATCTGCTTCGATTCGCCGGGCAGCTTGAGGTATAATCTGTCCCCGGTTTTTAGCCCCATCAGCTGCGCCAGCTTTTCTGTCATAATTACAGGAGTCCCCGTGTTGGCGCCATTGCCTGAAGTTCCACCTGCGCCCCGTACAGCCGGCGAGCCGAGTGATATAAGGCTCTGATCGTCCTCTATCACGGTAAGTACGACAGTCCGGCTGTTCGTAGCCGTTTTCCCGCTTTTTAGGCCTTTTATGCTGATAGCCTTTTCCATTATGCACTCCGCCACCCCGCCAGTGACGCGCCTGTCGTATGCATCCGGGCTGCCGGCATTTTCGTTCAGCTCTGCGCTTAAGTCATAGCGCAGAGTATTTCCGTAATAGGTATCAATGAGATAATCTACCGAATCAAGTATCCCAAATCCTGTGACTATCAGGGCAGTACAGCCGAGAACACCTATCAGGGCCATCAATGAACGGGATTTACTCCGGAATAGATTACGTTGTATCATTTTTGCGTTGAAACTCAAAGCCGACCATATGGCCGTGAACCTTTCCAACAGGATCCTGCTGCCTGACCTGGGCGGCTTAGGCCGGAGCAGTGAAGCCGACATTTCCGAAATATTCCTCCTGCATATGATAAAGCAGATGAGACAGGTCAGTAGTACCGACAAGATGCAGATCGCCAGTGCTGCTGACGAAAGCGGGGCTTCATAGGTAACAGGCAGTACATAAAGCTCCGACATGACATCAAGAAGGAACGGCGGTAAAGTACGTCTTCCGATCAGGAGCCCTGCAGTCGAGCCGATAGCCGACGGGAAAAACGCATAGGCCATATAATGGCGCAATATGCAGCCTGTACCGTATCCCAGGGACTTCATGATACCCATCTGCGTGCGCTGATTGTCCATCATTCTGGTCATTGTTGTAAGGACTATAAGGGCCGAGACTGCAAAGAAAAGTATCGGAAATACACGCGATAGCGATCGGTATTCATTTACTTCACTCCTTATAGTCTCTGTGCTTCTGTGGGATTTCCGATCCTTTACGAAAGTCCTGGGCAGCATACGCTCGATTTCCGCCTTCACCGCCCCGGCTTCCGATTCGTTTCCCAGGAGCACGCATATCTCATTCACGGGAAGCCCTTCGAAGGAGTCAAGATTGGCATATATGAACCCATACTGCTTTGGCTCCGGGATTATGTCCTTTGCCGTAAAAACATATTCCGGACTGCGGATCAGACCGCGTATCAGAAATGTTATCTTCCTTCCCGCTATTTTGAGTGTAATACCATCCCCCGGCAACAGGCCGCGCGCCGCAGCAAATTGCTTATCCAGCAGGCAGCCCTGCAGATCATCCTTGGTCAAGGGCTTTCCGTCGTCAATTTTTGGAATATTGATACGCGCTGCGCCGTCAACTGCATGAAGCGTCAGCTTGGGATCCCCGGGCAGCGATGTTTCCACTTCTCCGCTGAATCTGCCCTGTGCATCAGATACACCCTTAAGTCCGGTAATCCTGTCGATCTCTGCCGGACCGGCGGATTTAGCGATTACCCAGAGGTCCGACAATCTATATTCCTCGAAGTGCCGATCGAGAGACAGGTCGATATTGCGCCATGCCCCATCCAGCCCGCTGAACACGAGAACTCCCAAAGCGCTGAGTATGATGATGGATATGAACTGCCCCTTTGCGCGTAAAATCTCTCTTATAAACTTCCTTAGCAAAGCGCTTCCTACCATGTGATCGCCTCCACCGGCACAGGCGAATCTGCATGCTCCACCGACTCTATACCGCCGTTTTTCATTCGGACCACACGGTCGGCAATCGGCGCCATAAGCGCGTTATGTGTTATGATCGCCACAGTGGTACCGAACTTTTTGGAAACATCGGCAAGGAGCCTCAGTACCTGCAGGCCGGTTTTCGAGTCAAGCGCGCCCGTTGGCTCATCGCACAGCATCAACGTGGGGTTCTTGCACAGCGCCCTTGCTATAGAAACCCGCTGCTGCTCCCCGCCCGAGAGCTGTGCCGGGAAATTGTCCATCCTGTCCTTCAGACCGACCTGCTCGAGAACATCCCTGGGATCCAGAGGTTGTTTGCAGACCTGCTGCGCCAGTTCTACATTTTCCAGTGCCGTAAGGTTCGGCATCAGGTTGTAGAACTGAAATACAAAGCCGACGTCCAACCTTCGGTAATCTGTAAGAGCGCTTTCCCTGAGGCTTGTGATCTCCCTGCCCCCCACGTTTATACTTCCCGAGGTAACCCGGTCCATACCGCCGAGAAGGTTGAGCACGGTCGTCTTGCCTGCACCGCTGGGTCCGAGCACTATGCACAGCTCGCCTTTTTCAATTTCGAAGCTTACGTCATTTGCGGCAAGAACGGCATTCGATCCGCTCCTGTATTCCTTCGTAACGTTTTTGAATGTAATGTAACCCACTGCTATTCCCCCTTTTTGGTGAATGAATTCATTCACTCGAATGACAAAAAATTTTATTTACCCCTGCTTTAATCCTGTTCTACTCCCAAGATGCGATAAAACACCTGTCTGATCACCTTTATGGTATCAGGTACTCCTCGCATCTGAACTTTTTCATGTATCGACATGGCACCGTAAATAAGAAAATCGGCGGCAGCGTCAGGGTACGGGCAGTCGAAGCTTCCGTCCCGGTTTCCCTCTTCAATCAATTCCCTGAGCTGTGGTATGAGTCCTTTGAATATATTTTCCGAGATTCTGCGGTGGACTTCGCTATTATCCTTTTTATGCAATATGCTTACAAGCCGCGATTCAGCTATACTCCCGACCGTATCGAAGTATTTGTCCAATCTCTCTTTTGCGCTGGTTCCCTGCTTGAATTTCAAGCCCAGGACGACCTTCAGGAACTCTGTACCGAACTTGGAGGCAACAGCGTCCAAGAGCTCCAGCTTCGATTTGAAATATCGGTAGGGCAACCCCTGCGATATACCTATCGATTGGGCGACATCGGACATCATTGTCTCCTCGTAGCCCTTTTCTTCAAATAGCTTGCGGGCGGCTTCTATTATCTCTTCTTTTCTTTCCTCGGGTTCCTTTGAAACGCGCGGCAATCTGCTCCACCTGCCATCATAAGTAATTATTTCCAGTATAGCATGAGTGAATGAATTCAGTCAATAGATTTATTCAAATTCATGGGAAAACAGATAATATGTAGGGCATCGCAGCATGAATAAGGGGACTGCTGCATTACTATAAGGGCATCATAGCATGAATAAGGGCATTGCAGCTTGAAAACCATGCAAGGCGGCAATGCCCAGGTATATTTTTGCCGATTGTAATATACCACTGCCTTACGCAGCTTTAATCCAGTGTGAACTCTCTAACGCCCTGGCCGGTGAAGCTCATTATCGTACCTGAAGCCCTCAGACCAGGCGTTTCCTCATAGAGGTCAAATATACGCATATCACCTTTGGAGGCAAGGTCTGCCGCCTTGTCGAGCAAAGCGTATTCCTCCGCTGTCGTATCCTTTTCCTCTTTAAGCATCAGGCCCCAGCAATCCCACGGGAGAAGTTCGACCTTTTTCAGCGAAGCAATATCCCTTAGCATATCGCCGCGTACAAAGCCTAGTCCCTTCATGTCGAATATGCCGAAGGTATCCGGATCGGCAGCGCCGCTGCGGCAAAGCTTCCAGGCTTCACAGCCCGTTACGAACTGCCCGGCCGGCATATCGAGAGGATCGAAGCCAATCCCCAGTACATCCCTCTGGAGCCTGTCAAGCTGCGCATCAACACTCACCCATCTGTTTTCTTCATTGTTCCAGTATTCACACATCCAATGATCTTCATAATGATTGGGTATGAAATAGGTGCCGAAGCCGCAGCGCGCACGCGCGGGTATCCCCTTCGAGCGAAGTATGGAACAAAGGAAAACCGAATAATCCCGGCAGTTGCCTATAAAGCGTTTATCGAGGGATCTCGGAATGTCGAGCGGCGAATTGTCGATACCTGTAATCACATCCAGTATTGCCGGGACATTTCTCGACTGGACATGCTGCTGCTGTTCGTCTGTCAGATTAACACCATACCTTTGTGCCCAGAAGATGTGCAGGAAAAGTCCGTGGATCGCCTCTACGATCTCCTTTATGCTGCTTTTTGAAAATACTTCGAATAGCGCGGCGTGCCTGCCCGGTTCGGTGATAATGCTTTGGGATACGTAATAACCAGGTAACTCAATCTTTCTTTTCATAAAATATCACTCCTCAGCTTCCATAATAGCAGAGAAGCTATGGGTTCGCCCCACATTTCCTGCACGAATATGTGGAGCGGCATTACGAATATGTGCGGAAGTCTCAAATATTCAATTTGGACTTTTGTTTCTTGACCAGATCTGCGAGAGTAACGTTGTCAACTACGCTGCTGATGGCCTGATCGAGCTGCTTCCACAGATCCAGCGTGGCGCAGGTCTCGCAGCGCGGACATTGGTTGGGATCGTCCTCCATGCACGCGACCGGAACCAGACTTCCCTCGATAAGCCTTAAGATTGCCCCTACCGTATATTCCTCGGCAGGCCGCGCCAGCTTATAGCCGCCCTGCGCTCCGCGGGTACTCTTGACGAACTTCGCGCGGCTCAGAACCATAATGATCTGTTCCAGATATTTGTCCGATATCTGCTGCCTGGCTGAAATCGCTTTTATGGTAATATATTCTCCATTGTCGTTCATAGCAAGGTCCAGCATCAACCGCAAAGCATACCGGCCTTTTGTCGATATTTTCATAACCTCACCATCCTGTCCAATCAAGATTATATTATATGGATGGCATTAATTCAATAAACTCCGGCGAGACTTGAATAACAATAAAGCATATATGTTTAATATGCTATTGACACAATCTCTGTTTTAAATTATGATTTATTTCATATAAATACTATATGATTTGTGGGTTTGTATCAGGGGGAAAGAGATGGATTTTAATACGCTTTGCGTTCACGGCTGCAGCGATAGATACGATAAGACCGGCGCTGTCAGCGTACCAATATTTCAAACAGCCACCTTTACTCATCCGGGAGTCGGGCAAAGCATGGGGTATGACTATTCCAGGCTGCAGAACCCGACTCGCGAACACCTGGAAAAAACAATATCGCTGCTGGAGCAGGGGTGTGATACGCTTGCTTTTTCTACCGGAATGGCGGCCGTTACGGCAATGATGGAGCTTTTTTCACCGGGCGACCATATCATCGCCTCGGACGACCTCTATGGAGGCACCAGAAGGCTATTCGGCAGTATTTCCTCCAAAAACGGGATATCCTTCGATCTGATAGATACAGCTGACATTCAGGCAGTCGAGTCGCTGATAAGGGCGGAAACCAGGGCAGTATTCGTAGAAACACCCACCAACCCCATGATGCAGGTCACCGATATCGCGGCCGTTTCTGAACTAGCCAAACGATATGGACTCCTGCTGATAGTCGACAATACATTCCTGACCCCTTATTATCAGAAGCCGCTGACGCTGGGGGCGGATATTGTCATACACAGCGGTACAAAATATCTTGGCGGGCATAACGATACCCTGGCCGGTTTTCTTGTCGCAGCGGACCAAAAATTGTCCGAACGCCTACGCTTCATTTACAAGACTACGGGCGCCTGCCTTTCACCCTTTGACAGCTGGCTCATAATACGCGGGATAAAGACTCTGGCGGTTCGTATGGACAGGCAGCAGGAAACCGCAGGCACCATTGCCCGCTGGCTGCTCAGGCAGGATAAGATCCGTTCGGTCCATTATGCGGGTTTGCCCGACCATCCCGGCTATGAGGTTTCGTTGAAACAGTCGACCGGTTTCGGAGGTATGATCTCCTTTGAAACAGACTGTGAAGAGACTGCGGTCCGCATACTGAACAGGGTTTCCCTGATAGAATACGCCGAAAGTTTGGGCGGAACCGAAACGCTCATCACATATCCCATGCTTCAGACGCATACGGACGTTCCGAAGGAAGAGCGCGAACGCAAGGGTATAAATGAAAAACTCCTGCGCCTTTCAGCAGGGCTTGAGAGCGTCATAGACCTGATAGCGGACCTTGAACAGGCGATAAACGCCTGAGCTGGCTTTAAGAATTGGAGGGCTTACTTTGAGCTATGATTTCGATGAGATAATCAACCGAAAAAATACGAATTCCATAAAATATGACTTTGCAGCCCAGCGCGGCAAGCCGGAAGGCGTGCTGCCCCTATGGGTTGCAGATATGGATTTCAGGACTCCCGACTGCATTACCGAAGCTCTTGTCAATAAAAGCAGGCACGGCATTTTCGGCTATTCGGAAAGCGGACAGGACTACTTCGACATATTACAGAAATGGTTTTTCAGCAATCACGGCTGGACGGTCGAACCGGAATGGCTCGTCAAAACACCGGGCGTTATATATGCCATCTGCACCGCGATCGGGGCCCTTACTGAAGAAGGCGATGCTGTCATGATACAACAGCCTGTCTACTACCCTTTCGAGGAATCCATTATTGCCAACGACCGTAAAATGATCGTAAACCAATTGATTTATTCCGACGGCAGATATCTTGTAGATTTTGAGGACTTTGAAAAAAAGATACGCTGTGAGAAGGTAAGAATGTTCATTCTATGCAGCCCTCACAACCCCGTAGGCCGCGTCTGGACGGAAGAGGAACTCGTTCGCATGGGCAATATCTGCAGGGAAAACGACGTAATCGTCATATCCGATGAAATCCATTCCGATTTCGTTTACCCGGGGCACAAGCACCTGGTATTCGCCAATATAAGGCCGGAGTTCGTCGAGATGAGCATTACCTGTACGGCTCCGACCAAGACCTTCAACCTGGCGGGGTTACAGATATCGAACATATTTATCCCGGACGACGGTAAGCGCCGGAGGATTAAAAAGGAGCTTGTCAAAAGCGGTTACAGCCAGCTCAACGTTATGGGCATAACAGCCTGCAGGGCGGCCTACGCAGGCGGGTACGAGTGGCTGGAGGAACTGAGGTCATACCTTTACGGGAACCTGGGCTATGTGCGCGAATTCCTGAGAAGCAGAATTCCTCAGGTAAAGCTGGTCGAGCCCGAAGGGACCTACCTCGTCTGGCTGGATTTCAACGGTCTCGGGCTTGATCACAAAGGGCTGGAAGATCTGATAACGAACAAAGCCGGTCTGTGGCTTGACGCCGGCAGCATTTTCGGTGCAGGCGGAGAAGGCTTTCAAAGGATAAACATTGCCTGCCCGAGGTCCATACTTGAGAAAGCATTATCGCAGCTTGAAAGGGCGATTGACGCTTCCATCGCTCGGTAGCGCCGGCAGCGATATTGAACAGACTCCGACATAGTTACCGGCAGCGCCGCCGTATCCAGGCGGTCCGCATCCAATAAAGCTACTGCATGTTCAATACGGTATCTGCTGCCTTGAAGTCCACTCTCAGCTGTTCGCTGAAGTCATACGTATGATAATAGCCTTTTCTTATCATATAATCGGTAACTTTCTCATGTGTTTCTATCGCAGCGTCAAGATGTCTGCGCAGTACGTCCTTCACCTCGGGCGTGATTGCCTCCGAGATTGCCATGGCGTAATTCCTGACCCCTGCTTTTACCGCGATAAGAAAATCGGTTGCGATTACCTGTTCCGTAATATCTCCCATACCGACAAGGTTTTGTATGATACCTGGCATATAATCTCCTCCTTCTGATTGGCCATTTCTGATTAGCCATTCCATATTGGTCATTTCTGATTGGCCATTTCTGATTAATTCATTTCAAAGCCGGTTTGAATAATATCGGACGTCCCGGAATATCTGGACCTCAATGCGTGATGTTTCTCGCCGGACCGTAATCTGCATCCCTGGTATCGCCGGAATCCCTGGTACCGCCTGCATCCCTGGTATCGCCGGAATCCCGGGTAACGCCGGTATCCGCAAATTCCGACATACGCAGTAATTCCCTGAGTTCCCTGATGTGCTCCTGTGATGTGGTGAAATCGTTTCGCATCAGCGTCTTCAGTTCATCATCCTTAATAAAGTTCGCCATTGCCGACGATTTTGTAGCGCATATATTTTTGACGGTAAGCAGCTCATGAAGCTCAAAGCTTTCATGTGGGGCCAGTCTCCTGGTTTTATCCATAATACACCTCCGAATTTTTTGTCCGAAATCCTTCCATAGCGGCAGGTCCCGGTATCTTCAAGCAAAATCATTTTAGTGAATGCCCGGATGCATGACTACTTTTATGCAGCCATCCGTTTTTGTATCGAAAACCTCGTATCCGTGTTTTGCCTCCTCGAGCGGCAATTTATGAGTTATGATATCGCTCGGATCGACCTTGTTTTCGGCAAGCATCTGGTAGAGACGCGGCATATACGGGATGACAGGAGCCTGCCCCATCCTGATATTGATATTGCGGTTCATCAGATCTCCGAGCGGGAACCCGTTGTACCTTGCGCCATAAACGCCGGTCACCTGGATCATGCCGCCCTTGCGGACTGCCTGGCTCGCTATGATCATTCCCCCAAGAGCACCTCCCTGGAGCTTCAGGCCGCTTGCAAGAAATTCCATCGGAGTCATCTTACCGTCCATGCCCACACAGTCGATCACTATGTCCGCGCCGCCCTGCGTGATTTCCTTCAGATATTCCCCTGTATTCTGGTGTTCTTCGAAATTGACGGTTTCTACGTTGTTGTATTTCCTTGCATGCTCAAGGCGGTAATCCATGTAATCTACGGCTATTACCCTTTTTGCTCCCATCATCCAGCAGAATTTCTGCGCTAATAGCCCTACAGGGCCGCAGCCCAGTACGACAACTGTATCGCCGTTTTTCACTCCCGCATTCTCGACGCTCCAATATGCAGTTCCCATGGCATCAGCCAGCAGTACCAGCTTTTCGTCTTCTATCTCACTGTTTTCCGGGATCTTGAAAGGCGTGAAATTCCCGTAGGGAACTCTCATATACTCGGCCTGCCCTCCCGGATATCCGCCGGTCGTCTCGGAGTAGCCGAAAAATCCTCCCATTCCGCCATGCGGATTCGAATTGTCACACTGGCTCGTAAGGTCATGCCTGCAATAGTAGCACTCCCCACAGCTCACATTGAACGGGATAATGACTCTGTCTCCCTTTTTTACCTTTGTTACGTCAGGCCCGGCTTCTTCGACGACTCCCATCGGTTCGTGCCCGATTATGTAATCCTTCGGCAGGTTCGGGATCATATCGTGTATCAGATGCAGGTCCGAGCCGCATATAGCTGTCGTTGTAATCTTTACTATGATGTCGTCCGGCTTGTGTATGGTCGGTTCGGCCACATCCTTTACTTCTACGTTCTTTATTCCCTGAAATGTTACAGCTCTCATTTTTTATGCCTCCTGATCAATAGCGCTCTGATAGTGTCATACCACGTTTTTCTACGCTACTTTACACTATCTCAATAGTTGGGGGTCGCGAATATACCGAGCCTGCTCGTATCGCCCGGGAAAAGCTCGAGGTTGGCGATCTGCACGGCTGCCTGAGCCGCCATTTGGTCGATCCCGAACTGGTTCCCGATCTCATATGGATAGAACCAACCCTTGGTCATCATAAGCTCGGAGATCTGCGTATGTATATCGATACCCCTGTCCAGCATCCCCTTTATGGCGTCCCTTGCCTGTTGGTCCTCGATTTCGGTCAGCGCTATCGCACAATTTCTGATACCGCTTTTTACATTCAGCATAAAGCTCAGAGCGATTGTCGAGTCAACCATGGCAGGCATGCCATCCGAATTTTTGATCTCGAGGTAGTCGTCGTTCATCGGTTTCTTGATTTCATTGATAGGCTTTTTCTCAAAATTCATCGTATTCACCTCCGGTTTTGTAGCTAATGCATACTGCCGCATATTACGAGAAAAGCGGCTCTTCATAATGAGATTGGACCGCAGCTGCAGTACACTGACATATGGTTTCGGCGCTAATGCGGCTGCGTCTTCAAAAGCAGTCCCTGAAGCGTTTCCACGTCCTTTATGGACTGCTGTGTATCCTGATTGAGCAGATTCTTCAGTTCCTGGTCGAATACGACTCCCTGCGCAAGCTTGGACATGCTCATGCAAATCGTTTTGAAGTTGAGGATCTCATGCACCTCCATTGTTTCATGCAGCGTCAGGCTTTTTTGATCCATTCCGTTCACCTCCCGATCAACAATAATCCTCACAGTAACTGCTGATCCTTAAACAGATCCATTCAGCTTAATTTATAGTTTCCACCTGCAAAATAAATATTATTAATTCTATTTAAGTAAAAACTGTAGAAATAAAATACAGTAAACATATATAAATAATATTTTTAAAGATTGACAAAAGCCATTACTTAAAATATAATGCAATTAATAGTAATTCATAGTAATCATATATGTTTAGGAGGTTGTGGAATGTCAGGAATTTCGCATAAACTTACGGAATTGATCGGGAATACTCCTTTACTGGAGTTGACCGACTATAATCTTCAAAATGGAGTAAAGGGCAGGCTTGTGGCCAAGCTCGAGTACTTCAATCCCCTGGGCAGCGTCAAGGACAGGATCGCTTTCGCAATGATCAGCGAAGCCGAAAAGCAAGGCATTATAAGCAAGCAAACCGTCATAATAGAACCGACAAGCGGCAATACAGGTATCGGCCTTGCCTTCGTAGCGGCGTCAAAGGGATATCGTCTGATACTTACAATGCCAGATACAATGAGCAATGAAAGACGGCAGCTTTTAAAAGCCCTGAATGCCGAACTGGTACTCACGCCCGGAAAAGACGGAATGAAGGGAGCTATCCGCAAAGCCGAAGAACTATCAGCCCAGATACCTGATTCGTTTATACCGCAGCAATTCAACAACCCTGCGAATCCGAAGATACACAAAGAGACGACAGCCGAGGAGATATGGCGCGATACCGACGGGAATATAGCCGCTTTTGTCGCAGGCGTCGGTACGGGAGGTACGATAACAGGAGTCGGTGAAGCATTGAAGGCCAGAAATCCGGCAATAAAAGTAATAGCAGTCGAACCATATGATTCTGCGGTTCTTTCGGGCAATGCGCCGGGCCCTCATAAAATACAGGGAATAGGTGCAGGCTTCGTACCCTCGGTATTGAATGCCTCCATACTTGATGAAATTTATAAGGTGAGGACGGAAGACGCATATGAAACAGCACAGGCTCTTGCCAGAACGGAAGGACTGCTTGTAGGCATTTCTTCAGGTGCAGCGGCCTTTGCTGCTACTCAGATTGCCAAACGTCCCGAATTTGAAGGCAAAATCGTTGTCGCGCTGCTTCCCGACACAGGTGAACGCTATCTGTCGACCCCGCTTTTTGAAAGCCTGGAAAGATAGAGATATCCACAGGCGAAAAGAAATCAGACAACAAAAGTCGCTGCCCGTCAATGTTCAGGGCAGCGGCTTTTTCTGTTAAGCAGACCATCATTATCCCAAAAGCTGCAGTGTTTTATATGCTTAAGGTTAACCCATATACGTTCTACAGGTTTCCTGACATTTCGGGGCGTATACTTCCGGACTCAAGCGCCAGAAGGTAGTCTCCCCATTTTGAAGCCCAATCTCTCAGTTCCTGTATGCCAAGCGGTTCTGGTGTTTTGGACTCCGTATGTCCGGCTATCTTGTCGGCAAGACTGAAATACACTCTGGCCTGGGCCGAGTCAGGTGCGGCTTCAATAGTTGTTTTACCCTGCAGCTCGCACTGTGTCACTGTTACAGACCTCGGCACATACTCCACTACCTGGGTTTTTGTCTGCACTACAAAGTCGTCAATTATCTCCCTTGCGTACGGAGCGTTAATCGAATTTGCTATAACGCCCCCAAGCAGCGCTCCACCTGAATTGGAATATTTTTTTATCCCTTTGAAAAGATTATTTGCGGCATATACAGCCATAAAATCAGCAGACGAAACTGTAAAAACATGCTCCGCTATCCCTTCCCTGATAGGAACGGCAAATCCGCCGCAAACAACGTCTCCCAGAACATCATAAATTACATAGTCCAGATCGAGTTCCTCGAATATGCGCTGCTGCTTGAATAGCTCGACTGCCGTTATTATCCCTCTTCCGGCACAGCCTACTCCCGGAGCGGGGCCGCCGGCTTCAACGCAGTAAACTCCATTGAAGCCTTTAAAAATAACGTCGTGTGCATTTACCGAACTTTTTTCCCGCAGAGTATCGAGTACGGTGGGTATATAGGTCCCGTTCCGCAGAGTATTCGTCGAATCGCTTTTAGGGTCGCATCCGAACTGCATTACCTTGAAGCCCCGTTTTGAAAGCGCGGCAGTCAGGTTCGAAGTCGTAGTGGATTTTCCGATCCCCCCCTTTCCGTAAATCGCAATCTGTGTTGCATGCTTTGCCATAGCTGTTATCCCTCCGTACCAGAATAATTAGTTTTCTCAAAATACTTCGCAATTTTCCCGATAGCTTCCTCAATATAATCCGAATATTCGAAAACTTTGATATTATGTATCTTTAGCGCCCTTTCGGCTGCGATACCGATACGTGAGACAATTACCGCAGTGCAATCCCGCAGACTGTTTACCGTCGACAGGAGCGCCTGCTCGGTATGTTCGCCGTTACTGCACAGGGGTGTAACGATACGCCTTTCAATAAACTCATGGGAGCCGTCGGGTTTGATATCTATGATCAGGAACTCCTTTGCCCTGCCAAAATGCTCGTTGATGACTTTCCCATCAATACTGGCTATTGCAATACGCCAGCTAGTTTTCATTCTTCTCACCCCTATCCGATAGGACCGGTCATTTAAATTCTTCAGATACGCCGTCCAGAGTGACGAAGCTGTTCTTTTGAAGCGCTTCTGTATCAACGCCCTTGTCAAGCATACCTACTGCCTGGATCTGTTTGGCGGTAATGCCGAACGCTTCATATGCGCCGCTTACCGAAGGAATGTAATTATAGGTCTTCAGTATTTTCGCGTTTACTTCGGCATCTCCGGCGACCCATTTATTTTCGACCTGGATCCTGGCGGTCTCGTCCTGATTTTTCTGTACCCAGGCGCTGGCCTTCTGCATTGCGCGCGTATATTTCAGAGCAGCGACCGGGCGGTCCTTCACGATGTTGTCACGTACGAACGCGGAACAGCAGTACTGTTCGCTGTATGGCTTATCGAGCGCCGAATCGAACACGATATCCAAATCATATTCATTCGCAGCAATGGTAGCGGTCGGATCGTTCATAGCAATTGCGTCAACGGCGCCGTTCTGTAATGCAATTGGCAGATCAGCCGCACTGTAAACTACGAATTCCACCTCGGAATTTTCTACACTGATACCTATCCCGTTATCAGCCAGCACCCTTTTTGTAAAAATGATAGGGCTGCTTGACATACTGGGCACTCCGATTTTTCTGCCTTTGAAGTCTACAGCTTTTTCCAGCCCAGAATTCCTTTTGACCAGTACCTTGTCACAGCCCGTATGAAGCCCGGTAGTTATTTTTGCGGGAAGTCCGTTGGAAAGCGGCTGAATCATACTTGCTAGCAGACTGAAGCCGGCGTCTATCTTGTTTGCCGTAACAGAATCAAAAACAGTGCCGGGCGCAAGCTTAATAAGCTCGACCTTCAAACCTTCCTCATCGAAAAATCCCTTCTCTACGGCAATATGGAGAGGTGCTTCGCATAAACTGCCGCCATAGCCTATCCGTAAAACGAACTTGTCTTCTCCGACGGAAGTACCGCTTTGAGCTAATTTAGGCGTGCCGGTGGATGCTGCTCCCGATACGGACTCATCAGATGCAGATGTTTCAGGTACGGAGTTCTCGGCAGGGGCCCCCGAAGAGCAGGCGGTCAGTACCGCCAATACAATAGCAGCTGTAATCAGCAGGGATAACGCGCGTATTAGGTTGCTTATTTTTCTTGACATATAAACCCTCCTTTATGGATCCCGCCGCTATGCCGGTTCCGGTACCGGGACGAACCTGCATAACGGGCGGATATCATTGTTAATAGATTACAAATAATATTGGAGTTCCTCTTTCTTTCCTGCAAAATCAAGTATTTGCAGGATCTTTGAGCGTAAGTAAAGGAAATCGGGAAGGTCCCTTTCACGGGGACGGCTGATTTTAACATCGATGATGCTTTCGATCTTTGCCGGTCTCGAAGTCATTACAATAATCCTGTCGCTCAGATATATCGCTTCATCCACGTCATGGGTCACCATAACCATCGTGGTTCCGCGTCTTTGCCAGATTTTGATCAGTTCATCCTGCATATTCATCCTGGTAAACGCGTCCAATGCTCCAAATGGTTCGTCCAGGAGCAATACCTTGGGATGATTTACAAGCGCTCTGGCCAGTGACGCCCTTTGCGCCATTCCTCCCGATAGCTGGTGTGGATACGCCTTTTCAAAGCCGCTCAATCCGACTAACTTTATGAAATCGGAAACCTCAGGCCTCTTTTCCTTATAGATATTTCTGATTTTCAGTCCGAAGGCGACATTTTCATATACCGTCAACCACGGAAACAGCGTTGGGTCCTGGAATACAAGTCCGCGTTCGTAGCTCGGCTTTTTAATAGCAACGTCATCGAGGGTGAAACGTCCGTCATCCGGCTGGATCAGGCCGGCAAGGAGCCTTAAAAATGTCGATTTGCCGCACCCTGACGGCCCGATGAGCGAAACGAATTCTCCGGGCTTAATATCCACATTAACGTCGTTCAATGCTTCAAGTATTTGCCCGTCCGGCTGTTCAAAGATCTTTCTCAGGTTTTCAGCACTGATATGGCCGGTTTTTTGCTCTACCATTTTATTACTCCCTTCTGCCAGCCCAGGACTCGGTCGCGAATCCTGAACATAACGGTGATGATCAGTGAAAATGTCACGGCAATTACGATCAGCCCCGCATATACATTCGCATAGGACAGCATTTCTCTCTGCCAGTTGATGTACCAGCCGATCCCGAATTTGACCCCCAGCATCTCGGCCGTCATCAGCGTGAGAAAGGAAGAACAGGTCCCATTGAAAATACCGATAAAAATGCTTGGCATCGCATCGGGAAGCGCGATCCTGAATACTTTTTGTACCGTATTCGCACCCAGCGTGCTAGAGACCTCAAAATACGCATTCTTAACATTTGATATGCCCGAGCTTGTAAGAACAGTCGTGGGGAACCAAACTGCAAGCGCGATAAGGAATACGCTTGCATGGAACGACGTAGGAAATGAAACAAGCGCGATCGGAACCCACGCGGTTGAAGGTATGGGACCAACCAATTTGATCAAAGGATTTACCCAGTAGCTCCATTTTCTGCTCCAGCCGACAAGTATACCGACCGTGATTCCGGCGGCTGCGCCGATGACATACCCGGTTCCCAAAAGCCTGGCGGAATAACCGAGACATTTCAGCAGGAACTGCCATTCCTCTGCGAAAACCTTGAGTATCCGGTCCGGGCTCGGAAAATAAATGACAGGAATCAACATAAGCTTGAGCGTGACAACGTTGTACAGATTCAAAAACAGTATGGCAGCAGCAATAAACCATGCCTTATATGTGTATTTCTCCCTAATCGGCTGTTTGAACAAAGACAATATTGAAAATAACAGCGTTGCGGCTAACGTAATAATAAGCGCGGCAGTAAAATAAGGGAGGGGCTTTTGCATATAACCAGGGTTGTCGGGCACCAGAAGATGGACCAGGAGAGTTACCGCTGCACTTGCAGGCGGCAGCAATGCCTTTTTATCAAAAGTAACCGCCGAGCTCTTTATCTCTGCTTTCACGGCGGCTTCATACATGGTGGACACAATAATTACTCACCTCCGTCATACGACATCCTGTTTTTTAATGTAGGTAAACGGGTCTTTTCCATACCAATCCTCCCTGAAAGGAAGCGGTTTATTTTCAGCCAGTTTTTTATTGAATTGAGGATTGCTCATTATCCTGTTCAGACGCCTGGCAACCTCGAAAACACCCGAGTAGCCCAGGTAATTATAAGCCGGCCCAAACAGCGGAAGTATCGGCAGACCATGCTTTGCAGCGATATTGTTGCCTCCGGTATGCGTTATGATCACATCCGGTTTCAGGCGTTTCAGCAGGTTTGTCTGTTCGAACGGCTGGTTGGTGGCAACATGGATCGGCACATCGTCTATATCTTCAAGGGATTCAAAAATAGGGGTAATGAACTCATCGAAATGGTGGGCCTTGAAGCCTGCCACAGTGATTCCGAGATCCTGCAGTATTTCTGCAGTCGCAATGATACGGACTTCCCCTCCCGCAAGAAACGCTCGTTTGCCGGAGAGTCTGCTTCTAAAAGGCTCCAGGCTCCTGTCAAGAAGCTCATTTTCGTATGCTATCAGCTGCCGGGCTTCCTTCTCAAGGCCGAAATATCCCGCGATTTTCAGTATCCATCGATCGGTATTTTTTCTTCCTATCGGGATAGTATCGATTAAAAACGGTATATCGTACTTTTCCTTCAAATGCCCGACGAAATAATCGTCATGCGTGCCGCAGATACTGACGTTCAGGGAAGTCTCGAGGGAATACTGGAAATCCTCGGGCTCCGCATAGCACGGAATAAAGGTGACATTAAGCCCGATGGCAGTCAGAAGCCGTTGCAACTCCAATTCGTCGGCCCTGCTCATGGATGAAACATTGAGCACATTAACATTCCTGCTGATACGGTATTGTTTCTTTAACATTTCTAAATCCGGTTCAGTTACATACTCGCGCCTTTCAGGCTTTTTGACGTATTTTTTCAGTATTCCGTGGTAAACTGCGTCATAAGCTGTTGCCATTACCTTTGATTTGAAGCCTTCGCAGTGGATTGGTACAATCACTGCCGCCGTTTGGGTCTGGAGGTCGGCAAGGATATTGTCTATATCATCGCCGATCAGCGCCGGGACGCATCCGTTGGCTACAATGATCGTTTCGGGCCGGAATTCGAGGTCGGCATACAATACTGTTTCACGGAGCTTCCTTTCGCCTCCGTTGATCACATCGGCTTCGTCCAAATTGGTGCTCAGCCATATGACGCCTTCAGCGCGGGGGTCCCGCAGCTGTTTGAATGTCTTGTTGACGCCGATGTTTCCCGTACTGCATGCGCCGCAGCCTATCGGAGAGTGCATTACAATAACTGCATTCCGCAGCGTATTTAGTATCGCCAGACTTAGTGTGAACTGGCAGCCCTGTGTCTGTGAGAAGCGTCTGCCAGCCAGGTTCAGGCAGCCGCTTTCCCCGAAGCACCCTTTCTCAACACATCCCCTTAGCTGCTCGCAAGTCCCGCCGTAGGCAATGTTTGTCTTTAGTCTGTCCTCGCGCGCAGGCGCTGATTTCGCATTCAAATAATCCATTTTTACCTCCTACCTTCCTGCCACAAGTATGCTGAACAGATCCTCTACAATGCTTAAAGCGCCTTTGACGCCTGCATAGGCACGGTCAAGAACGACTCTGTTCGTCACAGGATACGAAACTGTCAAAAGGGGAAAACCGAACTCGACCGCGAGATCTCTTTCAAAAACGCTTCCAAGTACAACGGTCGGGCTGAAGGAGTCATAATACCTGTCGTTCCGGTTACGCGGCCATATCTCGGCGATATACTTCCTGACGGAGGATGCGTCGGTATCGAATCTTACACTCGGTTTCAATCCGGATTCGAAATTCTCAAAACGCCTTGATAGTATATTCTTCTGCTTATCGTCGAGAAAATCTGTAATAACGGCAAGCTCCGGCAGCCATCCGAGTTCATCGGATAAAAAACGTGTAATCGCCGGGACGTAGCTGCTGTCACCAACCACGACTGCATAGCGCTGCATGTCTATGTCGTTGTAAAGGTCCGCAAGCCGTTCCAGATAATCGTAATAGATTGCTTTTTCTTCCTTGATGACAACGCCGGTCAAAGAATCATCGATACCCAGCGCTTCTGACACGGCTCTAAGAAATACTTCCGTAGCGGCAGTGCCGATTGGAAAGCCGGTTGTTATAAAGGGGATCGCATGGAATTCTTCAAATGCCTCTGCAGCCTGTACTCCATGGATATCGGATACAACGATGTTCAATGCTGCCTTGCCAGCATTTCCTATATCCTTCAGAGTTTCGCCTTCTCCAAAAAACGTATTCACCGTAAGCCCGAGTTTCTGCAGCAGTCGCTTGAGTTCTCGAAGATTGCCTTCCCAGAATACGTCCTGCGCAGGAACTATGCCAAGGATATTGACTGCTTTGGGGTCTTTCACGTCCTGCTTTGTTATGTATTTTTGTATCAATGCCTCCATAACAAGCTCATAGCCCGTGTACGAATTTCCCCGGAAGCTTGGCGTATGCACGGCAATCAGCGTTTTACCGCAATCGCTGAAATCCGAGGTTACCGCCTCCAGGTCATCTCCGATCATTTCGACCATACAGCCCGTCAGTACGAAGAAAACATCTCCGTCCATGATCTCGAGCGTTGACTGTATCTGTTCACGCAGTCGGTCTTCTCCGCCGAAAACTATATCTCTCTCCGCCACGTTGCTGCTCGGCAGCGAAAGGCCGCCGCAATAGCCGCCTCCAATATAGCCGGCGCCGGAGTTGATTGCGTTATGCAGGTTATGTCCGCAGCCGGCCGAGGCATGAATGATCGGCACAGCGCGCGGTATTGCTCTGAGCGTGGCAAGCGCCCCACCGAGAGAGCAGGTATACCGCGGTCTGTCAACAAATTTACTCATTTTGCTTACCCTCCATTCGAAAATATCAACCGTGTGAAAAATTCTGTTCAACATCTGAATACTGGTAGAGAATGCCTGAAAGATCGTTCTGTCCCGGAATACCGCATGCATCGGCCCGGCAATGACAGCAGTGGCGGAAAACCGGCAGGAACTTCTCCGCGGTTTCTCTTGCAAGATTCAATTCGCGGCAGTCCGGCGCGCGCAGATCTGCCATCTCATATTGCGGTATAAGCGGGATAATGTTGATGATCGAGGCTCCAAGCGCTTTTACGAGTTCCGATATCCTGTGAATATGCAAATCATTGACACGCGGTATCAATACCGTGTTGATCTTGACCAAAACCCCAAGTCGGGCAATTTTTATGATGCCCCGCAGCTGGGCATCGATCAGGAGCCTCGCAGCCTCTATACCTGTATAGCGAACACCGTCCAAAATGATATAAGAGCATATCTTCTGCAGTATCCCGGGGTCGACTGCATTCACAGTAACCGTCACAGTCCTGACGCCTGCGTCGACTATGTCCTGAGCATAGCGCTCCAAAAGCAGCCCATTTGTACTAAGACAATTTATCAGCTCGGGATGGCGTTCATGGATCAATCGGAAAGTTTCAAGCGCGTGGGGAGTCGCCAGTGTATCACCAGGCCCCGCAATACCCGCTACAGTCAGCTGCGGACAGAGTTCAAGGGCTTTATCCAAGACCCCGGCGGCTTCCGCCGGAGAGAGGAGTATACCTGTCACTCCGGGTCGCTGCTCCGCCTTGTTGAAGCATCTCCTGCAGAATCTGCACTGTATATTGCACTGCGGGCTTACAGGCAGATGTACTCTGCCTCGCGTCGAGTTGGCGCTTCCACTGAAGCAGGGATGCATATTTGATATTTTTTCAAATCGTTTATCAAGCATTTCATCAGAGAACGGCATATATATCTCCCCCTTACAATTCGTTCAGCCGCGCCTGGAATAATTTCACTGATTATCAGATTATTCGCTGAAAAGGGGTGTGGACAGATATCTCTCTCCCGTATCCGGCAGGATCGCAACAATAAGCTTTCCAGCATTCTCCGGCCGTTTGGCAAGCTCGGTGGCAGCCCATGCCGCCGCACCCGAAGAAATACCTACAAGCAGACCTTCTGTTCTGGACAATTCTCTTCCGACAGTAAAAGCGTCTTCATTTTTGACTTTGATAATCTCATCAAAAATACCGGTATTCAGGACCTGCGGAACAAAACCCGCGCCTATTCCCTGTATCTTGTGGGAACCGGCTCTTCCTTCGGACAGCACAGGAGAGTCGAAAGGTTCGACCGCTATGACTTTTATGTGCGGATTTTTGGACTTCAAATACTCGCCTGCACCTGTAATAGTTCCGCCTGTGCCGACTCCGGAAACAAGTATGTCCACCTTACCGTCCGTGTCCTCCCATATCTCAGGTCCTGTCGTAGCCCTATGAACATCGGGATTTGCGGGATTTACAAATTGCCCCGGAATAAACGAGCCCGGTATATCCTGCGCCAGCTCATCGGCCTTTGCAATGGCGCCTTTCATGCCTTTAGATCCCTCGGTAAGAACCAGTTCAGCTCCATATGCTTTGAGAAGATTTCTGCGCTCTACGCTCATAGTTTCAGGCATCGTCAGGATAATACGGTAACCTCTTGCCGCCGCTACGGATGCAAGCCCTATCCCGGTATTGCCGCTTGTAGGCTCAATGATGACTGAACCGGGTTTGAGCAGCCCTCTTTTCTCCGCATCGTCGATCATTGCCTTTGCGATCCTGTCCTTCACGCTCCCGGCAGGGTTAAAATACTCCAGTTTAGCTATTACCCGGGCGCCAAGGCCATGCCTTTTCCCGTAGTTCGCCAGTTCCAGGAGCGGTGTGCCTCCGATTAAATCAGTCAGGCTTTTAAAGATTTTTGACATGTGAATACCTCCTTAATTTTATAATACATATATGATTAGTAGGTTTTTACCCAAAAGAATAACTCTCTTCCGTCAAGCTTCCCGAATCCATTGTAAACAGCCTGTTGTTACCATACCCGGATAAATCCGGCTCATGCGTTACCATTATGACAGCGGTGCCGGCGGTCGAAATCTCCTTAAAGAGCTGTACAATTCCCCGGGCCGTGAGCTGATCGAGGTCCCCGGTCGGTTCATCAGCCAGTATGAGGCTGGGTGAATTTATCAGTGCCCTGGCTATTGAAACTCTCCTAAGTTCGCCTCCCGACAACTGTGCCGGATACGCGTCCGCGAGCCCGCCAAGCCCCATATCGTGAAGCAGAGACAATGCTCTTTCCGAAGGGTTTCCCTTTCTGCCCTGCAGAAAGAACGGAAGCCTTACATTGTCGAAAACCGTCAGGTTTGATAAAATGCTTCGTCCCTGAGGAATATATCCTATACTGGTATTCCTTATATATGATAAAACCTGATCGCTCAATTCGGAGAAATCCCTGCCTTCAAAACCGATACTGCCCGATGTCGGTGAAAGCAGCCCGGCGATCATACCGAGCAATGTGCTTTTTCCGCTTCCCGACCGACCCTTTATACAGATGAAGTCCGCCTGCCTCACAGACAGATCGATGTTATCAACGGCCGGGAAGGTTTTTTCCCCACGTTTGTAGTCTTTCCTCAATTGCCGGAGCTCCAGCAGCATCATGTTTCCTCCCTCATAATGGAATAGGTTTCAGCCGTTCCGAGCCTTACTGCGGAATAAGCCGACGAGGCCGGCCCGACTGCGAACGAAACGAAGAGGCTTACTGCCGCGAGAGCGAGTATGCTCCGGAACGGCAGTTCCAGAAAAGGCATATTCAGCCTTATTCCGAAATAAGTACCGAAGGGAAGCAGCAAAAGCCCCGATAGCAATATGCCCGTAACACCGCCGGAAAAACTGATGATGGAAGATTCGCACAAGATGATCCCGACGAGTTTTCTTCTGGCCGAGCCAAGCGCTCTAAGAATTCCGAATTCCTTTTTCCTCTCGTTAAGTATTACTGAGAATACTATCCCCAGAACTCCTGTCCCCAGTAACCAGAGCAGGATGGAAAATACCTCCGTAAACCGTGTTAGTGTTTTTAAGCCATTCGACACATTACTTATCATGCTTTTCGTCAATATTATGTCGATATCGTCACCGGAAAAGGCTGTCCGTATTCGCTCGGCGACACTGCCCTCGTTGTACCCGGGCTTTACTTTTATCATTATCGATGAAACCGGCCGCTCATCTTTCGGGAACAATTGCCCCCCCATTTTTTTATAATCCGCAATTGCCTTGTTCGCCGCATTCATATTCATAAAAGCTGATGTGTCAAAGCCCATTCCTGTTTTATCAAGTCTGGCAGCCACTTTATAATCCCTGTTGAAAAAAGTCAGGGTGTCACCCGCATCTGCGTTGATGCTGCTGCCCACCACAATTTCACCGTCTTTAATAGACGTTTTGACTTGAGAGCTCAGCCATGGTTGAATTACAAAATCGGTTTCCGGATTGAAGCCTATAAGCTGAATAGGCAGTGAACAGCAATCAGCGCTGAAGGTAGCGACAAAAAGCTGGGGAGACGCCGCACCGACGCCATCTATGGAAGTCACACGTCTTGAGATATCTTCATTCATATAGATAGTACTTGGTTCGCCTCTCAGCAAGGCTCCCTGCACCTTTCCGTCATATCCCCCTGGTACCGCCATCATGTCGGCGCCCAGGCGTTTTGAGATACTGTCCGTGCCGTTTTTAAGGCTCAAAGTCATTACCGACCCCCCGAATAATACGAATGACAGTATCGCGACCACAAGCAGCAGGCATAGTGTGCGGAATGGCCGACGTTTCAGGTTGTTCAGGGAAATCGACAAGATAGTCAACTCTCTTTTGTTCATATTGCTGCTGCCGGCTTTTTATAGGTTTTGACCAGAAATAAAATGTTAATGGCGCTTACTGTTTCAATAAGTATACTGATGATCAATATCGACGGGAGAGTCAGCAAACGGCACTGCATCGTCGGCATGGAGCAGACGCCGATCAATACTGTAGGTACAAGCACAGCCAGAATACCCGCAAGCATTATTGACAGATTTATTCCCAGTCTGAACTGATTTGACCTGGCTAAAAGCAGGAATAAGCCTGCGACCGCTATCAAAGCGCCTATCCCCAGTTCAGCCCTGGAAGTCCAGAAACATTTCATGGTTTTGTCCCCCATGCGTTCACAGACCTTGAACAGGAACTGAGGACCCAGAGCGATCAGACTTCCCGATAGAGTGAAAAAAACTCCTGAAAATATCCTATTCTTCATGTTATGCTATCACCTCACGCTATTAATCATACTATTTTTATATGATTAGTATGTTTAGAAAATAATAGCACAGTATTCCATGGCAGTCAACAGAAATAAGTAAAAATTTTACCAATTATTTAATCAATAAGTCTTTAGCTACTATCCTGATTCCGAACCGTTTGATGACCTTGCCCGGATTGCCTACTACGACGGCATGCGTCGGAACGTCCTTCGTCACTATGGAACCGGCGCCGATTACGGAATAATCCCCGATGACCACCGGACCGAGCAGCTTTGCACCCGCGCCAATAACTACGTTGTTTCCTATCGTAGGATGACGCTTTCCTGAAGAAGAAGGGTTCGCATTCCCCAGGGTAACCTGGTGGTAAATGAGAACGTTTTCGCCTATTTCCGCAGTTTCGCCGATAACGACCCCGCTTCCGTGGTCTATAAAGAAGCCCCTGCCTATGTATGCACCCGGATGTATCTCAATACCCGTCAGGAGCCTGGATATCTGCGATATAAGCCTCGGGAGGAACGGAATACCCAGGGCGTTGATAAAATGAGCCACCCTGTGAAAGGTAACAGCCCAAAGCCCCGCATAAGTCAACAGCTCAGGTATGGCAAAGAGCTTCCCGCGCAGCGCCGGGTCCTTTCTGTATGCAAACAGAAAATCATAATAGAGGTAACCGATCTCCAAAAAAGCTTTAGATACCCTTGAAAAATAGGGCAATCGTAAAATTCCCGCCAATGTCATCCGAAATAACACCCTTCCTGACACAACATCATTCTTGCTCCGGGCCGTGATCCACTCTGTGATCTTTTTCGCGACCCGCTCTGTGACCTGCTCTGTGATCTACTCCGCCGACTGTCTGATTATCTATTCATATGCCCGACTGGGACTATCCGGCATAAACCCGGCTGCCGGACGATCCGTTCATATACCCGACTGATATTATCCGGAGTCAGCCCGGTCTTTTCAAAACCCCAGCAGATTGAGCACATTTTCTTCCACATGCCTGTTTTTACCGCGGTAAGGGAAATCATGTATATGCAGCGCGGGATTGAAGTTAAGCTCGATTATGCTGTAGTTGGTATCATCCGGCTTTGCAGTTATGTCGCGTATAATGATGTCGGCTCCGCATATCCTTGCCCCAACCGCCTTTGCGGCTCTGACCGCAATATCCTTGTATTCGTCCAATATTTCATCAGTAAAGTCAATACTGTCACCACCCGTGCTTATATTCGAATTTTCTCTCAGGTAGACAGTCTCGTTTTCCTGCGGCACGTAACCAAAAGCCTTTCCCTGGAACGCGAGGTATTCACTTTCTATTGAGCCGAGCTTGATCTTCTCAAGAGGCGTTACATACCCCTTTCCTCTCAGGGGATCCTTGTTTTTCTCCCGTACAAGCTCTTCAATCGTATGGATGCCGTCCCCCGTGACATTTGCAGGAACACGGTGCAGTATCGCCGCCACCTCATCCCCAATGACAAGAAATCTGAATTCCCTGCCGGGTACGAATTCCTCGAGCATGACATATTCGTCGAAGCCCAGCGCCTGTTTCACGGCTCCCAGATAATCCTCTTCTCCATACGGCTGCTTCAGGATTACAACTCCCTTTCCAAAGTTGGTCGACTTGGGTTTGACGACCATATCGCCGGGCATGAAATCATTGAATACGAGCAGCGCCTCCGCTTCCGACCGTACCGTTACGCCCCTGGGGACATTTATCCCGTTTTCACGAAGTACGATCTTCGTCACCTCTTTATTTTCCATGATCAGCGGCGAAATATAGGTATCGGCGGACGTCCTGGTAGCCTGCTTTATATACTCGGTCCGGCCATCCTTCCGCAGCCTTATGAAATTATCGCCGGAGTCGAGAATATCGACTTCTATACCCCTTCTTAATGCCTCTGTGATAACGATCCGGGTGGAAAGCTCCAGACCTTCGTATTTTAAATCTTCCATATTCAAACCTCCAATATATTGTTACATGTAACGGCTTCAGTTGTACCGGACAAGGGCGCTTTCAGGGCTACGGCAGTCCGAACTTCAGTAGTCCGAACTTCAGTAGTCCCTGTATTTCGGGTCTCCGTAATACCGTGCAAAACGGCCGACTGCCCACACCCGTCCCCGTATCTGTGTTCTGCAGCCTTTCTGATGCCAAAATCCAGGAAGCTTTCCCCGCGTATGGCCATTTCCCTTCGGATCCTGGCAGACGGTAGTAATGAGGGATCAATTACTTTTTTGTACTCCCTGCTGACACATGCCGAGTACGTGCCTTTGTTTTCCTTCGGTCCGGCGATATCGATCAGCTCCGCAAGCCTCATGAGCTTCCCAAAAATCGTCAGGCTCCATTCTCTCAGCGAAATACGCCCGCCTTCGTATCCATACAGCTGTAATTTACTTTTTCGGCCCGATAACGCCGCGAGATGATGATTTCTGTTTATCCTTTCAAGCTCGAAAACGCTTATGGGTTCGCTTTTCTCAAGCAGGCAGAATAGCATGAAAAGCTGCAGGAAACGCATTTGCTGAAGGCTTATGCCTGTTTTCTCGAACGGGTCGAGATCGATTATCCTGACCTCCCCATATTTGACTCCGTTTTGTTCGAGCGCATCCAACTGGCTCTGGCCTTTCGCAACCCTCTGCTTCAGCCTTATCGGCGAATAGAACTCGCTTTCCTTCTGCAGAACATTCCCGTTCAACTGGAGCTGCTCTCCGTTTCTGAATACTCCGAGCTTCGTAAATTCTTTGCTTTTTTTGGACAGCAGCCTGCGAATGCCCGAAACATAGTCTTGCAGACTATTATATGAAACGCTGTTCCTGCCCCGTACCGAGTCCGAATATCCAAAGCGGCTGACACGAAGCGAGACTGCATGTTTTTCAATACCCCCGACCGGGCTGCAGCATTCGGGGCAGCAACGCGATACTATCTTCAGTTCGTCAGCTATGACGGGGTAGAATGTGGGGTCCATACCCGGCGACGCCCCAAAAAGGTAGATCAGCAGCCAGCGGTACCTCAGAAAATTCCTTGCCGCCGAGAAATACAAACCGTCTACGAAAGACCTTCTGTCAGCCCCATTGCCGTATAACCGATACAGGTGTTCCAGCAGCCTGTCACCGAAGGAGAAATTAAAATGTATGCCGGAAATCATCTGCATTTTCTTACCATATCGGAGCGCCAGGCCTCTCCGGTATACTTCCTTTTCCCTCCCCTCCGCCGAACCGTCGAACACAGAGATGGGGATGTCCTTTTCATCGGGCAGCCGGGGCGGCATGCTCAAAGGCCAGAGAAGTTCATTCTGCAATGCTTTCTCGGCATATTGGTGAAGCCACTGCAGATACCCGTACAGCTTTTCAACTGTACCAAAAGGAGGAGTGACGAGCTCGACCTGGCTTTCCGAAAAGTCGGTGGTTATATAAGGATTCTCAAGCTTGTTTCCAAATGCGGCGGGATGCGGAGTCAACGCTAGATCCCCATTGGAAGTCACACGCTGGGCTTCCCGTTCAAGCCCCCATTTCCCGTCCAGTAAAAGCTCTCCCCTGCCTTCCGAAAAGTGCTTTATGAACTCATAAAAATCCATGTTCATTATAAACCCCCTGCTTGTATCATTATTTCATAACTATCGAACAATCAAGTTAAAATTATTCCTGCCTCAATTCGGTTCAACCTACCTGGCTTATCCTATCTGGTTCGGCCTACCCGGTCTATCCTACCCGCCTTTTCCTACCTGCCTTATCCGATGTAATGTCATTTAACTATTTCCTTCATCTGTGAATTATATCCATACTATTATTCTATAACTATCGAACTCTTTGGACATAAAAAAATCATTTTAAAAAGTTTCTGACTGCCTCCACAGCCTCTGTATTGATTTTGCACGTAAAACACTGGCCATTCCTCGTGAAGTTGATAAGGCCCGCATTCTGGAGCTCTTTCATATGGTGCGAAATAGTCGAGCGCGAGAGCTCCATGCAGCAGCAAGCCTTGGTAAAACATTTATCGACGCCGTCGAAAGTATACGCTCCATCCTCGCTGTTGCTCTCCTCGTACCATTCATAAAGGTTCTTGAATAAATAGAGCCTTTGATCGCACGATAGCGCTTTAAATATTTTCGCTAAATCCAAATTAGTATTCATCATAGTTCTATAGTAATCGAACTCTCAAACTTTGTCAATAAGAATCATAAGAAAATCCAGATTAAGGTGCTAATTATGTGGCAGACTCTTCCGTTTCAGACTGCGCATGAGATTTTTTGCTTCGCCGTCCACACGGTTCGATTCAATGATCTTCTGCAGCGTCCTGTTATATGTAAAATCGTCCAGAGTACTGTTTTGCAGATATTCCAGTGTCTTCACCGGAAACATGACATAGCATACTGACATCGCCCAGGCAACAGCCATTTTGACATAATACCCCTCATGTCTGATACCGGCGAGCAGTTTAAGGACAGCATCTAAATGTTCCTCGTCGATAAAGTGGAACAAAAGCATGACAGTGGCAAAGCGCAATTCGAATTCTTTGTCCAAATCGAAATATGGCATGAGAAACTCCCAGACGCGCTGTTTATTGATTTTTACAAAACCGAGGCCCGCGCAGAAGCTGTCGCAAACTCCCCAATTGGTGATTTTCGGGATAAAACCGGCGACGAGTCTCAGGCTTTCCTCTATATCCGTTTTGATCAGACCGATTACAATGCCCTGCAGCATTATTTCCTCGTAATATTGATCGTCCGCTTCCGACAGGTATTCGCGCCAATTCCTCTTAGAAAGTTCTTTACCCAGCTTACGCAGCTCAGGCAGCCGCACGCCGAGCAGGTTATCGGCGCCCGGTATCAGTCCGGCGCTGAATTTCCTGTACTTCTCGTCTGCCAAGCTTCGTAGTTTTTCTTTTATTGCAGCGACACTGCTATCGCCAAGCTCTTTCATATTCCACCTTCAAATCAAATCTCCGTTAATTCTGTTTTCTGTAAAGGCCATTAAGCAATATGCTTGCCGCCCATGCCGGAAACTCAGGCTCATACCTTGGGGTGCGCCGATTTTTCCAGTTCCAGCAGCCTTTTCTTTATATCCAGGCCCCCGGCATAGCCGACGAGCTTTCCGCCGGCACCGATCACGCGATGACACGGTATCAGGATAGCTATAGGGTTTCTATTGTTCGCCATTCCTACAGCCCTGCAAGCCTTCGGATTGCCGACGGCTTCGGCAATGTCCCTGTAGGTCCTTGTTTCTCCATATGAGATACCTGTCAGCGCCTCCCACACAGCCTTCTGGAAAGGTGTGCCCTGCGGCTCCAAAGGCAGGTCGAAGGCTTTGCGTTTTCCGGCCAGAAATTCGTTCAGCTCACTTGCAGCCTTCCGGAGCAAAGGCGTCTCTTTCAGTTCCGCGTCGTACAGCTCCGCGACCCAACCCTTCAGGTCCGTAGCTGTTCCGGCTTCCGCACCGTTTGGCATATCACCGCCCACATACATCAGATCGGTGATCGCTTCTCCGTTATCCGCAATACCGACCTTCCCTATCGAAGTGTCATAGAAAAAGATATTTTTCATACAGACCTCTCATTATTAGGTTATTTCAGGTTCTATTCCTATTAGCTTTCCTAAATATATATTAACATATTGACAGTTATTTTCCATTGGTATATATTTAGTATTACAAAGTAATTAGTAAAGGAGCATGATTTCTTGAACGAAGTAGGTAAGCAGCTCAAAAAGGGCGTCATAGAGATCCTGATCCTGGAGCTCTTAAGCGGCGAGAAAATGTACGGTTACCAGCTGATACAGGAGCTTGACCTGAGGAGCGGAGGAGTTTTCAGGATGAAGGAGGGGACTCTTTACCCCGTCCTTTACAGGCTCGAGGACAGCAAATACATAGAAAGCTTCTGGGAACAGGATATGGAACGCAGAAGCGTCCCCCGCAAATATTACAGGATAACACCGAGCGGGCTCGCTGCACTGCAGGGCATGAAGCGTGAGCTCGACACGCTATTCACAGCGATCAGGGCGATTTTGACCTAGTAAACAACCGGCCAATAATAGAAGTTATATTAAGAAGGGATATGTGAAAGATGAGTAAGATCGACAATTATGTAAATGAAGTATTGGATTGTATCATTGCAGACAACGATATGAAGAGACGTATCGCCAGCGACCTCACGCTCCAGCTGAATGAAGCCGCGAGGGCGGAAGATATCGACGACGTGCTTGAAAGGATGGGCACTCCAAAAGAGGTTGCGAAGGAATTCATGGATTCGATTTATGAAAATAAAAGCGAACTCTTTGACGAGATAATAGCCGAACGCAAGCAGGAAGCCGTCTTTTCCAAAAGGGTGCTGGAATACAAGTCGAAAACGACCGTAATGGGGATCCCCCTTGTACATATCAAACTGAGCAGATATGGCAAACCGGCAGTAGCAAAGGGAATAATCGCAATAGGTACCTTCTCTGTCGGCGTAATATCCATAGGCGCCATACCTGTCGGCCTGATCAGTATCGGTGGTCTGGCGCTCGGTGTTATCTCCCTGGGCGGGTTAGCAGTGGGCCTGCTTCTGGCTATGGGAGGAGTTGCGATAGGAGCTCTCGCTCTCGGCGGTATCGCCGTGGGTCTGGGCGCCATGGGTGGTGTAGCTGTTGGTGAAATAGCGATAGGCGGTGTTTCAAGAGGAACCGTAGCCATAGGCGCCAATCCGACCGGCCAATATAGACTTTTGACTCATCATATAGGCGCGGAAACCAGATCCCAGGTCGAAGAGCTGATAAGAACCGCTTTCCCGAAGCTGCCCGACTGGATCATCAACCTGTTCAAAGGTCTGGATATAACAATAGGCGAAACGAGGTAGTAAGCATTGATCATCCGCGGCCCATGGCCTCTTGTCCGGATAACGCCTTTATATTACGGCGTTCATACCGGTCCACCAAATTACTCTTGCCATGCGGCATTCATTGGTGTACTATTTGTAAAAAGAAATAAACAGCAGTTAAGGGGTGTATTTAATGAATTCATGGAGAATAGAGACCAAATGCCTGCAGGAGGGCTACAAGCCTGGAAATGGCGATGCGCGCGTTGTACCCATCTATCAGAGCACGACATATAAATATGATTCCGCCGAACACGTAGCCGAGCTTTTCGACAGACCAGACGGGGGACATATATATTCGAGGATCAGCAATCCTACGAACTCGGCGCTTGAAGACAAGATCTCGGCGCTGGAGGGCGGGGTCGGCGCCCTGTGTGCATCATCCGGCCAGGCCGCCACATTCATAGCAATCATGAATATCTGCCAGTGCGGCGACCACATAGTTTCGGCCAGCACGATCTACGGCGGAACCTTCAACCTGTTGAACGTCACCTTTAGAAAGATGGGGCTCGAGGTTACATTCGTAGATCAGGACGCGTCTGAAGAAGAGATACAGAAGGCGTTTAAGCCGAATACGAAGGTCCTTTTCGGTGAATCCATAGCAAATCCGAAAATAAGCGTACTGGATATTGAAAAATTTGCCGGTATAGCGCACAGGAACGGCGTTCCGCTTATTGTGGACAATACCTTTGCCACGCCGATATTGCTGAACCCCTTTAAATACGGCGCCGATATAATAACTCACTCCACCACGAAATACATGGATGGCCACGCTGTCAGCGTTGGCGGCGTACTCGTCGATTCAGGCAACTTCGATTGGACCAACGGTAAATTCCCCGTTCTGACAGAACCGGATCCGTCCTACCACGGCATCTCTTACACAGAGACCTTCGGAAACATGGCGTATATAATGAAGGCTCGCTACCAGTACATGAGGGATCTAGGCAACTGCATGAGCCCTATGAATGCTTTCCTCACGAACCTGGGCCTCGAAACGCTGCACCTTCGTATGGAACGGCACTGTGAAAATGCCCGTAAGGCAGCCGAATTCCTTGCAAACAGCGATAAAGTAATTTCTGTCAGTTATCCGACACTCAAGGGCGACAAATACCATGCCCTTGCTGAAAAGTACCTTCCGAAGGGGTGCTCCGGCGTCATTTCCTTCAGGATCAAGGGCGGACGGGCGGCGGCTGTCAAATTCATGGACAGCCTGAAGCTTGCGGCGATAGTCGTACACGTATCCGACGCCCGGACTGCCGTACTGCATCCGGCAAGCATGACACACCGCCAGCTGTCCGATGAACAGCTGCTTGCGGCAGGCATCGAACCCGATTTGATCAGGTTATCCGTCGGCATAGAAAATATCGACGATATAATCGACGATCTCCGCCAGGCGTTGGGAGAGTAAAAGCGAATCAAAAGATCAGCAAACACATGGCAGCAGACGGTCCAATGATCGTCTGCTGTTTTTTTGGCTCTTCGTCTTCTTTATATAACGGTCACTATACGTTTTTCCTCAAGGCTTGCAACCAGAGCATCAATCGTCCGTACATTGAGGACTGATTGTGAAAGCGGCATCACCGGTTCGGCGATGCCCCGGATAACCTCCGCAAAGTTTTTCAACTGCAGATAGAATGCATCGACATGCTCTATTTCATATGTATCGGTGAGTATATAGTCCCATGGTTCCTTCCGGTGCTGCCGCGTGATCTTCACGTCGCCGTAAATGCCCCAGGCCACCGGCAGCCTGAGCGTCCCCTTTTCGCAGGTTATCTGAAGCTCCTGGCTGAAGCTTGACTTCTTGCTGCTTTCAACATATCCCACGACTCCGTTGTCATATTCGATCATTCCATGGATCCGGTTGATAACCCCCGATAAACTGCTGATATCGCCCGTCGCATAGACACGCACGGGTTTTCCTCCGCTGAAATGGTTACAGGCATTGACAAGGTAGCTGACCCAGTCGTAAGCGACTCCGCCTCCGCATTCTTTTCGTTCGCGCCAATTGCGTAGATTCTCCGGAAGCTCATCATTTTCTGGCTCAAAGTTGTCAAATGTAGCCCTGATGCTATCGATTGCGCCATTTTCACCGGCGGCCGCGAGTTGCTCCATTTTTCGGATGGCAGGGTGATGCCTGTTCTTGCACCCTTCCATGATAAAAACACCTGCCTGTTCAGCCAGCCTCTCTATCTCAAGCGCTTCTGCTCCCGATACCGTAAGCGATTTTTCGCATAATATATTCCTGATTCCAGCAGACAGGCATTTTTCTATCTGATCCAGATGCTGCCCCGGCCAGGTGCAAAGTATGACGGCGTCCAGCTTTTCATTGCCAAGCATATCGCAAATATCCGTGTAATAGCTGTTGCAGCCATATTTCTCTGCCCAGCTGCGCGCCCTGTCCCCTGCCACATCGCAGCACGTAACAATTTCAATATCCCCGACCTTACCGGCCGCCTGTGCGTGAACGTGCGAATGCTCTCCGCAGCCAACAATGCCAACCTTTATCTGCGTATTCCCTTCCATTCCGAAATCCCCCTCACATCCGACATAACCCACATTATACCATTAAATTTATCTCTATGTTACGTAAAGTATTTCATTCGGATACCCTTTTTATTTCTGCCTGTCAAATATTTTTTCACTAACAATTGACATTACACACCGTGTAACGTTATAATATTCGTAACGTCAAAAGGAGATTTGAGATATGAAGAAAATAGAGCTTACGACAAAGGAAGAACTGAATATCTACATGAGTCATGTGCGCCAGCAGCTGCTGCGTCAGCTGAGCATATCGGGTGTTCCGATGACTCCGAAGATGCTGGCTGACAAACTTCACATATCCGCCTCTGCCGCACAGCACCATATCAAAAAGTTAATGTCGCTGGGTTTGATAGAACCGGATCATACCGAATCGATCAACGGAATAACAGCCAGCTTCTATAAGCCGGCTCAGGTAACGGTTCAGATAGGCCTCGGCCGGAATGACGATCTTGTTCGGCAAAGGGATGCTCTGATGCAGGACTCCATCGCGCAGGTATATGACGGCTTCTGTGACCATATGCAAGCCAGGCTCGGTTTATCCGGCAGCAAAGATATTGACGGACTTAGGAAATGGGGCGATATCCTCACCGGGGTGGCCTATCTCAACGATGAGGAATCACGGGAGCTCATGAAACTCATAGACAATTTTATAGAGAAGCACGCAACACCCGGGATCGACAGCCACCCTTGGGAATATGCGCTTATCGTTTACAACGCTGAAGAAGCACCGGCTAAAGAAGAGGCATCGGCTAAAGAAGAGGCGCCAACAAAAGAGGGCCCAGCCGAAGAAAAGCCAGGCTGCAGAGGGACCAAAGGCAGGGATACCAGCTGCAGAGAGACCGAAGACAGAGGAACCGGCAAATGAACAGAATGCTGCAGATCATATACACCGTAAACAACCTGTCCACCGGTATCATGCTGCCTGTACTGACGCTGGTCCTGCTGGAAAAGGGTGCAAATCTGCAAACGTTGCCTTTGCTTATGGCAGTGTATTCTCTTACAGTTCTGCTATTTGAATTGCCCAGCGGGATAGTGGCTGATATGTTTGGCCGCAAGACGGTATTTTTAATGTCCTGCGTGTTTCAACTGATATCATTTACACTGCTGCTGGTTTCAGTCAAATTCCTCTGGCTGGTGTCTGCCATAATATTTCTGGGCCTTGGCCGCGCCTTTTCTTCCGGCAGTCTGGATGCAATAATAATCGACAGAGCGCTTGAAAACGGCGGCGAAGACGACCTTCCAAAGGTTACCTCCCGCCTGTCTGTCCTGGAAAGCGTCGGGCTCGCCGCAGGCAGCATTGCAGGCGGACTTGCGGCAAGCGTCTTTGGAACCTTCAGCAGCATAATAATCATACGCCTGATCCTGACAGCAATAGTGACTTTGCTGTGTCTTATTTTCGTAAGGGAACTCGCCAGGCAGCACACAGCGGACAAAACAGCTCCGGTTCTGTCGTTGACAGGTATGTTCAGACAGGGCAGGCAGCTCATACTCGACCACCGTGAACTGGGTTACATACTAATCGGTGTTTTCATTACTGGCTTTTTTCTATTTACCGTGGAGACATACTGGCAGCCGGCCTTTAAAGCGATACCGAATATCTCCGGCAATACTTGGCTGTTTGGCATCGTAACATTTATCGGATTTTTTTCGGTTACTGCCGGGAACATCCTTTCCCGAAAGCTCCTGATCAAGCTTAAAAACAGTTGGTGGATTATTTTTGGCATCTCCCGCGTAATCCTGGCTGCAGTAATACTGATTTTCGCCGTAATCAGCGGGGCCGCAGGCTTTATAATTTTTTATGCCTGCATGTATCTGATGCTCGGGACGAGCGGCGTACCGGAAAGCTCGATTGTCAACAAGTATACTCCGAGTGATATGCGTGCAAGCATGCTATCGTTAAATTCACTTGTTTCCCAGGTAGGCGGTTTATTCTCTTCCCTGTTCAGCAGCTTCATGGTGATCCGTCTGGGATTTTCAGGCATCTGGCTTATCGCCGGTATATTGATGGCTTGCCACTCTTTATTTTTAGCAGCGGTCGTTATTATGCCCATGGCCAAATCGCTGATTTCAACCTTACATTCAAAGCGCAAAACATAATTTTACGTGATCCTTTTTTCTGAACAACTAAACATATTTAAATCTTTTCATTGACAAAATTTCCCCAAACCAATATAATTGAACCATAATTCAATGAATCGAGATTCAACGAAATGAATAAACGTACCGAGCAGAAGGAAAAGCGCAAGCAGCAGATAATGTCAGCCGGCCTTGACCTCTTCATACACAGGGGCTACGCGGCAACAAAGATCAGCGACATCGCCGAGAAGGCCAATATGAGCGTAGGGCTGTTGTTTCACTATTTCGAGTCAAAAGAGAAACTGTATGAGGAACTTGTCGATTTCGGGACAACCGGGCCCAAATACATAATGGAATTGTCCCAAAGCGATCCTCTGGCCTTTTTTCAGAACGCGGCCAGGCAAATATTCGAGTTTATCAAAAGCGATCCGTTTGTGGCAAAGATATTCGTCTTGATGAGTCAGGCCCAATACAGCGAAGCGACCCCCGAGTCCGTGAGAAAAAAAGCGGCACAGGTAAGCAGCATAGCAGAATCCATCCCGCTTATCGAAGCGGGACAAAGAAATAAAACCATACGGGATGGAGACCCCCGCGCTTTGGCTCTGGCATATTGGACTGCAATACAGGGAATAGCGGAGGAGATCGCGATACGGCCGGAATGGCCCTGTCCGGAAAGCGAGTGGATCGTTGATATTTTAAGGAGGAAAGAATGATGAAGGAAAGCAAAATGCCGAATACAAGCGGAACACGCAAGGTAATCATAGTCGGCGCGGGGATAACCGGCCTGACAGCAGGAATATATGCACAGCAAAGCGGTTTCGATACGACTATTCTGGAAATGAACAGCATTCCGGGCGGCAACAGTACGAGCTGGAAACGGGCCGGATATCTTTTCGAGGGCGGAATGCACTGGCTTACGGGCTCGAGCAGGGACAATCCCATAAACAGTATCTGGCGCAATACAGGCGCTCTGGACGATTCCATACCTGTCGGTCATCGTGATCCGTACATTACTTATGAAGATAACGGAGTAAAGGTACACCTGTACCGGAACATCGACAAGCTTAAGGAACACTGGATATCCGTCTCGCCGGAGGATGCGGGGGAGATAGTTTCCCTTTGCAGGGAAGTAAAAAGGTTCAGTAAATTACAAATGCCGATTACGGATATAAAAGGTGTCCGTGTAAAGGAAAAAAGTCCGATGCCCATATCGATACTTTTTAACATGCTTTCTGTCCTACCCGCGATATCAAAGTACGATAAACTATCCATACCGGAATATTGCCTGCGTTTCAGGAGTCCTGCAATAAGGGCGCTCCTTTCGAATCTGGTCGGTGACGAATATTCCGTATCAGCTCTTTTCTTCACCCTGGCATGCTTTGCGTCGGGAGACGGAGGTTATCCCAAGGGCGGCTCGCTCTCAATGGCGCTCAGGATGTCAAAGAAGTTCGAGCAACTGGGCGGTACGATCCGGTACGGTACCCGCGTCGACAAAATAGCCATAGAGGACTCAAAAGCAGCAGGCGTTGTGGCGGAAGGCGTAAAACTGCCTGCCGACGCCGTTATAGTAACTGCCGATACCCTGGGTGCAATAGACAATTTGTTCGATGCTCCGCTTCATGAACCATGGATGGAAAAGATGCGCCGCAATACCAAACTCGCTATGTGTACCTTTATAAGTCTCGGTGTGGAGGATGATCTGTCCGACCTTCCAGAAAGCCTCATATTCAGCCTTGAGGAGCCAATCAGGTATGCGGGTCGCGATGTCACCTCGATCAGCTTCAACAATTATGCCTCATATGAAGGCTATGCACCAAAAGGCTGTTCATCACTGACGATGGCGCTTTTGGGGGACACATACGAATATTGGAAGGATCTTCGGTCCAAAGGCGAATATGATAAGGAAAAGCAACACATTGCTGCTGACGTCATTGACCGGATATCGCGCAGGGTACCAAGAATCAGGGATAAGATCAGGGTCGTCGATGTTGCGACTCCTCTTACATATGAACGCTACTGCGGTACATACCACGGTTCGTGGATGACCATTACCGAAAAAGGCGACAAAACAACCCAATATCCTTTGAAGCCTCAAAGCGCAGACTGCCTGTATTTTGCCGGACAAAGGATGATGACCCCGGGAGGCTTACCGGTTGCAGCTTATACCGGAAGGAACGTCGTTCAGTATCTTTGCAGGGATTTCGATGAGGTTTTCCAAGGCAGGATCTGAGTATCGGCTGCAAGAAATACAATATATCATTTTGCATTTAAATTATATTGCTATATAATAGTAATCAGCTTTCCGTAATTGCTTCAGAAAGAAATATCGGAGCCGGCAAAGGGGTTACAAAAAATATGGCGACGTCAGAAATCACAGCCGTAAGTGAAACCAGTCCTGTACCGACCGAAAACAAAATGGGCGTAATGCCTATAAGCAGACTACTCATCTCGATGTCCATACCGATGATGATATCGATGTTGGTACAGTCGCTCTATAACATAGTTGACAGCATATTCGTATCGCAATTGGGCGAAAATGCCCTTACAGCGGTATCGCTCGCATTTCCCATACAAAACCTGATGATTTCCGTTGGTGTCGGTACGTCCGTCGGAATAAATGCATTATTGTCGAGAAGTCTGGGGGAAAGAAACAGAGAGAGGGTCGATAAGGCGGCATATAATGGAATCTTCCTCGCCTTTGTAAGCTCAGTCGTTTTTGCACTGTTCGGACTGTTCTTTGCGCGCACTTATTTTCAAACGCAAACGGGCAACCCGGAAATCCTCAGCTATGGCACCGATTATCTGAGCATTTGCAGCCTGCTGTCTTTCGGAGCTTTCGGTCAGATAACCTTCGAAAGGCTGCTGCAATCCACGGGCAAAACCTTCTACACTATGATAACGCAAACGACAGGCGCAATTGTAAACGTAATCCTCGATCCCATAATGATATTCGGGCTTTTCGGATTTCCCAGGCTTGAGGTTGCCGGAGCCGCAATCGCTACGGTAATTGGCCAGGTAATTGCAATGACCCTCGCCATTATATTCAATATAAGAGTCAACAAGGAAGTGACTCTGAAATTCAGGAAAGCCCGCCCCGACATGGAGATCATCGGTAAAATATGCGGTGTAGGTGTACCGACCGCTATAATGATAGCGATCTCTTCGGTAATGATGTTTGGGCTCAATAAGATCCTAATGTCCTTCACATCCACGGCCATAGCAGTCTTCGGCGTATATTTCAGGCTTCAGGGCTTTTTGTTCATGCCGATCTTCGGCCTGAATAACGGTATGGTCCCGATAATCTCCTACAACTACGGCGCGCGTAACAGGCACAGGATAGTAAAGACAATACGGCTGAGCCTTTTATATACGATAGCTATCATGGCTGTCGGCGTTGCGATATTTGAGATTTTTCCAAGGCAGCTGCTTTCGATCTTCAATGCTTCACCTGATATGATCAGTATAGGCATTCCCGCTTTAAGGACGATAAGCCTGTCCTTTGTATTCGCCGGATTCTGCATAGTTTCGGGCTCCGTATTCCAGGCTTTGGGAAGAGGCATGCCAAGTATGATAATATCGACGGCCAGACAGCTGTTGGCACTGTTGCCCCTGGCATATCTGATGTCCAGACTCGGCGGTCTTGACGCGACCTGGTGGGCATTCCCGATGGCGGAAACGGTCTCTTTGACGCTGACTGTCCTTTTCCTCAGGCACCTTTACAAAACTGAAATAAAGCCGCTGCCGGAAGGCTGATCGGACCAGGAAGTGCTGAGAACGCGCGTTCCGTGCACACTGCAAGGAACGTACGTCCCGCCGCGCACACTGAGAAAGGCCTTTGGGGAAAGATCCTGAAGGCTTTAATTATGTCAACACAAGTCTTACTATGCCCAGTTCATGTCCCAGTTGATTTCCATGGAAAATTTACATATAATCAAGTGGGGTGGTTAAGAATGGAAGTCGAAAGAAGAACTTTCACCGAGAGGCGAAGAGGTCCGGACGCAGTCATCAAGGCCGTATGGTGGGCTACCGGGATCAGCTGGGTATTGATCATAATCGCACTGATAATAACAGCAGAAGCGCAGCCCAAACATGAGAATTTCATCGACCGTTTATACCATGTTACGGTCAGAAGCTATTGGGACAGAAACCTACTTTCATACGTGTTCTACATACTGCTGCTTAATCTTGCCACCTGTATATTCGGTTTTATACTGAACATGCTGAGGCAGAAAAGGAAAACCGATAAAATTAGTAAATCGGTAATTGTGCTCGGTCTTATCACACTGTCTGGAATAATATGGTACATGATACAGGCGGTTTGAGGCGACCCTGTTTCAGAGGCCGAGCCTGTCATGAATGGTATTGGTCAGCAAATAGTCCTCGGTATCTGTAGTTATTTCCCAGACAATAATGCCCCCGAAGCCGTTCTCCAGCACATATGTGCACCTTTCAGCAGCCGAGACCTCATCCTCGTAAGTATACATGATTTTCTCATCCCTGTTGTAAAGCCACGGCATATGCGAAACAGGATCCCTGAATTTGACGTACCCTGGCGTCTCTTCAAGTTCCTTCATACGATAAAACGAGTTAACGCCCGCCGGATTTTGGGGCGAGTCGAGGTCACCCGCGGGAGAACCTTTCCCTCTTGCGTATAAACCGTTGATACCCGTATCCGGGTCTACATTTCTCCAGCCGCGCGAATAATACGGCGAGCCGACATTCAGCTTAACTGCCGGTATATTGTAGCGATCCCTGTAATATTTCATTACAAAATCCGTATTGTATTTGTTTTTCTTATCTACAGGCGTTACAGGCGAAGGATCATCCGGGTTTGCATAAAGAGGCGAATGGTGATTCGTATAATCCTCCAGGGCCGAATGCATATCATATGTCATCACATTGATCCAGTCAAGGTACTGTGCGTATTTGTCGGGTTCCTGGTGTTCCGTAACGTTATAAAGCGCCGAAACAGCCACTGTCAGCAGCTTTTCCTTCATATCGGCGGCGTTGTATGCTTCGCGAAGCTCGCGCAGCAGCAAAGTGAAGTTCAGCTTATCCTCCGGCCCGCCGGGACATCCCTTGTCATTGACATCGTTGGGGTCCGCCTGCCTGTCTATCCCGGGGAATTCCCAGTCTACATCGATCCCATCAATGAATGGGTATTTCCTCAACAGTTCTATAACACTTTGTATAAAAACCGATCTGCTCCCGGGAGTTTCAGCCATGTCATGAAAGTAACGGCCTTCGGTCCACCCGCCTACCGAAATCTGCACCTTGACCTCCGGATAGAGTGTCTTGTAATACCGGTATTCTCCCATATTCCCTTTCAGTCCGTCCGCTTCCGAATGCTCCAGTATCTTTTCTTCGTCGGCAAAGCTATCCGTTGATGCGATCCTGAAATCGCTACCAACGAGATAAAACGCATGGTTGATAACCGATACCTTATCCCATGGAATCGCACCAAGATGATTATTTCTGCCTGCCTTTCTGTAAATAGCCCAGTTGGGATAATACACTACAAGTTTCGGTTTCATATATGCCCCCCTACATGTATATACCTCTGTACCAATATATTACTTAAGGCTGCGTTAATAGTCAACCATATTTTTCTAACGGATTTGTATTTTTAATGAGTTTTTTGTAAGTTTTTATGTAAACGCATAACATTTGTGGTATAATGCTGCTATAAAAATATATAAGTATCCTGTATTCCCACCCGGCCAAGCTTTTGCCAGACTTTGAATCCATACGTTCGCGCACGGGGAAAATTCTGAACACGGAGTCTGATGAACCTACAATGATCGAACTGTCTCAATTGCTTGCATGTACTCATGATGCACTGATAGCAACCGATAAGGATCTTGTCATTACCTTCTGGAACGATACGGCCGAGGCCTTGTTCGGCTGGCCGGAAAAGGCAGCGCTTGGCAGAAGTCTGGAAGAAATCATAAAAATAGCGGTAACCGGCCCTGGATCCGAAACCGATCCAAAGTGGGGGGAATACAGGAAACACTTGGTGGAGCAGGGCTCCTACAACAGAAATGCCGCATTCCACAGTAAGGACGGCCGGCTGATCCATGCCAATGTGCGGGCAAAGGCAATAAGAGACGAGAATAACGAATTTAAAGGGGCGGCATTTTCCTTCCTCGATACCGCAAATAATAAAAAAACAGACCAATCTGTACAAACCTGCGTCGATTGTTACAGAGCTTTGTTCGATATGGTTTACGAAGGTTTTTGTGTGCTGGAGATAATGTCCGACGAACAGGGCAAGCCTTTTGACATACGTATCCTCGGAGCCAATCCTGCCTTTAATAAATTGACCGGAAAAATCGTAGGAGATTTAATGAAGGACTTCCTCGAATCCCCGCTCGATTATTACATAGGGATATATAACAGACTTGATCTCAAAAACGGGCCTGCTCACTTCGAATACAAGTCCAGATCACAGGACCGCTATTTCGACGTTTTCGTATATGTGATCGACAACACAAAAAAAATAATTTTAGGCGTCTTGTTTCAGGACGTTACCGAGTGCAGACAAAATGAAAAGCTGCTCGGACAATACAGAGAAAGGCTGGCGGCTGCAATGGATGCGGCGCATATGGCTTATTGGGACTGGGATCCGGTATCTGACCGTACCATATTGTCCGATACCGCATCAGGCCTGCTCGGCCTGCGGCCAGGCGAGACGCTGGATTGCAGTAATGAGGGCTCGAAGCTGGTCCATCCCGATGATGTGGAACACTATCGTTCTATAGTCCTCAAAGCTGTTGATACAGGCGGAAACTGGCACTGCGAATACAGGATCATCAAGCCGCGTAATGGCGAAATAGCCTGGCTTGAAGAAAGGGCGTCTACCAAAAAGGACCCTGAAACAGGTATGACCTATCAATCCGGAATAATGTGGGATATCACCGATCGGAAGAAAGACGAAATTGCATTATTGCAGGCCAAAGAACAGTGCGAGCTCGATCGGAAGAACCTTGAAGCAATCATGGAAGTCATACCCTCGGGGATATTACTGATCGATGCAAATGAGAGAAAAGTCTGCTACATGAACCGTAGAGCCATCGAACTCTATGGCTGCGATTTCACTGACCGTGTTCTCAAGGATCATGTAAAGCTATTAAGATTAAAAAAGCTTGACGGCACGAATTATCCGGTTGAAGAATTGCCGGTTTATCAATCACTGGTATACGGTCGGGAAATCCGAAACAGGGAAATGACCATAAATAGGGTTGATGGAACAACGATACCGATTATGGCAAGTTCAGCACCTTTGTTTGATTCGGAAGGTAAGATAACTACAGCGATTATCATTTTCGATGATATTTCGGAGCATAAGCGAACGGAATCAGCCCTGCAGGAGAGCGAGAACAAGTATCATTCATTGTTCAGCTCAATGGATGAAGGCCTTTGTATTATGGAGCCTGTATATGACGAATTCAAAAAGCCCATTGACTTTAGGTTGATCGACGCCAATTCAGCCTTTGAAAAGCTGACGGGAATGAAAAATCCAGTGGGATGCATGATAAGAAGTCTGTTCCCGGAAGTCGAGGATCATTGGCTTATAGCCATGGACGTAGTCGCCCACGGCGGCAAACCTCTGCAATGCGTCAAGGAAGCTAAAAGGCTCGGACGCTGGTTCAGCCTGAGTGCTTTCAGTGTACAGACAAACGGTCTGGACGCATTAGCTGTTTTATTCTACGATGTAACCCGGGAGAGGGTGGAAAGAGATGAAATGGCGAAACTGCTAAAAGTCCAGGACGAGGTTTTCGCCAATGTATCCCACGAGCTCAAAACTCCTTTGAGCGTAATTTTCAGTACTATCCAACTCCTTGAGCTCTATACGCAGAGAGGCGCGCTCGATGCCAACAGATACAGTGTCTACAAAAGCATTAAGACTATTAAACAGAACTGTTATAGATTCACCAAGCTGATCAATAACATAGTGGATTTGTCAAAGATCGATTCAGGCTTTTTCAAGCTGAATCTTTCCAATGAAAACATAGTTGATATCATCAAAAACATAGTTCAGTCTATTGCCGAATATATCAGTGGCAAGGGGCTCAGCGTCGTATTCGATACCGAGGTGGAAGAGAAGCTCATCGCATGTGACCCGGCAAAGATCGAAAGGGTAATTCTCAACCTTATATCAAACGCAATAAAGTTTTCGAATCCGCTGGGAACGATATCCGTTATGATCTCGGATCACGGAGATCAGGTCGAAATAGCAGTCAGGGACACCGGAATAGGCATTGAGGAGAAATATCTGGACGCCATATTCGAAAGGTTCAACCAGGTAGATAAAACACTTACCAGAAATGCCGAGGGCAGCGGGATCGGCTTGTCGATCGTCAAGTCCATCGTCGATCTCCACAACGGAAGCGTCAGCGTGGAGAGCAAAGTCGGCAGGGGCAGTACGTTCAGGGTCTACCTGCCGGTCAGGACAGTCGGGCAGCCAAAGGAGCAGAAGCAAAAAATACCTTCACTAAACAGGGTCGATATGATCAACATCGAATTCTCGGATATATACTATTTGTGAGCATGCGGCTGGGTTGGGTGTGATGCTGCGGTTAACAGGTGCCGCTTTTGCAGGTAAGCCATTTCAAGGTATACTGCCGCTTTAAGTATGTACGTCTCTATTAGTGTATACGACTTATTCAAACGTGATGCCGTAGTAACCACAAAATTCTGCTATCTGTGAATTGATCCGATATAAAGATAGTTGTATCGGCCAACGTGTCTGAAATATTTCGGATATCCTTTTACAATTCTCCGGTGTTGTATTACAATAAGCAGAAAAGGCTCGTGGCGGACCGATTTGTTGTATAGGTGACAGTGTGGCAGTCCGATTTGTCGTATCAGCGGCATTAGTGTGGACCGTTTTGTCGTATCAGCGATGTTGTGGCAGATCAATTTGTCGTATCACTGGCATTACGGAAGACCGATTTGTCGTATCAGCGATGTTACGGTATGTCGACTCGTTGAATTGTCCGGATGAATCTGCGCGCGGCTTAAAATACTGGAGGATTGCCGTTGTCCACTTTTACCTACATCGTAACCAATACCATACTGCCGATATTCCTATTAGTTGCCGCAGGCTATCTGGTACAGAAAAAATTCAGGATGGACGCACGCACATTTTCCCGGATTAACATCTACCTGTTCATTCCAGCCGTTCTGTTCATGAAAATTTACGAGGCAAAGGTATCGATGGCCTTTATCGGCCAGGTAGTTGTTTACATAATAGCAGTACAAGCCTTCATGCTGCTGCTCGGAGAGCTCTTGGCAAGGCTCAACAAGTACCCTCGCAGCAAGAAAAAGGCGTTTTGCAATACTCTGCTTTTCTTCAACAGTGGAAATTACGGATTGCCGCTCATAGATCTGGTATTCAAGGGAAGCGCAATAGCGGCTGCGTCCCAGATATTCATCATGCTTACGCAGAATATTACGACGAGTACCTTCGGAGTATTCCAGGCATGCTCGGGAAAATCGTCCTATAAACA
>DATALQ010000040.1:0-57972 GCA_036260935.1 Clostridia bacterium
GGCGAGTTGAGTTATCTGGACGAGAACGGAGTCTACCAGCCAACGGGTCAGGTAATAGGCCTTGCGTATTTCGACAACCCGGAAGGTCTCGAAAATATGGGGCACAACCTTTACAAGGCCACACAGGCGGCGGGCGAACCTGTAATGGCGCTCGATTCGACTGAGAAGAGCCTGATCAACCAAAAATTCCTGGAGTCCTCAAATGTACAGACTGTTGAGGAAATGGTGAAGCTGATCGTTGCACAAAGGGCATACGAACTCAATTCGAAGGCTATTCAGTCCTCCGACGAGATGCTCGGTATTGCCAACAGTCTCAGAAGGTAATAAAATAGACCGGGGACTATAGAATAAGGGGCTTGGCATTATGGATGCAGGCATAGGCGGCATAACAGGCAGTATAACTCAAAATATAACCGGAAATGCGGTACAATCGGCAGCGCAGTCGTCCGACGACACTTTCGCGAGGAAGCTCGAGGAAGCCGCCGGAAAAAACGATGATAAAGCGCTTAAGGAAGCCTGCCGGGAATTTGAAGCAATTATGCTCAGCATGATGTACAAGCAGATGAAGGCGACCGTTATAAAATCCAACCTGATGGAAGAGGACCCCGGTATGGAGATCTTCCAGTCCATGCAGGATGACGAGCTTATGAAGCAGGCGTCCAAGACCGGAAGCTTCGGCCTTGCCGAATCGCTTTACAAGCAGCTATCGAAGGAATATGGAAAGACTGCGCGTGCGGTAACGCAAAGTCCGTCTGACACTACCGGAGCAGTACAATCTGGCGCCGCATCCTTGACGTCCGGCAGGTCAGGAGCATCTGCGGCGGATGCCGCGGGGGACGATGGCGAAAATAGCCTAAAAGCAGGCAAGACGATGCAGGAAAGCGATGTACGTGAAGACAACGGGAAATAATAAATTTAAAAGCTATATATCAGCAGCGATCCTGATAGTGATGTCCCTCATATTGATTTATGTCGGGCATTTTTTATTTGGCGTGAAAAACAGCAGCAAAGGTGAAATTGCTGCAGATGAAAGCAGTATTGCCGGGACCGTAGCGGAAACGCCAGGTACAGCGCCTACCGGAAGCGCGGCGAACGCGGTAAGGTATGTCCATAAATCCGAGACGCTGAACGGTTTGAAGCAGGAAGTCAACATATTGGAGATCGATCCCGGCGCCGGGGGAATAAAGATCCTGCCGGTACTGTCCTATGACCTGATATATGGATTTGAAAAGCTGAGTGCCATGGCTGAGCGCAAAGCTGCCTATGCGGCAGTAAACGGAGGATTCTTCCGCGAATTCGGACTGCCCTCGGGAATGGTCGTCATAAATGGAGAACTCATCTCGGCCTCAACCGGGAAATACCCTGTTTTTGTGATAGAGGACGGAAAAGCCTCGTTAAAGGAAATAAACGGGAAACTATCGATAGAATATTCGAGAAGTACCGGAGCAAGCGCCGGAGGTGCAGGCGCAGTCGGCTCCAGTGGTTCCATAGGCTCCAGGGGCGGCAGCGCTGACAGCGGTAAATCCGACAGCAGCGGCAGTAATGGCAAGACCGCCGACGGACCGGCAGCCTCGCCTGAAAGCCTGCCTGTAGACAATCTGAATGCTCTCCCGAAGGATAAACAAATCGTAGTTTACACGCCAGCCTACGGGAAGAGCAACAGGGCGCGGAAGAGGAACATAACGGCAACAATTGTGGACGGGATAGTTACAAGGATATCGGATTATTCCGGCGAGGCGGAGATACCGGAAAACGGGATGCTGATATCATTTTTCGATACGCTCAGATATACAGGTATAGAGCTTCCCATAAAGGAGGGCGATAGTGCAAAGCTTGCATACAGCCCCGCGATAGGCGCGGATATGCAGGCATACGAGTGCGGCAGCTGGCTCGTAAGGAACGGCGCGCCTGTAGTAGGGGAAAAGGATGCCTGGGTGGGTGTAATGACAAACAGGGATCCAAGAACAGCAGTCGGAATAAAGGCCGACGGGACGGTGATCCTGCTGACGGTTGACGGAAGACAGCCCGGTTTCAGCGCCGGTTTCACCGGGCAGGAACTGGCGGAATACCTGATCGGCTGCGGGGCCAGAGATGCGGCCATGCTGGATGGAGGCGCGTCTACAGAGATGCTGCTGAAGGGCAAGCTGGTTAACAGGCCTTCCTATAGAGGCCAGGAGAGAGAATTGGCGGGCGGCATACTGGTTTTAACGGACAATTGAAACATCCCTGCTGTTTCAAAAATAGAAAAACAACTGTTCCAGTGTATTGTCAAGCTTGAATTCAAAGTCGGAAACCAGTAGTTTGTCGTATGAATCAGTCTTGAGAAAAGGGTTGTGGCTAATTTCAGCCTTATCGATCCAGCCGAGTTTGGCGTAAGCATACCAGGTGCCCTGGCGTATGATCATTTCCTGGATGTATGACAGGCGTTCGCCCATATCACACAGATAAAGACCGCAGCTGTATGGACGTATCGCATACCGGGAGCACAGCCTGTCATCCAAAAGGCAGCACTCGCCCGATGCCTGCTTTGCAAGGATTATCGGTTCGGCATTGTTATACTCGAACAGCAGAGTGGCTTCCAGCTGAGTTATGGAAGCGGATACGGACATTTCACGGATTGCTTTGCGCCTGGCCGGTATATCCGGCTTTTCAGGCATTATGAACAGGTCCCTTGAAGCCTGTTCAAGGCTCATTCCGAAACCTTTGAGAAGGGAATCGATATCAGGCCCGAGTACCGGTATATTGTCGCTGCAGCAGCCTCCGCAGCCTTTGCAGCCGCTGGACTTAAGTCCGCTACGAAGTCTGAACCTGTCAAGCTCTTCTGAAAGCGCTTCCAACGTAGTATCCGGGTCATAATCTTTAAGCTCTATTTCGTTATTTTGTGCAGCAAATTCTATCATTTTCGCTCATCTTTCGACAAAACATTTCTTCCATGATACCAAAGCAGGGCTGTTGCTGCAATTACTTTCGACCGATGTTCAAACATAAGTTAAATTATTCTAAAACATTGGAACTTAATTGGAAAGTGCAAGTCTAATTTACTGTGCCGGCAAACACAACAATATTAAAAGTAAAGGACTGATCCATTTGAAAAGGAAGATAACGTTATTATTGGCAATAGTATTCATTTTCACGTTGGTTCTGCCATTCGGCGGATTTGCGGCAATGGACAAGGAACTCGAGAATGCGATCAAGATCGCCAAAACGAAGTTTACGATACCTGAGAGCTATTCGTTCGAGTCAAACATAAGTACGAGCGGTGAAAAGAAAATATACCAGCTTAGCTGGAACAGCAAGGATAAAATGAATCCGGCAAGCATCTATATAACGATAGATGAAGACGGTATGGTGATGAATTACAGCAAATATTCGCAGGATGACTACAAGCAGACGAGCAAGCTGCCCAAGCTCAGCAAGCAGGATGCGGCGGCCAAGGCCGGCCAGTACATCGAAGCGATAGCGCCGGGACTCCTGAAGGAACTGAAGTATGAAGAGACAAATCAGGTCAGCATCATGGACTCCGGCTATTATATGAATTACTACAGGGTCGTTAACGGTATCCCGTTCTATAACGACAGGGTCACCGTCAACATCAACCGCGATACGGGCGCTCTGCAGAACTATTCGCGCCAGTGGACAGGTATTGTATCCTTCCCGTCGACCTCGGGTACGATATCGCTTACCGACGCTCAAAAAGCTTATGCCAGTAACCTTGGATTCCGTCTGATTTATAAATACGCACAAAAGGACAATGTGCTGAGCGCTTACCTTGCTTACGCGCCAGTCTATAGCAACGGCAATTACGCGCTCGACGCATTTACAGGCGAAAAACGCCGCATATCGGGAGACTTTTACTACGGTATGTACGATCAGGTGATGCTGACTTCGAAAAATAAGGCAGAGATGGCTGCAGGAGGCGTACAGCTTAACCCCGAAGAACTCAAGGCAGTGGAAGAGGCCTCCAAGCTTATTTCACAGGAGGAAGCCGAGAAAATAGCCCGGAACAGCGAATTTCTGAAGCTTTCGGAAAGCTTCAAGCTGGCGAGCTATTATCTCAACAGCGGCTGGCCCGACAGGACCCAGTATTCATGGTCCCTCTATTTTACTAAAACTGCGGACGACACTACCGCTTATACCGATTATGTCAATGTTTCCATAAACGCGAAGACTGGCGTCATAACGAGCTTCAATAAGGGAACTCCGGTAGATCCGGCGGCAAAGCCCGCTAATGATATGGCAAAGGCAAAGGCCGACGTGGATGCATTCCTGAGTAAGTACTATCCGGACTACGCCAAACAGACCGAATATGACAAACTGACCTCCGAAAACTATATGTCGGGTTCGGAGCAGAATAAGTTTTACAGTTTTGTCTATTACAGAATGGTAAACGGGATACCTTTCCCGGATAACGGGATCACTGTCAATTATGATAATACGAACGGCATAATATCGGGTTTCAATATGAACTGGTTCAATATCAATTTCCCCAAAGACAAGGTGATCAGCCTGGATGCGGCTGCAGCCGCGATGTTTGAGAAGGTAGGGCTGGAAAAACAGTATAAGCTGGACTACCCGGAAAGTAACGCCAAGATAATGCCGCGGCCTTCGACCGATAACGCCAAGGTAGTTCTGGTTTATGTGCTTAAAAACAACAGACCGCAGCTTATTTCAGCGGTCACCGGGGCATTGCTCAATGGCGACGGCACCGAGTACAAGGAACCTGTAAAGACAAGCTATACGGATATTAAAGGCAATGCCGCCGAGAAGCAGATCATGGTGCTTGCAGATAACGGGATATATCTTGAAGGCAGCCAATTCAAACCGAATGCCGCGATCACACAGCTTGACTTCCTGACGCTGCTATCGAAGACTCTGAGTTACTATGGACCTGTAATCACTACGAAGAGCACGAGTCAGGATATCGACGAGCTTTATGCATATCTGCAAAGGGAAGGCATTATTAAGGCCGGTGAGAAGGCTCCTGCCGCCGGTGTGACGAGGGAGGAAGCTGTAAAATATCTTGTTAGGGCATTGAAGTTCGACAAGGTAGCGGATATCAAGGGTATATTCAATATAAATTATAAGGATAAGGCAGCCATCAGTCCCAGCCTGACCGGTTATGTCGCAATAGCCGCGGGCCTCGGCATCGTAGACGGGAAGAGCGCCAGATTCGACCCAAAGAAAAAGATGACCAGGGCTGAAAGCGCCGTAATGATATACAATTACCTTCAGTTATAGACATATAGGCACCTCCTCATAAATCGGGTCAAATCAAATGGAAGCACGCTGTCAATGTTCAGCGTGCTTCCTGCTGCTTTTATGCGCCCGGCATGGGCGCAATCCAATGGCATTTAATCCTGTTTGTCTTTCTTCTACTGCAGTATAAAGTGACCCTTGGACTTTACTCCGCCGATTCCCTTTATACCTGACTGAGTCAGTCTTGCGATCTGCTCCGGTGAAACGTAATACCTTGAGTCGGTCAGTGCAATCCTGTCTCCCACCTTTGCCGGATCAAGCGCGTGTATCAGGATCCTGCCGGGGGAGCTGGCGAAATTGGCACCGGCCTCCATTATGCCTTCGAAGTAGGACTGGCACGCTCCCGAGAATATGCACAGCTTGTCGAAGCTGGGTTGATACTTTCTGGCTTCCTGCGCGGTCTGGATAAAGTACCTTGAATTTCGGTAGCTGTCCAGCGAGTTCATTTTTACAGCGTTCTTTTTCAAACCGTCGTGTCCGGTCGCGACCAGTACATCGGCCTTTGTAGCTGCAAGCAGCGATCTTATGCTGTCCGGTTGGTCGCTTTCCGGGACTACCCGCCCGACAGCCTTTATTTTGGCGTCTTCATAATATTTCAGGCACATTTCCATGAATTCCGCGCTGGAGTCCACATGCAGGATAGTGCCGGCCCTGCCCCGGACCCTCTGGAACAACCGGAACGGAGAAGAACCGCGTGACATGTGGTGTATTCCCTCTGTCACTAGTCTGCTCTTAATCTCCCTGTCTACCTCCTCGGGGCTTTTCCATTCAAGGTCGTATTCTTCGGAATCGGCAAGTATACGGTATAGTACTCCCTTCAGCAGGTAGGTTTTTCTGCCGCTGCTTCTGTTATTTGCTATTTCTGCTATTTTGAAATGGATATCGCCGCCATAGGATTTTCTGGTTACCACATCACCTATTTTTAGTGCTTCCATATGACCACCCTTCAATTTACATAAGTCAACAGTACATAATATGAAGGGTGTGGCAGGTTGGGAACAAAAGGGACGTCAATGCCATAAAAAAAGGACTCTTCATTTATGAGAGTCCTAATTGGCTAAAATCAGGCAGGCTTTATTTACCGCTTATCAGGCGGGACGCGGGATACGCCTCTGATATTTTTATATTCCCTGTAAGTAAGGAATATCATTATCATATCGAATAGTGTAAGTACCAATAGCCATACGGAATGATCCAGAACGTATCTGTGTATCTGATAAAAAATAAACAGGAACAAGGAGATTATGGTAATAGGATATGCCCAGACATTTCTTTTCCAAAGCAGTATAACAAGCGCCATTCTGATGATTCCGTGCGATATCAGATAGAAAGCCCCGAAGCTTTGAGTGCTCACAGTGAATTTTGAACTCAGGCCAAGTATGGATCTGGCAATTATATCTCTCGGGTCTTCGGACAGTTCGTGCTGTGTAAGTAATTTTGTCAGCCTGTCCAATCTGGATGGGCTGAGAAATATAAGGAAAATACCTCCGATTATTTCCAGCGTGCTGTCGACGGCTTTCATTAAAATGCCGAACTCGAAGCTTTTATGGATTATGTCGTTTTTATCAAGTTTTCTTTTCCGCCGGTTCATATATTCTCCTGGTACACGATTAAGCATGGCTTGAAAAGAATATTGTTATACGTGCTTTTTTACTTCCGCAATGATCTTCTCGGCAGTTTCCTCTACGGAGAGCGAGGTTGTATCAAGTATGAGATCATAGTTTTGAGGGTTGGAGCAATCGACGCCGTACTTGGCGTTATATCGCAGATTTTCGCTCTTTTTCCGTTCGATCAGGCTGAGCTTTGCTGCATCGGGGCTTGCGTAAGATTCAACGGTGCCCCTCTGGTCTTTTATTATCCTGCGCGCTGCCTCGTCGAGCTCGACAGTCATGTATACCTTGAACGTATCAGGAACGAAATGCCAGGCCATTCTCGAGTCGAGTGCCATATCCTCGTCGCGCCTGCCAATCAAAGAAAGCTCCGTATCTATCTCTTCGTCTATCTCAGGATGGGTCTCCATATATTTATTGAATGCAAGCACATCCATACTATATTTCCGGGCCAGTGAACGCTGTATCTGCCCAATGGAGTATATATTCAGGCCGTACTTCTCCTTTAGGTATCGGCAAACGGCCGACTTTCCGCTCCCAAGATCACCTGTGATGGAGATTTTTATACGCTTGCCTGTTTCATTCATTTTACGCACTCCTTTAAAGATTCTTCCGTACTCTTTTATCTTATAGAGATTATAACAAATATGATACCTTATATACTACATGCAAAATCAATAAATCTGAAATACAAAGGTAGTTTTGAGATTATCGGCTTATTTAAGAAAACGTAAAGATTCCCATGGTAACATTGTAAAGAATTATGTTAACAAACAATTATTTAATTACAGCACAGGGGGCTCAATATGAAAAAAATTTCGACAAGGATAGTTGTTCTCTCACTTGCAAACACTGCTCTAATTACGGTTCTTAACTCTCTGTCCATGACTTTTATGCAGTCATTTTCCGGCGCTGCCCCGGCTGATGCGGCAGGCACCGTGACAGGTACCGCGGCGGGTTCTGCTGCCGGAGCCGTGCCTGGCGGACAGGGGGGCGCCTTTGTGCCGACGAACGTACTGATCACGACCGCAGTATGCCTGATTATCGGAGCTGTGGTTTCCTATTTTCTCGGAAGGTACATATCAAATCCTATCGTCAAGCTTACAGAGATAGCAAATAACGCGTCCGATCTCAACCTGGTCCTTGACGGATCCTATGAAAAGGCTTTGAAATACAAGGACGAGACCGGCAACATGGCAAGAGCGCTTTCAAAGACCATAAATACGCTGCGGGGAGTCGTAACGAAACTGCAGGGTATGTCGGGAAAGCTTGAGGAACATTCGGAAAAATTGACGTCAGCCGCGGATGACAATGTCCGGTCGATTACGCAAGTCGTCACAGCTATAAATGAGATCGCTGAGGGCAACAGCAATCAGGCTGAACGGATCAATGAAATAAATGTCACAATGGCCGACGCGGCAGCGCTGATAGACGATGTTGCACAAAAAGCCCTGGCGGGGGCAGTTCTGGCGGATAAATCGCTGGTTAGCATCGAGGAAGGCCGGCAGGCTGTTGATACACAAAACAGGAAAATGCAGGAGAGTATCTCCGCCTCGGATGTCACATGCAAATACATAGCGGAGCTGAGGCAACTGATAGAGCAGGTATCCGGCATCGCGGGCGTTATTACGTCGATTTCCGATCAGACCAATATGCTGGCTCTCAACGCGGCAATCGAAGCAGCAAGGGCGGGTGAAGCGGGAAACGGTTTTGCCGTGGTTGCCGCAGAGATAAGAAACCTTGCGGAGGGTTCAAGAAAAGAAGCTGAACATATTTCCGAAATCATTATAAAAACTACAGAAAAGGCCGAAAGGGCTGTAAACAGCATCAATTCCACCAATTCGCTGATAAATGAAGAAAAAAGCTCTCTGGCTGTGACACAGAACGCCTTCAGAAAAATAAAAGACGCGTTCGACCTGAATGTTGAAAGCTTCAGGCAGACTGCAGAAGCGATGAAGACCGTCAGCGAAAAATCAGAAAAAATACTTGATCAGACCCGAGAAATGGCAGCGATTGCGGAAGAGTCCGCGGCAAGCGCCGAGCAGGCGTCCGCGGCGGGGCAGGAGCAGCTCGCGTCATTCGAGCTTATATCCCAATCCGCAAAAGAGCTGCAGGCGCTTGTCGAGGATCTGGATAAAGAGACGGGCAGATTCAAACTCAATTAACGCATTATGAAATATCTTTAATTATGTTTTGAAATAATGGGTATAATCATTTACATAGTATAATTTCGGGTAGGAGAGAGATAAAAAATGCATTGCTATAACATTATGTCGTTGGTATTGAACAACAGGGTCCGGAATGCCGTGAAGCTCCAGGATGCCCTGACAGAGTCAGGCTGCATGATAAAAATGAGGCTGGGTCTCCATGAAGCAGATGACGATTGCGAAAACGAAGGGCTGATAATACTGAAGCTTTCCGGCACAGATGAGGAAATTGCCGCGCTGGAAGCAAAACTCAACAGTGTCGAAGGAGTCAAGGCCAAGAATATGCAGATCTGTTCAGACTGGTAAGAGGGGCATTTGCCCCTCTTTTACCGGTACTTGTGCGTTATTGCAGCTTATGCCCGGGTTATGCAATAGTGCTGGATCGCTTCATTGTAGTATGCCGCAAGCCCCGAAGCAAATTTATCGTAATATGCTGTGAATCTTTCATCGGCAATGTACATGTTCCCAAGTCCTGAATACATTTCGAGGGAACAGGGGTAGAAATATTTGCTCATATGCGCCCGCGCCTTATCGCAGACAGCCATCATGCGGGAATCGTCGCAAGGAATGCCCGAGGTAAAGCAATTAATCATTTCCTTCAGGTTTTCCTCACTTTCGGCATTGATCCTTTCCCAATCCTCCCTGCTATACTTGGAGGTCAGCTCTTTGGATATCCTGTAGGCTTCCGTGCTGCCCCATCTTTCCTTGACTTCGTCCTCATACTGCTTTTGCTCTTCCATCATTTTGTCATAATCGAAGGCCTTGAACATTTCGTTTTTATCCACCTTTTTACCTCCTTCCAGATTTCGTAATGTCTCCTTTGCGAGTTCCGTGAGATTCAAATACCGCTCCGCACGTTTTTCAAGAAAACGGATCTGCATTTTTAAGGCTTCTTTCCTGTCGAAGACCGGATCCCTCAGCAGTTGATCGATTTTGTCCAGTGAAAAATCCAACTCCCTGAAAAACAGTATCTGCTGCAGTCTTTCAATATCTTCGTCGGAATAAAGCCTGTAGCCCGCTTCGGTCCTGCCGGACGGGACCAGCAGGCCGATCCTGTCGTAATATCTCAGCGTCCTGAGAGTTACGCCTGCCGTCTGAGCGATTTTGTTTATCGTATACGACATGTTCTCACCTCGCATTTATCATAAACCATGACGTAACGTCAATGTCAAGTATATATTTAAGTGTGGGGGTAAGTGTTTTAAGTGCTTGGTAAGTGCTTTGAGTGTTTAAGTGTTTTTCAAGTGTTCTTCTTCGAACTTGAGCATTCGCTCCTCATAACCGTCCAGCTTCCAGTCCAGCCTCGCGAGTACGCCGTTCAACTCATTGATACGTGCCACAATCTGCTCCCGTTGCTCAAGGAGAAGGTTATTGCGCATAGGTATGGTCTCTGCACCCTGATGAAACAGCTTTACGTATTCGATCAGTGTTTCGACGGAGACGCCGGCGGTTCGCATGCATTTAATATATTCTACCCAGCTGCAGTCCTCCTCGGAGTAATCCCGAACACCGCCGGTTGTGCGGCGCACATCCGGGAGTAAGCCGATACGCTCGTAATAGCGCAGGGTATCGGCAGTCAGGCCGAATTTCTTTGCTACTTCTGTGATTGTCATATTGTCTTACCACCTTGCCTCAGTTCACCATATGCCTCTTCATCCACCGGTTCCAGCCATTCGTTGGCTGCGCCTACGGCAGGAATCTCCACTGCGAGATGAGCGAACCAACTGTCCTTCGCCGCGCCATGCCAGTGCTTGACCTCAGGCGGGATGTTGACTACATCGCCTGGATGCAGCTCCTGTGGTTCCTCTCCCCATGCCTGGTACCAGCCGCGTCCCTCGGTGCAGAGTAAAATCTGCCCGCCTTTGTGGTGGATGTGCCAGTTGTTGCGGCAGCCGGGCTCAAAGGTCACATTGGCAATAGGGCCGCCTTTGTCGGTCAGTGGCTGCAAATAAGCCTTGCCTGTAAAGTATTTGGAAAACATTTCGGGCAGGGGAGCACCTGTCTTAAATAGTTCGTTTCTTTCGTTTTTCATATCAAAGTTGTTCTCAGTGATTGGCATAGCTTCGACCCCCTTCAATCGATACCTACGATCTCATATTCCCTCGAACCGAGTCCCAAAGCTGCGGCAGTTTCAACCGTATGGATGCCATTGCGGGATTCCATGCGTTCGATCAGTGCGGCTTTACCGGTATCAGGCGAAGCATAAACAGCGTCGACACACGCTTGATCCAGTGCAACGGGGTCAATCGAGGCAAAAATGCCGATATCAGCCATTTCCGGGGCGTGAGGATTGGAATCGCAGTCACAGTCTATGGAGAGCTTGTTGGCGATGCTGATGTAGATGATGCTTTCACGTCCCATGAACTCTATCACGGACTTGCAGGCGTCCGCCATGGATTCCAGAAAGGAGTCGTGATCGGCTGTCCAGATCGCGGAAGGATCGCCCGCTCCGTGGATATGAGCCTTACCGTGGGAGGATGCGACACCGATGGACATATTCTTCAGCGCGCCGCCAAGGCCGCCCATCAAATGCCCTTTAAAGTGGGAAAGCATCAGCATGGAGTTATAATTCTTAAGGTGTTCTCCCACATAGTTCTCCTTTAGATGAACTCCTTCCCGTACAGGGATTGATATTTCTCCGAATTCGTCCATGATATCGCAAGGTGCTATGTCCAGAAAGCCGTGGTCACGGATAGCCTGCCAGTGGTCTTTGGAGGAAAACCTCTTTCCTTCGTATGCCGTGTTGCACTCCACGATGGTGCCGTTCAGCTTGGCCACAAGCGCTTTTATCAGTTCAGGCTGCAGAAAATTATGCCCGCCCGGCTCGCCTGTGGAAATTTTTACGGCAACCTTGCCCGGGAGCGTAACGCCAAGCGCGTCATAGATGTTGAGCAATCCCTGCGAAGAGATGTCATGCGTAAAGTAAACTTGTGATTTCATATTGTCTTACTCCTTCCGTTTTTTCTATAATGATTTTTGCAGCCAGTCAGAAATGATACTGTCAGCATCTTTAACGTTTCCGCCTCTTATGGCCAGACCTTTTTTTATGTCAGAACGAGGACAAAGCTTATGAATATCTGCCTCGCTTTTCCCCATACCGCTGCCTTCGTGGGTGCATAGCGGCAAAATAGTCTTGCCAGAGAAGTCATACTGCTCCAGAAATGTCCATACCGGCATGGGCATGGTACCCCACCAGTTCGGGTAACCGAGGATAACAGTATCATAGCCGTCAATGCTGTCAAGCTTCTCCGCCAGCTCCGGACGAGCATTTGCTCGAAGTTCGTTCTGTGCCTCCTCCGCGCAGATATGGTAGTCTGCCGGATATTTTTTTACCGGGTTGATTTTGAAGAGATCACCGCCTTCAATTTCCTTTATTTTCTTAGCCGCGAGCTCTGTGTTTCCTACCGTAAGATTCATAATTCCGCCGTTTACATAGTTGTTGCCTGACCGTGAAAAGTACGCAATCAGAATTGCCTTGCTCATGTTTTTGCCTCCCAGCTTCAGATGGTCCATTCTATGAATACATGTAGTCTACTACATAGAGTTAGCTCCAAGTCAAGATACAATTCTAAATTTTATAATGAAACTTCTGGGTATATGGAACCGTAATATGGTACAATATTCTAGGAATACACGACGAAGTAAAGCAGAGAGTAAAACGAGGTGGTTCACATGAAAAGTGATATAAAGGCTCTGATATCCAAAATGACGCTCGAGGAGAAGGCGAGTCTATGTTCGGGCCTGGATTCCTGGCATACAAAGCCCGTAGAAAGACTCGGAATACCGTCTATCATGATGACGGACGGTCCTCATGGACTGAGGAAGCAGGTGCAGGAAGAAGATCATTCGGCCAGCACGAGCGAACCGGCGACCTGTTTCCCGACAGGCGCCGCATTGGCCTGCTCATGGGATCGGAGCCTGATCGGCGAGGTTGGTATGGCGCTGGGTGAGGAATGCCAAAAGGAACAGGTTTCGATAGTTCTTGGACCTGCAGCCAATATTAAGCGTTCTCCGCTTTGCGGCAGAAATTTCGAATATCTGTCGGAAGATCCGTATCTCTCTTCGGAAATGGCAGCCTCCCATATAAAAGGTGTTCAAGGCCAGGGAGTCGGCACCTCTCTTAAACATTTTGCAGCAAACAACCAGGAGACCAGACGCTTCCTCATCGACGCCGTAATCGACGAGAGGACATTAAGGGAGATATACCTGGCCAGCTTCGAAGGAGCAGTCAGGCAGGAGCCCTGGACCATAATGTGCGCTTATAACAAGCTGAACGGGGAGTATTGCTCAGAGAATAAATATCTTTTGACCGATATCCTGAGGCAGGAATGGGGACATAAGGGTATTGTCATGTCCGACTGGGGGGCTGTAAATGATAGACCGAAAGGCCTCGCAGCGGGACTCGAGCTCGAAATGCCCACCAGCGGCGGAAGAGGCGACGAAAAGATAGTGCGGGCGGTCAGAAGCGGAAAGCTACCCGAAAGCGTTCTTGACAATGCTGTCCAAAAGCTGCTCGAATTGATATTCAAAGCAGTTGACAGCCAAAAAGCCAATGCTTCCTGTGATATGAAAGCGCATGACAGACTGGCGCGCAAGGTAGCAGGAGAATGTGCCGTACTGCTTAAGAACGACGACTGCGTACTGCCGCTGAAGAAAAATGGCAAGCTCGCAATTATAGGCGCATTTGCAAAGAATCCGAGATATCAGGGCGGAGGCAGCTCGCATGTCAACCCGCATCAGCTCGACTGCGCCTATGATGAAATATTGAAGAAAGCGGACGGGGATATTGAAATTACATATGCCGCCGGTTACAGGGAAGATGCGGCAAACGGGATTTTCAGCAAAACGCCGCTGACGTCGGCAAGCGACATAGCCGATCCGATACTTATAGACGAAGCTGTCGACGCGGCCCGAAAGGCCGACGCTGCAGTTATCTTTGCAGGACTGCCTGAAAATTATGAATCGGAAAGCTACGACAGAAAGCATTTGAGGATGCCTGAAGGACATAACCAACTGATCGAAGCTGTAGCTGCAGTCCAGAAGAATATAGTAGTGGTGCTGAGTAACGGGGCTCCAGTTGAAATACCATGGCTTGGAGAAGTCAAAGCTGTGCTGGAGATGTACCTTGGAGGTCAGGCCAGCGGTGGAGCGGCTGCGGATCTGCTTTTCGGAGATATCAATCCATCCGGCAAACTTGCGGAAACCTTCCCCAGGAAGCTCAGTGACAACCCATCCTGGCTTAATTTCCCGGGTGATAATAAGAAAGTCGAATACCGTGAAGGTATTTTTGTCGGCTACAGGTATTATGACACCGCAGGTGCGGAGCCATTGTTTCCGTTTGGTCACGGGCTGTCCTACACGAAATTCGATTATGTCGATATATCGGCCGACCGGACTGAAATATACGATAATGACGAACTGCATATAAAAGTTACGGTAAGAAACAGCGGTAAACTGTCGGGTAAGGAAATAATCCAACTCTATGTGAGCGACAGCGAAAGCAGTGTGCTCCGCCCGAAGAAGGAATTGAAGGGCTTTGAGAAGGTTGAGCTTGCGCCGGGTGAAGAGAAAACCGTAACGTTCACTTTGGGCAAAAGAGCTTTTGCATTCTATAATACCGAGATCAGGGATTGGTTTGTTGAAAGCGGCGAATTCGTCATAATGGCGGGACCTTCCTCCGGAACCATGCCGTTGAAAACGACAATCAGCGTAAACTCGTCCAATCCTGTACGCAGGGTATTCACGCTGAATTCCACGCCGCACGAAATCATGTCTGTTCCGGAAGGTAAGGAAGAGATGAAGAAGCTCCTGAAATCCATGGGGAGCGGAGATGATCATCCGGACAATGAAATGGAAGTCGATCAGGGAAAGGATACCATGCTTAAGGAAATGCCGCTTCGCAGCTTTATCACTTTCTTCCCGAACGTTTTTAAGGAAGAGCCGATCCAGCAGCTGCTTGATAAGCTTAACAGGCAATAGGAGCAAACAAAGGAGGAGAGCCTTTTTGGCGAATGTTCTTATCTACTCAGAAAAGAGGGGAGAACAGGCGTAAAAAGGCTCCGGCTATCTTTACCGAGGCTTTCCCGTTAAGACACTCCTCCAGAGTAATCCTTCGGCTGGCCCCGAGTATTTCTTCAAAGTCCCTGTCCATTTGCGCTATCGCGCTCGTACCATACATGAACACAGCGCATTCGTGGTGGAAAAACAGGCTTCTGAAATCAAAGTTTACTGAACCGACCACGCCTGTCTTCTGGTCGCTGACAACAGTCTTGGAATGAATAAAACCCGGGGAATATTCGTACACCTCTATGCCGTTTTCGATCAACTGCCTGTAATATGAACGTGTGATGAGATGTATGTTCCAATTGTCGGGTGTGACCGGGGTGACTATTTTAACGTCGACGCCATTTTTTGCCGCAAGGAACAGCATTGCCAGCATCTCGGTACCGGGGATGAAATAAGGAGTGCAGATATGTATATACTTTCTCGCACCGGATATCAGGTTCAGATAGACATTCTCGCCGACGGGTTCCCTGTCCGAGGGGATATCGGCATATGGTGCAACGAAGCCCGGGACAGGGCTTTCTATGGAATGTCCCGCTAATTTCGGTTCGGCTCCGAGTTGCCCGAATTCAACCGAATAGGATATATTTTTCGGCATGAGACACGGAAATGGACCGCTTGGATATGGGCCGTCCACTGTCATATCATCTACAGATATAACGCTCGTAACGGGTTCGACTGTAACGGCTCTGCCTGGCACAGGCTTCTCCGGTATTATCCCGCCGGATGTCTGCTCCGCAGGCTCAAGTGAGTCCCAAAGACTCAGAAATATGATGGCAAAGCTCTGTGCCGCATCTCCCTCCAGCATGATGGCCGCATCCTTCCAGTAACGCAGTTTTCGGTTTTCATTGATATACTCGTCAGCAAGATTGATCCCGCCAGTGAATGCAATGCGTCCGTCAACTACGGTTATTTTCCTGTGATCCCTCATATTAACGGCAGCCGAAAGCAACGGCCCAAGATGATTGTAGACCCTGCACCCGATGCCGAGAGCCCTGATCTGCTCGTCGTACTTGTCCGGCAGCAGCTTAAGGCAGCCCATGTCATCATAGATCAGCCTTACATCGACTCCCGCCTTTGCCTTCTCAACCAGGATACGCAGTATTTCGTTCCACATGACGCCTTCCTGAAGTATGAAATATTCCATGTATATGAACTTTTCAGCTGTCCCGAGTTTTTCCTTCAGGCTTTCGAAAAAGCGTTCACCTGGGCTGAGATACTCTACTGCCGTATTTTCATAGACAGGAAAGTTGTTGGACAGGCAAAGATAGCGAAACTGCAGCATAGCCGTTTCATCAAGTTCTTCGAGCTTCCGGAGGACATCCCTGCTCTTTTCCGCCAACGGCGCCAATGCCGAATTCATTCGTACTTCCTGTTCGGACAGCTCCTTGTTGGGCTTTTTGCGGGATAACAGCAAGTACATGTACCCCCCCAGGACAGGAACCAGCAATATCGGTATCACTAAAGCGAGCTTTACGTCCGGGTTCATTTCCTGATTTACGACAATAAAAGCGATAACGGCACTCAAAAGAAAGCTGATAACCCAGAATAATGGGAAGCCGCGGTTGACCGCTATCAGGATAAATGCGGTCAGAACTGCTTGTGCAGCGAAAGCCGAAATAAGCAGTACTGTCCGCAGGGAATATTTTTTATATTTTCGACGGGCCTTATTTTTCATCGGTTCTGCTCCATTGTCTGTTTCCTCGTAATGACGATCTTTTTACCATAAAACTTATTATTTTTAAAAGCAATTTCTCTTATACACTCCGGCTATATTGCAGAGAATGAATATATCCATACTTTCTATGGCAGGATTGTAGAATGAACTGTTATAATTCAGGTATGAGAACAAAATCGCTTTATTTGCTTGAATTTGATAAAATACTCGACATGCTGTCCGCTCAGGCTGTTTCGGAAAGCACACGTGTAAAAATAAAAGGGCTGCTGCCTTATAAGGATAAAGGCGAAGCTGAACGGCATCTGAATGAAACTACCGAGGCCGGAAAGGTACTCGAGTCTATCGGCAGCCCTCCGCTTTCATCCATGGAGGAGTTCGACAGGGCCATGTCGCTTGTCGGCAAGGACACGATGCTGCTTCCTGAACAATTGACGTCGGTGGCCCTGTTTCTTACATCATGCCGCCGTATGAAGCAGTATCTTAAACGAGGAGAATTCTGCTCCCCCTATATGTCTTCCTTCGGTTTTTCGATCGACCCGCTCGAACCCCTGCAACAGGAAATAGAGCGGTGTATACGCAGTGATTCGGTAGACGATTCTGCGTCCCCCCAGCTTAAGGATATACGCAGGCAGATCGGCATGGCAGGCGACCGTATACGCCAGAAACTGGATTCGGTTCTGCGTTCCCACCCCGAATGGTTCATGGAAGCCTTCGTGATCCAGAGGAACGGCAGGTATGCTCTGCCGGTAAAGAAAGAATGCCGCCGGATGGTGGAAGGTACTGTGATCGATACTTCACAAACGGGTTCCACCGTTTTCATCGAGCCTTCATCTGTCAGAAAGGCCTATGATGAGCTGAATGAATTAATGATACAGGAAGAGAATGAGATACGCAGGATACTTTACATGCTGACGGGTCTGGTCGAGGATAATACCTGTTCGATCCGCATGAACGTTGATATCATGGGTACGCTCGATTTTCTGTTTGCAAAGGCGAAGCTGGGTGCATCAATGCATGCGCGCCCGCCGAGGCTCACGGAGGAACGGCGGATAATCATAAACAACGGAAGGCATCCCCTGCTGGCACGTGAAACCGTCGTACCGCTGAAATTTGCCATAGGAGACGGTATCAGCGCGGTAGTAATCACCGGGCCGAATACCGGGGGTAAAACTGTTGCGCTGAAAACCGTGGGACTTCTTTCACTTATGGCGCAAAGCGGTCTTCATGTGCCGACCGATGAGGAAAGCCTCTTTTGCATCAATAGTTCCGTATTGTGCGATATAGGGGATGGGCAGAGCATCGAGCAGAATTTATCAACCTTTTCCTCGCATATGGCCAATATCATCGAGATACTAAAGGAAATGGACAGTCGCTCCCTTGTGCTTCTCGACGAACTGGGCTCCGGCACTGACCCGACAGAGGGAATGGGCCTGGCCATAGCTCTGCTTGAAGACATAAAGGGCAGCGGCTGTCTGCTTACGGCGACCACGCATTACCCGGAGATAAAGGATTTTGCTGCAAAGACTGCAGGTTTTTGCAATGCTCGAATGGCCTTCGACCAGGATACTCTGATGCCCCTTTACAGGCTGGAGATAGGCCTTGCCGGCGAAAGCTGTGCATTGCATATCGCAGAACGGCTCGGCCTTCCGAAGAGGATCGTCGAGAGAGCCTATATTGCGGCATACGATTCAGGGAAGTCCTACACTGGGGCAAATGGATCAGGCAGGTCCTGGATATCGCCTGACAGCAGTCTCTTCAAATTGCCGGAGATTGACGACGCCGGGTCCGAACCGGCCGAAAAAGCGCCCGTCTGCACCCTTAAGCCCGGCGATAGCATCAGGATACGTGCAAGCGGCAAGATCGGTATCGTTTACGCAACTGTAGACGATAAAGGCGACGTGGGAGTTCAGGTTCAGGACAGAAAATTCCTCATAAACCACAAGAGGATCAGGCTGCTTACGCCGGCTGAGGACCTTTACCCGGACTATCCCAATTACGACCTTTCAATAGTGCTCGATAGCGTCGCGAACAGGAAAGCGCGCCACCGGATGGGGAAGCGTCATATAGAAGGCAATGAGATAATATATGATAAAGAACCGCAGACATGACGAACCATGGAGATTAGATAATTAATGCTTGACTCCATGGTATTTTTTTCATATAATATGAATGAACGTTCATTCAGAATTGAGGTACTTAATATGTCCGAGCAGAGTAAAGTGCTTGAAAAGAAGTTTCTGGAAGGATTCGAGGAAATGATCCCAGATAAGGGCACGAGGAAGATCCTGCTGAACGCGATAGACGTGTTCGCTAAGAAAGGGCTTGCCGGAACAAAGATCAGCGATATAGCTGCAAAAGCCGGCTTCAGCCAGGGCTTTGTATATAACTATTTCAAGTCCAAGGATGAAATCTTTGTAAAAATGTGCGAGCTTGCGGCAGAGGGGGCCGGAAACTCTGTAAAAGAAGCGATGGAGCTTGAGGGGACGCCCTATCAGAGGATATACTGGATGACCGAAGCCTTCCTCTCACCGGACAGCATAGCCCTGCAGCACTGGCGATTGATCATGCTCCAGTCTGTCACCTCGGAGGCGGTTCCGGAAGCGGCTCTGAAGATTACAAGGGAGAAAATAAAGAAGCCCTTCGAATACCTGATCCCGGTCATCATTGAAGGGCAGAAGGCCGGAGAAATCGTGCAGGAAGATCCATTTGTACTGGCGATAACTTATTTCTCAATCGTTCAGGGGCTTGCGATGACAAGGCTGCAGCATGGTTCCGGCTTACCGTTTCCATCCGTCGATCTTATTTTAAGCTTTTTGAGACAAAAACAGGGGGCGATATTGTGATAAGTGCTTATAAAAACCAAAAGGGAATGGAAGAAGTTATAAAGTCCTATAATGGGCTTCTGAAGCTTTGGAGGACGGAATATACGGAGGAGGATGTACCAACTTCCTTCGGCGCGACACATTGTATTCTGGCGGGCGACAGGGATAAACCTCCGCTGCTGCTGTTGCATGGCGTAGGCGACAATTCCGCAATAATGTGGCCGTTTAATATCGGAGAGCTTTCCAAACACTTTTTCTGTATAGCTGTAGACACGTTGGGCGGGCCGGGGAAGAGCGTGCCGGGCGAAAATTTCACCAAAGAGAAGTTCACGCAGCGGCAGTGGCTGAACGAGGTAGCCGCTCATTACGGCCTCGGGCAATTCAATATAGCCGGCGTTTCGAATGGTGCCGTCATGGCGTTCAACTATACTGTCATGGAACCTGAGAAAGTGCTTAAGGCTATCTGTATAGAGGGCGGCATGGCCATAAATCCGATGAAATCCATACTGCGCTTTATGATAATGATGTTCCCGGAAATACTTATGCCGACCAGAAAAAACATGATCAGGATAGTCTACAAGCTGACCTCACCCAAAAACCATTTTTATGAAAATCATCCGGAGATAGTCGATCACCTGCTTCTACTCATGAAAAACCACAACCGGAAGGCCATGAATGTTCATACAGTCTACAAATACGACAGAGAGGCATCCGTCAGGATCTATGACAAGTTTTATTTCCTCTTTGGCGATGTGAGAATGGAAGAGCGCAAGGAGCTTTTCAATTTACTCGAAAAGGATGGGTACAAATATAAAATTATCAAAGACGCCGGTCACGGCTTGAATCATGAGCAGGCTAAAGCCGTAAACGGGGAAATGGTAGGTTTTCTGGCGGGTCTGAATGCGTCGGTATCTGTACCTGAAGCATAGCGGCAAGACAGCCTTATTCGGGTGTCCGTTCCGGCGGCGACAAATCCGGGTCAGCTCAATATTACATGGCTGAACCGGCCTGTCAGGAAAAAAGCCAGTATTATCTGCAAAACAAATATTGCAGGTATCCCGATCATAAAGTACCAATGCTTGGTTTTATGCCTGAATAGCAGCATGCCGGCATAAATACCGATACTTCCGCCTATGAGTGCCAGAAGAAAGAACGTTTTTTCGGGTACCCGCCACAAGCCTCTGCGGGCTTTGTGCTTGTCCGATGCAGTGAGTATGAAGCCCGTAAGGTTTAGTACGGCCAGCACAGCTATTATTGTAAACAGATATATATTGTGATCGATCATTTCAGCCTCAACCTATTTACATCCGGAAACGCCGGATTGGTCCCTTCAACGTTGATTATATTTTATGCGGTGCGTCCCCCGCCCGATTTCAATGTCGCCGGGGAACCGTCGCAGCATCGTCGCCGCTTACACAATACATTATAGCAAACAGCCGTTTATCTTCATATATTTTCTTCAACTGCGGTATGTGTGCTTACTTCAACTGCAGTATCCATGCCTTCCGCAGTTGCAGGTTCCGGTTGCATTAAATACCAGTATGTGCTACAATTTAACCGGATAATTTCAAGCGATAAAAGGCAATAATAATCAAAAGGCAATTTTGACAAAATGGAGGTGAAAAGGTGAAAGCATCGGCAAAGTACGACAATATTCTGGAGAGACTTGACTGCTATGTAGCAAACATCGCACATTTCAAAGCTATAAAAGGGGGTAGTCTGTCCAAAAATGAATATTGGCGATAGTGAGCTGGTGGATCATCTTTTAACCGAAAATATTATTAAATTCAAACCTGGGTGATTCTGTCGGTCCGGGTTTTTTTATTTGTATCAACATATCTCTATATGAACCCGGGCTGCCGGAGCGATCCGCCGGAACCGGGGTTTTTTATGTCCGGAGGCTTTATGCTGCCGGACGCCCGGAGCTTTGGGTTCACCCGGGAATGAAAGGAGATAGCATGATAGATATAGCGGTACAGGAACTTAATAAATATTATGGCAGTAATCATGTGCTGAAAGGCATTTCATTCGAGGTATTCAAGGGAGAAAAAGTCGGACTTGTCGGTAAAAACGGTTCGGGTAAATCAACTCTGTTCAGAGTGATGTCCGGAAAAGAAGGATATGAGAGCGGCAATGTTATAAGGGCGCAGGGCAGGATCATCGAAGTACTCGAACAGATCCCCGTCTGCGAAGCCGGTTATACGGTAGAACAGGTTCTGAACAGTGCATTCGGCGGCCTGGCCGAAAAGTCGGAAGAAATGCGGGCGCTGGAAGAAGAAATACAAAGCTGGAATGAGGAGCAGCACTCCCATGAAATGGGGGAGAAAGGTATAGACAAGCTGCTTGCACGATACGGCAGACTGCAGACGGAGTATGAAGCCCTCGGCGGTTATGAAATTGAAAGCAGGATAGACAAGGTATGCAATGGAATGAAAATAGGAACGGCCATGCGAAGCCAGCTTTTCGAGAAATTGAGCGGAGGTGAGAAAACCCGGGTGAACCTGGCCGGGATATTGCTGCGTGACGCTGATATACTGCTGCTCGATGAACCTACGAATCATCTGGATCTCGGCACGATACGCTGGGTCGAGGAATTTCTGAAGGCATATGCCGGTACCGTAATTGTAATCTCGCATGACAGGTGCTTTCTCGACAATGTCGTGACTCGAATAGTCGAGATAGTGGATGGAGACGCGGAATTTTACGAAGGAAACTACAGCTATTATGCCGAGGAGAAGAAAAAACGCTTCGAGTTAAAAAGTGAGATGTATGAACAGCAGCAGAGAAAAATAGGGCAGCTTGAAGCGGCAGCCAAAAGGTTGCATGAATGGGCCAGGAATGCCGATAATCCCGCAATGCACAAGCGGGCGTTTTCCATAGAGAAGAGGATCGAACGGATGGACCGTGTCGATAAACCTTCCGAAACGCGCAGGATAGCTGCGGAATTCAGGAAAAGCGGCTTTTCAGGGGAGGAGACGGCAGTATTCAGCGATATTTCAAAAGCATATGGTGACAGGCAGCTTTTTGCTTCAATAAACCTTCGTATTCTTAGAAACGACAGAATCGCGCTAATCGGAGACAACGGCTGCGGAAAATCCACGCTTGTCAAGCTGCTGACCGGAGATGAAGCTCCCAAACGCGGCTTGGTGCGAGTCGGCAGCAGTGTAAGAATGGCATATGTACCCCAGATGATCGAGTTTGACGACCCGGAGGCGACAGTTCTCGAAACGCTACGCTACGCCCTCGAGACTAATGAGGAAAAGGCGCGGTCATTGCTGGCGGCATTCCACTTCAGGGGAAAGGATATATTGAAGAAGGTTGGATCGCTTTCCGGCGGCGAAAAAAGCAGACTCAAGGTTTGTATCCTTATGCAGGGGGAAGTTAATTTCCTGGTGTTGGACGAACCCACGAACCACCTCGATATACCGTCAAGAGAGTGGATCGAGGAGGCGGTTTCACAATTCGGGGGGACTATCCTGTTTATTTCACACGACAGGTACTTCATAAATAAGTTCGCGGACAGGATATGGGAGTTGGAAAATGGCTGTATCACCGATTACCGGGGCTCGTACGCGGAATATTGCGGATGGAGGAAGACCAACGGCGCCGTAAATGCGGCCGAAGTGGCGGAAAAACAGCCCGAAGCGAGGGAAAAGGCAGGTGCGGAGCCTGCAGCGAAAAAGGCACGGGCCGCGGCTTCTTCAGTTGATACTGAAGTGGATGCTCGATACAGGCGCAATAATGCCGAAAAATCCGAAGCATTCAGGCTAAAGAGGCAGCAGGATTGCGAAAGCCATATCGGGGAAGCGGAAAGCAGGCTTAAGTCGATCACAGACGAGATGGAACGGTTTGCTTGCGATTACGACAAACTGAATTCTCTGTATATTGAGAGAACACAGCTTGAAAAGGAGCTTGACCTGCTCTACGGCGAATTATGCAGTATCTGACACTAAATCGCGGCCGGGAAGAGTAAATATAAGTGTTTCCAGCCTCTGGTTAAATGTGGTATAGTTATAACGATTGAAAGAATTGTGAGGTATCGGGATATGAAGCAAATGAGATTTGATATATCGATATTGCTGTTACTGCCGTTGACTTTATTGACAGGCTGCAGCGGTAAAAAGACCGCAGACAAAGACACTTCGGCGCAGGGTGCCCCGGATAGAGGAATAACTGCAGAGGCTGCTGCAAAATCGACCGACGGTGCCGGTACGGAAGCTTCTGCGGGGACAACCGCGGAAGGCTATAGGGACGGTGCTTATAAGGCACAGACCGAGCCTGACTACGAGGGATATTTTACAAAAGCGGAAGTAACGATTAAGGATGGGAAAATCACTGCGGTAGACTGGGGCATTTATGATTCCAACAGGAACGGCAAGCCGTTCGATGAAAAATATGAAGAGGTTTTTGCAGGAAACGAAACTTATATGGAGCAGAGCAGGAATGACTGGAAAGGCTCGAGGACATACGGGCCCAAGCTGATAGAGACTCAGGATCCGGGCGAGGTCGACGCGGTAAGCGGTGCGACCTGGACATACAACAAGTTCAGCGAAATAGTGAATAAGGCATTGAACGAGGCTGAAAAGTAAGAAAGCAATCAAGGAGCGCTGGTCGTTTTGGATATTAAGAAACATTTCCTCGTATATAAAGGGCTGCCCATGGATATGTACATACTCTTCGTGTCTGTTGTGATAAACCGGATGGGAGGCTTCATCGTGCCGCTGCCTCACGCCTATAGTATGGCATTTATAGGTTCCCCGCCATCTACATCCATGTATGAATCGCGGATTATATTGATAAAAACGCCGGTTATTCCAGGGTCGAACTGTTTCCCGGAGCATCTTTCTATTTCGGCAAGTGCATCCTCTACGCTGGTCGCTTCCTTATACACGCGCGCATGCGTCATTGCGTCATAAGCGTCTATAATGGAGATTACTCTTGCCAGAAGCGGAATTTCGCTGCCTTTCAGACCCTGGGGATAGCCCTTCCCATCCCAGCGTTCGTGGTGCGACAGCACGGATTGCGATATATGTGCGAATTCATCGGAAGACATGGTTATCCTATAACCAATAGCAGAATGCTTTTTCATGATTTCCCATTCATCGCCGGTCAATTTGCCTGGTTTTTTTAGTATGTTATCGGGTATGGATATCTTTCCTATATCATGCATAAAGGCTACCATTGCGAGATCTTCCCGTTCCTTTTGCGAAAGGCCCATTTGCTGTGCCACCAGATAGGCCATTTCTTTCATTCGAAGCACATGCTCTTCAGTTTCTATATTCTTTTCAAGCAGCATATTCTTTAGATAATCCGTTATGGAATTTCTGATAAACCTGCTTTCGGCGAATTTGTTTTTGTAAAGTATGTTATCTGCTGCTTCTACGGTGTCGTCAAGGCTTTGCCCAGGTCTTTCCATAGTCGACATTCCAAGCGAGATATCCATGGGAACGTTATCTTTCTTGTGTTCCCTGCACATTCCCTTTATTTGCTTCATAATCTCCGCAGCCCGGTTCGCATCTGTCCCGGGCATAACGATTATAAACTCGTCCCCGCCCCATCTGCCGACGATATGGCCAGGTGCAGCGGTTTTCATTATATCCGCTGCGCTGATAAGCACCTGATCACCCTTCTTGTGGCCAAAGGTATCGTTGATAAGTTTAAGGCCGTTCAAATCACCCAGGATAACGCTTATGGGCAGTCGATCCTCTTTGTCCAGCCTGGACATTTCTATTTCACAATAGCCTCTGTTATATATCCCGGTCAGGGAATCATACATTATCAGGTGCCGCATTTTTTCATCTATACTAGCCTGATTTTCACGGCTTTTTTGAAAATAGAGCATCTGGATGACTATTGTGGTTGCTGTGGAAAGCAGCCCAATCAGCGTGAAGGCTGTGAGAAATATGGAAGGCCCCAGGGCGTATCCGAGGATATCGAACAAGTTGCTGCCGCCCCACAGCAGGAAACAGACTCCCAGGACATACCTTGTCTTGCTTTTTACGTAGGGGACCCTGATGGACACCATTCCTGTATATATCAGCAGTGCGCCGCCGAATACGAGCCGCGGAACAAAGTAAAACTCAAGTGATAATCCCATAAAACCTATTATTATGTAATAAATGGCGGGTATCAGACTTACGAGAGACAGGAGCTTTATGAACTTGCCGCGGAAAAATCCGATCGATCCTGCGGCTATCGCCCAGATAGAAAAAATGCCGATTATATTCTCAAGAGTATTCCACACTATAAAATGTGCGGAAGTATTTTCAAATGATATTATGATCGAGGATAGGGTATTGCAAAACCAGTAACCCGACCAGTACAGGATATGCTTCTTGCGTTCCACAAAATAAAGGCAGGCGAATATAAACATCAGTGCTGCGTTGTAAGTGATTATTGACCAGTAGAATGAACTCCCATCCATACTATCTCTCCCTGTATTATGTTGTAAGCGGAGCCAGAGGCATGCCTATATGTTGCCTTTCGGTCAAACTTGCCTTTTCTATGTGATTATGTAAACATATACCGATAATATAACGCAGACATTGAAAAATGTCAATAATTAGCCAAATATCAGCCTTGGAAGGCAATAATAGAAAAGTTATAATAGGGATAGCAGCAATTCTCCCAAGAGGCCAGGGGATGATAAATTTGGCTGAAAAATGCGGCATTTGGCAGCCTTGGACGATATTGCAGCACGAGATGGGAGATATAACATTGTGAGATATAGATCGATTAAAACTGCCCTGTTCATAAACCGGCCGAACAGGTTTATTGGCCGGGTTGCAGCGGACGACAGGGAAGAAATGGTTCACGTTAAGAATACGGGACGGTTGGGGGAACTGCTCCGCGAAGGCGCTACAGTGATACTTGATAAGTCGGATAATCCTGAGAGAAAGACAGGCTATTCACTTATCGGCGTATATAAAGAGGATGTGCTGATCAATATCGACTCGCAGGTTCCAAATACTGTTGTTTACGAAGGTATAATGCAAGGCAGTGTAAAAGAGATCACCGATGTGAGAAAACTGTCCAGGGAGGTTGTCTATGGCAATTCCCGGTTTGATCTATACTTTGAAACCGCGGAGGCAAGGGGTTTCATAGAGGTCAAAGGTGTAACGCTCGAAATCGGCGGTGTGGCCATGTTCCCCGACGCTCCTACCGAAAGGGGCTGCAAGCATATCTATGAAATGATCAAAGCCGTAGATGAAGGTTACAAAGGATACATTTTCTTTCTGATACAAATGAAGGGCGTCAGTTATTTTACCCCTTATGAAGCCAGGGATCCGGAATTTGCCAAGGCACTAAGGCATGCAGCGCAGAGGGGGGTAACTGTCCTGGTATATGACTCCATAGTTTGCATGGATGGGATAACAATAGGAGACCCTGTGGAAGTCAAACTATAAAGCTCAGCTCAGAAACTCCGCCAACACTGCCTGTTATCACACATCACGCTGCTTCTTCCTGTCCTTATTGTCCGTAAAGAACCTTACGCCCATCAGACCTGCCAGCAGTGAGAGCGAAAGGATTATAATCCTTATCACTCTGCTTATTATGCTGTTGTCATAATCAAATGAGCCTATTACATCGCTTGCCACACTGACAAAGGTCAGAGACGTTATGACTAGGACAAACTTGTTCAACAGGCCTTCTTTTTTTCTTCTGTCCTCTTCGATCATTTCATTTTGAGTATCGATGAAGGTGCTGCTTGCATCCCTCAGCCTCGAATGCTTGTCGTAGATGTGTCCCAACTCCTCGAAGGCTTCCATGAACTTCATGGAGGTTATATCGATAGTGACGCCGGCATAGGTAGTCAGCTGGATTACGATATTTGTCAGACTTTTCAGCAAACCTATCTCCTTGACGGAATAAAGGACCTTGTCATTTGTCCTGCTCTTAAGCATATCCATAGCTTTCAGGGTAAAAAGCTTCTCATAGGCCTCTGCAATGGTCCAGAAAACCCAGACGATCTCAAACAGCAGCAAGGTCCTGTCTATGTTTTCCCTGTCAAACTTATTCCTGACGCCGCTCACGTTCACTACCGCAGAGGCCCAGCCCAGATAGATTACGGCGTCATCCGTCCTTATACAGGCATGGGAATTGGGCGCCTCATATATTTGCACAGCCTGAAGGACTTCCTGAAGATGGCTCTCCTCCAGGCATACGTTTATACAGGTGAAACCCGGAAATATGTCCGTGCCCTTGAATTCCCTGATGTCGAACCTTCGGCATGCATTGAAGATCGTACCGGATGATGCGTGTTTGCCGGATTTACTGCTGCTTTTAAAATAACTTATGAATTCGACAATGATTTTTTTGATATCTTCGGAAATATGATAATAAGCTGCATACTCGAAGCATCTGTATAGATCGATGAAACAATCCGAATACCTGCTTTCATCAATAGAGCCTATATCAATTGTCAGATATGCTGCGCCTATGGAATAAACAGTCAGATAGATTCTATCGACTTCGATTATGTTGAACAGTTCGCCGAGTTTCTCCCTGGAGCAGGTGGAATACTTTGTTATGGCAGCGTCAGAAACATTTTCCTTCGCGTAATCCGCCCATTTGTCCTTTATATATGTAGAGGATAGATCGATTCCAAGCCCTGCCCCGATGGAAAGATGTATGCCATAAGGTATTTCCTTTGAGGGGTAGTTGATTTTGACTCCTTCGAGGTTGATAATTTTCTCTTTGCGGATACTTTCGCTGTTTTCCTTGAATATATCATCGTTGATGTCGAATGAGACTCCAATGTCAAAAGCGCACAAATAAGTCTGTTTCACGTATACCCCTCCATCCCAGTAAATACATTCCAATAGATATATTAACAAATTACAATAGAGTTTGTCCACCGGTCATCTATTGCCCTCCAATTGCTGTAACGGGAAACTATTGCCCAAGAAGTGCACAAAGGCGCATGCAATATGGATCAATGGGCTCAGGGTCCCACAGTCCTGTTACTTTTAGACTATTGTAAAAACATAACAAAAATAGTTATAATTTGTTTAGTAGCATGTCTAATGATGAAATTGGAGTGGTGGCTTTTGAGCTTTATCGATATCACTTTCAGGTATATGATACCGGGATTGTCCGTTACGATAACTTTATTGGCCTTTTTCCTGAACTACCACAAGAAAAAGAAGCTTGAGTACGTGCATACCTTTTCGTCCGAGATACATGTCATAAAGGATCACGATTATAAAACAGCCGGAGATGACAGGGTGATACTGCAGACGAGGCTGGTTTTCTGGAATCCGACCAGGCAGATTATTTGCAAGGAGGATATTCCAAAGAGCAACCCTATAGTGATATCGTGCGTGAAGGGAGCCGAGCTTTACGGTGTGTCTCTCTTATCCGCCAGTAATGAGGGCAGCGGCGTCAAGATCGTAAAAAACAGGCGAGGAGACTACCAGATCAAGTTCGAATATCTGGAAGCGGGTGATGGCTTTCTTATTGAGGTCCTTTCATCAGGGACCTGCCAGGACGATCTGCTGATCAAAGGATCCATCAGAGGCTCGGGCAAAAAGGCGATCAAGTACTGTTCCGTACTGGAACGTGAAAGGTATCTGAGTATCAGGGAGTTGCTTAACAACAGAAGTATTTTTTTTATAATGACCTTTATTCTTACTATCATTGTACTGATCGGTACCTTTATACCATTCGACGTTACATTTCACCTTGGAGACATATCGAAGTCCGCAAAATGGATCCATATCCCGAGTGAGCTCAAGCCTATTTCGCTTGGCTTCATAATAGGTTTATGGATCTTTTTGCTGCTGACCACCAAATCCGGGATCAGTATCCGGAAAAGGTTGCCGAAGGAGCTTTTGAAGTACGGCAGCATAAACAACAAGCCGATGTGAGCCCGGGCCAAGCCCGGGCGCCTTTACCTTTTCGTATCGTTTCGATTTTCTTCATCAACTCTGATTATCCAGTTCTTATATTTGAGGTCAAATTCTCTGTCCGAGTATTCCATGGGTCTGAACCACCCTGGCTTTTCTTTGCATTTGTTGAGCAACTCCCTGTATGTCATTAACCGTATAACCTCCCGTTTTCTTATTTCATTTTTATCTTATGAACTAAATATGGAATGGGTGACATAATCTTGGGACATTATTAATTTACTGTAAAAGACTTGCATCAGAACTCCTGATAAATTTCTAAATTTACACTTGAAAGGAAGTTTTACCTTTAATAAAATGGAAGTGGTTATTTGTTCCGATCCGGCAAAAAAGTGAAGGGCAGCTGCGATACTACACCTCGGACTTGTACGTAGCATAGGTAGAATATGCGATGACCAGATGTCATAAAAGAGCGCTGTTTATTTTAACCTTGATCATGTCATGGCTGGTTTTGGTCCCTTATTACGGATCACTCTACCGGAACATGGTCGGAAGGTCGGGATTGTCATATGATACGGCTCAGCTTGTATTTGTATGTGTTTATTTCATCGCAGTCGTAATTGCTTCTTTCATCATTAATAAAGATAACTTAAAAAATATATTGTATACAGGTGCGGCCTCGTGTCTGCTGCTGTCTGTCGCAGGCTGGTGTCTGCCTTTCCTTCAGGCTTTTTATTTTCTTCACGTTCTGATCGGACTGGCTGCGGCCATGATATCCATAGCATTTGTATACATTTTCATTTACGGTTTTACGCCGGAGACAAGAATGCAGGCTACAGCGGGCTTCCAATTGGGTGTCTCCTTATTGACGCTGCTTTTTACACATGTGCTTTCTGAAATCAATATACAATTAGCCTTTGCCGCTTCCTGTATCCTGCTGATACTGCTGCTGCTAAGTTTTCGGTTCGATGCGGGTTATATGCCGATGCCTTCCTCCATTTCGAAGAAACCGGTTCCCTTCAAGCTGCTCCTGGTAATATGCTTTATCATGTTTATTGCTTATTTCAATGTACGTCAGCAGGTAAACATGATAGATGTCCTGTCACGGAATACCGGAGTCGACATATTTCAAGACAATTTACTGACAACAGGCCTGGAAATCGCCATTTACGTATTGTTCCTGTTCTTTTTCTACAGGACAAACCGGTTTATACTGATCTACAGCTGCCTGATCCTTGTCGCCCTGTCTTATCTTGCAGGCATTGTTGCGCCGGAACAGGTTTATATTGCCGCTGCTTGCTATTATGCTTCCGGATGCATGAGCAATCTATTTGCTTTTACCTTTATCGGGGATCTGGCTCTGAAATACGGGAGAAATTTCCTGACGGCGACACTGGGACTGGCTGGTGTCGGTCTGGGCGCAATCGGGGGCGAGTATCTTGGGCAGTTGACATCCGGCCTGACTGGTGAAACGATGACCTCCGTCGTATCCGTATCGCTCTCCACGATTTTTATCAGTTTTTTGATCATCCCATGGCTGGCAAAATATGTCCACGATGAAATGCGAACCATTATGAGAAATGAGGATGCTTCAATAGAACTAGTGAGGCCGGATTACATGGGCTTGGAGGAGTTAACGTCAGACGCGGAAAAAGTGCCGGGGGACGCAATAGCTGCGACAACAATAACCACGGCAACAATAACCACGGCAGCAATAACCACGGCAGAGGCATCTGAAAATTTGACTCCTGAGGCAGCAGGCGATCGTCTTTCAATAGCGGCCGAATGCCTCGAAACAGCCTGCGGAAAGCTCCTTGAAGGGAACAAGCTGACGCCGAGGGAATTTGAGATCGCTGTTCTGCTATATGAGAGGTACGATAATGAAACAATAGCGAAAAGGCTCTTTATTTCACCTAATACGCTCAAGGTTCATATCAGAAGGATATATCAGAAATTCCAGGTCTCCAGGAAGAGGGAATTCATTCTTGCTGTAGATCATCTTTGTATAGATCAACCTTGCGTAGATCATGTCTGTTTGGATATCAGCGATCAAAGGGAAAAAATTACAAAATAATCCTTTTAGGGTGACCTCATTTTATTGTAGTTTTGCTATATTATTGATGTTAGCATATACAATATCATTAGAATGAATGAGGTGCGCAAGATGTTAAAAAAGAGCATTGCAATTGTTTTATGTCTTTCCATTCTTATCACACTGCTCATGACCACTGGGGTCCTGGCGGAAGCAAAGCCCCTGCCGGCAAGTCTGGAAGCGCCGAGCAGCATTAGCTGCAGGGCTACCAGTTCAAGTATTTTAGTCCGCTTTACAGAACCGGCGAGCGTTAATGCGCTGCATATGCCAAAAAGCGGCTATTTAGGCTCACTCTATGCCATTTTCGATTATAAAAAGAATAATGGGGAATGGGCACTAGGAGAGAAAGAATTCGGCGAAACCACCGGCAGTCTCCCTTCGATACCGGAGGTTAATAAGTGGCTTAAAAGGCCTTCCAGCGCCCTTCATGATATGAACAATACCATGGAGTACTTTTTCATCGCCCGTGGTCTCGAGCCGGGAGGCGAGTTTGATTTTAAAAACAATACCTATTATTTTAGGGTTAGATATGTTTTTGAGGTCTATAAGGGGAATAATCAATACACGCATGTAAGTTCTCCCTATTCCGCTGTAGCCGGATATGGCAAGGATGCAAAACCCAATCTCCCTGCCAGCCTGGAAGCTCCCCAGAACCTGAAGGGTGAATTGCTGACAGAAAAGAATGGAAGGCCGTACTTCATGCTTAATTGGGAGAATCCTGCAAGCATAACAGAGGGAAACAAGGCTATAAATATCAGCCATAGAATCGACTGGAAGGTCGGAAACGGAACCTGGGCCTCCGAGACGAGAAATATGAATGAGTACGTAGCGGGCAGCGGCCTTCTGGATAATTCGGAAAAGTGCAATCCGCTGGACAAGGGCGGTATCGGTAAGGTTGATATTCAAGCGAATATTTATTATTTCAGAGCTTACTACCAATACACATACAACAAAGTTACCATCAAATCACCGTATTCCAATACGTTTTCCATAGGAACACCTTCTTTTACAGCTAGTTCCTGGGCGGTGGACGGTATCAAAAAGGCCAATGACCTGGGCTTGATGACGGAAAAGCTAAAGGAAGCCGATCCGAAAGGACCGATTACCAGGGAAGAATTCGGCGAGATCGCGATCAAACTGTATGAAAAGGTAACCGGGAAAGCGGCAACTTACGATAACCTGACAGCTTTCTCCGATACGAAGAATCCGGAAATCTACAAGGCATTCAAGCTGGGAATCGTAGAGGGGGTTGGCGGCGGCAAATTTGCTCCGGATAAGCTTGTCACCCGTGAGCAGATCGCTGCAATGATGCAGCGTGCGGTAAAGGCCATGAAACCGGATGCGGATCTATCCACAGATGGCGCTGTAGCATTCAAGGATGAAAAGGATATATCCAAATGGGCGCTTGATTATGTCAAATTCATGGGCAAGCAGGGACTCCTGCAGGGCACGAACGGCATTTTCGGCCCCAAGAATTCAACGACAAGGGAACAGGCAATTGTCATTGTAGTCAGGACTTATGAGAAATACAGCGGTAGATAACGAAAAAGGATTAGCAGGCGGAATGACAAATAAACCTCATTCCGCTCTGCTTTATTTCTCACCAATGCGTCCTGTACGCGGATTATCCATATCGTCATTGCATATAGTCAGTTCGAACCAGAAGGTGCTCCCTTGGCCGATCGTGCTTTTTACTCCGTAGCGGGCATGGTGCTGTTCAAGAATTGTTTTGACTATGGAAAGACCGAGACCGGTCCCTATCGCCGCGCGTTTGTGCTCCTTATCCACCTTGTAGTATCTGTCCCATATCAGCGGCATCTTATCTTCAGGTATCCCTTCGCCGGTGTCTATCACTTCGATCAAAACTTTACTGTCGGAACAGCTTTGCCGGACTGTTACGGATTTATCCTTACCGGTATAGGTAATGGCATTGTTCACGAGGTTGTAAACTACCTGGGAGATCCTGAGCTCATCCGCTTCTACAAAAACATTGCCGTCATAAACGAATTTTATCGTATAACCGTCCTGGTCTGTGAGCTTGGCGTATCTTTTCAGTATTTCCTTTATGCTACCGGTCAGATCAAACCTGGTCGGATCGAGCGGCTGAGCGCCCGATTGCAGCTTTGAGATATCAAGGACATCGTTGACCAGAGAAGTAAGTCTCCTGGCTTCATCAATAATGATCTGAACGTTTTCCTGTGAGTTTTCACCCGGCAGATCCCGCATGACCTCGGCATAACCGGTTATCATGGTCAACGGCGTGCGTAGGTCGTGTGATATGTTCGCAATCAATTCCCGGCGGAGGCTCTCGTTTTTGGACAGCTCTGTTGTGGCATAATTCAAGGTGTTTCCCAGCTCAGCTATTTCCCTGTACTCGTATTCGTCGAACCTTGCGTTATAATTGCCTTTTGCCAGTTCACCGGCAGAGGCGTTGATTCTTTCAATCGGTTTCGTTACCTTCCTGGAAATAAGCAGCGCCAGAAGCAAGGCGAGCACAAGCATGATGACGGTAACGTAAATCAGCTGCGTGCGGATTGTCTGCACTGTTTCGTCCAGGGGAGCGATATTTTCATTCAGTATTAAAACGGCAATGTTTGATCCGTCTTCTCTGGCCGCCATTTTTACATATATTATTCCGAACATGTCTTTACGCGGTCCCCGGAATCTACCGAACATGCCGTTGGGGCCTGCCATCATCCCGTTTTCCGTCTCTCCGCCCTGATTTGCGCCATTATCGAGCCAGTAAAGATATGAACCGCCGTTCGACTTTGCGTAATCCATCAATTTGGTTATATCCATTGAAGCGATACCCATATGTCTGCTCATGGGAGTAAAATTAGATGAAAAAAGCGTATCTCCGTTTTCATCAGAAATGATAATGCTTGAATTGCTGTTGACAGCCTCTTTTGTTAAAAAGTCTTCCAGATCTCCTTTGTCAATATTTTTGGCAATAGCGTCGGCAGAGGATTGCAGGGCTTGGATCTTGATTGATTTATAGAAGCTGTTCATGAACACTACCTGAAACATCCACAGCAATAACAGGGCCGCAGCCGTAAAAATGGCCAGATAGCTGAAGATCCTCCATTTTATGCTCATCCTGTTTTTCAATTTTAGACCGCTATTCTGCTTCAAATCGATATCCAACACCCCTCAAGGTTACGATAAAACGAGAGTATTCCCCTAGATCCTGCCGTAAAAGCTTGATATGGGTATCCAATGTCCTTTCGTCGCCGTAATAGTCATAATCCCAGACATTATTAATCAGATTTTCTCTGGTGAGAGCCTTGCCCCTGTTTTTTACCATATAGAAAAGAAGGTCGAGTTCTTTCGGGGACATGTCAACCCTTTTACCGTTTATATACACAAGCCTTGAGGCAAAGTCGACCGTCAGGCCGCACAGTGAAACAGGCTTGTCATCAACGCCGGCCGAATTTCCTTTTGTGCGTCTCAGGATAGCGTCTATCCTCAGCATCAGTTCCCTTGGAGAAAATGGTTTTACGACGTAATCGTCGATCCCGAGCTCGAAACCGTTGATACGGTCATATTCCTCGCCTCTGGCTGACAGCATCAATATAGGCGTCTGTCTGGTTTTCCGTATTTCTCTGCAGGCAGAAAAACCATCCAACTCCGGCATCATTATATCAAGGATTATTATGTCGAAATCCTGGTCCCTGCAGATACCGACAGCTTCCATCCCGTCCGATGCTTCAACTATTTTATGGCCCTCGAACTCCGCATACTTTTTTATCAACGCCCTGATCTTCTCTTCGTCGTCTGCGACCAATATCCTATACAAGAGCCTTACCTCGCACGATATTCTTTATTTATCTATATTATTGCAAAGCAATGTGACAGATTTGTGAAGAGAGTGTGACTTTTCTAAATAAGGGTATGTCCAGTTCTAAAATACAAGAAAAGGTTATGATAAAGGGAAACAATTATTGGTTCATGCGAAATTTAAGATTTAAATTGCGAAGGCGATATATGTATAATAAGGTGTATAATGGTTTAATATGCAACTTTATTAAATGGAGAAGTAAATAGAATCCGTATATTGGGAAAGTATGAATTTAATATTTGTTATAAGGAGGCAGTATGAGTACAAAAAGTGAAAAGATGATAAAACTTATTGGCTTGGAGCCTGTGAGTAACACAATTGATTATGAGGTTTTAGAAACATCACAATGTAATGGATACAAAAGGGAACTTATTCAATATTTCATACATGGACGTAAAAACATTGCTTTTTTACTTTTACCGGAGGGGGAAGGAAAGCATCCAGCAATTTTAATAAATCATCAACATAATGGAGAAAGAAATCTTGGCAAGAGTGAAGTTTGTGGTCTTGCGGGGAACCCTCTTCAAGCGTTTGGACCAGCACTTGCAGAGAGAGGGTTTGTTGTCATTGCACCAGATTCATTGTGTTTTGAGGATAGAAGATTTAATGCTTCAGGAATTAACAAAAATGATGATGACGATTGGCATCACTTTCTTACAATGTGCTATGGAATACTTACAGGTCAGACTTTGGCGAAAATAGTAATTGAAGACGCAATGGGAGCAATCAGTGTGTTAAATGGATTGGATTATGTTGATTATAATAAAATAGGTTGCTTAGGACATTCATATGGTGGTAATACAACAATTTATCTTACTGCATTTGATAAAAGAATACATTATGCTTGTGCCAGCGGAAGTGCCGCAACATTTAGAAACAGAATTGAAAATGGTGTCGGTATTGAAATGGCAAGCGTCATACCTAATTTTGTAAGGTATTATGATATAGACGATGTGGTATGTGAGATTTGTCCCACGAAATTTCTAATCGTATCAGCAACAGATGATAAATATTCGAAGGATGCAATGGATGTCTACAAAAAGGCAGAAAAGAAATATGAAAAATGTAACGCAGGACAACAGATTAGCATTAAACAATATGAAGGTGGCCATGCACTTACACCTGAAAGATTTGATTTTATAGTTGACTGGATTGTTAAGACCGTAAAATAAATATGGAAGTTTAAAGAGTGCCATGCTGTCGGACATGGCACCCCTGTAATGATGCGGTTTTATAGCTGTACGTTTTTCCTCGGTCTTTCGGGTCTATAGAGCGGACGCTGATGTATTGGAAGTGCCAGTAGTACCGGAGGTGCCGGGTGTGCTGGGTGTGCCGGAAGTGCCGGGTGTGCCGGATGTTGCTCCGGAAGGTGCGTTCAAACCGCCGCCGAAATCTCCGCCAAAATCTCCGCCGAAACCGCCGTGCCTTCCGCGACCCCTGAAGCCCGCCATGCCGCCTTTATCCGCCATGCCGTTATCCATCATACCGCCTTTGCCCATCATTCCGCCGGTAAAGCCGTTATCGATCTGTGCCTGAGTCATTTCATCAATGCGGCTGTTTTCCGAGTCGCCCTGGGCCTTGGTCAGTATGCCGTCGCTTACCAACTGATTGACAAAATCTTTTTTAAGAGCGGCCAGATCCTTGACAAATGCAGTCAAATCAGTCTTCTGCTGGTCGGTTAACGTGGTTGTTCCGTTCATACCTTTGCCAAAGAGCATGAAGCCTTCGAAGCCACCCATATATTCCCTCGGATTTGTCGAAAGACCACTGCTCTCTAGATTTGCAGCTTCGGTATCGAGCCTGTTCGTGATATTTGTACCCTGAGCTGCGGTTAGCAACCCATTGGCAACTGCCTTGGTGACATTACTCTTTTCAAGCTCGATTATCTTTTTGGATATTGCTTTCAAATCGGATTTCTGCTGGTCGGTAAGCTTGGAAGTATCGATGTTCAGGCAACCCGCTCCTCCGTCTTTACCGAAGCCTCTGCCGCCGTTCAGAAAGCTTCCCACATCGCCGCTTTTAACTTCTTCGTCGATCTTGCTTTTCTGGGCGTCGCCCTGTGCCTGCGTTATCGTGCCGTTCTTAACCATCTGGTCGATGAATTGCTTCTGAAGCTCGGCCATCTTGGAGGTATAACTATTGACGTCGGCTTTCTGTTGATCGGTCAGTTTTGAGGTATCGACACCGAAAAATCCTCTAATATTCCTGGCTGTAGTTGTATCGGATGTAGCAGCGAAAACTGAAAACGGAACCGTTAAAGCAGCTGTAACAGCCAGCGCTATAACTGCGTTTTTCTTTTTCATTGCTATCACCTCCTTTCTGAATACATTTTATCCAACCATTTTGTACGTACAGTGATAGTAATGTGAAAATGAAGTGAAGATAGTTTAATAAAATATGAACATTTCCCTGGTAATATGACATCAATCAATAATTGGGTTATAAAAGCTTGACAAAGTATTCCATTATGTTAATATATCAGTGTGATATATATCATAGTGATATGGAGGTATTAGCTATGGCCAAGGTAAACAAAACAAGATACGCTATTCTTGGAGTACTTAGTATAAAGCCGGGTTCGGGGTACGATATAAAGAAATTCTGTGATAAAGGTATTTCTTATTTTTGGAATGAAAATTTCGGCCACATCTATCCTGTCTTAAAGCAGATGGAAGAAGAAAAGGTAATAACTAAAAACATTGAACAGAATGAAGGAAAGCCGATAAAAAACGTTTACTCTATTACGGCCAAGGGACGGGAAGAATTGGCGGAATGGCTTATTCAGCCAACGGAGAATAGCCCTGTACGTCTCGAACTGCTTCTAAAGCTAACCTTTGCCAGAAATATTCCGGCAGCCAGCGTTATTGAAGAAATGGAACAGATAAGAGATAAGCATGTAAAGCGGCTTGAACAGATCGAGAAAATGGAGAAAGAGTTCAACTCAGACATGAAAACGAGGATGGACCGGGGTTACCCATACTGGCTGGCTACTCTTCGCTATGCGGTTTATGATGCGAGGTTCAGGATCCAATGGTGTGAAGAAACAATTCAGAATATAAGAGAACATGAAAAGTTACTGAATAATTAGATTGCGGGGGCAGAAAAGTGAAAAAGAAAATTATTATTATCGGGGCAGGAATTGCAGGGTTATCGGCCGGCTGCTATGGACAAATGAACGGATATGAAACCCGAATATTCGAAATGCATGATATCCCGGGAGGGCTATGCACTTCATGGGATAGAAAAGGATACAGAATGGATGGCTGTATACACTTCCTTATGGGCATAAATCCCGAAAGTATGTTCCATAGCACCTGGAACGAGGTAGGAGCCTTCAGGGAGAAGGAGCTGGTTTATCACGATTACATAATGCAGATTGAAAACAACGAAGGCAAAAAGTTAACCATGTACAGTGATGCGGATAAGCTCGAATCCCACCTTTTGGAGCTGTCGGTACGGGATTCCGAAGTGATAGGTGAATTGACAGGCGCAATCCGAAGGTTTAAAGACATCCGCTCGGCTTCCGGAGATGAAAGCCTTACAAAATATTACAATGTAACAATGGGCGAATTTGTCCAACGGTTTAAGGACCCATTTCTCAGGGAGGCTTTCCTGGCTTTTTCATCTAAAGACTATTCTGTTTTTTCCTTGATTTTTCAGCTCGCAATATATAACAACAGGGATGCCTGCTGGCCGGTAGGCGGTTCCTTGGAGTTTGCCAGGGGAATTGAGCGTAGGTACCTGGAACTCGGAGGTAAGATATTTTACAAATCAAAAGTGGAGGAGGTCCTTGTCTCAAGTGATAGGGCGGTGGGTATAAGGCTTGCGGATGGACCAGTACATACCGCCGATTTTGTGGTTTCATCCGCAGACGGATATTCGTCAATTTTTAAAATGGTTAAAGGCCGATATATCGATGGCGAAATTAAGGCATTATATGAAAGTAAGAAAGTATCAGGCACATCTATTCAGGTATCTCTCGGGGTGGATTGCGATTTGTCCCGTTATCCATACTGTTCCAACTATATACTGGATAGCCCGGTACAAATAGGCGGGGTGGAGAATACCCGGATATTGATTAAGCATTATTGTTTTGATAAAACTTTATGCTTACCTGGAAAATCTGTTGTCACATCGCTGATAAGTACCGATTATCGGTACTGGGAAGAATTGCATAATAACTATGATAATTATGCCAGGGAAAAGAAAAAAGTTTCAGATTGGTTTATTAGTCTTTTTGAAAGTAAATTTCCTGAAGCAAGGGGAAAAATCGAGGTGGCAGATGTAGCTACGCCAATGACATATTTCCGGTATACGCAGGTTTGGCAGGGTGCTTACCAAGGTTGGAAATCACCGGCGCAAAAAATTCCGAACGTACTGCCGGGACTTTCCGGGTTTTATTTGGCAGGCCAATGGACTCAGGCGACAGGTGGGCTTCCCACAGCGGTTATTTCGGGGAAAGGAAGCATTATGCGCATATGCAGGGATGATGGGAAAAAGTTTGAGAGCAGCTGTAAATCCTGAACATTCATTTCGTTCCAGATGTCGCTGCCCTGACGTAGTATTTGTCAGCCAGCTTGATGATAACGGATAATATTGTTTCCTCTATTGGATCAATACTTGTGCCTGCTTCGGATCGAGGGACCACATTTGCTGAGCGGCTGAGTACTTGAAATAATATACCAACTCACCTAGCTTATCCACGTGGGATGTCCCTGCAATATCATCCATAGCCATAAGTTTCAGAGGCTCATTCCCGTACATTTTAACGGGAAACAGGAACGGTGAGTAGAGTAAGAAGCCATTGAACGGTTTGATCAGCGTACCGTCCTTGTTGTATATGACTCCTTCATACTCCTGCTTTCTGTCGCTTACATCCAGGGTAATGGTCTGGTTCAACGTCGGGCTGGTAATATCGACCTTGTAAAAGTCTTTGTATACGACTGAGAAATCCAGTTCCTTAGATAACGTATCATAATCAACAGGATATTTGTCAGGCATGAGTATGAAATTCGGCTGATTGTGAAGGAAAGTGACTATATAATAAACATTTCTGTTGTTCAGAGGCAGGGAAACAAAAATATCCTGTACTCTATTGCTGGTGAAGCCTCCGAGGAATATCCAGGGATCTGCACCGGTAGTGTAAGGAGGGGGGAGGGGTACGGTATATCTGTACTTGGTCTTTCCGTCTTCTATTATTAGCTTTATATTCTGATAATAAGGATTTCCTTGGTATAAATCACCTGTCAGGTAAACTATGTCAAGCACCATATCGCCGTTGACGTCGCCGATTTTTGTATCGATAAGCATGGGAACCACCAATAATCTAATAACTACTGTATGATATGAGCTTTTACGTTTTTAAGGAACTTGATTCTCTCTTCTATTACCTTCGTTCAATAATTCAATTATTCTTTTCAGTGCCATTTCATTGCTATCTACCGAGTTACCTTCGTATTTTTCCAGTGCTGTTTTTATTTTTTCCAGATAGGCATCGTATCTTTCATTTGCCTTAATCGCTTTATTATATTTTTTAGGGGACATAAATAGTCTATTCTGTTTTGTATATGCCAAGTAAAAGGCAATAACACATACGGTGTTATATAAAATGGTAAAAAGTATAAACACCATAGCACTAGAACTAATTGGGATCTTATTAATGAAACATACTAATACATTGGTAAATGAAAAAGTAGAAAGTAGTATACTTACCAGCAACAATGCAATAGGGTTTCCTCTTATAAAATAAAACTCCATTAATTCCACATCCTTATCAAAGATATCTCTTGAATTTTTTAAATTTACTGTTTAATATTCTTCGCAATTCTTCTACGTCTTCGCTACTTTTAAAACATCTTTTAGGGAAAATATATAAAAATTTGTTGGTATCTGAGAGCAATAATGCAGATGGAGTTTCAAAAGCTTCTTTGAAAACACTCCAGGCACAGATGCTTTGAATTTCGCTCCCCACGATTTTGACGTCCGAATCGGAGAAGGTATATGTACCACCCTTTCTCTTTTTGTAAAATTCGACAAAGCCATTAGGTATCCGTAAATAAAACCAACCATAAAAAGCAAGAAAAGCAATCAGGTAAACTGCAAGTAAACCGTATGAATATTCGGCAAGCCTTTTGTGAATGGCATCCAGAATAATTGAAATTAAAACAGCCGCAAAACACGGAAAAGCAATCCACAGCTTATTTACATGGTTTAGAAAATATATGACGACCTTCCTGGTTTCTTTCTCGTTATAATTTATATCTACCTCTACTTTTGTCTCCAATATTCATTACCCCCATTATTTCAATATATATTTGGTTCAGGAACTCCCATCCGGCAATTATTCGGGATCATGCGTCAGCCGGTCGTCCCACCAGCTGTAATATTTATTTTTCATTGAAGGAATGAGTCCGTTGACCTCCGTGTCAACAAGCCGATTTGCCTGAGGGCCATCGTACAGATAAACCTGGCCGGTAAAATTATTTCTGTTTTTCCACACGAGGTAGACTAACCTGTCCCCATAAAAGCAGGATATGTAATTAGTTATCTTATCCGCCACCTTCGTTATCTTATCATCCTTATAAAGCTTCAGTTTAAAGGAGTGGTCGTATCTGCTTATATTGCCCGCGTATGTGAACGAGTTGGTACTATTTGTCCACCAGTTTCTTACGTTTGAGAAGCTGTCTATTTTCACATTATTTACATACAGGTCACCGTCGCCGAAATTGCTTTCACTTTTTACATATACGACATTTCCTCCAAGCAAGATATCGAGGGAGTAAACATCTTCCGCATATTTCCTGACTTCGGATTTGTTTCCGCTGTCTGCCGTCACGCAGTACAGGTCGTACAAATACGGATTTTCACTATGATCGACTGCGAAATATATTTTATTGTTTTCGGTATCATACTGCACACGGACCGGCTTTTTATCCCCAAGCTTCCCGAGGACTTCGGATCCGCCGCAGATGTAAATCTCAACGTTATCTATTACATTGTTCATTATATGGTTGTAGACATTGGCAGGACCATTAACGTCAGACATATTGATTTTATCGGACGTCAGCTGTGAATAAACCATAAACGGCCTGTCATTCCCGCAATCGGAGACCATCAGGTTCCACCCCCATAAAACCATATGATTTTCATCACGCCATACGTTGTCGCAATATCCACTTATTTTAACCGACTGGCCGTTCGAATAATAATGCAGACTTTTCATCTCTCTGTGCTTATCGTTTTTAAGCGTAATCCGCATCTCATCGCGCGCCTTCTTTGCCTCATACTTCCTGCCGGCCTCCGAATAGCTCTTTCGATCCGGGTAGTCCGATTCCTTCGGCTCCTTCATTTCGGCATCCGAAGCTGCCATATCGTCATTCACATAATCAAATGGTTTGAGATAATTAGTCTTAAGATAATAGAAGGATCCGTCGGCGTATATGTTCTGTACTGAAACAACGTCGGTATCAAGCATGCCGGTGTCATTTCCGTCCTTAAGCATATAGAGATTCTTATCCTTCAAATAATAAACCGTGTTGAGATCCGGTGAGACATACAGAAGCGTAATGCCCGAAAGGAGCTCTTTTGCCTCACCTCTCCCCGTATAATGGAAAAGGCGGCTGTCCGGAGTAAGATACATCAGACGGCTGCCTTCCTTATTGATAAAAAACATACTTACTTCATCAGCGAGCTTTTTGGTTTTTGACAAGTTGCTCATATAAAGAGCCTTGTCCTTCAAATAGAATACCTTAGACCCATCCTGGTTGATCGCATAATTGTTTATATCCGAATCGATTTTCATTGTCCTGGGGGTTTTAGACGCCATATCATAGCAGAAAATATCGGCGCAATAGTTTGTCTTGGTATTATCGATCTCGTCCGGGTAAAAAAATCGTCTGCCGTCGACGCTTTCACGTAAGAGAAATACTTCTCTCTGCTCGGGTGGTAGATTATAATCCACTATCTCCTTTGGTGCAATCGTATCAAGAGGGGTAAAATATAATGTGCCGTTCTTTACATAGAATAGATTTTCCAGCGGTTCGGGCGCGTTTGCAGCCAACGGGAATATGTTCCGAGGTATTATCCCTAAAACCGCTAAAGCCAGAATCAACCCGGCTGCAGCGGTTAATATGATCCACGACTTTCTATTTTTACTCATGTGACTACCCCCTTATAATTATATATTTACTATATAAGGAAGGCAATCAGTTAATTGGAAATCCGGCTTCATAGTTATTGATCCATCCTGGTGAGCACGATCTTTATCAGGTAATGGTTTTACATTTCGACCTGAAAATAGGGAAGGAATATGAGAAAGTAATATAGAATTATGAAATGAGGTGTAAAAACCTTTAAAAAAGTCCGATAAATAATGTGTTGGAAGTTTTAACCATAACCAATCGTTTGCTATGGTTTAAACAAAACGTTAACCGGCAGGACGGTAATCCGAATGGAGGTAAATATGTTTCACTTGGCTGGTTACAGGATCAAAGAGGAAATCTCAAAAAGCGACAATTCGACAATATACCGGGGTAGCCGGAATTCGGATAACTGCCCGGTTGTTATAAAACTGCTGAATAGGGAATACCCGACTTCAAAGGAATTATCCGCCTTCGTGCGGGAATATGAAATCATGGACAAGCTTTCAGGTGACGGCATAATAAAGGCGTATTCCATAACAAAGTGCAATAACAGCCTTGCTATCATTATGGAAGATATCGGAGGGGAATCGGTTGCCAGGGTCCTCAAATCCGTTAAGGCCGGAATAGCTGAAAGACTGTCGCTGGCGATACAAATGACGCACTCACTTATACAGACACATCAACAAAACATTATCCATAAAGACGTAAACCCAACCAACTTTATCTGGAATTACGGGAACAACCGGGTCAAGATCATTGATTTCGGTATTTCCGCAGAATTGGCCAGAGAATCGTCTCAAAGTATCGACCTGAATACTCTGGAAGGGACTTTGAATTATATTTCTCCTGAACAAACCGGCAGAATAAACAGGCCGATCGATTACAGAACCGACCTGTATTCTCTAGGTATTACCTTTTATGAATTGTTCACCGGGAAACTGCCCTTCACGGGGGAGGATGAATCAGAGATAGTATACGGCCATATCGCGAAAACTCCTATTTCTCCAAAAGAAATAAATCCGGAAATCCCGACTGCCCTGTCGGAAATCATCATGAAAATGATTTCAAAAACAACAGAAGATAGGTATCAGTCGGCATTGGGGTTAAAAAAGGATCTGGAATACTGTCTCCAAATGCTTGAAGGGAAGAGGGAAATCGTCGGATTCATACCCGGGGAAGGGGATATTTTAGACAGATTTGAAATTCCGCATAAATTATATGGTCGTGAAGAGGAAATCCGAACGATGATCGATGGCTTTGAAAAAGCCGCCGAAGGTTATTGTGAGCTTTTACTTGTTAGCGGTTTCTCCGGGATTGGAAAGTCTTCATTGATTCAGGAGCTTCGCAAGCCTGTGGCAGGGAAAAAGGGGTTCTATATATCCGGGAAGTGCAACCAGTTCGAACGAAATATCCCGTACCACGGCCTGATTAAAGCGTTTCAAGGAATGATCAAGCAGCTGCTTTCAGAAAGCCAAAGCAATTTGGATAATTGGAGGCGGCTCCTGACGGAAGCGCTGGGATGCAACGCACAGGTCATCTTGGACGTCATCCCCGAATTGGAGCAGATTATCGGGCCTCAGCCGGAGGTATCCGAGCTTAACCCGCTTGAGGCTCAAAATCGTTTTAAACTTGTATTTTTAGAATTTATCAAAACTTTTGCAGAGCTTGAACATCCATTGGTTATTTTTATTGACGATCTGCAATGGAGTGACGCTTCCACATTGGAATTACTAAAATACATTCTGGGAGCTGGCAGCGCCCGGTATATCTATTTAGTCGGGGCTTACAGGGATAACGAAGTGCAGGATGGGCATCCGCTGCAGCAGCTGTTGAAAGATCTGGAAAGCAATTATCAGGGCATCGATAGGCCATACCGTCAAATAGCACTCAAGCCGTTGGAAGCAGACGCTGTAAACCGCATGATATCGGATACCCTCCATTGTCATCCGGACGAAACCGAACCTCTGACCGAACTTGTTTTTCATAAGACAAAGGGTAATCCCTTTTTCATTGACAAACTATTAAATATGCTGTATTTTCGGGGGTCTTTCACATTCCTGCCGGAAAGAGGACAATGGGATTATGATCTTGAAAAGGTCGAGGCTGCTGAAATCAGTGACAACGTGGTGGAACTTCTGGTAAAGGGACTCGAGTCACTGCCGGCAGTGACTCTGGACATTCTCAAGCTGGCTTGCTGTATCGGAAATCAGTTCGATTTGACGATGATATCGCTGATCCGCAAAAAACCGATAGCGGAGCTCGGCAAGGATTTGTGGATTGCCATCGAGAGGGAAATCATTCTTCCTTTAAACTATAATTACCGGTTAATAAGAGCTCAAAAAAGCATAAAGCTCTCGCAGGATTTCGATGTCAATTTTAGTTTTGCACATGACCGTATCCGGCAAGCAGTGCTTTCTTTGATATCTGAAACTGAGAAATCCGAAATTCATTTATCAATAGGGCGTGTGTATCTGAAAACCTTCCGGGAAACAAACCGGGCTGATTCGCTTTTTGATATGGTAAATCATTTGAATATCGGTAGGGCTTTGATCCGGGAGGAAAATGAGCGGGCCGAACTGTCCAAATTGAATGCCACGGCCGGGAACAGGGCAAAAAAATCAGGAGCCTTTGCGGCCGCCGCAAGTTATTTTGAAACAGCGGAAGCCCTTTTGACAGCGGAGGAATGGTGTAAAATACACAACAAGTTGTTCGATGTAAAATTGGAGCATGCAACCTGCGCCCTGTTATCCGGAGATTTATCAAGGGCCGACGAGCTTTGCGAAGACCTTTCGCAAGCAGCTGTCACCAATATCGACAAGGGTGCGGTCTCCAATGTGAAAGTCCAGATTCTCGAGTTTCAGGGTAGGCTCTTCGACGCAATTGCCGAAATACGCCGGAGCCTTATGTTGTTCGGTGTCTCCTTACCCGAAAATGAGCAGGAGATCGGCATGAAGATTCAGGAGGGCGTTATGAAAATGCAGGCTTTTTTAGCCCAAACGCCTGCTGATGAGCTGGTTAATCTTCCCGAAATGAAGTCACCGGATAAAATCATGGTCATGCAGCTGCTTTTCCAGGTGGTTCCACCCGCGCTTCAAACCAACCCGTCGCTGTATATCCTGGCGTCGCTGATGATGTTTGAAATGACCTGTACCTACGGAACTTCGCCGCTGTCGTGCAAATGCTTTACAGACTGCGGCATAGTTATGGCGACGATGCTCAAGGATTATAAAACCAGTTACCGGCTTGGAGAGGCTGCATTTTCGCTGATAAACAAATTCAACACAGAAGCCCTGAAGGCCGCCGTTTATTTCGGTTTTACCTTCTGCTCCCATTGGCGGGCTCATTACAAGGAGAGCCTCGAATACTATGACATGGCCTATCGCAAGGGTTTGGAAACAGGTGACATACAGCATGCCGCCTATGCCCTGTCCCACAGGGTCCATTTGTTGATGTGGGTTGGCAGGAACCTGACAGAATTGAAACAGGAAACAGAAAATGCCATAGTGGTTCTCGGCAGGACTAAAACTGCCATGCCGCTGCTTTTGACCGAGATCATCAATTATATTATCAAAAAGTTCCAAACAGTCCCAGAGAAAGAGGACGGCAGTGACTTTGAAAAAGAAGATCAGGAAATGATAGTTACTATTGAAAAAACCCGGGACCTGTCTTTCCTGTGCAGATTCTTTCAGTACAATACCTATGAAAGCATAATCTCAAGTAACCTGGAAGCTGCGGAAAAGTGGAGCGATATGGCGGAAGCGCTTGTTTTCGCAGGGCTGTCCGATTTCCCCATACCGGATCACTATTTATTCCGGGCTTTGATACTCGTAAATAAATGGAAAATAGCAGCTGCCGAAGAGAAGCCGCATATAAAAGAAACCCTGGCCGATATCCGGCAGAAAATTAAAGTATGGGCTGATAATTGCCCCGATAATTTCGCGCATAAATATTATCTGCTTTCTGCAGAGATGGCGGTCATCGACAATGAACCGCTCGATATTGTCGTCGATTTTTACATAAAGGCGATTAATTCCATAGGAAACAATGATTTTATCCAGCTGAAGGCACTAATCAACGAATTATACGGAAAGTTCTGGCTGGACAGGGGGGACGAAACTACCGGAAAAGCTTATATCAGAGAAGCAGAATATCTTTACAGGCAATGGGGAGCCCATCGTAAGGCTGCGCTGCTGGAAAAGCAGTATTCGCATTATTTTACGAGCGACGAAGCTCAGCATGGAGTAAAAGGGACGTTCTCTACAACAACGCACATTTCGATCGATGTCAATTCGATCCTGAAATCCACGCAGGCCATTTCAAGTGAAATCAAGATCGAAAAGCTTCTGACGATATTGATCCGGACGATGATAGAAAATGCGGGCGCTCAACGGGGCTGCCTGCTGCTTAGGAACGAAGCCGACGGCCAGTTTTATATCGAAGCGGTACAGGACGTCGATTCCAACCGGCCCCAGGTCATGCAGTCGCTTCCCTTTGCGGAGAGCAGCGCCCTTTGTCCTGAAATCGTACAATACGTTACCCGGACAAGGGAAACCATAGTTATTCACAATGCCTGCAAGGACGTAAATTACCAGAATAACGCCTATATTACGAGAAACCGGATAAAATCATTATTGTGCATGCCGGTCATTTATCAAAACCGTCTCAAAGGTGTAGTTTACCTGGAGAACAATCTTTCCGACAGCGTATTTACGTCGGAAAGGCTGGAGATATTGAAGATCCTGTCTTCTCAGGCCTCCATTTCAATTGAAAACGCCGGTCTTTATGAAAACATGGAGGAGAAGGTTCGGGAGAGAACGATCCAGCTGAACAATGCCAATGAAAAACTGAGAGAGCTGTCATTCCATGATCCGCTGACTGATTTGTACAATCGAAGATATACGTTTGAGTTCATATATGACAAGGTAACCCAATTCATTCAGCATAAGAAGAGAATAATCAGCAACGGCGAGAAGAGAAACCTGTCAACAAAAGATAACGTTATTGGAGTATTTTTGATCGATATCGACCATTTTAAAGAGGTAAATGACACTTATGGCCATTCGGTAGGAGATAACGTTCTGATCGCCATGTCCAAAATCCTGAAACAGGTGATAAGAACCGAGGATTTTCTGGTTCGCTGGGGTGGAGAGGAATTCCTCATCATATTGTCCAATACGAAACCGGAATATCTCGAAAGGTTTTGCCGCAGAGTCCTGACAGCGGTAAGGGAAACACCGCTGCCGGTTTCCGAGGACAAGACAATATACAAGACCTGTTCGCTCGGTTATGTTCAGATGCCTTTGGACGCAACCGATCCCGGGCTTTTGAACCTCGAGCAGATGATAAATATAAGCGATTACGCTTTATACTGCGCAAAAGAAAACGGGAGGAACTGTGCAGCTCACTTCAAGCTGATAAAACCGATCGGTACCGACGAGGAATTTAAGAGAAATCTTATGAATTTGTCGAGGAATACCGAATTGAACGAAGAGCACTTCAATATAGACTACATACAGGCGTGAACAAAAAGGACTTCGGATTGATACCCCGAAGTCCTTGATTTTTGTATGGGTTATTTCACCTTCACAGGTAACTTATCCTAAGCGTTGTCGCGGTCATTGGTTAGCTTTGCCTTATCCAGGAGCCAGAAGACGAGGCCCAGGAACATGCCGATGATCGTTGCGAGCGTGAGGCCGGAGAGCTGGAAGGAACTGCTTATCGGTATATAGGCGTTCGAGAGGCCTGTAACGAGGACGACCGCCGTTAGTGCTAGATTGCGGGACTTGCTGTAATCGACCTTTGCTTCCACGAGAAGGCGAAGTCCGGAAGCCGCTATCATACCGTAGAGCATGAAGCTGACGCCGCCGATGACGGACCAGGGCATGGACTGAATGAGCGCCGAAACAGGCCCGATAAAGGCGACAATTACCGAAATGACGGCAGCGCCGCCGATTACCCAGACACTGTAAACCTTCGTAATAGCCATAACTCCTATGTTCTCACCGTATGTCGTAGTAGGTACCGCGCCGACCATTCCTGAAAGGGCAGTGGAGACGCCGTCGGACAGGAGTGATCTGTGGAGACCGGGGTCTTTGATGAGGTCACGGCCGACAATTTTACCCGTTACCATCTGATGTCCGATGTGCTCCGTGACAATGACGAGCGCCGCCGGCAGGATGATCAGGATGGCGTTGACATTGAACACCGGAGTCCGGAATTCCGGGAGGCTGAACAGTGCTGCCGTTTTTACAGCCTCGAAGTTCACGAGTCCGAAAAGGGCGGCGGTTACGTAGCCGACGACAATTGCGATAAGAATCGGAATGACGGCCAGGAATTTACGGAAGAGTATGGAACCGAAGACAGCTACGAACAGTGTGATGCAAAAAACGGTGACATTTCTGTAGTCTATTGTGGAAAGATCGACGCCGGTTACGGGAAGGCCGCCGTTCTGCGCTGCCGTGCCGGCCAGCGTCAGGCCTATGAGAGCCACTACGGGGCCCATTGCAGCCGGAGGAAGAATGACGTCGATCCATTTAGTGCCGAAAAGCTTTATTATCAGGGCAACGATGACGATGACAACGCCAACCGTCACAAAGCCGCCAAGTGCAAGCGGATATTTGGATACATCCTGTGTCGATCCATTACCGATGACCATAAAAACAGGCGCAAGAAAAGCGAAGCTGGAGCCCAGATAAGCAGGCGCCTTGCCTTTTGTGATAAGAATGAAAATCAGGGTTCCGATTCCGTTCATCAATAAAACGACGCCTGGGTTAATTCCAAATAAAATAGGAACCAATACCGAGGCGCCGAACATTGCGAACATGTGCTGAAGGCTCAATGCTATTCCTTTTCCTAGTGGGACTCGTTCTTCGACTTGAATTATCTTGCTTTGCATCTTCTGATATCTCCTTTTAAGCATTTGGATTATTATAGCACAACAGAAGATTTTTAAACAAGGAAAATTGTCGAATTTTGTAGAAAAATAAGAGAAAAGGTCGAATACGAATGAAGTTTGATAATGAGCAGACTCCACCAGGTTGGAAGACGTACAAAAATGCGTGGTTTAGCAGTTCCTTTCAGATATAATCTCTTTCCAACCCACTGTTTTTCCAAACCATATTACACTGTGTTTTTCCTCAAATACCGGATCATCGATTGAAAGATAGTCTTTTTTGATCACAGGTGCCCATTCACGTTCCAGGCTCCTCAAGGTTTTGCCTACTCCATGGGTCGGCAGGATAAACCACTTTTTCCCTATATGCGCGTTCCTTATTCCAAAGGCATGTGTCGGTAAAACGATCGACGGATCTACCTGTCTCAGTATTTCAAGGCCCTTTTTGTTGGATACCGTAAAGCCTGAATTCGGGTTTATAAACTGCATCATCGCTATATCAAGTGTTCCGATGCTATCAAGTTGTTCCTGTGTCAGCCTGCTTTGTCCCGTATCACCGAAATGTGCAATCCTCAAGCCGTCTATTTCAATAACATAAATGACATTGTCGGGGTTTTCCTTGTCTATGGTATCTCCGTTATGTGAAGCCGCAATTCCGGTAACCTTTACGTCCCTGAATGTAAAGCTGCCTGTCAAGGCGATTGACTTGAGGCATTCCCTGCTGTTAATGAAATTCTCATTGTAATGGTCATAGTGGCGGTGTGTCACAATTATCAAATCAGGATTTATTTCCGGGTCTACACTGAATGGATCGATTACAACAACAGTCCCCTGCTTCGAGATAACTACAAAGGATGTATTCGCAATATATCTTAATTTGTTTATACTGGCTATAAATATCCGGTTCTTACATACCTCGTGCAATTCTCAGCACCCCCCGGGTATATGGTTTACCATGACATAATTTGCGTCAACCTAATAATAACATTTTTTTCGTGAGGAAACTATTTCTGAATATAACCTTTGGTAGAATAATTGCTGAGCTTTAACAGTTAAAGGGATAAGGCAGAGTAGATTACTTGCTGGTATTGCCTATCATTAAGTAGTATTTCAAATTATGCTTTTCCATTGTTATTTCATTTACGACCTCAAAACCATACTTTTTATACAGCCGAACGTTTTTTACCGTCTCGGTTTCCAGATATATTGGTCTTCCATCCTTGTTAACAATACCGATCAATTCACGAAGCAAGCATCCGCCTATTCCTTTACCCTGATCTTCCGGTTTCACCCCGATAGCCGTCAAATACCAGTGCGGCCCGGGAATCGTTTGACTTTGGAATCTTCCCAGACTAAAAAGTATATCCATGATTTTTTTCATTTTTGGATAGGGAAAACCTAATACTGATAAGGGTATCTTGAACCCGGTTTTGAATAAATCAACAAAAGCAAAATCGGTTTTGTGCGGCGGCAGTAAACATGCAGCGCCTTTGAAATCCTCTGTCGCAAGAACAGTCCCGAATTTCATCGTATATGTAAGGACCGCTTCCCAAAAGCTTTTAAAATACCGTAGGCTTAATTCCTTATCATTAAAAATGTAGTAGTACATTGAGCCTTCATACATGGCCTCTGCCAATACTTGAGCAAGTCTGTCGATACTATCCTTTTCAGCAGAAATAATTTGCATTGCAATTCTCCCCTCAATACGCTGCCTTATACTACAAAAACGTCTCGGTTGACCATCGCTAATATCGAGCAGGCTGACTCTCAAGTGAAAAGTCAGCTGAACAAAGCATGTAACTTGCAAAACCCTTTGCCCAGCACCATCCTGGGGCAGCCGATGATAGTATCGACCCCGTTTCCCTTACAATTATTTATGGCTGTCTTACTTGGGGCCATTAATGGATGAAATAGTATGCACTTCACTCCATTTTGAATCAATTGGCTGATGACATTTTGCTCATCCTTTCTATCATAAAGAACGTATGCTGACCTCGGAACCCGCTCCAGGGATCTCAAATCTGCATCTCCCGCATTACCTGAAGTCTTTAGAGTAAGAACCTTTATTCCAAGGGTTGAGAAGGTTTTCGACACTCTTTTACTGAGAGGACAAAGGGCTCCCTTTTTTGAGTGATCCCAAAAAAGGATTTCATTATCAAAAAAGAATTCCTTGCTTAGCTTTGGCATTTTCCTACCTCCTAAATTAATATTCAGATCTTCTTCTGCCTGTATTAACTGCGTTGTACAGAAGTATGACAATGCAGAAGGTAATAAGAATAACGGGCCAGAATTTAAGATAACCTTGTGCCTGAGGCGCACCACTGAATAGGAAGAATACACCTGCACATACCAGGATTGCTGATGTCAGCAGTAAGCTTATATCCTTTTTATCTGCCAGATAGGTAAAGAGAGCGCCCAAACCCCATAGCAACGGGAAAATAGGCCACCAGGGTATTGTTTCGGGCCAGGTTAAGCCGTTGGGAATGGCATTGAGGAGAAATACCGCTCCGGCTCCAGTTAAGATGGTCGCGAATGTAATTAAATCCTTATTCCGGGTTTTATAAAACTGATAAAACAGGTATAGCCCATATGCTAAAGGGAATATAGGCCAAACAGCGACCCAGCTGATAGAGATTAGCCCAAGGTTTTGGGCCAGCAGAGCAATACCGCATATCAAAACAAGAAGTACTATTAGATTGTTAGATTTTCGCATTGTTAATCCTCCTTTTACTATATGAGTTTTGTAGCTGATTACATTTATACTAAACGTTTGGTATGTATTGTAGCAAAAAAATTATACTTTTATCCCATCAAGTAATACTTTCTTTAGGGAATCTGCCATGGCTATCCGGTCAACAGGGATACGCTTCAATTTGGGATAACAGCCGATTCCCTTAAGAATGCCGACAATATTAAGCGAAAGCAGTCTGGGATCCACATCTGGTCGAATCTCACCACTGGACTGTCCGGCCTTGACAATTTGTTCAACAAAAAGAACAAACTCCTCATAAACATCCTCGAGAATAGAAGAGTACTTCGGATTTACGCTCTCCATTTCACTCATGAGGTTGCTCATAACAAGACACATAAATTCATTCTTGCTGAGTAGCTCTGCGTGTTTTTCAAAGAGTATGCCGATCTGTTCCAGAGAACCTTTTACACTCACTACCTCGTTAGCTACAGCCTTTCCCCAGGTGTCTTGGACAGATTCCACTACCGCTAAGAAAAGAGCATCTTTATCTTCAAAATGATGATAGAGAGCTCCTTTGGTCAAGCCAACAGCCTGGGTCAAATCGAAGATCGAGGTTCCATAAAAACCTTTGCGCGCAAAAAGTTTTGTGGCAACCTCAATGATTTGCTGCCGTGTCTGTTCGCTTTGTAATTCCTTCTTATTTTTTTGAGATGAATCATTTTTCACTTGATACACATACCTACCGTTTAGTATTTATTTTAATATATCACAGCCAGACAATTTCTGTCAATAACCTGAAATATATTTTGTACTCCGAGGTATCACATTATTTCTTTATTATGGGACTCCATATCGATAATCCAGGACTAAGATATCAATATTTCGGGGGATATCAAAGTGTTGAATTAACTTCGGGTGTGAAGGTAATGGCAAAAAATTGAATGCGGTTGTGATAAATTATCACTTTATGACTTAAATATGGGCAAAATATGGTATATAATGCCTATAATAGGAAGCCGGTTCAATTTGTATGTCCTGGACATGAGAATATTTCGATAGAAGTGCTCTCACAGAAATACATAGTGGGCTTCAACTAATAAGTTTTACAAAATTATTGAAACCACTCAATAGGAGGTCATATCATGGCTAGTCCCTTTATTGAAGTAAATTGCATTAGTAAGACCTTCAGGATTAGCAAGCGTTCAAAAGGCATTCCAGGGATGATTGCCAACTTGGTAAGGCCTCAATATGTATATAGATAGGCAGTAGCGGACATCAGCTTCTCAATTGGTAAGGGCGAAATGGTCGGCTTCATCGGGCCGAACGGCGCGGGCAAATCTACTACGGTTAAAATGCTTTCGGGCATATTGTACCCGGACAGCGGTGAGATTCATATTGCCGGATATGTTCCCTATAAGCAGAGGAAAGAATACGTGGCGAACATTGGCGTCGTATTCGGACAAAAAACTCAACTCACATGGGATTTACCGGTGATTGACAGCTTCGAACTGCTGAATGAGTCAGGCACATTATAACGATGCCGTACCTGAATCTGTGAAGGATAAGGTTTCACAAGTCAATATCATTGCATCATCGATTCCGCTGATAGAAGCCGGGCAGAAAAACAAAACCATCAGGAACGGCAGCCCACACGCTTTAGCCATTGCATATTGGACAGCTATCCAGGGGATTGCAGAAGAAATCGCTTTACAGCCGGACTCACCTTGCCCAGAGAGTGAATGGATTGTTGATATTTTAAGGAGGAAAGAATGATGAAAAAGATTATTATTGTCGGTGGAGGAATCGCGGGATTATCAGCGGGAATTTATGCGCAGCAAAGCGGGTTTGACGCCACTATTTTTGAGATGAATACTATTCCGGGCGGAAACTGCACAAGCTGGAAGCGTGAGGGATATCTGTTTGAGGGTGGTATGCACTGGCTTACAGGGTCCGGCAAGAATCAGCCTCTGAATAAAATCTGGCGGGAGTTGGGTGCATTGGACGATTCTGTCTCTGTGAACAACTGTGACCCTTTTTTGACTTATGATTATAATGGTACAATGGTTTGTCTATACCGAAATGTTGATAAACTGGAGGAACATTTTCTTACTGTATCGCCTGAGGATAAAAAGGAGATTTCTTCATTATGCAAAGATATTAAAAGATTCAGTAAAATGAGTATGCCTGTTATGGATATTAAGGGCGTTCGCGTAAAAGAAAAAAGTAAAATGTCTATATCATCACTTTTCACAATGCTGTCTGTTTTACCCAGATTGTTGGCACTCGGTAAACTATCTCCTGCTGAATACTGTCAGCGTTTTAAGCACCCTGCCATTCGGACTCTGCTTCAAAATGCAGTCGGCGCTGAATATTCTGCATCTTCTATTATATTTTTATTGGCTTGCTTTGCTTCAGGTGACGGTGGTTATCCACAGGGAGGGTCACTCGGGATGGCGCTTCGTATGGCAAAAAAATTTGAAAATTCAGGCGGGAAAATCAAATATAAAAATCGTGTGGAGAAAGTGATCGTTGAAAATGCCAAAGCAACAGGTGTAATAGTAAACGGCGAGAAAATTCTGGCGGATTCTGTGATTGTAACGGCTGATACTCTCAGCGCTATAGACAACCTTTTTGATGAACCGCTCTACGAACCATGGATGGAAAAGATGCGTAAAAACTCAAAGCTTGCCATGAATACCTATATTGGTTTAGGTGTAGAAGCAGATTTGTCTGCTCTTCCTGAAAATCTGCTGTTTTCTCTGGATGAGCCCTTTGCCTATGCAGGAAATGAAATAACCACCCTTGGATTTCACAATTATGCCACCTACAAAGGATATGCACCAAATGGCTGCACCCCGCTTACCATTCTACTTGTGGGTGATACATATAATTATTGGAAAGACTTAATGCTAAAGGGCGAATATGAGAAGGAAAAACAGCGCATTGCCGCGATCGCTATAGATCGGATTTCACACAAAGTACCTCAGATAAAGGATAGGGTTAAAGTAATCGATGTTGCGACGCCGCTTACTTATGAGCGCTATTGCGGTACCTATCACGGCTCATATATGACTATTGTAGGAAAAGGCGATAAAATGATCACATATCAATGTAAGCCGGAGAGTATAGATTGCCTTTATTTTGCCGGACAGAGGATGTCGACTCCCGGCGGCCTTCCAATTGCCGTATCGACCGCACGCAGCGCCGTCCAGTATCTTTGCAAAGATTCTAATACGGTGTTTCAAGGTAACCTACGATAATTGTCATTATATTAAGACAGCGAGTCTTGAGGACTCCCTGTCTTTTTGCATGCGTGCAGCTTGCGCGCGACCTTAATGGTGAAAGTCCGCTACGGGGTTACAGCAGTAATTGAGAGAAAAATCAAATTAATTATTAAAGACAGGATTGAAGGGCATGTTATCAGATCTTAAAATATAGCCGACCTTCCGACGCCCAAAATCTTGTCACTCTTGTGTGATGTTATTTATAGTAGTTATTAGTATGGTACTGTCAATAATCTTTCGCAAATTTGATTTTGCCACTTGGTAGCCGGGAATCAGCCGGCAGAAGATACGAATTCCTCCTCCCGGTTTAAGTTCATCGAGTCTAGCCATGTTCATATAGCGCTTAATGCCCCAGGCTGTACCAGCCACATGCCTTAATCTGGCGCAAACCAGCATGAGAGCCGAGTTACCGTCTGGAAAAGTTCAGACTGCCCTGGTTCTACGCCGGATCTCCCGATTCAAGCGCTCCACAACATTTGTAGTCCGTATTTTCAGCCAGTGTTCCGATGGAAATGAAAGGTAGGTTAAAGTCTCGGCAATTCCTTGTTCAACCTTCCTTGCTGCTTCAGGAAGTTTCAGTTCCTTTAGCTTGTTTATCACATCTTGAGCCTTTGCAGCCGCACTTTTACGGTCTTCTAGTGCATGAATGGCTTTTAGCATCTGGGCAACGACCCTACGCTTTTTATGGGGTACAGTCGAAAATACATTCCGGTAGAAATGGACTGTACACCTTTGATATTTCGCCTCTGGGAAGACCTCATTGATCGCTTCTACCATGCCCAGGCACTTGTCCCCGATAAACAGCTGAGTGCCGGTCAACCCTCGTCCTTTAAGCCATGTGAGGGAGGTTTTCCAGCTTTCAGTATCTTCTTTCATCCCTTCGGCAGCACCGATGATTTCTCTGTATCCATCATCATTGACCCCGATTGCCACAAAATCCGCAACATTCTCAAACTCTCCGCCCCAGTTTCTTTTAAGGTATATACCATCCATGTAGACATAGGGGTATTTGTACTTGAGGCTGCGGTTACGCCAATCTTCGATATGTACATATACTTTCTTGTTTAGCTCACTGATTGTCCCTGCCGATACTTTGGTACCCCATAATGCTTCGGTAATGTCTTCTACACGGCGGACCGAAACACCGGCCAGATACATTTCTATCAGGGCTTCTTCAACACTGCTTTCACGCCGTTGATAACGTTCTATTATGGCTGTTTCAAAGGTTGCATTACGGAGTTTTGGTACTTTTAGTGTTACATTTCCCGAGGTGGTAAGTAGATTCCGCTCGTAATGACCTGATCTATAAGCCTGGCGAGCCTCTGTACGTTCATATCGGGCGGCGTTGGTCAATCTTTCCGCTTCCTTGTCCAGAAGATCGTTCAACGTCTTTTCGACGCTTTCACGCACCATTTCTCCAAGTTCCTTCTTTATCGCCTCGTCATTCAGTTGTATAATCTTATCAGGCATAGGGTTCGCTCTCCTCTCGTAAAATTGTGGTTTGGCGATTACAATTCTACCAAGTAGGCGTTCCCTTTGCCACATTTTT
>DATALQ010000007.1:0-59493 GCA_036260935.1 Clostridia bacterium
TGTTCATGCTCCAGCAGATGGCGGATGAATTCTATCCAATGCTGACTCCGCAGGGAAAGCAGGTATCCGTCAATGTGCCCGACGGCCTCACTTTGTGGGGAGATGCGGACAAATTGGCTCGCGTGTTCAATAACATTCTGAAAAATGCGATAGCCTATAGCTTTGAGAACAGCACTATTGACATTTCCGCCAGGCAACAGGATAAAAATATCGTTATAACCTTTACCAATCAGGGGAATCCAATCCCGCAGGCAAAGCGTGAAACTATCTTTGAAAAATTTTACCGATTGGATTCTGCGCGTTCCACAAACACCGGGGGAGCAGGCTTGGGTTTGGCAATCGCAAAAGAAATTGTCACGGCTCACGATGGAACAATCTCTGTGGCAAGCAACACAGAAAACACCACATTTACTATAAAGCTTCCGTTATGACGAGGTGAAAGCGGCCCGCTGAATTTTCTTTGAGCCGCTGCTTTAACCCGATGCGTTATAAGAAAATCTTAAGAAGATCATAAGATGGAATTCCGACATTGCTCCTTTATCTGTGTTTATATAATATCAGCACAGAATAAGGAGTTGTTTTATATGGCACGAAAAGTAAGAAAGAAAAAGTCAGGAATACGTATATCAGCAGCAATTCTAGTGATGCTCGTTATTGCTGCTTTCGTTTATATTACTCAGGGAAACGATCATATATTTGAGAGAAAATACGATAAAACCTCTTCAAATTCTTCTCAAAATATAACGCTCAATTCTTCTGACGATAGATCAACCCTCGCTTCTTCTGACGATAGAACAACTCCGGTTCCCCCGTTAAAGATAGAACTTGTTCCCTCTGCCTCCATATCCTCCGATAAGTTGTACAGTCCTAATGCGATTTTGATCCGCTTGTCTGATGATACCGTACTGCTGCAGAAAAATAGTGAAGAAAAAATCTATCCTGCTTCTTTAACTAAAATGATGACAGCAATTGTTGCGATAGAAAATTCGCCTGATTTGAAGGGAGAAATCAAGCTCACCAATTCTGTCTTTCAGGGGCTGTACGAAGCAGATGCATCAATGGCAGGTTTCCAACCGGGTGAGCAGGTCAGGGTTATCGATCTGTTATACGGAGTAATGCTGCCGAGCGGTGCGGAGTGCTGTATTGCACTTGCTGACCAGATTGCGGGATCGGAAAAGAACTTTGTTAAAATAATGAACCAAAAGGCGGCAGAGCTTGGTATGTACAATACTCATTTTGAAAATACGACCGGACTTCACAATGAAAATCACTACACAACAGTCAAAGATTTGTCCATTCTTCTAGGTTATGCTTTACAAAACGATACCTTCCGGGAGATTTTTACTTCGGCTCGTTATTCCACACCACATACCAATAAGCACTCTGACGGGATAACCTTTTACAGTACCATGTTTAAAGAACTCGACAATCAAAACATTACCAGTGGTGAAATTTTAGGAGGGAAAACCGGATATACCGATGAGGCCGGTCTGTGTCTGGCGAGTCTCGCCAAAGTGGATGAACAGGAATATATTCTGATAACAGCCGGTGCAAAAGGGGATCACCATTCGGAACAGTATAATATTTCCGATGCATTTGCCGTATACAACAGTATGGGATAATTTTAATAACAAAAGGGGCACTAGGGTATTTACTAATGACCAGGCTTTATGACCGGAATCCATCGCTTGTTTACATTCATTAACTTGATGAGTAAAACCAAAAATAAAATGGAAGTTTATATTGCATTATGTAATTAATTGTAATAATATTACAATGACACTAAGTGTAAATAAATTATGGAGCAAACCGATGAGCTTATATCCTAAATATGATGTATCTTTTTGGAATTCGGATGGGTTGGAAATATCCAAATACTTCAATAAGGAAGGGATCATTAAGCAAATACGGATTCCATCGTTTATTAAAAAAGCCGACTATATAAGTTTCTGCCCAAATGGATTTATTTTTCTATTCTCCAGATTGGATAGAAAGATATTTTTACTGAACCACTCAACCGGAGAATTTTTATCAGCTTATGAATTGAAAGATGATATGGATTGGCTCTCAGTGAAAATTGATAAAAATAATCTTTATGCTCTTGATAGAAAAAGGCAAATTGATCAGCTTAGCTTTAATGAAAAGCTGATGAGGTTCGACTATATTCGTAGTTATAAATTCAAGTGTGAAAAACTCAGGGAAAATTCGGATATTGTAATTGTAGAGTTGAAAAAGCAGCATCCTCTTTTTTACAAAGAAAGCATTTCGGTAAAAACATGTATAATCGGACCTATTGAAAATTCTAAATTTTTAGAAGTATATTTGAATAATAATGACTATGAAGGCCAGACCGAAATACGCATTCCTGCGCCAAAGGAACGGCCGGGTATTACATTAAATAATTGTTCCCTTGCATTCGATGACAAGAATTATTCTCTTATCATAGCTGAAAGGGAACAAAATGTAATAATCGAGTTTTACTTAGGCAGGGGATACAGCTCTTTTATATGTGGTGGTAAAGCTTTTCGGGAAGAAGAGGGTTGCAGCGCCAAAGAGGCATGTTTAAAAAATCCTAATGACATTGCACTTTACAGGCCGGCAAAATACATAAAAAAGCCGGCTTTGGAAAAATCCTCACAAAACATACTTGACATTGATAAGGATGGAATCAGGCCTCGTTATATTTATTTTTGCGATAATGACAAGATTAAAAAGATACTTGATTTTCCCGAATCGGCCAGGGCACTGAAGTTGTCAGGTCTATACAGAGTCTATACGCTGATTGGTTATGTCGATCAAATAGAAGCAAATAGCACAGCCGGTGAGGCGCTTTTAACTTCATATGTACTCAAACGACCTTACAGTTTATCAATTTCAGATAAAGGTGAAATTTGCTTTTTAGCAAACGATAACATATATTTATTGCGACCGGCCTCCTTTTTTGCCGAAGAAGAATTCTACAAAATTGCGGGAGAGAACGAATCCGATGCAAGCTGATCAAAAGCATATCGAAGTAATCTCACAGCTTATCAATACCTATTACCAGGCAATTCTGATTAACCCGGAATTGAAATCTCAAAGTTTTGTTGAACGATTTTCCGAGTTTTATTACGATTGCGATAACATAACCGGTACTTACAAACAATTAATGCTTAATGCCAAGGATGTATTCTACGAATATTCTATTATCAAGTTTCTGTTCTATTATGCTGTGTACAAAAATTCTATTGAAAAACTGAAAAATTATATTGTCCCCTGGCTGGGAATCTATATTATTACGGGGGCATATAACGACTGCATTTACTGTGCAGGCTCATGCCTGACTTCAGATCATTGGGCTATGTTATCGCCTCAAACCCAAATGAAGATCCTTCAACTGAAGGCAAAGTCGGAAAGAAATATAGGTATGTTTGAAGAAGCCTTCAAAAGCTATAGGATGGCTTTGCAAATTGCAAACGATAACTGTGATAAAATGGAACGAGGCATAATACTGCTTAAGATCGGGAAGGTTTACAGCAATTATCTTTTACAGAAGAGTCTCGCCATTGGGTTTCTACAGGAAGCTTTCGATACGCTTACAGAAAGCGGGAACGGTGACTTGGAGACTCAAAAGTACATTTCTATTTGTCATGATGCTTTGGGTCAGGTGAAACGTAGCAGGTCCCTTGATGAGGCAAAGTTTCATTTTGAGAATGCAATAGCTATTAACAACAGAATAGGCCGGGTTGATGGAAATTCCAGAGCAAATGCACATTTATTAACCATTGAGTTTTATCGGAGCAGTGACTTATCAACCAGGATGGATCTTATTGATAAAATGCAGGATATTATAGCGGAACTTCTGGACGACGACAAAAATGAAGTTGGTACGGGAGTAAGATGGGTCCAGCTATCAGATATGTATCTGGAAGTGGGGGACTTAAAGAAAGCTTCAGAGTGTCTCGAAGCGGCAAAGGAAATAGCAGAAAGATACTCAGATAATAAAACCCTGGTCAGGGTGTACCTGTCCGAAGGCAAATTATATAAGTACGATCCGGAAAAAGCTATTACTGCGTTGAAAAAAGGAAGGATGATGTCGGAAAAATTCAAGTTGATGCTGTTCGAAAGCCAGATAAACAGTGCCGAGATTGAATTGTTCAATTATTTAACAAAAACCGGCATTTTTAACATTAAAACCGAATCTCCTGTTAACCTTCTTGAGAGGAATAAAGTAATCTATCTTGATCTTGTCAACAGGGTAAAAAGTAGCTTGTCCAGAGTAAACAACAGAGACTCAATGAAAGACGAATTCTCCAATTTGTCCTATATCAGTGCCAGCAAACTAAAGGAGCACATACTTCTTGATTATGATGAAATCATTGCCCAGCTTGATGGAATTATTAAAAATCTAATGCTCGAACTAAACAGGGTTGAGTCTAAAAAACAGGAATTATTGGTTTTATCTGTTACGAATTCTATTGCGCGCGAGCTTTTGCATGATATGAAAGGGCTTATACCTCTGAATTCCGGATATAGTCAACTGAACAGGGTATGTGAAGCTCTGAGGAAGATAAGGGTTCGGCTAAGCTCCGACGAGCCTTTGGACGAACAACACGTAAACGACTTTGATGAACAGATAGCTAAATTGGAAAATATTGATCTTAACCTCTGTAAAATTAAGCAATTGATCAGCAGAAATATCAGTCTTCCAAGGGATCTAATGGAGAATGTGAGCTTAAGTAATGTCAGTGACAGGGTTATTAATGAAATAAAGCAAATCATGACGAATTATTCGGATAAATTGCTTTTTTTAAGAAAATGTAACGACATTTATGTGACTTTGAATACTGAAATGGTTATGAATACGATAAAAAACCTTGTTAGAAACGCAATTGAGTATATTGAGGGGAAGCAGAATCCTGCATGCCAATTTCAGATATGCATTATACTTGACAGTGAATATATAGGAGACAGAACAATAGGTAATATGTCCAGAAACGGCGTCATTAAAGTGTTGACCACCTTTGATGACAGAGGTATTGCAGATGAAGCATACGAATTGATAAGCAAGGGCTTAAAGGAAGGACGGTCAAATAATACATACAGCAGCGGTTATGGACTGGAGCATGTAAAGATGGTATTCTGCCAATTGATAAAGGGCTCTGTGGAAAGTTGTTTCTCCGCGGATGAGAATAAATATTCAGCAGGTATTAAAATTACTCTCCCTGTCGGCATGAATCCGGATATAGACCAATTTGAAACAGAGGCGGTTTCAGGGTGATTAATTTCGTACTCGGCTATAAAGCTTCAGGCAAATCCTTATTTGCAGAGAGGTCCTTGCTATTGAACGGGAAGTCGACACTTTACATAGGTACATTGCCGGATTATGCATATTACCGTGAGACGATAGAAATACATAAAAGGCGCAGACCGGAAGAATGGGGGTTGATAGAACTGACGCATGATCCGGTCTATGATATGGAGGTTATCAATTCGCAAATAGATCTCTATGACAATATTCTGCTTGATGGTTTGACATTTTATGTAATAAGGTGTATTTACTTCGCGCAAGATTTAGATCCGTGCAAGTCGCTTTTCGTAGATCTATTGCAGAGAATGCAGCGTGACAAGGTATGTTCTTATCTTGTCGATACGCCGGTTCCGGTTAAGTTGGATAGCGAAGCGAGAAGAATGGTGTTTAGCATGCATTATTTGATAATGCGGCATGCTGCAGCAATTTTTTATGTGGATAATGGGAAAACAAGAAACATGAGTTTTAACGAAGCATACCGTTTTGATAAGGTTCAACTGTGTAAATAAACCAATAGTTTGTTTTTAAAAATATGGAGGTGGCGTATGGGCAAGGCGGTTTATAATATACTTCATGCGGAAGATAATGATTTTAATTATGAGACTAGCCAAAACGCCATAAAGGAATTTTTTAGAGATTCGGAAATCAAATTTGTATTCAACAGAGCAAAAGATGGAAATGAGGTTTACAGATATCTGATCAGCAGCGAAGAACGTGTTGAAATCCTGCTGCTCGATTTGGATATGCCTAATTGGAATGGATTTGATACGGCAAGGGATATAGCAAAAAAATACCCTGATATACCAATCATCATTATATCTGCATACGCAGAGAATCCTCAATATAAACAAAAGCTTGAAGAGTTCAAAAACAAAGGAATCATATGCGGATATTATAACCTGCATCCATGTGAAAAGTGGTGCACTGAGTTATATAATCTCGTTAATGAACAGGAAGTCTCCATACTTCACATTTCGGATATCCATATGGGTGAGTTCTACGCATTTAAAAACTGCAGTGTCAAGATCGAAAAATTGTTTGAAAATCTTATGCTGGAGATACAACCGGTAGATTTGATGATAGTTAGTGGAGATATTAGCAGTACCGGTGTTAAAACAGATTTTATTGATGCAATGAAGTTTTTTGAAAAAATCAAGTCCATTTCCGGACTGGATCATGACCATTTCGTAATAGTGCCTGGTAACCATGATTTTATAAGGGAATGTGATACACAGAATTGTTTCAATAATTATATTTCATTCATTAATAACTTTCAGCAGGGTGGCGAAAGTAAAGTATTCAAATATTTCCCCAATGAAATGAGTATCGGGAAGTATAGTCTTGACAGCATGACTGAATACAAAAACAATATTGGTGATAAATTATTCTCGTTGACCACATATGATGATATAAAAACTTTAGTAATCGGAATGAATTCAATTTCTACGGATAAAGAATCCTATCGATATGGAATAATATCCGAAAATCAATTAATCAACGTACAAAAAGCTTTAGACAAACTTTTACCGTATTATAACGATTACTTTAAGATAGCGGCTTTCCATCATAATATTTTTGAAGTTCCCTGCCTTCTGGATGAAAAATGGAAGCCTGCGTTGATAAACCAGGGCATGGTGTTGAAAAGCTTATTTCGTAACAATGTTCGGGTTATATTCCATGGGCATTCACACTATGCTGCGGCATATAAGTTTTTACCTTATTACTTTGACAGTGAAAAAAGCATTACGAGCTTTCCCGGTTACATTATAGCTTCCGGAACCTTTAGCGGGCAAAGAGCGAGTCCGATGCAGTTTTTCTTCAGTGTCAATCACTTAAAATACAGGATCAATTTGAAAAAAGAAGTGTCTTGCGGTATTTTGGAGCAATATTCCCTTAAACTGGACAATAATATGTGGTTAAAATCAAATTCCATAGCTTTGGAATTTTAACAAGTATCATTACTGATTGATTTACCAAAATCTTTATTGTATACTTTTTGTAAACTATTCAAAAGGATCGGTCATGATACTAAAGAATTTTCGAAACACTATATATGAAAAATTCAAGGACGACAGAGATTTCAAATTGTTTCTTGTAGTCGGTATGCTGAGTGGAATTGCATCCGGAATCAATTCTACCGTATTTAACAACTTTTTAAATGATGTTTACCATCTATCCGCCGATGCCCGAGGCGTTGTTGAATTTCCGCGGGAATTGCCGGGAGTATTTATAATGGTCGTTCTCGGACTTCTTGCTTTCCTTGGAGACGGCAGGATTGCCATGATAGGGTTGTCTGCGGCATCGCTTGGAATGCTGGGACTTGGCGTTTTCTCACCTACCTTTGCGAGTATGCTTGTCTGGATGATGATGTTCAGCCTGGGTACGCACATGGTTATGCCTATCACTCCGGTGATCGGGATGGATCTGTCGAAGCAGGAAAACTACGGAGCTAGGCTTGGCAGATACAGCGCATATAACCTTTTTGCCACTATCGGGGGATACGCGATAGTCTGGCTTGGATTCAAGTTTCTGGGATTGACTTATCAAATCGCCTTTGTAGTTGCGGCTGTCTTTTATGTGCTGGCGGCATTGTCCATGGGATTAATGAAAATAAAAAAGCCTGAACATAAAAAAGTCAAGTTCGTATTCAGGAAGAAGTACACGCTGTACTATATCCTTTGCATCGTTAATGGGGCAAGAAAACAGATATTTCTTACATTTGCTCCATGGGTGCTGATACAGGTATTTCATGTGGGACCTCCGGTATTTGCCATACTCGGCGTGATTGTTTCGGTTGTAAGTATAATGACCAGGAAAATAGTAGGCAACGCGATAGATATAAAGGGTGAAAGATTTGTTCTTTCACTTGAAGCGGTATTTCTGTTTGTCATTTGCCTGGGTTATGCATTTGCAGGGGACATCTTCGGCGCAGGTGTAGCGGTAATCATTATTGCAGCTTGTTACGTCATCGATAACTCGATGAGCGCCGTTGAAATGGCCAGATCGACGTATGTCAGGAAGATAGCCGTCGATCCGGCGGATGTAATGCCGACTCTCTCTACGGGAACCAGTATCGATCACGTTGTATCTATGTCCATACCGGTACTGGGCGGGCTTTTATGGACTGCCTTCGGCTACCAGACGGTATTTCTAGCCGCTGCGGGCATAGCCGTTCTAAACATGCTTCTTTCTAGAAGGTTGGAAATATAGACCTCAGCGTGAGTTATTTATCAGATTTTCCTTGATGGTTTTGGAACCAGCAATAAGAGCAGCTATGATGGCAATTATAAAGACTGTTTAGAAAGCTTAATTAATCTTCTTTATCAGGGCTGCGGACCTGTCTCCGATATTGAACGTTTGAACTGAATTAATGTTATAATCGCTCATGTCTTTTCCATTTAAGAAGACCTTCTGCGGATTTCCAGATACGGCTCCGTGACCCCCGTTAACATTAGAATTACTGCATTCTATTACGCCTTCCCCGATGTTCCAATGGGATAATGACGGGCTGTAGTTATTAGTCTCAATCACGAGCAGTCCACCTTCGCCGTTTTCACCATTTTGACCGTTCGGATGACCGCCTTTACCTCCGGTTTGTCCGGAAACAATGAAGCAGGGTATATTACTGCTTTGCACATTGATGGAACCCGCCACTATCACCAAAACGCCTCCGCCATATCCACCGCCGCCACCGCCGCCGCCTCCGGAGCCATCACGGACATTATTATAATATAGTATTGGCGTATTGGCTTTTGTTGCGCCGCTTCCGCCGCTCCCGCCATTTCCTCCTCCACCGCTTCCGCCCTCTGCAAATTTCCTTCCGGAATATCCGTTTTCACCGACTCCGGATGAGCCTCCTCCATTGCCTCCATTGAGAACGACTTCAATTATTTTGCTTAAAAAAGCAGTGCCGTTAACCTCTCCGCCAGTTCCGCCATTATTTGTGCCATTCAGTCCTTTACCTGCTTCATCATTGGAAGTTTTATCGGGATCTTTGACAATAAAGTTTTTGGTACCCATTCCGCCCTTGCCGCCTGCTCCCCCTCCGAAACCGCCGGCTCCTCCGCCTCCGCCGGAAGACATATCCAGGACATTATCAGTGTTAGGCTGGCCAGACAACTTGATGTTTTGGGTGTAAACGCCATTACCGCCATTTCCTCCGTTTCCCCCTTTTCCATAAAGGCCGGGAATACTCAATATGTTTCCGTTTTTCCGAAAAGTACTCTTATTTAGTGCCTCCGGTGTAAGTGAAGATATTTTTACAGACGGAGCTTCGACATAACAGCCGTTTCTTACGCGTATTGACGCTCCCTTGCCGATTTTCAAGACGCCTTTTACGTTCAGTTCAATCTCTGAGATACCCTCGCTGGTTATCGTTACATTATCATTTATGGTCAGGTTATTGAAATTGTACATCCCTGCATGCGACGAAAAATTTCGGGACAAAACAGTATCACAGGTCAAGGTAATATCAGGGTAAGGCTGAGATATAACAGAGACGTTACATGTGTCTAGAAGTTTGCCATCCTCGGAATATACTCTTGCAACAGTCTTGCCGGAGGAAACCGGAGTAACGACACCATCTTTAACTGTTGCAATACCGGGATCATCCGAACTCCATTTTATAATTCCCGATGTGCTCTCCGTGTTATTTAAAGGTTTCAGTATGCCCTTCATTCCATTTGCAAGTAAAGTTACGTCATGTGTTTCCAGTTTCAAGGAATCGACCTTGAACTTGCCTAATGCGTAAAGATCGCCGTTGTTATTAAACTGGTAGGCGATTCCATCGCTTCTTATGACAGGCGAGGAGCCGTTGAATTGTCCGGAAAGCTGTTTTTCCCAGATTTTCCTGCCTTGCTTGTCGATACAGTAAAAAGTGCCTTTTTCCGTAACAAAGTAAACCGAATCATTACTATCGAGCATTGGGATACAGTCAACTCTGCCGTTGGCATCGAACTTCCACTTTTCTTTACAGTCCTGATCCAGGAAATAAACACTGGAACCGCATGTTACTGCGCAACCTCCGTCGGAAGCTGCGGCAATTCCGTTCGTATCCAGGAATTTGTCCTTATAGTCGTAGTAATTAGCATTTCCATCGGAATCAAAAACATAAAGCTTATAATCAGCGCATAGAAATACCCCCTTATTTCCATTTAATAGCAAAGGGTTACAGCCTGCTTCGTTATTAGCGGGAATAGCTTGTTCCCACATCAGTTTTCCGTATTTATCGAATGCATCGATGAAAGTGCGGTATATATATCCTTGTCTAAATATGTAAGGACTCCGGTAAAGATAATCGATAAATATAGTGCCGGAATCGTTTACGACAGGCACATTTGCAGATATGCTTGTTTTATTGGTATCTGCCGACCATTTCAGAGTACCGTCACTGTTAGCCGCTATTAAAACGCTTCCACAGTCTTTTCTAACTTCCCTGCTAAGGGGGTTCTCGTAAATGATAATAAAATAAATGGTACCATCGTTACCTACTGTACAGCCGGTACAAGAATAAAAGGGTTTCTTTACACTATTGGCAGGTTCTCTTGATTCCCAAATTTCATTTCCATTGGTATCGATAGCATAAAGTATCCCCAAACCGGATGTTACATAAATTATACCGTCAGGGCCTAATTGAGGTTTGTTCAGCCGCTCCGTGCAGTTCCAGGACCATAGTTTTTTCCCGAATTTATTGACGGCTGTAAGCTCTCGCTCAGAGGTAAAGTATGCTGTATCATTTTTATCGATAACCGGTTTTGATGATTCCGGCAAACCTAGTTGATTTGTCCAATGGATCAGCCTACCGCCGGATAATGGGGAAGAGGGATCATTTTGATCAGCAGTTACAGTTTCCGATAAGCCCGGTTCGGCTAAACCTGAAAAGCAAGAGAGAAAAAATACCATGACTAAAAGCGTCAATCTTTTTTTATACATTCAATCACATCCATCATTTTACCAAAATAGATAACAAATACATTATAAAATAAACTTGTATTGTTATCAATTAAAGCTCCGGGTATATTAGTAAACGGGCTGCAGAAGTACAATATATTGTTGTAAAAATAAATATTGACCCAATATATCGTGAATGTTATAATATCAATAACTTAGTAAAATTTTCTTACAGATAATTTTTATATATTCTCAACCTCCAAAAAGAAATAGGCTGTCAGTACGGGCCTATTTCTTTTCATCAACTTGAAATTGAAGGCGGTATAATACTTGCCGGGTTCTGAGCAAACCAGTAAAATAATAGCAGCAATAGAGCATCGAATCATACACGGATCAAGCTATCAATATCTATATATTAAAAGCGGAAGATGCTCTGAAGGGATTGACGACATACATGAAAAATGTTTTAAGACTAATAAGATATGCGAAACCGTACTGGTTTTTGCTGAGTGTTGCAGGAGCAAGCATTCTGGCTATTACACTGCTTAATCTGCTGGGCCCTCTGTTAATCAAGGACCTCATGGATATCCTGACGAATAATTTCACCGAAGCGTCCATGCCTGCTGTCCGCAACATCGCGCTCATACTTGCCGGGACATATCTCCTGCGTATATTGTTCCGTTACTTCAACAATTATTTTGCGCATAAAGCGGCCTGGAACCTGGTCACGGACATGAGGGTAAGGGTCTATGACCACCTGCAGAAATTGTCTTTAAAGTATTATCAGGATAAACAGACAGGACAGCTCATGTCGAGGACGGTGAACGATACGGCAACGTTTGAGATGCTCATAGCTCACGTCGTGCCGGAACTGCTTGCCAACCTGCTCGTCGTATTGGGCGTTGCTGTCATTCTGTTCACGATGAACGTCTACCTGGCACTGCTGACGCTTGTGCCGATACCTTTCCTGCTTTATAGCAGCTGGCTGTTCATTAACAGGATAAGGCCGAATTTTCGCGTTGCGCAAAACAACCTTGCCGAGCTTAACGCAACGCTGCAGGATAATATATCAGGAATGAAGGAAATACAGGTCTTCAATCAGCAGCATCGTGAAAGGAAGCGCGTCAAAAAAAGGGCTGAAAGTTATATCTCCGCGCTGCTTCATGCTTTACAGCTAAGTGCAGTTTTCCATCCGACCGTCGAAGCAGTCAGCTCGTTCGGAACCGTCATAGTGGTGTTTTTCGGCAGTTGGCTTACTTTGGGCGGCCGCCTTTCCATTCCTGATATAGTAGCTTTCCTGTTGTTCCTTAACCTTTTCTACCAGCCGATAACCAACCTCGCAAGGGTGATCGAGGATCTGCAGCAGGCCATTGCGGGTGCAGACAGGGTATTTGAGGTTCTCGACACCGAGCCTGATATAAAGGACAGTCCCGAAGCAGTTGATATAGGGAACAGTAAAGGGGACATAACATTCAAAAATGTAAGTTTCAATTACGTCGATAGCATACCGGTGCTGCAGAATGTCAGTTTCAGGGCTGAACCCGGTAAAATGATAGCTCTTGTCGGCCCTACAGGCGTCGGAAAGACAACAATTATCAGCCTGATCGCGCGATTCTATGATCCGGTATCAGGAAGTATACTGCTTGATGGCAGGGATCTGAGGGAGATCACGCTTGCTTCCCTGCGGAATCAGATCAGCATAGTACTCCAGGATATTTTCCTTTTCAATGGCTCTGTTGCCGAGAATATAGCGTACGGGAGCAAGGAAGCCACAACGGATGAAATAGTGCTGGCCGCAAAAACAGCCAGGGCGCACGAATTCATCAGTGAATTGCCGGATGGATATGACACAGTCATAGGTGAAAGGGGCGTCAAGCTTTCGGGCGGTCAGAAGCAGCGCTTGTCCATCGCAAGGGCTGTGCTGCGAAACACTCCGATATTGATTTTCGACGAAGCTACGGCGGCAGTGGATGTGGAAACCGAGGCAAAGATACAGCAGGCTATACAGGAACTGGCTGAAAGCAGAACGATCATCGTAGTTGCTCATAGATTATCGACCGTAAAGCGGGCAGATACTATACTTGTCATTGAAAACGGAAATATTGTGGAATCCGGAAACCATTCCGAACTTCTTGCGTATAATGGTGTGTACAAGCAGCTTTGCGAGATACAGTTCAGCAGCCGGGAAGGCTGATACAAATTTTTCTTGAAAAACGGAACCTTCTGCCATATATGTCCGTCTAACTATTCGTTGGTTATCGGCCATATGTATTTATGCTTTGCAAAATGGTTACAAAGGAGCCTGATCATTACTTGGAGAACATAATAGAACTGAAAAATCTTAGGAAGGTCTATAGGGTCGGTGAGGAAAAGGTCGTTGCTCTGGACAATGTCAGCCTGGACATAAAAAAAGGCGAATTCTGCTGCCTCCTGGGAACTTCGGGTTCCGGTAAATCTACCCTGCTTAACCTGATGGCGGGGCTCGAGAAGCCGACAAAGGGCTCGATACATATCAAAGGCAAGGCCATTGAAAAAATGTCGGAAAAACATCTGGCCAAATTTCGTCAGGAACATGTAGGCTTTGTTTTTCAGTCGTATAATCTGCTTCCGATGCTGACAGCCCTTGAAAATGTCAGCATGCCTCTTACCTTTAAAGGGATTTCAAAATCAAAACGAGACAAGAAGGCTAAGGAAATGCTCAAAGCCGTTGGTTTGTCGACACATGAGAAACACAAACCTTCCCAGATGAGCGGCGGGCAGCAGCAGCGTGTAGGCATTGCGCGCGCATTTGTCGGAATGCCCGAGATCGTATTCGCGGATGAACCGACGGGAAATCTGGATTCCAAGACGACCAGGGAAGTCATGGAGCTTATTACGAAAATGGCAAGGGATAACAACCAGACGCTCGTGATAGTGACCCACGATCTGGAGATTGCCGCTTATGCAGACAGGATCGTCCATATACTGGACGGTAATATAGAAAAAATAGACATTATAAATAATGCCGGGGGGGTTTCGAATGAGGAAGTTGATAGTAGTATTCATGGCGCTGATGCTGTGCCTGCAGGTATTTAGCGGGTCAGTTGTTTTTGGAGCCGAGGGAGACAACAGGTTAAGTGTAAGTTTTACACAGACAGAGAATGATATTGATCCTGGCGATTCAGTTAGCGTCAGATTGAATTGCACAAATATATCTGCTGAAACAATTACGGATCTTTACGCCGATATCTCGTCGGGTTCAAGCTTTACACAGGTTGTTGAAGGAAAGACCACCAAATTAGCTGATACGTTGTTGGCAGCAGGAGAAGTAAATAATGCTCCTTACATACAGTTGAAATATCTCGGAACGGGTGATAACCTGAACGTAACGTTCAGCTATAAGGTTTCAGGTGTGTCACAGACAGAAGACGTCAACTTGCATGTATTAGGTGTAAATCAAAAGGATACTGGCTCCACTCCCTCTTCTCCAGTCGATACCTCAAAGTATACGCCCAAGCTGGAAAACACCAACAGCACCAGTATACCGAGTATAACGGCAGGCAATACGCAGAGGCTTAATTTTACCATAAAGAATAACAGTATCTATCAGGCTCGCAATGTTAAAATATCCCTCAAAATGGCCGACGAGGCCAAGGCTCCGCTTGTGTTGGATAATTTCGACCTGAGGCAGAGAGTTGATTACATTAACGGCAATGAATCAAAAGATATCTCCTTCGATATAGGCATTTTGGCAGGGGCGCCCGAGGGCTTATATGCGCTGAAGCTCAACTATGACTACGAAAATGCTTATAACGATCCCCCGTTCAGTACCTCCGAGACTGTATACATAAGAGTCCGCAACGATAATGCAAACCCCAAGCTGACGGTGAACAGCGTTGCAGTCAGGCAGGATGAGAAGTCCAAGGATTCTATTTTCCTGGATCTCTCGGTAAGGAACCTCGGAAAGCTTGCGGCAAGGGACGTTAAGGTCACTTTGCAGGGACTGAAGAGCGGCGGCTTTACTACGTATAATTCTACAGACATTAAATATGTTGATACCATAAACGGCGGCGGTTCCGAGACTGTCAGCTACCAACTCCGCATGCCGGCCTCCGGTGCGGCGGGCAGCAACGAACTGTCTGTTAAAATGGAATATCACGATACTACAGGCAACAGCTTTTCCGAACAGAACCAAATATTCGTGCCTGCAGGAGAGGGCGAGGGTTCGAGGCCTGACATAAGCTTTGATAAGATCGCTTCACCGCAGTCGGCGCTCGGTACCGGAGAAGAGTTTACAGTAGGACTAGACCTTAAAAACAACGGCGGCGCCGGTGCCAGAAACATCAAGGTATCACTGGCAGCGGACGCGGCTCTGATAATAAAATCGATGAATCCGGTCTATGTCGACAAGCTTGGCGCAAACGGTTCCAAAAACATCTCGTTTAAACTGTTTGCCGCCGACGATGCCGTCACGAAAAATTATCCTATAGCGATAAATGTCGAATATGAAGACGCCTTCGGCACCAAGTATACGGCAGCCCAATACATCGGAGCATACGTGGAAAGCAATTCCGGCAAGTCGGTTCCCAGGATAATCATAGACAATTACTCCATGGAGCCCTTCCCGGTAAATGCAGGAGACGACTTCAAGCTCAAGATGTCCTTCCTCAATACCAGCAAAACTGTTGATGTCTCAAACATCAAGGTCACTGTTTCCTCGGATGACGGCACTTTCACGCCGACTGATTCCGGAAATACGTTTTACATTGAAGGCATATCAAGCAGCCAGAATGTTGAAAGAGAACTGATGCTGCATGTAAAGCCCGATGCGGAACAGAAATCCTATATGCTGACCGTCAATTTCGAATACGAGGACGGCAAGGGAAATCCATTTACGGCAAAAGAGACTATGAGCGTAAGAGTACTGCAGAGTCCGAGGCTTGTTACGGGTGATCTCAACCCTCCTCCGGAAGCTTTTGTCGGACAGCCGGTTCAAATTTACCTCGATTTTTACAACATGGGCAAATCCACGCTGTACAACCTTATGATAAAGCTCGAAGGCGAATTCGATGGACAAAACCTCAGCTATTACGTTGGTAACTTCGAATCCGGCAGGACCGACTTTTTCGATGTATCCGCAATGCCGAGAGCCGCTGGACAGCAAAAAGGAAGCGTTTTATTCAGCTATGAGGACGCAAACGGTAAAAAGACCGAATTACGCAAGGAATTCACACTGAACGTTACTGAAATGGCTCCGCAGGGCCCGATGGTGGATGGAGGCGGTATGCCGGTTGGCAAGGACGGTATGGTCATAGGTCCTGATGGCAAGCCGATGCCGATGCCCGGTGCAGGCCCTTCCAAACCGAGCTTGCTGGTATACATCGGAGCAGGAGCAGGGCTTCTTGTAATTGCACTAATAGTATTTATAATTCTAAGGAAAAGGCACAACAGAAGGAAGGAAATGAGTCTGGATGAATAAAAAAGATCTAGTCAGGCTTGCTTTCAAAAATTTCATGAGAAGAAAAACCAGATCCATTCTCACCATCCTCGGCGTTCTGATCGGAACGGCGTCCATTGTGGTCATGCTTTCGATTGGGTTGGGAATGAATGAAAACTTCAAGCAGCAGCTGAAGAGAATGGGCAGTCTGAATATAATAGAAGTCAATCCATACTTTTTCCAGGAAGATGGCAAGGGCGGAGGCGTTTCCAAGGTGACTCCGCTCGATGACAACGCGGTAGCAAAGATAGAGGCAATTGAGGGTGTGGAGGCTGTAATGCCTTATATGCAGACCTCGCTCAAGCTCGTATCAGGTAAATTCACGACTTATGCCAACATAGTGGGTATCAATCCTAAAATTCTTGAAGCATTCGATTTCAAGGTGGCTTCGGGCAGGCTGCTGACGGAGGATGATACAGCGGCGCTGCTGTTCGGCAGCGAGACACCGTACAATTTTTATAATCCAAGGGCTTCCAGCAACGGCTATGGCGGCATGAAGTACATGTATTTCGGACGCGGAATGGGTGGTGGTGACACCGAAAGGCCGGCCCCAGACGTAGATGTGCTTAATGACAAGCTTATTATGACCTTCGATATGAGCTACGGCGAGAGAAAGCCTGCAGGCATGGGCGGAACTACACCGACAAAGCCGCCGAAGCTTTATAAGGTAAAGGGCGCCGGTATCCTTGAGGCTTCGCAGGATGACAAATCCTACAGTATTTATATGAACATCGAATACCTCAAGAAGATAACGAAGGAAAATGAGAGGGCACAGTCCCAGCAGGGAGTGCGTTACAGCTCGGGCCAGCCTGAGGGTTACCAGCAGGTCAAGGTTAAGGTTAAAGACATAAATAATGTGCAAAAGGTTTCAGCAGAAATAAAGAACATGGGATACGGTACATACAGCCTGACGGACATCCTTGAAAGCATGCAGCAGCAATCCGCGACCATGCAGGCCGTACTCGGCGGCATAGGAGCGATTTCACTGTTCGTAGCTGCGCTCGGCATTACGAATACCATGATAATGTCGATATACGAAAGAACCAGGGAAATTGGCGTTATGAAAGTTCTTGGCTGCATGCTCGGCGATATCAGGAACCTGTTTCTGTTCGAGGCCGGAATGATAGGTTTGGTCGGAGGAATACTGGGGTTGCTGTTCAGCTACGGGGCATCCATGCTTCTTAACAATTTCGCTGGCGGGTTCTTCGGCGGAGGCGGTTATCCAGGTGAGAAAAATATCATTTCGGTGATACCGGTATGGCTGGCCACCGCGTCACTGGGCTTTGCGACACTTGTTGGCCTCATTTCCGGCTTTATGCCGGCCAGACGCGCCATGAAGCTCAGCGCCCTGGAAGCAATCAAGACGGAGTAGCAATGCGCCGGTTGATTTCTATTGCGGAGTTTTATTCAAAGAGCATATAGATTCAGCTTTATTAGGAAAATTTAACTCGCTACGCAAAAATAAAAAGCAATAACCCAATAGGGTTTTGCTTTTTTATTTTTGCTCGCTCAAACAGAAATTTTCCCTTACCAATGCTTCATCAATATGCTCTAATTCACAAAACTCATGCAATATCAACCAACCGGCGCATTACTTATGGTCTTTACTTCCCCTCGTCGGTCTGCCGGATTTCTTTTCTCTTTATCTTGCCGCTGATGGTCTTGGGGAGCTCTTCCACGAATTCGACCACTCTCGGATATTTATACGGTGCTGTCGTATGTTTTACGTGATTCTGCAGCTCCTTTACCAGCACGTCATTACCTTTCCAACCTTTTGCAAGCACGATTGTGGCCTTGACAACCTGGCCCCTTACCGGATCGGGAACGGCTGTAACCGCACACTCCAATACCGAGGGATGCTCCATTAAAGCGCTTTCGACTTCGAATGGCCCTATGCGGTAGCCGGAACACTTGATAACGTCGTCCGACCTGCCAACAAACCAGAAATAGCCGTCTTCATCGCGCCACGCTACGTCGCCCGTATTATATACTCCATTGTTCCAAACGCGCGAAGTTGCCTCCTCATCCCTGTAATAACCCCGGAAGAGTCCCGGAGGCAGGCCTTTGTCAAGGTTCTTTATAACTATGTTGCCTTCGACGCCGGACGGGCACGAACGGCCGTTTTCATCCACGATATCTATATCGTACAGCGGGGACGGTTTTCCCATCGACCCCGGTTTTGGTGTAATCCATTCGAAGTTAGCGCATAAAACCGTAGTTTCAGTCTGACCGAAGCCCTCGATGATCTCGAGACCGGTCGCTTTTTTAAACTGTGAGAAAACTTCCGGGTTTAGCGGTTCTCCGGCTGTGCCGGCAAATTTGATGCTTGAAAGGTCATGTTTTGTGAGGTCTTCTTTTATAAGGAAGCGGTATATTGTTGGCGGTGCGCAGAAGGAGGTAAGTCTGTGCTTCTCTATCATATGCAGCAGCTTTTCAGGTACGAATTTCTCCATATCGTAGACAAACAGCGTCACGCCGCAGATCCACTGTCCGTAGATCTTGCCCCAGCCGCATTTTGCCCAGCCGGATTCTGCAACGGTGAGGTGCAGTCCCGTTTCACCGAGCCTCTGCCAGTAATGTGCCGTTACGATATGTCCCAGGGGGTGATAGAAATCATGTGTGACTATCTTGGGCATACCGGTCGTTCCGGACGTAAAATACATCAGCATTTTATCATTTCCGCAGGCATATTCGCTCCCGGTGGGTTTGATCCATGCTTCAGATGATTTTTCAAGCTCGCGGTCGAAATCGAGCCAGCCTTCTCTTGCTCCTCCGACCAGGGCTAACGTTTCCACTGTCGGTGAATCCTTCAGCGATTCTTCGATGTAGGATACTATCTCATGTTCGGACACGGAAACAATCATCTTGACTGAAGCCGCATTATTTCTGTACACGATATCCTTCTTGGTCAATTGAACGGTTGCCGGTATCGAGACGGCGCCCAGCTTTTCCAGTGCAAGCGTACAGACCCAGTAATGCCAGCGCCTTTTCAGAAGCAGCATTACAACGTCGCCTTTTTTTATACCATGGGCTTTAAACAGGTTTGCAGCCTTGTCGCTCAGACGTTTCATATCCATAAAGGTGAATAAACGCTCTTCGTCGAAATCGTTGCACCATAACAAAGCCGGCTTGTCCGGTTCTTCCAGAGCCCATGCGTCTACTACATCATAAGCAAAGTTGAAGTCCTTCGGGACATTGACCCTGTAATTTTTTTTGAAATCCTCGTATGAATCGAATTTAATTCTTGGTAAAAACTTTTCCAGCATTAATTTAACTCCTTCTATTTTCTAACGAAATTATTCTGACAATGAATCTGCAGAACTGCTCAATTGTCATGTAAAATAACTGTCAGGAATTTGCAGGGACTGCCATTTACGGTTGTCTGGCCATGAGGGATTGTCGGATCGAAATAGAGTGAATCTCCCGCCGACATTATAATTTCGGAGCCGCCGAGTATCACCTTGACTTGACCTTCGAGGACATAATTGAATTCCTGCCCCGGATGCGTCACCAGCAGCATTTTTTTGTTTTCCTCAGGGTCGATCGTCACAAGCAAGGGTTCGATCTTCTTGTTCTTAAAGCTGTATGCAAGGCTTTGAAACGTATATCCCTTGTATCGCTCTATATAGGGCGCTTCGCCGCTTTTGACAAGGCAGTAGTTCTGCAGGTGGGGCGTCGAACCTGTAAGCAATTCGGTAAGCTCCACTCCGAGTATTCCTGCGGTTTCATAAAGCGTGCTGATCGGTATGCCTTCTTCGGCGTTTTCATATTTAATATAAGTGTCCAGCGGAATATTAAGTTTCCTGGCAAGGGTATCCGCGGTCATTCCGGATATTTCCCTGATTTCACGTATGCGATCCGCTATCTGTCCGATTGTTTCCGACATATGTTTTCTAATCCTCCCAGTCATTCTTTTGAGGGTTTTCCGGCTTTAAGCAACGCTGCAAGCCTGATATCATCATAACTCATAATATCATAAATGAAAGCGATATTTAAGAAAAAGTTGGATTTTCATACCTGAATACATGTCAGAACAATGTAATAAATGAAAATATTAACCAATTGTTAATTTATTATTTCCCGGTGCGACTGTATGATTATTGTGGAGGCTGCCGATTATGAAAGTTATCAAAGGACAAAATGTCAAAGCCCACTCAGAGAGCTCCCTTACTGCGTTTGAAGAGCTTATTGAACCTCATCAGAAGAGGATATACAATTACCTCTTTAGGGTATGCGGCAATGAGTTCGAAGCGAGTCAGCTGACACAGGACATTTTTGTCAAAGCATATGAAAAAATGCTTTCCGGAGAGGATACGGCAGGCATTCCCGCCTTTATCTACAGCGCTGCCGCCAAAATAGGAAGGCAGGCAGTCTGCAGGTCTGAAATGATATCTTGAAAACCAAGTGAATTTGTACAATTTGAAATTTATTGAAGCCATAGAAGCAGGCTTAAAAATATTGTAGAATATTAATATAAATTTTTCTTCTATCTTAAACGAATGGGGAATTAGAATGGCAGAGGTCAGAGTTAAAGTACTTATTGTTGAAGATGAAGCATCGATAAGAAAATTTATTGCAATTAACCTTGAACGCAGCGGATTTGACGTACTTGAAGCGGATACGGGTGAAAAAGCCCTTGAAATGGCGGAAACCTGCAAGCCTGAAGTAATGGTGCTCGACGTAATGCTGCCGGGGATCGACGGCTTTGAAGTATGCAAACGACTCAGGGAGGTAATGCCCGAGCTCGTGATCATCATGCTTACTGCCCGGGGGCAGGATATAGATAAAATTACAGGGCTCGAAATAGGAGCCGACGACTACATGGTCAAGCCGTTCAATCCAAGGGAGCTCACGGCCCGGATCAGGACAATTCTGAGAAGGACGGAGAGAAAGCAATCCGATGATACCTCGCTTTCATATAAAAATCTGTTGATGGACCTGAATTCTCAAAAATTCTTCAAGGACAATGCTGAAGTCGAGCTGACGCCTACCGAGTTTTCCGTTCTCAAGCTGTTTATGTCCAATATAGGCAGGGCGTTGAGCCGTAATGAGCTTTTTAATTCCGTATGGGGCAAAAATTATTTCGGTGATCTCAAGACTTTAGATGTTTACATAAGGAGATTAAGAGAGAAAATAGAGGAAGATCCTTCAAAACCCCAATACATAGAAACAGTATGGGGATATGGCTACAGATGGTGCGACAAATGACCCAAAATGCGATTCCTAAGGCGTTCGAGGCAGGTGATTGTGATGAGTATCAGAAAAAGAATGACAATGGGCTTCATATTCGTCATAATCCTGACGGTCCTGATACTTGAAATACTTATCATTAATATTGTACGAGTCAATTATTACAACAACCTCAGGGCAAACCTCCAGAATCAGCTTAAGGTTTCCTGCGAGCTTTATTCGAGGTACTTTTCCGACGCTACTCTTTCGGACAACGTGCTAAATAATGTCGATACTTTCTGGAAGCAAAGCAATGCACAGGTTCAGATAATCGACACCGACGGGAAGGTCCTGATGGACTCCATCGGTTACATGCCCGGCAGCAAAGAGCGGCTGCCCGATGTGGAGGAAGCGTTGAAAACGGGTACGGGCGCATGGTTCGGGAAGGCCGACTATGACAGCAACGGGATAATGGCGGTGTCCCAGACATTGAAGTCCGATGGCGAAACAGTAGGTGTACTGAGGTTCATCAGCACGCTTAAGGAGGTCAATGAGGATGTCTATGCCGTAGCAAGGGTATTTATCGTAATTGGTATAATCGTGGCTTTCGTATCCGCATTTCTGAGCCTCCTTATCTCCAATACAATAGTAAATCCTCTGAAAAAGGTCACTGAAGTTGCGGCAAAAATGGCCTCCGGGGATTATCATATCCGCAGTGTCAGATCATATAACGATGAGATTGGAAAACTGTCCGATACTTTTAATTATCTTGCGGAAGAGATTGACAAAAGGGACAGGATGAAAAACGATTTTATTTCGTCAATCTCCCACGAGCTTAGAACACCGTTGACTTCTATCAAGGGCTGGGCTGTAACACTGATGGAAGTTGCGGATGAAGAAGCCGCGGGGGAAGAAGCCGCGGGGGAAGAAGCCGCGAGAGAAGAAGCAGCGGGCGGGGGCGATGTCGGCGATTCTGCGGAGATTCGGAACGAGCATGCTGAAGGAGGCCGGAATACGGAAGAGAGCCGGAATGCGGAAGTAAGCCGGGATACGGAAGGAAATTGGGATGAGGAAGTAAGCCGGGATGCGGAAGAGAGCCGGGATGTCAGGACAGTTGCTGCGGTAAAGAGCGAAAACAGGGAACTATTCGCGACAGGGCTCGATATTATTGAGAAGGAATGCGACCGCTTGACACAGATGGTAGAAGAACTGCTGGATTTCTCCAGGCTTACCTCCGGCAAGCTCAGTATTAAAAATGAAAAGGTAATGCTCTCCGAATTCGTGGACACAGTTGGCAGACAACTTACCCCCAGGGCGGCCAGGGACGGATTGAATTTCGATGTTAAAGCCCAGGATGGGCTTCCTGAGATCATATCCGACGCCAACCGTCTCAAGCAGGTGATCATCAATATCCTGGACAATGCCTTCCGGTTTACTCCGGCGGGAGGCATTGTGCTGTTCAAGACCGAGGTAAGCGGAGGCGAGATTATTTTCACGGTTAATGATACAGGCTGCGGTATACCGGCAGATGAAATGCCTTATATAAAGGAAAAATTTTTCAAGGGCAAGAATAGCAAGCTGGGCAATGGCATTGGGCTGTCCATATGCGATGAGATAATAAGACTCATGAATGGCAGCCTGTCGATTTACAGCATGCCAGGAAAAGGTACCAGCGTAGTCATCCGAATTCCTGCTGTAATGGAGGGTTCGACTGTATGAATATGAGAAATTGTAAGGCTGGCAGGACAATTTTTTCCAAGGTTCGCGGCAAAAGCGTGCGCAGGCGGCTGTCACTGCTATTGTCCGCCGCTTTGCTTACTGTTGTGTTGTCGGGCTGCACGCAGACTATTACGGATAACGCCGACAAAATAGCCAGGCCTTCCAACTCGGAAGCACCTTTTTTCGGTACTTGGAAGCTTGAAAGCTATGACGGCGAAAAGCTGGAGGGAGAGACGCCGGACGCAAAGCCGCCCCTCAACGGCGATACCGTCAGTTTTGCACAGGACAGACTGGTATACGCAGGAAATGACTATGCAGATATAAGCTATAAAGTCAAACGTGTCGGTGTGGATGAATACTTCCTGCATAAAAGCGCCGAAATTCCCGGAGAACTGAAATCGAAAAAGGGCGAGATACTGGTTATCACAGTTTACTCGAAGGACATTTTTCTGTTTGAGCTGCTGATCAACCCTGAAGGAGATGTAAATAAACCTGAAAACAGCATTATTGCTTCGATAGATGATCAGTTTTTCAGGATGCGAAAGATTTCCGATGAATATACCGAGGCCTCAGGCACGTCGCGGCAGGTTTCCAGACAGTCGAACCTGCCCGAACAGCAGGGCACGGCCAACCTGGTGCGCTCCGGCATCCTGCTCGGGGTGAGGACTCCGGTTCGGACCAAAGATGGACTTGGGGATTATAAGTACGGTACATACTGGATATCATGTGAAAATCGAACGCTGCGCCCGGTTCTATATGCGGATGACATATTCCTCCCACGGATGGATGGCTTCTGGAAGCTTAAAACGTACAAAAATCTAGGAGTTAACGGCACCGAGGATATGCTGGCTGCCTACAAGATAACAAAAACAGACGAATTGCGGATGCCGAGCCTGCTCTACAATACATCCGAGCGTATAGAAACCGGGACCAGGAAAGCTATTATATATGTTGGAAATGATTACGTATGCATAGAGAAAACCGTTTACAGCGACGGTACAATTGTTCCGGCTGCCAACAGTACTGCCGTTACACCCGAAAAAAAGAATAGCGGCACGTCCGGAAACGGTACCATCGAGATACTCAGAACGCTGCCGGTAGACAGTATAGCAAGCGTAGACGGGATCAAGATTTCGGATATAGCAGGCGAAAATGGAACTATTGCCATGGAAAGCGCTCTTTCCGAGCAGTTGAAAAATTCAGGATATTTGGGGACAACAAAAACCGACGAAAATCTTCAGGCAAAGAATTTTGCCCTTTATAGAAAAACAGGACACTGGTTTTTTAAAGGACGTATCAACATGGAGCAGAAAGAGCAGCTCCCTTATGTGGATTTCAACCTGAACCTGATCCCACCGGCCGATATGGTAGCCTACGACGTGCTGCAGGTACCCTGGACGGTTGTTAAGGATAAGCTGCCTGAAGCCGTCGACATATACACTTCACCCAATAAGGACCTTGCGGTCGTATTGACCAGGGACAGGATTCTGCTTTATGCCATTGATAATAAAGCCTTGTCGAATGCTCCATTGGCCGTTTACAAGCTTGCGGACGGAAGCTCGGTAATTATGGCGGAATGGGGAATAGGCCAATACGTTCCCATGTGGGAGAGATCCTTCGCCAAAAACAACGAAGCAAAGCAATTGGAAGCAATAAAGTGAAACCAGGCGGCAGTGAAATAACGGGACGGTTCCAATGTTACATTTGCGGGCAATATGTAACTGAGGAATTGTCCCTTTTTATTCTGTTTCCGAGTCGTTTTTTCCGATGAAAACCCTTGATTTTTTCAATTATCTATGCTAATATTACACAAATGAGATACATATGTGCGTCCACGAAGGACATTGGAGAGTTAAAATGGATAATGGGTCAACATATTTTCTGGTTGACAAAACTATACTTCCGGAAGTTTTTTCGAAGGTTATAGAAGTCAAAAAGATCCTCGGAACAGGTCGTATAAAGACGGTGAACGACGCGGTAAGAGAAGTCGGACTGAGCCGGAGCGCTTTTTACAAATACAAGGATTTTGTATTTCCGTTCTACGAGACTTCACGAGGTCGAGTTATAACGTTATTCTTTGTCGTAGAGGATTTTTCGGGAATACTTTCAAGTATCATAAACAGGATCGCACAGGCAAAAGCCAACATTATTACGATAAACCAGAATGTCCCGATAAACGGCCTTGCGGATGTAACGATCTCGATAGCGACCACAGGTATGTCGATGGATATCGGCAGGCTTATGGAAAGCATAGGCGGGATCGAAGGAGTGCGCAGGCAGGAAATTCTGGCAAGGGATTAGGGAGGACTGATTGTATGGACGTAGCAGTTATCGGATATGGCGTAGTTGGCTCCGGTGTTACGGAGGTAATCAGGAAAAACGGTAAAAGCATAGCGGACAGGGCAGGCGAGCCCATCCGCGTCAAAAAGATACTGGATATCCGCGATATACCGGAAGGACCGGACAAAAGCCTGCTTACAAAGGACCCGGATGAGGTTTTCAACGATCCGGATATAAAGATTGTGGTAGAGACAATAGGCGGAGCAAGGATTGCGCACGAATATACAAAAAGGGCATTCGGGGCCGGCAAGCACGTAGTTACGTCAAACAAGGAACTGGTGGCTACCCATGGACCCGAATTGTTGAAATTGGCATCGGACAACGGCGTCAGCTACCTGTTCGAAGCCAGCGTCGGCGGAGGCATACCGATAATCAGGCCGTTGAGCCAATGCCTCGCAGCCAATATAATAAACGGTATAACCGGGATACTTAACGGAACTACGAATTATATACTTACCCAGATGAGGAAGGAAGGCCGGGATTTCAGCGAAGCACTCAAAAGCGCCCAGCAGAACGGTTATGCCGAAGCTGACCCGACCGCGGATATCGAAGGCCACGACGCCTGCAGAAAAATTGCCATTTTATCTTCCATAGCATACAATGAATTTGTAGATTATAAAAACATCCATACGGAAGGGATCTCGAAGATAAGCCTTGCAGACATGCAATATGCCGAGACCATGGATTCGGTCATAAAGCTGATCGCCGTCAGCAGGAGGCAGGGGGAACGTATTTTTTCAAGAGTTTCACCGGCCATTATCAGCAGGGACAATCCTCTATCCAATGTTGAAGATGTTTTCAACGGCATAGTTGTCAGCGGCGACGCAATTGGAGACGCGATGTTCTATGGAAGAGGCGCCGGCAAGCTGCCTACGGCAAGCGCTGTTGTTGCGGATATTATCGATATAGTCAGACATAATGAGAGCGTAAGGAACGTATGGGAAAGGAAGGACTACGACAATACCGTTCCCTTCGGTGAAAGTGAAACGCGCTACTTCGTAAGGGTTGCGGTGCGCAACAGGGAAGAGGCCGCAAAATATGTAGAAAAGGTATTCGGCAGGATAGAATTCGTCAAGACGGGTAAAAAGGAGCATGAAAACGAGCTGGCCTTTACTACCGAAAGGGAAACGGAAAACAGTTTGTCCAGCCATGTTGAAGCCTTGAACGGGATCGGTTCGGTAAAGGAAGTACTGAATATCATAAGGATCATTGAGGGTTAGGTAAACAAGTCGTAAAATAATCGTATGAACAGGAGGAGCGGCTCGTGAGTCTAATAGTTCAGAAATACGGCGGAACGTCTGTGGCAAATGCCGAAAGGCTTGCCAATGTTGCCGGCCGCGTAGTAAAGGCATATCGTGAAGGGCATTCGATGGTAGTCGTCGTATCGGCACAGGGTGACACAACAGACGATCTTATAGCCAAAGCGCGGGAAATCAACCCGAAGCCTTCCCAGCGCGAAATGGATATGCTGCTTTCGACCGGAGAACAAATCTCCGCAGCGCTTTTGGCCATGGCTGTCGAAAAGCTTGGCTGCCATGTTGTTTCGCTGACAGGGTACCAGGCCGGTATAAGCACGAATAGCCAGTATGGTAACGCAAGGATCAAGAACATAGACACTGAAAGGTTATTCAAAGAGCTCGATGAGAAAAATATAGTTATCGTGACCGGATTCCAGGGATGGAACAAGTACGACGACATTACGACGCTCGGAAGGGGCGGCTCGGATACGACTGCGGTTGCGCTTGCGGCAGCGCTGAAGGCGGATCTCTGTGAGATATATACTGATGTCGACGGTGTATTTACGGCCGATCCGAGGATAGTAAAAAACGCGCGAAAGCTCGACGATATTTCATACGACGAGATGCTGGAACTGGCGAGCCTGGGCGCGAACGTGCTGCATAACAGGTCCGTTGAAATGGCCAAGAAATATGGCGTCAATCTGGTTGTAAGGTCAAGTCTGAATCAATTGCCGGGAACGGTTATAAAGGAGGTAGGCAACGTGGAGAAGATGCTGGTAAGAGGAGTAACAAGGGATAACGATATCGCAAGGGTCGCAGTGTTGGAAGTCGAAGACAAGCCAGGGATAGCCTTCAAGCTGTTTTCTCTACTTGCTCGTGAGAAGATAAGCGTGGACGTTATATTACAGTCGATCGGAAGGACTAATACCAAGGATATTTCGTTTACGGTCAAGAAAGCCGATCTTCAGAGAACGCTCGACGTCATTAACGCCAACCTTGGCGCAATCAGCGCAAAGGAGGTCAAGTTCTCGGACAAATATTCGAAGGTTTCCATAGTCGGAGCAGGTATGGTCAACAATCCCGGAGTCGCTTCCACAATGTTCGAGGCGTTATATGATGCCGACATAAACATACACATGATCACTACTTCGGAAATGAAAATTTCCGTACTGGTTGACGTAGGGGAAGCTGAACGTGCGGTCAGCACGATCCACGAGAAATTCAAGCTCGGCGAGCAGAACGGTTGATGTATTGCAGCTTCAGGGCAGCGAGGCCAGCCGGAAGTCTCCTGTCGAAACATTTTCTTAAAAAACGGATTGAAAATATGAATTTAATGGTATAGACTTAGATAGTAAAATTTAATACAGAGTACAGGTATCAGCAGTAAAGCTGATACAGGAGAAATGAAGCGTATCGCGGCTGTTTTGTTTTCGCAGGATTGTCTGAACGTTTCATGTATCCCAAGAGGGAAGTGGGTTTGAATCCCACGCGGTCCCGCCGCTGTAATGGAGGAGTTCTGAAGCATGCCACTGGGAAACCGGGAAGGAGCTGCAGAATGATGACACCTGAGCCAGAAGACCTGCCTGTACTGTTACGCCATAACTCTACGAGTGATAGGGGGTGCATATGATGTCGATCGAACATCTGTATATGTATATTGAAGCCTCCTGACGGTTGTGTCTGGGGGCTTTCGTATTGTCGGGCGAAAATGCAACTGCGAAACGCAGGAACGGTTCCTTTGTTTCGCTATAGAGCAGGGATTCAGGGCATAAATAACAAATATTTAAGCGAAGCATTGGAGGGTGTCTTATGAGAGGGCTTGTACATATCTATACCGGGGATGGCAAGGGAAAGACTACAGCGGCTGTTGGACTTGGAGTCAGAGCCTGCGGCCAGGGTTTGAGGGTACTGATGGTACAGTTCCTGAAAGCTATGCCGACCGGAGAGGTCAGCGCACTGAAGGCCCTTGAGCCCAGCTTCAATATTCACAGAGGCTCCAGCCTGAAGAAATTCACTTTTGAGATGAATGACCAGGAAAAGGCTACGACTGCGGCAGAACAGCAGGACATGCTCGAATATGCGTCCAGAGAAGCGGCGGCAGGCAAATGTGATATGCTCATACTCGACGAGGCGTTTGGTGCGGTTTCGTCAGGAATGCTTTCAAAGGACAAGCTCATCGAATTGGTCAAAAATAAGCCTGATAATCTCGAGCTTATAATGACAGGCAGAAATGCGCCGCAGGAACTGGTGGAAATGGCCGATTACGTATCCGAGATCAGGGCTGTGAAGCACCCTTCGGATAAGGGGACGGGCGCGAGAAAAGGAATAGAATTTTGAGGAGAAGACTTATGAGAAAAATAACAAATATGAGAAAAGGCTTAGCAATTACTTTATTACTGGCAGTAACTATGTCGTTTATAGCGCTTGCGGGCTGCGGACAGGCAAAAACAGACGATTCGTCCGCTTCGCTGGGTTCGGCCGCTACTGGGACAACTGAAGCTTTGGCCGGTACGGGTATAAGCAACGGAACCGCACAAGCTGCGACGGCCGCGGATAGTACAGCAACGTCAGGCGCGTATGCCTCGGCACAGGCGACATTATACCCGCTAACTGTGAAGGATGCCACAGGCTATGAAATGACGATAAAAAACACACCGCAGCATATCATTTCACTTACGCTGGGCTCCGACGAAATACTTATGGGACTGGTGGACAAGAGCAGGATCACGGCACTGACCAAGTACGCCGATGACACCGGAATTTCAAATGTCGCCAAAGAGGCGGCGGAAGTCCCAGGCAGGGCTGTGATGGACAAGAGCGAGAATATAATCGCCATGAAGCCTGATCTGATCATCCTCGATACATGGGCTGATGCCAATGTAGTCAAGCAGTTCAGGGATGCAGGCATCAATGTCTATACCTTTAAAACGCCGAGTAATATCGACGAACAAAAAGCTGTCATTAGAGATATTGCACTACTTGTAGGCTCAAACGCAAAAGGTAAAGAAATAACGGATTGGATGGATGCAAAGCTTTCAGATGTCGAAACAAAGCTGGCCTCGCTGAAACCCGAGCAGAAGTTGAAGGTAATGGATTGCGGTGAGCTCGGCAGCAGCGGCGTGGGTACGAATTTCGACGATATCGTGACGCGCGCAGGCTTGATAAACGTTGTTTCGAAGGCGGGCATGAAAGGCTGGCCTGTTGTTCCTAAGGAAAAAATTATTGAATTCAACCCCGACATTATTATACTGCCGTCCTGGTACTACGATGCGAAAAATTCTTTTGACGGCTTGAAAAATAAATTTACCGGTGATGCAAGTTTCCAGACTGTGAACGCCGTTAAAAATGACAGGATTATTTCGGTCCCGAATCAGCATATCAGCGCCATATCGCAATATTCCGTCCTGGCGGTCGAGGATGTGGCCAGGGCCGCTTACCCCGATCTGTTCAAGTAAATTATTGCTGAAGGAATATGAAACTATGGAAAACGGTAAAATGCCGGAAAACACAGTTTACAAAAAGATGCGTATGGTATTCCCGCTGATGGCGGCTTTACTGATGGTGCTTATAGTTACGGCTGTTGCGGTTGGGCCTGTTTATGTACCCTTTGGAAGGTCGGTAAGGATTATACTGTCCAATATGGGATTGATCCATGACCCTTCGCTTCCCAGGGATCAGAACGCGATAATCTATCTTGTCAGGCTGCCGCGGGCCTTGACAGCCTGTCTTGCAGGAGGAGCTCTAGCCTCCTGCGGTGCGGCAATGCAGGGCATGTTCCGCAATCCCATGGCCGATCCCGGCATCCTTGGAGTATCAAGCGGCGCAGGCTTGGGCGCTGTAACGGCGATCGCGCTGGGCTTTGCCGTACGGAGCATTTATACGCTACCGCTTTTTGCCTCGGTCGGGGCTCTTCTGGCAGTTACGCTGATATACCTGTTATCATTGCGCAAGGGCAGGATATCGTCCCTTACCCTGATACTATCGGGCATTGCCGTTAGTACGTTTATCGGTGCCGTTACACAGCTGGTGCTTATGAACAGTAACGACTATGAAGTCCGCAGCTATGTATTCTGGGTCATGGGGAGCCTGAACGGCATGACGTGGGCTCAGGTCGGCCTTATCGCAGCGCCGGTGATTATCCTTATAATATTGCTGACATTTTTTTCGAGGGATCTCAACCTGCTGCTGCTAGGGGAAGAGGAAGCGCAGTCCGTAGGCCTGGAGCCTTCGCGTTCCCGCAAATTGCTGCTGCTCCTGACCTCGCTTACAGTGGCGGCGGCAATATCCGTCTGCGGCCCGATTGGCTTTGTCGGCCTTATAGTGCCGCATATTCTGCGCCTCATAACAGGACCGGACCATAGAATACTGATACCGGCCAGCGCCCTGGGCGGAGCGATTTTCCTGACAGGCTGCGATACTCTGGCAAGACTGCCTGCCAACGGTGAGATCAGTGTCGGTATAATCACCTCCCTTCTTGGTGCGCCTTTCTTCCTTTACCTTTTGATCAAGTCACGAAAGGATGGGGAGGTGTTCTGATGGCTGGAACTAATAAGAAAATTAAGAATAACACTGGTGTAGGTAAACAATCGTTTGATGAAAGCGAAAAAAATATACTGCAGCCTGACCTTTCATCAGAAAATATGCTGCTTACTGTTACAAATCTTAATTATGGCATTAATGATAAACAGATTCTTAAAAATATTGATTTAAGCGCTTCCAAAGGGGAATTCATCGGCCTCATCGGGCCGAATGGGGCCGGCAAGACGACGCTATTGAAATGTGTAGACGGTATATATAAAGGCACCGGAAGGATAGAGATTGGCGGAGCTGAGCTCGGGAGCATGAACAGCAGGGAGATTGCGGACAAGGTAGCAATGCTGCATCAGGATACATCTGTAACGTTTCCATTCACTGTTCTAGATGTCGTGTTGATGGGCAGGTACCACCTGCTGGGCAGATTCAAGGCTGAGCGCCCATCCGATTACGAAGCCGCGCGCAGATATATGGAATATACGGACACCCTTGAACTTGAGGACCGTTCTGTAAACACGCTGTCAGGAGGGGAGCGGCAAAGGGTGCTGCTTGCCAAAGCGTTGGCGCAGGAGGCTGGCCTGATACTGCTCGACGAGCCTTCGGCGAGCCTGGACATCGCATACGAAGAACAGACCTTCAGATACTCGGCTGAGCTATGCAGAAACGGCAAGACTGTAATTGCTGCAGTCCATGATTTAAAAACGGCAGTACGTTTCTGTTCAAGGCTTATCCTTATGAAGGACGGACACATCATTGCGGATGGGGCGCCGGAAGAGGTTGTTACACGGCAGAACCTGCTTAAAGCATATGGCGTAAACGCTCTTGTTTATAAAAACAGAATATCCGGATTTATGGATTTTCACATACCCGGCCGGGCCGAAATCGGAAGGGACAAGCTCGCACATGTCATTGGCGGGGGTGGTTCTGCATCCGCTGTCATCAGGCAGCTGTTCGAAGGCGGCTATAACGTTACGGCGGGAGTGTTTGCGCATGGGGACAGCGACCTTGGATGTACGGATGTGTTCGGTGTCACGACCCTTGTATGCCAGCCTTTCAGCGAGATAGACGATGAAACGTTTCAAAAAAACGTAGAACTGGTCAGGGCTGCGGACTTCACGATATTGTGCGATATGCCTTTCGGTCAGCAGAACATCAAAAACCTGAAGGCAGCCGCTTACTCTGAGAATCTGATCATAATCGAGGACGAGAACCCGGGGAACCGTGATTTTACCGGTGGGAAAGCAATGCTCGAGTATAGCGCGCTGAAGAAACATGCTGTTGTAATAGAATCGGCACGGCTTCACGAAGTCCTGCCTTGAAGCTGCGGAATACAAAACATTCGGGTGAAAAATACTGGCGAAAGTAAGCCGCGATACAATACAGCACAAGCATATAGTTCAGATATATGCCTGGGACGACATGTAAAGCTGCCGGGATGCGCCATACCGGCATATAAACTGTCCTGAATACTCGACGTATTTACGTGGAATTTCAAAATATGATTTGCGCCTTAAAAAGAGGGGGAGAGTTGTATGGGTAAACTCGTATTGGTTACAGGCGGAGCGAGAAGCGGAAAAAGTACATTTGCCGAGAACTTTGTTCGTACATACGGTAAAAATATTTTGTATATTGCGACAGCGATCGCATTCGATGAAGAAATGAAGGAGCGTGTCCACCTGCATCGCCTGCAGCGCCCTTCGACGTGGGAGACGCTCGAGGCTTTCAGGAATTTCGGGAATAGCCTTCCCGGTTTGTTAATCGGGCGTGATGCGGCGATGCTGGACTGTATTACCAATATGGTCTCCAATATAATGCTTCAAAAGGATATGGAATGGAACAATATGACCACGGCGGACATAAATGAGGTCGAGCGGGAAGTTTCCAGGCAGATTTCTGAGTTGCTTTCTGTGATCAAGGATGCCGATATACCATTTGTAATAGTTACAAATGAACTTGGTATGGGAGTGGTGCCTTCCACTGTTCTCGGGCGAGCCGCAAGGGATATTGCCGGGAGAACGAACCAGAAGTTAGCGCGTGAGGCCGAAGAGGTACACCTGCTGGTCTCGGGCATACCGATCAGGATCAAGTAGGGTAACGCAGGATAACGTAAGATAATGTAGGGTTGAGCAGGACTACACTTAAGGTGGAATAACGCAGGGTTAAGCAGTGCTTTACCTATGAAGAATGCTGTGTTTGCGAGGTGTCTAAATGGTTTGGCTGGAACGGTTTGTACTAATGCTTCAATTCATGACCAGAATTCCGGTAAAACTAAATGTTAGAGCGGAACGTGAGGATTTTGCCAAAGGCCTGGTTGTTGCACCGGTTATCGGACTCATTATCGGTGTCTTTCTTGCAGTATTTCATTACCTGTTGGGTTTTATATTTCCTGCCTTTGTTAATGCAGTTTTGACTGTGGCTTTATATGTTTTCCTGACAGGCGGGTTGCATCTGGATGGCCTTGGCGATACGGCGGACGGACTTTTTTCGAACCGCCCCAGGGAAAGGATACTAGAAATAATGAAGGACAGCAGGGTTGGTACAAATGCCGTCCTTGCCATAGTTCTAGTGTTATTATTGGATATATCGCTAATTTCTTCGCTGGAGAACCAAGCATTTGAGATATTACTCCTGATGCCCGCAGCCGGAAGGATAGGCTCTCTGATTGGCTCTGGGACGTCGAAGTATGCCGGAATTTCTGACGGACCCGGCAGGTGGTGTGTCGAACTCTGCGGCTGGAAGGAAGCGCTGGCGGGATCGTTGATAAGCGCCGTTATATTTACTGCTGTTTCAGGTTTTTACGGATTTGCTCTATTACTGTTAGCTATTTTTTCCGCCATTGCCCTGGCAAGATCGCTGGGAAAAAAGCTGGGAGGCGTAACGGGAGATATACTTGGAGCCGTTTGCGAGCTTAATCAGACAGTGTTTCTTTTGGCCTCCGTAATTTTGATGAAGATATTATAAAGCTTATCAAATTATTTTTGGACGGCATTATATGTTTAAAGCAGTAGCCAAGGCGCTATTGCTTTTTATTTTGTCCTTTTTGACAATCTTTTGGAGAAAAAAGTTATATTTGACATTTGGAAAAATATTACATATAATAGTAAAAGAAGCCATAATCTTACATAAATATCTGCAATATTGATCTTATCTACGGAATTCATTCATACATATGGCTTATAAATATCATTAAATGTAGAGCCGTTAAGAATTTTGACAAAAAATCCTGGTGCGATGCACCCATGGAGGTAGTTTATGAAAAGGATTACTAGTTTTTTGATTGTATTCTCATTACTGCTTGCGGTATGTTCAAGTGCCAAGTCTGAAAATGCCACAATCAATTTGAAAGTCAACGGCCAAATTGTTGATTTGAAGGGGTATTCTCCTTATAAATCCATAACCGGTATAATGGTACCGCTTGCCGAAGCATCCAAGGCTGCAGGGGCCTCGGTTGAATACCATAAAAGCACCAAGGAAGCGGAAGTAAAGCTGAACGGCACCACTATGCTGTTTCAGGCAGGACGCAAGTATGCCCTGGTAAATGGAAGCTCCTTGGCAATGGGGGAGAAGGCGACAAATATCAAAGGTAAGATATTTGTGCTGGCTAAATTCCTATATGAAAAACTGGGCGGTACTGTTGGGTGGGATGCTAAAACAAATACGGTTGTAGTAAAAATAAAGCTGCCTGATGTAAAAGCGATAACCACTATGCCGAAACCATCGGAGGATATAGATGTGTCCATGCCTGCATCAGCCGACTTTAAACCGTATATAGCAGAGCTTACACCGATCGACCCGGATATGTTAAAGGAGCTGCTGGCATATAAGGATGATAAAGATGGGGATCTCAAATACAAGAAAAACGGAGCCGGGATTAATTTCTATAAGTCCAATATAGAAAGCATAGAAGTTATGGGTGTAGAGAGCATAAAAGAAATATGCAAGACATTTAAAAACATGATGGAGGTTGAAAACAATGTCGATTACAAAACAATAGGTACCTCTTTCATCCAGCAGTATAGATACTACTTCATGCCGGAAAGCGACCAGTCGTGGACAGTAAATGGAAAAAACTACGATGTGGAAGGCTATATAAAGCTCAGATACGATGATGTCAAAAAATACAAGATCATCGAAAAAGCTGAATTTAATACTGACACCTCGTTATATTACGGAAACAAAAATGCTGAATCGGTATTAAGGGGAAGGTTGAAATTTATGTTCGAGTCCGTAGACCCTCAATACTTTAAAGACTACAGTTTACCGGCGTACGAACTGTACAAATGGTATTCAGCAGACGTTGAGATCATCAACGGAATACTTTTTACTTATAACGGTTCCAAATGGCCTCATTCTGATTATTCCTTCGTAAGAAAGTACTTTCTAAATAATGTAGTACTAAGATAGGGTGTGCTTAAGGTATTATGAAAAAATCTATTGTTTTCCTAATGATATTAATAATAGTTATAACATCGTTACCTTTTAAAGTGAATGCCTTACAAATTGGATATTATCCAAATGTTGATACAATCGGATATGATTGTGTAGTTACCAAGGCAAAAACATCAACAAAATATAAGATCATGGGGTTTACCGTTAAATGTATTACAAATGGAAAGTCATATATAACTACATTAATGCTTGAACCTTTTGATGATATTGATAATCGTGATGGTACTACAGTGACTGTCCCAATTAGAATACCCGCTCGTAATGGACCGAATTCAGTTAAGCAAAGATTCATAGATAAATATGGGGCATCGGATGATTTTATAGAACTTTTTAGTAGGAAAGCAACCCTATATTTTGATGGTATTATGACAATCATTGAAAATGGCGAGCCTTTAGCTGATATGCAAAGCAATGGCACGGTTGTAAAACATGGTACAAGTACCCCAGCAGTGCTGGGAAAAGATTATTTTACAACGAATGCTATTAAAGATGTCCGTAATTGGCGAGAAAAAAGTGATCTAGATAAGTTTTTTGGCCTGTCTGTATCAATACCACCCAAACCACAAGATAACTTAAAGACTCCGGACGCGCACATATCTAAGGGGAGCACAAATGTAGATGATAGTACGATATCATATCTAGATAATGAAGAGATAAATCTATCAGGGAATAATTCTTGGTTTCCTAATTATGCAGACGGCAAAGTTTACAAGTGGGAGTATAAGCCAATTTCGTCACTGTCCTGGTCTTTTATCTCACAAGGTGAAGGAATTTCCTACCCTTCATTCCCTAAATTTGCCGTAGGCAAATATAATGTAAAACTTACAGTTTGGTATAGGGTCGGAGAAATTACTTATACGAATATGACCGACACCGCTCAGGTCACTTTAAACATCACCCAAAGCCCCCAGGGTGCTTATGTTATTGCAGAGCCTTCCACAGACGGCGATAAAATGATTACCCAATCGCAGATTAATTCGAATGCAACTATAAACGTTACAGTAACCGTAAAGGGCACTTTAAGGAACTACACCGATACAAGCAAGATAACTCAGTGGAAAAATAATCTTCGCAAAGATCCTTCAGGAACCGGTGATCAGTTTCAAGCCTTTACATATACCTCAGGGCTCGGATTGTCGCAGACTTCTCAAAAAACCTTCACCCTTCAGGCCGGAGTCCTAAAATCAGCGGACAGCTATACTCAAAAGTTTGCGGTAAGCTCTTTTGCAACTGTAAATGGTCAGCAATTGAAAAGCAATACCGAATACTGCGCTGTAACCCTATATAAGGGTACGCAGCCGCCTCCCCAGACAAATAACAAACCTCCTGTTGCCGTTATATCTGCGCCATCGACAGCCAAACTCGGTGAAGATGTATTCATAACAGGCACTGCCTCATATGATCCGGACGGCACAGTTGAGCGGTATTTGTGGGGCATTGCGGGACCGGATGTAACCCCTGAAACGTCATATACTACTGTTACCTACCCCAAAACCGGCAATTTCAATATTTTCCTTGCAGTATACGATAATAACGGAGCTCAAGGTGCTGCACAGCGAACTATAACAATTGTGCCGCCCACGCCTGAAGCGCATTTTACCGTAGCGGGCACACAGAAAGAAATGCGTATAATAACTTTGACCAATACAAGTACAAGCCCTGCCCGTTATCCGATAGCAACGACAAAAAACGTATGGACCGTTTCACCGGTTTCGGGGTCTGGGGCGGCAGCCAACGCCATTTATAAAATAACTAATAAGTCTACCGTAAAAGAACAGTTAACAGGCGATCCGTACACGGCTGCCAGCCTGAATGGGCTAAATACGCCAATGATTACGTTTACAAAGGCCGGTCAATACGATATAACTCTGACGGTTACAAACTCAGCCGGTTATTCTAACTCGACAACTCAGCGCATTACTGTCCAGCCTGATATTCCTCCGGTTTCAAAATTTAGGACAGAGACAAAAATCTACCGTGAAACTATAGTTGATGGCGTCAATTACGCAAAAATCACCGTAAATGATGAGTCTTATTCACCTGACGGCGACTACATAAGCTATAGAAAAATATGGGCTGTTTATGACGCCAACAACAACGGTATTTTCGGTGACTCGGGCGATCAAACGGTTGTCATATCCGAAACGTCGGATCGTCACGTAATCGATACGGTCAAGGCGTATGAGTATTTAACCAGGGAAGTGGGGAAATACGATGTTCATGTCACTGTTAAAGAATCGTACATTCCTTGATTGGGGGCTATTATGAGGTTATTTAAGCTTATTTTTTCTTTAGTGCTGATCCTGCTATTATCCTTTCAAAACATATCTGCTTTGTCGATATATGAAGATTATTCAGCCGATTCCAACCAGGGAATTGATAATGATAACCTGCCTCCGGTTGCTGATTTCAGCTTTACGAAAAAACAGAAGATGGACATTGTTTTCGTACTGGGAAGCAGTGCATATAGCATGGCGGTTTTAAAAAACAAGGTAAGCAGCATAATAACACCCGCCTTATCAGGTAATGACAGAGAACCTGATTTCTATTTTGTTTCTTCGACTAGCGGCCTTGATGTAACCTTGTCGGGTCGTGTTTGGGGCGATAGCTCCGAAAGATACTACATCGCCGTAAATAATGGTGCTTATCCGGAGCTTTCCGATGTTAACAAGCTTTCGTCTGTAATAACTGAATTAAACAATGATAATGTATGCTTTATTGGTATTGGCAATTCAAGTAATCGCGCTGCCATTGACAAGCTGGTGTCAAATAACTCGGGGCGTGGCTTATTTATTGATGGTACCAGCTTAGACACCGCATTAACTACGCTAAGGGATTATTTGGCCGGTGATCTTTCGGTCGATCTTTATTTTAACGTTGGCCTTGGAACTACACCGGACATAATTAAAACTAAATATGAATCTATTATGAAACCTAAGCTTGTGGCAAATGATATAAAGGTTAATGTTGTGATTAACAACGGAGCCTATGACACTCTTGAAGGATCTAAAGTTGTTGCCTGCACGGATATATGGACTACTGCAGCCGGGCATACAAAGCCCTTACTGCTTAAAGTTAACGGCACCCTTTGGAATATGTCTACAGGTGCCAAGGTTATAGGTGAAAAAGGTGTCGGCAATTTAACCGATATTGTTGATGCCGCTGCCGGGTTTTACGATTATATCGCTGCCGATTCTTCAGGTAATGTATATCAGTGGACGGAAACTACATATCCCACAAAGGTTGCAGGTTTGAATAATATAGTCAAGGTGGCATCTTCCGAATACGGTAAGTACGCATTGCGTAATGACGGTACTGTTTGGTACTGGGGTACATTTAATTCCTGGAATTATTTATCGCAGCAAAACGTATACCTTCATGGTTGGGATCCTCAACACATAGTCAGTCAGATTATCATAAATACGCCTAAGCAGGTAAAGTTTTCTGATGGCAGCCCATTGACGGGTATTGTGCAAATAGTTGCGGCTGCAGACGGAGGAAACGCTCTTGACAGTTCCGGCAAGGTATACATATTATCGGGTTCAACTTACAATCAAAATGAAACTTTCGGCGATAAGGGCGGCTTTCAAACTCATTCATTTGCGAATGCCGAATTAATGATAGGCGCCGGTGGAGTCACGGACTTGATGAAACCCCATTCAAATCCATGGATATCTGGGACTGATAAAATGGTTATAAAAAAATTGTCCAGTGCGTCTGTATGTGAACCCGATGCCGAAGTGGGCAGGAGTTTATCCAATATAGCAATCATAGATAACGTTGGACGTCCTTGGTTTGTTAATGGGAGGATTGACTTCGGGTATTATGAGGATGGTTATTGGAACACAGACCATTATTATTTTCCTGGAGCACATGATTCTTTTGATTATCCTTTCAGTTATTATTACTACCCTGATGGGGGCTGGTTCGACGGATATAGAACGCGCAAGAAGGTCAAAGATGTTTTTCCAACGTATAATGGAATTTGCGTGCTTGAAGAGGACGGTAATCTTTATAAGGTATATAGTTATAATAATGATACCGCATTCAGCGACAGCGGCCATATATATGAAAGGTATACAGGCTCCGCCTTTTGGGACGCAAATCCGAAAGCGACGAATGTATACTCTATGGCATCGTGGGGCAGCACCAACTATTATATAAAGAACGATGGCGCCGTTTATAATGATGGCGGCTTAACCGGATGGGATGTCGAAAAGGTCGGCCAATATCTTTATGATAGCATGCTCTCAAAAGCATCCTTCAAAAATTCTTTCAATCAATACTTCATAGAAGTGAGCAGCAATGCACTTCCCGAATTATCAAACCAAGGCTCGATTAATAAGATAAAAGAAATTTTAAACGACAATAACATAAGGACTATAGGTATCGGGTCTGCCGCAAATAGCGCAGGACTTAAACTTGTTAACACGATAAACGGAGACAAAGGCGCCTACTACAATATTTCCAACCTCGATGCAGCCATGAATAGTCTGGCGGACTATATCGTAGCCAATACGGAAAAACCGCCCAGGCTTATCAGTGATTATATGCTGATATCAGAGGATGTTGACGCTCCTACGGTCTTTTATTCGGATATCGAGCACGATGCCTATCACAGTAAGTGGATATATGAACATAACCCGAATAACTTTTATTCAAGCACAGGTTCATCAGTACCTTTTGATAATTCTGCAGGATATTTTTCTCTTGACAGAAAGATTCTATCGTCACCTGTTGCATCGTTCATCGATACTGACAGTTCGGGTGCCCAGGTTGGTAAGGTAGGAGGGTATAAGGTATCTCTGCAGATGCAGGATAAACCCAAAGGTGATAATACAGCTTTTTCGAATTATAAACGTGACAGCAATATGGTAACCAAATTCCTCAATTTACATCGTAAACCTGTTGCGTATTATACTGTAAGCATTACTGATGATGGAACAAACTATAATATCGTGCTTAATGACAACAATTTAAGCTATGACCCGGATCACACATCAAGGGTTGACAAGGGCATTGCAAAGAGAATATGGGGTATTGCAAAAATTACAAAGGCAGGAAATGTTTCATGGACGTATGCTAAAGTTAATGATTCATCGAAAACATATAAAGTACCTAAAGGGTTTAATTATTTGGTGAGCCTTTCCGTACAGGATATTGACGGACCTTTCGGCCTTGGGGCCTGGAGCGATCCGGTGATCGTGGGTGTCCCGGGCAGACCTGTTGCCGAATTTGATATAAGTCCCAACCCTTTACCTGTTTCTCAAACTGCAGCAGTAACCGATATGTCTTACGTTACCGCGCCAGGGTGCAGTATAGCTAAAAGACGCTGGAATATTAAGAAGGTCGGAAGCCTGACATTCAGCTATGTAAACAAGCCGACCTGCAAAACCGAATATTCAGATTCCGGAGTCGGGAACTATGTTATTACGCTGGAAGTACAGGATAGTAACGGCGTATGGAGCCTGCCCTGTGAAAAGACATTGACTGTTATAGACACTGTTCCGCCGACATTAACCGCTGTACCTGCCTCGCGAAAATGGTCCAACACCAATGCCGCTGTAACGCTATCCTGCCATGATGACGGGGGCAGCGGGCTTAAACGGCTCGATTATGTATGGACGCTGAAGCCTTCCGATATTTCGGATTATTCCTCAGCTGGTATCAGCGGCGTTGATGATGATTACATTACCACTCAAAGCGCTAACGGAAAATGGTATCTTTGTGCACGTGCTCTGGACAATAGCGATAACTACAGCAACAACGGCAATTTTAACATTTTCGGTACCTATAACGTCGATAAACTGGCACCGACTGTATCAGCTTCTATTGCTCCGGGTACATATCAAACTTCTGTCTCTGCCACAATAAATGCGTCGGATACAGGGGGAAGCGGTATTAAATCGGTTCGATACAAATGGACCAATACGACAGCCACACCGTCTTCCGGCTGGACTGAAACCAATACTGCCGCCCCTGAAGATAATAGCGAGAGTGTCTCGGCAAATTTGGATATTGACGGCACATGGTTTCTCCATACGCAGGTCACAGATCATGCGGGCAATACCTCTTATAAATACGTTGGTCCGGTGACGATCCAGTTTTTGGGCATAAATGACGTAACGATCGAGGGTTACTGGAACCATTGGAGAGGTCAGGTGGATTTACTGGGCAAACAATTGACGAACGAACCCCATAGGTTTTTATCGCTGGAATGTGTAAAAATAAATATCAGCACCTCAGGCAATCCTGATCGTATCGCAGTAAGGTTTAGCCCAGAGCTTGAAGCAATGAATTATACCGATCCAGGCGGGCACACCTCCAGTTACAGCGAATACTTCGGGCATGAGGTAAGCTTCCCGGAGGATTCAACCTTCCTTATGAGCGGGAATCATGCTTATTGGGAGTATAACCTGCCGCTCGCGCCCTCCAGCAAGGACTGGAATGATGTCCGGCTCAGGCCCCGTTATAGTATGACTGTAACAGCCTATAAAGGCAATCGTTCCGTAACGAGAACAATAAATGATATCGATATAACAGGGAATATCTATGACCTGACATATATACAGCCGCAGGATTAAGGGTAGATAATTATTACATTTACCTTGACATTGCACGCTAATAAACATAGAATATTTCTAATTATTTTCGAAATGTAGCAAATCATATGTATTATAAAACAGCTACATAACCGGGGGGAATTACATTGAAAAACAATCTTGTAAGGAAATTGGTACTTGGTGGTCTATTTATAGCGTTGGTCTTTTTGGCCACATATTTCACGAGGATACCGACTCCTCTGCCAGGCGGTTATTTTACCCTGGGCGATGCGGTTATCATGCTGGCTGCAGTTTTTATAGGACCTTTTGGGGGAATGATCGCAGGCGGCATAGGCTCGGCATTTGCGGATATGGCGGCAAGCGCTCTGATTTTTGCGCCGATCACGTTGGTTGTAAAGGGAATTGAAGGGCTCGCAGTCGGTCTCATCGCGGCCAAATACCGCAAGAATTACCTGGAAACCGGACGCACCTCACCGTTCAATTTCAACCTCATACTGGCTTTGGTTATAGGCGCCTTGATCATGGTCGCAGGTTACTTTTCCGGAGAGGCCTTCATACTGTCGATATTCGACCGCTCATTCGGACTGGCCGCAGCTGCAACGGAGATCCCGTCCAACCTTGTGCAGGGTGGGCTGAGCGCCATCCTTGGGTATGTGCTCGTACTGCTGCTGAATAGAGCGGGAGCGGATGTACTGAAAAGGTAATACTTTGCGAGTGAATTTCTGAAATTACTTCTTGAAGGTTCAAAGTACTGAAAAGTTGTTTGGAGGTATTTACAGGTGAAACTAACGGTTCTGGGTAACAACGGTCCGTTCCCGTCTGCAGGCGGAGCCTGCTCGGGCTATCTTTTAACGAACGGCCCGGCTAACATTTTGATAGACTGCGGAAACGGAGTTCTTGGAAATCTGCAGAAGGTTGTATCGCTGGACAAGCTGGATGCCATTATATTGACTCATCTTCATAATGACCATACTTCCGACATGCAGGTACTTAAGTACGCTGTGCAGATTAAGAGGGCGCGCGGCCAATTCGATCACTTGATCAGGGTGTTTGCGCCGCCTGAGCCCGCGGAGGAGTTTGCCCGTCTGAATGTCAGCGACGCATTCGAGCTTAGTGCCATAACTGATGATACCGTACTTGATTTTGGAGCTGTAACACTATCCTTTGCCAGGATGAAGCATCCTGCCATGGACTATGCCGTAGCTGCCGAGTGCAGAGGGAAAAAGCTGGTGTTCTCAGGGGATACTTCCTGGACGGATGACATCATACGCTTTTCAACGGGAGCAGACTTGGTGATGCTGGATGCCGGGTTTTTAGAAAAAGACCTTACGCCGGCTTCGCCGCACATGTCCGCGGCGCAGTGCGGCACAGCTGCTTCGAAGGCCGGGGCACACAGGCTGTTGCTCACCCATTTCTGGCCCGAGTATAATGTTAACGATCTGCTGAACGAAGCACGGCGTAATTTTGATAATACAGAAGTGACAGAGATACTAAAAAGCTATGAAGTTTGAATATAAACCGAAACTCATACTTTGGCGGATTTTCAGAATACGCCTTTTGCGTTTTTTCACCAAATAAAAAACGCGGACACGTCGAGTGTCCACGTTTTTTGAACAAGACTTCGCTATGTTCCATTAACAAAGGCCGTCCCAATATCTATTGAGACGGCCTTTGCGATTCTATCGTACCTGCTTCATTTCAATTATTTTATCTTGAACTTTTTCAGTTTCTTGTCCAGCTCCTGAACGAGTTCGTTGAGTTGTTCGGCGGCGACCTTCATGTCATCGATCCCCTTGAGCTGTTGTTCGGTGGTTGCTGCGACCTGTTGGCTGGAAGCTGCAGTCTCTTCTGATACGGAGGAGATATTCTCGATTGCGGTAATGACGGCGTCCTTGTCGCCCTGCATGCCGGAAACGGCCTCGTTGACATCCTTAATCTTCGCTACTATTGTCTCGATACCGCCTGCAATATCGCCAAAGGCTTTATTGGTGCTGTCAACGGCTTCATTCTGCTCATGCGAGACTTTTTTCATCATTTCCATCGCTTCGATAGCCAGCTTGGATTCTTCGCTGATATTTTCCATCAGATGGGCTATCTCTTCTGTGGACTGCCTGCTCTGATCAGCGAGCTTCCTGACCTCTTCCGCTACCACTGCGAAGCCCTTGCCTGCTTCACCTGCTCTTGCCGCCTCGATAGCGGCGTTCAAGGCAAGCATATTGGTCTGCTCGGCTATATCTTCGATCGACTGCACAAACATACCAATATTCTTTGTTGTATTGGTCAAATTCTCAACTACGGAGAAGATTTTTTCAGTCGTATTGTAGTTTTCTTCCGACTTACGGCGAAGTATGCTTACCGATTCCATGCCTATGTTGTTCAAACCGTTTATGTTGCTGGTCTCATCCATAACGCTGCCGTAGCTCTGATAAACAAAATTGATCTGATCGGAGAGCTTGTCGACCAGCTGAACACCTCGCTGGGCATCCTGCGCCTGTTCTGATGCTCCTTTTGCGATCTCATCGACTGTCTTCGAGATCTCGGTAATTGTAGCTGCAGCCTGGCTTGCTGTAGTGCCGACTTTTCTCGATGCCTGTATTATCGATATCGAAAGTGTGAAAAAGCCGTCTACCAATGTGCGGATATCGCTCAATACGGCGTTCACCACGGAAGCAAGCCCACCCAGTACGCCGAATTTGCTTGGCTGAAGGAATCTGGAGTAGTCGCCTTCTTTCACAGGTTCAAGTTCAATTTCAAAATTTTGAGCGATATTCTTTACCATAAAGCCGTTCGTGATCCTCATTACCTGCGATGTCACTACCGCAGTGAAAAATACCAGTATAGCGGCCCAACTTCTGTTAAATAGCAGGTAAACAACGGTCATAACCAATCCTGATGAAATTGTAGCGATCATTTGCGCTTTATTCTTCATTGACAATCCATCCTCCCTCTGCCGAATTACATATATCTAGTTTCGATAAAATTTGTCAAAATCCTTCTGATTTATACTAAAAGATATAAATTCGTTTCATTGATTCATTAAAAAAGTATATTTTTATACAGTTTTAGGTAGAAATATCAGTTAAAATTTTAGCTGTAAGGTAATTGACAGTGTCTGTATAATTGTATACAATAATACAAACATACATTTTTGCAAGTTTTATCATGCGAAATTGCAGAATTCATTTTGTGACAGGTCAGGGTGATGGATATGCTTGAATTCAACAAAAAAACCAATACTCTAGAGCAGACGCAGTATCGTTACTCATTACAGGATGTCGAAACACCGAATCTTTATAGAGAAATTTACAGCTACGATGAAATTCCAAAGTGTGCTTTCAATCATAGAAGGGTTCCGATGTATCCGGCCGATGAAATCTGGATAACGGATACGACGTTCAGGGATGGGCAGCAGTCAAGAGCGCCATATACGGTGGAACAGATAGTCCGTTTGTATGATATGATGAACAAGCTGGGGGGACCAAAGGGGATCATCCGGCAGTGCGAATTCTTCCTTTACAGTGACAGAGACAAGGAAGCAGTGTACAAGTGTCAGGAAAGAGGCTATGAATATCCCGAGGTTACCAGCTGGATAAGGGCTACAAAAAATGACTTCCAGCTCGCCAAGGATATGGGGATGAAGGAAAGCGGAATTCTGGTCAGCTGTTCGGACTATCATATTTTCAAAAAACTCAACATGACGAGAAAACAGGCACTCGACCATTACCTGGGTATAATAAAAAGTGCTATAGAAGTAGGTATAAGGCCGCGCTGTCATTTCGAGGATATAACCAGGGCAGACTTCTATGGCTTTGTTGTACCGTTCGCTATAGAACTGCGCAAGCTGAGCGAGGAAAGCGGCATACCTGTAAAAATAAGGGCATGCGATACAATGGGTTACGGCGTTTCCTATCCGGGGGCCGCATTGCCTCGAAGTGTTCCGGGTATCATTTACGGCCTCAGACACCATGCGGGTTTCGCGAGCGAAATGCTTGAATGGCACGGACATAACGACTTCTACAAATCGGTTTCGAATTCCGCAAGCGCTTGGATGTACGGTGCGTCAAGCGTAAATTGCTCGCTGCTCGGCATAGGCGAGAGGACTGGAAATACGCCGCTCGAGGCTATGATAATCGAATATGCCCAGTTAAGGGGCACGACGGACGGAATGGATACTACGATGATCACCGAGATAGCCGAGTTCTATGAAAGGGAGCTCGATTATCAGATCCCGCCGAGAACGCCCTTCGTCGGAAGGTATTTCAACGTGACGCAGGCGGGCATCCACGCGGACGGCCTTCTTAAGGACGAGGAAATATACAATATTTTCGATACGAACAAGCTTTTGAACAGACCAGTAGGCGTTTCAATAAACCAGACTTCCGGCACAGCCGGCATAGCTCACTGGATCAATGGCTACTTCGGCTTTACCGGCAGCAAGAAGCTGGATAAGAAAGATGAGAAGGTATTGAAGCTGAAGGAATGGGTCGACGAACAGTACAAAAACGGCAGAGTCACCGCACTGAGCGATAACGAATTGGAAGAGGCCATAAAATTGCTGGTGCCAGAGATATACGATCTGGTACTTTGAACGGGTATTGACGAAACGGCATTACAACGATATAACGATGACATAACAAAGCAACAACGACAGAAATTTGACATAACAATGGTGCAAATACGGCATAAATAGGGCATAACGACGGCACAGCAATGGTACGAATATAGCACAAATACGGTTAAACAGCGGCGAACTGCCGCAAACGATACTAAATATTTGGGGGAATTGAAATGGGCTTGAATCTGGCGCAAAAAATAATCAAAAACCACCTTATCAGCGGGGAGATGACACCCGGCAGCGAAATATCGATCAGGATCGACCAGACTCTTACGCAGGACTCTACGGGAACTATGGCATATCTGCAGTTCGAAGCCGTTGGCGTACCCAGAGTAAAGACGAAAAGGTCTGTCGCGTACATCGATCATAACACTCTTCAAGCGGGTTTCGAGAACGCGGATGACCACAAATATATCCAGACAGTTACTTCAAAGCACGGGATATACTTTTCTCGCCCCGGCAATGGTATCTGCCATCAGGTACAGCTTGAGAGGTTTGACGTTCCGGGCATGACGCTGCTCGGCTCGGACAGCCATACTCCCACAGGCGGCGGCATAGGAATGCTTGCGATCGGTGCGGGCGGCCTGGATGTCGCGGTAGCTATGGGCGGCGGACCATATTACATGACGATGCCGAAGGTGTGCAGGGTCACTCTTAAAGGCAAGCTTAAGCCCTGGGTTTCAGCAAAGGATATAATACTTGAAGTTCTGCGCCTGCTTACCGTTAAAGGCGGAGTAGGCAAGGTAATAGAATATGCAGGCGACGGCGTCGCTTCACTTACGGTGCCTGAAAGAGCAACAATTACGAATATGGGAGCCGAACTCGGGGCAACTACTTCTATTTTCCCGAGCGATGCCGTTACAAAAGCATTCCTGAAGGCGCAGGGAAGAGAGAATGACTGGATCGAACTGCTTCCCGATGCGGACGCGGCTTATGACGAAGAAGTCGCTATTGATCTCGGCGCACTGGAGCCGCTGGCTGCGAAACCTCACAGCCCGGACAACGTGGAAGCCATATCGAAGATCGGCGGGATTAAGGTCGATCAGGTAGCGATCGGCAGCTGCACCAATTCATCGTACATGGATATGATAAAGGTCGCCCGCATTCTGAAAGGAAAGACGGTTCATCCGGGAGTCAGCCTGGTTATCGCTCCCGGTTCCAAGCAGGTGTTGACCATGCTTGCACGGGAAGGAGCCCTTGCCGATATGGTCGCAGCCGGCGCGAGGATACTTGAATCTGCGTGCGGTCCCTGCATCGGTATGGGGCAGGCGCCCGCAACCAACGCAATCTCGCTCAGGACCTTCAACAGGAACTTCGAAGGCAGAAGCGGAACAAAGTCGGCAGGCGTATACCTTGTCAGCCCGGAAACAGCCGCTGTGAGCGCATTGACCGGAGTACTGACCGATCCGCGCTCGTTTGGGGATGCTCCGGAAGTTGAAATGCCCGAAAGCTTTTTTATCAACGATAACATGATAGTAGCCCCCGCTCCGGAGAACAACGACGTAGAGGTCGTCAGAGGCCCGAACATAAAGCCGTTCCCGATAAACAAGGAACTCCCGGAGAAAGTGGAAGGTGCTGCGCTTATCAAGGTAGGCGACAACATAACAACGGACCACATAATGCCTTCGAACGCAAAGCTGCTGCCGTACAGATCAAATATACCGTATCTTGCTGAATATTGCCTGACGCCGTGCGATCCCGATTTCCCGAAACGTGCGCAGGAAAATGGCGGCGGATTCATTGTGGGCGGTTCGAATTATGGGCAGGGCTCGAGCCGTGAACATGCAGCGCTGGCTCCGCTTCAACTCGGTATCAAGGGCGTTGTGGCGAAATCCTTTGCGAGGATCCATATGGCGAATCTGATAAACTCGGGAATTTTACCGATGACCTTCGCAGATGAGGCAGATTATGACAGGATCAACCAGGGAGACGTTCTGGTGCTTGAAAACGCGGCAGAACAGATCAAGGCAGGAAATGAGCTCGTACTGACAAACAAGACAACGAACGCGAAGATAAAGGTAAATACCGCATTGTCCGGCCGACAGACCGACATAATGCTGGCAGGCGGATTACTCAACTATACAAGGAAACAGGGCGAATAACAGACGCTTTTCCAAAGGAGAGTGAAAAAAGTGGACTATCCGGACGCCGACCTTCAGTCATCCCTGAGGAGCCGAGTATTCTCGCAGCTTCAGAACGATATCCTGAACGGTGTTTATGAACCGGGCGACAACTTGATTGAAACTAAACTTTCGGAAGAACTCGGTGTTAGCAGGACGCCGATAAGAGAAGCGCTCCGGCAGCTTGAACTGGAAGGGCTTGTACAGTCCATACCCAACAAAGGGGTAATAGTAAAGGGTGTTTCAGCCCAGGACATACAGGATATATATGCTATAAGGATGCTGATCGAAGGACTGGCAGCCAGATGGGCCGCTGAAAAGATCACTGTGCAGGAGCTTGATGAACTCAAGGAGGCTCTTGAACTTGAAGAATTCTATACGATCAGGAACGACAACAGCCATCTGCTTCAACTGGATACGCGGTTCCACGACATTATTTACAGGGCCTGCAAAAGCAAACCGCTGATGCACACGCTGAGTACTTTCCACCAATATGTGCAAAAAGCTCGCAAGGTTTCGATGAGCAGTTCTCAAAGGGCAACGGAGGTGCTGAACGAGCATAAGGCCATAATGCAGGCAGTTGCCGAAAAAGATGCCGACAGGGCCGAAAAGCTCGCTACCGAACACGTAAAGAATGCCAGCAACAACCTTCTGAAACTAAAAACGACGTAGGCTGGAGAACGACACTGCTTACAAAACAGGCTTATTGTCAAAGAAGACGCCAAGCCGGCTGAACAACAGTACATTAGTGTTACCAACGGGGGTGAGCAGTTATTACCCCCGTATTTTATAATTAGCAGTGCTTTTTGAGTGGATTTTCTGTTATTTAGGGGGAGGAGTGCGGATTATGGGTAAGATGAAGGCTGATGAAAGGGAAAAAATTATTGACAAACTGGGGGCAATCGTCGAGGAGAACGACAGGATCGATCCCGAATTATACACAAAATACAACGTAAAAAGAGGATTGCGTGATGCAGACGGAACCGGAGTGCTTGTAGGACTGACGGAAATAGGCGACGTGAGGGCTTATATATTCGACGAGGAGGAGAAGGTTCCGATAGAGGGCCGTCTCCTGTACCGCGGAATGGAAATCAACGATTTCGTCCGTGGTTTTCAGAGCGAGAAGCGTTTTGGCTATGAAGAATGCTGCTATCTGCTGCTTGTCGGCAGGCTGCCTAATAAAGCCGAACTGGAAGAATTCGAGAACCTGCTTGGCGAGCTGAGGGCGCTGCCCGCAGGGTTTACCGAGGATATGATAATGAAGGCTCCCAGCCAGGATATTATGAACAAGCTGGCCAGAGGCGTACTTGCTTCCTATTCATACGACAACAATCCGGATGAGATAAGTCTGAAAAACACATTGAGGCAGTGTGTGGAACTTATCGCAAGGCTTCCTACAATGGCGGCATACGGCTACCAGGCAAAATCACATTATTATGACGGCCGCTCTCTTTACATCCACAATCCATCCAGGGAGCTAAGCACTGCGGAAAACATACTTCACATGATACGTCCCGACAGTTCCTACACCGCTTCGGAAGCCGAAATGCTGGATCTGGCCCTGGTGCTCCACGCTGAACACGGAGGCGGCAATAATTCTACTTTTGTTACCCACGTGGTTACATCGACGGGTACTGATACCTATTCGGCCATTGCCGCGGCAATCGGCTCCCTGAAGGGTCCGCAGCACGGCGGCGCAAATCTCAAAGTCATGGGCATGATGGAAGAGATAAAGAACAACGTAAAGGACTGGGAGGATGAGGAGGAAATAGGCTCCTACCTGGCCAGAATAATGCGGAAGGAAGCCTTCGACCGCAGCGGCCTTATATATGGAATAGGCCATGCAGTATATACGCTGTCGGATCCGAGAACGATACTGCTTAAACAAAAAGCCGAGAACTTGTCGAAGGAGAAGGGCCTGGAAAAGGAATACCGGCTTTATACTGCCATTGAGAGGCTCGCGCCTGAGATATTCTACCAGGAGAAAAAGAGCAGCAAGGTCATGTGCGCAAACGTGGATTTTTATTCAGGCTTCGTTTACACTATGCTGAATATCCCGGTTGAGCTGTTCACACCGATATTCGCGATTGGCAGGATGGCGGGCTGGTGCGCCCACAGGATGGAGGAACTCGTTAACGGCGGCAGGATAATCCGTCCGGCATACAAGAATGTCGAACCAAAAAGAAATTATATGCCAATGAGTGAGAGAGAATAAAGAGGACGAGAGAAGTCAGTCGATCAAGCGACCGGCTTCTTAATGCCCGAGAAATGTAAAAAGCCACTTCCTAAAAGGAAGTGGCTTTTTTGGTGACCCATAGCGGATTCGAACCGCTGTTACCGCCGTGAGAGGGCGGTGTCTTAGGCCGCTTGACCAATGGGCCGGATATGCGCTGTCATATAAGTGTTTCGACCGCAAGTGATATTATAACACGTGGGTGGCTTCATTACAATAGCCAAATAGTTCTTCAAAAATAAATGCATATATGATAGAATGGACTCAAATGTGAGGAGGCGTATACTTTGTCTGCACAAAAGAGCCTGAATAAAAAATCCGGAGCTCCCGGGAAGTCGTATTCCGGGAAAAACCACGGTTCAAATCGTAAACACCTTAACTATATAAATCCAAACCATTATACATATCTTGCAATCCCGCTTCTGCTGATAATCGCTTTAGTACCGCTGATTGTCTATGTAAAGAAAGTCATATTGAATGATCCTGGAAACCTTTATTGGAATGGGCAAAATGAGCGCTATGACATATTCTCTTATTACAAAATGGTTTACCTGTTGATATTTGCCGGAGCAGGTTTGCTTCTTTACCTATTAATGAAAAAGGGCAACCCTTTTGAAAAAGTAAAAAGGCCATATTATATCCCGACCGGCATATTTGCATTGCTGGCGCTTGCTTCGGCAATTGCTTCTGATTATAAACAGGTTGCTTTTTTCGGTTTCATCGAGAGATATGAGGGAGCGGTAGTTCTAATAGTATACTGTGTGATCTTATTCCTTGCAATGAATGTCTTCCAGGATGAAAAATCTATAAAGATAATGTTTGGCTGCCTGTTTGCATCTGCGACAGTGATTTCGATATTGGGTATATTTCAATATTGCGGTATCAATTATTTCGATTCCAGTTTCATATCGCAGTTAATAACGCCCCCTTATCTGTTGAAACTGGGGGGCAGTATAAAGCCGAACATGGAAGGAAACCTTATTTATTCCACCCTTTACAACCCTAACTATGTAGGAAGCTATACGGCTATGCTAATACCGATATCAGTTATTTTGCTCATATGGTTCAAAAAAATATGGCAAAAGCTGGCCATATCGACAATCCTCCTGCTTACTTTAATAAACCTGATCGGGAGCCAATCTTTCGCGGGTTTGATCGGAACAGGTTTTGCTGTTGTCATTCTTTTAATAATATACAAGAATGATTTATGGGCACATAAATGGATCACTCTATCAGCAATACTTATATTGATTGCCGGAACAATAGCTGTTAATTTTGCTGCAAAAGGTGCTTTGGTCAACCGTTTAGTAAATATGATGACGGGTAATGCGGAAATTGTTGAGGCCCAAAAGTCAATCAATAACACATTGGCGGGATTATCCGATGTCAAAATGGATGACAGAAGGCTGCAGTTGGTAACAAATAAAGGCACCTTAGTTGTTTTGACTCAAGACCTTGCAATAAATGTAATGGATGAGAATAATGCCGTAATACCGTCAAAGTTCGATAACAATACTCTTACCTTTTCGGATAAACGCTTTGAAAACATTAAAATTGCTGTAAAGCCCGATGAGGGAATGATGAATATTTTTTATAACAATTTTCAATTGTTGGACGTCGCCTTTACGAAGGACGGTCTTAGAAGCCCCACCAATAGATGGCTGAATTATCGGAATGACCGGGAAATACAGGCTTTTGGCTTCAAAGGTGTTGAAACATTCGGATCAAACAGGGGTTATATCTGGTCAAGATCGATTCCGCAGTTAAAGGATACAATATTACTGGGTCATGGTCCTGATACCTTTGCAATATACTTCCCGCAATATGATTTTCTCAGCAAGCTAAGGTTCTATTTAACAGGCAGTATTTTCGTAGACAAGGCACATAACCTGTACCTGCAGACTGCACTAAACACCGGTGTGCTTTCATTGCTGGCACTGCTGGCTTTGTTTGTTATGTACTTCATCTCCAGTATTAAGTTATACTTTAAAAGTAATTCTGTTAGGACCAATTTTTTCTCTACAGCCGGAGCGGCATGCTTTACGGCATTTTGCGGGTATGTTGTTGCCGCGCTGGCCAATGACAGCGTCGTTTCCGTTGCGCCGGTGTTCTGGGTGCTGCTCGGTCTGGGGATAGGGATTAATGTGAAGCTGGCAAAAGAAACAGCAGACGGTTTTCTGCAAAAAAGCAGTATTTAGCAAAGATAGGGCTTCATCATTTAAGTATGGATAAAAGGGAGTTTTGCAGTCTATAATGGAACCTATAGTTACTATCCTGATGGCGGCATATAATGGCGAAAAGTATATATCGGAGCAAATAGAATCCATTATCGACCAATCGTATTCAAATTGGAAGCTAGTCATTCAGGATGACTGTTCCACCGATAATACCTGTATAGTCGCAGCAGATTATGTCCAAAAGTATGAAGGCAAAATTATTCTATTTCGGAGGTCGAAACCCTCAGGATCGGCAAAAAAAAATTTTTTCGATATGCTTAAGTATTCCGGAACCGACTATATAATGACCTGCGATCAGGACGACGTCTGGTTGCCTGACAAAATTAAGATTACAGTAAATAAAATGATAGAGCTCGAAAGGTTAAACAGGGTTAATTTGCCTATTTTGATCCATACCGATGCCAAGGTAGTGGATAGTGAATTGAAAGTATTAGCGGATTCATTGTTTGCATACCAAAAATTAGATAATCGTAGGGATAAACTAAATAATCTTTTAGTTCAGAATGAAATAACAGGATGCACAATGATGATTAACCGTGCATTGCTGGAAAAAGTAAAATGCATTCCTGAAAAAGCTATTATGCATGATTGGTGGTTTGCCTTACTAGCTTCTGCATTAGGGCGGATAGGTTATATAAATGAGCCTACGGTTCTATACAGACAGCATGATGAAAATGAAGTCGGTGCGAAAAATGTTGATAGTTTTAAATATATTATTAATAGAATTTTTTCGGGAAGCAGTATACAATCAGCATTATCGGATACCTATCTACAAGCAAAAGATTTCGTCGATACTTTCAGGGAACAATTGTCTGAAAAACAACTGGAAGTGATAGATGCATATCTCTCCCTTCCTAATGTTAATAAGATTAAACGTATTTATAAAATATCAAAATATGATTTCTGGAAATCCGGTAAAGCTAGACGTATGGGGCAGATCATATTTGCTTGATGATAAACCTTGATTATGTTACAATAAACACTAAAACATGCTATAAAATGGCAAATTGGGGGGAGAATCTACTGTGAAAGGTATTGTGCTGGCAGGAGGAAGCGGAACAAGACTATATCCATTGACGTTGGTTACTTCAAAGCAGTTACTGCCGATATATGACAAACCCATGATTTATTACCCCCTTTCAATTTTAATGATGTCGGGAATAAGAGATATCCTTATAATTTCCACTCCTCACGATCTTCCAAATTTCGAAAAGCTCCTGGGCAACGGATCAAATTATGGAATAAAATTGGAATACAAAGAACAGCCATCTCCTGATGGACTTGCCCAGGCGTTTATACTTGGAGAGGAATTTATTGCCGGGGATTCATGCTCGATGATATTGGGAGATAACATATTTTATGGCAGCGGATTAATCAGCCACCTTAGAAATGCAGCTGCCCGGCAATCAGGTGCGACCGTTTTCGGCTATTATGTTGAAGACCCTGAAAGATTTGGTGTAGTTGAATTCGATGAAAACGGAAAGGCAGTATCGCTGGAGGAAAAGCCTAAAAACCCTAAATCCAATTATGCTGTTACCGGCCTTTACTTTTACGACAGTAAGGTTTGTAAATATGCAAAAAGCTTGAAGCCCTCAGCGAGGGGTGAATTGGAAATAACCGACTTGAATCGGATATATCTTGAGAATGAGGCTTTGAATGTTGTAACACTGGGGCGTGGTTATGCGTGGCTTGATACAGGTACAATCGATTCGTTGTCGGAAGCAACAGAATTCGTAAAAGTGATCGAATCGCGTCAGGGAATCAAGATAGCTGCGCTTGAAGAAATTGCATATCATAACGGGTGGATTGAGAAAGGAACACTGTTTGAAGCTGCTTCTAAATATGGTAAATCAGCATATGGCATCCATCTAAGAGCAGTAGCGGAAGGCAGAATTTTATATTGACTTTTATCTATAAATTCGCTTATTCTTTTTATTATATGTGAGGTCTTAATATGAATGTTATAAAGACAAGTGTTTTAGATGTATATATATTAGAGCCGCGTGTGTTTGGCGATAGCCGGGGTTGGTTCACTGAGACCTGGTCAAAAAAGAAGATGGATGATGCGGGGCTGCATTATGATTTTGTGCAGGATAACCATTCATTTTCAGTCATGAAGGGAACATTGAGAGGCCTTCATTTCCAAAAGGGAGATGCCGCACAGGCTAAGCTCGTACGATGCGCCCGAGGTGCTGTTCTGGACGTAGCAGTCGATCTGAGAAAAGGCTCGTCAACCTATAAGAATTGGGTAACAGTTGAGCTTTCAGCTGAAAATAAGCGTCAACTACTAATACCCAGAGGTTTTGCCCATGCTTTTCTTACACTTACAGACGATGTTGAATTCATGTATAAAGCTGATAATTTGTATATGCCGGAAGCGGAGCGCAGCATAATTTGGAATGACCCGGACATTGGCATAAAGTGGGGTATGGATGAACCTATACTTTCTGCAAAGGATCAGAAGGCACCCAAATTAAGTGAATGTGACGCGGATTTTGTTTATGGAGGCCTGAAATGACAATATTGGTTACTGGAGGAGCCGGTTTTATCGGAGGCAATTTTGTTCACTTTATGTTGGGCAAACATGCTGACTACAAAATTATCTGCCTTGATTCCTTGACTTATGCGGGTAATATGGAAACGCTCGGTGATATTATTGATAATCCTAATTTTAGATTTATCAAGGGCGATATTTCAGATAGGGAAGCAGTCTATAAATTATTTGAGTACGAACACCCCGATATTGTAATTAATTTCGCCGCCGAGAGCCATGTGGATCGTTCGATTGAAAATCCGGGCCTTTTCCTGCAAACTAATATAATTGGAACGGGCGTTTTACTAGAAGCATGTAGAAAATTCGGAATATCGCGTTATCATCAGGTATCTACGGATGAAGTGTACGGAGACCTCCCGCTAGATAGAACGGATCTCTTCTTTACAGAAGAAACCCCACTTCATACATCTAGCCCATATTCATCTTCAAAAGCTTCAGCAGATCTGCTTGTACTTGCGTATTACCGAACATACAAATTACCAGTTACGGTTTCGAGGTGTTCTAATAATTACGGGCCTTATCATTTCCCTGAAAAACTAATACCGCTAATGATAGCCAATGCACTAAATGACAAGCCTCTACCGGTGTATGGAAAAGGAGAAAATGTCAGGGACTGGCTGTATGTGGAAGACCATTGCTCTGCAATCGATCTGATAATACACAAAGGTCGGGAGGGCGAGGTATACAATATTGGCGGGCATAATGAACGCACCAATCTGGAAGTGGTTAGGACAATACTGTGTGAATTGGGCAAGCCGGAAACTCTGATTAGTTTTGTTACTGACCGACCGGGGCATGATATGCGTTACGCGATAGATCCGTCGAAAATCCACCGTGAACTAGGTTGGCTTCCCGAAACAAAATTTGACGACGGAATAAGGAAAACTGTAAAATGGTACTTGAACAATAGGCCGTGGTGGGAACACATCATCAATGGGGAGTATAAGGAATACTATACCAGGATGTATGAAAACAGATAACTTATTAAAATGTTAAACAGATTGTATAACAAATTCACACTCAGTAGGGGTAAACATGAAAATACTCGTAACAGGGGCAAAGGGGCAATTAGGATCTGAAATAATCAAGGTATTGATAGCGAAGGGATACGATTGCATTGGTACAGATATTGGTGATTTTGATATAACTGATGAAGATGCTTCAAGGAGGTTTATAGTAGGATATTACCCTGAAATAGTAATACATTGCGCAGGTTATACTCAGGTTGACAATGCTGAAGAAAATACGGAATTATGTATGAACGTCAACTACTACGGAACAAAAAACATCGCAGCTATCTGCAAAGACCTAGGATCCAAATTAGTCTATATTACTACGGACTATGTTTTTGATGGAGAAAAACAAATGCCTTATGACGTTTTTGACGAGGCAAATCCGCTTAATGTTTATGGGATGTCAAAGTATCTAGGGGAAAAAGTAATCAGAGAACAACTGATGAAATATTTTATAATACGTGTATCATGGATGTTTGGACATTCTCAAAATAATTTTGTGCAAAAGATACTTAACCTTGCTAAAATAAATAATAAAATCAGTGTTATCAACGATCAAGTAGGAAGCCCAACTTATTCGTGTGATGTAGCAAAGCTAATCGTAGAAGTTGGGTTTACTGAAAAATATGGAATTTACCATGCAACAAATGAAGGTTATTGTACCTGGGCTGAATTTGCAAAAGAAATAATCAGGCAGGTTGGACTAAAATGTGAAATTAATGAAGTAAAGAGCTATGAATATAGCTCAAAAGCAAAAAGACCAACTAACTCAAGACTTTCAAAAAAGAGTTTGACAGAAAACGGGTTTACACTTTTACCTACTTGGCAGAATGCACTAAATAGGTACTTGGAAAAAGAGAATGTTAGGTGTGGAAACTGATGGACAAAATTAAACAAATATTATCATTAACTAAATATTCTTTCCTTTTGAATCAATTAGTGAAAAGAGACTTCAAATTAAAATACAGAGGGAGTATACTTGGAATTCTGTGGAGTATATTGAATCCTCTGCTTAATATGATTGTGCTTAGTACTGTGTTTAGCCAGGTATTTAAAGCTGTTGACAATTACAATATGTATTTGTTGTCAGGTATAGTAATGTTCAGCTATTTCAGTGAAGCAACCAGCCTTGCAGTAAACTCCATTGTCGGTAATTTTGGTTTGATCACCAAGGTTTATTTTCCCAAGATAATAATTCCTTTGTCAAAGGCTTTATCTTCAGCAATCAATCTAGTAATATCATTTTGCGTATTTATTATAATGGGAAGGTTTTTAGGTCTCAATATTTGGATCGGTTACATGCTAATACCTTATATTTTACTTTGCTTGATGATTTTTACAGCAGGTGTTACCTTTATTGTATCGACATTACAAGTATTTTTCAGGGATACACAACATTTATATAGTGTAATTCTAACAATATGGATGTATTCGACTCCTATCCTTTATCCGATTGATATTATACCAAAAGCTTTACAACCTGTTTTTGAAGCGAATCCCCAGTATTTGTTTATCAATTTTTTAAGGCAGATAGCATTAAACGGAACAATACCTGGTCTTGATAGCTTTCTATTATGTGCTGCTTGGAGTATTGGTGTTTTTATACTAGGTTCATTAGTCTTTGTTAAGAATCAAAAAATGTTTATTTATTATACTTGAGTGTGGTGAAAATCGATGATAAACGTAAATAACGTAACTATGAAATTTAATCTTAATAGAGGGAAGGTCAAAACACTTAAAGAAAAGATTCTTGTTAAAATAGATGATAGGGCAAAAGAAAAGGATCTTTTCTGCGCACTAAACGATATCAGCTTTAACGTGGATAAAGGTGAGATATTTGGTATTATTGGCAGAAACGGAGCAGGTAAATCAACACTGCTGAAAATACTTGCAGGAATAATGAAACCTACTAGTGGGGAAGCAAAGGTTTTAGGTACTATTGCCCCCATGATTGAATTGGGAACGGGTTTCGATTTTGAACTCTCTGCACTTGAGAACATCTATTTAAGCGGGGCTGTATTAGGATATAGTAAGAAATTCATATACTCCAAGCAG
>DATALQ010000049.1:0-102880 GCA_036260935.1 Clostridia bacterium
ATGCCTGATATCTTAAAGTTCAACGATTGATAAATGGACTATATAAAGGCCACATGCTTAAAGGGGTGGGGATACTTGTGAGATACATTTTAAAAAGGTTATGGTTTTATATCATAGCGTTCTTTGGGGCTTTGGCCTTAAACTTTTTTCTTCCGCGCATGATGCCGGGAAATCCTGTTCAGATGTTCTTATCAAGCCTTTACAAATCAGGCGGCGTTGTTGATAATGCCACAATAGCTGCGGTAGAGAAATTATTTGGGTACGATACCCATACCCCCGTTATCATAGCCTTCTTTAATTATATTGCAAGTATTTTTAAAGGCAATTGGGGTGTTTCTTTTACTTTTTACCCACAGACGGTGCTGGAAGCTACGGCGCGTGGAGTAAAATGGACTGTATTCCTTTTGGGAACAGCATTGATTCTCGGATTTATTATAAATACACTGCTTGGTATTCTTGTTGCCTGGAAACGCGGAAGCAGACTGGATACGACATTCACTGTCGGCGGGCAGATCATGGCTAATATTCCGTCGGTTGTTATTGCAATTGTTTTAAGCATCGCACTTGCATTTACTAGAATATTTCCGACAGGTTATGCCGTGACTCCGCTTTTTATACCCGAAAATGTCTTTCAATACATGCGTGATGTTGCTTATCATGCATTCCTGCCTGTTTTTGCAATTATTATTACAGGCCTGGGAGGAATCATGGGCATGAGAGCAAATATGATCAACCAGCTTGGTGAAGATTATATAGTTATGGGAATTGCCAAAGGTGTTCCCGACAGGAAGATCATGTTTGGATATGGTGCGAGAAATGCGCTTTTACCTGTTGTTACATCACTTGCAATGCAGATAGGTTATTTACTGGGCGGCGCTTTAATAATAGAACAGGTTTTCAATTATCCCGGTTTAGGTCAAATCATGGTTATGGCTATCAGCAGAAGAGATTATCCCTTAATGCAAGGTATTCTGCTCATGACAACAATAGTGATGCTTACGGCTAACTTTATTGCAGACATCAGTATTATGATCCTGGATCCAAGAACCCGAAGACAGGGCGTTGACGGAAACTAATGGTAAAAGGAGACTTAAGAGTATATGAAAAAAATATGGAACAGTAACATAATGCGTTTTTTTAGAAATAGTCCCAAAACGAGCATTGGAGCTATTCTGGTAATTATAGTTCTTCTCCTTACCATTGGGGCGGGCATGTTTACGAGTATCGATCCAACAAATAGATTTGCTGATGAATATCACAGCCTGCCTTCACCTACGCATATATTAGGCACAACTCAATTGGGCAATGATGTGTTCGCTCAAACCTTGTATGGAGGCCGCATATCAATCCTGGTAGGTATATTTGCAGGTGTTATTACAGTGCTTTTAGGAATCATATTTGGAATCAGTTCAGGCTATTTTGGAGGAAGGTATGATAACATAATCACAAGTATAATAAATATCATTATGGTTGTACCCAATATAGTCCTGTTACTTATAGTTGCTGCACTCTTAGACGGCGTATCGCCATTCTTGATCAGTGTCATTATCGGGTTGACTTCCTGGCCATGGAACGCTCGTGTACTTCGTGCCCAGACAATGAGCTTGAGAAACAGAGAATTTGTTTATTCTGCTGAAACATTAGGAGAATCAAAGCTTAGAATCATGTTTATGGAGATTATGCCCAACATGCTTTCCATCATAAGTTCTGCTTTTGTCAGCACGCTCATCTATGCTATTACGGCTAGCGCTACTCTTGAGTTTATTGGCTTCGGAGATCCACTTTCGTGTACATGGGGAATAATGCTTTTCAATGCAAATAAATCCGGAGCGCTGACAAGCGGTGCGTGGTGGGAATTGCTGGGCCCTATTTCCGGAATTGTTATATTTGGCGCAGGACTTACACTAATCAACTTTTCCATTGATGAAGTATCGAATCCGAAATTGAAAGCGCAAAGAATTATGAGAGCTTATTACAAAGTAAAAAAAATGCAGGCAAAAAGCATGGGAAAATTGAAGTTGAATAACGCCATGGGAAGGAAGAGCGCTTGAAGATGAGTGATTTATTAACGGTAAAAGGACTCAGTGTCGATTATGTAACTGCAAAAGGGGGACATGTCAGAGCTGTAGACAATGTCAGCTTTTCAATAAAAGAAGGCCAAAGCTTTGGCCTGGCAGGAGAATCCGGCTGCGGCAAGAGTACGATCGCATACTCTCTTATGAGATTACACAGGCCTCCGGCGTTAATATCAGAAGGTCAAATTATTTTTTGCGGTAATGATATAGTACAAATGAAAGAAAGTAAGGTTCAGCAATTACGCTGGAGCGAGATAGCCATGGTATTCCAATCAGCCATGAACTGTCTGAATCCAGTAATAACATTAGAAAGACAGTTTTTTGAAATATTCAGGTATCATGGGATTACCAATGATAAAAAAGTTTCCAGGAAGAAGGCTGAAGAACTTTTATCTGTCGTAGGTATCCCTGCAGAAAGATTAAAAGATTACCCTCATCAGTATTCGGGCGGTATGCGTCAGAGAGCAGTTATTGCAATGGCATTGGCGCTCAGGCCAAAGCTTCTTATATTGGATGAACCTACTACCGCACTTGACACTGTAGTGCAAAGGGATATTTTACAGTGTATTTACGACCTGAAAAAGGAATTGAAATTCTCCATTTTCTTTATTACTCATGATATCAGTTTGATGATGGAATTTTGTGACACAATAGGTATCATGTACGCCGGGAAGATCGTAGAACAGTCTTCCTCGGAGAATATTCTACATAATCCGAAACATCCATATTCATACGGCTTAAAAAATTCGTTTCCCTCTTTAAAAGGAGAAGTTAAGTATATGGAAGGAATACCCGGTACCCCGTTGGATTTGAATACTATTCCTGCAGGCTGCAGATTTCAGGACCGTTGTTTTAAAACATGTAATGACTGCTTTACAAAGGAACCGGAGATCAGCACCACTGACGACGGGTTCTTTTATTGCCACAATCCGTTAAAGGCAGGATAGACGTAAGTTCTGCCAAACGCAAGTATCAATTATACGAGGTGTAAAATGAAAGAAGAAAAGCAAAAAATATTAGGTGTAAAAAATGTTGTGATGGATTTTAAAGTCGGTGGGAAAGCACTCCTGTCCAGGAAGAAGACCTTACGTGCGTTAAATGATATCACTTTTGATTTATATAAAGGTGAGGCATTAGCGATTGTTGGTGAATCAGGTTGCGGAAAAACTACCATTTGCAGGATCGCTATGAAGTTTTACAATCCAACGTCTGGAACTATGACTTTTGAAAATAATGACATTCATAAATTGAAGGCTCAGGAGTTGAAAAACTATCGTCAAAAAGTACAGATGATTTTCCAGGACCCTTTTTCCTCACTAAATCCATTGCATAATATATATTATCATTTGGAAAGGCCGCTTAAATTGTACCATCCTTCCGACAAAACAACCATGAAGAAGAAGATGGATGAGTATTTGACTTTGGTTGGGCTGGTTCCGCCGGACGAACAGGGAAGCAAAAATCCTCACCAGCTATCCGGCGGACAAAGACAAAGAGCATATTTAGCAAGAATATTGGCTGTAGGCGCAGAAGTTATATTTGCAGATGAGCCGACATCAATGCTGGACGTATCAATCCGGCTTGGGATTCTTAACCTTATGAACAAATTGAAAAAAGAAAATAACAAATCGTTTATTTTTATCACTCATGATATAGCCACTGCACGATACTTTGCCGATAGGATTATTGTTTTGTATGCCGGGCATATGGTTGAATGGGGTGACGTCAACAAGGTTATTGTCAATCCCGCGCATCCTTATACAAAACTTTTGGTTACAGCAGCTCCGGATCCGGAAAGAGAGGGAGTTGTAGAATTACCGGTATTGAAAGATAAAGAATCGGAAGTTACCGTTTGGACGCCGGAAAGCAAGGGCTGCCCCTTTAAAGGCCGTTGTCCTGTCGCTGAAGAGAGATGTTCAATAGAATTGCCGCAGGTAAGAGAAGTTAGTGACGGACAATTTATTAGATGTTTTCATAAAGAATGAAATTTGACCGCACCAAAATAAAAAAGCTTTTCAGGAATTCACCTGAAAGGCTTTTTACATATCTGTACCCCTACTTACCCGTGCTTTAACCTTAATTAACCCCTACCTGGATTTTCGCTCGATAGTAAATAACAATATATTTCTTTTCGTATATAATCAGATTATATAAAAAATAACATTATTTTGGAGGTATTTTATGTTTTATCGAAGCGGTAGTAAAAAAATAGTTTCCATTCTTATCATTATCCTATTATTGAGTTCGGTTTCAGTACCTGTTTTTGCAGATGATCCTGGAAGCTGGTCAATAAAAACGTCAATGTATACTATCAGGTATGCGCATCAAGTTGCTGTAGTGAATAACAAATTATATGCTATTGGCGGGTATAATGGCGCTTCTATATTATCTTCAGTAGAAGAGTATAATCCGGAGACTAATACATGGACGATAAAAGCACCTATGGCTAATCCGAGGTATGGGCACGAAGTGGCGGTGATCAATGAAAAAATTTATGTGGTTGGAGGTGGATATAATGCAGTAGAAGAGTATGATCCGGCAACCAACACATGGGCAACGAAGTCATCTATGGTGAATTCAAGATTTGGATTCAAGGCGGCAGTAGTAAACAATAAAATTTACGTTATAGGAGGTGAAAATGGTTCTGGTACAGCATTATCCTCAGTAGAAGAGTATGACCCAGCAACCAATGTATGGACAACAAAAGCGTCAATGCCTACGGCAAGATATAACCATGAACTGGTTGTTGTTGATAATAAAATCTACGTTGTAAGTGGAAAAGTATCTTCGTACACTACTACACCTGCTGTGGAAGTATATGATCCCGGGATAAATACATGGGCAACAAAAACTCCGCTTTCTACATCAAGAGATTGTTTTCAAATAGCGGCTGTGAATAACAAGATATACGCAATGGGTGGGTATTATTCGAATATTGAACCTTCCACCGGAATGATTCTGTCATCAGTAGAAGAATATGATATAGCAACGGATTCGTGGACGACTAAGTCACCGATGTCTGATGAAAGACTATTTCATCGTCTGGTAGTAATAAATAACAAAATTTATTCCATAGGCGGCTATGACAATACAAATACTTTCCTGTTACCTGTAGAAGAATATAATCCGGCGACCGATACATGGTCGGTTAAGGCGTCAATGACATTCGGAAGATATTATCATTGTTTGGCTGTTATTGGTAATAAAGTATACGTGGCCGGCGGAAGAAATTTAACCAGTTATAATAATATATTGGAAGAATACACGCTGCCTGCAGAAACGCCTTCAATTCCTATGAACTTGTCAGCAACAGCGGGTGATAGAAAGATTGATCTTTCGTGGAATGCAGTTACGGATGCGGATAGCTATATTATTAAGCGCGCAACTAATACAGGCGGTCCCTACACCACTATTGCACAGAACATTACCGGTACGGCATATTCCGATACATCGGTAATGAGCGGAACGACTTACTTTTACGTTGTTACTGCAATAATAGATTCTGTTGAAAGTCAAAATTCAAATGAAGCGTCGGCAGTACTCTCTACAGCAGTAACCACCGGGAGTGCGATCCTGGTAATTACCCTGAGTGGCGGTACTGAAAAAGAGTATGATCTTCCAATGAATGAAGTAAACGCATTTATAGAATGGTATGAGGGAAAAGCCAATGGAACAGGGCAGGCATATTACATATTTGATAAGAGTTATAACAAAGGGCCGTTCCAAAGCCGAAAGGACTATATTGTATATGATAAGATACTCAACTTTGAGATAATGCAGTATTAATAGTTTCTCATATCCGGGAGTCATAAAAAATTGACTAAATGTAAAAATATGGTATAATAATAGACAGATGTCCGAATGAAACCATATGGTTTTGAATGCAGGAACCACCCTTATTCCAGTTCATTATGAAAAGGAGTGAAAATGATATGAGGAAAAACAGGTTAACAAAAAGGCTCCTATGTATATCAATAGTGTTGACGCTTTTAATGTCTTTCAGTATGGGCGTTTTCGCGGATTCCGGCATACAAAGAAGCATGACGGTCAGTTACTCTTTTTTCGGTCCTTATGGTATGGATCTGGGTTCTGTGATACCACAGACAGCATATTACAGCTCCAGTGATTTCTCCGGATACCTAAATCTTTCGTCTTATACCGTGACGAGCCAGGTACCTGACTTAGTTGACTACAACTATTATACTTATTATGTTGATGCTGTATACTCCGGATCCCTGACCGTTCCTCCTACCATATGGAAGACACAGACATATAACATAAGTTTGTATGCCACGCCTGATACGCTCGAAAGCAGTATAATCTCGTCTATGGGCGGTTATTCAATCGGCTACAATGACGGATATTACTCCGGATCCCTCAACTATTCGTCCTATAACGTGACGAGCCAGACACCTGATTTAGTTGATTACAACTATTATTCTTATAATATAAGTGTAGTATATTGCGGATATGTAAATGCTCTTTCTTCTACATACAAGACCCAAACCTACAGCGTAGGTTTTTATGCCACCCCCGATACATTCCTGAGTAATTTATACGCAGCCGTAGGCGGCAGCTCTGTATACTACAACGACGGATATTACTCCGGAACCCTCAATTATTCGTCCTGCACCGTGACGAGCCAGGTACCTGATTTAGTCGACTACAACTATTATTTTTATAATGTCAACGCAGTATATTCCGGAACGGTTTATCATTAAAACAATGGCGCGGCGCCTGTGTTTGCATTTAATTTAGGTGAAGTATTGCATGCAGAGGAAGAAGTCCTGCCAGAATCCTATCTTGGTCCGGTTGAAAGTTTCTTTGTCAAGCGATAGACAATAAAGGAGTCCGAAGTAGAGTTGATATGCTTAGAAGGAAATTATTGCTTTACATATATTGGATATGTTTGGTATAATACTAAAAATATATGATAAATGTAATGAAAAGGACGAGTAGGTTTTTCCCAGCTTATAAGAGATGAAGTGTCAGCGGCTGAAAGCACTTCTGAGTATGGAAGATCGAAAACCACCTTGGAACAGTTTGCTGAATTCAAAGTAGGTATAACCGGTGATTCCGTTACAATCATTATGAGCGACAGCTAAATCATTAAACATAGCTGTAATTTGGGTGGAACCGTGTGAGCTAACTCTCATCCCTTTCGAGGATGGGAGTTTTATTTATGCTCGAAAGGCGGTGAACTAAGCTATGAGAAAAATGTTATATGTTTGCGTTTGTCTTACGTATGATGACAGCATCATCTGTATCTCTGACTGCTCTGGAAGTATAACCCGTCGCTACTCTATCGTTGATTAAATAGTAACGAGGCGGCGAGCGCATCTCCCGCCTCGTTGAAACGCAGCAGCGGTAAGAAAATTTTTCTACAACCGAAAAATTTTATTTGAACCGATGCGTTATAATGATAAGGTAGGGATGATAAATGAATAATCAATATGACAAGCTATGGGCTATAAGGCATACTATGGCTCACGTAATGGCATTCGCAGTCAGGCAGATATTCGGCGATGTCAGATTTGGAATCGGACAGGTGATCGAAGACGGGTTCTATTATGATTTTGAATTGCCAAGATCTCTGGTTCCGGAAGACTTGAAACACATCGAAGAAAAAATGAAGGCTATCATTGGTAATGGATATCAGATGGTAAATGAAGTTATAAGCTTTGATGAAGCCCACCGTTTGTTTGGCAGCCAGCCCTATAAACTGGAATTGATCGATGAGTTGTCACAGAACGCTGAGAACTGCGGTGTAAGCATTTATAGAACCGATGACTTCGTCGATTTATGCAAAGGTCCTCATATTTCTTCTCTAAAGGATCTGAACCCAAAAGCTTTAAAATTGATGCATTTTTCCGGGGCATATTGGAATGGTGATGCAGAAAACGCAGTGCTTCAGCGTATCTATGGAACAGCGTGGGAAAATCCGGACGAATTGAAATCCTATATAAACCGAGTGGAAGAGGCAAGTAAACGGGATCATAGGATTCTCGGATCACAGCTCGACCTTTTCAGTTCATCTCAGGTCATTGGTCAAGGACTTGTCCTATGGCATCCGAAAGGTGCAATGATAAGATTCCTTCTGGAGAAATTCAGTCAAACAGCTCATATTCTTAATGGTTATGACTGGGTATATACGCCGCATATAGGCCGTTCTGAATTATGGAAAACATCAGGCCACCTTCAATTTTATAAGGAATCCATGTATAGCGCCATTGAGATTGACAATGAGGAATACTACCTGAAACCAATGAGTTGTCCGTTTCATGTAATGATATACAATAGTTCGTTGCGGTCCTATAAGGATTTGCCCATTCGATATGCCGAATACGCTACGGTATATAGGTATGAACTGTCGGGAGTACTTCAAGGGCTTACCAGAGTCAGAGGATTTACGCAGGATGATGCGCATATAATTTGTACACCGGAGCAGGTCTATGGTGAGATCGTCAGTGCATTGAAATTCTCCTTGTATATTCTAAAGTCATTTGGTCTCAGTGACTTTAAGGCATATGTTGCAACAAAGCCGGAGAAGAAGTCAATAGGAGATGACAAGGATTGGGATACCGCAATCGAGTCGCTGAAAAGTGCAGTTCTTGAAGCAGGACTGGTATATGAAATTGATGAAGGCGGCGGTGCTTTCTACGGACCCAAGATTGATTTAAAGCTTCGAGATGCACTGGGAAGGGAATGGCAATGCAGCACAATTCAGTATGACTTCAATCTTCCGGAAAGGTTTGGAATGAACTATGTTGGGGCAGATGGTGCAAAGCATACTCCAATGATGGTACACAGGGCACTGTTCGGAAGCCTGGAGAGATTCTTTGCAATGCTTATCGAATACTATAATGGGGATTTCCCGCTATGGTACGCACCAATACAGATTGGCATCGTTCCCATTAATGAAAGTCATTTCGATCATTGCAGGATGCTGGATAAAAAGCTTAAAACCATCGGCCTCAGAGTGAATCTCGATTTAAGTAATGACAAAATGAGGGCTAAAGTTCGCAAGATGGAACTGGAAAAAACACCTGTGATTTTTATTATAGGAGATCAGGAAGTTGAAAACGGCGGGGTATCAGTTAGGTCGCGGAAAGAGGGTAATTTGGGATATATGACACTGGATGACTTTTTGGCTGGAATTAAGCCTGAACTGGATATAGGCGTACCAAAATACATCCTGGATTAGCCGTAGCTGTCGGGCAGGGAGTCATTGTACTTCCTGCCTGATCTGTCGCACATGTAATGATCTAAATGGGAAGTATTCCAAACTGATATGCACCCAAGGGAACGTCTCAGCTTGGTTTTGGATCCATGTGATATAGGATAATACGCACGACGTAAAACTCATAACCTGATGGTCGCAAGCCCAAATCTTGCTCCCGCAACCAAATGAAAAAGTAGCTTAGATCGTTAAATTTATGTTACTTTTTTCATCTCCTACGAAGATATACATATCTAATCCTATGTGGCATTTCTAATAAAACGGTGGCCTCTAAATATTGTTATTTTTCATGGGATATTTTTGTATATTGGTATATAATCAAAGTAATCGTTCCTAAGATATTGTATTTTCTGGGAGAGTTTATAGTGTATCATCTCTTTAGAAGCCAGTAGCGGTTGATAAAAGCACTGGGTTAATATGAGAGGCACTACAATTTTCTTAAAAAGGAAGCGTGGATAATGAAAAGAATTTTATCTGCATTGATTCTGTTTGCATTTTTGTTTTGGGGCGCTGCCGGTGTCGACTCGGCAAGTCTATGGACCAAATATGTGGCCACGGACAAGAGTTATTCCTTTCATTACCCGAGCGGCTGGAAGGTAAGTACGGAGGATTCCGCGGTCGGGGTTGAAAATACCCGGACTGACGAACAAATAATGATGGTAGCGATCCCCTTTGACCAGAGTAAGAGTCCAAAGGACCTGGCCAACGGATTCCTCGTCCTGTTGAAAAACAACAACCCCAATGTCAGCGCATCCAATTGGCAAAGTCAACCTGAATCAGCAGACAGCCAGGTGACCTTCAATCTGTCTGATAAAAGCAATGGGAAAGTTTATTCCGGCCTTGGGATAGTTATCAAAGAGGATCAGCAGGCCACATGGTTCTCTTACCTGGCGCCTGCGCCCGGCTACTCCAAGGTACGTAGTTCCAATATACTGCAGGGTTTTATGGGCTCTATTGCCTCTGGTATCGCTTCAAAAGCACCGACCATTGACTATAATGTCATGTCTGCCGATAAAATCGACCGTAATGCAAAGGCATTCATCTTTGTACTGGAATTTGCTCTGGGTTCTCCCTTTACCAAGGGCCAGGAGGATCTGATCCTTAATGAGCTTAAGGAAGGTTGGCAGTCAAGGTCGGAAACAGAACTCAAAAAATATGACCAATATCCACCCATGGTTCAAACTATCTTGAAAATGAATCAAAAGGATCTCGAAGAATTGAGGGCCAGCCTTGAAAAGTCCATTCGGGAGTGGCTTGATGAGACAGACAAGTCTGATCCGGCGGTAAAGATAATTCTCAGTCAATTGAAAAACAGGGGCAAGGTAATAATTGCCGGAGACCCTCCGCTGACGGATATGTCTTTGACCGCTTACAGTGAGATTATTGCCTATTCAAGGCTGTTACAGAAAAGTTCCAAAGCAACGCCGGACCAGATCACCCAAAAGTCAGTAGATGAGATTAAACAGCAAGTCAAAAAGGCATGGAAATCCTTTTCCAAAGACGACCGCAAAGACATCGCTACCGCGCCGGGCTTGTGGGTTTGCCAGCGGGTATTGCTAAAAAATGGCTCAAAGGCGGAGCAGGACAAAATACGGGCCAGTCTTAAAAAGTTGGGAACTGTCACCAGCAACATCGCCGCCAGTAGTTCCAGTCCGAGTACGAATACAGGTACCGGTTCAGGGGATAAAAAGCCGATGGATATGACTACTCACTGGTGTATGATGCAAATGCAGCAGCAGACCTTCAATATGCATATGTGGAGCATGGGGTTTAATTATCTTCCGGCAACCGGGAAACTATGGTAATTGGTCAGGGTCGGGTTATGTCAAATAAACTAGAACCTTCGCAAAACCATCTTGCTTTTTGTAAACCTATAAGCTAGAATATCCTTAAATGGCTCGCTGCATGATGCCGCGGACCGACAATAACTTCATAATTACGCACACTCGTATAATTTCGGTAATATGGTCCGAAAGTTTCTACAGGCTGCCGTTAACAGCCGGCTACGGGGTCTCGCTTAGGTCATACTATATGACACCTATCCAGTCTTTCCTGATGGATCCGTCAAGCAATTCCTCCTAGCACTTCTGATAAATGGGTTTGCCGGATTTGAGGACTGAAAGGGTATAAATCTTATCATGGAAGAATTGAAGCAGAAAATACTGACAGAAGGCCGTGTTATTGGCACCCATATACTTAAGGTGGATAGTTTCCTAAACCATCAATTGGATGTGTCACTTCTTAACAATATCGGATTGGAATTCAAGAAAAGATTCAAAGATGAGAAAATTACAAAAATATTGACAATAGAGGCTTCCGGTATAGCGATTGCCTGCCTTGCGGCATTGCACTTCGGAGTGCCCGTCGTTTTCGCCAAAAAAACCGAGGCGCTGAACCTGGATCCAGAGGTTTTTGAGAGCGAAGTCTATTCGTTCACGCGCCAGAAAAGCTACAAGATCAGAATATCGAAGAAATACCTGAGCGCAGACGACAATGTACTGATTCTGGATGATTTCCTTGCCGCGGGCAAGGCAGTCAACGGACTGGTCGATATTGTCAGGCAGGCCGGAGCTTCGTTGGCCGGAGTCGGGATAGCTATAGAAAAAGGCTTTCAACCGGGCGGGAAGGAATTGCGCGGCAAGGGGATAAGGCTTGAATCTCTTGCTATCGTTGATTCGATGGAAGAGGGCCGTATCGTTTTTAGGTGAGGACATAAGCGAAGAAGCATTATGTTATAAAGAAGTCCATGAGACAGAAAAATTTAGGAGGGTCAAAATGAAAAGAGTATTAGGTCTGGTACTGGCAATGGTTATGGTCATTGGCCTGTTTGCAGCCTGCGGCAATACGGCTGACAACAGCTCGGCAGCAGGAACAGCAGCAGGAACAACAGTAAGCACGGCTGCAGATGCATCAGCCACCGCAGCAACTACCGCAGCAGCAACCACGGCAGCAGAAACAAGCAAGGCGTCATCAATCAAAGTCGGAATTATCTACATCGGCGATGAAAACGAAGGTTACACAGCTGCTCATATGGCAGGGATCGATGAGATGAAAAAGACTCTCGGACTGTCGGATGATCAGGTGATCGAAAAGACAGGCATCAAGGAAGACGAATCCTGCTATGATGCAGCAGTCGACCTGGCTGAACAGGGCTGCAACATCATATTTGCAAACAGCTTCGGCCATGAGAGCTACATACTCCAGGCGGCCAAAGAGTATCCCGAAATTCAGTTCGCTCATGCAACAGGTTACCAGGCTAAATCTTCAGGTCTGCCCAACGTACACAACTACTTCACTGCTGTTTACGAGTCCCGTTATGTTTCGGGCGTAGTAGCAGGTCTCAAGCTTAAAGAAATGATCGACAGTGGTAAGATCACGGCTGACAAGGCGAAGATGGGCTATGTAGGCGCATACCCATACGCAGAGGTGGTTTCCGGATACACTTCCTTCTACCTTGGAGCAAAGAGCATAGTTCCGTCCGTGACGATGGAAGTACAGTACACCAACAGCTGGGCTGACATGGCAGGCGAGAATGAAGTCGCTACCCAGCTTATCGCTGACGGCGCTGTATTGATAAGCCAGCATGCAGATACGACAGGCGCTCCTACCGCATGTGAAAAAGCCGGCGTACCTTGCGTAGGTTACAACGTTGACATGACTTCCGTAGCACCGAATACTGCCCTGACTTCGGCAACGATCAACTGGGGCCCCTACTATACCTATGCTGTAAAGAGCGTGATCGACGGCACTCCGATCGACACCGACTGGAGCAAGGGTTATGTTGACGGAGCAGTTGCCATATCTCCTCTGAATGATAAAGTTGTTGCAAAGGGAACGGCCGATAAGGTAAAGGAAGTTGAAGACGCCATCAAGGCCGGCACTTTGCACGTATTTGACACAAAGACCTTTAAGGTTGGCGGCAAGGCTATTGAAGACCTGATCACCACCGATGCCAAGAACTTCGGAAAATATGCGGACTACGTGAAGGATGGATACTTCCATGAATCCGAACTGATCTCCGCACCGGCGTTTGACCTGAGGATCGACGGAATCACTGAAAAGACGAAATAATGGCTCTGTGATTTCGAAGTCACAACGTTTTGAAAGTATTACAATTTGACCAATATACAGATTTGACAGATATGGTTTCATAGGCTTTTAATTCAATGCGGAACTGCTGTTACAGCAGTTCCGCAGTATGCTTTCTACGGTATTGAGAACAAGCTGAAACTGGTATGAGCGGACATGGTGACTTGGATTTAGACTTGGAGGATTTTTTGTGAAACAGGAAAACGCAATTGAATTGAAGAATGTCACGAAACGTTTCGGCGACGTCATAGCGAATGACGATGTCAGCCTTTCCGTCAGGAAAGGAGAGATCCTTTCGATACTGGGGGAGAACGGCAGCGGCAAAACGACTCTGATGAACATGCTTTCAGGAATATATTTTCCGGACGAAGGCCAGATTTTCGTAGACGACAGAGAGGTAACCATCCGTTCCCCGAAAGATTCCTTTGCGCTTGGGATCGGTATGATCCATCAGCATTTCAAACTGATAAGCGTATTGTCGGCAGCGGAAAACATCATTCTGGGCCTGCCCGGCAAGACGCTTCTGAAAATGAACCAAATCACGGCGGAGATCAATGAACTGACGAAGAAGTATGGCTTTGACCTGAAGCCTTCACAAAAAATCTACGACATGTCCGTATCGCAGAAGCAAACTGTAGAAATCGTTAAGGTGCTGTACCGCGGCGCCGACATTCTGATACTCGACGAACCTACGGCGGTCCTGACTCCGCAGGAGACGAAAAAGCTCTTTGACGTTCTACGTAATATGAGGAAGGCCGGAAAATCCATAATCATAATTACCCATAAGCTCAACGAAGTCCTTGAATTATCCGACCGTGTCGCGGTTCTGCGCAAGGGTAGGTATGCCGGTACTATAGATACTGCGGACGCTACGGTGAATTCACTGGCCGAAATGATGGTAGGCGCGAAAGTCAGCCTTGACATCGACCGTACGGACCCGGTAGAACCGCAGAAAAGAATTGAAGTGCGCGGTATAACCAGCAAAAACAAGGAAGGTCTGACCGTCCTGAAGGAAGTATCCTTCCATGCAAACGGAGGCGAAATACTCGGTATCGCAGGGATTGCGGGAAGCGGGCAGAAGGAGCTGCTGGAGTCCATTGCAGGCCTTCAGCCGATTGAAAGCGGCGAGGTCCTGTATTATTCACCGGAGGGAACTACGGAGAAAATTTCGGATATGAAGGCCGCCGACATCAGGGACCTGCATATCAGCCTGGCATTTGTGCCGGAGGACAGGCTTGGAATGGGACTTGTCGGTTCCATGGATCTGACCGACAACATGATGCTCAGAAGCTATAAAAACGGAAAGCATTTCTATGCAGACCGCAAGAAGCCAAGAGATCTGGCGCTTGAAGTAGTTGACAAGCTCGATGTGGTTACGCCGGGAGTGGACACCCCTGTACGAAAGCTTTCGGGCGGAAATGTACAGAAGATCCTGCTCGGAAGGGAGATCGCATCCAGCCCCACCGTGTTGATGGTGGCGTATCCGGTCCGCGGACTGGATATCAATTCTTCCTATACTATCTATAACCTTTTAAATGAACAGAAGAACAAAGGCGTCGCGGTGATCTGTGTAGGCGAGGATCTCGACGTGCTGCTTGAACTTTGTGATCACATCCTCGTGCTGGCCGGAGGTAAGGTGGCCGGTATCGTTGATGCGCGTAAGTCTGCAAAAGAAGAGCTTGGACTTATGATGACGGGCTCTGGAAAGGGTGGACATACGAAATGAGTGTTGAAAATAATGTAATTGCAAATAAAGAACCGTTGTTCCGGATTACAAAACGCGCAGGTATATCAGCTTTTAAGGCATGGGCGATACGGCTGACCGCCGTTGCGTTTGCGCTTGTTGTCTGCGGGCTTGTAATCGTAGCGATAACGGGGCAGAATCCAATCAAGGTATATCTGAGCATTATCGATGGAGCAGTCGGCAGGAGCCGGCGCTTATGGGTCACGGTCCGTGAAATGATGACGCTGCTGATCATTGCCATCGGACTTACGCCCGCCTTCCGGATGAAGTTCTGGAACATCGGAGCGGAAGGACAACTGCTGATGGGCGGCGCGGCAACGGCAGCAATGATGATCTATTTTGGAGATACCATGCCGAACTGGCTGCTGCTTATTTTGATTTTTGTTGTGAGCAGCCTCGCGGGAATTATCTGGGGAGTTATCCCCGCTGTTTTTAAGGCATATTTCAATACAAACGAAACCTTGTTTACGCTCATGCTCAACTATGTTGCGATACAGATAATCAATTTCTGCATTGTTTACTGGGAGAATCCGGCGGGTTCGAACACCGTAGGCATCATAAATTCAGCCACCCAGAAGGGCTGGCTTCCCAAGCTGTTCGGTCAGACGTATGGCTGGAATGTGGTAATTGTCCTGGCTATTACATTTGCGATCTATATCTATATGAAATACGGCAAGCACGGATACGAAATCGCCGTGGTGGGGGAAAGCCACAATACTGCAAGGTACGCCGGCATCGACGTAAAGAAGGTTATCATCCGCACCATGATCCTGTCCGGTGCGATCTGCGGTCTGGCAGGAGCTATCATCGTAAGCGGCGGCAGCCACACGATCTCGGTCAGCACCGGGGGCGGCAGGGGCTTTACCGCGATCATCGTTGCATGGATGTCGAAATTCAATCCGTGGGCAATGATCCTTGTAACCGCTTTTCTGGTATTCATGCAGCAGGGTTCGATACAGATAGCCACGAAATATGGTCTGAACGAGAATGCTTCGGACATTATCACCGGTATCCTGCTGTTTTTCCTGATAGGGTGCGAATTTTTCATCAATTACAAAATAGAGCTTCATAGAAAGAAAAAGGAGGTACAGTAATATGGAATTGCTTTTGACGTTTATACAGAAAGCAATCGGACAGGGAATCAGTATTCTTTTCGGTGCCTCCGGTGAAATAATCACAGAGAAGTCCGGAAACCTCAACCTAGGAATTCCGGGTATCATGTACATGGGCGGTATTTCCGGCCTGATGGGAGCTTTTTTCTATGAGCGGTCGACTGCACATCCGAGCGGCTTCGTCGGGCTGCTCGTGTCCCTGCTGGCAACGCTTCTGGCGTCCGCCATCGGAGGACTGCTATATAGCTTTTTGACAGTATCGCTTCGTGCAAATCAGAATGTGGTCGGCCTTTCATTGACAACCTTCGGCGTAGGCTTCGGCAATTTCTTCGGCGGGTCCATTTCCAAGCTGGCAGGCGGCGTTGGACAGATTTCCGTATCCACTACGGCTTCCGCTTACCGTGCAACCATACCTGGCCTCTCAAAGGTACCGGTGGTTGGAGAATTGTTGTTTTCATACGGATTTCTGACGTATCTGGCAGTTGTGATCGCGATCTATTTAACCTTTTATCTTGGTAAAACAAGAAAAGGGCTGAATCTCCGCGCGGTTGGTGAAAGCCCCGCAACGGCGGATGCTGCGGGTATAAACGTATCATTGTACAAATATGTTTCCACCGTGGTCGGCGCAGCTATCGCCGGACTCGGCGGACTTTACTTCGTTATGGAATACCTCGGGGGAACATGGAACAACAACGGCTTCGGGGACAGGGGCTGGCTTGCTATCGCCCTGGTAATCCTGGCTTTGTGGAAACCTGTAAATGCTATCTGGGGTTCCTTCCTGTTCGGCGGACTGTATATTCTCTATATCTACCTGCCGGGCCTCACAAGGGCTACCCAGGAGTTGGTCAAGATGCTGCCCTATCTTGTAACTATCATCGTGCTGGTTATCGCAAGCAAGCGCAACAACCTCGAGAGCCAGCCGCCGTCAAGCCTGGGCGAGCCTTATTTTAGGGAAGAGCGATAGGATGATTGCTGTGTGAGCGGACGACTTTGTTCCGGCTGTACTAGACAGTCGTAATAAGCAGCTGTACTAAGCAGCCGAATTAGACAGTCGTACTAAGCAGCTGTATTAGGTAGTCGTATTAAGCGGCTGTACTAAGTGGCAGCATTATGCGGTAATTTTAATCAGCCTTTGAAAGCCTTTGTGTAAGTATTATGGCAAGGGTTACAAAAAGCATTATCAGACCGGCCACGCCATACCAGCCGTATGAAGCCCACAGCGTTCCTCCCAGCGTTCCGCCAATGCTTGAGCCTGCGTAATAGAAGAAAAGGTACAGTGACGAAGCCTGGGCTTTATCGTGTGAAGCCAGCCTGCCGACCCAGCTGCTGGCAACGGAGTGTCCCCCGAAAAAGCCGAAGGTGAGAAGGGCAATGCCTGTGATTTTAACCAACAGGCCAACACTCAGGGACAGCGATACACCTGCAAACATGATCAACAGAGTGTATAAAAGCACCTTCTTATGCCCGAACCTTCCGGACAAATGCCCCATCCAGGCTGAGCTGAAGGTTCCGGACAGATAAAGGACGAATATGAAACCGACAATAGCAGGGCTTAACGAATATGGCGGCTCCAGCAATTGAAAGCTTATGTAATTGTACATTGTAACAAGACTGCCCAAGAGCAGAAAACCAATACCGAACAGGCGCAACAGCTCGGCATTTCTCAAATGATTCACCATTGAACCGAACAGCTTGGCCCATTCAAGCTTTCTGGGCGCAAAATGCTTCGAATCCGGCAGTTCACAAACGAACAATATACTTGCAGCCAAGCTTAGGAAGCCTACGCTGCAAATGGCTATACGCCAATTGAAGAGATCTGTCAGCAGCCCGATGATTATTCGGCCGAACATCCCGCCGAGAGAGTTTCCGCTTATGAACATACCCATTGCTATTCCGAGGCTTTTCTGACTTACTTCCTCGCTCAGATAAGCCATGGCTATTGCCGAAAGGCCTGACAGAACAAATCCCTGAAGGATACGCAACGCCAAAAGTATTTTGAAATCAGGCGCCAAACCAACCAATACTGCCAGCACTGAAGCAGAAAACATCGATAGTGTCATAATGGATTTTCTGCCCCATACCTCCGACAGTGAACCTGCCAAGAGAAGGCTTACCGCCAGTGTGATCGTTGCAGCCGAAAGGGAGAGGCTTGCCATTGCAGGTGAAACGTGAAATTCCTTCGAGAGATATGGAAGCAGCGGCTGTGTGCTGTATAATACGGCGAAGGTACTGAACCCCCCGGCAAACAGAGCGATATTTACTTTTTTGAATTCTTTCGATCCGCTTTCTATAAATGCCATGATTTAACCCATGCTCTTTTACTTTTTTACTCATTATAGCTTAAGTAAACAGGATAATGTAGTGTCAGCCTGAAATATTATTTAAACGAACAGTAACTGTGCTGATAAGAAAATGACTTTTATTGATAAGAAAATGACCTTGAAATTGCAGCTTCTGCATAGTAAAGTATATATTGGCAGAATTTAATTCAGCTAAAATTTCCGGCGTTAAAAGTATCTGTCTTTAAGCTTTTAATGCAGCGGCTAAGGAGTATTATTATTATGAATCTTGATAATCAAAAAAATGCAATTGTAAATGGCAAGACCACCGTCGGGATCGAGCTTGGATCGACCCGTATAAAGACCGTCCTGATCGGTGAGGACAACGCACCAATAGCCTCGGGCAGCCATGATTGGGAAAACAGCTACGTCAACAATATATGGACCTACAGCCTCGAGGATATCTGGAAGGGCGTGCAGGACAGCTACCGCAAAATGACCGAGGATGTCAGGCAAAAATACGGGGTTTCTGTAAAGACTACGGGCGGAATAGGTTTCAGTGCCATGATGCACGGTTATATGGTTTTCGACAAGAACGGAGAGCTTCTGACTCCCTTCAGAACCTGGCGCAACAACATAACCGGACAGGCCTCCGAGGCGCTCACCGAGCTGTTTGGCTACCCCATTCCCCAAAGGTGGAGCATTGCGCATCTTTATCAGGCCATCCTGAACGGCGAAAAACACATAAACGACATTGCCCACATTACAACATTAGCGGGCTACATACATTGGAAATTGACCGGGAAGAAGGTCCTCGGCGTAGGAGAAGCGTCGGGCGTTTTCCCCATAGATTTGAATACCGGTAATTTCTATACGCGCATGATAGATCAATTCAACGAAAAGATAGCTTCCAAAAAGCTCTCGTGGCGGCTCGAAGAAATTCTGCCGGAAGTCCTGACTGCCGGTGAACAAGCCGGGAAACTCACGCAAGAAGGCGCAAAGCTACTGGATACTACGGGAGAACTGCAGTCCGGGATTCCGCTTTGCCCGCCTGAAGGAGACGCGGGAACCGGAATGGTGGCAACAAATAGCGTAGCTGCCCGTACCGGCAATGTTTCCGCCGGAACGTCAGTCTTTGCTATGATAGTTCTCGAGAAGGAGCTTTCAAGGGTATATCCCGAGATCGATCTGGTGACTACGCCTACGGGCAAACTGGTCGCAATGGTGCATTCCAACAACTGTACATCGGATTACGACGCATGGATCGGCTTATTCGCCGAGGCTGTTAAAGCATTCGGGATGGATATAAGTAAGCCGAAGCTCTATGATACTTTGCTTGATATGGCGCTCAAGGGCGATCCGGACTGCGGCGGGCTGTTGTCTTATGGATATATTTCCGGTGAACACATTACACATTTCGAAGAAGGTCGTCCGATGTTCGTACGTTCTTCAAACAGCAAATTCAATCTGGCTAATTTCATGCGCGTCAATCTGTTTACGGCTTTGGGCGCTCTGAAGACAGGATTGGATATTCTTCTTAAGAAGGAATCCGTAAAGGTAGACGAGATCCTCGGCCATGGCGGCTTCTTCAAATCCAGGGAAGTGGGGCAGAAGATCATGGCAGCCGCAGTAAATGTACCCGTAACCGTAATGGATACGGCGGGAGAGGGCGGCGCGTGGGGAATCGCATTGCTTGCCTCCTATATGGTCAACCGGACGGGAAATGAAACGCTGGAAGCTTACCTTGAAAGGAAGGTTTTCTCCGGTATGCAGAGGAGCTCAGTCTCACCGGATCCCAAGGATGCCGCCGGCTTCGACGAATTCCTGAAACGCTACACCAAGGGCTTGGCCATAGAGAGAGCTGCGGTCGATAATTTGAAGTAGGATGTAGGCGACGGTTATCTTTTGATAGCCGTCTTTTTATTTTATCACACTTTGAAGCGGTAGCCTGCGCCCCACACAGTCTCAATGTATTGAGGGTTTTTAGGGTCTGTTTCGATCTTGTCCCTTATATTGCCTATATGGACCGTCACCGTCGTTGTGTCTCCGTAGGCCTCCATGCCCCATATGCGGTCGAAAAGCTGGTCTTTCGAAAAGACCTTGTTGGGGTTCCTGGCCATAAACAGTAAAATATCATATTCCTTCGATGTAAGCTCTGCGGCCTTTCCGCCAATGCTAACGGTGCGGGCGTCGGTATCGATCTCCATTCCGCGGATATTGATAATCCCGCTGCGGGACACTGTTTTCCCGGTTAGTCGCCTGAACCTGGCGAGATGTGCCTTGACTCTCGCGACGAGCTCCCCAGGACTGAAGGGCTTTGTTATATAATCATCGGCTCCAAGTCCGAAACCTCGGATTTTGTCTATGTCTTCACGCTTTGCTGAAACAAGCAGGACAGGCGTATCCTTTGTTTCGCGTATCCTTTTAAGGACCTCGAAGCCGTCTGTTTCCGGCAGCATAAGGTCAAGCAGTATAAGATCGTAGACGTTTTCATCGACCCGCTTCAGGCCTGTCTTTCCCGTAAGCGCTATTTCGGCCTGCATCCCGTTGATCTCGAGATAATCCCTTATCAGCTCGGCAATACTGACGTCATCCTCTACGATCAATATCCGGTCAGCCATCGTTACCACCTCCTTCGCCGGGAATAACAGGAAGAGTCCAGATTATGCGGGTATATTCTCCATAGCTGCTTTCGGCCCATATCCGCCCTCCATGGTCCTCTACGATCCTGTGTGATATTTGAAGTCCAAGGCCTGTTCCGCCTATGGTGGAGGTTCTTGCGGCATCTGCCCTGTAAAATCGTTCAAATATGTGAGGCAGCTCCTCGGGCTTGATCCCTGTGCCGTTGTCCTCCATTGTGCACACAAGCTCTCCGTCCTTTATGGAAGCTGACAAAAAGGCTTTTCTCCCGTCCTCCCTGCAGTACTTAGCGGCATTTTCGGTCAGATTGTGCTGGAGACGCGTTATCATCTGTCTGTCTGCCTTAACCCTTACCCAGCCCGGCACCTGAATGTCGCAATCCACTTCAAAGCTTTTCTCGGAGAGGTCCAGCTTCGTCTCGCTGCACAGGCTCTCCAGCAGTTCGGCGGCGGGAAGCGTCTCGAAATGGTAAGTCCTGCTGCCAGCGTCCAGGCTGGAATATAGGAACAGGTCATCTATCATCCGATCCAATGCTATGGTTTTTCCAAGTATGGTCGATAAATATTTCTCCCTTTTTTCGGGCGTATCGGCCACACCGTCTATCAGCCCTTCAACATAGCCCTTTATAGCTGTGACAGGCGTCTTTAGGTCATGGGATATGTTTGCGACCAGTTCTCTTCTGTTTTCATCTTCCCTCACCTGTGCTTCGATAGATGTTTTCAGCCTCAGGCGCATTTCTTCGAAGGAGTTTATTACCTGCCCGACTTCATCGTTCTTATCAGTCCGGACGCTGAAATTGAGATCGCCGTCCGAAATGTGCCGGACCCCGTCCTTCAGCTTCTCCAACGAATGCATGAGCCCCCGGGTCACCAAAAACGTCATCAGTATTATAACGGCAGCCATTATGCCAAGTATTGTCAACATGTATCTGCCCGCGTAAATATCCGACATCGTTTTTACGGGGCCTGTCTCTATTGCAATATAATAAGCTCCCGGTTGTGCATTCACGAAGGTTTTTCTCAAAATGATGAAACCGGTGTCGGTATCGATTCTCGTATACCCAATTTTAGAACCGTGTCCGCGTTTTGCATTCATGTCGTACCGACCGCCCTTTATGGCCTGATCGATCTTTTGCAGCAGCGTCTGCGCGTCAATAAAATGCGAGGAATAGAATAGCTTGTTATCAGCTCCGACAAGGATTATCCCGACGTGGAACGAAGACAAAACTGCGTCTGAATCGGCCAGAAGCTTTTTATCATAGAGCTTTTCCGGATTTTCGCGTGCAAGGATATCCAGCTTCATGAGCGAATCCATACCATTTTGCAAATTTTCCTCGCTGGTATCGAGGCTTTTTAAAAAAGGGCTGGTATTCACGACCCGGGCTACAGTGCCGCACATCAATGCGATCAGCAGAAAAATCGGAATAATTCCCATGACCAGGTATGATATGAAAATTTTCAACCGCGTTGACATGAATTCAGCACCCCCTTTTTTCTTCTCATATTATCCTATCATATCTTGCTTGTGAATACTAAACCATTCTTCGTTCGAATCTCAGCATTGCGGTTCCGAATGTGACGGCGGACCAGAATACTGCCGCGGCAACGGCTGTCAGTATACTGTTCGCAGAAAGACTGCCGATGTTTGCGCCGAAGCCGAGCCATGCCGTTGGAAGCAGCCTGCTGAAGCCTCCGAGCCACAGTGGCAGTATATTCAGAATAATGTTAAGGCCGATCAGTACGACGATCATTCCGCCGACGCTTTTGAAACACTGGGCTGCAAGCGATGAAAAACCTACTACTATAAGCACGGGCAGCAGCGAAGCCAGACACTGCAAAAGCCCGAATGCCACCGACGTCAGCCATTCTCCACGCGACGGGACGGCTATGCCTGAAACGATCGAAGACAGCCAGAGTGCAAGCAGCATGCAGAGCGCGCCTGTAAATACGCTCGCTGCCTTTGCCGTAAAGTGCGCGCTCCGGACGTCCGGAAGCAATATGGAAGTTCTGAGGCTTCCTTTTGATTGTTCATCCATGAAGGCGTCGGCCGTAAGGATCATCGTGAACAGCGGCAGCAGCAGCGGTGTGAATAGCGACAACGCAGTCCGGAACAGGTCTTCGCTATTTATGACCGTTATATACCAACCGATGGCAAGTCCCTTCAGCAACACCGCAGCAATCGGTATCAGCGCCGCTGTGATGACGCCCGCAAGCATCTTTTTCCTGCGGAACATGCGTATCAATTCGTTTCTATATGTGATCACGAGAGAACTCAAGGGAGTCATACCGCCAAAAGAGCTCGAACTGCTCATATTCCCCATGCTGCCAGCACTGTTTACACTGCTCATATTCCCTATGTTGCCGATACTGTTTATGCTGCCCATATTTCCAATACTGTCGGTATTGCTCACGCTGCTCATACCGCCACCTCCGATCTGCAGGTATTTTCTCTTATCCGCTTAAGGTACCAGCTTTCCAAGCTATCGATGCCTTTTAAAAGATCGTCTTTAAGGCCGCTTTCCAGCATAGTGCCCTCGTGAATCACGGTTATCCTGTCCGCTATAGACTCGGCGTCGTGAACGAGATGTGTGCTTAGAAATATGGATACGCCTTCATTTTTAAGCTCTTTCAACAGGTTGTGGATATCGGCGCGTCCTTCTATATCCATACCGTTCGTCGGCTCATCCAGTACAAGAAATTCAGGGTTGCCGGTCAAAGCAACTGCCAGTCCCAGGCGCTGCTTCATCCCGGTAGAGAAGGCTGCGGCTCTTTCATTGCGGTGTTTTTTCAGCCCTGTCAACTGCAAGGCTTTCTCCGCGCTTTCACTTCCGCCTGTATAATACCTTCCTTTTTGCATGAGGTTTTCAAAGGCAGTAAGGTATCCGAACGGTTCAGGCTGCTCTACAAGAAAGCCTCCATGGTATAATCTGCTTCTTACATCCGGGGATTTCCCGCCGTCCTCCACATAATAGACCTCTCCCGAATCAGGCTCCATCAACCCCGCCAGCATCTTCATCAAAGTGCTTTTCCCGGCTCCATTGGCGCCCAGCAGCACATGTATCTCGCCGCGGTTCAATGATAATGTCGCATTTTTGACGCCCCTGCCGTTTTTGTATTGCTTTGTGACATTTGCAGCAATCATTACTGTTTCCATATAACCCTCCTGAAATTGCAGGGACCGGGTTTTCGCCCGATCCCCGAACTACTGATTCAATCTGCCTCACGGACATTAAGGCCATACAGGTATGCTTGGGCATAACCTGCCTTACAGACACATCAAGACCTTACAGGCGCAGTTGAATTCAGTCTACCCTATAGATCCCGATGAATTCAGTCTGCTCTGCAGATTCCCTCGAATTGGGCAGGATCTATGGTAATTGCTTTTGAGGGATCTATTCCCGCCTGATCGGGGACTGTGGAATTCAAATCGGATATTGACGCCTTGAGGCTGGTTTCATAATTATGCACGCTTCCGTCTGTGGACATTGCTGAAAAAGCGGCTGAAAGATCTGCACCGACAGGCTTGTTATCCTGATTGACCGTCAGCTTTACACTTATTCTTTGGAGATCTTTCTCGCCGGATATGTTGACAGCCTTGTGGTAATCCGCCAGATCGCCGATAAGGTCCTGCAGTTCAGACGGCAGATTTGCCATTGCTCCAGCGTCAGGAAGGTCTGCCTGTTTACGTGTACTGCCTGCATTGAATGCAGTCTGGACGAGCAGGGGCATATTGCCCTTGTTGAGTTCGAGCGAGAAGGTGCGCAGGCCGTTCGATTCCTCAAGCGAGACCTGATCCTTCATGTCGCCCATAAGAGTATCCATAAGCATTCCGCGAAGCTTTTTCATATCCGCGTTATCATTGCCGAATTGCTCTTCACTATCGCTGCGGGATAGCCTTTCCCGGGCTTCCGTCCGATACCAGTTTTCGGACCCGGCCACATTAAACAGGACTGCCTTATCGGCAGAGAAGAAGTTGATGACCTTTTCCTCCGATTTGCCTGATACCTTGATTTGACCGCTGCTGTTTTTGGAAGCTTTGTCGGCTTTAATGTCGCCGACGGTATTCATTGCCGTGACACCGTTGTCCGTGACGCTCATGTCCATATGGACCGTCATATTGCCGATTTCGGCAGGTTTTTCGTTCAACAGCTGCTTAAGCTGTTCATAGGCATTTCCGGAAGCATAGCTTGCAACAGTCATGGATAAAAGCAATAGACCGCTGAGCATAACTGCTGCTCCGATAGCCAAATACTTATTTTTTTTCATGCTTACACTCTCCTTTTTTGTTGGCATTTTTGCCATTGAGGAAAGTATAATCGGAAAAAATTAAGAAGTTTCAAAACAAATATAAAGAATTTCTAAAGTTTTTTGATTTGAGTTAATTTTATCGACGATGAGTAACATAATAATAATCACTATATAATATATAATCAGGGCATCTGCCATTTCATAGATAGCAGTAATATTCCTGTGACCGGTTGCAGTTAAAAACCGTGTAATCCTGCAAAATGACAACTTTCGGGATTTCGGCCAGGAATAGAAAGGACATAATATGAAGCTGGTAAAATTTATGTTGGTGGCTTTTCTTCTGATGAGCCCAGTTTATACCGGTGATAAAGCCTATGGAGATTCCGCTGCTCCTCTGGGAGATGAACAACCCCAAAACATCTATTATGTCGATTTTGAAAATGGTGCTGATACGAACGAAGGTATGGCAGAAGCAAATGCATGGAAACACGCGCCCGGAGATCCGGATGCCGAGTCAGTTCCGGCGGCAAAAATCCTGCAGTCCGGAGATGTAGTCCGGTTCAAAGGCGGGGTAACGTACAGAGGCAGTATAAGGTTGAACGGCAGCGGTAGTGAAACGGGCGATATAACGTACAGCGGGAGCGGTTGGGGTGATAAACCGGCTGTATTTTCCGGCGCGGACCAATTGGATGTTGTATGGGAACGCTGCACATCGCCGGATCAGGTAAACGGCAATCCGAATTATGCGAAAATCTATTACGCGATACTGCCAGCTGAACAAAATTTCTTTGAGACCTTATACCAGGGCGATAGCCCTTTCTATTTTTCACAATATCCAAAACAGCCCGATCCATTTTCGTTTAACGATACCAACCATTTCATTACCCGGAATCTTCCGGATGAAAGATATGCCGCGACATTGAACTCCGTCAGGGACAATGACTTCTTTACCCAGCCTTCCGGCTACTGGGATAACGCTTATATTACCTTATGGGTATATCCCAATGTATGCGTTACCCGGAAGGTCACCGGATATGATCCTGCCAGCCATACCATCTCGTTTGAAGACATAACGGGTAATACCTTGTACACCGATGTTCTCAAGTATTCAATGCTGAATAACGCTGCACTGATCGACAGTGTTGGGAAGTATTCGTATGATACGGCCTCCAATACGATATATATATGGCCGTATGATCCCGCTTTTACCGAACCGGTCAATGTGGCGAAAAGGGACCGTGCGTTTAATATAAACGGAAAATCCAATATAACCATCGAAGGCTTCAATATTAAGGAGTTTATCGGACTGCCCGGCGGGTACCATCAGGGGGTTGCGGTGTTTAATCTGGACAGGGAAGCCAAAAATGTTACGGTCAAAAATAATAAAATATACAATATTCGCTCGATGGGAGGGTCAGGCGTCATAGACTTCAACTATGGCGACAACGTGAAGATACTGAACAATGAAATAAGGAATGTGCAAAGAGCCTCGGGCATAACAGTGATGCTGCAAAACAGCATTATAAGCGGAAATACCATCGACAAGACGGGCCGTTCAGGCATCCGTACACTTGGATCGGCTTCCTACCCGGGCCTTAATCTTCAGATAGTGGATAACAGGATCAAAAATATATTTGATATACATGGCAATGGCATCACCGTGTATGACAACAATATAAACTGCCTGGTGGCGCGGAATATCGTAACGGAAGCGTCAAGACCGATGACCATGCATGGGTATCATACACCTGATACCAATCACAATATTATAATTTATAATAATTTATTCATAGCGCAAGGTGACGATGCTGTTGCCGCGTTGACGGACTGGGGTTCGCAGCTGAATAACGTGAAGATTCTGAATAATATACTGATCAGCCCATATTCTGTGGCTCTTACACTGCATTATGACGCTGATAATGTAACAGTCAAAAACAATATAATAAAGGCTTTTGCCGTAACAAAGATAGGCACCAAAAACCGAGCTGCCGATTGCAGAAGTCTACCCGGAAAGGGATGGGTCTTCTCCAATAACATCTATACTGCATTGTCCTGGATGCAAACCAAGGCGGTATATAACTGGAAACTTGGCAGCGGTGAGTCTGGGAGCACGGAAAAAGCGCTGTTTAAAGCTCCGTCAAAAAAGGATTATTCCCCTGCAGCAAAAAGCCCCGCCATAAATGCCGGGGTGGATGTAACGCCGCTTATCGGCAAGTATTTCCCCGGTTTCGATCCAATGCTCGATTTGAACCTGGCTAAAAGAATAGTAGGGAAATGCGATATAGGCTGCTACGAGATGCAGCCTATACGTTAGATAAAAAATTTATGACGGGCTAAACAACGAGAACATCCTTTATGAACAAGGTAAGTCTTTTGTTCAAGTCGACCTCGCCGATTACGCCGGCGATATTGTAGGTCCTGACAACCGGGCGCTGAGGGCTGCCGACATTCTGCCTCACCACTATCCCTTTCAGGCCGTTGCTTAAAAGAACGGTGCAGCCGTTTGGATAAAAGACTATAGCATCTCTGAATATTTCGACGATATCCGGATCGACGATACTTCCGGACAGCGCCAGTATCGCCTCATACGCCTGATGCGGCATCACTGGCTTATCGCTGATTTCGTAGCCGTGAAGTATATTGCTGTACAGGTCCGCTACCCTGATTACCCTCGAGTACTCCGATATGGCGGAGCCCTTAAGCTTCCTCGGATACCCGGAACCGTCGAAATTTTCGTGGTGTTCATAGCATACTATCGACGAATGCAGGTTAATCCCCCTGCATTTTCTCATAAAGTCGAAACCCTTTTGCACATGCTCCGTATTTTCTTCGGCACAGTTATCCCTGCCGAAATCATGTATTACTGCTCCGGTAACAAGGTCATATAGCTGATCGCTGTTGTAATTCATACAGTTTCCTATAAAGGCGGTCAGAATCGCAACATTTATTGAGTGCTCTATTATGTATTCATCAATGGCGTCCGTCGATAGGATGCTTGCGCCCTTTTCCTTTGAATCTCTCACGAACTCTATGATATCTTTTGCCACATCCTTTACACGGAATTCGTCGATCCCCTTTTCAGCATGCAGACTTTCATATGTGGCTTTGATAACCTGCGCCGCGTTGTTTTTGGTTCTGATATCCAGGGGCTCAGTCAACTCGATATCATCGAACCTGTCATCATCGATATAGACGGTATATAGCCTCATCGATTTAAGTTTGTTTATATATTTGTCAGTCAGGATAACGCCTGCATTCAGAAGGATACTGCCGCTTGAAGTATATATGGGTACGGCCAGTTTGTTTTCCGGAACCAGGGAATCAACACTTACCAGTCTCATTTCGCCACCTCAGAATCAATATAATGAATAAAGCACCCGCAGTTGACAGGTGCTAAAATAATATTACAAGTTAATTAACTTGCTATAAATGTTTTGGCAACCTGGCAATCGTAGGAGCATGGCTCCTTTAGACCCACGGCTTTGCGGCCCTATCTTTCGATAAGTGTGCTATTGTCAACTCCGTTTATTTTATATTATTGATTGAAAAACTTCAATGAAGAATTTGGCAAATAGTATAATAGTCCTATGCAATAATAAGGTAACAGCGCTATTCAAGGAATACGGGGCTGTATGTTAAGATATATATGACGGGGATATTGCCTGGCGCCATTTGGTGGTGAAGGACTCGAGGTCTTAATTATGAAAACGAATATAATGGTTATCGGCAATATAAAAGAAGAAGCTCAAAGGAGTATTCAGGACGCAGTCCAGGATGCTGCCCAGGATGCAGGCCGGGAGATTGTGAATGAATCGCCTGTAAATGAGACGACGGTTGCTTTGAACGAACCTTCGAGGCATGAACCTGTCCTTTTGAAGGATTGGGGCAATGAGCACGCTGTCTTGAGCAGGCTGGACGGGAAAGTGCTTGCGGACAGAAGATTGTACGCCAGAGTCCTCTATATGCATAAAATATGGTGCAGTACCCTGTTTGAAAGCCTGGATTCGGGGCCTACCCGGCTGATGGACCCGATGGAGTTTACGGTGGTAGATGTCTCAATGGGCGGGATCGGCATCGTATGCGATTACGGGATACCGGTTGGAACAGTCCTTTCCTTCAAACTTCCGCTGGATAACATAATGTACGACGTGAAATGCGAAGTGGTCTACTGCTTCGAAAACAGTGATAGCTTCAGGGCAGGTTTGAAATTGGTGGAAAGGGACAAAAATTTCATCAGGCATCTGAAAATATTCGTGGCGAGGCTGACGCTGCAAAGCATGCTCGGCACGGGGGCTTGAGCTGCTGTTTAAGTCTCGGATTGATGCTCCGCTGTCTCCGATGTTGTGCCGGAGGGATGATTTGCATATTTAAAGGCTTTCAGGGTGTATACCTTGAAAGCCTTTTATAACTGCCGGGGAAAGTATATCCCGTTACTCGGCCTGTATCTTTACGTTTTCCGGTTTGCCGGCCATCCATGCGGATATGTTGTTAAAAGTTATCTGGGCTCTCCTGAACATCGATTCCTTTGTGGCAAATGCGATATGCGGAGTGAGGATTGTATTTTTTGACGAAGTCAAAGGATGGTCGACGGGTATCGGAGGTTCCATTTCAAAAACATCGATTCCTGCGCCTGCTATCCGGCCTTCGTTCAAGGCTTCTGCAAGTGCGTTGTTGTCAACGACCGCTCCCCTGGCTGTGTTGATCAATATTGAAGAAGGCTTCATCAGTGCAAGCCTTTCTTTGCTTATGAGATTCTTTGTCTCATTGGTAAGCGGTATATGAAGCGATACTATATCACTCTGTTTCAACAGCTCGTCGAGAGGCAGGTACTCTATCCCCAAGGACTTGGCTTCTTCGTTTTGCGTCCTGCTGTACCCGAGAACCTTGCAGCCGAACACTTTGGCGATCTCCGCCACACGCCTGCCAATGGCTCCCGTGCCTATAATGCCTATAGTCTTGCCGTGAAGCTCATTGCCGACGAGTCCGTCCTTTGTACTGCCTTCTCTCGTTCTCGCATTGCAGGGAATAACATTTCTCAGCGCCGAAAGCATGAGCCCGAAGGCAAGCTCGGCAACCGCATCGGTGCAATAGCCCTGCGCGTTGCTGACAAGTATGTTCTTTTCCGTGCACGCGGCTTTGTCCACATGATCTACACCCGTGAAGGCCACGGAAATCATTTTCAGGTCCGGCGCCGAATGGATAACCTTACCGCTGAGAGGCGAATTGGCGATAATAAAAACATTGGCACCCGCAGCACGGGAAATAACCTCTTCCTCGGTTTCGATCCTTTTACCGCAGAATACAAACTCATGCCCTTGATCTATAAAAGGCTTTGCCAGAGACATAACCGTATCTTCACTTACTCCGAGGGGTTCAAGCATTACGATTTTCATTTGATCTACTCCTTCATACATAACTTAATATTCCAACATAGAAATTTTATATTATTGATTTCCCGCAGTCAAATCAAACGTGCCTGAGATGAGGCTTGCGACGGTGTATGTACGGCTTGGGTGATAAAATATTACAGCATTGACCCTATTTGGCAGGGCATTGCTGAAACTGTACATCGCCATGATTGCCAACGGATCAGCTGCCATGTTTTATTGAAAGACTACCATAGGGGTAGACAGAAAATGAATAATTATGGTACACTATGGTAGGAAGGTGATTGGATGGAAGCCAGCAAGATCGAATTCGCTGCAGGTATGCAGGTAATCATGATGAAGGACAGCCTTGGCAGGGATACAGAAATTTGCATAGGGCACAGGGATATCATGATCATACATAAGGCATTTGATGGCAGCGTTGAAAGCATGAGGCGCTATCCCAGGAACGAAACGAATGAATTGTCGAAATTGCTGGGAGACGACCTTTGATTTAATATATTGTAGCGAAATCTTGTTAAAAATCGCTGGTGCTCGATTCGCCGGCGTTTTTTTATGGGCACAGCCGACCTGGCTGTCAGGAAGCCCCAGGATGTATACTTGCTGTGTTGCTATCGGAAAATAAGAACAAAGGAAATTAAAATGTACAACTATATTATATTCGATGTGGACGGAACTCTGATAGATACGGAAAAAGCGGTGGAGGAGTCATACAGGAGCGCTATTTTCGAGGAAACCGGAAGGCGGCTGACAGCAGATGATATCTCCAAAGCGTATGGCATTCCTACCGTACAGGCTTTTGAACGTCTAGGCGTCAGTAATGTTGAAAGAGCCTGCGAAATATATTATGACTGCCTGTTCAAGGCATTCAGGGAGGTAAAGCCTTTCGAAGGCGTTGGCGAAATGCTCGCGGAAGTAAAAAGGCTCGGGCTGGGGAGCGGCATAGTGACCTCAAGGAACAGGGGCGAGGTGGCAAACGATGCCAGCCTTCAGGGCCTGCTCAAATACATCGACCACGTTATCTGCGTCGAGGACACTCAAAAACACAAGCCTGATGCCGAGCCGGTCTTAAAGCTGCTTGAAATAGCCGGGCGGGACACGTCTGAAGCGGTTTACCTCGGTGATACCGTTTACGACTATATGTGCGCTAAAAACGCCGGGGTCGGCTTTGCGCTGGCAGCCTGGGGCGCCAGCCGGACGGAAGGCATCGATGCTGATTACGTGCTTGAAAAACCATGGGACATGATAACGAAGTGCATTGATTAACGGTCAACGGTATTTTTCTATTTGATATTGTTTAAACAGATGGTAAAATAGCTTATATAGTTATTTCTAAAAAAGGGAACAAATGTGGATAGTTTAGGGGTAAAACCATCGATAAATCTATTTTGTGAGTTCAGGGACAAGGAATTGGAAGCGGGTTTTTCACTTCAGGAGATGAACAGATCCAAAAAATATCTGAGGCCTGTTATCATTCTGTTTGGAATACTCAACACGCTTTTTCTTATTCCGGATCATGCAGTGATCGGGAAGAATGAGCCTATCTACATGGTTATGGGAGCGAGAGCCGTTTTCCTGGCCATGATCGTATGCCTTTTTTTTCTCATTTCAAATTCGAAAAAACCGGGTATTATGGCTGCCTGGATAACAGCGGGCGAAGCTGCAGGCTTTGCTAATTTTATTTTAGTATTCTGGGAATACCCTGATCCGGACTTCTTGATTCAGGTATTGGGCTTGATAATCCTCATTCTTATTACTTATCTTATGCCGAATCGCTGGCTGCATATGAACCTTGTCGCATTGGTCGGGAGCGTTTGCTTTTTTGCGGTGTCCGTATTCAAACTCCGCGGAAATCCGGAAGAGTTTTCGGCTGGGGCCGTATACACTGCGATAGTTATAGTAATAATCGGGTATTTTTCGTTCAGGATGAACTATTTCAACAGGGTGCAATTCCATATCAATAAAAAACTTGAAGTAATGTCGAGTACGGACCCGCTGACAGGCCTTTTGAACAAGGCGAAGCTGTACGAAGAACTCCGGACGTGGATTATTTTTTCGAAACGGTACAGGACGCCTCTGGCGCTGGTACTGTTTGATGTGGACGACTTTAAGAGAATCAATGACCAATTCGGCCACCTAACCGGCGATAAAGTCATTTCCAGCATAGCGGATATTGTTGCCGCAATGGTGAGGGTAACCGATAAGCTGGCGCGCTGGGGAGGCGACGAGTTTGTCATGCTGCTGCCGCATACTAACAGGCAGCAAGCGTTTGAGCTGGCGGAGCGGATCAGGAAAAACATTTCGGTAAAGAATCTTGTCGCCGGTGAAACGATCACATGCAGTTTTGGTGTGGCAGTTTTGAACGGGAGCATGAAAGACATGGACAATCTTATCAGTGCAGCAGATGAGGCTCTGTATAAGGCGAAGAGTACCGGAAAAAATGTTGTGATGTATTAATTTAATATTTTGGAGGCGCGTTTATGACACAACCCTATGACATGAGTCTTGAGGAATTGAAAAAGTACAAGCCTGAACTAACAAGACAGCCGGATTTCGATGAATTCTGGTCGTCTACAAAAAAGGAACTTGCTGCCGTAAGGCCTGAATACAGGCTGCAGCCGTATGATTACCCGGCCAGAGGCGTCAAGGTGTTCAGGATCTCCTTTAAAGGGTTCAATAATGCAGACATCGACGGCTGGTTCGCCATACCGGAAGCACCGGGGAAATACCCGGGAATAGTGGCATACCACGGCTACAACTGGGCATTCGACGGCAATCTGCACGACACGGTCAATATGGCGCTGCACGGGTATGGCGTGCTGCAGATGCTCGTTCGCGGGCAGCAGGGTATGAGCTCCGACAACGTCGTCACATATCACGGCAACAGCTCCGGCTGGATGACGAAGGGAATCCTTTCAAAGGAGCAGTATTATTACCGTGCGGTTTATATGGACAGTGTACGTGCGCTGGAGGTGCTGGCAAGCCTGGATAATGTCGACTCCAACAGGATAGGTGTTGCGGGTGGAAGCCAGGGCGGCGGTCTTTCGCTTGCATCAGCGGCGCTCTCGGACATACCGAAGGTAGCCGTAGCGTGCTACCCTTACCTGAGCAATTTCAACAGGGCTATAGATGTAGCCCCGCAGATGCCTTACGGAGAAATAAACGAGTTTTTTAGAAGAAATTCGGATCCTGCCATAGAAGAGCAGTCTAAAAGGACGCTTTCATATTTCGATATCATGAACCATGCTCCGAACATCAAATGTCCGGTATTGCTGGCGTCGGGCCTGGTGGACGAGATAACTCCACCGTCGACAATATTTGCGGCATACAACCACATGAAATGCCCCAAGGATGTAGCCATATTCCGATATTTCGGGCATGAATACATACCGGGGTTTGTTGAGAAGCAACTGAGCATGCTTATGAAATACCTGCAGTCATAGACCTGGAACTGAAATGTAGAAATGCAGAAATGTAAAACACAGGGGCGGCTTGTTTGTTCCACTTTGCTCGCAAAATGGAACAAACGAACCGTCCCTGCGTTTTACCTGTCGCTATGTTTCACCCTTTGTATTACATCCTGCGCGCGGCTTCGTAAGCCAGCTCGGAGCGCTCGCACTCCTCATCGGTCATTGTTATCTGGAAGCACAGAGGGCTTCCTTTCATCCTCTCCGACGCGAAGCTCAGACCGTTTGTCCTTATATCGAGGAACGGATGGTCTATCTGCTCCGGATCGCCGATCAGTATTATTTTAGTACCCTTGCCGGCTCGTGTAATTATTCCTTTTACCTGTTTAGGCGTCAGATTTTGGGCTTCGTCTATTATAACCCACTGCTTTACGATGGATCGGCCCCTTATGAAGGCGATAGCTTCAGCGCTTATAATCTTCCTGTCGAAGAGCTCGTCTATTTTGTCCTTCAGTTCCTTTTCGCTGCTGTAGCGCTCACTTTCGTCTGCGTCTACCAGAACTTCGAGGTTATCGATTACGGGGCGGAGGAAAGGTGCGATTTTTTCCTGTTCCGAGCCGGGCAGGAAACCGATGTCCTCGTCGAGCTTCACGTTCGGGCGGCATACAAGTATCTTTCTGTAGGGCGGGTTTTTCTCGCCGACGATCTTATGCAGCCCCACGGCCAGGGAATAGAAGGTCTTTGCAGTACCGGCCGGCCCTTTTGCTATAACGAGCGGAGCTTTTAAGGCATCCATCAGCAGAGCTTCCTGGAAGAATTTCTGTCCGGCATTCCTCGGAGTTATTCCGAAGGGATGCTCCTGTATGAAATTGAGCGGGACTATATCCTTGCCGTCGAACCTGGCGAGAGCCGTCTGTTTATCATTGCTGCAGGAATGGATGACAAGGAACTGGTTTGCAACAAGCTCTGCCGGTATGTTTTTGTTTGAGGCGGGGTCGAAACAGAAAACGTCGTCGGGTGAAAGCTTTGACTTTGAGTAGAATTCATCGAGCTTCCGTTCGTTTGCATATACGTTCAGACGACCTTTATACTGTTCATCATATACCGGAGACTGTTCATTAAAGAAATCCTGCGCGGTTATTCCCAGAACATCGGCCTTTATTCTGGCGAATACGTCCTTTGAAATCAAAAATACATTTTCGCCTTTTTCCTGCAAACCTTTGCAGATCTTCAGTATCCTGTTGTCGTTGACGGTGCCTACCCAGCTTTCGGGGAGCTTTGCGTCATGGCAGTTCATTTCTATTCGAAGCGTCCCGCCGTTGTCGAGTTTAACGCCCTTATTGAGGCTGCCTTTTCCACGCAAATCGTCGAGCAGTCTTGCGACTTGCCTGGCATTCGCGCCGAGTTCTGAGTTTTCCTTTTTGAATTTATCGAGTTCTTCAAGTACGACTTCGGGTATGACGACGGTGTTGTCGTCGAAAGTGAACAGTGCGTAAGGAGTTTGAAGCAGGACATTGGTATCGAGGACGAATGTCTTTCCGGCTTTCTTCATCAGCGATCACTCCCGTTTGTCTGAAGTTGTGGACAGGAATACAATATTTAGTTGGTCTTAATCAAATTATACCATATATATTGGAAGATAAAAGTTAAATTTATATTTTGTCTGTTTTTAGCAGCTGTTTCAAGCCGGTACTAAGACGATTGACTTTGGCGGCGTATTAACTATACTTATTATATGCGCTCAGAAAACGCGCCTGCAATTCATATCATAAAATGACGGAACGGTGATCTTATTGGATAGCCAAAAACTGGTTAATGAAAGACCGAAAGCAATATTATTTTTGATAATTACCGCAATGCTTTGGAGTCTCGGAGGACTGTTGATAAAGTCCGTAGATTCCAATCCGTTGGCTATCGCGGGCGTCAGAAGCGGAATCTCGGCCATACTGATACTGATAGCGACAGGCAGGCCGAAGTTCAACTGGTCATTTGCGCAGGTCGGAGGGGCTGTTTCCTACACTGCCACGGTTCTGCTGTTTGTAGCGGCCAATAAGAATACCACTGCGGCGAATGCTATACTGATACAATATACGGCGCCAGTATACGTGGCGCTTCTCAGCGCGTGGCTGCTGAAGGAAAGGGTCAGGCTTCTTGACTGGCTCACAGTGTTTGTTACGCTGGGCGGAATGGTACTGTTTTTTGTGGACCACATAAACATGGAAGGCGTTTTCGGTAATATACTGGCGGCGCTGAGCGGAGTTGCCTTCGCGCTGTTTGCGGTATTCATGCGGATGCAGAAGGACGGATCACCCATAAACTCGGTGATACTGGGAAACATTCTGACTGCTGTGATCGGCATTCCATTCATATCAAGGGACATGCCGGATGCCAGAGGCTGGTTCTTTCTGGCCATCCTGGGCGTAGTACAGCTAGGGTTGCCTTACATACTGTACTCGAAGGCCATCAAGCATGTCACAGCCCTCGAAGCAAGCCTTATACCTGTTATCGAACCTATACTGAACCCGATATGGGTATTTCTGCTTCTCGGCGAAAAGCCCGGAAGCTGGGCTTTAGTGGGCGGATTGGTCGTAATTGCGGCGATAACAGGCAGATGCGTGATATCCATCCGGTCTGCAAAGGGTTCTTCCGTGCAGGGTTCTTCTTTAGAGGGTTCCCCTGTGCAGGGTTCTTCCGTGGAGGGTTCCTCAGTGGGGGGTTCCTCTGCGCGGGGCAGCATCGAAGGCTGAGCGACGGTTCGGCATGCGGGAAAGGCAGTTGTTCGGCCTATGGAAGAAATAATTGCCGTGCCTGTAGCATAGGTGGGTCGGTAAGGGGTGTTTTATGAATGCTGAATTTATCAGGGAAATTGAAGAATTTGCAATGAACGCATGGCCATCGCTGCAGACGAGGCTGTACGACGGCTGGGTGCTGAGATTTGCGGATGGGTACACGAAAAGGGCCAACTCTGTAAACCCTCTCTACAGCTCTACTCTTTCTTTATCTGAAAAAATAAAGTTTTGCGAGTCCGAATACCGTTCGCGCAATATCCCTGTTGTATTCAAGCTTACACCTGCCAGCATGCCGGGCGACATCGACCGGGTGCTGGAAAGCAGAGGCTATTCCAGAGAGGATGAAACGGTGTTAAGGCTGCTTGATATCCGAGGCCGCCGATTTGACGCAGCCAAAGGAACAGAGGCGGCATATGAGCTGACCGGCAGGTGGTTCGAAGGCTTCTGCAGGTGCAGCACATCCATCAATGAGATTACGAAACCTACGGCATTGAAAATATTGCAGAATTTAAGCGGGAAAATCGTATATGTTTCGAAGGTAGTTGATGGAGAAATCGCAGGCTGCGGTTACGGTGCGGTTGAACAGGGTTATGTCGGTATATTCGATATTGCCGTTCACCGTTCACAAAGAGGAAAGGGGTATGCATTCGAAATAATGAATAGAATACTCCGGGAAGCGCAGCAGATGGGCGCGTCCGATTCCTATCTTCAGGTGGTGGCAGGAAATATTCCGGCTGAAAAGCTTTATGACAAGGTGGGTTACAAAGAATCATACCGCTATTGGTACAGGAAATTGATATAATTAATATAGAAATGCTCCGGCCTGCAGGTATCATACAGGCAGGAAGTATTATTAACCAGAGAAAAGAGGATTGGCATTAATGGAATTCAAATCAGTTATTTCGGCACGAAGGGCGATCCGTAAATACAAGCCGGACTCCATACCGGATGAAAAGCTGCAGTCGCTGTACGAAGCTCTGCAGGCAGCTCCGACGGCAAACAACCGTCAGCCGTTCAGCTTCATATTTGTCAAAGACCCCGAGATGAGGCGGAGGATTGTAACCGAGGCGTGTAATCAGGATTACCTGCTGCAGCCGCCCGTGCTTATGGTCGCATGCTGTGAGAAGGGCGATTCCTTCGACGTTGCCATCGCAGTTGACCACATGATACTCACGGCGGCCGATGAAGGCCTTGGGACCTGCTGGGTCGCATGGTTCGATGCGGAAAAGGTTAAATCGATCCTGAATATCCCGGCACAGCTCGAAGTACCTATCATAGTGCCAATAGGCTTTGCAGACGAGAAGCCCGCGCAGAGGTCGCGTAAAACGCTCGAGGAACTCATCAGGGTTATCTGAGCCGATCATTGAATTGCGTTAGGTTGCCGATTCGCCGGTAAAAGACTCATATATACAGCAGATTTATAAGGTAAAGGGGGCGTATTAATAATGAGAATTGTAATGCTCATAAGCAGCGGCAGAAGGGGCGGAAATACCGACGGAATCTCCGTATTGCTGGAAAAGGAACTGTTAATGCTTGCTCAAAAAAGCAATACCGAGCTCATTGTTGATAAATACGTACTCGGACACCAGGAAATCAAGAACTGCCGCGGCTGCAGGGTCTGTTTCGACAGGGGCGAGAAGTTCTGCCCCCTCAAGGATGACCTGCAGCTACTGTGGGAGCAAATCAAGGCCGCGGACGGCATTGTACTCGGCAGCCCGGTATACGTAGAAGATGTAAATGGAATAATGAAAAACTGGATCGACCGCATGGCATTCAATTGCCACAGGCCGGGCCTTGCCGGAAAGGCGGCCTATGTCTATACCACCTCTGGGGCCGGGTCGTCGAACCATTCCATACATACCATGAAAACGGCGCTTGCCACATGGGGCGCCTTCATAGCCGGATCAAGCCGGTTCAGGGCAGGCGCTCTGTCGAAGATAGACGAGCTGAAGGCAGAGCATGGAAAGAAAATCGGGAAGGCCGCAGCAGGGTTGTTTGACGCGATACGGAACAAAAGACCGCTCAAGCCTTCGTTATATTCACTGCTTACATTCAACGTTCAGCAGACTTCGTGGAGGCGGGAGGATGACAAGACTACCGTGGACTACAGATATTGGGATGATAACGGCTGGCTCGATAAAGGCTGCAGATATTATTTCCCGAACGATGTAAATCCAGTGAAGGTATTGGCTGCACGCCTGCTGGGGAAGGCCGTTGCGTTGTTTTTTCTATAGGGATCGCTGTTTACAAGGTCCCCTTGGGGCTTATTCCGGCATTCTACTCATTCGGCTCCGAAGTCCAGCCCTTAATATTGTCATTGATATTAAAGACCAATTTCTTGCTTTTTATCAATAACGTATTTTCATCGGGATATGTGACTATATCATCTTTTTCACGGGTCCCGACATCAAGTATCTGCAGCATTTCTTCGCTGTTGTTTATGAACTGGTGCCCTGCGTCTTTACCGGCAGGTGCCGAAATGACGTCGCCTTTTTTTATTGGTATTTCCTCTCCGTTTATTCTCAAAACACCTTTCCCGTCCATTATGAGATAGAACTCTTCCTGCTTCGAATGAGAATGGTACTTTACGCTTACGCCACCCGGCTTTACAAAATCCATGTTGACATAGATCTTTTCGGAGCCGACGGCGTCACCTATCAATATCGTTTTCATTCTGGTCTTAAAATCGGGGTCATCCATGTATTCCTTTGGAATTTCATCGATATTTGAAATATTCTTCATCAAGGTACTCCTTTAACTATTTGCCACCTATATTTTACACTCAGATCCTAACGCCATTATAGTATAAAGCTTTGATATAACTAAATTTTACGGTTAATATACCATATTATCGTATCTTTATCGGCACATATATCTCAAGCTGCCCATAACCCATTGCCTTGCCGGCGACGGGCGATGTGATGACATGAAACATTGTGTAGCGTCCAGGGTGTATATCCGTTTCAAAATATCCGCTTTCATTTACCCAATCCATTATACCAACATGTACCCTCTGCCCATCCTCGTCGTCGCCGTCCTTTGATACAGCAGCGGCATATAAACCGCCTTCGAAATCCAGGACGTCGTACTCTCCCGTATAAGGCAAGCCCTCAGATAATGCATAATTCCAAACCAGTCCGCCTTTTTCCTCATCGTACCACATGAAATCCCTTGGGAAGAACTTGTCCTTACGTTGCTTGTCAAGCTCGCTCCACCACTTGTCAAATCTCATGAGCAAGCCTTCCTCATCGAACGGAGAGGGATCCTTTGAGACTCCTGATGTCGCCATTTTGCAGGCCGGCAGTTCGACGATCCTGACGTCCGGCCTTTTTTTCAATTTCTCAGCCACTGCGGCAAGATTGTTGGCTGAAGCCGGGTTGCCGTTATAACTGTCCATCGTTAGCTTCTGTTCGATAACTCTTGCTTTTTCATACAACAGCTTTATATCATTTTCCATATGGAAATCGAGTTTTTCGATCTGTTTTATAAAATCGAGGACGATTTCTTTCAGTTCATGCAGCAGAGCCACCTCTTCGTCGATATCGGTCACCTTTTTGCTGAGTATCTGAAGCAGCACTTCGGAATTCTGGGACTGAAATATCTTCTGTATATCTTTGATGCTGATGTTAAGCTTTCGCAGGATTAGTATCTGTTCCAGGCGCTTCATCGAGTTTTCATCGTACATGCGGTAAGCGTAATCTTCGTTTTTTACACTCTGAAGCAGTCCCATGTCCTCATAATAGCGCAATGTACGGGTTGAAACGTCGTATTTCAGGGATACCTCCCTGATCTTCACCAGATTGTCCATTGTTCATTACCTCGCTTATTACATTATATAACAAGCGTATCCTTTTACCTAACGTCAAAGTCAAGAAGTAATTTTCTTGGACTTTTTAAGGTTTATAGATCACTCTTCGGCGAATTTTATCAATTCATCATTGAATTTTTCTTTCTGGTCGTAGAACAAAAAATGGCCGCAGGACTCGAACGGCACAAGTCTGGCATTTCGTATCCCGTTTTTCTGCGCAATAGCCAATGGGTACAGGCATACCTTATCGTTAAGGCCATGAAGAATCAAGGTTGGGATGCTGATTTTCTCCATGTCTTTAAATAACTCCTCCTCATTAAGCCATGTATTCGCGATTGCTGCAGTAGCCCAGCTTGAAGCCTGCAGTCCCAGCTGAAAGATCCAGTCGGAGAACTGAGGTGTAACGTAATTGTGGAAAATCATATTTCCAAAGTCTCTGAGCATTTTAGGGCGGTCATTGTATGTACCTTGAATAATGTCCAATACCGCCTGCTTCGGCAATCCATATGGAAAATACGGGCGCTGGACCAGGCTTGGGGCCGCAGCTGCGAAAAGAGCGAGTTTGCTGACGCCATAGCCTTGATGCCTGGCCATGTACCGGATCGCGATACCGCCGCCAGTCGAGTGCCCGCCGAGTATTATGTTATTCAATTGCAATGCATCTATGACAGCGCGCACGTCGTCGGACAACCTGTTATAGTCATAACCGTGCCAAGGCCGGGCTGACAAGCCAAAACCTCTGATATCGATGCCGATGCATCTGTATCCCCGCTTTGGCAGTTGATTGAACTGGTATTCGAAAAGATTGTGGTTCCCGGGCCAGCCATGAATAAAAAGAATGGTCCTGTTTCCTACAGGATTGATATCTTCTACAAAAATATGTACTCCAGGTTCTGCACTTATATAATATCCCATACCGATACCTCCGTTGATTTGGAATCGATATAGTATACTCATGGCAGCACAGGGGGGTGACCCTAAATATACCGGGCTTTCTGCATTCCTGTCTTATGATATTGCCTCGTGTCCGATAGTATAGCTCCAGCCGGCATCGTTTTTGACCGCCCTGCAATCGAGGAAGTAATATGCACCGAGCCCGCTGCGCCACTTCTCGGCTTTGAACGAAAAACTGTTCTTAGTAACGTCGGTAAGCTCGAGCTTGAATAGTATACCGGTTTCGAAATACAGCTTATCCTTGTCGATGTAACCCTGTTCTCTGAGCTCATCGAAGGTACCCATTATGCCCTGCAGGCTGTGTGAACCGCTTACCACATAAACAAGGGCGCTTTTTTCGGCGTCGTTCAAGTTCGTGACTTTTGACAGATCAAAGGCCAATACGCTGATATCCGAATTGAGTCCATTGTCAACGTTCCAGAGATCGTTCAGAACGGTCTTATAAAACCCGACCATATCGTCTCCCTGATCGGTGATCTTAATATATATGGGCTTGCCGAGCTGAGCCGGATATGACTCCAGGATAGCGCCCGAATAGCCGATCTCGACATTCTGCCCCGGTTTCAGGGCGGATGCGTCTGCAGATTTATTACCAGCGTCAAAAATAGCGTCAGTACTGGTAACAGTATAGAGATCTGCTGCGTCCGTGCCCGCAATCAGCATTGATTTTTCATTCAGCTGTATGATTTTTGCTTTCAGCACAGCTTCAGCCTTTGGCAGACGTGCGCCGGCGGGCTTGGCAGTACTGGTTGGTTCAGCTGTGATGGCAGGTTCGGTTGTGCCGCTATTTTTGACTGCCTGTGTGTTTACTGGTTCAGCCATGTTGGTATTTTCGGATATCTGCGAGCCATTCGTACCTGTTTCATTGGTATTGGATACGCCGGTACTTTTTACGTCCGAGCATGCAGCAAACAACAGTATCAGCGAAAGTATCGAAACAATAATAATGAGCTTTCTCATAGCATTTACCTCCATGATATTAGACGGTCTGTATGGTTTTTTGTTTCAATCTGGAGGCTGCTATCAACCCTCTGAAAAATGAGCGCTGCGGCTGTGACTGTCGTTGCATCCGTGCCCATTCTGGTTGTTTACCCGTTCCTGCAGAAGTATTTCGTGAGCGGCGTAATGATCGGATCGGTGAAAGGCTAGTCAGCTTTTATTAGTCGAATGCCTCTTATCTTTTTCTTCCCAAAAACTCTGGCGGTATTCCGACGGAGACATTCCTATCTTTGATGAAAACTGTTTGATGAAATATGTATCATATTTAAATCCGATAGCTTCAGCGATTTCAGCAAGGCTCAGATTTGTATGCGAAAGTGCGTCACAGGCTATTTTAATACGATGTCTGAGCAGGTATTCCATAGAAGTATACCCAACCTGTTCCTTAAACTTCCGGTTGAGCGAGGTACGGTTAATATGGACAAGTTCACAAAGATCATCAAGCGAAATATCGTTTGGATAATTTGTATGAATATACTCCAGCAGAATGTCTATGGGGGACTTTTCCCTCTTGATGGAATGCGGCGTCTTTCTCTCCATGTAAATATCATCCAGGAGATAGAGGGTTTGCAGAAGATAGCGCCTGATGCGGCATGTCCAATAGCCGTCGCTTTGAGCGTAAACCTCCGTTCCTATAATAGCCAGCCATTCGGATATCCTCAGATATGTTTTTGGAGGAAGATCGATTGTCCCGTCGTAGTATTCGTCCCTATGTAAAAAAAGGTTCATCATGTTACGGTCGTGTTCATCCTCAAGCGCAAAAAAGTCATTGGCCTTAAGGCGTTCAAATGTGAGAGAGGAGTTAATAAAAACAGGGTTATAGCTGAATGATTTTGCGGCAAGCCTTGTTGCTTCAATTAACCTGACAGTATCATACTGAGAAATAAGCATAACGCAGGGAGCGGTCAGTGTTACGGCCCTTTCGTTAAGAAACAGGCTTGCTTTTCCGTCGGTAATCAAAACAATGCTCACCCGTTCCGTAAGAGGAAGGGTCTCAAAGCATTCATGCGCCTCAAATTCTATGGGCACAACCCTCGTTCTGTGACGGTCATTTTGCGGCATGATATTCACCTCGGTTGCAAAAAGTATAGCAAACCATTTGATAAACTTCATTGTAGCATTAAAAGGAATTAGTTACAATTATTTAACAAGATGTGAGGGGGGGCGTTATTCTGAAAAGGGAATCTCTGGGCATTTGGTTTTTCCGCCTTTCCACCAAAAAGCCATTGTTCTTTTACATCATTCTGTTGTTCGGAGTTGCGCTTTTTTTGTATCTTACTCTGACAACGCGAATTGAAACTGACGAAGGCAGCCAAACACTGTTTCACATGATCTTTGTACGGGCAGGTAAAGGATTATGAAAAAGCTGAATTACTTTGGCACTATCAGGTTCCTCTCCAAATACATAGGCTATTACAAGAAAAATTTCATCATGTTTTACTTTGGATGGTTTTTCGATATGCTGCTCGGAATCGTAATGCCGATATTGTTCGGCATCATGATTGATGAGATTGTATATCACCGGAATCTTGATTCCTTTTTAAGAATAAGTTTGGTTTTTGTAATCATGTCCGTTTTCTCCTGCTTGCTGTATTTCCTGATATACGCCCAGCACCAGCACCTGATGAACATGTATGTCTATAATATCCAGCGGGATATCTTCCTGCATCTGCAAAAAACGAATGCTGAATTCATGTCAGATGCAAAAACTGGGGATATAATCACTATTGTCCAACATTATGCCCGCGAATGCATGCATTTTGTTATCCGAAATATCATCCATATCACAAATGGATGCATTAACCTTTTACTGCTGACGCTTTATATTTTCCTGATCAGTCCATGGATTGGCATGCTCATGCTTGTGGCCGTCCCGATTTCGGTTATCATCAACGCAAGGTTTGGTAAGAAAATACGGGGGTACTCGGATGAGCAAAGAGAATATTACAGCGGTTATGTCGGCTATATTTACGAAGTCTTTACCGCCATTCGCGACATAAGGCTGCTTGGTGCAACCAGGAAAGTAAACCGTGATATCGTTGGCCGCCACAAAAAAATGTTTGCTGTAAATATAAAAGCGGGAGTGTCGACGATCACTGCTGAAAATATCATCACAGGTACAAATCTAGTAATTCAGCTGGCAATATTTACGCTTGCCGCCTGGTTGGTGAACCGGGGAAGTATGACCATCGGCTTGTTGACAGTAGTCATGACCTATTTCATTGCACTGACCAATCAGGTTAAAAGGACAAGCGGCTCTTATCTTGACGCGCAAAATCGTGTCGGTTACATACAGCGTATCTATGAATTTATTCAGTCGCCAACAGAGGATGACTGGCCGGGGAAGAACACGCTAAATGTGCACGGCGGCGAAATAATTGCCGAAAATATTAACTTCGCCTATCAAAAAGGCGGGGATATCCTGCGGGATTTCCACCTGCACATCCGGCCGGGAGAACATTTTGCCCTGTGCGGGAAAAGCGGATGCGGCAAAACGACCTTTGGTTATATGCTGCTTGGATTTTATAGTGCACAGAAAGGCAGCATTATTATTGATGGGCAGAACCTGTCCGATTGCAGCTTGAAATCCATACGGCAGAATATCGGTATGATTTCTCAGGATGTGCTGCTCTTTGATGGCAGCATCAGGGAAAATCTGTTGCTCGGAAAGCCGGGGGCGTCGGATGATGAAATCATAGCTGCTCTGCATGAAGCCGGAATATGGGAGTATGTATCCTGCCTGCCGGACGGCATTGACAGTGTTATAGGCAGCAAAGGTATTGGCCTGTCGGGAGGTCAAAGGCAAAGAATTGCAATTGCGCGTATATACCTGAAAAATCCCTCGATCATAATCTTCGACGAGGCCACCTCCTCGCTCGACAGTGAAACGGAGAGGCAGATACATGGGGCTTGGGAGGCTGTACTCTCCGGGCGTACCTCGATCATTATCGCTCACCGCCAAAGTTCTGTGATGCTGTGTGACCGCGCCGCTATTATCGAAGATGGAAGGATTATCGAAACAGGCGCTCCGGCAGAAATGGAACGTACAAGTGCTGCTTTTAAAGAGCTGTTTGCGCTGCGGGAGGTGAGCACTGATGCGTGAAAAAATCAGATACAGGCTTAAAGTGCTGCGTTCGCTAAAACCGTTTGCGTTAGGAGTTAAAAGGTTCTTACTTCTCAACCTCGTAATCGGGATATTCACTATGGCACTTGGTTTTATACAGCCGCTGTTTTACAAACTGTTTATTGACAGGGTTATTTTAAAACGAGAGTTTTCGCTGATGACCATCGTCGCCCTTGGTTATTTATCGGTCTTTGCGGTCAATTTGGGGTTGTCCTATCTAAAAAACTATAGCACAAATCGTCTTGTGAACAGGGTCACCTTCCGGGTAAAAATAAAAATCCTGCGCAGCTTCTTTACCCGGGATTTTCCCAGCTATGACCGCCAGAGTGTTGGCGACATGAAAATGCGTTTGGATGATGATACCGCCTGTATTGCCTCTTATGCGGGCTCACAGACGGTTGACTATGTCATAGCCTATATGACGCTCATTATTTCAGCGGTTTTACTCTACTTTATTGAATGGCGGCTTGCTCTTTTCTCCTGCGTGGTGATTCCGCTGACTTTTTGGCTCGATCATGTTATAGCAAAGCGTGAGGCTGTTGTCCTGAATAAGCAGAGGGAGAACGACCAGAAGATGTCAAGCTGGCTGCACGCTTCGGTACAGGGCTGGCGGGAGATCAAAGCCCTAAACCTTCAAAAGCATGAAGAACGGCAATTTGCCCGATATATCCGCAAATACGCCATTTTTTTCGGAACATGGATTAACTATTGGGTTGTGCGAGTTTTGGTGATTCCAAAAATTAAGGAAGAATTTTTGATGCAGTTTTCGCTGTATTTTTTCGGAGGGCTTCTCATTATCGGAGGGCATTTTGAGATTGGCTCGCTGCTTGTATTCATGCAATATTATGGTATTCTCTCAAACGCCCTCAGGATATTATCGGGAACGGATGCGGACCTGCTCACAGCCACGCCGCAGAGTGACCGGATGATGGAAGAGCTTTCACGCGGGTTTGTTAAGCGCCGGGGTATGCAAGCTCTCGGAACAAGCAATCGCATTGAATTCCTGGATGTTACATTTGCATACCCTGACACGGAGAAAAACATTATTGAGAATCTCAGCTTTTACATTGATGATGGTGAACGGGTAGGTTTTACAGGGAAAAGCGGCGCCGGTAAAACAACTGTGTTAAACCTGATGATGGGTATGCTGCATCCCTCAAGCGGTACAATATTGTTTTCCGAGGTGAATTTAGCTGAGCTTTCCCTTAATGCGATACACCGAAGAGTCGGTTTTGTTATGCAGGAAAATACCCTGTTCAACGCAAGTATTCGTGAAAATCTGTTGTATGGCAAGGCTGAAGCAAAGGATGAGGAGCTTGTTTCCGCTTGCCGGAAAGCATATATTTATGATTTCATCAAGAGTTTGCCCGACGGCTTTGATACCGTCATAGGTGAACGTGGAATCAAGCTTTCAGGCGGTCAGAAACAACGTATCGTTCTCGCCAGGCTATTTCTAAGGGATGTTAAAGTTTTTATCTTCGATGAGGCCACAAGCGCCCTCGATCAGTATAGCGAGAGTATCATACAGGACGCCATAAGGAGCATAGGCCAGGACAAAACCATCATTGTTGTCGCTCACCGGGAAAGCTCGCTTGCTCTTTGCGACAGGGTGATTGCGCTGTAGCTTTTGTCGATAATGCGTCATATAAGGGGATAGAGAACCTATCCCCTCAATCAACTTTGCCGGTCTCTGGGTTTTATCGGAACATATATTTCCATGCTGATTTTTTCATATTCCGATGTATGGCAATGCTCGTCATAATACTCAAAATCATACTTGCCATCATCTATTTCATACCCGGATGCCGGGAACCATTCCTGAAGAATGTACTTCCATGTTCCCTGTATGGAGTCGACAAAGTCATTTTCATCGACAGCTGGCGATGTGAATACCGCATATGTGGCTTCAGGGACTTCAAGCTTATACATGTCTTCCCTGGCTGAATCGAAATTATCGACGGCCACACCCAACAGATAAGAAAAACTGTCCGTATTTACATCGGCATTGATGCAAATACAGTATTCTCCATGCTTTGGCGGATTCAAATAATTGTAAAGCTTCGTTTCACATTCACCGTCCGTCAACCCCCTCTGTGCCCAAAAGGCGGGGATATCCCGTGTATGAAGGGTATTTTTCAAATTGTTCTTAAATTCGTATCCGACGACTTTAAAGGCCGGTTTTTCAATTATTTTCGGTTGCATAACAACACCTCCCATTTTATTTGCCAGCAGGTTTTCCAAAATGATTCTTTGCGGTATTCCGGCAGGTGAGTGAACACGGTAGAGACTTGGGGGATATCCGAAACAACGTTTGAAAGCCTTGGTAAAGCCTGCATGCGTCTCAAAACCATAATTCATGGCTATATCGATGATTTTTTTGCCATTATTGAGCTCAAATAAGGCAAATTGCAGTTTGCGTCTTAAAACATATTCCATTACAGATAGTCCTACAAAGCTATTGAAGACTCTGTAATAATGGTAAGTTGAAAACCCTGCGACTCTGGCCAGAGCGTCTACAGATATTTCATCCTGTATGTTTTCATCAATGTAATCAATAGTCTTTTGAATCAATTCGATATAGTTCACTCAAGTTCTCCCCAATCGTGTTTCCCGTACGGTAATTATATAATAGCATATAGGGAGGATTTTACTTATCCGTTCTTGTCATGTTATGAAACTTACCATATAATAGTAACAAGTGAAAATTTTATTTGCGATATTCCACATTCACTACTGGAGTGATTTATCTGAGCAAATCCGGAATTTTTTCAAATCATAAAGTAAAATCCGTGTTATGTCTGGCCCTCGTATCCTGGGCACTTTCCATGACAGGCTGTGCTTTGCAGTCTGAAAAAGCTGAGAGCGCAGGCGCATTTCCCGCCGTCACGCTGGAAGAACCCGCAAAGGCCCAAATCAATACATACAAGGTCAAACGCGGCAGTATTCAAAATAAGGTTGTCGGATGGGGGGCCTTTCTGACCCCGGCTACCTGGGATCTGCATTTCAGGACTTCCGGCACATTTAAATCCACTTATGTATCATATCTTCAAAAGATATCCGTAGGCGACCTTGTGGCGGAATTGGATACAGAATCACTAAAAAGGCAGTTGGAAAGGGCCCGTATTGCCCAGGAACGCGCCAAGCTCGAATACGAGCGGCTGAAAACAGAAAATGAGCTGAATGGCGGCGGAGGAAAATATTCAATAAAAAAAGCCGAGATTGATCTTGAACTGGCGAAGATGGATGTGGAAGACCTGACAAGTACAATAAATCTTTCGGCGTTAAAATCTGAGGTTGCCGGCGTCGTTACCTCCATATGCACATTTTCACCGGGAAGCACTGTCAATCAGGAGGATGAGATCGTCCGGATCGCAGATAAAAGCAAGATGCTTCTGGTGTCCAAAAGTAACTCCGGTACGGAGAGCCTGAAAGTCGGAACGGCAGTCGAGGTAAGCTACAAAGGTAAGGTTTACAACGGAGAGGTTGTCAAATTGCCGACTGATACCTTAAGTGAAGAAAAGGATTATATGGCCAATGCGATTCACATAAAGGTAGCCGACTTGCCGGAGGATCAGGTTAGTTTAAATGATGCTGCAACATTTTCCCTTATTCTGGCCAGTGCATCCGACACCCTGTTAGTCCGGAAGCAGGACATTTTCACGGCAGAAGGGAAAAGCTTCGTCAATGTCTATAAGGACGGAGTTATTAAGGAAAGGGAGATTAAAACCGGGATCGTTTCTTCCGACAGCGGCGATATCGAAGTGGTCGATGGTCTGGAGGAAGGCGAAGATATTATAGTTCGGTAGAAAGGGATGCTTCTTATTGCTGATTGTTGCTCTGAGAAAAACATTAAAGAACCCCTGGCTGTCTGTGTGCCTGCTTTGCGGGTTTATTATGGCTGCCGCCGTAACCTGCAGCATTCCAATGTATGCGGGAAGCGCCCCTTTGAAATATTTGTCGGAGGAATTCGGGCAAGTCGCTGAAGATAGCGGAAAATTTCCTGCATACTGGTCCGCAGGGATAACGCTGAAACCGGAAAACGGTAATTTGGAAGGGAAATACAATGACTTCCTGAAAAGAACCCGGGCATTGAAAACTAATATTCCGCTCCCAACATTGGGAACTGCGGATACAATCGCGATAAAAAACGTAATCCAGATAGACAGCACCAGGAAATCCGATCTGAACTCATTCGACGGTCTTGAGAACTATACCAGGATAATCAGCGGCAAGATGTGCTCCGGTGTGACGGAAGGCGGTGTCATGGAGGCTGTCGTATCTGAAAACGACATGCTGCAGAGTTGTCTGGCTCTGGGTAAAACATATTTTATACCCACCGCACAAGGGAATATCGGTGTAAAAATTGTCGGAATCGTAAAAACCCTGTCTCCGGAAAAGTTGGCATGGTATGAGGATTACCCGTTTGATAAGACCAAAAATGCCTTCTATGTGGATTATGATCTGTTGAAAAGAGAATTCATACAAACGGCAAAATCCGGCCTGACAATGGAAATCCAAACCTACAGTGCGTATGATTACAGGGAAATCACCTCCGCCAATCTTAAGACCACCCGCCTGGCCTTGGCCAATTGGATTAAGGCAAATGGTTCCACTGTATTTAAATGTCCTATGATACCCCTTTTGGATAATTACAAAAAACAGGAGACATCCCTTCTCGGAATAATGTTCGTATTAAATCTTCCCATTCTGTTTATGATTTTACTTCTTATTTGTACGGTCTCCTGCCTGATCGCCGACCATGACAGGACGGAAATTGCCGTTATTGCCAGCCGTGGAGGAAGAAGGCGTCAGGTAGCTTTGATCTACTTGCTGCAGGGTGTTTTTCTGGGTGCGGCGGCACTTCTGGCAGGGCCTCCGGCGGGTTTCCTGATATGCCGTATCATCGGCGCCTCAGGTGACTTTATGGATTTGAAATATGATCCAACAATGCCGATTGCATTCAACGGCAATATTATGTTATATGCGCTTGGCGCCGTACTGGTCAATCTTCTGGCCATGCTCCTGACGACTTTGGCCTTTACTGATTTTTCCGTAGTCCAGCAGAAACAGAAGCGTGTAAGAAGCGGAAAATATTCCTCCCTTCCCGGTCTGGCTATCGGTCTGCTTTTATTGGGACTGTCACTGTACTGGAGATTTACCGGCAAGATTTCTACCATGGCTGGTGCACCGGGCGATCCAGCCCTTGAGACCATCCCTTTGGACCCGCTGCTTGTGATAAATGCCGTCGTTTTTATTGCAGGAATATCTCTTATTATGCTGTTTGTCTTCCCATATTTCATAAATATCCTTTTTTATGCAGGAAAGCGAATCTGGTCGCCGATGCCGTATCTTGCCTTTGTTCAGACAGGCCGCAACCGGGACATGAAGCAGCTCTTCATGCTGTTCTTCCTTATGGCTTTCGCGGTGGGACTCTTCAATTCAAACACGGCACGGACCGTAGATCGCAACATATCGGATAGTATCATGTATAAAAATGGTGCCGATCAGGTATTGCAGGAAAAATGGGAAGGTACCGACCCGGACAAACCGAACGAAGGCGATGAAATGGCTGCGGCCTTTGGCGATGCGAAAGCCGCTAAGAAAATAGAGTTATATAATTATAGAGAATTAGCCGGAAAAACACGGACTATTTATAAAGAACCGGATTTTTCATGGTATGCAAAGCAGAAAGGGGTAATAAGCTCTGCAAGAGTATTTTATACCGATGATGCGGTTGTAAACTTTTCGCGGTATCCCGGGCTGGAGTCCGACAGGACACGTTTTCCAGGGGCTGCAGAAGCTCCCGAGGCTTCCGATGTAGAGATGTTTGCCGTCAACACCAGGGAGTTTGGCAATACTGCCTGGTTCCGGGGAGATCTACTATCCTCCAACTGGTACGTTTATCTGAACCAGCTCGGTGAACAACCGAATGGCGTTTTACTTTCACGTTCCTTTGAACAGGACTATGGTGTGAAAAAAGGGGATTTCATTACTGCTACCTTCAGTAATACCGGCAGCATCAAGGCAAAAGTAGTGGATTTTCTCCAATACTGGCCAGGGTTCGAACCGGTTTCAAATTCGGGCGAAAACAGATATCTGACAGTTATGAATCTGGGGTATATGCAGACTTCTACCCCCCTTCTTCCTTATCAGGTCTGGTTGAAGACCGATGGCAGTGTCTCTGCGCAGGCACTGGCCGGAAAACTGAAGGCCGAGTCCAGACTGGTTCAGGTTCTTTCCGATTCAAGGATGGAAGTGAACAAGAAGCTGCGAGAACCTGTTATCCAGGTTTTCAACGGAGCCCTATCGTTGGGTCTTGTTTTGATACTTGCCGTGAGTATGACCGGTTTCTTGATCTATTGGGTCCTTTCCATAAAAAGAAGGGAATTGCAGTTCGGAATGCTGAGATCCTTCGGGGTTGAATTCCGTAGCATTCTGGGTATGCTTGCGCTGGAACAGCTTTTGACCTCCCTGTCCTCTGTGGCAGGCGGTATCCTGATCGGTCAGCTCGCCACAAAAGTATACCTTCCTGTAATGGGCAGTGCCTGGAATGGGGCGGGACAATTGCTTCCATTCCTGATAACCTTGGTCAGGAGTGATTATGACCGGTTTATTTGGATAAGCATAGTTATGCTGCTGGCAGCAATGCTGATTCTGGGAAGGATCATCTCGAGAATCCGGATCGCGCAGGTAATTAAGCTGGGAGAGGAGTAGCAGGTACTTTTATGAAAAGATCGAATATTTTAAATAAATTGCTCATACTGTCCTGCATATTTTTATTGTTGCTGCCTTCCGGCTGCTCTTATCCGGCGGATCCCCAGACATCCGCAGGGGACACACTGCAAGGCCGGAATGAAACCATTGCTTCTTCGAGTTCTCAGGATGCGGTCCCAACAATAACAGCCTCCTACCAGACAATACAAAATACAATCAAATTGGGAGGCATATTTCAGAGGAGTAAAACCTGTAACGTATCCTTTTCCGTCTCGGGTTACGAAATAGCAAAGGTTTATGTGAATGCAGGGGATGAAGTTAAAAAGGGCGATTTACTGGCAGAGCTCGATACTACGGCTTTGGCAAGGGAGAAGATGAAGAAGGAACTGGAGAGGGAGAAAGTTCTTGTCGGTCTGGAAGAGCTTAGTGTCAGCGAAGCAATTGACGGAAAAAAAGACATGAATGCGAGGAAAGTAGCGCAACTTGACCTTCAGGCTCTTGAACTCGATATGCAGGAACTGGGACAAAGAATGAGTGCCTGTAAACTATTATCTCCCGCGGACGGCATCGTAGGAGAACTGGATGTCAAGGCCGGCAGCATATCACAGGCCTATCGGCCGGTGATCCGGATATACGGCATATCTGATATGGTATTTCTGGCGGATAACATATACATAAGGTATGATGATTTCGTCAACTCAGATAGAAAGTCAGTGCATAGCCCCGCCGGTATTGTCAGGGGATTGAAGAGTGTCATCAACTACGGCACAGGTGGTACATCAAGCATACCCTGTACCATTGACAGGATCACCTATTTCACATATAGAACCGCTACTGCGGCCACAATATCACTACAGGCTGCTTTGGACGGATCAGTCCCTAGTGAGATAACAGAAGGGACGGAAGGCGTCATCACTTTGAATACCGGAATAGAAAAAAAGGCTCTAGCCGTTCCTAGGGGATCCCTTTATGTGACCTTCGGCGAGGAGCATGTCAAAGTGCTGGAGAACAATAAGGCAGTCGAAAGGCTTGTGAAGAGCGGGTTAAGGGATGATGCCCAAGACCTGGTTGAGATAACGGACGGGTTGAGCGAGGGAGACAAGGTTCTTTTAAATCCGTCCGTCTCTATGCAGACAATGGATTGAAGCGGGGACTAATAAACTGCCTATGGGTAAGGAAATAAATATGAATACTATTTATGAAAATGAATTGCTTTTAAACTTGGATAAACTACATACAACCGATTTGGGAGTTCTGCGAATCAGGAAAAACCTTTCTTTAGGTACGGATGATGTCGTTTGTTGGTGCAAATCAAAGATACAAAACCCGAGTTCTTCAATAATCAGAAAAGGGAAGAATTGGTATATCAATATAGATAATTGTGTTATTACAGTAAATGCTTACAGTTATACAATTATAACGGCACATATGATAAAGAAATAGTTGCAATCACAGGCATATTAGCCTCTGCAACTGTAACAAATCCATATTGCATACTTGTTTACAAATTCGTAGAAGAAAATTTATATAATCGTTGGAAGGCTTCAAATGGTTGTGAAGATTGTCAAAATGTATACGGGAAATTTACCGGCACTGCGGTTAATAGGAAAGCGGTGTAACTGTGAAATTCATAATTTCATCGCGGACTGGGATGAGTGGATCGAGAACGGTTGGTTTGAACAACTTGAAAAATTGCATCCCACGCCTGAAAACGGGAATATGTATCTTGGAGTGACCGATAACAACGGCGGCTACTGGATTGGATTGCTTTTCCCACCAAACACACCTGCACCTAACGGCTTTGAATATGCAGAAATTCCTGCGACTCGATATGCCATCTCGCAGTTTGATGGAAAAAAGGACAAAGAACTTTTGAATGTAGATGGGATTAATCTTATTATTGAGGAAATGCACAAGCATGGTCTGCCCCCTGCTCCGCTTTGGGGTGGTTGGTGTATTGAAAAATACAGTCGTCCCATTACTTCGGACGGAAATGGCAGAGTGCTTCGGGAATGTTTGTATGAGATGCAATAACGATTCGCAGTTAATAAGCGCAATTCCTTGGACGGTATAAAAGCAGACCTAATGATATTTCGCCTCCATTTCTGTCATTCGGTTTCAAATCTGCATCCGGTTGAAACTTAAGATTCCGTCTACCCATTGATATTCCTCTATTTCAGGGTTTATTGTGAGCAGAACGGAATTGTTGAATAGGACTTCGAAAGGGGTCATAATTTGAAAAAATGGTCGGTAGAAATGTCGGTAGAAAAACCGCAGGTCATACCGACAAGAGACCGCAGGTAGATCATAGAACGGTCAGGTATATCAATATAATTAGTTAAAATTTCCAAATAGAAGTGGTGTACAGGCTATATTTTATCGTTAAATTCGTATAATATATAAGAGTAATTGTTTCAAATTGAAACAAATATATTGCACTTACGGGCATAAAGTGGTAAGATTTTATCACGTTCCGCGTCAGGTGAAAGGAGGTCTGTGTATGGCTACGAACAGCATATTAAAAGACATAAACATTAACAGCAAGCAGCTTGGCAGGAACTTTGTTTCGGCGCTTGAAAACGCTGAAAATAAAAAGTCCAAGGAAGTTGTGTTAAGTAAAGCCTGCACGACCATCAGAAAAGACCAGATAAAAGCACTGTTTGAGGTCAAAAAGTGAGTGACGGCAACACATCAAAAGGGTATTTCATTGTAAATCTTGCTGATATGTTAACAGAAATCGGGGAGAATGCCACAAAAAGCATTCTCCTCGAATTTTCATGCCCTGTTAATAGCGATGTCGAGTACTTTATTAAGCAAAAGGCTATAGAATTCTCCAGGCAGTCTCTGGCAAAAACCCACCTAGTATTCTGTTCATATAAATCAGAAGTAGTCCTTATCGGATACTTCTCTTTAGCAAATAAATTTATCCTCGTTAACCCTGATATATTAAGTAATAACAAGCGAAAGCGCATCACCAAATTCGGCATATACAATAAAGAAACAAAGAAATACATTATATCAGCACCCTTAATAGCCCAGTTGGGCAAAAACTTCAAATATAAAGACAAGAGACTAATATCGGGGAACGAGCTTCTAAAAATGGCATGCGATAAAGTTCAAGAGGCTCAAAGCTACATCGGCGGTAAAATTGTTTATCTTGAATGCGAGGACAAGCCTGTGTTGAATCAGTTCTACACAGACAGCGGCTTCATCAGGTTCGGTGCCAGGGAACTCGATGAAGATGAGAAGGGACTCATGTCAAGCAAGCAGCTAGTGCAGATGCTGAAATATCTGGACTGATGCTGACCACTATCAATGGTAGTACAGTCTGCCTGTTCTCATAAGCCTCAGCCAATATATATTCATTGTTACTTATTTACCTCACAATTTTTTCTCTATTTATAAAATTGATACGATAAAGATAAAGTAAGGGTAACACAGTAAAAAGGCTCTCAGGTTTAAAGTCCTGAAAGCCTTTAATTTTTTGGTGCGCCCGAGAGGATTCGAACCTCCGGCCTGCGGTTTAGGAAACCGACGCTCTATCCTGCTGAGCTACGGGCGCATGTATCAACGGAATATTATTTTACACTGAATCCGCCGCTTTTGTCAAGCCTGGATTAGATTATCCCATGGTAGCTAAAATGTACCATGACATGTCTGCCGATTGCTCAACAACTCAGATGCTCCAAAAACGCGTCTGCATATTAAACAGGTGGCAGATTCTGCCGATATTTATACTGGAATATGCTTTCGGAGGGTTATCATGATGCTTTTTACAGGCAGAAGCCGGATCAAACGGCAGCGGGACGGCGTTATCGACGGGCAGACCGCTGAGTATAACATAAATCATACACTCAAGAAGACCTTTCTTTTTCTTCTTTTTGTTTTCGCAGTATTCATCCTCTCGGCGCAGAGTGCGTTCGGAACCAGCTTCGTACCTTCGCCGGGCTCGCCTGATTCGGATACGAAAATCAGGCTGGACTGGTCGTCCGTTCCCGGAGCCCAAACATATGTCATCTCCAGGGACAGCGGTTCTGGATTTGCCGAAGTTGAAACAATAGATGTAGGCCATGTGCAGGATCCTCTGACTTATACGGATACGGGACTTCAGCCCGAGAAGACTTACAGGTACAGACTGGTTGCGTTATCCGATGCAGGCTCGCCATTACTGTTGGATAGGGCGTATGAGAAGATCTGCGTCGCGACTACCACGAAAATGATTCGGCCTTACGGCCTTAGGGCTGTATTCGACATAAACTCCAGGACAGCAATCTTGAGCTGGAACTGCTCGGGACTTGCGACAGGCAGTGTTATAAACCGGACTGAAAACGGAATTACAACGCCCATATCTACAGCCGACACTACTTCCGCAGCCATTACTATTGACGGGAGCAGTTCGGTTCGATTCACAGTAAGCTCGACCGCTGTAGGGATACCTGCGTCCAACGCATCGGACCCGATTACCATAATACCGGTACAGCAGCCAATATTGCAGGCGGTTTCAAGCAACGGCAGGGCCACGATATCGTGGGACAGCTTTCCACAGATCAGCCTGTTCCAGCTCGAACGCGCCAGGTGGAATGACACGTCAAAATACTGGGAAAACTGGACCTTGATCAATTCCGCCCTTACAGGCACGAGTACTACCGATACGCCTGCCGAAGGCGGACAGTACCGGTACAGACTCAGTGCCAAACAGGGCAGCGGATACACAGGCTACAGCAGTATAACCGATCTTACCAATGGGCTGCCTGCGCCTGCGAACCTCAAGCTTGCTGTTTTGGATACCGGCAGTGTCAGCCTGACCTGGACGAATGGGCCCGGCAATACGGCAAATATACAGATTCTTCGAAAGCTTGCGGATGGTTCCTTTACTCAAATCAAAATGCTTTCCGGCTCGGAAACGTCCTGTATCGATCAGGTACCCGTTACCAATGGCACTACTTATACCTACCGTGTACGGGCTTTTATTCCTCCGTCAAATTACTCTCCGGCAGCCGAAGCGAGCATTACCGCAGCACTCCCCGACACGCCGGGGCAGTTGTACGCATATGTGACTTCCACTACCGCCATAACGCTTAACTGGACCGACCGTTCGACCAACGAGCAGGAATACCGGATAGAACGCCTCACCAACGCCGGTGTATTCACGCAGATCGCTGTGCTTCCGGCAGTTACCGGTTCGGCTATCGGCATAACATACACCGACAGTACGGTGCTGGCGGGCGATACATACATATACCGGGTTCGGGCCTGGAATGCAATGGGGTATTCACCGTATTCCAATGAAGTAACGGTAAATGCCTGGGATTCAGTCGCCCCTGCTACTCTTGTCGTAACTCCCGTTTCCTCATCGAGGATCGACCTGGCCTGGAGTTATACAGGCACCGAAAGCTACAATACTATAATCGAGCGAAAGACGGGCACGGACGGCACATGGGCGCCCATCTACACGACGGCGCTGGGGACGGTTAAATACAGCGATACCGGTCTGGCGGCAAATACAAGATATTTTTACCGCGTCAAGAAAGCGTTGGGAACAGGGTCGGCCGGTATTGCATTTCCGGCCGGCAATATCGGGATAGGAGCTTATACCTATCTGGGCACTCTCTCACTCACCGGGGCGGCGGATACCGGGAACAGGATATATCTCTCCTGGTCCGGCAACTCCGCGGGAGCCGATGTCGTCATAGAGAGAAAAATGCCCAACGGAAGCTTCAGCGCGCTTACGACCGTGGGGCCGTCGGCCTATTACTGGTACGACAACACCGGACTTGTTCCGAGCGCGTCATATACCTACAGGATCAAGGCCAAAACTACAACAAATGAGTCCCAGTATTCGAGCGAGATTACAGTTCGGAACCTTTATCTCGAGCCTCCGACGGGGTTGAGCGTTTCTGTGGTTACAAGCTCTGCGATTACGTTGAAATGGACCGATAACTCCAGCGATGAAAACGGCTTTGAAATATGGCGGTATACGGAAGGCTCCGGTACCTTCACTCTCTACGCCACTGTCGGTAAAAATATCACGACCTTCACCGACAAATTAATAAATTACGGCGTGCGTTATCAATACAAGGTCAGGGCTTACGTAGCGTCGGGCAGCATGTATTCTCCTTTTTCGGGCACTGCTTCCGTCGGTATCGGACTGATAAATCCGCCGGCCAACCTCTACTATGAATATGTTTCAAGCAACCAGATCATGCTTAGGTGGACCGATACCTCGGATAATGAAACCGGCTTCAAGGTGGAATGGAAGAAGGAAATGGAAGGCGAATGGAGCATATATAAATGGATGGACGCAGGCTATACGGCCTGCCAGGTCACCGAGCTCAATCCCTATACCAAGTATTATTTCAGGGTCAGGGTTTACAGCAACACAGGCAGCGTCGACGCGCTGAGCAATGAGATACTCGTTACGACCGCTGTGCCTGCTGCGCCCTCAGACGTAAAGGCAGTATCGCTCTCGGCCAATCAGGCCAAGATAACCTGGAAGGACAATTCGGACGGCGAGGATGGCTTCAGAGTCTTGAAAAAACCTTCGAACGGGTATTATTTCGAGGTGGTGGCCGAGTTAAAGAAGAATATTACTTCCTATACCGACAACTTGGTTGTGCCGGGCAGCCTGTTCTATTACAAGGTAGTTTCGTACAATGCGACGGGCTCTTCGGAAAGCTTGGAAACAAGTGTAAGGATAAACACAAAAGCCTACTTTTCAGATCTTGGCAGCGTGCCCTGGGCGAGGGACGCCATTGAAAATCTGGCGGGTCTCGGAGTGATACAGGGTGTAAGAGGTACGATTTTTAAGCCGAACGGAACTATAACCAAGGCCGAATTCACGGCAATAGTCGTGCGAGCATTCAATTTCGACACATCGACTGTGGGAAGCCTGGCAGACGTCAGATCGAACAAGTGGTATTACAGGGACATAATGGTTGCAGAAAACCTTGGAATCATATCGGGCGATTCACAAAACAGGTTTTATCCGGAAACTCCGATAACAAGGGAGGAGATCGCGAAAATCCTGTTCAAGGCTCTCGAGGTATCGGGCAAGGAATTTACGCTGCACGACAACTCGGTCCTGGAGAAATTCAACGATAAGAACCGGATATCGCCCGATGCCCTGGCAAGCGTTGCGACACTGGTCGGCGAAGGCATCATTGAAGGTGTTTCCGACAATGCGATCGGGCCCCGCAATACGGCGACGAGGGCACAGGCCGCGGTAATCATGTACAGGACCCTCAACAGGATCAATAAATGACCTATGTTCCAGTAGCGGTAATCCCGATTTGGGGAAAGCTTACAGGCTAAATTTTAGTCCAATGGTATATTTACAGTATCGCATAAATACTGGTAAAATTCATTTTCGGAGGATATAATATTTAATGAGGCGCCCTCGGACGCCACATCAATATTTCCCGAAAGGGAACCTAAGAGGTGGATTTATGGCCGGTAACAAGTTGCCAGCAAGAGACGAGATCGAAGCCAGATACAAGTGGAAGCTTGAAGATATCTATGCAAGCGACGCAGAATGGGAAGAGGATTTTAAGAAAGTACGCCGGATGTCCGAAGATATGGCCAAATACAGGGGCAAACTTGCCGGCGACATGCAGACGCTTCTCGAGTGCCTGAAGTCCGGCGAGGAAATGCAGGCCCTGAACGACAAGATATTTGTGTACGCCAGGATGAGGCGTGATGAAAATAATGCGGAGGCCAGATACCAGGCGCTTACCGACAGGGCGATGAGCCTTAGCACGGAGGTATATGCATCTGTTTCTTACATAGTACCTGAAATCATTACCATAGATGAAGCCATGCTGAGAAAAAGCCTCGATGAGGTCGAAGGCTTTTCGATATACAGACAGTATATTTCTGAGATTCTGAGGCAAAAACAGCATATACTTTCACACAGGGAGGAAGAGCTGCTGGCCCGATCCGCGGAAGTCGCGGAAGCGCCCTCCGATATTTTCACCATGTTCAATAATGCCGACATCAAGTTCGGTTCCATAAAGGATGAGAACGGCGAAGAGATGGAAGTCACCAAAGGCCGTTACAGCAGGTTCCTTGAATCCCACGACAGAAGAGTCAGGGCTGACGCATTCCATACGCTGTATGGGTCTTATACCGCTATGGGTAATACTCTGGCCTCCATGCTCAATAACGAGATAAAAAAGGACAAATTCTATGCTTCGGTCCGTAAATACGATTCAAGCCTCAGCTCGTCACTGGACAGTGACAATGTGCCTGTTGCGGTATATGACAACCTCATAGATACGGTCAACAGGAACCTGCCGCTGCTGCACCGCTACCTTAAGCTCCGGAAAAAGGCACTTAAGCTCGATGAGCTGCATATGTACGATCTTTACGTACCGATAGTTGAGGAACCTCCGAAGCACATTAAATATGAGGACGCGCTTGAAACAGTTAAGAAGGGACTCGCCCCGATGGGCAGCAGCTATATCGGGAGCCTGGAGAACGCGTTCGAAACGGGTTGGATCGACGTTTTCGAAAACCAGGGAAAAACCAGCGGGGCCTATTCATGGGGTACCCACCTGACGCATCCGTACGTGCTGCTGAATTATCAGGGTACTATCAATGATGTTTTCACGATTGCTCACGAAATGGGGCACGCGATGCATTCCTATTATACAAACAGGACGCAGCCCTACATTTATTCGGAATACAGGATTTTTGTGGCGGAAGTGGCCTCAACCGTGAACGAATCTCTGCTTATGAATTACCTTCTGTCCGTCACTTCAGACAGGAAAGAACGCGCATATCTGCTGAATCATTATCTTGAGGAGTTCCGTGGAACGCTTTTCAGGCAGACCATGTTTGCAGAATTCGAGAAGATGACCCACGGGCTGGTCGAAAGCGGCGAGGCCCTTAATGTACAGGAGTTCAGCAGGATATACAGAGAACTGAACGAAAGGTTCTTCAGTCCTGAAGTTGTAATAGACGACGAGATCTCGATGGAATGGTCGAGGATACCGCATTTCTATTCGAGCTTCTATGTCTACAAATACGCTACAGGGATCTCCGCGGCGACTTCGCTGTCTCAGCAGATACTGAAACAGGGCAGCCCTGCCGTAGACCGTTATACCGAGTTTTTGAAGAGCGGCGGCTCCGATTATCCGCTCGAGCTGTTGAAAAAGGCCGGCGTCGACCTGTCGAAGCCCGGACCCGTTGAGGACGCTCTAAAGATGTTCGGGACGGTACTTGACGAGCTCGAGCAGCTGGTTTAGTTTAGCAGGCAATTAAAATCTAATATAAAAGAGGATAGGACATATGACAGATCAACGTATCAATGTACTTGCAAGGAATCTTGTAAATTACTCCTGCGACGTAAAACCAGGAGAGAAGGTCCTTATAGAAGCAAAGGGCTTCGAACTCCCGCTTACGAAGGCGCTTGTGGCAGAAGTATATAAAGCGGGCGGTGTACCGTTCGTTACCATAAAGAACGACGAGATAACGCGCGCTCTGCTAAACGGCTGCAATGAGGCTCAGATCAGGCTTATGGCAGATTTCGAGCTTGCAAGGATGAAAGAGATGGACGCTTACATCGGCGTCAGGTATGCCGACAATTCGAATGAGCTCGGCGATGTACCCGAGGATAGGATGAAGCTTTACCAGACTCTTTTCAACAAGCCCGTCCATTCGGAACAGAGGGTGGAGCACACTAAATGGGTCATCCTGAGATATCCCAACGCCGCTATGGCTCAGATGGCCGAAATGTCTACCGAAGCCTTCGAAGATTTCTATTTCGATGTCTGCAACATGGATTACGACAGAATGTCGCGGGCCATGGACGGATTGGTCGATATTATGAACAAGACCGATAAGGTCCACATAGTCGGAAAAAATACCGACCTGACCTTCTCCATAAAAGGGCTGCCGGCGGTCAAATGCGACGGCCACAGAAACATACCCGACGGGGAGGTTTACACGGCGCCCGTGAAGACCTCGGTAAACGGCAGGATAAGCTACAATACTCCCTCCAAATACCAGGGCTATACCTATGAAAATATCACGCTCGATTTCAAGGACGGCAGGATCGTAAACGCCGCCGCCAACGATACGGAGAAAATCAACAAGGTGTTCGATACCGATGAAGGCGCAAGGTATGTCGGTGAATTCTCGTTCGGTTTCAACCCGTATATCGAGAAACCTATGAAGGATACGCTTTTCGACGAAAAGATAAAAGGCAGCATACACTTTACGCCGGGCTGCTGCTATGATTCCTGTAATAACGGCAATAAATCGGCAATTCACTGGGATCTGGTATATATCCAGAGACCCGAGTACGGCGGCGGGGAAATCTGGTTCGACGATACGCTCGTAAGGAAGGACGGGTTGTTCGTACCGAAGGAGCTTCAGGTGCTTAACCCCGATAATTTGAAGTAAAAACGTGATAAGCGGCGGATTTCAATAGATTTCTGCAAGGCAGAAATGTTACATTAGTGAAACATTTCGCCGTAGGCGAAATATATTGTCAAGCGGCGCCTTTCCGCTCCTCATTTATGAGGTATAAACTCCGGTGCTCAAGGCTTGCTTTCCTTGAACTCCTTGCTTCTGACGTTTTTACTGTAAAAGTCCCACAAGCTTCGCATTACAATAGATTTCTACTACGTAGAAATGTTACATTAGTGAAACATTTCGCCGTAGGCGAAATATATTGTCAGATTTCAGTCGTAAAAATCCTCACATATTTGAAATATGCTGCGGTTTTTACGCTTCATCTTCCTAGTACTGCTCGCTTCTGGAACTTTCACTGGAATTGCTTATAGGCGGCGCCTTTCGGCGTCAAGCCGCGCCTTTATAGATTTTGTGAGGTCGTATGGATAACTGGATGATCGGCACCAGGATGGTCATTTTGCTATACTGCATTCTGCGTTATGTCAGGGGGGACATGAGAGACATCCCCCTTGTCGTAATTATGATACTCGCATATATTTCGACCTGCATGGTTTCGTACATATTCAAGAACAGCCTTGCCAAAAAGGCCTCACGGCTGTTTTCTGTCGCGATCCTCATCTTTTCGGCAGTGTCTGTGAACATATTGTTTATTCTTCTTGTCAGTGTAGATATTATTGAATTAGTTTCATATTATACTGAAAACAACAAACTGATCCTGTTTTTCACAGCTCTGCCCACATTCTTCTGCAATAGCGGACTTCTGGCGGAATATGCCGGGTACGGACTGCTTAGCTGGTTTATTTATACTGTTTCGAAGAGGCATTATGATTCGCTGGTACTTCTTAAGAAGGCCAATGAAGAATTGCGCGACCGTAACGAAATATTGCTGAGCAGGCTCGATGCGGGAAGCGAGTATGAGGCCCAGCTGCGGTATCTGTCTCAGATAGAAGAAAGGAACAGTCTGGCCCAGAAGATACACGACAAGGTGGGACACACGCTGGCAGGCAGCATAATACAGCTGGAAGCGGCCGGCCTGATAATAGATAAGGACACCGGGAAAGCCTCGCAGATGGTCGAAAATGTTGCCGAAAATCTGAAGGAAGGCATGGAAAGCATACGTTCGACGCTGAGACAAATAAAACCCGCGCCCGAACAATTGGGAGTGAATCGCATCAAGCTCATACTTGAAGAGTTTACCTTGAACAGCGGCATAAAAACGAATTTTTCGTACCAGGGCAGCCTTGAGGTCGTATTGCATATCCAGTGGAAAATTATTCTCGATAATATCAGGGAAGCTTTAACGAACGCCCTCAAGTATTCGACAGCAACACGGATAGATATCAGACTTGAAGTACTGAGTAAACTTATCAAGGTGGAGGTTCACGATAACGGGAAGGGAGCCATTTCAATAAAGAAGGGGCTTGGCTTGGCCGGTATGGAAGAAAGGACTGAAAACGCGGGAGGAAAGCTCATTTTGGACGGTTCCAACGGGTTTTCGGTAATCACGCTGCTGCCGTCTGCGGCGGGGGAAGCAGCAGCTGCGGATTTAAACAGGGATTAAACGGAGGATTGAAATATGCCTATCAGGGTTCTGATCGCGGATGACGACGCTTTGATAAGAGAGGGAATGAAGATCATATTGCAGACGGATGAAAGATTCGAAGTCGCAGCCTGTGTAGAGAATGGGCTGAAGGCGGTTGAATACTGCGGCAGGGAAAAGGTGGACGTTGCACTCCTGGATGTCAGAATGCCGGTGCTGGACGGGTTACAGGCAGCACGTGAAATTTCGCAGAAATCTGAAACCAGACCGTTGATCCTTACGACCTTCGATGATGACGATTTTATCGTAAATGCGGTAAAAAACGGCGCCAGAGGGTACCTGCTGAAGGGCAGCGCTCCGTCGCGCATCATGGACGCCATTCGTATCGTGCATGAAGGCGGGACCGTTATGCAGGATGTTGCCATGGATATCATCAAGAATGAACTTTCGGCCGGCAGGAAGAGCGCTATTCCGGAGGGGCTGCTGACTGACCGCGAAACAGAGATTGTTACGTTTATCTCAAAGGGTCTGTCAAACAGGGAAATAGCAGCAAAACTCTTTATGTCCGAAGGGACAGTCAAAAACTATATTTCCGCGATACTGGACAAGACGGGCCTTGATCATAGGACACAGATAGCCATCTATTATCTGACCGGCGAAAAGGGGAACGCCGAGTAAGAAGAAGCGGCGACCTGCCGCTATTACTTTTGTACATTACTAAAGTCATATAAAACGGTTACCTTTCGTACTAACGGAAGGCCGCCGTTTTTTTTATTATTAGGATGTAAGCGAACAAATTGTATTTTAGGGGTGTTTATATGAGTATTGTGAAACTTGATCAGGTGACTAAAAATTTCGGAGACGTAACTGCCGTCGATAAAATGTCGCTCAGCATAGAACAGGGTGAGATCTTCGGTCTACTGGGACCTAACGGCGCAGGCAAAAGCACGGCGATAAATATGATCGTTGGACTTCTTTCAATTGACAAGGGCACGATCAGCATTCTTGGAAACAGCGTAAAAAAGGAAAGCATGACTACAAGGAGCAATATCGGAATAGTTCCGCAGGATATCGCAATTTACGAAGATCTTACGAGCCTTGAAAATGTCAAGTTCTTTGCAAGCCTTTACGGACTCAGGGGTAAGGAGCTTGAAAAGGCTGCAATGGAAGCGCTCGAATTTACCGGCCTGTCCGAGAAGGTAAAAAACTATCCGAAAGAATTTTCCGGAGGTATGAAGCGCCGTCTGAACATCGCCTGCGCGATCGCCCACAAGCCGAAGCTCATCATTATGGATGAACCAACCGTTGGAATCGACCCGCAATCCAGGAATCATATATTGCAATCGGTCAAAAAATTGAACGAACTCGGCTGTACGATAATATACACGAGCCATTACATGGAAGAGGTCGAGGAGATATGCACGCGTATAGCGATCATGGACCATGGAAAGGTCATAGCCCTCGGAACCAACGATGAGCTTAAGAATTTGATTACCGATAAGGATGTAGTACTGGTTACTGTCAACGACTCGATATCAAAAGTCAGGGAAGAGAAGATAAAGGAGATTCGCGGTGTTGAAAATGTTGAAATAGAGGACAGCACCGTGAAGATCTCGAGCTCCCGCGAAGTTAGCAATCTGGATATGATAATCAATTACTTCACCTCCAACAGGATCTCCGTCAAGAGTGTCGAAAGCAAGACGCCGGACCTTGAAACGGTATTCCTGTCACTGACGGGGAGAAGGCTCAGGGATTAGGAGGAACCGGACATGAAAACAATAATAATTATTGCTAAAGAATTCAAACAGAATATCAGAAACTTTAAAGCCAATATCATGATGATCCTTTTCCCTATCGTTCTTATCGCCATACTCGGGGCGGCCTTCAGCGGCGTTTTCAGCAATACGATAGATCTTGGGGATGTAAAAGTGCTTTACACGGATAAAATAACACAGGATAAGCACTTTAAGGCGGTGTTCAGCGATTTTAGGAAATCAATTTCCATAGAACCCGGTGTACAGTTCGAGGAGACCGCGGACGAAACGACGGGAAAGGCCGGCATTCAAAACAGCGCATACTCCGCCTATCTGATAATAACTGAAAACCCGCTGAAGTTCGAGCTTTACAAAAATGATAGAAGAGGCTTCGATGCAACGCTTGTGGAGACTGCACTGAACAGCTTCATCATGAATTACGATTCAGTGGCGGCTATAGCCATGGTAGATTCTTCGGCGCTGGAAAAGCCCGAAATAAAGGATTTTGAAAACCCTGTAAACTATGTGCAGACAAGATCGCTGGACAAAAAGCGCCAGCCGGGTTCACTCGATTACTATGCCGTCACCATGCTGACCCTTATCCTCTTGTATTCGTCCCTTACCGGGTTTTGGGCCATTCGCAGCGAGATGGAACAGAAGACCGCTGCCAGGATGCTGTGTGCTCCGATCAGGGGTTACCAACTGCTGACGGGCAAGGTCATAGGCTGTATCTCTGTCACGGCTGTCCAAGGGCTTGTGGTCATATTATTCAGCAAACTCGTATTGAAGGCTTATTGGGGTGAAAATATCCTGCCGGTGGCTCTGCTTCTGCTGACCTATTCAATAATGACCGTAAGCCTTGGCGTTGCGTCTGCGTATGTTTTCAAGAGTTCGGATACGGCTTCGGGGTTACTAAACTCCATAATACCGCTTCTGGTTTTCCTTGGCGGAGGCTATGTGCCGCTAAGCGTAATGGGAGGTTTTATTTCTAAAATAACCTTCTTATCTCCCGTCAACTGGGTCAATACGGCGCTGTTCAAAATCATATACGACCATGATTATTCGGGAATGCCTGTTTCCATTATCCTGAACCTGTCACTCTCCGCGCTGTTCATCTTTACTTCGGCATTAATATCGGGAAAGGGGAAGAGATTGTATGCGTAATATCCTGCTTATCATTACTAATAACCTTAAGGTTTCCTTCAGAAAAAAAGGCAACATAATCGTTTATATATTCCTGCCGCTGCTCGGAGTACTGTTTTCGATGCTTATATTCAGCGGGGCAGGGAATCCGGCCCTGAAGGTGGGCGTGGCGGATGCTGATAAAAGTACGCTTTCGGCAGATTTGAAGGGAATAATGCAGAATAGGGAAGGCTTTGCCGTATCCGATACTGCAGAGGGACAAATTAATAAAAAACTGCTGGAATCAGAGCTGGATGCTGCCGTCATCATTCCCGAGGGCTTCGGTAAGAGTGTTTACGACGGACAGATAAAGAATATAGAGGTAGTATCACTCAAAGGGCAGGCCACCACAGCGTGGCTCGAACAAATGCTGAACAGTCATATCGGCTCGCTTTTGAGACTTTCCGCTGCTGCCGGCGGCGATAGTGCCAAGTTTGATAAAATGTATAGTCAGCAGAAAAATGAGCTGATTAAATTGGATGTTGTAAAGCTTGAAGATAACGTATCCAGTAAAAACATGACTCTGACTGCGATAGGGCTATTGATAATGTTCATGATGCTTGGAACGAGCTTTACGTCGATGCTGATACTGAAGGAGAAAAGGAACCGCACATATCACCGCATCTGCTCGGCGCCGGTTAACGCGTGGAAGTATATTCTGGCAAATGCCGTGACAAGTCTGATCATAACGATAATACAGATCCTGTTCATACAGCTGGCAATGAAATATTTATTCAGGATAGACACCGGCATCGGGGATGTTGAAATGTTTATAATACTGCTGATGTTCGGACTTGTATCCATAGGTGTCGGGTTGGTTGTAACCGCATTCTCGAGTTCCTCCTATATGGCTAGCACCCTGAGCTCACTGATAATGACGCCCACCTGTATGCTGGGAGGCTGCTTCTGGTCGGTCAGCATGATGCCCGAGTTCATGAGGAAGCTAAGCTACTTTATGCCGCAAAGATGGGCCATGGAGGCTCTGGAAAAGCTGCAGGCGGGAGATGGTATATCGGGCGTATATCTGAACCTGTTCGTACTCTTTGCCTTCGCCCTTGCGTTGATGTTGATCTCGGCATATAAATTCTCCAGAACGTCAAACGTACAGAAGTTCGTGTAAAGAGAATATGGGACAGGGGGACTGGAGCGGCCGAATAAAGCAGAGCATGAGCCTTGAACCGCTTGGAGCTTTCATCCCGTATCCATGCGGCCGCTCCGTCCTCTGTCCCACCCCTGTTTCACTCGAACAAGGCCTGAATTTCTTCCCTTGTCATCTTTGAGAGCAACGTTTCACCCGGCTGTATAACTGCGTCGATCAAATTGCGCTTCTTTTCCTGGAGCGCAATTATTTTTTCTTCGATGGTGCCCCTGGTAACAAGCTTCATGACATAGACGGACTTCTTCTGGCCTATCCGGTAGGAGCGGTCCGTTGCCTGGTCTTCCACGGCGGGGTTCCACCAGGGATCGTAATGTATGACAGTATCTGCGCCGGTCAGATTGAGCCCGGTGCCGCCCGCTTTCAGAGAGATAAGGAATACCTTGCCCACACCCTCGTTGAACGAATTGACCAAATATCCTCTCTCAGTGACAGGCGTCGAGCCATCCAGGTATAGGGCCGGTATCTTTAGTTCTTCAAGCTTCTTGCGGATCATCTGCAGCATTCCTGTGAACTGTGAGAATAACAATATCCTGTGGCCGCCCTCCAGGGATTCCTGCAATATTTCTTCCAGTAGCTGCATCTTTCCGCTTTCACCCGTATAATTCTCCACAAATAGCGACGGGTGGCAGCATAGCTGCCTCAGCCTGGTTAACGCGGCCAGTATGCGGATTCTGCTCTTTTCGAGGCCGAATTCTTCAAGCTCCTGTGTGACCTCGGCCCGTATATCCTCAAGGTATGCCAGATAAAGCTTTTTCTGTTCTTCCGTAAGCTCAGCCAGCATAGTATTCTCTATCTTCTCGGGCAACTCGTTCAATACGTCCTTTTTTAGCCTCCTCAGGATAAACGGCCTGATCTGTCTGTTCAGATCGCTGAGCGCCTCGTAGCCCTCTTCGCCTGCTGCCGGTTTTGCATATTTCTCGTCGAAATAGCTGTATGAATACAGATAACCCGGCAGGATGAAATCGAATACGGACCAAAGCTCGTAAAGGTTATTCTCCATTGGCGTGCCGGTAAGCGCAAAGCGCGTTTCCGAGCGGATCTGCTTGACTGAATGTGCGTTTCTCGACGCCGGGTTTTTTATATACTGCGCCTCATCCAGTATGCAGTAGCGGAATTCCTGCATCTCATAAAGTTCGAAATCCCTTCTTATAAGGGGGTACGAGGTTATTACCACATCGCAGCCGGTCAGGCTGTCTATTTTATCCTGTCGCTCTTCGCGGCTGCCTATAACTGCGGTATAAACCAACTCCGGCGCAAATTTGTCCAGCTCCGCGCACCAGTTGAATACCAGCGAGGTAGGCACCACCACAAGGGAGGGCTTCGTTCCCTTCTCTTTCTTTGAGGACAATAGCAGGGCTATAACCTGCAGCGTCTTTCCAAGGCCCATGTCGTCCGCAAGAATGCCGCCCAGTTTGTAATAATCGAGAGTTTTCAGCCATTTGAAGCCGAACTTCTGATAATCCCTCAGTGATCCCTTCACCCCGACCGGCATGGGGAACGACATATCTTCAGGCTCCCTTATATTCTGCACGAATTCCTTGAACGCGGCATTTCTTTCGATATTGTGAATGCCCAGGTCTCTGATGTTCTGATCGAGGTATGCGGCTCTGAACCGCGGCAGCTCGATGTAATCGTCCTCGAGCTGTTCCGGCGCCAAATCGAGCTTTTCCATGAAATCACTTATGTGTGTGAATTCGTTCGAATCGAGTTTGATAAAACTTCCGTTCTTCAGCTGGTAGAACTTTTTCTTTCTGCGTATGGAAGCGAATATGTCAGAAAGCTCGGAACGATCTATCCCTTCAGCATCGAATGAAAATTCCAGCATGCTTGTTTCGTTATTCAGCCTGAAGCGAGCTGAAAACGAAACGGATGCCCTAAGCTTCAAGTTCTTCAGACTTTCGGAATAATATACCGAGGCATAATCCTGGAGCAGAGGTACCAGCCTGAATACAAAATCGTATATGTTATCGTCGCCCGAAAGATGTATTTTTCCTTCTCTTACCTTGAACTCAGCCATGCCGAGTATATCGAGAATAGCTTCCTCGCTTTTGACATCGCGAATAAGCAGCTTACCTGAGGCCGAGTCGGTCCTGATCAACGGCAGGAAGGGGTTTATGGCTGTACCACCATATAGGAACCGTACTTCCGCAACTATGTCGAAACCTTCGCGGTCGAGGTATGCCTCCGCTTCAAGCGGCAGCTTTTCGATAGTTGACTGTACCTGCTCGGAAATGACCAGTTTTCCGGCCTTTTCGGCAAATGGCAGTATCTCGGAGATGAAGCGTTGCTTATCCTCTTCGATGAAACGCAGCTTTCTGCCCTTCTGGCTCATCATGGCCAGATAAAAGGGCTTCAGGTATTCGCTCTGCTGCCTGGAAACCCTGTAGATTTCCCCTCCGGAGTAAAAATATTCGCCGTCTTCCGTCAGAGGGAGCATCGAGCCCTCAAAATCGATATTCAGTACAAAATCCTGCGCTTCGCTGGACAGAAGGAATTGAACCGGGATATCCTCCGTTCTGATCTTTACCGCTTCGTGCTCTGTTCCAAGAATTACTGCTGAAAAGGGCGCATCCTCATATATCTGCAGAAATCTTTTAAGTGTACTGTCAGTAAGGCATACTTTACCGTCGGGAAAGATCCCGGTATCGTTGCGGCTGCGGCTAAGCCTTTCCACAAGCTTATCGGTTTCATAGATTTCCCTCAGCAGATTGACCAGTTCCAGATCCTTGTCCTTGAACTCGTGTCGTGATGGATAGTAAGTGAATTTTTTTCCGAAGTTGAGTTCGAGGTTGTTTTCCATATGGTATAATAGCCGTTTTATGTCCTTTACTATATACAGCCTGTCCTGCCCGATCCTGAGCTTTATCGCAGGCAGGAGCGATTTTTCGGCGGATTCGGACCTTGTCAGTTCGAAAACCGGTTTTATAAAGACAGTTGACTTGATCGTTATCTGTTTATCGCTGAAAAAGTTGAAAATATCCTTGGCAGCCTGCCTGAAGCGCAATTCGCGGAAAAAGCCCTGACTGTCCTTTTCCTGTACCATCAGCAAGACTGCCACCATATGCTTGCACAAGCCCCAGCCGTCGTTTCCGACAGGGCATGTGCAGTCAGCCTCGGAAAGCTTTCCCGAGGTATCGAATTTCAGATGCTGCGTATAAAGCTTCGAACCCAGTACCGTAGATGTAAACGTACGTCTTTCCTGATTGTACTGTACGGATCTTATGCGTTTGTTCCTGTAATAATCCTGACCTGCCTCGAATTCATTGTAAGGTGTTTTTGCCAGGATGGATTCCCGGGTCAAATCGAACATTTTCTCTCCTGAATCGCGCATTTGCAGGATAAATACGCTTATTTAATCCGGCCGGCGAGGCAGTGCCATATCGAACCTGCAGCACATAATTCTATTCGATTGGGCCTTGTAAATTGCCGCACGCATAACCGTATCCTTATATTATATAACAATTCAAAACTGTTTTAACCAAAAATTATATGAAAATATTTTGTTAGCAGCAGGGAAAACGATTATCGCAGAAGAACCCGTAACAGGATGGTCGATTGCCGCGAATTGCTATGGCACCAGCAGCGGCGTCAGTTCGCCTGTGTGATAGATGTAGAGCTTGTGCAGCGATCTGGTCATGGCAACGTAGAGGAGCTTTATATCGAGTTCGTCCTCAGTATAGCCTTCGCTGTCGGCATTGTATATGATTACCGCATCGAATTCCAGACCTTTCGCCAGGCAGGACGGCAGGACCACAAGCCCGCTTTTGTAGACTTCTTCCTTGCCGCTGATGAGCGTTACGTCGCTGACCAGCTTCGAAAGCTGTGTGTGAACATCCTTGCACTCCTTAAGAGTTTTGCAGATCACAGCTATCGATTTGTACGAAAGCTCCCTGAAATCCGCAATGTTTTTTATGATCTCACGAATGATTGCCTGCCTATCGGGCATGGCAGTTATTTTTACCTCTTCTCCGTGACGGATGACTGGACGCCCCTTGTTGACTTCACGGCTTTTTATTTTATCAAGTACGATATTTGCTGCGTCCATTATTTCTACCGTAGTCCGGTAGCTCTGCTCCAGAGTAAGGAATTCATTCTTCCTGTCGCTGAATACGTGTTCCGTTATTTCATTCCATTCCTTTATACCCCGGTAGGAGTGGATTCCCTGGTTAAGGTCGCCGAGTATCGTAAAAGAACTGTCCTTTATGATACGTTTCAGTACAAAGATCTGAAATGCGCTGAAATCCTGAGCTTCATCGATTACTACGTGGCGGACCGGTATTTTCTCGTCGATACCATAGATACAGAATTTAAGGTATATGATCGGCGCGAGGTCTTCTATATCCAGGTACCCCGACTTAAGCATGTCGGAAGTGTAGCTCCGGGCGAATCCTCGAACCTCCGGGCTCAAGTATGGGCCGGTTATTCTTTCAAAAAGTTCGCTATCGTTTGCGAAATCCTTATAATACTCATAAGGGCTCAGCTTTGAGATCTTTTTGATATATTCGGATACGGCGCTTTTTACATTGCTCTCCAGGTGTGCGAGTTCGTAGTCCCTTTTATCGATTGCTGTGGCAGCGAGCTTTTGCCGCTCATCCTCATCGAATATCGTTGCTTTTATCAGTGCTACGCGCTTGTCGCAATCTTCATGCAGTTGGTTTATAACGGCCTGTTTTTTTACCGCAAGCCGCGTCTTCAGATTTTTCCTGATCTCGTCGACCCTTCTTGCGATCGGCCACATCTTGTATTGCGTAAGGAACAGTTCGTTCAATTCCGTATATCTGTAAATCAGCGTGGAGCCCAGTTTGAAATCCTCTTTCGGTATGAAGTTCTCTTCGATCAGCCTGAGGTAAGAGTCCAGCGCTTCCTTGAAGTTCATCGATGCCTTGAACTCCGAGGTTTTTCTGACAAGGGCAAGCCTGGCTTTCTCTTCGGCGCCGAACGTATGGTCGACAAATGCGAGCAGCTTCTCATTTGCATCGCGCAGCTTGAACCTTTTTCCTATGAGATCCTGCGCAAAATCCTCGAAGGTCGTCTGGCGCACCTTTTCAACGCCCAACTCGGGCAGTACGTCCGAGATATAATTCAGGAACAGCCTGTTCGGTGCGATTATCATGAAATTTTCCGGTGAAAAGGTCTTTTCGTAGTTGTATATGAGGTAAGCTATACGGTGCAGCGCTATGGTGGTCTTGCCGCTTCCGGCAGCTCCCTGTACGATGAGCGGCCGCCACATGTCGGCTCTTATGATAGCATTCTGTTCGGCCTGTATCGTTGTAACGATATCCTTCAGACGGTTGTCGGCATTGGCGCCGAGACAGCTTTGCAGGAACTCGTCACTGGTGGTGATGTCGATGTCGAAGATTTCCTTGAGCTCGCCTCTCTCAATGGAAAACTGTCTTTTGAGCCTGAGTTGGCCGCCTATTTTTCCGTCAGGGCATTCATAAGAAGCATCCCCGAGCCTTCCTTCGTAATAGAGATTTGCTACGGGTGCGCGCCAGTCAATAATTATCAGCTTCTGATCCTCGTCGCGGATAAGAGACATCTTGCCGATATAAAGCTTTTCAGCTTCCTTTTTTTCCTTTTCAGCGAAATCTATCCGGGCGAAGTACGGTTTGTCCTTGGCGGCGACGAGATTCTTCACCTTGACGTCCATGTTGCCCTGAAGCAGCGTATTAACGATGATATCGATGTAGTCCTGGCTGTTTTCTGCGTTGAAATGTCTTCTGACCTTGTCGAGATCGTTGTCGACCCGGCCTTTCTTTTTGAGTGTGCTTTCGAGGCTTTTGTCCACATATCCAAGCGTGAAATTGCATCTTGTCAGCTCTTCCTTGTAATCCGGGTGGTTTGTTGCAGGCATCGTCTCACCTCCGAAATTTATATAAAATGCTCCCGGGATTTTCCGCGCGGACTTTAATTTTACTTTATAAAGTCCAGAAAATAAAGGGGCAGCCAGGCTTAAATGCAATCTTCCCGAATCCGGCGCTCAAGATATCGAATCTGCTATTATTTTCTCTTAGTTTTTCTGGAATTATCTTGACAATCTGAGGTTTTGAGGCTAGAATATACTAAGAAAATGAAGAAAGTGTCTTTGCTCCAGTAGTTTAAGAACTTGTTGGTTTTATGTAAACCGACTTTTTTATGCCTTTTTATATCTATAACTTTCACGAATACTTGATATTGAAGATCCTTATCACTCCGTAAACATCGTTAACAGTATAACGATACTTCAGAACATTTCCCGATTTGACCATGACATCGGTCAAATTGGAATATTTCGGCTTTGTATAATCCATTACCCGGATTTCGATGGTATTGCTGCGCTGACCTAAAGCCTTCAGTAAAGCCTTGTCGAAGTCGTTCCGGTTATTTGCCAGCCGGTTGTTTCTGTAATAATAGCCGTTCCTGTTCGAATTGCAAACAGGGAGACCTCTCCTGTCCCACTTGCTCACTTTAGCCATTTCACTGTCCGTCAGGTTGAAATAACAATATGTAAGCATATTCGAGCCGTCATTCGTCACGGGGTCGTCACTGGTAAGATCGACATGGCAGTATGTGCCGTCGATCTTTACGATGTTCCAGGCATGCTCTTCAAAAACTCCGCTATTCTTTGACTCTCCGGTGACAATAAGGCACTCTATCCCAGCCAGGTCACAAAGCAGCTTCATTGCCTCGGTATAGCCTTCGCATACCGCGGTGCCCCTGACAAGGCAGCCGAATGCATCAAAGGAAGTATCCGGGATAGTGCCGTTGATGAAATTTTCATAATCGAAAACAGTATTACTTATAATATAATCATGCAGCGCCTTTTCCCTGGCATATTCCGACATTTCGTCCGTCAGCTGCCGTGCAGCTATATTGCGGGCCTTGTCAACGGCAGACTCGTAGTTGCTTTTCCTCGTATCGTACTCGCTTTTGGAGTAACGGTATTCAAGAGTCAGATCCAGTGTTCCGCCTGACGACAGGTATTTCCAGGAACTGACGGGGCTTTGCACGCCGGACACTGTAACGACGGCTTCCAGTGCCCTTTCAAAGGTTTTTTCGAAGTCTTTTTCAGCATCTCCTCTGTAGCTGCCGACATCGATCGTAACTTGCGCTTCATGATGATATATTGTGTTGCGTATTATACAGTAAAGGTCTGTGTTCGTTTTTGCGGCTGTGCCACCGGAAAATGAGAGAGCGCCCCGGCCCATTCCGCCCAGTTCTTCCTGCAGATCGGAGGTATATAGTCCCAGAATTGCAGCAGCAGGCTTGTAAACAGTTCTATCAGTCGTGACGAGCTTGTCCAGAAGGGTCTTGGAGGAGTCCTTCATTTTTGCAGATAAAGCATTATAGGCTATGTCAATCATTGAATTACGCAAAAGTGCCTTGGAGCAATTCAGCCCCGAAGCTTCCGATTTTGAAAGCAGGCTCTTCTCGACCGCTTTTTCCAAAACATTGCCGCTGTCAAAATCGATGTTGTCCCTGTACCCGAGCGAGCTGAGGACAAATGTTAAAAATTGTCCGACTGTAAGCGGTTCGTCAGGTACGAACTTTGACTTGCCGATCTCCTGCAGGAGTTTGTTTTGATAAGCGAAACCCGCATAATTGCCGGCCTGCCCCGGCACATCCGTGAACGGGTGTGTAAAGTGCCCCTGGCGTACCTGCTTGTCCTTTCCAAGAAGATGTACATACATTATGACGCCATCCAGCCTGGTCACGGCACGATCCAACTGAAAATCTTCCGGAGCGTCTTTTAGCAGCCCGAGAATTTTTAGATCTATGGCCTTTTCGTAACCGGCCGGAGTTGGGGAAGCGGCAAAAACGGGCAAAGGCAGCAGAGATGCTGTCAATACTATTATTAATATGTAAATTGATACTTTATTTTTTTTCATATTATCCCCGATACTTTATAAACTGTTTGCCATATATATACTTATTCGGCAAAAGTTTTAGTAAATTGGGGTCAATTTCTATAAGTTATCTTGTATTATATCAAAATAGGAAAAGACTTTCAATGAAGTGACATAAATAAATCCAAAGAGACATTTCGCGCAGGGTATCCGGAATTCCCTGTCCGGATACGGCTGCGGAAATGTCTCCAGGTCATGTGGTTTGCCGGGATATGTAACTGATAGCCGTGCTGCTCAAAAGCGCCGGCCCTCATCAGATCATTCCTTGTAGTACCCTTCGCCCTCGCCCTCCCTGAAAATAGCCGGGAATATCAGAATGATAACTACAATGATGATTATGATCCAGATCCAGTTTCCAAATCCGGGTCCGCATCCCAGGAAGCCGCCTCTCTCATTCTCTGCCATACCAAACACTCCTTTCATATATAAACCTTGTACTATTCAACTTCATTAGTAACTGTTCTTCCGAAGATTCCCGTGTTAAAGAATAACAAGAGGAAAAGGATGATGAAGAACAATAATGTACAATTGTCGAATATACCGCCTGCAAATTCTCTGGACATAAAAAATACCTCCTTATCCTAATATCTGCCCGCTGCCTTTTATATCATATTCATGCGGTTATTTTTGTGTTACAGAAAATGCCTTCGCATAAAATGCGAAGCCACCCGTCATGGATGGCTTCTTTTGTTCCATGTAAAACAATTGGCTTTCTGACAAGCAGCTATGTCAGCAAATATCCCTGTCAAAGAACAGCAGCAGGAACAGAATGATAAAGAATAAAATAGCGCAATTGTTACCCAGGAAATTACCGCCTCTTTCTGCCATTACGGAGTCCTCCTTTCGACTATAGAATTGACATAAATTTCAATCCATTAATTGATTCATTCCTCATAGGTGTTAAGCGTTACGATTTTTGCGACAGTACAGTATATTAAATACGCAGCCGGTCTGTTACAGTGTACATAAGCCTTTAAATATTGGAATTCATGGTATATAATTATCTGTAAGCGGTGTTTTCGCGGAGGTGTACTATGACAGTAGAAGCCGGCACAATGGTCACTATCAGGCACTATTCCATGATCAACGTTTTCAAGAGCAGTATAACAAGCATAGAGGGGAACAGAGCGGAGGTAAAGCTTCCGAAGGAATGTCAGAAGGCGGAATTTTTAAGAGGCGACCCGCTTGTTATAGCATATTACGGCGAAGAAAGCTCAAGGATAGTCGGCGCCAGGATACTCGAATACAGGAAGGCGGAGGAAGCCCTGGTGTATATCGAAGACGACCCCGATGAAGGTTCAAGGATGCGCTCCTATGAGCGGTTTCCGGTGTCGCTTTATGCCGATTATCGAGTCGTCGAGGAACAGGGGCGCAGGAAATGCTTCGCCCTCGTTAAGGATATAAGCGAATACGGTGTAATGATATATTCCAGTGAATCGCATTTCAAGGGCCTGAGGCTTGCCATGGACATATACCTGACAAGGGATATCCTTTCCCTTACTGCGGAAATAGTAAGAAAAACAGAATACGAGGGATATTACGAATACGGCCTGAAAATCAGGCATTCCGGCCCGGTAGTCTTCAACCATATCAAAAATTATGTCAAAAAATCCCAGAATGAGCTGCTTCCACAGCTTACGAAGTAATTTTGCCGTTATTTCAGGCAGATTCCTCTCGAATTTATGGGAAATAATAGAAAATAAGGAATTGACAGTTATCTGATTCTTTCATATAATAAAAAGCACATCCATAAATTTACAAATTATTCCATCTTTAAGCTTTTGTAAATTATATCGGTTTAGGGGGCAGTTTATGGGAAGACTGAGCCTTGTGCTTGCCGACGGCGATACGGAGTATCTGGGAAAACTCGAACGATATATAATTGTAAATTATCCGCAAAGGTTTGATATCATATCTTTCGCTTCGAATGAAAAGCTTGCCGGTTATCTTGACAGCAATGGTAAGGCTGACATAATGCTGGTCGGCAAAGAACTGATGCAGGTTGGGCCAATAACGGCAAATCAGGCTAAAACGGTCATACTTGACGGGGGTGGCGAAAAACCTGTACTCCCAGGCTACGATACTGTCGAAAAATATCAGCATGCCGACAGGCTAGTTGCAGACATACTCAGGTTGTATGCAGCGAGGGGTATCGTGGACTGTTCCATACCGGGAAGACACCGTACACAGGTAATATGCGTTTGTTCGCCCTGCGGCGGTTCGGGCAAAAGCAGTATTGCCGCGGGCTGCGCCGTCATATGTGAAAGTCGTGGATCCCGTGCTTTCTACCTTAATCTCGAATCTGTACCGTCAACAGAAATGTTTTTTCACAGCGAATTTCCATCAGAACAAAGCTTTTCAAATGTAATTTATCATTTGAAGGGTAAATACGGCAATATGGGTCTGAAGCTCGAAGGCGCCTCCAATATGGATTCAAAGACAGGAGTGCGTTATTTCAGGCCTCCCGAAAAGTTATCGGAAATGAATGAATTGACGGAGCAGGATATAACTCTCCTGCTGGATACTTTCAAAAAAAGCGCGGCATATGATACGGTCTTTGTAGATACGGGCAGTGGATTCAGTCAGACAAATACTGCAGTCATGAAGCTGGCTGACGTAATATTGCTCATTTGTACACCCGGGCAAGGCGCATCTGTCAAATATAAGGAGTTCATAAAGGCTATTGAGGATATTGGCGACAGTTGCGAAGCAAGGCGGAACGAAAGGCTTCTACCGGTGCTGAACAGGGTTGTCGCCGGCCGGGATACGATATCCGTCTTTCCAGGGGAATTCGAACCTGCGGCTGTGATTCCCGAATGCCAAGGAGGAGAGCCTGGAAGCGGTTATCAGGTACTGACGGAAAATCCGGCCTTTCTTTCAGGCATCGGAACCCTATGCGGATATGTGCTGCCCGGCCGGGCGGATACGGCACATCCGGGCGGAGGTGAGAATCTTGCCGTTTAGCGCTGTTTCGCCTTTGCCCGAACATAATGCCGGTGATAAATACGCGGCAGAAGAAACTCGAAGCCTTAAAAAACTTTCAGGAGATGTCAGGGATGATGTAGCACGTAACCTGGACAGGACAAGGAACGTATCGGATGATGAAGTAATGGACCTGATTACTGGAGCGGTCTTCAGAAAATCATACGAAGGTTACCTGAGTATAGCCGAAAAACGTGAACTGGCAGATATGGTTTTTAACTCCATGAGGAGGCTGGATATACTGCAGCCTGTCATCGACGATAAAACTATAACGGAGATAATGATCAACGGACCAGACAAGCTGTTTATCGAGCGGGAGGGAAGGGTTTGCGGCATAGAGGTCGGCTTTGAAAGCATAGAAAAACTTGAGGATGTGATTCAGGCGATAGTTTCAAGGACCAACAGGACTGTCAATGAGGCGTCGCCCATAGTTGACTTTACCCTGCCCGACGGGTCGAGGGTCAATGTAGTTCTCAAGCCGGTGGCTCTGAACGGCCCCGTAATGACGATCAGGAAATTCCCTGAAGAGCCGATGACTATGGAGCAGCTTGTCACCGCCGGGTCGCTTAGCTCTGAAGCGGCAGAAGACCTGGGCAGCCTGGTGCGGGCGAAGTATAATATCTTCATATGCGGCGGCACCGGATCGGGTAAAACGACATTTCTCAATGCTCTTTCAGCCAGGATACCCTCCGATGAGAGGATAATTACAATAGAGGATTCTGCAGAGCTTCAGATAAAGGGAATCGACAACATTGTCAGGCTGGAGACCAGGAATGCCAATACTGAAGGCAAAGGACGCATCACTATCCGCGAACTGATTAGGACATCCCTCAGAATGAGGCCTGAAAGGATTATCGTTGGAGAGGTGAGGGGAGAGGAAGCGCTTGATATGCTGCAGGCAATGAACACCGGCCATGACGGGTCGCTTTCGACGGGTCACGCCAATTCGGCGGAGGATATGATGAAAAGACTCGAAACAATGGTACTGTCGGCAGCACCCCTGCCGCTTGAAGCTGTCAGGCAGCAGATCGCTTCCGCTATCGATATCGTTGTACATCTCGGCAGGCTTAGGGACAGGACAAGAAGGGTACTTGAAATCAGCGAAATAGCAGGCTGCAGTAATGGGCAGATTAAGCTGAATCCCCTGTACGTATTTGAGGAGGCCGGGGCGGGAGTCGCCAACGGCACTCCGGATGTGCCGCCTGAAAGCAGCGAAAGGGTAATAGGCAGTCTCAGACGCACGGGCAGCGTGCTTATCCATACGACAAAGCTTAAGATGGCGGGAGTTTCCTGCGGATTGGGCGGTGGCCGGCATGCCTGATTATGATTGCTATGAAATGAAAATCCGTGAACGGGTCATATATACTGCGGCTGCGGCTGCAGTCATATTCGCGGTCGCTTTTATATTCTACAGGAGCTTTATACTTTCTGCACTTTTGACTCCGCTTGCTCTTTTTTACCCAAGGATAAAAAAGCGTGAGATCATTCAAAGACGAAAGAAGGAGCTTAACATTCAGTTCAAGGACATGCTGTATTCGCTTTGTTCCTCCCTTTCCGCCGGAAAGACGGTCGAATCGGCGTTCAGAGAAGCTCTTAAGGATCTGACAGTGCTTTATCCCGAACCCTCGGCTTTTATCCTTACCGAACTCAGGGGGATAATCGGCAGACTGGATATGAACGAGCCTCTTGAAACTGCGCTGCGGGACTTCGCAGGGCGGGCGAGGCTTGAGGACATAGATAATTTCGTAAACGTTTTCAATATCAGCAAGAGAAGCGGCGGTAACCTGGCCGAGGTTATCAGGAATACTTCATCGATCATCAACGACAGGATAGAAGTCTGCCAGGAGGTTGATATGATGCTGGCTGAGCGTAAATTCGAGCAGAAGGTGCTCAATGTGATACCCATTCTTTTGATATTTCTTCTGTCTGCAAGTGCTCCTGACTACATGAACCCGGTATTCGACACGCTGACAGGCAGGGTAACCATGAGTGTTTCGATAGTGTTGCTGGCGGTCGCCTGGCTTATTTCGGGGAAAATATGCGACATAAAGCTTTAGTGTTTGGGGTGTGCCTAATATGTTATTTTTCCTTATCGTTTATTCTGCAATACTGCTTGCGCTATATTTGGTCTCTTTCGGCAGGTATAAGTATATTACGGACAACCTTGACAAAAAGGCTTATCCTTTAAAAGAATTATTTTCTGTTGGCCTGTACCTGCTGGATTCCTTCAAATACAGTTTCAATTCCAACTATGACAGGAAGCTTCTTTCAATGATAACCGAGCTTTACGGCCATAAGGATGCGGTTCGTATGCTCCGGATATACTGGGCCAACAAGCTTTTACTCATACTTTTATCATTGTTGTTTTCATTGTTGGTTGGTAACTTCACTACTACGGATGCCGGCTATCTTCTTTTCTCTGCCGTACTTCCTGCAGGTATCGCCGTATTTACCGACAAGGACCTGGCGGACAAGGTGCGGAAAAGAAGGCAGTCGATACAGCTTGATTTTCCTGATTTCGTCAACAAGCTGACATTACTGATAAATGCAGGGATGACTGTATCAAAGGCATGGGAAAAGGTCTCTCTCGATAATACGGGGAACTCGCCTCTTTATGCGGAATTGAGTTCGGCCGTTCAGGACATACGGTCGGGCATACCTGAGTACAGGGCGTACGAGGAGTTTGCCAAGAGGTGCCGAATACCTCTGATCACCAGGTTCGTATCGGTTATTCTGCAAAATATACGTAAAGGCAACTCCGAACTTGTACCAATACTGAGGGTATACGCTAATGAGTGCTGGGAGCTCAGAAAAAATACTGCAAAAAAATTCGGAGAAGAAGCGTCTACCAAATTGTTGCTGCCGATGATGCTGATGTTTGCAGCGATCCTTCTAATCGTAGGCATGCCGGCGGTGCTGGCTTTAAAGAATATTTAGGATGGAGGCGGTCAAATGAGTGATTTGATCAGAAGATTCATAAGAGAGGAAGACGGTCTGGGGACCGTGGAAATTGTGGTATTGATAGCGGTTCTGGTTGGTATCGCACTTATTTTCAGGGATGCAATAATAAAATTCGTCACAGGTATTATGAAAAGTGTATTTGCGGATGACTCAATTACTGAGGATGTGAGCAGCGGCAATATCAGAAAGGGCTATAAGATAGATTAGGGAATTGTTTTTGCGGATACCGGATTAAGGCTTGCCGCCGCTGTCATATCGCCAGCTGCGGCTGCCCGGGCATTTTATGTTTACTTTGCGTGTTAGGACAATATACATGTCGCAGGAGATGATCGAATGGACCTGTCTTACAATGGACCGGATGAAATCGGATTCAGATATGAGAGTGATGCATCCTCAAGCTTTCTCGTGGCATCGGCTTTAGCCGGAGCTTCCGAATATCAATGCAGCATGCTTGGCCGTAACTATGTCAGGTGTATTATCCCGCCTGAACGCATTATAAAGGATGGTACGGCATGCTTCTATTACAATATTACATCCAGGGTACCACTTTCGATTTATCTGAAAAGAAAAAAGCTTAACAGACAGGAATTTCTGAAATTCGTTTTTGACGTAGCCTCTTCGGTTAACGATTCATATGGTTATCTTCTTAATGCTTCTAATTTTGTTTTTTGCCAGGAGTACGTATACATCGATCCGGACACACTTGAGCCTTCCCTTATCTATATCCCTGCGCAAAAGGGAAGCGAGGATTGTGAAGGGCTGAAAAGCTTTATCTCGGAAATGTTGCTGCAACATATACATGCGGAAGGGTTTGAAAGTGAAAACATAGTACATAGAATACTTTCAGCCGTTAAAAGCGAACATTTCAATATTAAAGGCTTTACAGCGCTGATAAGCGAACTGCTGTATGGAGGTAATCTTGGAAAAGGCAATAAGCCCGATGTAGATATACTTTCCGGAGGTCACTCGCCAGCTGGTTTTTCCGGCGAAGCAGAAACGTTTTCGAGCGGCTACAGGGGAAAGACTTTGGGTGGTTGCGATGATAAGACTTCGGGCGGTTACAAGGGAAAAAGGATTACGGAGCAGCAGGCCGGAGACAATGATGCTGCCGCAAGACGTTCGTTTCCGCTGTTCGCCATGTTTGCGGTAATGCTGCAGTTTGTCATGGCATTCATGATATACCTTTGCAGGGGGCTTATCGACATGGCCGGGTCTAATCATACGGCCAACTACGCAGCGGTGTTTATGATCGCACTTGCCATCGATGTACTTGTTTTAAAAAAGATATTGACCGACAGAAGGGTAAAAATGAATGCTAAACCGGAGGACTGTCAGGAAGATGTAAGAAGACGGGATACAGGAAAGCGGAACACGGCCCGATCCGAAGCAGCTCCGGCGGCAGTAGTCAGGGCGGCACCGGCTGTAGTAGTCAGGGCGGCACCGGATAGATCGGCAGCGTCCAGGCAGGAACCGGGCAGATCGGCAGCGTCCGGGCAAGAACCGGGCAGGCCCGAAACCCTCAGGCAGGAATCAGCCATGTCCGGTTTCCTCATGGTTGAAGCAAGCAGGACAGAAGCAACCCTGGCGGCAGTAGTCAGCCAGGAATCAGGCATATCCGAATTTCCCAAACCGGACGTAGGTAAACCAGATTTTGTCAAGGCAGCCGCTTCACGGTCCACAAATAAGACGGTACTACTGGGCAGGCATGCAAAAGGTGTTCGGATGCTTAAAAGTACCGGTAAAAATACAGGAGAAGGCGACATCATCCTGGACAAGGACGACTTTGTCATCGGACGGCTTGAGGGTCATGCCGACCATGTTTTATTCAACAATGCCATCGGCAAACTCCATGCACAGCTGATAAAAAGAAATGGGATAAGCTATGTAAAGGATCTGAACTCCATGAATGGTACCTTTATCAATAATAACAGGCTTGAGAGCAACAAGGAGTATGAACTTAAGGAGAATGACAGACTTCTGCTGGCTAACAGTGAGTACATTTTTACTTTCGGCGACTGATTATTTTTGTAAATAATCATTATAGTACGGATACACTTCATGTGATAAAATATATTTGCAGTAACAGGTCATCAAAGGCGATGGTTCAGACAGTATATCTTTTATGCTTTCGTTCTGCCGTTCATGGGTGCTCTGAATATGCAAAAAGATATGGGGTGTAATAATGGCAGTGCTGAAAAGTGCAAAAATATTCGCCGGCAGTTCGGGTAAGGAATTCGCACAAGATATGTGCAGTTTCCTGGGGGATAAGTTGGCGGAATCTGAAGTCATAACTTTTTCCGAAGGCAATACCTATGTAAAAGCTTGTGAAACTGTCAGGGGAATGGATGTATATCTTGTACAGCCTATCGGCATGAAACCCAACGATGAGTTTGTTGAAATTTTGTTCTGGGCGGACGCATTCAAAAGAGCGAGCGCCTCTTCCGTAACGGCTATAATGCCGTATTTTAGCTATGCCAAGGCTGATAAGAAGGACGAACCCCGGGTTTCCATCAGGGCAAGGGTTTGTGCGGAATGCTTGGAGCTGGCGGGTGTGGACAGGGTTGTTACGATGGACCTGCACAGCCCGCAGGTACAGGGCTTTTTCAAGAAACCCGTGGATCACCTGCATGCCCTGCCCGTGATGTGCGAATATATTAAGAAGATGAATCTGGACGACCTTATAGTAGTTTCGCCTGATGCCGGCTTTGCCAAAAATGCAAGGAAATACGCGGATTATCTGAATACTTCAATAGCGATAGGGGATAAGACCCGGTCCAGCCATGACGAGAAAGCTGAGATTCTCGAACTTATCGGCGACGTAAAAAACAAGACGGCGCTGATAGTAGACGATTTCAGCCTCAGCGGAGGAACGCTTGCCGAGCTTTCCTACCTTTTGAAAGACCGCGGCGCTAAAAAAATAATCGCCTGCCTGTCCCACATAATGCTCAGTGATCAAGGCGTGGAAAAGATCGATAAAAGCCCGATCGACATGCTGATCGGAACTGATTCGGTCGGCAATAAGAATATTCTGAAATCCGACAAGATAAAACTTGTTTCGGTTGCGCCTCTTTTTGCCCAGGCACTGATTCGCATCCACAACCGGGAATCGGTAAGCCCGTTGTTTACTAGTGTTTCTGAGAATATCCTCAAACAGTCATATAAGTAAACGCAGACAAAATAGAATATTTAGCAGTATAGTAGTTTATTGGATCGCACTTTTGCAATTACAGGTGTGATCTGGAGAGTGAGGATGATATGTGGACAAGGGCGGAGTTGAAGGAAAGGGCTAAAGCTGTTTTACACACCAACTATTGGAAGGCTTTTCTGATAAGCCTGGTCATCGTATTGGCGACTGGCAGCGGTAGTGGCAGCTCATGGCGGGAAAGTAACTCGTCATTATCTCAACATTCGTACACACAGCTCGATTCGGGGTTGATTGCTCTAATCTTTTTAATTCTGGCAGCAGTTGCCTTTGTGATAGTGATTGCGCTGGCTCTTCGAATACTTGTGTTTTATTCTCTTGAAGTAGGCGGCAGAAGATATTTCGTGCAGTCGGCCCAATATTTCGACAACAGGGGCTGTTTCAGGTTCGGATTTGACGGAAGGAATTATACGGGCATTATATCAACGATGTTCCTGAAGGGCATTTTCAATTTCCTTTGGTCTCTGTTGTTCATAATACCGGGCATCATAAAGTACTATTCCTATAGGATGGTTCCGTACATTCTTGCGGATAACCCGAATATAGGGGCGCTAAGGGCAATAAATCTCAGCAGGAACATGATGAGGGGCAACAAGTGGAGGATGTTCGTACTTGACCTTTCATTTCTGGGCTGGTACTTCATCGGCGCACTTTGCCTGGGGATAGGTGTTTTGTTCGTCAATCCTTACGCATTTGCAACGGAGGCCGAGCTGTATCTGGTCCTGAGGGGTAATGCGATAGAAGGCGGAATGTGCAGCCTCGATGAATTGAATCTTTACGATCCTGTGCAGACAGGGTATAATGGTTGATACAAATGGAATGATAAGGAAGCAGGTACTTTTCATAAAGCGGTTTGCCGATGTGGATAACACGCGAGTAGCAGTTGTCACTGAAGCGGAAGGGAAGGTTCCGGGTGCTCTGGCTTGATAAATACGAGAGAAAACTGGGCAAATACGGCATCAAAAATCTGATGTTGTATATAACAACGCTGAACGGCATCGTATATCTTCTGATGTTGTTGGATAATCTTTCGGGTAACAGCTTGCAGTTTGCCTTCAGGATTGCTCTGATTCCGCAGCTCGTAATGCAGGGCGAGGTATGGAGACTGCTGACATTTTTGTTTGTGCCTCCGGCGGCTTCTCCTATATTCATAATCTTCACGCTGTATTTTTATTACATGATCGGCGCGTCTCTCGAACACGAGTGGGGAGCCTTCAGATTCAATGTGTATTACCTTATCGGGGTTGTTGGAACTATCGCATCTGCATTCCTTGGAGGCGCCGCTTCCTCGATGTATCTGAACCTGTCGCTGATTTTTGCATTCTCGTATGTTTTCCCGAATTACGAGATAATGCTGTTTTTTCTGGTGCCGGTCAAGATGAAGTACCTTTCGATATTTTATGCGGCATTCCTGGTTTTCAGCTTCGCATTCAATCCATTGTCAGGCCTTATAACCATACTGGGCTCCGCACTGAACTTTATTCTGTTCTTCGGCGTAGACATCTTTTTCAGGGTCACGCGGGGCAGGAAAACATATTACAGCAAAAAGGAGTTTCAGAAGAAGATACCCAAGATCTACGTGATGCATCGCTGTACAGTCTGCGGCAAGACGAATGTAGAGGATAGAAATATGGAATTCAGGTATTGCATGGACTGCGACGGTGACCGCGAATACTGTATGGATCATCTTTACAATCACGAGCATATAAAGGACGGGGAGCAGCACAAGAGCTGAGGGTAAGGCGGGATAAGCAAATGAGAGCAGCAGACTCCGTCACAAACAGGCTGTAGAAAACATGGCTCGTCGTAACGTGGGCGCAGATCATTCGCCATCCATGGCTCATGATGCAGCGCCTGCGGCCTCCATGCCGCAGGTGCAGGTTCCTGATACCGCATTCCGACATCGCCATGTTTCACAGCCTGTAATGTTTCTTCATATGCTGCATCCATTTGCTTATCCTGCCTTCGTATAAAACAAAACGCCCCAAAATGAGGCGTTTCTGTTTTGTCCGATTATTTGTTCTATGATATTACATCCTATTCCATCTTTGCGACCTTCATCCTGGTGCGGGCCCTTGTCAGCGCGTACTCCGTCCTGCCCTTTTCGATGGGGCTCAACGGTCCGCTCAGACGTTTCAGCGCTCTTTCCTCGGCTTCTTTGGCCCTTTCGGCATCTATCTCGTTGGGCCATTCGGCGAAGTCCGTTATGATTATCGTCTTATCCTGCTTTATCTCCATGAAGCCTTCGGCTATATACGCATTCAGCTGATCACCGTCTTTTTTGATCTTCATCGGGCAGGCAGCAATAGCAACAACCATAGGAGTGTGGCCGCCCAATATACCTATCTCTCCATCAGGAGTCCTGACGGTAAGCGCTTCGACCTCTCCTGTAAAAAAGGTCCTGTCCGATGCTATGACCTCAAGGTAAAATGTCCGTGACATGTTTTACCTCCTATTCCCTTGCGGCTTTTTCAGCAGCCTCGTAAACTTCGTCGATGCTGCCCTTCATGAAGAAGGCGGATTCCGGAATATCGTCCATCTTTCCGTCGATGATCTCCTTGAAACCTCGTACCGTTTCCTTTATCGGCATATATTTGCCTTCATAGCCTGTGAAATTGGTTGCGACGAACATCGGCTGCGACAGGTATCTCTTTATCTTTCTTGCCCTGTAAACGAGGTTCTTATCATCCTCCGCAAGCTCGTCCATACCCAGGATTGCTATGATATCCTGCAGTTCCTTGTATCTCTGGAGTATCTCCTGCACGCGGCGCGCTACGGAGTAGTGCTCTTCACCGACGATCCTGGGATCCAATATCCTTGACGAGGAATCGAGCGGGTCGACGGCCGGGTATATACCTTCCTCGACTATAGCCCTGGACAAAACCGTTGTGGCGTCAAGGTGGGCGAAAGTGGTCGCCGGAGCCGGGTCGGTCAGGTCGTCTGCAGGTACGTAGACAGCCTGCACGGACGTAATTGAACCCTTTTTGGTGGAAGTGATCCTTTCCTCGAGAACGCCGAGGTCCGTTGCAAGAGTAGGCTGGTAACCGACCGCGGAGGGCACCCTGCCCAGGAGGGCGGAAACTTCGGAGCCTGCCTGTATGAAACGGAATATGTTATCTATGAACAGAAGGACGTCCTGCGAAAGCTCGTCCCTGAAGTATTCTGCTATTGTCAGACCCGTCAGGCCGACTCTCATCCTCGATCCCGGCGGTTCGTTCATCTGGCCGAACACCAGCGCCGTTTTATCGAGGACTCCGGTGTCGCGCATTTCATGCCACAGGTCATTGCCTTCCCTGGTGCGTTCGCCGACACCCGTGAATACCGAATAACCACCGTGCTCAGTCGCTATATTATGTATGAGCTCCTGTATGAGGACGGTTTTTCCAACGCCGGCACCGCCGAACAAGCCTATTTTTCCGCCCTTTGCATAAGGGGCGAGCAGGTCGATGACCTTTATTCCGGTTTCGAACATTTCCGTAGCGGGCTTGAGGTCTTCAAAACCGGGCGCAGGTCTGTGTATAGGCCAGCGTTCCTTTGTGCCCACATCGCCCATTTTGTCGACCGGAGCTCCCAAGACATTCAGAACCCTTCCCAGGGTCTCCTTGCCTACGGGTACCTTGATCGAACTGCCCGTATCGACGGCGCGCAGGTCTCTTGAGATACCTTCGGTCGGCGACATCGAAACACACCGTACGGTTTGATTCCCAAGGTGCTGCATAACCTCTGCGACGACCTTCGTCCCGTTGTTGTCGATCTCTATAGCGTTATAGATCTTTGGCAGTTCTCCGGTATCAAACCTCACGTCTATTACAGGACCTATTACCTGTACTACGTATCCTGTATTTTCAACCATATCCTTCACTCCTCTGCTGATTTGAGCTTTCTAAAACAAATGTTATTGCAATACGGCGGTACCGCCCACGATTTCCGAAATCTCCTGTGTTATGGCCGACTGCCTCGCCCTGTTGTAATTAAGCTTCAACTCGTTAAGTATTTCATCGGCGTTCGAGGTTGCGTTATCCATTGCGGCCATCCTCGCGTTCTGCTCGCTTGTGAACGCCTCGACCAGCGCTCCGTAAATAACGCCTTTGAGGTATTTCGGGATCAGTACCTCTATCATTGCCGCGGGGGACGGTTCATACAGTATCATATCGTCAAACCGGGTTTCCTCCGTCAGGCCGATATCCTCCTTGAGCGCCTCCATGTTTACGGGTAGCAGCTTGATTTGTCTTGTGACCATCCTCATTGCATTTACGAGCTCCGTATAGACGATATATACCTCGTCGAGCTCCTGGTATACATATTTTCCGAGTATTATCTCCGCAATATCCCTGGCCCTGTATACTGTGGGGTTCTGAACGGGATAATCGAAATCCGGGTCTACGTCGTAATGTTTCTTTACGAAATAATTCCTGCCAACCACGCCTGCAACGAAGAGCTGGGGATTGCCAGCCTCCTCTATCAGCATTTCCGCGGCCTTGATGATGTTATGGTTGTAGCCTCCCGCCAGTCCCTTGTCACCTGTGATAACAATGATGCCTACCTTTTTGCCGCTGTCTGCCTTTTTACCGTCTTTATCCTCTTGCGCGGCTGAATTATCCTCGTACTGGTCGGGCTGCTTTTCGAAAAATCTGCTTTCAACGCTTTCACTGTGGAGCAGTATGTCGGCTATCGTGCTTTTTACCTTGGTGAAGTAGGGCAGGGCATGTTCAAGCTGCTGCCTCGCCTTTTTGAGCTTTGACGCGGAGATCAGCTTCATGGCCTTGGTAATCTGCTCGGTGTCCTGGATGCTCTTTATTCTGATTTTTATTTCGCGCATGTTAGACATAAACGATCACACCGCCCTGCTACATTTTTGACATATATTCGTCTATTGCGGTCTTCAGCTGGTCTTCCATTTCAGGAGCGAGCTTTCCGGTATTCCGGATGGACTCGGGCACTTTAGGATAATGTTCCTTGACATAGGCAAGCGCATTTTTGTTGAATTTCCTTACCTTTTCTGTCGGTATATCAAAAAGGTACTTATTTGTTGCAATGTAAAGTACAATAACCTGATCCTCGACGGGGTAGGGCTCATACACATCCTGCTTAAGCGTTTCAAGCAGCCTTTCGCCCTGTACCAGTTTTTCCTTTGTGACCTTGTCGAGGTCGGAACCGAACTGCGCGAATACCGCAAGCTCCCTGTACTGTGCCAGATTGACCCTCATCGGTCCCGCGATCTTTTTCATTGCCGGGATCTGGGCTGAGCCGCCGACCCTCGATACCGATACGCCGACGTTTATAGCCGGACGCTGGCCGGAGTAGAACAACTCGGTTTCAAGGAATATCTGGCCATCCGTTATGGAAATGACATTGGTCGGGATATATGCCGAGATATCGCCTGCCTGGGTTTCGATTATAGGCAGCGCCGTAATCGAGCCGCCTCCGAGATCGTCGGACAGTCTTGCAGCCCTTTCAAGCAGCCTAGAATGCAGGTAGAAGACATCGCCCGGGTATGCTTCACGTCCCGGCGGCCTGCGGAGCAGCAGAGACATGGCCCTGTAGGCGACCGCGTGCTTAGTAAGGTCATCGTATATGATCAATACGTCCCTGTGTCTGTCGAACATGAAATACTCGGCCATTGCGCAGCCCGCGTACGGAGCTATATACTGCACCGTTGCCATTTCGCTGGCGGTGGAGGAGACGATGATTGAATAGTCCATTGCGCCGAATTTCTTAAGGGTGTTGTATATACCTGTTACTGTCGAAGCCTTTTGACCTATTGCTACATAAATGCAGACAACGTCCTTGCCCTTCTGGTTGATTATAGTATCTATGGCGATGGCGGTCTTGCCGGTCTGCCTGTCGCCGATTATCAGCTCTCTCTGACCTCTGCCTATAGGAGTCATGGCATCGATAGCCATAATGCCTGTCTGCAGCGGCGTGTTGACGCCTTTTCTGTCTATTACGCCGGGCGCCAGGAACTCGATAGGCCTTATATGATCGGTCTTAACGTCGCCCTTTCCGTCCAGCGGCGTCCCAAGCGGGGTAACGACTCTGCCTATCAGTGCGTCGCCGACAGGCACGCTAACCGATTCGCCCGTTCTTTTTACCGCAGTCCCTTCCTTTATATCGGTTTCAGAACCAAGCAGCACGCAGCCGACATTATCTTCTTCAAGGTTCATGGCCATGCCGCGGACCCCGTTTTCGAACTCGAGCAATTCGCCGTACATGCAGCCGCGGAGTCCATAAATCCTCGCGATTCCGTCAGCCGACATTATGACGTAGCCCACGTCCTCAGAAACTGTCTTGGTACTGTACTGCTCTATCTGCTCCTTTATAATGGAACTAATTTCCTCAGGCCTCAGATCCATAAGTCTCACCTCATCTTTAGATAATGCACTTTTACTGCTGATCCACCATGTTTTTACGCAATCCGGCCAGTTTTTTCCTAACCGAACCGTCGTAGACCTTGTCGCCTACGACCACCTTGATGCCGCCTATCAGGGAGGGGTCTACCGTCACCGTAACCTTGACATCCGCGGCAGCATACATGTTTTTGAACTTCCCGCATATAGTATCGATTTGGTCCTGGGTTATCGGGAAAGCCGTATATATTGTCAACTCCATTATTTTTCGTCTCTCATTGGCCAGGCGTACCGATTCCCGCAGTATTCCCGGCAGCGAGCCTATTCTTTCCTTGTCTATCAGAAGGAGTACGAAGTTCAATATCTCCTGCAGTACTCTCCCTTTAAGGATTCCCGAAAGCACATTCTTTCTTTCGGCCTTTGATACCTCGGGGTTGATCAGCAGCATGTTGAGGGTTTTATCGGAACAGATGTCATTAACCGAGGTCAGTTCCTTGAGATAACCGTCGAGGTCGTTCCTTTCAGCCGCGAGGTCTATAAATGCCTCCGCGTACCTTGAATAAGCCAGCGGCATCAGGCAGCACCTGCCTCATCGATGAATTTGTCTACCAATGCCCGGTTCTTTTCGGTATCCAGGTTGACTTCGATAACACGCGAGGCTGCAGCCAATGCGAGGCCTGCGACTTGGGCGCGGAGCTCGGATATCATCTGCCTGCGTTCGCCTTCTATATCTTCCCGTGCTCTTGCTGTCAGAGCTTCAACTTCCTTATGCCCTTCTTCAACTATACGGTCATGCTCGGCTTCAGCTTTTGCCCGGGCTTCTCTCAGGATCTTTTCGGCGTCCTCTTTTGCGTGACCTATCTGTTCCTCGTAAGAGCGTTTAAGCTCCATAGCTTCAGCCTTCTGTTTCTCAGCGTCGTCCATGGAATCTTTGATAGACTGTGTACGTTTTTCCATAAATTCCGTCACAGGCTTGAATAAGACCCTTTTCAACACTATATAGAGAACGATCAGGTTTAATGCGGCAAATAAGGGCTTAATCGCATTAAGACTCTCAAGCAATCTATATCAACTCCTTAACCAGAATCATAGCAGTCTATTTAATAAAAATCACCGACGCATCGTGCGCCACTGACTTTATCAATGTACCAAGGGGGAAGAGGTTTCCCCCTGTCCAAACTGTACGTAAAATTGTCCGTTACACCTTACTGACAAGCATAACTGCGATAACGAATGCAAATATTGCCGTTACTTCTGACATAGTCGCAAATATAAGCGTAGTAGAAAGAATTTTTCCTGAAGCTTCAGGGTTTCTCGAAACACTCTCCGCAGTCTTCGAAACGGCATTAGCGAGGCCTATTCCAGCACCCAGCGCCGCTAGCATTACCAGACCGATTCCTATTGCTACCAAACCATTTCCCATTATTTCACCCCCTTATTCGATCGCTTCTTTTATGTAAATTGTCGAAAGAAATACGAAAATATATGCCTGAAGTATAGCGTCAAATACATCGAAGAAAAAGCTTGCGAGCGGCAGTATGGGCTTTATGAATATAGTCGCCTCATATAGCATTTCAACAATTATGTAACCGGCCAGCATGTTTCCGAACAACCGGAGGGACAGCGAAAGCGTTCTGGTACCGTAATCGAGTATGTGGAACGGTACCATGACCGGAGAAGGTTCGAGAAAGCCGTGAAGCCATCCCTTTACGCCTTTGAACCGGATACCTGCAAACAGCACCAGCACCACCGACATGAGCGCCATTCCCAATGTAATGTTAAGATCCTTCGTCGGTGCCGCAATAGCGAATTGGGGAAGGTTTTCGAAAAATTCGTTGCCTGTCAGCTTGTAGAGCTCTTCGGCAGTGGGCAACAGGCTGAAAAGGCCCGAAATATTGGCAAATACCAGAAAAAGAAGTATGGTGCCGAAATAGGGCGCGAAGGATTTCCAGTGGTGGCCGATGCTGCCTTTTATTATGTTGTTGATCGTGTCGACAACAAGCTCCACTGCGTTCTGTTTTCCGACCGGTATGGTTTTAAGGTTTCTGACGAAAATGAGAGAAAGTATTATCAGAACTGCCATTACAATCCACATCATGACGATGCTGTCCGAGACGGGGATCGAAAGTCCGAAAATATTTATCGAGAACAAATCGTTCGGTTTCATTACGTTACCAGCATCCATTGTTTACACCCTCTCACCGAAATGATTCCTTGTGATCCCGAATGCCTCAGTTATGCTGTTAAGCATGATCAGCATGGGTATCGTCAAAATACCCGCAACAAAACCCCAAAAAACCCACTGGCTTATGTTGTATGCCAGAAACAAAAGCGGTAATAGTATTAACTGATTCAGTAAAAATATTACCACTGCCCAACGTTGACCGAGCCTACCGCGACCGGCCCGCGTTTCAATTCCGAAGAATCCGGCCAGAGCCGCCGCACTGCCGCAGAATTTCATGGCGCTTATTATTGCTCCTGCCGCCAGCCCGCAAAACGCTGACCACCTGTTTTCAATCATTACCATATCAAATATCGACAGCAGAATGAAGCATATTAACAGTCTTTTTAAAATAAAACGTACAAGCTTACTGTTAAACATTATATGGCATCACTCGTTTCATAATTAAATATTAAGTTTGTCCACTGCTTGCCGATATACTTATGTAAAGGTTTATAGCCCATTCATATGCCCTAATAAATAAAAATAATATACCACAGGGAATATGATTATTCAACAAATTCTTTGACGGAATTATACTTTGTGCAAATTGGAGAGATGTCTGATGGATATAGGTTCTATTATCGGTATAATACTTGGTATCGGCGCTATATTGGTGGGATTTATACTGGAGAAGGGTGATCCTGCTGATCTGGTAAGGCAGGCTTCACCGATGATAATAGTATTCGGGGGTACTTTTGGTGCCGTAACACTCTCATTTCCGCTCAGTGAGTTAAAACAGATACCTGCAGCATTGGCAACAGTTTTCAAGGATAAAAAGACTGACCCCATAGGGATCATAAACCACTTGTCGGAGCTGTCGGAGAAGGCAAGGAAGGACGGTTTGCTCAGCCTTGAAATGGAGGCGCAGAATTCCGAGAACGAATTTATCAGAAAAGGGCTTTCGCTAGTTGTCGACGGCATCGAAACAGAGGTCATTAAGGATATCCTGGACAGGGAACTTGAACTCAGGGAAAGCATATATGAAAAGACCGCCAAGATCTTCGAGGCGGCCGGAGGCTTTGGTCCTACGATGGGTGTGCTCGGTACCGTTATGGGCATGGTCAACGTTCTGGGTACCATGGAAGCGAGCCCTGACGGGCTTGGTGAAAAAATAGCGACAGCTTTCCTGGCAACCATGTACGGCGTCGGCTTCGCAAATCTTGTGTTCATCCCTATAGGGACCCGTATAAAGGCAAAAGCGGCAAATGAAAGAATGATCAACGATCTTATTATAGAAGGACTTCTATCCATACAGGCCGGTGAAAATCCGAGGATCATCAAGGAGAAACTCAACCTTTCACTTATCGAGAAAATGAACGGCAAGGGCGGAGGCAAGAAGGGCGCTCCGGCGGCTGAGACGGAAGCGGAGGGATAATATTTGGCTTCTGCTAAAAACAAAGTCGAAAAGGATACTTCCGAACGCTGGCTGCTTACGTATTCGGATCTTATGAACCTTCTGCTGATACTGTTCATATTGCTCTATTCCATGGCAAACGTAGATATCGTAAAATATCAAAGGGTCGCCAGTTCGTTGAGACAAGCCTTCGGAAATTATTCTACGGGAGAGGTTATCGGGGGCGGCGGAGGGTCTCCTTCGATAATCGATCTGGGCGGAGCTTTAGATCCTGACGCGGTAGTGCCCACAGATACGGAAAAACAGCAGATGGAAGCTGTGCAGAGTGAAGTGCAGAACCTTGTTCAGGAACTTGGCCTTACGGGGGAGGTATCGGTCGCCACCCAGGAGAGAGGCATATACATATCGATAGGCGAGCAGGTGCTTTTCAAGAGCGGCAGCGCAGAACTTGACGAGACGGCCAGAAACGATATTATCAAAATCGGCAGGGAAATACTTGCAAAGATGCCGGATAAGCAGATGAGAGTCGAAGGCCACACAGATAATGTTCCGATCAATAACGTACGTTTCCCGGACAATCAGGAGCTTTCGACCGCCAGAGCAAACAACGTCTGGCGTATACTTGTAAAGGACGCCGGGATGGACCCTAAAAAGATCTCGGCCACCGGATACGGCGAGTACAGACCGCTGGTGCCTAACGATTCGGAAGAGCACATGAAGCAGAACCGCAGAGTTGACATAGTAATATTGAGAGAAATATACGATGTGACTGAACCGGGTGCGGAAGGTGCAGGCCAAGGCAACACGCAGAGCGCTCTTGCAGGTTCGCAGACAACCGCGCAGACGAGCAGTACTCAGGGTGGGCAGTAACCAGACGGGCAGTACCCAGGCTGGCAGTACCCAGAGCGGGCAGTAACCAGACGAGTATAAATTGATAATCGAGCGAAATACATAAATAATAAAAAAGGCCGGGGGTTTAACCCCGGCTTTTGCATGTCATATCCCAAATTCTCGAGGTTTCTCGCCAGACAGCCCGAATTCATAAAGTATCGCTTTTACAATACGCTCGGAGGCTGAACCGTCACCGTAGGGATTTACGGCCTTTGCCATTTTATTATATTCGGATTTGTCATCGAGCAGCTTCATGGCCATAGCCACTATTGTTTCCCTGTCTACGCCGGCGAGTCTGACGGTACCTGCAGATACCGCCTCGGGACGTTCGGTTTCCTTTCTTAGAACAAGGACCGGTTTGCCGAGAGAGGGCGCTTCCTCCTGTAGCCCGCCTGAATCTGTCATTACGAGATACGAACGTGACATCAGGTTGTGCATGTCCTGAGCATCCAGAGGGTCTATCAGGCGCACGCGCGGGTTTTGTCCGAGTATTCTGAAGGCCGTTTCCCGTACTGCCGGGTTCAGGTGTACCGCATAAATGATATCGACGTCTTCATATGCGGTCGCTATATCGTTAAGCGCCCGGCATATATTCTCCAAAGGTTCACCCAGATTTTCGCGCCTATGAGCGGTAACAGCTATTATTCTCCTGTTTTTGAAATCTATGTCCCGCAGTGCTTCGCACCTGAATGTATAATCGCTGCGAACTGTCATTTTAATTGCATCGATAGCAGTGTTACCCGTCAAGTAAATCTTTTCCGGCATAACACCTTCTTTTAAAAGGTTTGAACGGCTCGCGGAGGTGGGGGCGAAATGCAGGTCTGCAAGCGCTCCGGTAAGCTTCCTGTTCATTTCCTCGGGGAAGGGTGAATATTTGTCGTATGTTCTTAAGCCTGCCTCAACATGACCAATCCGGATTTTGCGGTAAAAAGCGGCGAGCGCCGCAACGAAGCAGGTGGAGGTATCTCCGTGGACAAGCACGATATCGGGTTTGTCCTTATCAAAAACCCCGGATAAGCCTTCAAGGGACCTGGTCGTGATCTGTTCCAGAGTCTGCCTGTCCAACATAATGTCGAGGTCATGAGCAGGTTTTATCGAGAATATGTCGAGTACCTGGTCAAGCATTTGCCTGTGTTGGGCTGTCACGCATACGACAGTTTCTATTTGCGGGTTTTTTTCAAGCTCTTTTACCAACGGAGCCATTTTAATGGCATCCGGTCGAGTCCCGAAAATAGGCATTACTTTAAGCTTTTTCATTTTACAACTCCATCAGATGGTTTTTTGGCGATATCTGTATCGGACTTTTCAGATTGTACTGAATCATCCCGATTGCCACCGGACAATTCCTCGTGATCGTTCATGTATTTTGCGCCGCCGAAGACGAATATCGAAACGGCCAAAAGCAGTATAATGGCGCTAAGCGCTCCGCGATCCGCTAGTACTATTGCGCACAGACCCAGAGTTGCGCTGGCGATGTACATAATCAGCACGGACTGCCTCTGGCTCAAGCCCATGTCGATCAATCTGTGGTGAAGATGGCTGCGATCAGCCTGCATTATGGGTTTGTGAGTGCCAATGCGCCTTATGATCGCAAACAGCGTATCAAACAGCGGCAAACCAAGCACAAGGAGAGGAATCGCTATCGATACTGCGGCATAGGACTTTATGGCTCCCTGAATGGAGATGACTCCAAGCGTGAACCCCAGAAATGCTGCACCGGTCTCTCCCATAAATATCTTCGCCGGGTTGAAGTTGAACGGCAGAAAGCCCAGTGTGGAACCTGCCAAGGCTATGGTGACAAGCGCAGTATATATGGCTGTTGTCATGTCCAGATCGGCTCTTAGCAGTGTCACGAAAAACAATGAAAGTGAAGAAATGGAGGATACGCCTGCCGCGAGTCCGTCCAGTCCGTCGATAAGGTTTATTGCGTTTGTAATGCCTACGATCCATATGATAGTAAGGGCATAGGATATAACGGGACTAAGCATGATATACGGTGATGATCCGAACGGATTTGAAAGAACGGAGATCCTTGTACCGGATATCAAAACTACAGCTGTAGCGGCTGCGATTTGAAACATAAGCTTGATTCTGGCTTTGAGGGGTTTCCTGTCGTCCAGGATGCCTTCGCAGCCAATTATACATATACCTGCAACCAAGCCTATGATCTCTCTTCTTGGAGTCACTACATTGGATGCTGTGGCAAGGTCGAAAACAAGCGAAATAAGAAAACCTGCTATTATTGCAAGACCGCCCATAAGTGCAATCGGCTTTTTATGCATTCTGCGCTCGTCTTTCGGAACATCGACGGCGCCGATCTTGAAAGCGAGCCTTCTTACGATCGGAGTTGCCGAGAACGCTACTATGAACGCCAGAGCAAAGGTTATGACATATTCATAAATGTATGACAAAATAGTTACACCTGCCTATAGTCTTACCACTCGTATACCGGCTTCCTTTAGCAGCTCCATTGCAAGTTCGTCAGGATAATCGCCATTGAACACTATCTTCTTTATCCCTGCATTGATTGCCATTTTCGCGCATAAAACGCAGGGCTGATTGGTCACGTAAAGCGTGCCGTCCTTTACGCTTGTTCCTGAGTATGCCGCCTGTACCAATGCATTCTGTTCTGCGTGGATACCCCTGCACAATTCATGTCGCTGTCCGGAAGGTATTTTCAATTCCTCCCTCAGGCAGCCCAGTTCGGTACAGTGCTTGCACCCCATTGGAGCTCCGTTGTAGCCTGTTGAAAGAATACGCTTGTCCTTTACAATCAACGCACCGACCTGGCGTCTGACGCAAGTCGATCTCGATTTGATCAGTTCTACGATTTCCATGAAATATTCATCCCAGGATGGTCTCATAGCGCGTACCCCCAAATTATTTTATTGGACGGAATTTGTCTTATTTTGTTCCAAACAGCCTGTCACCGGCATCGCCAAGACCGGGAACGATGTATCCGTGGTCGTTGAGCTTCTCGTCAACAGAAGCGCAGTATATCTCGACATCCGGGTGATCCCTGTTGATGCGTTCTATACCTGTCTTAGCAGCGATCAGGCACATCAGTTTTATATTCGTAACGCCGCGTTCCTTAATGAATCTGATCGCAGCAGAAGCGGAGCCGCCGGTGGCAAGCATCGGATCCAGTACTACGATTTCTCTTTCTTCCGCATCCACAGGGAGCTTGCAGTAATATTCGACCGGTTCCAGTGTTTCCGGATCGCGGTAAAGTCCGATGTGTCCTACTTTGGCAAACGGCAGCAGATTCAGCATACCGTCGACCATACCCAGACCTGCTCTCAATATCGGTACTATGCCAAGCTTCTTGCCTGAAATGACTTTTGTTTTTGCAATGGCAACCGGGGTTTCTATCTCGACTTCCTTCAACGGCATATTCCTTGTAACTTCATAGCCCATCAGCATGGCTATCTCGGAGACTAATTCCCTGAATTCCTTGGTACTGGTATTTTTGTCCCTCAACAGTGAAATTTTATGTTGTATCAGGGGGTGATCAAAAACAAAAACCTTTTCCATAAATTACCTCCAGTTGTGTATTTCAGGCCTCTTGACAGAGTGCCGGGTAAATCTGTGGTACTTCGTTCTTTATTTTATATTATTGAATGGACAAAGTCAAAGCTGTATCAAGTTTTTTTAAGTTTTTCAAACAGCAATCCGATAGCTTCAGAAATCTCGGCGGCGCATTGCCGATAAACCTGCAGCGACCCGCCAAACGGGTCTTTTACGTCCTCATACCTGCCATAGACATATTCTTTCAAGGCATAGACATTACGATACATGCCGTGAAACAGGGAATCAATGTATTGTTTGTGATTTACCGACATTGTAAGGATGAGGCAGGCGTTCTCCATATCGGTCTTGTCGAGCTGATGTGCCCTGTGGGAAGTGAGGTCGCAGCCGGGATGGTCCCGCATGGCGAGAACTGCATTAGTGCTCGCCGATTCTCCCTCGAACGCTGAAAGGCCTGCGGATGCAGCTTTAAAGCCGTATCCCGGGCCCTCCTGCAATACGAGCCTGTTGAATAGTGCCATTGCCATGGGACTTCTGCATGTGTTTCCCGTACAAACGAATAATATCCTTTTCATACTTTTATAATGTTGCCGCCGGCGGCCTTCAGCATTCGATTCATAACAGCCTGCCCTATACCGGCAGTTTCAGGCGCCTCGGCCATTATGACCCCTACATTGTTTTCGTCGAATTCCCTGAGACATTTGAAAAGGTTGGCTGCCAGAGTCTCAGGATTCTGCCTGCTGCCAAGAGAAATGAACTTGCAGTAGGCATGAAGGACAGGCTCATAAAGGGCGGCAGTTTCATCCGTCACAAGTATTCCGACATTGGTGCCGTCATGGTTATAGAGTTCAGCCCTTCTGCCGATCTCGTCCGCCACAGGCTCGGGCTCGCCCTGTATGAGAAGCATCATAGCTTTTGGCGCATAATGCCTGTATTTCATGCCTGGTGCCCTCGGTGGGGAGGAGAGCTTTCCATCCGGTGAGATGGCGGGATCTAAGCGGACTGCGCCCAGGATCCGGGCCAACCTCTCGTAGGTGATGCCGCCCGGCCTCAGAATCATGGGCGGATCGACGGTAATGTCCAGTACCGTCGACTCCAAACCGACTGTAGTAGAGCCGCCGTCTATTATAACGTCGACTTTGCCTGATAGATCTTCTATAACATGTTTTGCCAGAGTGGGGCTGGGTCTGCCGGAGCTGTTGGCGCTTGGGGCAGCTACCGGTACGCCTGACCTTCTGATAAGTTCCAGCGCAATAGGATTCGACGGCATCCTTAAACCGACCGTGTCGAGCCCCGCCGTAACTATCCCGGGTATCCTGCCCGACTTGGGCATGAGCAGTGTGAGTGGACCGGGCCAGCAGGCTTCAATAAGCTTTGCAGCCGTATCCGGGATTTTTGACGTCAGTTCACTAATAATGTTTGTTTCGGCTATATGTACAATCAGCGGATTATCGGCCGGCCGGCCCTTTGCGGTATAAATACCCTCGACCGCCTTCTGGTCCAGGGCGTTCGCCCCGAGTCCGTAAACCGTTTCGGTCGGAAAAGCGACAAGGCCGCCGCCTTTCAAAACCTGGGCGGCATGATCGAGCTGCTTGTCCCATCCCGGTTTTGAAATATCGACCTTGATTATATCTGTCTTCAACATATATGTCTCCTCTGCCGGATACTGAGGCGGAAATCCATACGTCCCGCCGGTATTGAGGCCGGTCGCTTCGCTTCGGTATCAGTTATATATGGTTATTATTATACCACATAATATCCCGAGTACATTCGATATCGATGACAGCCTTCCAAGATACAGTTTTTTGGACTCCGGCACGAGTTCGCCATAGACTATGTACAGCATTGCGCCTCCAGCAAAACCAAGGCATGCGGCTGTCAAATTGTCCGAGATCTCGCCAAGAATTGCGCCGAACAAGGCCCCGAAGCCCATGGGGACTCCCGAAAGCAGAGTGTAGGTAAACGCCTTGAGCTTTGAAAAACCTCCCGCGCGCATAGGCAATGCCATTGCGATGCCTTCGGGTATGTCGTGTATGATTATGACGGCTGTGATAGTAATACCAAGGCTTGCTGAAGCTTCAAAGCCGGAGCCGACGGCAAAGCCTTCGGGGAAGTTGTGCATCGCAATTGCGATAGCCATAAGCACGCCTGCTTTCAGCAGGCTAGAGCTTGAACTTTTAGTGAAGGTTTTCGAGTGCTTCAGTATGTTTTCGATTATTACGACTACGCCTATTCCTGCAAGAATGCCGGCAAATGCGTAGAAAGTGCCTCCAAGGTTGAACGACTCGGGAAGCAGTTCGAAGCAAACGACAGCAGTCATCAGCCCCGCGGAAAACTCCAGCAGGCTGCTCATTACCCGGTTGCTTGTCTTTGTGATCAGAAATGCCGAAAGACCGCCGATGCCGGTCCCGGTAAGGCCCGAAATGAGCCCGAACAGGGTTATTCTGATAAGGTGCTGCATGCCTGACCTCCGTATGGATCAATGGATTCACGTACATATTTACCATTGTATTCGCGGGAGGGCGGCAATATCCATAATTTGTACTCCGGGATAACGATTGCAATTCTTTAGTTTTACAATGAGTGGCGCGGCTATCGATTGACATTGCGAAGTTTATGCTCAAAGAGCATATAGAATCAACCTGGCGGCAAATCAAACTCGCTCCGTTGAATTCCATATTTTCGTCGCTCAAACAGTGATTTGCCCCTGGTAATGTTTCATCAATATGCTCTATTTCGCAAAACTCATGCAATCGCAATCGATAGCCGCGCCATTTGTTAACTGGTATCTTGTCATTGCCGGGTTTGTGCCTATGTATTCTAAATTGGTATCCTGTTATTATGAA
>DATALQ010000023.1:0-64067 GCA_036260935.1 Clostridia bacterium
AGACGCTCTTTTAGTTGATTATGATTTCTCAGTAATTCCTCATTATTACCTGAAAACTTGACAGTTAAACATATAAATATACCGCAAATTATATTATTAATATGTGTAAACAAAAAAATAATTTTAAGTGTAAATCCCTTAATAGAAAGAATGATTGGAATATCGTTTAGTGAGTTAATAAAAATATTAAGGAACAATATTATTATTGCACCAATTGTAATGCCTACTATATTCATCATTTTTAATTCATCGTCTTTTTTTTTACTTATATACTGAAGTAAATCTTTTTTTTCTAAATCTTTTAAACTCATAATTTCCTTTCTTTGATTTACAAATGAAGCGTTGCGTTACTATTATACCACATTATGTTATACAATAAATACAACTTATTTATACATCCTACCCGTACCCCTAACAAGGAGTATATAACTTACTAAAATACATATTCAAAAAAACCTTGAAGATTTGGCGTCCTAGAATTAGCTACTATATAACAAATTTCTAATCTACGCACTTCGGCGCGTCGAATCCCTTCAGGCACGCCAGTAAAATCAAGGCTTCCAAGGTTTTTACCACGGAAGCCTTTCGATTTCCACCCCTATTTTAGCCCTACAGAATTTATTCTATCTTAAATACCTCTTTTAACTGCTTAGTTTGTGAATGGAAACAGCAATTTTTCGTTTTCCGGTTCGTACATGTTATTCTTATCAATTACCTTTGATTCTGTATTGTTCCGTTTGGGCAGATTTTTACCATTAGTGGCGTCAAGTGCGTATTTGATTCCCAGATAGCCCATGCTGAACGGGTTCTGAACTACAAGAGACTGAACTACATCCTTTTCCATAAAGCTGATTTCCTCGGGAGTGCTGTCAAGCCCGATGACTTTGACTTTTCCCGCCTTGCCAAGCTTTTCTATGGCACGGGCTGTCCCTGTCGTACCATACGCATTCGTGCATATGATCGCATCCAATTCCGGATATTTTTTTACCAGTTCTTCCGTAAGCTGTTCCGCGATGTTTTCATCCGAGTTGCAGTATTCGGCGGATAATATCTTAATCGATGAGTGCTTCCCAAGGCTTTCAAAAAGGCCTTCGTCTCTTTGGTCAGAAGAGGCGGCTCCTTTTACAAAGCTCATAACGGCTACGTTGCATTTATCCCCTACCTTATTCACCAGAGTCTCTCCAAGCAGCCTGCCTGCGTCTACATTATCCGTTCCGATAAAGCTGTACATCTTGTCTGAGTTGATGTCAGAATCAATAATTATAACAGGGATATTTTCCCTGACGGCTCGTTCCGCAACATCAACCAGCCTTGTATAATCACTTGCTGCCAGAACCAGCGCATCCACCTTATCATCGATAGCCTTGTCCACCATCCGGATCTGCCCGGCAATATCCTTTTCGTCCGTCGGTCCATCAAAATCGACATTGACGGCAAATTCCTTCCCGGCAGCCAGGGCTCCCATCTTTACCACTGTCCAGAAACTGGCATCCCGCTTTTTCACAATGACTTTGATATGGATTCCTTTTTCCTGAGTGGTAAGCTTGTTCCCCGTGCATCCGGTTATCGATGAATTAAGGCACAGGATTAACAGGAATGCCAGCAGTCTATTTATTGTTTTCATATCTGCCTCCGTTTCCCGAATCATTCAAAGGAATGCGGATGATCGCCGTGGTGCCTACGTCTAGTTCACTCACTATTTCAAGGCCATATTCGATTCCATAACAAAGCTTTATTCTTTCGTTTACATTTTTCAGCCCCACTCCACCGCCGCGAGCGCTCGCCGGCTCACGATCCAGAATAGTCTTCAGCACCTCAGGTTTGATGCCATATCCGTTATCCGTTACGCGATAGACAATATTTCCGTCTTCTATGGCAACCGCAATCTTTATTTCACCCTTTTCCTGAAGCTGACTGATCCCATGATAGATAGCATTTTCAATAATGGGCTGGAGTACCAGTTTCAATGTCTTTTGATATAGGACTTCAGGCTGTGCCTCTATCTGGAAATTGAACTTATCCTTGTACCGTATTTTTTGGATGGTCAGATAACTTGCCGCATGGTCGATCTCATCGGATACATTGATGATCTCGCTGCCTTTACTGATACTGACCCTGAAAAGCTTCGCCAGCGCAGACACCATTATTGTGACGCCCTCATAATTTTTGTTTTCGTTCATCCATACGATGGAGTCAAGTGTATTATAGAGGAAATGTGGATTGATCTGTGCCTGTAATGCTTTGAATTCACTTTTCCTCTTAGCCTCCTGTTCACTGATGATCTGATTCATTAACTGCCGTATCCTTGAGACCATCAGATTGAATGCTTTTGACAAGCGCTTGACTTCATCCTCTCCATTTACCTCCAGGTTGATGTCAAAATCTCCGTTTTCAACCCTTTTCATCTGTCTTTCCAGCCTTTTGATCGGCTGTGTTATTTTCGAGGAGATGAACATGGAAGCAAGGATTTCAAAGGCTATTCCGAAAAATAAAATGAAAATGACAAAGTTGCTCAGATTTCTCTTGTTGGGAACGAGCTCGTCCACATAGCTGATACCGACCATTTTCCAATTTGTAAAGCTGATGTTCTTAATGGTCATGATTCTTCTTTCCCCTTGGAAATCATCAAAATAGGACCCACTATTTTTACTTAGCGCATCAGCGATGTTTTCGATTTTCAGACCCGCGTAAATAATCTGCTGTTGAGGATGATAGATGATATTACCGGCCTGGTCCACGATATAAATGTACCCGCGCTTGCCCAGACTTACCTGGCTGCATAGCTGCTCAATCTTGCTGGAATTCATATCAACCATGGTAATCCATGTGACAGGCACGCCCTTTTCATAAAAATTCACGCTCCTGCACAGTGAAACGACCCAGGGGCGGTTATTTTCAAAAATCCTTTGCACATGCGGAGGGACAAATATATAGTCTGCAGGCCGCGAAACAGCTAACTTGAACCAATCCTGCTCCGACACCCGGAAATTGCTGCTGCAGCTGCCTGACGTATTGCTGAACAGGAGCTTGCCCGTATCGGAAAAGACCGCCATTGTTACGATGTCCTTTCTTATCTGGGAGGTCACCTGCAGAATATTAGTAAGGTTATTTCTGTTTTTATAGGTCTCATCATTGAGATTACTCCGGATCAGGTCTGATATTTCAATCATCCCTTTCAGATATGAATTCAGGTTTAGATTGACCTGATCCATAATCTGGCGGGTGCTGGAGTCGGCATTTTTCTCGGCGTTGTCCGAAAATGTCCCATATAGGGCAAGACTTACGAATATCAGGGATGAAAGGGTCACAGCCGTAAAGGATAAAGTAATAATGGACTGAATACTGCTTACTTTAATGATACTCTGCAAAACCGCATATAATCTTTTCAGAAGCATACGAAGCTTCATTTTCAAGCTTACGACTCCTTTTTGAGCATTAATTTGTTTCTATATTCTCTGGGTGACATTCCAAAGTTCTTTTTGAAGAAATAACTAAAATAGTTTATTTCCGGATAACCAATTTTTTCTGCGATTTCAGAGGTTTTAAGATCCGTATAACCCAAGAGTTCCTTTGCAGCCTCCAGCCTGATATTTACAAGATATTTCAGGAACGTCAACCCGGCGTCTTTTTTGAAAATCATGCTCATATAGGAAGGGCTGATATGGAGGTGGTCGGCCAGCTTTTGGATGCTCAGATCACTATCTCCGAAGTTATTCTTAATATAGTACTTTGCTTTTTCCAGCAGCATCTCCGTTGTATTCTGCCTTTTATCGGATATATGGTTCATCAGCTTGATACAGATTTCTTCGATCCAATTTCGGACGCTGTCTAATGATTTGAGCCTTAAAACTTCTTCATACAAAGTAACATTCCTGCCGAATATTTCGCCCGCGTTCAGTTGAAAATTTCTAGAGAGCTTATTGATGGCGGCCGTGACCTCCATCAGATACATCTGGTAATCCTTGAAGGAGGCTTTCATACTGGAAATATCATTTATTAAGGCATCTACAACCTTTTTAACGTCGTCCTGTGTACCAAATTTGATACTCGAAATCAGGGCTTTTTCTTTCCCTTCATCAAAGGCAACGTTATCAGTCGTTTGCGGCTCCATATCCTCGATGAAAATGACCTTGTTTTCTCCTATTATCAGCTTGTAATCCAGAGCGGCAAGTGCTGTCCGATAAGACCCCCTTAATTTGGAAAGTGAATTACACATGCTGCCCAAACCTATTGTAATGCTGATCTTAAGATATTTTTCCACGTTTTGACGGATCTCTTCGAGGGTAGAAAAAGACTTGGCGAGTATTGAGGTTTTTTCACAGCCCTGAAAACCTGCTATGATAATAAGGTTTTCATCATGGAAAAACACCTCACCGAAAGAATTCTTTTCGATGATTTCACGTGAAATGTTCAAAACGGCAAATCTGACCAACTCTATATCGTTCTCTTCAAAGACATTGTTACTAAAGCTTTTTCCATCCAGACTTGCAGCAGCAACTATAAAGATGTCACCACCGAGTCTCAGGTTGTAGCCAGCGGCCCGGTTTTTCACTTCATTTGCGTCCGGCTTGCCAGTGATAAGTGAGGAAAGGAATTCACCCTTAATAACCGGCAAGCTCTCATTATAATGCCTGCGCAACATTACAATGTCTTCTTTCTGAGCAATCTCGCTGTCTATCTGATTTTCTAATTTTTCTATCAGTTCGTCAATATCCCTGGGTACCACCGGTTTAAGAAGGTAATCGGCCACACCGTATTTAATAGCCTGCTGCGCGAATTTAAAATCATCAAATCCGGTTAGAATGACTGTTTTAATAGTAGGATAGCTCTCTTTCAGAATAGCGGCAAGTTCAAGACCATCCATGAGGGGCATTGTGATATCTGTTATTACAACATCAGGAACATTTTCTTCAATCAGGTCAAGGGCTTCACGTCCATTTTCAGCTTCGCCCCCGATTTCAAAATTAAATTTGTTCCATTCTATCTTCTGAATTATGCCCTTACGTACTTCTTCCTCATCATCGACGATTATCAATTTATACATTCCGTTCACCCCTGACCCGTTTTCCATTCATAATTATATCCTTATTTTGGGTACATTGCGAGACATAATTAGTCCAATCGAAATTTATAGGAGTATATGAAAAGAGCCGGAACAGATATTCTATTCCGGCTCCTTGATGTTATCGGCTATTAGTCGTAAAGGTTCGGAGCAATACTGGGATCGCCAATATTATCCTTATTGTACCATGCGCCGCCTGTATCGACATCGGATACTTTTTCACCTTTTGATGCTGCGACAAGCAGATCGATGGTAACCTGGCCCATCTTCAAAGGAGACTGTGTAACAGCGCCATACATTGTGCCATCGGTAACAGCTGCCTTAATAATTTTGCCGGCATCAAAGCCAACAGCGATAACCTTGTCATCGGTGCTTCCCAATACACTCAGGTTTTGATTTGCAGTAAGGATACCTTCTGCAGATACCTGGTTGGAACCGAAGACAGCTATCAAATCGGATTTATTCAGAAGTGCACTTGCTTCTGTTGCGCAAAGTTCTGTGGTTGTCTGTGCAGGAACGCGAGCTTCGATAATAACATCGGCAGTAGCTTCATCACCCTTATCTTTGCATTTGCCTACAAAGAAATCATTACCGACAACTGCAACTTTCTTTCCTGCGTCCTTGCAGAGCTTGGATATTTCATCGATAAAGCCAAGGCCACGATTTTGAATAGATTCGGAGGTAGCGTCCTGGTTGACTTCACCTATTCTTATTTTACCCTTTGCACCTTTTACTCTGCCCTCAATAGCTTTCCACATACCATCGGCAGCTGTAACGCCTGCCTTATAGTTATCTGTGGAAGCTGTAGCAAGAACGGAGCCTGCCGGTGCATTCGCAATACCGGAGTCAAAAGCAATAACAGGAATGCCTGCATCTTTTGCCGCCTGAAGCGCATCAGTCATGGCAGAAGCATCACAAGCCGCAATACCGATTCCGGCCGGTTTGCTGTTTATGGCATCATTGAACATCTGAACCTGATCAGCGATGTCCGATTCGGAGTTCGGACCATTAAATGTACAAGTTACGCCTTTTACCGCCATTTCATCCTTTGCTCCCTTAACAGCAGCGAGCCAATAGGTTGACTGGAAGCTCTTTACTATAATTGCGAAGTTCTGACCACCTGCTGCTGCAGGTGCAGCTTCCGTAGCTGCCGGTTCTGCCGGTGCTGCCTCTGGCTGACTGGGTGCGGCGGCTTCCGGTGCTGATACCGTAGCATCTGCTGCCGCGGGCTCTTTAGCGGCTCCACAGCCTGCCAACAATGAAGCAGCCATTACGATGCAAAGAACGATTGATAACCATTTCTTAATCATTATCTGACCTCCTTTAAATATTGGGTTGATTTATAATCACTGCTTTTTTAAAGCAGCAGTTACTAGTTTCATAGCCCTCTTATGTCTGATCAAGTCGATCAATACTGCCGTAATCAGTACAATACCTGTAATAATCTGCTGCCAGTTGGCCTGCAGACCAATGAAGGGAAGTCCTGTTTTCAATATGCAGATTACAAATACGCCCAAAAGAGTCCCTACAATATTGCCCACGCCGCCTGTCATTGACACACCGCCGATAATTGCACCGCCAATTCCTTCAAGTTCAAAGCCTGCTCCTGTTCCCGGGTATACGCTCGCGAATATTGCCGAGTATGCAATCGCTGCGATGCCTGCAAAAACGCCTGATATGATATAAGTGATGATGTAATATGTCTTGATATTGATACCGGCCAACCTTGTTGCTTCTTTATTGCTGCCAATTGCAATGATATATCTTCCGACCTTTGTGCGATTCAAAACAGTTGACATCAATACTACCAGCAACAAAATCCATAAAAACCCCAAGGGTAATTTATAACCACCGATATTCAACTTGAAAATGGTTCTGAACCATCCGCCTTCCTGGCCAAGGGAAGGCCAGGATATTCCGAGGCCGGTACTGAATATTGACCCAAGTCCCCTGGTCATCATCATCGTACATAGTGTTGCAAGAAATGGGGGCAGATTCATGACTCCGACCAGAACACCATTTAAAGCGCCAATTATCACACCGCATAATATACACACTATCATTCCCAGCCATACCGGCCACCCCTGATACACAACCAGATAACCGCCGATCAGCGAATAACACACCAACCCCGTACCGATCGACAAATCCACTCCCCCGGTGATTAATGGAAAGGAAACGCCAATTCCTATCAGTGCAATATAATAGGAATAATCCAAAATACTTAATGTAGTAGAATATTTTCTAAAATTCGGGCTGGCAATACAAAAAAAACTGAACAATGCAGCGACAATCAGAAATACTGCAACCCTCTGTCCGCCAAGCCGTTGAATTATTTTTTTCGATAAGTCCGGCATTTTCTGAAGCTGTCTTGTCATATCCTTATCCCCCTAATTTTCCTGTGTTGCCAAATGCATGATCTTCTCCTGGGTTGCCTCTTCAATTCCAAGTTCTCCGCTTTTACGCCCTTCGCACATCACAACGATCCGGTCACTCATCCTTAGTACCTCAGGCATTTCTGAAGAGATCATAATGATCGATTTTCCCTCTTTCACAAGATCATTCATTAATTTATAGATGTCGCTTTTAGCACCAACATCAATTCCTCTGGTGGGTTCATCAAAAATCAGAATATCGCAATTACGAACCAGCCATTTGGCCAAAACAACTTTCTGCTGATTTCCGCCCGAAAGATCAACTACCAGTTGGTCGACACCCGGTGTTTTTATTGCAAGAGACTCCACATATTTTTCCGCTTCCATACGTTCTTTCTTTTTATTGATAAAAAGTCCCCTCATGAAATTCTCAAGATAAGCCATGGTCGAGTTTTCCGCGACCGAACGCTGTACCACGATACCAAAACGTTTTCTATCCTCCGAAAGGTATCCGATACCGCACTTTACTGCATCTTCCGGGCTATGTATTTCCACTTTCCTCCCATTGATATAAATATCCCCGCTCTCTTTGATATCCGCCCCGAAAATAGCTCTTGCAGTCTCCGTTCTTCCTGCACCCATAAGTCCCGAAAATCCAAGGATTTCACCCTTATGCAATTCGAAACTGACATCCTGCACAAGTCTTCCTGCATTGAGATGCTCCACCCTTAACACAACAGGTGCATCTTTGGGAACCTTGCTCGCCATTTTGGGTTCTTCATATATAACACGCCCAACCATCATATTGATGATATCGTTTTTAGTGGAATTTTCAGAAATCAGCGTTCCAACATACGCACCATCACGCATTACGCTTACGCGATCCGTGATAACTTTGACCTCATCCATTCTATGTGTAATATAGATAATGCCAATATCTTTTTTCTTTAAATCCCTTATAATCTCGAATAATTCACTGACCTCGGACTCTGTTAACGCTGCTGAAGGCTCGTCAAAGACGATGACCTTTGCTTCATGTGAGATAGCCTTTGCAATTTCGCACATCTGCTGCTTACCGACAGTAAGCTTGCTCATTGTTTCCGCAGGGTCTATATCGATATTCAGTCGTTTGAAAAGTTTGGCAGCTTCAGCATTCATCCGCGCATCATCAATCAATACGCCTTTCATATACTCATTGCCGATAAAGATATTCTGAGCTACTGTCAAATGGCCAAGCATATTCAATTCCTGATGAACGATTACTATACCGGCATGCTGGGCTTCACGAGGATTGGAAAACTCAACTTCCTTCCCATCATAGGTAATCGTGCCGCTGTCTTTTTTATATATTCCGGTGAGTACCTTCATCAATGTAGATTTTCCAGCACCGTTTTCCCCCATCAATGCATGTACTTCTCCTCTTCGCAATTCGAAGCTGACATTGTCGAGTGCATGCACACCAGGAAATGACTTATCGATACCTTCCATAGTCAATATAACTTCGCCCATTTCCCACCATTTATCCTTTCAGTACACAATAACTCCAGCCATTTGAATTCTTTAATTCTTCCTTCTTCTGGACAATACATCCAAAAATACTGCGACAATTACTATGAGACCTGTTATAACAAGCTGATAATTTTTATTGAGGCCAATTGCAAGAATCCCCTCCTGCAGGATTGAAATGATCATTACACCAATGAACGTTCCGCCAACGGATGCAAGGCCGCCGACCATGGAGGTCCCGCCCATAACGCAGCCGGCAATGGCTTCGTTATTATATTGGTCACCATAACCAGGCTGAACCGTGGTATAAGCTGCCACAAAAAAGATTGCAGCAATTCCCGCCATTGTGCCGCAGATCATATAAGCCCGCATTTCCCACTTTCTAACATCGACGCCTGACAATCTGACTGCTTCCCTGTTGCTGCCCAGGCTGAGAAAGTACCTTCCCATTTTTGTCTTATTCAAAAGGATGGAACAGATAATTGCAGCGGCAAGTAGAATGATCAGGCCAACAGGGATATATGTACTGCCGGCCTTGATTTTGATTAAATTCCTATACCAGCCATTTTCCTGTGCCAGCTGCGGCCAGCTGACTGACTGGGCTTTTGTAAATACGGATGCAATTCCTTTGCTCATTTGCATGATCGCCATTGAAGTAATGAAGGAGGGAATACTCTTATATGCTACAAGATACCCATGAAATGTGCCGTACAGCATACCGACCACAATGCTTGCAATCAGGCAGAGCCAGAGCGGCCAGTGAAAATGGGTCAAAAGGTAGCCGGACATAATGGCTGCACAGAACATGACAGGTCCAATGGAAAAATCAATACCGCCGGTTGCAATAACAAACGTGACTCCTATGGCCAAAAAGCCAAGAAAGTATGCATAATTCATTGCGCTCAGTATCCTGTTATAACTTACGAAATTATTGGCGAACAAGGCAAAAAAGCCATACATGCCTAACAAAACCAAGCACAGAACAATCCGATTAAACCCCAATGCCTTTACTAACGGGTTTTGCCTAATCTTATCCACATTTTTTCCTCCAGTATCTCCATTTGGGCGGGCACTTCTCTCCCAATAACACACCGGCAAATGACTTTAGCCGAATAATAAATAACATGTTATAAGGCTTACCTTAAATATAAAACGTTTACATTTTCAAATGAATATGAATTCCGATAAAGAAATATCGAAATCCTATAAAGAAATACAGGAATCATAGATTTGAGAGATAATCGATAAAATTGAGCCCGGCAAATTCGCAAAAGAGATAGCTTTGAAATGACTGTTAAAGAGATATTCCTTAGTCCTGGCGACTAAGGTCGGAAGGTGTAGCCACAATTAAAGTCAAGGATACCTTAGGTCAAGGCGGTTAAGCCATACTCTCCGAACCAGTCCGATATCCTGGCCATCTCTTCTTCAGTCGGACTTTCCACGTGCGGCATGGTATCCTCTCTCCCGACTGCTGCAAACTTCGACCTGGCCATGGAGTGATAACGAAGCAGTTTTATGGCTGTAAGGCTCGGTATACCGCAAAGAAATTCCGCAGAACGGCATATGTTCTCACGGCTGTTGTTTACACCCGGAATAATGGGGATACGGATCTCGACAGGCTTATTATTAAAGCCGAGCTGCCTCAGGTTATCGTGTATCCTTTGATTCGGGACGCCGGTATATCTTGCATGCATTTCAGAATCCATATGCTTCAGGTCATAAAGGAACAAATCCGTATGATCGAGCACTTTCTGAAACGCATCCCACTGGACATATCCGGAAGTATCGACTGCAGTGTGGATTCCGGCCATTTTGCAGCGCTTCAGCAGTTCTGCGCAAAAGCCTGCCTGCAGCAGCGGTTCTCCTCCCGAAAGCGTGACGCCGCCCCCGGAATGCTTATAGAAATCAATATCCGCCGATATTTCGTCCATTAAATGATCGGCTGTCACATCCGTGCCATATAGCAAAAGAGCCTGGGGATAACAGGCATCGGCACATTTCCCGCATACTGCGCAGCGCTGCCGGTCAAACAGCCTCTTCCCCTCTTTGCCGATCTGCTGCGCGCCGTTGAGGCATGCATCGACACATGCTCCGCAGACTGCGCACTTTTTTTCTATGAATGCGATCTCCGGTTTCGCACTGATCCCTTCCGGGTTGTGGCACCATTTGCAGCTGAGGGGGCAGCCCTTTAAAAACACAGTAGTACGTATGCCGGGTCCGTCGTGTATTGAAAACCGTTTTATTTCAAAGATTTTTCCCGTCAATTCCTTTTGTTGTTCAGAATACATGTTTGTTTTCCTCGATAAACTGGTTCTGTTCATATTCCGATAACGTGACAAAATATACATTCCAACCAGTAACCCTTATCTGTAGTGTGGAATAACGTTCCGGGTCACGCTGCGCGTCCCTCAGCATCTCAGTGTCGAATATGTTGAATTGCAGCGCGTACCCGCCCTTCGCAAAGAATGTCCGTATCAGCGCGACAAACGCGTCAAGCCCTTCCGTGCCCTTGACAGCCGAAGGATGTAGGTTGATGTCAACTACCGAACCGTTTGGTATTTCAGAAAAATCAAGCTTGGTAACGGAATTGACCAGTGCGGTGACGCCTTTTTTATCCATGCCCGTCATTGCATTCAGGCCTGGAGACAGAGGCATTCCCGCCTTTCTTCCGTCAGGCAGCGCTCCCGTGTATTTGCCAAGGCTCCAGCGGTAGGTAAGCGAGAACATGGAAGCCTGGAACCAGCCTCCCCTGTTGTTCCTGCTGCCGTTAACCCTTGCAGTATACCAGTCCGTCACCTTTTTGGCGAGCTCATCCGCTTCCGGGTGGTCATTGCCCCATTTAGGGACACGATGGAGAATATATTGCCTCAGCTGTTCCTCTCCTTCATAATTCTTTTTCAGGACCTCTGCAAGCTCATTCATCGAAATGCGCTTCTCATCGAAAACCAGCGTCTTTACCGATATGAGCGAATCCACAGCATTTCCAAGGCTCAACCCCATGCAGCCCGTATTGTTGTATTCGGGGCCGTGCTGTCCGACATCCTTTCCTTTTTTCAGACAGTCGATCATTGTACCTGCAAGCAACGGCGACGGGTTTATCTCCGGCCAGTAAGCCTCAAAGGCCTTGATACAGCTCATTGCTTTACCGATCTGGTAGTCCGTCTGCTTCAGATAAGCCTCGTAAAACTCGTCAAAAGTCTTGAAGACTCCCGGATCGCCTGTTTCAGGTCCGAACCTGACGCCGCTTGCGGGATCCGTTCCATTGTTCAAGGCCATCTCCACGCCTTTGGCCAGATTTACCTTTATGCTCATATTGCAGGCGATTTCCCTGCCCTCGACCGCAGGCTCGTAGCAGCCGATCAGAGTGTAGGATCGCGCTTCCTCCAGCGTTTTTCCTCTTTTCAGCAGTGCGGGTATGGCAGCCTCATCGTTGACCAGAACAAAGGAAGTTTGGCCGTTCCTGATGATATCCGCCACCCTGCGCATAAAATCGTCGGGTGTGCCCTGGAAAAACCTCACCGAGAGCTTTGGATCGGTTGTCTTCAATTCTTCATACACCTCGAGCGCCAGCCAGGACAGTTCGTTGACCGCGCTGCTCCCGTCCGGATACTGACCGGCGAAGTAAAAATTCTTGCCGTTGTCCCTGCCCTTCGTATTGGCAAAGAACTTCGTGAAGAAAAACTTGATCAGTTCCTTCGCCTGCTCACGTGTCAGCCTACCGGCTTCGATATCGGCCTTGTAGTACGGATACATCATCCTGTCGAAGCCGCACATGGAACGGATATTCTCGCCTTCCATCTCAATCAGTTGATGCATGAGATAGTAGAATTGCAAAGCCTCATGAAAGCTCTCCGGCGGGTTTGCAGGGATCTTCCCCAATGCCCGGGAAACCGTTAAAAGGCGCTGCCGGTGCTGCGGGTTGGCGGGTACCATCTGTTCCGCAAGCCGGGAAAGCCTGCCTGCAAATTCAATTGTAGCATTATACACGATTTCAAGGGCGTGGTAGAAATCGCGCTGTTCTTCCGTAATTTTACCACCCAGGGCATTCATAAAGCCCTCGGCATTAGCGAGCAGGCCCAGAAGTCCGTTCTCAAACATGAAAGTCCAGCCGGGAGTGAGGTGCCCAAGATCCAGAACAGCATCCACCGTTCCGATTTTTCTGGCCTGATTGAGCCATTCCGTTTCTTCCGGAAGATGGCTGGTCTCGACTTCCATTTGCCATTTACCGCAAAGCTTCCTTAGTATGTTGCCGTGATCCAGCTTGTCTGCAAACCAATCCAGCGGATCGATGGCTATCTGTCCGCGGGTGACTATAATGCGATAGGCTTCCGCCTTCTGTATTACTTTCGGAAGAGAACTGATTTTTGACAGATAATCTTCGACCGCCTGCTCCAGTTCAGCGGCTGACAGCCCAGTAGCTGCGTCGAATACCGTTTCTTCGAACTGGTTCTCCAAATGCTTTCTGGCTTCGTCAAACGTCCCCCACACGGGTGTCTCAATTTCATTCAAGCTTGACATAACCGCAATTGCCCCCTGTCTTGTGCAGCATATAGTGCTTCCTGTAGTTGCATATAGTTCTATTCCAGCAAATGCATATAGAGCTATGCCTGTAAATACATCCCGAATAACCTCACCATTACTCCCGTCTTTTAACTGTTCCTGGTTATTTTCTTACGTATGGTACATCTCTGTGGTGACATTGAAGCACTTCCGGCGTCTCTACAGTCTTGGTCCCCTTAAGGAAATAGTCCAGGAATTCGCCGGTGATGTCCGTCACGAGCCTGCCCCCGAATGCGTGCACCGCGCCCGGTATTAAGTACATCATGACCGGCACTCCCGCCTTTTCCAGGGCATTTCTCAGGAGTCTCGACTGTTCGGGCGACACTACGGGATCCTCGGACCCGTGCAGTATCAGAAACGGCGGCTCACTGCCGTTAATATAGGTGATGGGATTGGCCGCAGCCGCACGGCCCAGCCCCGCCTTGGACGTCACCCGGGTTCCGAGCAGCTCGGCTATGACATTATTCAAGCCCTCATCCTTGCCCTTGAAGGATAGTGGCAGGTCTGTGGGTCCGCACATGTCGACTACGGCCTGCACACTGTAATCTCCGTCGGTAGTCTCCCAGTCCCTGTTTCCGGCCGAAACGCCCAAAAGCATGCACAGGTGCGAGCCGGCGGAATCTCCCGATACTGCTATTTTTGTACCGTCATATCCGTATTGTGAGGCATGAGTCCTGAGAAAAAGCAGAGCGTCCTTCAAATCCAGCATCTGGGCCGGAAATTGCCCTTCATCACAGTATCTGTAATCCACCGTTGCAACCGCATACCCTTTTTCAAGCATGGGCATGGCGAGATTCCACGTTCTGTTCAGTTCCTTCCAGCCGCCTCCGTGTACCCACATGATCAGCGGAGGATTCTTTTCCTCCGGAACAAAAACATCCAGATACAGGTCCCTGGTTTCGGTCTTTTTATATGATATGTTCTTGAATTCCTTCATTGTGGCACCTCCTGCGGTATGACACCGCGCGGTAATGTATTTGTGAGCTTTTTAGTCTATTTAACCTGATAACGCAGTACATTCCAGCTGACAGGCGGCAGCACGACCTTGCCCGTATCGATGCTGACTTCCTTCGGTATTAACCTGTTGGGGTTCTCAAAGGTGTTTACGGCAAGAGGCTGGGCGTCGTGCATCTGGATGTGCTGAATGAGCTTAACGCTGTCGAATTGCAGTCTGCAGTCCAGTTCAACACTTTCACGCAGGCCCAGGTTTACAGCGAATACTGTTACAGTTCCGTTTTCCTCATCATATACGGCTGCTGTCTTGATAGAAGGCTGTTCGCCATAATTTGTCGAGACCAGCGGGCTTTCCAGCGCAGGACGCAGTGCGACGCCGCGGCTGTAAAGCGAGGCATCGCGGAAGGGGTAGAAGGTGGACTGCCTGTAAGCGCCGCCGTTGGGGTCGGCCGCAACCACGCTTCCGATAACGATGGACTGGCAGGCGATCTTTACGCGGTCGCACTTGTTTATAAAGGTGATGAGCAAGCTGCCGAACAGTACGGCGTCAATCAGATTCATGGCGAATACACGCCTGCCGGTGCCAGGATCAGCGCGTTCTGTCCAATCCAGCCCTTCGGCCTTTGCGGTTCGACTGGACATTATGCCCCATTCGTCGAAGCAGATATTTATCTTTTTGTCCGAGTATTTTCTACCCTTGACAAAATCGGCTGCAGCACAGATAGTGTCGATAAAACTGCCCAAATCATTGGGTATGCACGGCAGATCCTCGGGGGTGAAGTGCGCAGGGAATACAGTACCCTTTACACTCTCGGGATCATAGTTGTAATAGCGGTGCAAAGAAAGATAATCGATGTTTTCGTAGCAGTGTTCCAATACAACGCGGTCCCAGTCCGGGAAGGTGGGATGGGTCTTGTCGTTGGCGCAGCTGCCGCAGGCCACCAGTTCAATGTCAGGATCAACGATGCGCATCTGCTTGGCAGCCTCGTACGCTACCCGGCCGTATTCTTCCGCAGTCTTTTCACCAAGCTGCCAGGTGCCGTCCATCTCGTTGCCCAGGCACCAGTGCTTGATGCCGTGAGGCTTTTCATGGCCGTACTTCCTGCGCAGATCGCTGAAATATGTACCGCTCTCCATATTGGTATATTCGATTTCGTAAGAGGCTTCTTCCGGCGTCCCGGTACCAAGATTGACGGCCAGCATGGTCTCCGCGCCGACCTTCTTCACCCAGTCGGTATACTCATCGATGCCCATCTTGTTGGTCTCGATATTCTTCCAGGCTTTTTCAAAACGTACGGGACGGTCCTCCTTGGGTCCGATCCCATCCATCCAGTGATAGCCGGATATGAAATTTCCACCGGGATAACGGATGAGAGTCGTATTGAGCTCGCGCATCAGCTTGAGGACATCCTTGCGGAAGCCCTGTTCATCGGCCTCGGGATGATCGGGATTATAAATGTTTCCATAAACGATATCCCCGATCGGTTCGATAAAAGTGCCGAAGATCCTCCGGTCTACACGGTCGATCGGAAAATCCCTGTCCAGTTTCAATTTTGCCTTTTTCATGTATTTGCCTCCTATCTGAATATTATCTTATTTTAATGCTTCCGAACAAATATGTTCCTATACAAGAGTTCAATCCTCAACGGTCAGTGAAATTGCTATTGCGGAATGGGGCTCGATAGTAACCTCGATCGCCACACCATCCCCGTCCTTCTTCCAGTCGACAGCTTCACTTGAGAGTTCCGACGCCTTCATAAGCGTTTGAATCTGCCCACGGTCAAGGTATGTCGGACTGCCCATTTCCGTCCAGGCCTTTTGGGGATTTGCATGCTGCTCGTCTATGCGCTCGAGCGATGCGGACCGGATGCCCTTTATTCCCTTTATGCTGAAAGTGATCTTCCCGGCATGAATCGGCGAAAGCGGAACCTGATGGTTAGATACCAGGATCGTAATGTTATTGCCGCTCTTCGAAGCAAAGCAGTCTACCGTAGCGCTGGCTTCGCCTGCGGAGAGTTCGAGCCTGTCTCCGTTCAGCCGTGACAGCAGCTGGAACGCTCTGTAGGAGGGTTTCGGGATCCCGTGGATATTCATCAGGCCGAAGCCTCCGTGGTACGGAACGGAGCTGAAACCGCTCTCTTCGAATATATCCGAGAAAGTCCAGAAGGAATAGCAATCCACAGTTCCCATGTTATCGGTGATCGTTTTGACTATAAATGCCGCATTGTAAGGCATGTCATGATAAGGGTCGCGCGGACTGGGCGAACAGTTCCATTCAGTATAATACAGCGGGAGCGGAGCAGCCTCCTCCAGCGCTTTCCTGACTCTTTTGGCCAGAACGCCGCGTTCCGAACGCGCCATCTGCTCTTCCATGTTGAGGCCAAGTCCAAAAGCCGCATCGGTGGGATAATGATGCGTCGATATGAAATCCAGCGGAACGTTGTTTTTGCTGCAAAACTCCTTCAATTCCGGTATCCAGGCGTCGATCGCCGTAGAAGGCCCGCCGACAACCAGCTTGCTGTCGACCCTCTTGACGGCCAGCGCTGCGTGTTTATACAGCTCAAAATACTCCTCCATCGTACCGGCCCAGAAGAAATCCTTCAGGTTCGGTTCGTTCCATACTTCGAAGAACCATTTCTTCACCTCATCCAAGCCATACCTCTGTACCAGGTGTCCGGCCAGTGCTTCAATCAGCCTGCCCCATTCGTCGTAGGATTTCGGCGGAGTGATATTGCCCTGGTAATGGAACACGGTCTTTGTTCCTGAAGCCAGTACGGAAGGCATGAAGCTCAGCTCGATAAAAGGCTTCATACCGATTTCGAGCAAATAGTCGAAAATGGAATCGACATTGAAGAATGAATATTCAAGCGTACCGTCGTCCTTGCCAAGGCAAACGCTCATATCATCGTCCAGCAACCCGTGAAAGCGAACATACTCGAAGCCGAATTCCTCGCGGCAAATCTTAAGCTGCCTGCGCCAATCCTCCCTCAGCGCCGTGGCTGCATGACAGCTTCCAACACATTTGGTCCAGTATTTTTTTACTTTGCCGCACGTCTTGTCAGCTGATATTGTGATTTTCATAGTTCCTCTCCCCTTCAGTTCATTGACTAATTATAATGTCATGTTTATTTTAAGGTTAGCCCTCCAGGTAAACGCCGTCTTTTAAAAGCGTTTCCTTCAGCAGGCTGTATGGCAGTTCACGTGTTCCATACCCCTTAACTGCGCAGACTGCCGCCGCTGTTCCCGCCGCCTGCCCCTGTCCCATGCAGGACACGGTGTTCCGGGTGGACATGTGCGCGTCATGGTCAGAGGTGATCATCATACCTGCCGCCAGCAAATTATCAATACCCGACACTCTGAGAGCCCGGTAAGGAATGCCGTAAGTCCCGCCGTTCCTGATCTGAAGCCGCGGAGCATAATCGTGGAAGCCGTAAGTAAAAACGTCATCCTCAAAATGTCTTCCCTGCAATACGTCGTTGAGAGTGATATCGTAATCACAGGTAATACACCTTCCGCGCCTGATACACAGCGAAGGACTGGTCCTGGCAATAAATGCCTGTTCGCAGCCTGGCACGTATTTACGGAGTAGTTCCACTGCCTTATACTGGCGTTTTCTGAGTTCCACCTCGGCAAGCGCCGCTCCATCCCGGTCAGTTGGACTAACGGGCAGCTTGTAATTGAGTTTCAGAAACATGAAATAATCATCGTGTAGTGTGGTAATGACGGAGGACATCCCGATCTTATCCGCTTCCTCGGCAAATTCCGGCAAAGCCTTCTTATAATTACCGTCAATTCGCACGATCCTGCCATCCCTGCCGTCTCTTATCCCCTCGCAGTAGTTGGTCAATGCGTCGCACCGGTTGAAAAACCTGTAATATTCCTCTACATTTACCCCGCCGACGCCTATACTGTTTGCCGCCATATAGTCGTTGGGTTCGGTGAAGGCGGCTCCGGCTTGTGCGCAAAGATCCCCGTAGCCTGTGCAGTCTACGAAGGACCTCGCAAATAATGCTTCTCTCCCGGAATGGCTTTCGGCCAGCACACATTTTATACACGTGCCCTCTATTACCGCGCTTGTCAGTAAAGTATTGACGAATATGCTGACTCCGGCTTCCTCGAGCATTTCAAACGCAACGAGCTTGTAGATTTCCGTGTCGATCACAGTACATACCGAATCATAATCATAACCCTTCTGCACTTCCGCATGTCCGGTAGTGCCGCCTTTTTGGGCGAGCCTGTCTATTATCTCCTGCGGTATGCCTTTGACCACCTGGCGCTTTTCCACTCCCGGGAAGGCCTTCCATAGATTATAAAAGCTGTGAAGGGCAGTGCCTCCTTCTACTACGATACCGCCAAGGTACCCTTTGCTTTCAACCAACGCAGTCCTTGCACCCTGGCGTGCCGCAGCCAAAGCCGCGACAACACCGGCGGTCCCTCCTCCTGCCACTATAACGTCGAATTCGCGGACAGGCAATTTCCTGGCCGGTTCTTCAAAGAATTTCATACTCGTCTCTTCCTTTCCGCTCTTTAGTAAGAAGCCCCATCTTGCCATCAGTCGCCCAGAAAAACTCCATCCTTCGTAAGTGTATCACGCAATAGTCCGATATCTATATTCCGCGGAGTTGTTCCGCTCTTTGCGCATAATGCAGCAGCGGTACCGACAGCCTGACCCTGAGCCATGCACGATACCGTGTTGCGGGTGGACATGTGGGCATCCCAGGTGCTTGTTATCAATCTGCCGGCCACCAGTAACCCTTCCGTATTTTTGGGTAAAAACGCGCGATATGGAATTCCGTAATATCCCGCATCCCTGATCATGATCCTGGGAGCGCAATCATGGAAGCCATAAAGCATTACCTCGTCATCAAAGCGTTTGCAGTTGACGATCTCGTCAAGGGTCATATCGTGCTCGCATTCCACTACACGGGTATATCTGACGCCGATGCTCACCGGCGTCCAGCTGACGTAAGCCTTTTCAAAGCCGGGTATGTGCTGCTTCAGCATCCTTGCCAGCGTCATGACCTGCTTGCGCAGTTTTATTTCCGCTTTGGACAGGGTCAAAGTATCGGTCGCATCCACTGCCTTAAGCGCTGCGCCATTGATATAGGAGTAATCCCCTTCATGCCTGGATACGCCCAGAGGTCCCCACATCCCCTCTTTTTCCATAAATTCCTTGAAGAGCGGGAGCTTTTTCAGTTCGAAACCCAGGCGTACTATATCGTCGATTTCGCTTCCCTTGTCCGCATGAACGATCTGGCTCACCATGCCGTTGTCTTCCAAAAAGGCTGCCAGCCGCGGCATATCGACTCCACACATTCCAAAAGGCATTCCGACGGCGGTGCTTTCATGCATTTTAAAGAAGTTCGCTCCTGCATGTGCTGCCACATCCGCGTCACCGGTCGTATCGATGACAACCTTGGCCGATATCGCTTCACGGCCTGATTTGCCCTCTATGATCACACCTTTGACGATATTCTCTTCCGTGACGGCGTCCACTACCATTGTGTGCAACAACACCCGTACTCCGGCTTCCTCCATCATGTCAAAAATAACTTCTTTAAAGATTTCCCAGTCGATGATAGTGATGACAGAATCGTAACTGCCGCCCTTATCCTGCTCCAAGTGCCCGGGAGATCCCCCGCATGCCACCAGGCGGTCTATGATCTCACTCGGCAATCCGCGCACCACCTGTACTTTCCTCGCACCGGGGAAAGCTTTGTACAGATTGAAGAAGCTGTGTAACGGTCCGGCGCCGTTTATCATCGTACCGCCCAGGAAATTGTACCGGTCTACAAGAATCGTGTCCGCTCCGTTACGCGCAGCCGCTATCGCAGCCACTACACCCGCCGTGCCTCCGCCAGCCACGAGAACATCACAGTTATAGTTGACGGGAGTTTCCTTAACCTCTCTTATATATTGCATACCATTTGTATCCTCCGTGATTTATCCGCACCGTTATGCGTCTGAAGCCCGCAAGCTTCGGGCATCAGCACTCCGCTGAGCGTCTCCATATGAAAATGGCGGGAATATGATGCTCAATGAGCGACATGATTTCCCGCCTCGCACCTTTTCGTAAATGTTATATTGTTATTTACTCGAGGCAGCCGTTGACAACAGCCCTGACACGAAGGTGATGGTACTCTTCCATGTTGGGATCCATCTGGTGCATATAAACCATTGATAAACCCTCGCTTGGGTCTATCGATACATATGTGCCCAGCGCGCCGGTCCATCCGAATTCCCCGACCGATCCGTTGGAATGACCTTCGGCATTGCTCATGAGAGTCCTGACTCCGAGGCCGTAGCCGTATCCGGCAAGGTAGGAGTTGTTGAAATCCTTAAGCTGTTCCGCATTCAACTGGTTTGCACGCATCAGGTCGATGGTCTTTCTGCCTATAACCCTTGTCCCGTTATAAATGCCGCCGTTGGCAAGCATTTGTGAAAACTTCAGATAATCGTTAACTGTGGAATAAAGGCCGGCGCCTCCGCATTCGTATATGGCATCCGGCTGGTGGAATTCATCCAGAAAGCCGGGAATTTTTGTCATGTTGCCTTTTTCATCCCTCTTGTAATGGGAAACGAGCCTCGCTTCAATATCGTCATGGAAACGATAGCCGGTGTCTTTCATGCCCAGAGGCTCGAATATTTCATCCTTTAAAAACTGTCCTACGGTTTTTCCCGAAACCACCTGAATCAGTCCGGCGACAATATCGTGCCCATAGCCGTAGAGCCAGTGCGTGCCGGGATCGAATGCGACAGGAACGCTTCCCATCGCCTTGACCTCCGTCACGATATCATATTTTCCATACTTTTTGAGCAATTCTTCCTTTACTTTTGTCATCGCCCGTATTGTCGGCGAATCTCCAAACGCATAAGGCATGCCCACTGCCATGGAAAATGCGTGCTTTACAAGCATCGGATTCTTTGCCTTCCGTGTACCGACCATGCCGCTCGGACTCGTAACGACTACCTGCGTATCCCTGTACTCGGGGAAATATTCATACAGTGGCTCGTTCAGCAGGAACTTACCCCTTTCGAAAAGCATCATGGCGGCCGTGCATATGATTACCTTCGTCATTGAAAACAGGCGATAAACGGTATCTTCCGCGACAGGTCTTTTGCTCTCAAGATCGGCATACCCGAAATAACCCTCGTATAAGGTCTTTCCATCCTTTGCCACAGCACAGCCGCAGCCTGCCGGTCCGTTTTTTACGAATTTCTCCAGCATTGCCGACAAATCATCAAACCTTGCCATATAAAGCATCTCCTTCATTGAAAATATTTAATTGGTCACGTGCCTTATTTCGCGGGAAAAGCCATATACTTCTTCACAACATCGAGCAATCCGTTGTTTTTTATACAATTTTTGAGAGCGAAGGAATCCATGACGCGGTCAAGCCTTTCCTCCGACATACCCTTGAACAGCTTGGCGTAAGCCGGCTGCATCAGACTGCCGACGAAACCGGACAAAGCCCTCTGCTTCAAATAGTCATATGCCGGGCCCGGCTCGATCTCCGTATCGCCTATCGTTTTTCTCGCATAATCGGCCAGACTCCTGATCATATCCTTAGCCGGCGTTTCAGGCAGCCAACCCATCCACTGGTCTGTGTCCAAAAGCCGTTTGGCTTCAAGTTCATGCTTTACAAGCTGCATATAATCCGATTCGGGATCGAGCATAGTCCAGCCCATTACGCCTACATCCTTATAAGTCCATGTAGTCCAGTGGGCTCCGTACGTCTCGAATATCCCTATCTGTTCGTCCAGAGCACTCAGCCTGTCTTCCTTTTCAGATGCGGCGCCGTTGTACACCGAACCGAATTCGCCGACCCAAAGCGGCACATTGTATTTTTGAGTGAACTTCGTACCCTCGTGTGACAAAAAGACATTCAGCTGCTTGTCCCTGTCCCACATCGTCCCCCCGATCACGCCGGGGTATGCTCCCGGTCCGAAGCCCGAAGCCGTGTAATTATGGCTGCTGTAGGCAAGGTTATCCGTAAACGGAGCCTCGAACCCGTCAAAAAGCGATGCGAAATAGTCGCCTTCAAGGAATATGATGTGCTGAGGGTCTATCCTGCGGATGGCATCCACGACGCTATGGAAAACTGTATTTATCCTGTCCCAGTTCCGTCCGTACCTGTCGACGTCCGTGAATCTGCCCCTCGGAGCATTGCAGAGCGGCTCGTTCATCACGTCGTAACCTGCCACGGCACGATTGTCCTTGTATCTCCGGGCAAATTCCTCCCAAAGCGCAACAAACCTGTCGATGAAGTGCGGGTGCTCCCAAAACAAAGTATGAGCGCTGTCATTATCACAATGCCAGTCGGTGTTCTGCCAGCCCTGAACAGCGTGCAGGTCGAGGATGGCGTATAACCCGTATTTTTCACACCAGCCGAGTACCTTGTTCAATCTTTGAAATCCCGATTCCTTATAAGCAAAGGGTTTTTTATCATCCTCAAAATGTCTGTAATTCAAAGGCAGACGTACGACCGTCGAGCCGCATTCCTTCAAAAACCTGATATCCTCTTCTCCCAACATGTTGTCAAGCATGCGGTCGAAAAAGAATTCAGCCTTGCCGCTGCCCAGGATTTCTGCAACTGCTGCACGCACACCGACTTCAGATCCGGGATACCCGTTTATGAAGTTCTCCATGTTCATCCATCCGCCGACGCAGGTTCCGCGCAGCTGAACAGGCTTTCCGCCCGCATCCGAAATTCTTCCGTTTCTGATCTGCAGCATATCCATTTCAAAAAACTCCTTCCGTATCGTTATAATGCATCGGACCTAACTATATTCTGTATTCCATTTCTTCTCCGGTATACTTGAGGGATACCTGCTCCCTCCCCATAACTTGCAATGTAAAGTCAATCGACTCCGGCATCCCGTTAAAATGTCCTTTTCGCTCTCCGATGGTCAAAACGCCTTCTTTATCGCTCCAAGTGATGTCAATGACAGAGTAGGCGCCGTTCTCACAATTGTAGTTGTCCTGCTCGTCCTGGTAAAGCGTGAACTCTCCGTCGGCTCCGGGGCAGACAAGCAGAGTCAGACTGCTTTCGGAGGATGCCGCGCTGTGTTGGGCGACCTCCGCCATTGGTATGACGGCTCCGGCTTTTACGAACAAAGGTATGCTATCCAACGGCGCAGGCGCTTTGATGACCTCGCCTCCCGGGTATCTTTCCCCCGTCCGGAAATCATACCAGTCGGTGCCCGACGGCAGGTAGACCTCCCGCGTCCTATCCACATTTTCCAGCGGTACGGAACCCTTTCCGAAATACATGGGCTTCGTAACGGGGCAGACCATCAGCGCATTGCCGAACATATACTGGTCCCTGATGTCGTATACCTTCTTATCCTCTCCGAAATCAAAGGCCAGCAGCCGCAGCATGGTATAATCCTTCAACGTTACCATAGCAGCCAGCGAGTAAATATAAGGCATGAGCCTGTAGCGCAGCTCGATGGCTCCGGCTATGGCGTCATAGAACATGCCGCCCTTTTCTCCGAAGTTCCAGATCTCCCGTCGTGTATCCGTGCCGTGTGAACGGAATACCGGAAGAAAAGACCCGAATTGCAGCCATCTTGTATAAAGCTCCCTGTACCCCTGATCCTCGGAGCCTTCATCGAAATCGCCATTCCAGAACCACATGTCCCCTTTCTTTACGAAAAAGGCTCCTATGTCCAGAGTCCAGAAGGGCAAGCCCGCGGCGCAGAGATTCAACCCGGCCGGTATTTGTTTTTCAAGCGTACTCCATTTCGCGCTGATATCCCCCGACCATAAAATAACGCCATACTTCTGCTGTCCTGTGTAACCGCTTCTTGTCAGGTTGACCACTCTTTTTTCGCTGGTTTGGGCCCTCTGGCCCTCATATACAGCCCTTGCATGGAACAATGCATAAGCGTTGGTGCAGGCCTCATCCATCCAGGTCTTTGCAGTGTTGTGGAAATTCATGTAGTTCTGATCGGGCTCAGGCTTGAAGGGCGAGTTCCACTCGGGAGTGACCGGCTCGCTCGAATCGCACCACCAGGCGTCGATACCCTTTGAAAACAGTCCTTCGTACGCCTGTTTCCAGTACAGCGAACGCGCCTTTTCATCGAAGGCGTTGTAGATCTCCGATTGCTGGAATAGGCAGCCTTTTTCCTTCATTTCGGCGTAATTGGCAGATTCACGGTACATGTTCGGCCATATGGATATCATGAAGTGAACGCCGTTTTCATGCAGTGTACGCATCATTGCTTCCGGATCCGGGAAACGCTTGTGGTCGAAGCTTTTTTGTCCCCACATGCCGTCTTCCCACGACTGCCAATCAAGGACTATGCTGTCCAGCGGGACTTTGCGGCGGCGGTATTCCATTGCCGTATCTATGATCTCCTGCTGGGTTTCATATCTCTCCTGTGATTGCATGTATCCGAAGGCCCATTTTGGCAGCATGGCCGCTTTTCCGGTAAGTTTCCGGTATCCTCCGACTATATCGTCGAAGCTTTCACCGGAAATAAAATAGTAATCGAGCTCGTCGGCAGCTTCATTGTACAGGTATGAGCCATATTCATTGTCGTTGAATATAAGAGGGGAGTATGTATCCAGAAGTATTCCGTAACCCCTGGTTGACAGCAGCATGGGCACGGCAATTTTCATGTTCGCCTGATGCAGGTACTGCCTGGTACCCCGCAGATTGAGGCTGCCCTCCTCATGTTGGCCCAGCCCGTAAAGCGCCTCGTCTTCCGCCCATTCAAATTCAAGCCTTGTATGGTATAGCTTTTTGTCAAAGACCTTTCTGGCGTCGCGTATCACTTCTTTAACACCATCCGGCGTTACGATTTTCTCCACGGCGCTGTTTTCATCCATCAAATACTTGTACGAATCAAACTGGACAAGCGTCTTGCCGCCTCCTGCGGGCTCCCTTGCAAGCAGCCTTCCGGTGCTGTCATAATACGAAAACCTTGCGGTCGCTTTATCGATCGAAAGAACAATTTTTCCGGTCAACAGGGTTATAACAGTCGCATCCTCGGTATACGACCAGCGGCAGCTCTCCGACCATGGCACCGTTCCGGGGCTCTGAGTCTCGGAAAAGTGCTCGGATAATGTATACCTCAACCTGATGATCGAATCGGAATAAACCGTTATTTGTATTTTCCCGTTTTCCGTATCAAGAAGCAATGTATTATCTTCTCTAGATAATGTACTAACCGCTGTTTTTTTACCCTTTCCCGCAATAAGCACGGCAAGTCCTCCTGTCTATTGTTTTATAACTTTGACGCTCGTGGTAACCCCCGCAAGCGCCGCATTCAGATCCCTTTCGGCTGACATATCGAATACGGGTACGCCATGGATGTTGAAATGAACGCGCCGTATCCCTGTACATCTCAGGTTGCTTTTCAGGGACTCCTGGGCATGGTAGGCGATCATAAGCCCGTTATTTTCATCAATATAAAAAGTGTTGTGACCGGGACCATATTCATCTCTGACGGAATAATAGGACAGGACGGGCGCGCTGCTCTTCGTCCAGTTGTCCGGATTGAGCAGATCGTCCCCCTTCCTGGCCGTCAGCAAGCCCAGGACATACGTGTAACCTCCCGCTGCGCCCCCCGAGTATGTAATGTATATATGATCGTCGGTTACTATGGCATAAGGTCCTTCGTTATTGATAGTGCGCATGTTGTTTTCCCAGCCGTACAGCGGCCTCGAGATTAGAACAGGCTCGCTCGTGAGCCGCCAGGGCTCGGCAGGATCGATTGAAGCGATATACAGCATGGAGCCGGAATCGTCCGCGGAGCTTATGCCGCTTTTCCAAATCCGGTAAGACCACATCAGGTAGGATATTTCATTTGCTTCGAAATATGTCATATCGAGTGTAATGCCTTCCGTTGTGAGATATGAACCGTCGGATTTTATTACGCGGACCGGTGCTTCCCAACTGTCTGGATCGATGATACTGCCGTACTTTTTCAATTTCATGACGTGTGATTGCGGCCCCCATATCTTGCCTCCGACCGCAAAGAAAATATAGAGCTCATCTCTGACCATATGGAATTCAGGCGCCCAGAAGGTCTGAACGAACCCTTTGGCTTCGTCCCTGCCCAATATCAGATATTCCCTGACTCCTTTATCAAAAAGACCGGAAACCGTGTCGGCCTCGCGCACATACAAACCGACATCATCAAGATTGTCGTTTGTGGCTATAAAATAATACCTGCCGTTCCACTTCAGAATATCCGGGTCGGCATAGCCCGAAGCCAGCGGAAATTTGTAAACCTTCTGCGTCACAGTGCCGGAAATCTCATATATGCCCGGTTTGTCGAAATCAATTTTGTCAGTATCCCATTCCACCTGTTTCAGTGCGGTGGAACCATCCGTATAAACCGCTGCTGCCGGCACTTTTCGAACATCCTCCGCAGATGCCGCAGTTATCAGTTCAGGAACCTTGACGGCCACATTCTCGAGAGGCGTCCACCTTAGCATGAGTTCATCGCCAATCCTGCCGTCTATCTGCAGTATGTTGCCGTTAACGGCTCCTTCCGGACCGTCCGCCGAAGCTCTGTATGCGAATTCAACACCCTTTCCGGCGGGTGATGCGCTGTCTATGGTGTTTACGCCGTTTACGCCGTTTATGCTGTTTATGCTGTTTATGCTGTTTACTCTGTTTATGCTGTCTGCGTCTTTTATGTCGGATAATGTGTTCCTGAAAATGCAGCCGTCGGAGTCCCGCCAATCGATCACATATGCCCTTGCGGAAAAATCATAGCTGCAGACGGCCTCCTGAACATAAGCGTCCCTGTGCAAATCGACAAGTCCGATCTCCCTGAATTGAATCAGATCCTCAGAAGTCCACAATACTAGCTTTCCCCTGCTCTCCTCATCGTCGCTGCCGTCGGCATTTATCCTGACGGCAATGATACCGAAGCTCCCGTCCGACATATGAAACAGGAACGGGCTTTTTAAAGCTTTTTCACAAATCGAATTATTAGGTGTGATGGTAGATGTAGCAAATAAAATCCCATAATTACTGTTCAGCGCCCGATAGTTTTTACCATCGTTACTGTAAGCGAAATGTGCGCTATACGCCAGGTGCGTGGAATATTCGCCGTCAACGGGAGTCCTGGTATAAACCAGGACATTCCCTTTTCTATTAACTTTTCCTTCAATCATTTATCTCTGCCGCCTGTTCCATCGTATTCTTTTACCGCCCGTTCCATCTCATTTTCCAATACCTGCTCCGTCGTGAAGGGCGAAGCCGGCAAACCCTCACGGTTATAGAGGTTGGCGCCTTCAGGATTATCAGCCCAGGCGTACCTTGCATATACGGGTTTTGCAACCCCGTCAGCCCATACTACGACGCGGTCCCCCTCTATGCTGGCCTTCGCCGCAAGGAATACCTTGTCAACGCCAGCTATTTCGAAGTGCCCAGGCCTTTTTCCGTCGCCTGTCACCAATCCGCCGCCAATATGACTGAAAGACAGCACTATCCGGCAGCCATCTCTTTCCGCCGACTCGAACAAGGGGCCAAAAGCAATCACGGTCTCATCTCCGTAGGCGATTTTCCGGGCAGCAAGTGCCAGCCTGTTTCCGACATCCTTTTTATTTCTTGGATGTACATCGTTCCATTCCCCTATATCAATCGTTACAGCCATTCCAGTGACCGGCACGTCAAGCGTTCTGCGCTGTGCCTCCCTCAATGCAGCCCAGTTTCCTACGGAAGGCCCGTTTCGCTCTCCGAAGTTGGGAAGCTGGACGTAGATGAAGGGAAAATCGCCCTGGCCCCACTTCCTTCTCCAGTCGTATATCAAGGCCCTGAACAGTTCCTCGTATTCCTCGGGCTTTTTGGTGTTGGATTCGCCCTGGTACCAGATTACACCTTTGACAGCGTAGTTTATTACGGGTGAAAGCATGCCGTTATAAAGGCCTGACGGCTTCCACATTACGAATACGGGTTCGGGGGCAGGCTCGCTTTGAGCGCCTATTTTGCACTGCCACTCGCCGCTCAGGTCTATGACACGGTCTCCGATATGCAGTTCGTACGGCTTACCCTTGTAGAAACCGCCCCGGGCGGAGCTGTTGACTACCCTGACCGCGATGGTGTTTTTCCCTTCCTTCAGCAAGCCCTCCGGTATATCGTATTTTCTGGGTATATACTGCATGGGCATGGAACCAACCATAGTACCGTTGATGTAAAGCGTATCCTCATCGATCACATTTCCGAAGAGTATTTTCGCCGGTTCTCCATTAAGCGGGAAAGGTATCTCGATTTCCTTCCGGAACCAGACAACGCCGTAGATTGTGCCCAGGCCTTCCTCGTCCCAGTAGGAAGGGATTTTAGCATTCCGCCAGTCGGACGTGTCGTAATCGGCAGCATAGAAGGGCTTCCTGCCTTCAGCCAGTCCAATATCGGCCTTGTCTATATGACGGTGCCAATTCTCGCTGTCCGTCTGATCCTTTTTATTGAGAGCATTAATGTAATTCTTGTCCTTCAGCTTTTGCGCCATTTCATGATAATCCGGAAATTGCACAAGGGCGTCCCCGCTTAGCCAGGCTTCCGCAGGTGACCCGCCCTGACTGGCATTGATCAGGCCTATCGGAACGTGATACCGCTCAAAAAGCCTTTCTGCAAAGAAATAGCCCGCAGCAGTGAAGTTCAATATGCTTTCAGGGTTCAAAGCCTCCCAGCTTCCGGATTCGAGATCTGCCTGAGGTTTTTCAAAGTCATATCTTATCGGAACCAGTAACTGACGGATGGAATCGTTGTGAGCCTTTGCTATTTCATCCGGGTATACGTCCCTGAGTGAAAACATCCTCATTTCCATGTTGGACTGGCCTGAACACACCCATACGTCGCCCAGAAGCAGGTTTTTTACGGTGAGCCTTTCGGCGCCGTTCCCGGACTCTATTGTCATTTCATGGGGTCCGCCTGCATCTCCGGTATAAAGTACTGTCTGCCATTCACCGTCTGCATTGGCGGCGGCGCCATAGGCCTTGCCGCCGAAACGGACTGTAATGGTTTCTCCCGCCGGCGCCCAACCCCATACCTTAACCTTTGCGTTTCTCTGTATCACCATGCCGTCGCTTATCAGGCGGGGCAATCTGATTTTGGACTGATTCTCTGTCATCTGCTCCCCACTTCCAATCCTATCTATTTTGCGTATGAATCATATATGCGGTTTCTTCTCGCGCGTTCCTCCGGACTCAGTTTCTGCGCATCCGCGATCTCATAGCCGCCAAATGTATCATATAGCCTCGACGAAGGGTCGACCTCCACAAAAGTAACCCAGGGCAGCCAGTGGTAGTGGCTTTGCAGTACCTGGAAAGTAAAGTTGCCGGCTTCGTGGCCCAGTCCAGGCATGATATATCCAATACTGCCATCCACGTCGCTGGACTGCCGAGTGTTTTTGTGTATGAACTCGGCAAAATCGAGGTAATGCTCATCGCCGGTAATTACATAAAGCCTGTAGTAGGTATATGCGCAGGCGGCCATATACACATCGGCGCCCCCGCCTATCGTAATGATGCTCTGCCCGCTGATGGAATACTTGTTGAAAGGATGCTTCTGATGGGGCGCAATAACCGGGAATTTCCATGCGTAGGTCCAGGTTTCGGTATAATCGGCGGCGCCAATAGCACCTTCCAGCCATTTATCCTCGCCTGTCAGGTCATAAAGGGCAAGGAAGCCGAACAAAGCATAGATACCGGCCTCTTTGTCCTGTATATCCGTGTTGTCACAGGTGCCTCCCCTGTATTCCAGGTTCGGGTAGGCGTTTTCAAAGGACCATTCGCCGGCCTTTATGGCTGCCGTCTTATACCTTTCGTCGCCCGTCACAAGATAGAACTGTACCAGGAAACGGATTGGGCTCGGAGTGTTCGACTTGGAGTCCATGCGAATGGAGCTGTCGGTATTGTAAGATCTGTAAAAGCTGCCGTCTTTATTTTGAATACTTACGAGCCAATCTGCGGTCTTTCTGCAGAATTCCAGCCAGCGAGGCCGCTCGTCGCCCTTCCTGTGCATATATAGATATGAATCCAGAATTGCCTCGATGCCGTCGGCCAGCATGCGGACATAGTGGGGATAAGGCTCGAAACCCTCTATGTTCGGATTGTAGCACATGTACGGCAAGCCGGATTCCGTCATTGCCGTCCTCACCCAGAAATCGATGACGTTCAAGCCCTTTTCAAAGGCTTCCGGCACGTTTTCCTTGTCGCCGTAACGCAGCAGCTGATAGCCAATACCGGGCTGCTGCCCGACAAAACCGAACTGGTAGGACATGCTGGAGAGATCCATGTCGGGCAGCTGGCATGCAAAAGGTAAACCGTACGAATCACCGTACTGCCTCGTGTATTTGGTGAAAATCTTCATGCAGTCGTGGAAATAGCGCGCGTTATCCACCTCGAACAAATTGTCGCGCATCCGGTCATACGTAACACGCCAGACATCCCTCATCATATTCTGGAAGCTATCGTAATGCCCTAAGTTCACAGACACAGCGTAATTCTGTTCAAAGCCTGCTTCCACAGGATGGTTCACTCTCTGAAGCGTCTTTACTTTATTTTTGAAGTCCAGGCCGCCGTAATGGTTTCTTCCCGGCATCTGTCCCTGCGCACCCGGGTATACATAATCGATGGACAGTCCGTCGGTCTTCGTTTCGATATCCTTACGCACGGCAAAACCGTAATACTGATAGTTCAGCGTCCGGCTTTCCGGTTTGCTCATGCCGATCGCTCCGATGGTAAACAGGGGATCGGCACTGTTTTCAGAATATATCAGGTTCGTATTGCGCAACGTCACATCTGCTGCCCAGCGTGAGAGAGCAGCGGTTTCTCCCGATGCTATGTTCTGCATCGCAAAAAGGGGCAGAGCATAACCGGTCTCCATATGCCAGAAGTATTCACAGTCCAGATCCCGTCCAAAGGAGTTTTCCGGTGAAAACTGGTTCTGCCGGTACCAGACGCCCGGCGCAAAACAGTTATAGGCGTGGGTATCGTCGGATTCTACCATTGTCAGCGATATTTTCGTTGAAAAGCCGAGGTCGTCTCCCGCCTTCAGGACCTTGACATTCCTGCTTATCCTGAAGCCCTCTCCAGTCGCTTCGTAAACGTCGGCAAAGGCGAATTCCGAACCGTACGGCGAGGTCAGAACTCCTTTCGCCAGGATTTTACCGCCTGCGTCGGTAATTTCATCGTAAGCCTTGTCGTAGAACTCACTGATGACAGATGGTGTCTTTACCATGACAAACATAGGTCGTCTGTTGAAATATAAACGTTTACCGTCCTTGATAACCTCAAGTCCGCCATTGCTGAAGCTAAGGGTATAATTGCCGTATGCCAGTTCCATAATATTCCTCCTGTATTCTGTGCTAATACCTGTCAAATATTTATAACCAGAATGCGCTCCATCCTCAGATATAAGTACTGCCAAAGGCTGCTATACGATATGGCACGCCTTTTTCAGATTTTCGACAAGCTCGAAAAGCCAATCTTTAAGTTCCTCCGTATCGGGATCCGGCTGACGGCGGTATGCTGCAACCTTCGCCGTAGGAGGATACGCCATTGGAACAAGTTCTCCCGCCTCCAGCAAATTGGAGGCGTATTCGCACAGTTCCAATATCTCAGCTGCGTCATTGCTATGATCTGTACGGTTATGCCTTCGTGTATCCGTCATAAGCAGATCTACCCGACGGATCAGATCGGACACATAGTTTTCCTGATTGACGTCCGGACGAATGATGCCTTCCCCGCGGTTTCGATAAAATCCGAATAATGCAGCCACTATGGAAGGATCCCGGATAGTTCCGTCGGGATATACAATGCCATGAACACGATTCCAGCCGTCGTTACCTATCATCAGCTCGAACAGATACCATCCGAACCCGTATTCCTTAAGCATTTCCAGTGTCATGTCATAAGGATTTGCACGGCAGAGGCAGCAGGTTTCATTATTTACTACTGGTTTGCCGTACTTTTCCCCAAGGGCTTTAGCCATATCGTATATCCTGCGCATGCGTCCCCTTGTCGCCGAATAATCATGAAACAGTATGATGTCGACCAGTTCGGCAGTCCCGCTCGGTTCCAGCTCGAATATGAAAATGTTGCCCACTCCGATATCATGTTTCGGATCCCTGGTTTTTACATACCTGCAGAAATGCCTCACAATTTCCCATACCCGTTCCTGGTTTCCGCGCAGGGTTTCCATATCGGGCTTGCTGCGGAAGGTATGGTAATATTCAGGTTCGTCGTCATACCATGTGATCCAGTTGTCATGGTAGCCCGGTTCATTCGATATATCCCAGAACAGCAGACCGGGTTCCTCCCCGATTGCGGCAAGCAGGTCGTCGAAATATTTTTCGCCGAGTACCCAACAGCTCCTGTCCAGGATTGTTTTGGGAAGAGGCGAAAGTTTATTCTCCTGCTGCGGGAGCGGTTCATAATCCTCGGGAATGAACCGGAAACCGTGATATATTATAGGTGTCGTTGAAATATGATGCTTCCAGGCAGTTTGGATAAAGTCCCTTACATTGGCAAGAAACTTTGCCTTGTCCTTCAAATAGCAGGAGTAGGTAAGAAATATCCGGGCACTATTGAGCCCAAGCCGCTCGGCATAACCCATTTCACGGTCTACAACAGCATGATCGTAATCCTCCCAGAAGTTTACATCAGTCCACACATTACCCTGCGTATAGTTGAAACCGCGCAAATAACTGTAATCTTTCATTGTTTCCCCTCCTGAATTCGATCAGTTCTTTTTTCTGGGGTCAATGCTGAAACGTAAGCTGTCTCCCCTCAAGCCGGCAAATGGTCCGGCTGTTCTAAAACCGCCGCTCGCATTGCCGAAATAGTCCGTGCTTACTTTTTCATCCGCCTTTACTTCGGAAAGCTCTTTCCCGTATGATATCGACATCGTCAGATCGCTGCTGTCGATGCTTATATCCATATTGCAGGTGCAGCCGGTTTTATCGAATCCGCAGAATTCCTGCCAGGTCGGCAGATCCAGGCACATTTCCGGCTCGGGGTACATTACGCGTAGAAACCCTCCGGGCATCTTCGAATAAGCATTCCCCTCGGCCGCATTATGTTCGTTCGGCAGTATGATGGCAGCGTCCCCGCACTCGTAGAACAGGTTATTGAAGAACTTATTCTCTCTCGACGTTCCGCCGCGTTTTATCATAAGACGGAAGGCCACTACCTTTGCAAAAAATCCCGACATATTGCATTTGCCGATGAGATTGTTTACTATTCTGAGTCTGTCCGTGCCCTCCAGGTAAATGCCGTAACCGTTTTTGATTCCCGTTTCGGTATTCTTGTACCAGCCGGAGGAGCCGGGCTCTGCCGTTAAGGCATTTCTGTCGTACCTGCCTTCGACATTCCAGATTATATTGTTGTCGATGAGGTTTTCTACATCGCGCGTGCACTCGATGAATATATGTTCCCTTGAATCGATGCCGTCGAGGAACAGGTTGGACGTTATTCTGTTGTTCCCGTTACCGACGTCCATCCACAGTGCGTCGCAGCCATAGCATTCCCTTATTATGTTACGGCGTATCAGCGAATCTACGCAGTTGTGCACCTTGATGCCTCCCGCTTCCCAGGAAAGCTCCATGCGCTGCCAGCCCGTGCCTGTGATCAGGTTATCCTCAATAAGCACATTTTTTACAAACATTCCCGCAATGCCGCATACACCGACATCTCTGATCGTATTGCGCCGGATTATGGTATTTCCGATCTGCTGGCCCTCGAAGTGTTCATGATGCCAGCATTCATTGCCGCAATCTATTCCTGTCGCATTCGACCAGTCTATGGTGCAGTCCTCGATTATCCAATGGTGGCCGCGGTAGCAGGAAAGAGAGCCTCTTTGCGGAACCGGCGCTCCGGTAGCCGCGTGGGCCATTGTCAGACCCTTTACCTTTATATAGGACAGGAACGGCACCTTCGGCGCAAAGCATTGCTCGCGGTTACTAAGCTCTATGGTATGGTTTCTGGGATCGTCGTCTCCCGACAGACGGATATGCACCTTCTGGCCGTTTGCCTCCACCCAGTATGCATTTTCGTTTTCACTCAGCATGTAATAAAGAGGCATCTGCTTCATGGGTTTGCCGTCTACGAATACCATTCCCCTTCTGTTCAGGTAGGTTGTCATATCGGTCTTGTCATATTCGATGAACAGCCTGTCATGCAGAATGTTTACGGCACAGAAGGGGTTATAGCCCTTGAAATCCTCGGGATCCAATACTATCTCCCATACTTTTATACCGCTGACATCAACGGTGCTTGGGCCGAAGCCTCTGACAAGCCTCCAGCCTACGCTGGGGTTAAAGCTTTTCACCTCTACGGAGGCCTTTATTACTACTTCCTCGCCGTTGAAGGCTTCGTAGCTTATCATTCTTTCGGGGCTCTCTCCGCCCATGGCGGGCTGTACTGTTTCACGATATGTCCCGCCGTGTACAAGCACCCTCGTTCCCGGAGTTGCCGCCTGAGCCGCTGCGTTGATCGTCTTATACGGTTTCAAAGCCGAGCCCTCGTTGCTGTCGGACGCCTGCGGGTTTTTACAGTCTACATGCAGTTCACGGTCGTATTTCTGCGGGATTTCCCAGAATTCGAACATCTGGCCGTTGGGAAGAAGCGCAGTAAGATCTGTCTTTTCCGTCATTTTTTTCATCCTTTCAGAAGTAAACTATTTCAATCCATAAAACTCTTTCGGGTCATAACCCAGGTATGTATCGGTCTTGTCGCTCACCGGCATGATTTCAAGCATTATAAGATGATTGCAGGGAATTGCCAGTTCCACTTCGTACTTTCCATCCTTCGCAAACAGCTTGGCGTCCGTTTGCAACGGCTCCGCAGACGCTTGGAGTATCTTTTTCTGTTCATTGTTCAGACTTCTGGGTTTGCCGAGATTGCTCCAGGTCTGGACCGGATTTGCGCAGGAACCTCCCACTTCCTTCTTTACAAGCAGGGCCTGGCCTCCAAGAGAAGGCAGCGTCAGGGTATAACCTTCGTCGGGCGTTGTTTTATGATCACGCAGGTCATGCCAGTTCCATCCGATGATAACGTACCTGTCTACCTTTTTGGTAACGATCAGGTGATCGTCCCTGTAAAGCAATTCCTCTCCCGCATTCGCAAAAAACTCGAAGGCATAGAAGGTAGGTTTTTTTGATCGAATTCAGCGCAACAAGTCCGAAGCCGCCGTGAAATACCGATTTAGGTACGTCCGCCTCTTCGAATACGTCGCTGAAGGTCCAGTACGAATATGAATCCGCATACTCTCCGGCTTCGCTGAGGATGCGGGCGATATATGCCGCATGGAAATCGGTGTCGTGGATCGGGCAAAGCGGAACGTAGGAACTGTTGAATTCCGTGATATGAAGCGGCATATTTGCAATAAGCGGATAATCCGCCATTATACGCCGCGTTTCTTTCAATTCGTCGATCATACGAGTCGGTTCGCTTACCGTATGGTATATGTAGTGGCCGCGCGTAGTCGGCTGGTTTGCCGTGTAGCAGTGGCGTGTAATTAAATCCAGAGGTGAATTGTTCTTTATGCAGTGCTCGAAGAACGCCCTCAGCCATTTTTCCGTTTCAACGCCGCAGATAGCCGGTCCTCCCACCTGGATACGCCGGTCGACCTTCTTGATGGCCTCGGCGGAATAATCATAAAGCTTGAAGTATTCTTCCATTGTTCCGGCCCAGAACCCTATGTTCGGCTCATTCCATACCTCGATGGGCCACGTGACGACCTCTTCCCTGCCGTATCGTTCGATGAGGTGTTCAAGGGTAACGGTTATAAGTTCGGCCCATTTTTCGTAGGACGCAGGAGGCGTAACATTGCCCTTCCAGTAAAATACCGTGCGTTCGCCCGTCTTCATTTTTTCCGGCATGAACCCAAGCTCCAGAAAAGGCCTGATTCCGTTTTCCAGATAGGTGTCCATAATGCGGTCAAGGTAGGTGAAACTGTAGAAGGGGTGCAACTTACCGTCCATTTCAGTTTCGCGGTATATTCCAACATCATCGCAAAATAATCCATGACCTCGTATGTAGCGGAAATGTATGGCATCCTGAACTATTTTCAAATGCTCGGCATACTCCTTCTGGAGAGCCAGCCCCATCCTGCCCGTCCCGACACAATAGGCAGCATTGTTTTTAAAAGGTTTACCCGAAAGCGGCACTTCAATCCTTTTCACTAATAGAAGCCTCCTTATAAAGTTGGTATAGGATTGCTGAAAAGATCGCTACCATCTGCTCCCCGATGTGTGAGGGCAAATTCGCAAAGCGTTTAAAGCTCTTACTTTTATCAGACAACCACAGCTCATACACGTCGTTGCGTATATGAGCTGTTCACAGGCATAACAGGCCTTCAGCCTTTTTTCATATTCGTCCCTGTTTGTCAGCGGAACGCCGGATTCGACCACCCTTCTGATCTCTGCCTCAATTTCACTGTCTGAAACACGTACGCTTGAAGAACATCTAAAGCAACCGTCTGTCATTTATGTCCTCATACCCCCGAAAAAACAGATATTACTAATAGAGTATAAATTTCTGATCATATATGATTTTAACACATATCAGTTTAGTATAATACCACTTCAATTGCAGCAATAGCACATGCCGGAAGTTCGACAATCACTTCGCCTTCAGAGATGCTTATCTTGTCAAGCGTCCTGGTGTCAACCTCGTCCGGCTTGTCAAAGGTGTTGTGCGCCGTGACCTCGCTGCTGATCAGTCTGCCCTGGGCTTTTTCAGCTTTTCTGTCGGCGAAGTTCAACGAGATTTTGGCAGTTTCGTCCGCGGAAAGATTGACTATCGTTACATATGCTTTGCCATCTTCTGCAACAGATGCTGACATATCTACATTCGGAAGTCCCCGGTCTATGGCTTCCGGTTTTTCCGCCCACGTTACAGGTACCCGATTTGCATCCTGATGGCCCTTGAACAGGTCGAAAACGTGATATGTCGGAGTTTTAACCATTTTGTGCCCTTCCGTCAGGATTATGGATTGCAGCACATTGATGGTCTGCGCCAAATTGCACAGGCGTATGCGGTCCGAATATTTCTGGAAAATATGCAGCATCAACGCTGCGCTCATAGCCGAACGCATGGTGTTCTGCTGGAACAGGAACGCATTGTTCGTTCCGGGTTCGTTATCGACCCACATACCCCATTCGTCAACAGCCATAACCACTTTCTTCTCGGGATCGTAGTAATCCATTATGCTCATGTTCTGTTTAAACAGAGCTTCCTTTTCATAGGTGTTCACCGCCGTCTGATACCAGCTGTCCTTTGAGAATACGGTTCCGCTCGATTCCTCGCCGGGCTTGACGTAACAGTGTACGGACAGCCCTCCCATAAACCTGCCGGCTTCACGCATCAGTGTTTCCGTCCAGTCGAGATGCTCCGCGTTGTGTCCTCCGGCAACCTTGATAAGCGGGGGTACCTGCCACCAGTTGGTCTCGCCCATGCCCTTGTAATTCTTTACATAGGTCGCGTATCTTCTGAATTCGTTTGCATAGTAGTCAGCCTTCATAAAGCCGCCGCAGCCCCAGTTTTCATTTCCGATACCAAAAAAGCGTATACCCCACGCAATATCCCTGCCATTTTTGCGTCTGAGCTGTGCCATGGGCGAATTGCCGTCGTCCGTCAGATATTCCACCCAGCTTCTCATTTCACGTACTGTACCGCTGCCGACATTCCCGCATATGTAAGGTTCGCACCCGATCTGCTCGCACAGGTCCATGAATTCATGCGTACCGAAATGGTTATTCTCCAATACGCCGCCCCAATGAGTATTGATCATGGGAGGCCTGCTTTCCTTCAGTCCTATGCCGTCCATCCAGTTGTAGTCATCCGCGAAGCATCCCCCGGGCCAGCGGATATTCGGAACCTTGATAGCTTTCATGGCATCAACGATGTCGGACCTTATACCCCTTACATTCGGGATTTCAGAATCTTCGCCCACCCAATAGCCACCGTATACGCAGCGTCCGAGGTGTTCTGAAAAGTGGCCGTAAATATGCCTTTCAATCTTGCTGCCCTTGTTTCTCAGGTCGATTATCGCTTTCATGTTTTCCTCCTTATACTGGTAATCTGTAAGGACTTGCTATTATGTAAAGACATTATACATAAACATTATATAACAAAAAGCCTCGTTATATTAGAATCTGCTTGAAAATAAGGGATATGCATTTAACAATGCATATCCCTTATCAATCATCTTACCTTTAAATTTACTTGCTAGCTGTAGCGTCTGCACGCATCTTGACTATCTTCTGAGCTTTTACTGTATCTGCTGCAACAACATCTTTCCAGCCGAGACCATCGAGATCGGTCTTCATCTTGCTCCACAGCTGGTTGAATTCATTCTCGTCCTTCGCGAATATCATCTTCCAGGATGTGTTCTTAACCAAGTCGGAGGTCTGGCTTCTCTTGTTCTTGATATCGGAGTTATCCGATCCAAGGCTTGTGTTGATGTTCGGTACGATGTCGATCATTTTGTTCTTCTGGTAGTAATCGGTCGCGTTCGTTGCGTTGAACTTAGCCTGCCAATCGGTCGTAAGCTTAGTCTTGTTGGCTTCGAGCGTGCTGGCCCAGTAATTGTTGTTGTAGAATTCGCCTGTATCAGGATCCTTGACGAAATCGCTCATGATCATGCTGTTGATCTTGCACTGTCCGTCCTGGTATCCGCCGCCGCCGTACTGATCCGGTACGGGAGTATTCTTCTGGAAAGCGGTCTGTCCAACTTCTGTCAGCTTGAACTTGCCGTCAGCAGTCTTTTCATAGTTGAAGCCTTCAAAACCGTTCGTGTAGTAGCGCAGGCCTTCCGGCGATACATACCAATCCAGGAATTCCATTATCCTCTGGGGATCTTTTGCCTTGGAACCGAGTGCGAACACTCTGCCGTCGCCAAAATAAGCATCAGAGTTCTGGATTATATGAGAGTCAGCTATCGGAACTGATACGTTGCCGTCTCCGTTCTTGCCTCTTTCAATAGAGTTGTAGAAACCTCTCTCCCATGAGTACCAAAGAAGCATAACCTGCTTGTTGGTCAGCTTTTCAGCGACCTTGTTCCAATCCTGTGATGCCGAGTCAGGGTCTACGAGGCCCATCTTGTTTGCATCAAAGTAGAACTTCAGTATCTTTTTGTACATGCTGTTGTCGTCTGAGAGCGGAACTATATCGCCCTTCGCGTTCAACTGAATGGAAGTGGTTCCGTCAGGCTGCTGGAATCCATACCAATTGCAGAGCCAGCGTACATTTTCCATGCTGCCGCCGTCCCAATCCTTCCACAGTGTGATCGGAACAATCGTCTTTCCGTCGGGAGTCTTGGGGTATTTGTCATGCATAGCTTTCAGAGTGTTCAGAAGGTCGCTCAGATTGTTTATCTTGGGAGCGCCTACACCCGTGTAATAATCCCAGGGCATAATCGGACTTGAATATGGAACTTCTTCCGAGTAGGTCGTCGGAGAGGTGTCTGCCTCAAATGTCGGCATCGCATATATCTTGCCTTCCGGGTTTACCTTTTCGAATGCTTTGTTGAAAGGCAGGAAATGGTTGTCAACATATTTTGACAGGTTCGCAGAGCTTTTTACCAAATTCGATATGTCCATGACAAGACCTGCCGGAATCAGTTCTTCCAACTGGCTGTTGTCTATTACGAGCAGATCTCCGAGGTTTCCTGCAGCCGTTCTGGTCTTGTACAGGGTGTCGCCTGCGACCTGAGGTGCAAGTATGTTCAGCTTGAGGTTGAACTTATCCTTCAGTATCTTGCCATACCATCCTGTTTGTTCGCCCTGATAGTTGGCAGCGTTATCATATACATCGATCGTCAGTTCCTGACTATGATCTATAGCAGCGCTGGTCGACTGTGCCGGAGCTGTGCTGTTGTTCGCAGCCGTATTGTTGCCCGGATTCTGCGAAGTTCCCCCACAGCCCGTAAGCACTGCCGATAACAGGAACAGGCATGTAAACAATAACAACAACGGCTTTTTTACTGCATTGTTTCTCATTTTAAATCCTCCCTTGTATATTTGTTTTATTATAACGGCGTTTTTACCCTTTTACGGCGCCAATCATAATCCCTTTAACAAAGAACCTCTGGAATATCGGATAAACAAGCATTATCGGCGCTACAACGATAATGGTGATTGTCATTCGGACCGATGTAGTGGTCTGCTTCGTTGCGAGGCTCTGCATTACAGTATTTCCACTGTTCTGCAAGTTTACTAATGTGGACAGAGAACTTGCCTGGTTTATATAGTTGTAAAGAATGAACTGCAAACTGTAAAGCTTGCTGTCTGTAACCAGCAACAGGGTGTCCTGGAAGGAGTTCCACTGTCCTACTGCCGCGAAGATGGCGACGGTAGCCAATATCGGCTTGATAATAGGCAGCATGATGGATACAAAGAAGGTCATTATTCCTGCTCCATCGATCTCAGCCGCTTGCTGCAGTTCCCTCGGCGTCGATTCCACGAAAGTCTTTACAAGAATGATAAAGAACGGCGATACTATCGCGGGAAGTATATATGCCAGGAAATTATTCGTCAGATGCAGGTTTCTCATCGTCAGGTACCATGGAATTATTCCGGCATTGAAATACATTGTAATGATGGTGAACCTGTACCAGAACTTTCTGGCCCACATATCCTCCTGGCTGAACATGAACCCCAGAAAGGCTGAAGCGCCTACAGTCAATGTAGTTCCTATCAATGTCCTCCCCAGTGATATCACAGTAGCATCCCAAAGACCCGGTATTTTGAAAACGTCCGAGTAGTTCTTGAAATGTATCTGCTGCGGCAGGAAAATGATAATTCCTTTAGCACTCAAGTCATTTGCGCTTATGGTATTTATAATGATATAGTAAAACGGATAAACGCATATAATGGCAAACAGTGCGAAGAGTACGTAAGTCAGGACAGAGATCATGTTGTCGGAGGCACTGTTCTGCATTTTAATCTTTTTATTCACTTTGTTATCCGGCACTTTTTCATTGCGCGCCAGGCCTGTTGTTTTGCTGCTCATACAATGCTCTCCCCTCTAAATAGTTTTGATAACCCGTTTACAGAAAACAGAAGTACTACGCTGATCAAACTCTTAAGCATACTGATAGCGGCCGAAACGGAATAACTGCCGCCTCCCATCGCCAGGTTGAAAACGTAAAGGTCCAAAACCTGTATCGTATCTTTGTTGAATGCGTTCTGGAATACGAAATACTGCTCCATGCCATTGTTCAGGAAGCTTGCTATCTGCAGCATCAACAGAACGAAATATGTCGGCAGCAGACTTGGCAATGTGACATAGCGTATTACCTGCATCTTTGTAGCACCATCTACATGGGCCGCTTCATAAAGCGATTCGTCGATGCCGGTGATTGCCGCTATATACATAATGGCGGACCAGCCCAACGCCTTCCATGTATACCATGCCCACATCGTAATCCATACATGCCTGGAATCCTGCAGGAACAGGATCGGGGACGATGCAAGTCCCAACTCTCTCAAAAGTCCGTTCAGCATACCTTCGCTGGAGAACATCGAGAAAGCAAGCGAATATACCAATACCCAGCTGATGAAGTTCGGGAGGGTAGTTACCGTCTGGACTATCTTCCTGTAACGCATACTTTTTATTTCATTTAGGAATATTGCAAAAACCATCGGGAGCCAGGAGAACAGGATATTTAAACCGCTCATACCAAAGGTGTTTTTCAGTACCTGTAAAATCTGACTTACCTTTACCTGGTTTTCCACCATTTGCTGAAACCACATCAAACCTACAAACGGCGACTTTGACAGAGGAATTGGCGGCATATAGTCAAAGAATGCATAAACCCACCCATATAGCGGATAATAAGCAAAGACCGCAAGTATTGCCATGAACGGCAATATATACAGAAACTTCCTCACGCCCGCGCTTTTCTTGCTGCTGTTTCCGATCGATCGCATTATGTCACCTTCACTTTTCTAATTGGTATTTTGGGCTATATTTTACATGTAGGCGCTCTGCAAAATCATGCAGTCCACCTCCACAAACTTTTAGTAAACGTAATACAATAAATATTATAAAATTTGAGCATATGCATTACTATCAACATGATTTTACTTTGTTATCTTTTATTTACCTCTTTAAATTTATACTAAAGATAAAGAGTTGCTTATTCTTTACCTGTTTATCATCTGTTGACCCTTTACGCCTGTTTTCTGCACTATAATGGTACATCCGGAGTATAATGACAAAGGGCAGGCTCCCTCATTTTCATGTGGGAATCCTGCCCTTATATACCTGATATATTAGCTGAAATTAGTTCTTTCGGACGAGCTGTGCCATAATTTGATTTAGGATTTGCCCTTCACAGATTCATACCACAGGTTTACATCCCGTGTTATGTCCTTTCCTCCAAGCTTGTTCCAATCGCTCACGAAGTTGTCGAATTCACTGATCGGAGCCTCGCCCATGATGATTTTTATAAATTCCTCTTTCTCCATCTGATCAAGAGCAGGCTTCTTATTTACCATCGTCTTCGTTGGAGCGCCTGTGAATTTCTCCTTGTAGAACTGGCCGTCTGCAAAATACTGCAAGCCCCACTGGTAAACTCCCTCCGGCCCGTAAATCTTCATCCAGCCCCACTGTGTTTTATCACCGTTATCAAATGCCTTGATATTTCTCTCGATAGTTGCAGCTTCGCCGGTCAAATTACCCAGTGTGTCGGTCCTGCGGGCTTCATTGAGCGCCTTCATGGCCTCGATATTCTTCGAAGGCGGCGCGGGATACACGGGAGAGAATTTCCATACACCTATGCTGCGATTTTCCGCCGGCATATAGTATTTATTGAAATCGGCCGTATTGCCCCAGCATTTCTCCACATGCATGTTCATCAGTTTAATCAGCGCTTCCGGGTGCTCGTATCCTTTTCTGACGACAAAAAAATGAATCGCTCCGAATTTCGCCGGAGAATATACCTTGCTGCTGTCTGCCGAAACAAGTGGATAGCCTGTCCAGTCAGCATTGGGGTTGTTCCTGTAATCGCTGATCAGCGGGTACATGGGATTCCACTGAGCTCCGTACTCCAGGCCTATTCTTCCGGAGGCAATGGTTTCGGCCGCCTTTATCATATCCTTTACCGCGAATTCCGGGTCAATTTCGCCGGCCTTGTACATTTCAGCCAGAACCTGAAGCGTGTGCCTAACTTCCGGTTGAATGCTGCCCCAGGCCAGTTTACCGGAACTGTCCTCGATCCACATATTGGGATACGCGTGATAACCGGCGAAAAAGCCCTCAAGTCCCGTACTTCCGCTGTATAGATCCTTCGTGGCGGCTAGCCCGTAAGTATCGTTTTGTCCGTTTCCATCAGGATCCGAAATGGTAAACGCCCTGCATATCTCAAGAACGTCGCTCATAGACTTCGGCGGCTTAAGGCCGAGTTTTCCCAGCCAATCCGACCTTATCCACGTATACACGCCATCCCCGTATACGTCGGGCGCGACGGTCAAAGCCATCAATTTGCCGTTTATGTTGGAACAGTCCAAAACAGAAGATCCCTGTTGCTTGTAATATTCCTTCAGCATCGGCGTTGCATATTCGTTCCAATACGGCGTCAGGTCGGTTATCATTCCGTTATCTGCAAGCTGCCGCAGCTGAAATGCATTTACATTCACAACGTCGGGAAGGTTCCCGGAGGCCAGAGTCACCGTGATCTTCTGCGAGTATGCGTCAGAATCCTCGTTCCCCCTTACTGTCCAATCATAGATTATGTTGATGCCGAGTTCCTTCCTGTATACATCGAACCATCTGTTGTTTTCAACCGTTTCACCTGGGCAGTTCGGGATGACATTGGATGCAAAATCGTCATCTATCCCGCGTACAAAGGAAATATCTATGGACGGCACATATTTCCCCAAAGGGCCCCTGGCGCCGGCTTCCGAAGTGCCCGTGGCAGCAGTTGAAGCTGTATTCTGCACAGTTGTCCCCGATGCAGGATTTTGGCCGGAAAGGTTTTTTGAACTGCAAGCCGACAACAGATTTAAGGACAGAGCAACAGCTGCCGTTATTGATATGGTTTTTTTGAAATAACCGTGCTTCATTGGCTGTCCTCCCTGAGTATTATCTGTGGCTTTTATCAGTTTAATCCGAAGAAGTACCGTAATAGTTGAAATTGCGGAGATCCGCATAGCCGCCCGCCTCTGTCTCCGAATAATAGAACAGCCCGATCCTCACGCCTATAAACAAGTCGAGTGTAAATCTCAGCTGTTGCTCCCGTCCGATCCTTCTCCATTCGGCACCATCCTCCGAAATGTGGAAGGAGGCTATATCTCTGCTGTTTTCAAAGTCGAAGGCAATTTTGAGAAATATGCGCTTTCCGGTGAACCGGGCTTCATATTCAGCTGTCTGCCTGCCGGCGGCGTTTTTCCCGCATACCAGAACACTGCTTTCGCCTTTACTGTCAAGCTTTACTCCCACTGTTCCGTAATTGCCCTGAAATGCGACAAGTCCAGCATAATCCCCGGCCTTCATGCCTTCCGTATCCAATTCGACCGTAAAAGCGCAGGCGGGACCGCTCGTCCTCTGAGTCAGTATGCTCCTGGCCGAAAGTATATCGTTGGCCGTGGATTTGGTATGCAGTCTCAAAAAGCCGGGACGTTCGGTGAAAGACCAGCCGCCCGGTACCGGATTGTGATTCCACTCCCACCGCAGATCCAGCACATCCTCCCGATGATCGAAGGAATCGCTGATTATCAGAGGCTTGGCGGCGTACTCCGGAAAAGGAACTTCAAATCTTTCAGGTACCTTCCCGTTATGTCCGATCACAGGCCAGTCATTCTCCCAGGCCACTGGTATAAGATAGGGAATCCTGCCGACAGCCCCGTGGTCCTGGAACAAAACAGCATACCATTCGCCGTCAGGGGTATCGATCAGGGCGCCCTGCGCTATTCCCATATTCTGATATCCCATATCGTCATCGAGCAGAACCTTCCATTCATATTCCCCCTGCAGTTCCTTCGAACGGCAGCAAACGACGCGCCGTCTTCCATGCCCGTCTTTTGGCCAATCGATGAACAGCAGATAATAATACCCTTTCAGTTTGTAAGCCCTGCAGCCTTCGCAGCGCAGCCGCATATTATCGGAGGGCGTACTGAAAAGTATCCTGTTGACGCCGCCCTCCTTAATGCCGGACAAATCGTCCTTCAGTTCGACAATACCGATATCTCCGTTCCCGTAAACAAGGTAGGCTCTATCGTCGTCAAACAGGAAGGACATGTCATGGTATACATCCTCCAGCACATACCTGTTCCAGCCGCTTTTTTCGATATCATCGGTATGGTAGATGTAAGTTCTCTTCATGTCGTGGCAAACAAAGCATGCATAATATTTGCCGCGGTAATATTTGAGGCTGGTAGCCCACTGACCCTTTCCATATGCATGTTTACCGTTTTCCAACCGATATATGTCGTTATCTTCTATGCAGTTGAATATATAGGAAACTATTTCCCAATGTACAAGATCCCTTGATTTTAGTATAGGGCCTCCCGGCATTACGAACATAGTCGTCGAAACCATGTAATAAGTATCGCCGACCCGTAATATGTCGGGATCCGGCATATCTGCCCAAATAATAGGGTTTTTCACCAGCATATCGAAGTACCATTTCCTTTCCTTTTTTACTACGCCTTTTTGTTGAAATATTGCCTTATCAGGAATTTCATCAGATCGTCCGGCTGTTCCCTGACAAATTCGGCTTTATCCGCGAATTTCATAAGATACGGAGTCTTGGGAGTGTATGGGTCCCAATGCGGCATATCCTCGCCTGTGGAATCCTTTCCATTGGGATCCCCGGAACGGATAAAATTGGCCCAGTAGTTGCACATCTGGCGGGCAAGGTCGTAATGCTTGCCTGTAAAAGGCCTCCAGCATTTGGCCAGCGTCTCGAAGAAGAACCAGAGATCTACTGAATGGAACGTTCCCGGGTTATCCCAGCCAGGTATTTCCGCATCAAAATCGTAATAATACATAGGAACGTTCGCGCCGGTATCGGCATTGGCCTGTAATGCAACACGGGCCGCATAATCGATACCGCCCACTGAACCCAGCTTCACTGCCTTGTCAAGGTCGCCCGATTCAGCCTGGCAAATCGTAAGAAATTCTCCGGCATTATCGCCGAACAATTCAACGGCCAGTTCACGGAGTTCATCCATACTCCCGACCTTCGGAGAAACGAAAAATTCGGACGAGGTCTTGCCCAAAAGCACCGGTACCATCCAGCGCTTGTTCTCGAGGAACTGGTCAAAAGCGACGCCTGTGCTGAACTTGTCGTCAACTATGGTGCCCCAGAGACCCCAGAAGGTCTTTTTCTCATACTCCAGCATCTTGTCCCGGATATATACGGCATCCAGTTTCCTGGCCTCGGCAAGCGACTTGACCCCCAGGAAATCAAAGAACTTCTTTCCCTCTGGCTCCGCTTCGGCAAGTCCACGCCTTACAAAGGGCAGAATATTGTTCGGATAAAGCTTGGTAAATATGCCGCTTTCGACGATAGCCTTCTGAAACAGGCCTTCATTCTGAGGAGAGGTCAGCTGGCTCAAAACACTTCCGCCGCCTGCCGACTGTCCGCCTATCGTTATATTGTCCGGATCGCCGCCAAAGGCTGCAATATTACGTTTTACCCATCTTGTACCGTACTGCTGGTCGAGGTTGCCGAAGTTTGCGGGCGCGTCAGGCGCTTCTGCCGTTATGTCGGGGTGGCATAAAAAACCGAAGACATTCAGACGGTAATTGACGGATACGACTACTATGCCCCTGCGTGCTATACGCTCTCCGTCAAATTCCATCTCGGCCGTGTTTCCTACCTGGAGTCCGCCTCCGAAGTACCAAACGAACACCGGGAGCTTTTCATCCGCGCTGCATGCGGGCGTCCATACGTTAAGGTAAAGGCAGTCCTCATCCATTGGGATTTCCGGGTCTACCGCCCATTCTCTGGAGTAGATATCGTTTTTATTCAGCCCCGGAATCGCCTGCATCGATATGGGAGCAAAATCAAATGCCATATATGTACCCTCCCAATTTTTCGCAGGCTGGGGAGCGCGCCAGCGATTTTCGCCCACCGGCGGCGCGGCGAAAGGAATCCCCTTAAAGCTTGTGATGCGGGGATCTGCGGCTTGAATGCCTTGAACCATACCATTTTCCACTTTAACCACTCTTAACATGACCGATTTTCTCCCTTCATTTACTTTTTTTATGATTAACATATGACATACTACATTAATTATAAAAGCAGAGAATTAGCATAACCATTTGCATGTTTTTACTTCGTTATCATTTCTTTACCTTTTAGCTATCGCATCATGGTATTCCTGCGGTGAACTTCCCGTGGCTTTTTTGAAAAAACGTGTGAATGAGGCGGCTGTTTCATATCCAACCATTTTGGCAACCTCGTTTATCTTTATATTATCTTTTTCAAGCATTTCCTTAGCCTTTTTAATCCGGGCATTATCAATAAATTCAGAAAGATTTATCCCCATGGCCTGTTTGTAAAAACGCGAAAGATAGGAGGGATTGAGGTAAACCTGCTCTGCCAGCCTGACCAGGGACAGGTCTTCATTCAGATGAGTTTCCACAAAATTTTGTATATACTCTATCGCATTGTCCGTCCTTCTTTTCTGATCCTCGCTGCGGAGCTTGAAGATTATCTCGGAAAGCTCATAAAGATACTTTACAGCTTCCTCCCACGTATCGTACTTGTCGACATTCCTGAGCTTACTCAGACTTATGCGGAAGTCCGCCTTTCTCGAGAGCTTCCAGCGGTTGATGCAGGACAGCAGTACCATGGAAACCTTGAAATAAGCCTCCAACGCAAGATTGTTGTTCATGCATCTGATAGATTTCAAAGGCTCTGTCAATTCGGACAAGGCAAGAAAGTATTTTTCACTTTGTCCCGATTCCAGGTATGACTCGATCACTTCGAGGTTTTTCTGCCTCAGCCTGAGTTCAAGACCTTCAGGATCGTCCTCATGTTCCGGCAGCTCTACTACAGGATCGTTGTTCAATATATTGTTCTTAAACTCATTATCAATCAAAAACATTTCTATTCCCGAGCCTACACGGTAATTCAACAGCTCGGAAAGCGAATAGTATTTCCGTGAAACCTCATCCCACCCGCAGGGCTCTCCGCTTAATGCAAAGCTTATGGATAAGCCGATTGATTCCCTGCAGACATTCTGGATCATCTCGAGCGTTCCCTTCAGGAACGAACTGGCCTTATCAAAACGAACGGCTGTATCTACCTGTCCTGTAGTCAGCTGAAGTTTCGGCTGAATAAAAATAACAAATCGGTAATCTTCGTCCGTTACATTGACGTTTCTTACGTTGGTATTCAGGTATTGGTCTACAAGCAGCTTGACTGAATACAAGCTTTGTATCTTGTCCCAGTAGGAGCTTTGCTGCGGCATGCTGTCTATCTGCCCCAAAAGCAGGATTACCGGCAGCTCTGGAGACATCGGCACCGAAAGCTTCTCAAACTGGGATTTGTCTACCTTGAGCGCAGAATCCTCATGCAGCAGATGGAGAAAATAATCTTTCTGGAACAGTTCCAGCGCCATATTCATCTGTTCCTTCGCTTCATGAATAAGGTTTTCTGTCTTGATCCCCTTCTGAATTTCCTTTATGGCATTCTCAACAGCTTCGATCACCTTGTCGTTGTCTTCCGTCTTCAGAATATAGCTGACCCCGTTGTGTTTAATTGCCTTATACACATATTCAAACTCATTGTAACCGGTAAGGAAAATAACCTTGCATTGCGGCCAGCTGGCAAATATCTTCTCCATCAACTGAAGGCCGTCTATCTCCGGCATCCTGATGTCTGTCAGTACAATGTCGATACGTGTTCTGTTGAGCCAATCCATCGCCTCTTCTCCGGAATAAGCCTTGTAAACGTCCAGATCAAGGTGTTTCAGGCTGTTGAATATTTCATACAAGCCATTAACTATTATCTCTTCATCATCTACGATCAACAGTCTGTACATTACCTTCACCCCCCTGCAGTCTGATCCCAAGGCTGGCCTTCAGCCCGCCCAGTTCGCTTCTGGACAGTTTGAGCCCGCTTTCTTCACCGAATACCAGCCTGATGCGCCGATGTATGTTTATTATACCCGTTGTTTCGAGACCTTCTCCGTCGGATTCCAGTGATTTCTGCAATTCGGCAAGCCCTGTATCCGTTATGGTATCTCCATTATCTTCTACAATAATGTCCAGTTCATTTTCCAGTTCTTCAAAACTTACTGAAACTATCCCGCTGTTTCTTTTATTCTCAATCCCGTGTTCAAAAGCATTTTCTATGAGCGGCTGAATTATAAGCCTCGGAACGCTTAATTTAAAGTATTTCTCAGGGCATTCCCCAAATTGGATCTGAAGCCTTTTGGAAAACCTCATCTGTTGAATATCCGTATACACTTTGGCGTGCTTTATCTCTTCCTCCAGCGGAATGTAGTCCGAAGAGCTTCGGGTAACAAATCGGAAATATTCTCCAAGATGCTTTGTAAAAGGTATCAGGTTTTCATCGCCGATCGTGGCCATCGTGTTTATCATAAAAAAGCTGTTGTATAGGAAGTGCGGATTGATCTGAGACTGCAGATGCTTCAGTTCGGCCCTCTGCATCAAAATCTTCTGGTTATATACCTGGTTTATCAACATTTTTAGGTTCTTTACCATTTCATTGAAGCGTTTATACAGATACCCGAACTCATCCTTGGAATCATGGCTGATAGATACCTGCAGATCTCCGCTTTCTACTCTGCGGAAGGATTCAACGAGCTGGAGGAGCGGCTTGTGCATAAACTTGTAGGTCGAATATGAGAATATGACAATGATTGATAAGGCGGCAACAGTGAAGACCCAGGCCCATGCATTAAAATTCTGCAGGGGCTTCAGGATGATTCCCTCCGGGATATATCTCAACAAAACCATGTCCAGATATTCGGATCTGGCGTAAACTAAATAATAACCCTTGTTATGGATTTTGATAAAATCCATGCCGCTGTCGCTATCTTCCAATTTGCTGGCAAAATTCATTACCGAGGGGATATTGCCCGCGTCCGACTGGTTTATAATGACATCTTTGTTAAGCATGCTGATCAGGAACGAACCGCTATGCTCATATGTATTGAATTGGGACAGGGCCTGCTGCAGTGCAGCCTTGTTCAGTTCTATATCTATCATGTATGAGGACGCGTCGGCCCCGGGCTCCTGCAGAGTACTGAGGTACAGTCCTCCCTTATAGTTGATTATCTGCGCTCCCCTGATCCCAGCCGGAACTCTAATGTTATGGAACTTTTCCAGGTCGATGGCATCGACGCCGGTATTGGAGGAAATCGTCCTATTTATCGGAAGTATATGAACGCTGACATCACTTATATATATACTGCTGTTTCTGATCATCGCGAGCTTCTGCTGAAGCTGCCGCATACAGTCTATCTGCTCGTACGTGTCCATTATCGGCCATCTCACGGCAAGCTTATTAAGATTCTCATCGTTGAGGCAGTCATACTGAAGAATCTTGATTCTCTCAATTTCTTTTTCCAGCCCCTGCAAATAAAAGGATACCTGCGCCGTAGTGGAATTGGTGATCTCATCCTTTACAGTGTGCAGACCCCAGTAATACATATATATGCCCAGTACGTAAATAGGAATAATGATGACGAGAAAGGTGATGACCAATCGGCTGAAAATGCTGTTATTCAATTGCAGCTTACCTATCTTCAAGATCCTGTCACCTCACCGGTTACCTTATTACATACAAAAATGCGTCAATACTTCTATCGATATGCGGCCTCATTGCCCAAATACTGGCGGCGATCTTCTTTCTACCAGGAAATCCCTGACTCTGTTCGTTTCCCGTTTGTCGCATTGAAAATCCAATGCGTAGGCTACTTCTGTCTCCAATTCATCAAAGTAGTCATACATGAGAAATAGTTTGTCCCATATATCTTCATACCGTCCGCTCGGGAATATTCCCTGCACACGGCTCATCTCACCAGCTGTGAGAAACCTTTTCAAATATTTGCCGTGAGCTCCCGTACTCACGCTGAACTCATGCTTTACGCCGATCTTCCAGTTCAGCATTTTCATGAACATTTCAGCTAACGGAACCTCATAAATATATCTGGCATAATAAAATTCATCTCTGCATAACCCTTTTGTTACGTAAATCGAAAGCCACCTGAACTCGTTACAGGTATTTTGAAATTCCATGCCCGACGGCGGCTTGATATGGAAGGCCTCTTCGCTGTCTATCGGAACCAGTTCGCTGAAATTGTCCTTGTTCAGCAGAACAAGCCTGGGCTCGGTATTGCGCTTTTCCTTATCGATATTTCGCACGTCGACAACAGTCAGATCTATCCTGTTCCCGTCCGCAAACTGCATCAAATATGCAAAGGAATCATGGCCGCCGTAATCGTAAGGATGCTTGTACCAATCAGCCGGATACTGTACTATCAGGATGTCTCCGAAATAGTTCACCCAGCTTTTGTCCCTTGTAAATTCGCGCACATCCTTAACGATATAAACAATATCGAAATCGCTGTACTTGTCATGTACGGCATTTTTATTCGCTCTCGAACCGTCCATGGTGACAGCCCGGATTCTCTCATCCTCCACAGCCTTTTTCATGATCAGTTTCAGCATTTCGGCTTCTGTACGCATTCAAACACCCCGCACGGAATCGATCCATTCCTTGTGCCTTCCATCCCTCAGGAAGACAGGAATGATATCGATAGGCGCGTCGACATGCACAACCCGGCCTCCCTTGAAGGTTTCACCGCTCCAAAGGCTGGTCCATTCCGAACCCGTGGGGAGGTAAACATCCCTCGAAGTCATATCTTCATATGTGACAGGCGCAACCAGCAGATCGCCCCCGAACATATATTGATCCTTCAAAGTCCAGCAAGGCTCGTCTTCAGGAAATTCATAGAACATGGTTCTGATAACAGGGGTGCCTTTTTCGTGGGCCTGCCTCATCAATTCGCGAGTATACGGGCGCATGGTTTCCCTAAGCTTCATATACCTTGCAAGTATGCCGTAGGCTTCTTCTCCAAAGCTCCACACTTCGTTGTCGCAGCCCGTAAACAACGCGGAACTGCCGTCCTTTTTGTAAAGCTTGGTACCGGGCTGCCTGTCCCCGTGCAGGCGCATGACCGGGCTAAAGGTGCCGTACTGGAACCAGCGCACAAGCAGTTGCCTGAATCTTTCATCCTCCGGGTACCCCCCGTGAAAACCTCCTATGTCCGTTGTCCACCACGGAATACCGCACAGTCCCATTTGGAGCCCTGCACATATCTGTTTCCTGAAATCCTCATAGGAGCAAAATATATCCCCGGACCAGACAAGTGCGCCATACCGCTGGCTTCCAAGCCATGCGCACCTGACGAGGTTTACGGCATTCAGCTGTCCCTCGGCTTCCATTCCTTCGTAAAAGGTCCTGGAAAACAGCTGAGGGTAGATATTGCCTATCTGAACATTGGGCCCGGCATGGTAGCGATAGTTTTCAAAGTCGTAAACATTGTATTCCGGTTCTGCTTCGTCCAGCCAGAATATTTTTATACCGTAATCGTAATAATTCTTTTTGCACTTCTCCCAAACGTATTTTCTTGCAGCCGGGTTGGTTGCGTCATAGAAATTGCTGAAGCCGCCGAAAAGCATGCTTATGTTGACTCCCATTTCAGGCTTGACCAGCAGGTTCTTTTGCCGCATTTCGTTGTAATTCTCGCTTTCGAGGTCGATCTGCGGCCAGACGGACACCATCAGTTCAATTCCCATTTCCTTAAGCTCGTCGACCATTGCCTTGGGATCCGGGAAGAATTCCTCGTCAAATCTGAAATCACCCATTTTGGGCCAGTGGAAAAAGTCGCATACGATAACGTCTATTGGCAGGTTCCTGCGTTTGTATTCCCTTGCGACTTCAAGCAGCTGTTCCTGGTTGTAATACCGGAGCTTGCACTGCCAGAACCCGAGGCCGTATTCAGGCATCATAGGCACCTTTCCGGTAACGCCGGCGAAGGCCTCCTCTATTTCGGCAGGCGTGTCACCGGCGGTTATCCAGTAATCCAGCTGTTTCGTACTCTCCGCATGCCATTCGGTCCTGTTTTTATTGAAGCTGGCTCTTCCCACTGCCGGATTGTGCCACATAAAGCCGTATCCAAGGCTTGAAAGTACAAAAGGAACACTGGCCTGCGAGTTCCTGTGTGCCAGTTCGAAGCTGCAATTCTTGATATCCATTATTTCCTGCTGATACTGCCCCATACCGTAAAGCTTTTCGTTTTCATTCGATTCAAAGGAAGCCGTCAGCCGGAAATCCCCGCCTATTATCGGTTTGAATTTGCGGGCTTGCAGGCTGAGCGCCCCGTGGTTGCCAAGTTCCTGAAGCAGCAGCTTGCCGCTTTGATTGTAATAGCTTATACGACAGCCCTTAGTCCAGGCTATTTCTTCCAGTACAGCTTTGATTTTTCCGTTTGTGATCGAAGCTGTTTTCTCCCTTATTTCAATTTGTGCATCGCAATAATCTGCTGGCAAAAGAGCGAAATCAGTATCCAGTATTTCTCCCATCATAACCGAACGCACCCTGAGGCTGTTCCCGCTCCAGGGTTCTATCACAAGCCTTTCCCCATTGTAACTCCAGACAAGCTTGTTTCCTTCCGCATGATAAATTTCCATACTCAATCCTCCGTTATTGATAATGAATAATCTCTTGGTCCATACTGCTCAATTGCCTTTATAGTATTATGCTTAATAAACGATCTTTAGCAATATATCAGGCTGAAAGCTCCTCCGGTTTAACAAGAGATTTGCTTTTCCATTTGCCCTGCTTGTAGCGTATCACACTTGCAACCGCAGTAACAGCCCAGGTCAGGCCGGTAGTAGCCCACACGCTCCAGACGCCTACGGCAGGCAGCATGGCCAGTGTGCTCGAAAACCCGACCCTGCCTGCAACCTCGACTATGCCGTTGATCATGGAGTAAAAAGCGTCCCCTGTACCATTCAAAAGGCCTCTGGTGATATAGATCATTCCCAGGCCGAAATACGCGCAGCTCGTGATCTTTATCGCCGCTGCCCCAAGAGCTATTACGCTGTCCTCCTTGACGAATATGCCCATGATTGCGCGGCCCCCGAACTGCGCCGCCAGTAATGCCAGAAGACTGAGAACGGCGACAATTATTATGCTTTTATGGTAACCCTTCTTTACGCGGTCGAGCTTGCCGGCGCCCATATTTTGTCCGGAAAAGGTGGACATTGCAGCGCCAAGCGAACTGAAGGGCTGGTTTACCAGCTGCTCGATCCTGCTGGTCGCCGTATAGGCAGCTACCGCAACCTCTCCAAAACCGTTTACGACCCTCTGCAGGGCAACCATCGATATGGCTATCATCGAGTTCTGTAATGCAACGGGAATACCGACCTTTATACATCTGACAATGATCGGCCAATTTGGTTTCATATGCTCTCTTTTTATCTTGAAATACGGGTTGCTCAAAAGTGCGAAGCCCACGCAGCCCAGTGCCGCCAAGCCCTGGGAAATAACGGTGGCGCTGGCTGCTCCGGCTACTCCGAACCCGAGTTTGAGGATAAACAAGAGATCCAGTACGACGTTGACCGCACAGGATAAAATCAAAAAGAACAGAGGCGTCCTCGAGTCCCCGAGCGCCCTCAGTATGGCGGCTATCGCGTTGTATGCCGCCACAGCCAGCATACCGCCCGAAATTATTCTCAAAAAGGCAGTGGAATCGTTCAGTATTTCAGGAGGCGTATTCAATAGCCGCAAAATCGGACGGGCAAAGGTAGAGGTCAAAATACTCATGATTATGCCCGAAACTACTATGATGTAAGCAGCATTGGCAATTGCCCGTTTTACATCCTCTTCCTTTCTGGCGCCGAAGTATTGCGCAATGACTATACTGATTCCAATGGACAGTCCGAAGCATACTGAAAAAGACAGAAAGGCCAGGGAACCAGTCGCGCCCACTGCTGCAAGCGCATTGGCCCCCAAATATCTGCCCACGATTATCGAGTTGATCAAGTTGTAAAACTGTTGAAACACATTGCCAATAAGCATTGGCAGTGAAAACTTTATGAGATGCCCGATTTCATTTCCTTCTGTCATGTCTTGAACGTAGTTGATTGACATATTCGACCCCTTGCTTATATTGTTGTCTCTTTTGTAGATTAAGAATACCATTATTGATTTTCTATATCAATACGGCGGGAGTCCCATAAAGAATTCATACTTTGTATAATCCAACTAAATGCTGAAAAGGGCGACAGTAAATAATACCGTTCGCCCTATGGAAAAAAAATAAAATTACCTACGCGCTGGCCTCATGCACTCCTGTATCCGGCACGATACTCGTGTCCTGAGGCTGCTTCCACATCTTGTCGGCGATTATCATAATGATAATAACGATCCCGAGCAAGGAATAGACTGTGAGCGTCGTCCTCGGCAGGAAATCCCTGGTCGCGTTTACGGATGTATGCAGTAGCAGCAGCGGCAGCAGGCTTTTCCCTTTCAGCCTGTTGTAAAGCCAGGTAAAAAGTATCGCCAGTGAAATATCGCCAAGACGTATAAAGATCGACTGCCAGCCGCCTTCCCTATAGCCTAAAAAAAATCCGGCCCAGTGAAAAGATCCCCAGACGAGCCCGATAATTATACTGGAAACAAGAGGGCTGAAACGGCTTTGAAGCCTGGGCTGTGCAAATCCTCTCCACCCCGCCTCTTCCTGTATGGGGCCGTTGATAAAGAGGCTCCACATGAAGGAAACCAGAATGACCAGTAACAATGGAGAATCCGGTATTTTGGGGCTTTCCGGCACATTGACGCCAATTAGCAGCGCAAGGTAGTTTCCTGCCAGTGTGAGGGCAGGCCAGAACAGAACAGCAAAGACATACCAAACCCATGAGACCTTCCAGTTAATCATAGGCTCAAGCAATGTACGCGTACCTTTCCGGGAGGAAAGCACTCCCGATGCCACAAATGCCGATAGTGAAACCAGGATGATGTCGCCCGGCAATACATTCAGCGACAGGTCATGTTCCCACCAGATACGGCTTATCCACCTGAGCGCACCTACGACAACAAATACGACTAAAAAAATCAACAGCCTGTTTTTGCGCGGCGGTTCGGCTTTGCCGCGATTGAGCAGATTCATAAGAAACATAGCCGACAATACCGGACTGAACGCCGCTATATAGACGTTAGTATAACCCTGTGATTCCGACCCCTGGTTGAAAAAAAAGTACATTAAAAATTCGGCTGACCACTCCAATAATACCGACATAACAAAAAACGTGATCAGCGGGTATCGTTTTATCAGTTTGGTCAAGCTCCCGTCAGCTTTGGTCAGGTCTTGAGACACGTTCATTATTACTTACCTCCTGATTTTACTTATATAGATGTTTACTTATGTGCCCATATAATGTCTGATAATGTCAGCAAATATTGCTGATCCCGGATATCTCCCACCAAATCGGGAACTCGCATTGTCAACAAATTATGTGAACTTTATACGTTATTGCTTCATACAATAGTACATGAGACATCCAAAAGGAGTTGAATCATATGAGACAATACGGGCCTCCGGGTTCGCCTCCGCCGCCGGTCATACCGCCGAAACCAGCCGTTTCCTATATCGTGGACTGCATGTTTTCATTTACGTATGTATGGCCCAAACAAGGAAGGCCATTCTGGTTTTACCCCACAAGACTGGAATACGGTGAAGTTTCAGGATATCTGTGGACTGGCAGCAACTGGACATTTTATGGATTCGATCCGGCATTTATAGACCAGGTAGCATGCTACCCCGTTCCGACCCTTTACTAGGCTCTATCGCAAGCAGTGAACATAATACGTCCCTCACGAATATAATAAAACATAAATATTGAGGAGATGGAATTATGGAAACACCTTATATGAGTTACCCGTATATGAGCTATCCGTTTTCAGGCCAGTACTACCCGCGGCCTTATATTACAGCTCAGCAGACGATTCCTTACCAGCAGCCGTTTATGATGCAGGGATATCCGGCACAATACGCTCCGGTACAATACACATATACAGCGGACGCAGATGACGATATTGACTATATAGATCCTATGCTGCTTGCGCAGCAGGATCCCCCGCCGCTTCTGAGCAACAATCCGGCAGTGGCTTCAGTTTCGCTGTTCAAGGAATTGACGGCATACCCTAATTACGGGAATCCAAGCAGGAATGCCGACATACTGTACACAGGGAACCGCGGCTCGTGGACCTTCAATTCACCGGCATTCCTGACAGTGCCCGGCAACCAGCGCGCCCAGATCATAATACGCGCAGTCCTCGACGACCATGCCAATGTGCCCGTGAACCGCTACTCAGCGAGGATCACAGTAAATGGCACGGTAGTATTTGACGGAAGGTTGAACCTTGAGCATGGAACACCTGTAGGAGGAGTGTTTGTCAACTGGAGGAATCTGCCGTTCAATATCGGCAATCCCAGGAGGAACAACCGTGTAACCATTGAAAACACGTCAAGTGCGGGCACCGACGACTGGATTGCATTTGACTGGATGGAGATAAGGCTGCTGCCGAGATAAAAAGGCGCATAAATCAGTTATCGACCTTATTGCCGGCGACACCGGCAATAAGGTTTTGTCCGATGTCCTCAGGGGCTATCCCGTAGTATTCTTCAAGGGTAATGCTCTTTTTTGCCATATCAGCTGCGAGTTCCGCGCCGATATAACGGAAATGCCACGGTTCATACACATATCCCGTTATTGCTTCCTTGCCTTTGGGGTACCTCAGGATAAAGCCATATTTGGCTGCATTCGCTGCGAGCCACTTACCCTCGCGGGTATTGGCAAAGGAATTGCTCAGCGTATAGTTCAGGGATTTTGATGAAATATCCACCGCCAGTCCTGTCTGATGCTCGCTGTTCCCCGCTTTTGCACTAACCATGTCGGCAGCCTTTTCACCAAGCTGTCTCGAATACTTGTTATATACGGATTTTTGCAGTTCGTAGGATCTGAAGCCAGAAACGCCGCATAGCACGATACCCTCTTTTTTTGCGCCTGCGAACATCATTGCAAGGGCATCACAGGCTTCCCTGCGCAGGTATTTGGCTTCCCTTCTGCCATGGTACGGCACGCTTATGGGTGTGAGGTCCTTTGGCTTCCAATCCGCGGGCAATACTCGATTCTTATTGGTTACGACATACCTGCTGTTGAAGTCGTCTATCGCCACAGACTCCAACAGCGCTACTGCAGGCTTGCCTGTCACGTCGGGAGAAATCTCCGGGCTTTCATCTATCCTGTCATACCAGTCGGTTACCGAGTTATCGGCAAACACAGGCTGCGGATGGAATTCACCGAAAGCATCCGCGTTCGCCTCAACATCTGCCTCAATGTTCGCCTCAACGGCGTCCAACATTTCCACCTTTCCTGAAACTACGCTGCAATTATCCATTGCAGCATCCTGTCCGGAGACGATATATACCGTTCCTTTGACAGTAAGGCCATACAATCGGGCATTATTCCCGTTTATGTAAAGATCGCCGTCAATGACCGCATTACTGAAAGATATATTATCTGCTGCAATTCTGACTTCGCCTGCGATCGGCACCTGCTTATCCTCACCTGCCGGCTCATACCTGTATCCCTGTTTATCCAGCACAAGAGGCGATTTGGCTGTGTCGACAATTTCGATGTCAGTACCGTCTGTTATTTTGATAAACGTTATTTCAGAGTGTGAAGGTTTTGGAAAAGGCGCGGAAGGTAGGCTTGCAGCCAGGGACGGAGCCGATAAAAAGCCGATGATGCCGAGAATTACCAGAGTTGCCCATACCCTGCCCAGGATGCTTTTCATTCGTTTGCCCCCAAAAGAAGTAAAATAATTGCCAGTCCGAAGTTTCGATAAAAACCTGTAGAACTCCTCATATTATATCAATTTTCCCAAAAATATCATAGCATTTTACAAAGTAATTGAAATGGGCAATGACAATAAATGCTGCTATGAGAAAACCTTTAAATGAACTGGTATTTTATGAGTCGATGAAGTAGAATAATAAAAAGCAGATATCCGGGAGGTTTCGAATATGCCCTTTTATGATCTGAAATGCGCTTGCGGAGAAGAATTCAACATTATGGCGTCGATGAGCGACCGCGAGAATAAAAAGATAAAATGTCCGAAATGCGGCAGCGATAAGTTGGAGGCAGTATTCTCGAAGGTCAATATAATACAGTCAAGAAAGACCGGAGCAGGCGAATGCCCGAACGCCCACCGCTGCGGCGGCGGCTGCTGTCACGCGCGATAACGACGGTAAAATTCATATATAATAAATCTTTGGTACGAGCTTATTGTTCACTATGTCGATGATGGCATAGGATTCGTCGGATTCATCCCTGGGGTCACTGGTGCTTCCCGGGTTTAATAAAAAGAAGTCGTCCTTTTCGATTATTTCGGGAACATGCGTATGTCCGAAAAGGATCATATCGGCTTTAAGCTCTTCCGCTTTTTTATAAAGCCTGCCATAATCCCATTTCACCGAATACCTGTGGCCATGCGTTATAAATATCCTCTTTCCGCAGACTTCCAGCAATTTTTCAGAAGGTACGTTCTCCACCATAAAATCACTGTTTCCATAGATGTATTCGATCGGAATGTCGGGAAACATGCCCGAAAGCTTCTGTGCATCCCTGAAGTAATCGCCCAGGTGGATTATCATATTGACTTCTTTATGCGACTTAATGGCTTCCTCAGCCTTGTCTGTATCGCCGTGCGTATCGCTGATAACTAAGATCCTCATTAAAGTAAACCCCCGCAAAATTCCGTCACTGCCTGCTGATGTCCATACTTTCCATCCAATGTTGTCCAAATTTTTCAGCAAGCCTTCTCATAGCTTTACCGCGATGGCTGATTCCGTTTTTGAGCTCAGAATCCATCTGGGCGACAGTTTGACCGTATTCCGGGACAAAAAACAACGGATCGTAACCGAAACCATTGTCCCCGGCCGGTTCAAAAGCTATGTAACCTTCACATGTATCCCTGACTATAAGGCTGCTTCCGCCCGGGAATATGGCTGCAATAGCACAGACAAATCTTGCGGATCTTTTATCCCCGGGTACTCCGTCCAATGCGCGAAGCAGTTTTCTGTTCCTGTCGGCATCCGTCGCACCTTCGCCTGCATATCTGGCGGAATAGACTCCCGGCGCGCCGTCGAGAATATCGACTTCAAGCCCCGAATCATCCGCCAGTACCACGCCGCCTGTGACCTTCCAGACACTCTTTGCCTTGATCATCGCGTTTTCTTCAAAAGTCGCGCCGTTTTCCTCTATATCCTCAGTGAAACCGGCGTCCGACATCGAAATGACCTCGCAGGGAAACCGGGAAAGGAGCTGTGCAAATTCCTCCAGTTTCCCCTTGTTTTTGGTTGCCACGATGATCCTTATCGGCTCTGTTTTCGAGTTCTTCAAATCGTTATCCAAGCAGAAGCATCCTTCTCTATTGTTATTATACGTATCGAATTTAATATTGTACTTTATCTATCCATAACATCGTTTACAGTTATCGGTACGGAAAGCCCGCCGGATATGTCGGTCCCTTCGGGAAGCTGCGTTTCACGGCCCTCCACCAGGATCCTGATCTTTTTTATATCTTTACACTGCCTGAGGGTATAGGCCAATTGTTTCAAAATACCTTCCTCCCTTGCAGTTCCGCCGTAATCTGTAAACTCACCGCTGAAATCGAGCGTTATGACCCCGTCTTTCAGACTTGTGCCCAGTAATGCAGCCCCGTCCGGCATCTCAGATGTAAGCCCGTCTTTCGAAACCGTATCCAGCAATAGCTTGACAAGCTCTTCGGGACGGTTTGCCGACCCGCCCGTACTAGTCACGGTAACGGGTACAGGGTAGGTATACCAGGTATTTGCCTGTTTCAGTAAAAATACGTCAGCCTTATCCTTGTCATTCGCAAGCACCGAAGGGTCGGCATTGATCGCGACTTCCTCCCTGCCGAGCGCTGAGGCAAGATCCGTACCGTATTTCATGACTCCCTGTTCATATCCGTTTATCAATATCCTGACGCTGTTTATAGTTTCAAATTCGGTAAGCGTATATACTATCGAAGCGATGATATTTCTTTCGGCTTTTGCGCTCCCATAATTCAACAGCTTCCTGCTGAAATCGATTACCGCTGTCCCATTTCTTATGTCGATGCCGAGTACTTCAGTATCGGCAGGCAATACCGGATAAACTCCGTAGTAAGCTATCTCCTCGCGATTTAAAGCGCTGTCCGTTATCAGGCTGACCGCCGCCCTTGCAATGCCCTGCTGCGGCTCGATCCATCTTGTCATCGGTATGAGGTACCCGTCCCCATCCTGGTAATATACAGTCACCGGTCTTCTGGGTTCCGAATAGAGAGCGCTGCTGTCAGACCCGCTTTCCGCCCCCATTACGCCCGTACTGTCCGGCGTTGTGCCATTTAACGGAACACCCTGCGTTTCACTTAACGAAGATGCATTATCGGTTGTCAGTGAAGAAGCATCTGCTGATAATCCCGAAGCAGCAGGCTGTAGATCGGATATCCCCGCATTACCGGTATTCGCGCTTATAGCGCTTCCTGACGACGTTGCCGTCGTACCGGCCGCATTATCGGTGCCTGTGCCTGTCGCTTTATCGGCTCTTGTGCCATCCGCATTGTCGGTACCTGTGCCTGCCACTTTATCGGTACCTATGCCTGTCGCTGCCGTATTTGTGGAAGCTCCCGCATTCGAACCGGTTTGCCCGCTTTCATCGATCTTTACCATATCCTGTCCTTCGGCGATAGATGATGGTTCGTCCTTCGATCCGCCAAAGAAAGGGAAAGTGCAGCCCGCAAGTAAAATCAGCTGTATGGTCAGAAAAACAACTATTAACCTTTTCATATTGTCCTCCATAAACATTACATTTTATGGAGATTATGGACAACTTAAGAGGTTTTTAGTATTTCCCGAATTATATTGCCTTTCCATATTTAGTTGTCAAATATATCAAATTCTTCATTTCATGTTATCATAACGTGTACTTAAAAAAAATCAGTAGAATTCATAAATTCCACTGACTTTTTTTATAGATATTTATATAAATCAGCTTGCAAGTTGGGTTATAAAGCTTATCGGCCCAGTTTTGGAAGAGCTTGTACTACAATCTTGGGATGGCCTGTACTATAGTTTTGGGAGAGCCTGTACCACGGAGTCGTATAGCGCCTGTGCCGCTTTCTGCCTGAAGGATGGCTTCAGAAGGTTGGCCCTGTCCGTTTTGTTGGACAGGAAGGCTATCTCTGCCAAAGCAGAGGGCATAGCCGTCTCCCTCAGCACTATCAGGTCGGGTCTCGAAATTACACCTCTGTCTCTTGTCCTTAACGCGGACAGTAGATTTTTCTGAATAATGGCTGCAAAGTTTCTGCCTGTGAAACCGCTGTTGTAGCTTGGGCAGTAGAGCGACATCGTGCCGCTGTAGCTCCTGTCATCCATAGCATTTACATGGATGCTCAAATACAGGCTTGCATCAAGCTTGTTTGCGATATAGACCCTTTCGAAGTTATCCACGTCGCAGTCCTCGCTTCTTAACATATAGGTTCTGATGCCCTTTTTGGCCAGCAGCGAATCCAGGCGTTTTGCCATATCCAGGTTCAGATCCTTCTCCTCAGTAGCTCTGTAAATCGTTCCCGTAGCTTTCCCGCCGTGTCCGGCGTCGATTACGACCAGTTTTTGACCTTTAGCCGCAGGCTTCATTACCGTTATCGTCGTTAGTCCGGATTCCCTAGTAAATGCAAGGTAGGCGTTCTTCCCGTTTCCTGTGAATATGAGGGAAGTCGTACCAGCCTCAGGGTTCAGCCTGACCTCGAAGTTCTTCAGATACGCGTCGTTTATGTCCAGTCTACCCTCTTTTATAACGGATAGAGCGGTTGGGAAGGTAATTGTATAGAGGCTCGCTGTTTCGTCATACTCCTCTGTATACAGGGGCTTGAGATATTTGGCGCCTTCGGTGAGCTTTGTATCGCTCAGAGTAAGGTAGACCCTGTCCTTGTTGTTATTGTAGTAGATATTTGTATAATTGGGCCAATGGAACGTCAGAACGAGCTGGTCTCCGGATTCGTCGGCCTCATACTGAAACTGCCCGTTCAGCTCGAAAGTAATGATGGCCCCGGCTTTTCCGGTCTTTCTGTAGCTGATCGAAGCGACCTGCCTCGTATCCACATTCACAAGCCTGCCGCTTCCGAAAACGCCAGCGTCCGGTATTGTCAGCACAAGCCTGTCCGGCCCTGTATATCTGGTAATGCGATAACCTTCGTGGTTTTTTAGAGAAACGCTGACCGCGTCCCTGGAGTCTATAGTTTTGAGTTTTATTCCATAATTTTTACCAAAGGAAATGGACTTTGCTTTATCGAGCGTTTCCTGTGCCTGCCTTTTGGAAACATATACGGTAATGCCGTTATCGCCGGCCTCTGCCGAATATTCGTAGCCTTCGTTCATTTCAAGAACGACACGGCTGGTGCCCTCGGTATACCTTGCATATCTGACACGCTTGACCAACGCCCCGCCTGCCTTGATATAAGCCTGTTTTGCCGGAGCCTTTGTGTTTTTGAGGTCGATGACTATCCGGAGCGGGTCCTTCA
>DATALQ010000034.1:0-47628 GCA_036260935.1 Clostridia bacterium
AAAAAATTAACTTTAATTATGATTATAATTTTCAATATTTTATTGAATCTATACACTGGAGATTTTTACTGACTCAAATGCAATTATATGAGGGTACGAAGTTGCAAATACTAAAAGATATAGAAATTAGTATAAGAGCAAAATTAGTTCTTCAAAAGAAGGGGAAAGCATTAGTTTTATTGAAACTTGATAATCCTCAATACCCAAGATGGTCTTCGCATTCGGTGTTTTCACTTGATGAGAATATTATTACTATTTTGAATTATAGAGCAATAGATTTCAAGAGAATGGTAACCTGTGATTTGTTTTTTTATAAGAAACAAGTTTACATCTATTCATATTATTGTGGGCTAATAGTTTATAGTTGTTACAATTGCAATAAATTTGATTTATTAAATTTAAGTTGTTTTTTTGTCAGATCTAAAGGTAGATTTAAATTAAGATCTAAAAGTTTTAATCATGTTATAGAACATTTATTAACTATAAAGTACAAATATATCATTGACTCGCTAGAGAAGGTCTCTGATGAAGATAGAGAGAAGTATCAAAATGTAATTAAAAAAGCAAAAGGCATTGAAACTTAAATTCATGCCATAAATATTTGTTAATCACCTAACAACAGATTCGCATAAGGGTTCGAGGGAAAGAGCTTGAGGTGATCCTTTGAAGTATGAGCATGAAGATGGACTTGCCACATTCCTTCACTAACGCAAGCGTGCCAAAGAGAAAGGCTCTGCGGGTCCGGTTCAGCACTGTGCGCCTATTTAACGACGTAAATGTAATATATTTACAATTAGCGCCATTTTTTATATAATGAAACAAAAAAGGTTTCATTATGAGTATTATTTACAAACGTCCCATCGTTTCCTTTTGTATAATGCAGATTGCCGGTATTGCGGCGGTATTTTTGTCGAATTCGTTTTTAGTGGTGATAAGCCTGTTTTTCTTATTGTTCGTATGTGCCTTCGTATTCTCAAAAGCTTTCACTGGGGGAGCTTTTGTACCTGTGGCGATGCTGGCCTTTTTTCTCCTGGGTTCGCTTGAGTTCCTGTTTGCCGACCGTATTCAGCTCAGCTCCTTTGCACGTTATAACGGCTGCGAAGTGACTGTAAGGGGTCATGTCGTTTCGGAACCGGAACTTAAAAACGGGAAGGTGGTCTACACCGTCAAGGTGGCTGGCATTCGAAAAGGGTACGTGGGAGATTTTGAAAAATCAAACGGAAAGATACTTTTGTCCACGCTGCCGGACGCAGATGCGGGCTTTTTTGACTTCGGGCGCGAGATCACATTCGAGGGCCTGCTGACCCAGCCAAAGGGCGTGAGGAATCCGGGAGGCTTCGACTACAGGAGATACCTGGCTCAGAAGGGAGTCGGGGCATCGGTGTTTGCATATCCCTATGCTATCGAGACCGGAAAGGAGAAAAGGGGCAATTTTCTTGTACAGACCGGACTGTCGATACGAAACCGTATAGTGGATGTAATCCAAAGGAGCCTTCCGCACCAGCAGGCCGGGCTTCTGAACGGAATGCTCATCGGATACCGGGAAGGCCTCTCCGAGGAAGTACAGGAGGCGTTCAGCAATGCCGGCCTGACGCATATAATGGCCGTTTCAGGAGCCAATGTAGCCTTCCTCATACTTCCGCTCACTTTTCTGCTCAAGCTTCTCCATATAAAAAAGAAAGCGGCAAATATAATGATAATTGCCTTTCTTGCCATGTTTGTCTTCGTAACGGGCTTTGAACCGTCGGTGCTGCGGGCTGTGCTTATGGCCGACGTGCTGCTTGTTTCAGCAGTGCTTTACCGCGAACCGGATGTATATGCGGCGCTTGCAGTGTCATCTATAATACTGCTCGCAATAAGTCCGGGCATGCTCTTCAATATAGGCTTTCAGCTGTCATATGGCGCCACGCTCGGCATCGTGATGCTCTATAAGAATATAAGCAGGCTCGTTACCTGCCGGTTTATACCGGGCAAGGCCGCAGAGGTTCTGGCGGCTACGCTTTCGGCGCAACTCGGGGTTCTTCCGCTGACGCTGATTCATTTCAACAGGCTCTCGGTTATTTCGATCCTTCCCAATATCCTGGCAGCTCCGCTGCTCGAGCTTATAACCATACTCGGCATGCTTATGGCGGTACTTGGCCAGTTCAGTATTGCACTGTCACAGCTGATCGGTTACCTGAACAATGTGTTCCTGAGCGCACTGCTGTACATTACAAAATGGTCTTCAAGCGTTCCGTTTGCGACGATCAGGACTGTCACACCGCCGATCCTGCTAGCGGCTCTGTATTATTTCTGCGTCTGGTTCCTATTATGGTATAAGCCCCTAAAAGGGATCAGGATAAGGCTTCGCCACGCTGCCGCAGTAATTATTACCGTAACGGTGATTTTTACGATATCCGGCCTGAAAGCAGGTTGCCTCGAAGTCATATTCCTCGACGTAGGCGAAGGAGACTCGGCCTTCATAAGGACATATAAGGGCAGTACGGTAATGATCGATGGGGGAGGCAGCACAAACCCTTTGGTGGCTTCAAAAGTCGGCGAACAGTCTGTCGTACCGTTCCTGCTGGACAGCGGGGTCATGAGACTTGACGCCGTTATAGCGACCCACCCGCATGCCGACCACACGCAAGGCCTAGAAGATGTGATTGAAACGCTGAAGGTCGGCCGGCTCATTATACCGTCAGTCTCTGATGAGAGCGGATTCTCGGGTATTCTCGGGATATCGGAAACAAGGGACATACCTGTGACAAGATGTGCGGAGGGAGACGTCATACGCCTTGATGAAAAGACGACGCTTCGGGTATTGAGTCCGGTGCGCGGATGTAATACTGATGAAGATGCTTTAAATAATACCTCTCTCGTGTTAAAATTGTGTTATGACAAGACATCGATATTGCTTACAGGGGATGCCGAAAAGGAAGTCGAGGCGGAACTGGTTGGCGGACACGGAGCTGTAATTGCATCAGGCGGATCGGTCAGCGCTCCGGATATCAGAGCCACGGCTCCCGGCGCTCCGGATCTCAGAGCCGATGTTATAAAAATCGCACACCATGGCTCCACATCCTCGACAAGTCCGGATTTCCTTGCGATGGTGGATCCCAGGGCTGCAATCATAAGCGTCGGCAAAAACAATTTCGGTCACCCGTCCGAACAGACACTGAAGCTGCTTGAGGAAAGAGCCGTCGAATGCTTCAGGACGGACGAGTGCGGAGCGGTATTATTGCGGAGTAACGGAAAGACCATCAAAATAATTAGAACTGTGGAAGAGAAAGCGGGTTGAAAACGATTGGCAGGTAAGGACCAATATGCCGAAAATGAAAAAACGTTATGGAAGTCGATAAAGGCTAAGGACATAGGCTGCCTGTATCTTTTTTACGGGCAGGAGGAATATCTAAAGAGAAATTACACGGAGCAGATAGATAAAGCTATCCTTTCTGATGATTTCAGGCTGCTGAACAAGGTGGTGCTGGAGGGGAAGGTATCGCCGGCAGCGATTATCGACAATTGCGAGACCACGCCTGTCTTTTCCGAGCGGAAACTTGTGATAGTAAAAAATTCAGGTATTTTCAAAGGCGGAAAAAAGACCGAGGATGCGGGTAAAAAGAGCGGTGAAGGTAAAAAAGCCGGCGCAGGGAAAAAGGCCGGAGGTTCCGACGAGCTTTCGGAATTGCTTTCAGACATGCCCGGGCATGCCTGCCTGGTCTTTCTTGAGACGGAGATAGATAAAAGAATAAAGTATGTTGATCTGGTAGATAAATGCGGACTTATAGTGGAGTTCAATTTCAAAAAGCCGGACGAGCTCACCGAATGGGTCATGAAAAGACTTAAGGAACTGGGACATGAAGCGGACCCTTCCGTGGCCGCAATGATAGTTGAATACGGCGAGACAGGGATGGATGATCTCTATAATGAAATCAAAAAGTTAAGCGCGTACGCAGGGGATAGAGTACGGGTTACGGCTGCGGATGTGGCCAAAGTATGCACGAAATCGGTTAAAAGCAAGGTCTTTGACCTAACGGACGCCATAGCCGCAGGAAAGTGCGCAAAAGCGCTTGCGCTGCTCAATGATATGGAAGCGCTAAAGGAGCCAATGCCCAAGGTAATGTATATGATAGCCAGGCAGTTCAGGCAGCTGCTGCAGATTAAACTGCTCGTAAAGGATGGGGCTACTCAGGGAGACATTGCGGCTCATTTCAAAGTGCCTCCGTTTATAGCCGGCAAGCTACTCGGCCAGGCTAAAAGCTTTACTGTGGAAAAGCTTGAAAATGCGATTGCTTCGGGACTCGAACTCGATCTTGCAATCAAGACTGGAAGACTTGGTGATAAAGCTGCGGTAGAGCTCATGATAACAGGGCTGTCATGAGAGTCGGACTGCCCCGGAAATAAAACAAAAAGCCCGGCCACCTGGAATATTCCATACGATGCACGTGCTTTTTTTGTTTATTTCCGAATAATTGTCCGTTATGTTCCCGGCTTTATTTGTTTGCCGTATTCAGAGCTTTTGCAAGCCTGGATTTTCTTCTCGCAGCGGTGTTTTTGTGAAGTAAATTCTTTGCTGCAGCCTTGTCTATGGCTTTTGCAGTGTTACTCAATACCGACGATGCCGATGCGTCCTTTGAAGTGATGACTTCGTCGCATTTCTTTATAGCAGTCTTGAGCGCAGACTTCTTTATCGTATTCTTGATAGTCTTCGTCTTTGTGACTTCTACTCTTTTAATGGCTGACTTTATATTTGGCAAACCTTTCACCTCCTGCGATCATATTTGTCATTATTAACATCAGATATTCTACCATGAAAATTTTTAAAAAGCAAGGCAATTAGCGGGGCAAAATCATATTTCGCTTATTTTTCGGGTTATTATGTGGAAAACTAAATGAAAAGATCTGGCTTGGCGGTAAACGCCAGGCATTGGAATGAGAGGTTATATAATGGCAGGATTGAAAAATGTAAGGACTGATCTTACTCTGGAGGCTCATGAACTGCTAAAGGAGCAATCCCTCAAGGAAGGCGGCGGACAGGCGGATATCCCCGGCGTCATGGTCGAGAATGCGGGTGATGACGATATACAGATAACCAGGGTACGGGTAACGACGCCTGCAGGCGAAAAGGCAATTGGCAAGCCTATGGGGAATTACATCACACTTGAGATACCCGGACTTCGGGATAATGACCAGGAGCTCTACGAAAACACCTGTAAGGCGTTGGCAAAGGAGCTTTCGTCAATACTCAAGCTTAATGAAAAAACGATGACGCTTGTCGTCGGTCTTGGTAACTGGAATGTCACACCGGATGCGCTTGGGCCGAAGGTGGTTTCGAGTATGATGGTTACGAGGCATTTACTCGAATATCTTCCGGACCAGGTCGATGATGGAGTCAGACCCGTATGCGCCGTTGCGCCAGGGGTGCTTGGGATAACGGGGATCGAGACCGGCGAGATAGTAAAGGGCATCGTGGATCGCATAAAACCCGATTATGTGATAGCTATCGATGCGCTGGCATCAAGAAAGATGGATCGTGTAAACACAACCATACAGATCGCAGACACAGGCATATCGCCGGGCTCCGGCGTCGGCAACAAGCGTATGGAGCTTTCAAGGGCAACGCTGGGTATACCCGTGATAGCTATCGGTGTGCCTACCGTAGTGGATGCAGCCACAATGGCGAACGATACGATAGATCTGGTGCTCGACAGTATGATAGAACAGGCGCCCAAGGGAACGGAATTTTACAATATGATGAAGAGCATTGACAGGGACGAAAAATACGGCATGATACAGGAAGTCCTCGAGCCCTACGTAGGCAATCTGATCGTAACACCGAAGGAAATAGACGAAGTAGTCAGAAAAGTTGCCAAGGCTATTGCAAACGGGCTGAATATAGCTCTCCATCAGGGGATCACGCTCAACGACGTCAATCGTTATGTCAATTGAGCAGGACTTGAGCTATTTACTTTTTCCGAATTTCCAAATACTGTATAAAATTGCTGCTTGAATATTGACAAAACACCACGTCCGGTCATATAATGCTATTAATCTCTTTGCACTGCATTTTTACAAACTGTTTGCTTATCAAAGCGGACAGTTGCTACAGTACAAACTGAGCAGGCGATGAACCTTTGGGGGTTCGTGGGGCCGGGTCACGATAATAGTGGCAGCAGATGGCATACAGGCACATCTGTGGGACAGTAGGTATGTCCGCAGGTGTGCTTTTTTATAGCATTTTTAACCAGATACCTGCGAAATTATGACCATACTTCCGGATGCAAGCTGCGGAGATATGATAACTACGGAGGTATCTATCCCATGTCGGAAGAAATCGAGCTAAAAGGCCTGTCGACAGCAGAGGCCCATAAACGGCAGCTCCAATACGGCAAAAACGAACTGACGCCTCAGAAAAAACAAAATTTTTTCACTAAGGTATTGCACATCATTTGCGAGCCTATGTTCCTGCTGCTGCTGGCAGCCGCGGTGATCTATTTCCTGCTGGGCGAACCGCGGGACGGCGCGATAATGCTTATATTTGTGACGGGTGTTATCAGCATCGACGTAATACAGGAATGGAAAACCGATAAAACACTAAACGCATTGAAAGACCTGTCGGCTCCCAGAATCAACGTAGTAAGGGACGGCAGGGAAACCTCCATTGCCAGCGTAAACCTGGTGCCCGGCGATATTATGCTGATCAGCGAGGGAGTAAAGATCCCTGCCGATGGATTTGTTGTAAAGTCAAGCGACCTCGGAGTTGACGAATCTTCACTGACGGGCGAGGCTGAAAGCGTATGGAAGGTGCCGCTCGGAAAGGCCGGGGAAAGTAAGGATTACTGGAGAAAAGATTATTGCTATGCCGGCACGATGGTGACCCAGGGAAGCGGTTATATAAAGGTAGACAAGATAGGACAATCCACCGAATACGGCAAGATAGGCGCAAATGTGGCTGCGGCTCAGGAAAATCCTACTCCGCTCCAGCTTCAGACGGGATCGCTCGTCAAGCTGTGCGCGGGTATTGCGGCAGTGCTGTTTGCTCTTGTCAGTGTTTTCACGTATTTCAACATACCTGACCATGCAGTTGGCGACCGTCTCATAGAAAGCATCCTTTCCGGCATTACGCTGGCGATGGCAATGATTCCCGAGGAATTTCCGGTCATACTGACCGTGTTCCTCTCCATGGGGGCATGGCGCCTCGCAAAAAAACAATCTCTGGTCCGCAGGCTCGCCTCGGTGGAAACGCTGGGATCGGTGTCCGTTCTGTGTGTTGATAAAACAGGTACTATCACCATGAATCAAATGAAAGTCAGAGAAGTCTGGGCTTCAGACGGCTGTGAGGATCACCTGTGCGAGATAATGGGTCTGGGCTGCGAAACCGACACCTATGATCCTATGGAAAAGGCAATGCTTTCGAACTGCGAGGAGCGCGGTATCACAAGAGAGCACCTCTTTGGAGGAGAGCTCATACATGAGTATGCTTTTACGAATGAACTGAAGATGATGGGGCATGTCTGGAGGCACGACGGCGAGATAATTGTCGCTGCCAAGGGTTCGGCGGAAAAGATCCTCGCTCTTTGCGACATGTCGGAGGAAGAAAGAAGGATGGCCGAAAACAGGGCTGTCGAAATGTCCCGTCAGGGCCTTCGTGTCATAGCGGTCGCTGAAAAGCATTGTACAGGTGAAACGGAAGTACCGCACGATATAATGGACCTGAGCCTCAGGCTTTGCGGATTGATTGGTCTGGCTGATCCGCCCAGGGAGTCTGTAAAAAAGGATATAGCCGAATGTGTAAAAGCAGGTGTGAGGGTCGTTATGATAACAGGCGATAACGGTATCACTGCTGGCAGTATTGCGCGGCAGATAGGCATGCCCAACGCGGAACATATCATAACCGGCGCCGAAATTGACAGCCTGTCCGATAACGAACTATGTGAAAGGGTAAAGGACGTAAGTATTTTTTCGCGAGTGGTGCCCGAGCATAAGATGAGGATTGTCAAGGCGTTCCAGGCTAACGGCCATGTCGTCGCCATGACCGGGGACGGAGTCAACGATGCGCCGGCGCTGAAGCATGCGGATATCGGCATAGCCATGGGCAAACGCGGCTCCGAAGTGTCAAGGGAGGCTGCGGACCTGATACTGATGGATGACAACTTCTCCACCATAGTTGATACGATAAGAGATGGGCGGCGTATTTACGACAACATTAGAAAAGCCATCGGCTATGTTTTCACGATCCACATACCGATCGCCTTTTCTTCACTGCTGGCGCCGCTTCTCAACATCGCGCCTGCGAACCTTTTGCTGCTGCCGCTCCATGTCGTACTGCTGGAGTTGATTATCGACCCGACATGTTCCGTAGTTCTCGAGCGTCAGCCTGCCGAGCGGGATATAATGAGCCGGAAGCCCAGAGATTCCAAAGAGAAGATCCTGACCACGGGAACACTGATCAAAAGCATAATCCAGGGACTCATGGTGTTTGCGGCCTCATTTGGCACTTACTACGTCCTAAAGCCCAACATAGCCGGAAATGCGGGTGTTGCGCGTGCAATGGGTCTGGCTGTCATAATGCTGGCTAATCTGCTGCTTGTGCAGGTAAACAGCTCGGATACGGATTTCGCAATTTTTACGGTAAAGCGCCTCATAAAGGACAAGGTGATGTGGTTCATAAATGTCGGGACGGTTGCAGGGCTTCTGATTATATTGTACACCCCGCTGAACAGCTTCCTGAGGTTCGCCCCGCTGACACTGGGACAGCTTGCCGCTGCAGCCGGTATAGCCGCAGCGTCGGTACTCTGGTATGAACTGGTCAAGGCGGCGAAAAAAATCAGGAATGCAATGCGGAAGACAGGCATACAGCAGCGATTCTGAGCTCCGCACCTCGATTTCCCAAATACAGCTTTTAAATGACAATAATGAAAAAATAACGTATAATTTTATAGATACGTTATTTTTTTTGGCGCAACTGCGCCTGAGATATTTCATTGGGAGGATCCGGAATGAAGCAGACTGGAAGATATCTTGTCATACTCGCTCTTGCCGTTGCGCTGTGGAACACGATCGTTATAAAACCGCTCAAAATATTTGCCGTATTCCTTCACGAATTGGGACATTCCCTGATGGCTGTCATTTTCGGGAACGGGATACAGGGCTTCAGGATAAACCTTAATGAGAGCGGTTATGCGCTGACGCTTCCCAAAAGCGATTTTTCCGCTTTCATGATTGCAAATGGAGGCTATCTCGGAAGCGTGCTTTTCGCGCTCTTGATACTCTGGCTGAAGAGGACTGCGCTTAAGAGATATATACTGGGCGCTTCGGCAATACTGCTGCTGGGCGTATCGATTGCGTACGGGAAATCCGTATTTACCATCATCTATGCAGCAATATTCGCAGGTACGATACTTCTGCTCTATATGCTCCACAACGAAAAACTGAACGACTGGGTCATAGATATCGTCGGTGTTGCAAGCGCAGCCTACGCAGTTTATGACACCTTCGTAGACACGATCCTGCTCCAGATCAATCTTCGCTTCGGCCTGATACCGGGCTGGGGCGCCTCGCAGCCCCTGACGGACGCGATGCAGCTTCAGAAGATGACGCATGTGCCGGCTGTGGTATGGGGTATTATATGGCTTGTGATTGCCTGCGTTGCATTTTATTCGACAATTATGCACGGAAAGGGATCAACAGGCTCCAGGAGCAAAAAAAAGGCCGCTTACTGATAGCAGGGACGGTTCTTTTGTTTCACTTTGGAGTGTGGGAGTATGCAAAGAAATGATTTATTGAACGACTGACTTTAATTTGGAGGGTTATAGCACGATGCCGGATAAAATGAAACTGATGCGCGAGAAGATAGACCTGCTCGACAAGGCTTCAAAGGCTTATTATCAGGAAAACAGAGAGATAATGTCCAATTTCGAATACGACAAGCTCTATGATGAACTGCTCCAGCTTGAAAAGGAAACTGGCACAGTGCTTTCGAACAGCCCGTCGATCCACGTAGGCTACGAACTGCTTGCGGGTCTGCCGAAGGAAAGGCATGAAAAACCCATGCTTTCTCTGGATAAAACAAAGGAAGTGGCTGATCTCAGGGAGTGGCTCGGAGATCAGAAGGGGCTGTTGTCCTGGAAGCTTGACGGACTCACGATAGTTCTGACGTATTCCGGAGGCAGCCTTGTCAAGGCGGTTACCAGGGGAAACGGTGAAATTGGCGAGGTCGTTACCAATAACGTAAAGGTTTTCAGAAACATCCCTCTGAACATCCCTTACAAAGGTGATCTGATTCTCAGAGGGGAAGCTGTCATAAGCTATTCCGACTTTGAAAGGATAAATGACCAGATAGATGATGAAAGCATAAAGTATAAAAACCCGAGAAACCTGTGCAGCGGCTCCGTAAGGCAGCTCAATAACAAGGTCACCGCAGAGCGGAACGTGTATCTTATGGCATTTTCGCTGGTCAAGGCCGAGAATGTGGATTTCGAAAATTCGAGGAAGGCGCAGTTGAACTGGCTGAGGTCGCAGGGCTTCAACACCGTAGATTTCCAAGAGGTCGATGCCTCCGATATTGAAGAAAAAGTGGCGTGGTTTGCACAGAACATAGAAAAAAATGATATCCCTTCAGATGGGCTGGTACTTACGTACGACGATATCCTGTACGGACAGTCGCTCGGGATGACGGCAAAGTTCCCAAGGGATTCCATAGCTTTCAAGTGGCGCGACGAGATAAAGGAGACAAAGCTGCTCGAGGTCGAATGGAGCGCTTCCCGGACAGGGCTGATCAACCCCATAGCCATTTTCGAACCTGTGGAACTCGAGGGCACTACCGTGAGCCGTGCTAGCCTCCATAACATCAGCATTATGGAGGATCTTGAGATAGGTGCCGGGGATACTGTTTGCGTTTACAAGGCCAATATGATCATACCTCAGATATCGGATAATCTTACCAGGAGCGGGCCGCTCACGATACCTGACAAATGCCCTGTTTGCGGGGGAGAGGCACAGATAAGGCAGAACAATGACGTGAGGTACTTGTTCTGTACCAACGCCGAATGTCCCGCAAAGCAGATAAAGATGTTCAGCCTGTTCGTAAGCCGCGATGCCATGAATATAGAGGGCATGTCCGAGGCAACAATCGAAAAATTCGTCTCGGAAGGCCTTATAAGGGAGCTTGCCGATATTTTCGACCTTGAAAAGCACAGGGATAGGATCGTCAATCTGGAGGGCTTTGGTGAGAAATCCTTCAGCAAGCTTGTCACAGCGGTTGACAGAGCAAGGAAAACTTCTGCCGTGCGTCTGCTTTACGGACTCGGCATACCTAATGTAGGCCTCTCCAATGCCAAACTGATATGCCGCAAATTCGGCTATGACTGGAGCAGTATAGAAAATGCCACCTTTGAGCAGCTTACAGGGATAAGCGGAATAGGGGAGGTCATGGCTGAAGCCTATGTGGGCTTCTTCAGCGACGAGAAGAACAGGAATATAGTACATGATATACTGCCCAAAATCGAACTTGAAGCGGTCGAGGTGAACGAAAGCGAGCAGATATTCGATGGGAAGACCTTCGTGATAACGGGCTCGCTCGAACACTATGGCAACCGTGACGAGCTTGTAGCAGTTATAGAGGACAAAGGCGGAAAGGTATCGGGCTCCGTTTCGTCGAAGACGAACTACCTGATCAATAACGACAACATGTCCGGATCATCGAAAAATAAAAAAGCAAAGGAACTGGGGATCGATATAATAACCGAAGCTCAGTTCCTCGATTGGTTGAATAACGGCGTCAAGCCATGAAATAAGGCAGGTCAGAGTTAATGAGGGATGGATGGTTCCATTTGCAGGGAAAATGGAACTGCCCGTCCCTTGTTGCGTTTAAGCTATTTTATCGAGCTCGTTTTCCTGGGATATAAAAGAACTCAACTTATTTGTTGATATATTCATATACTTATGATAAATTACAATAAAATACAAATAAGGTATGTGAATGGTGAAACATGAGAGTAAAAAGAATAATTAGTTTATTGCTAATGTCACTGACTGTTTTATCTGTTCTTACAAGCTGTACAAATGAAGCCGAAAGAGAGGAAGACTCTTTTGAGACGGCGCTGCCTCCGGTCACACTTACTTTTTATATGTTCGAAAAGGATAAAAAGGATACTAAAGAGGTTCTGGACAAGGTTGCCCAATCCTCAAACCTGAACATCATATTGGACTTCAAATGGTTCGGTTATGAAGATTATTTCAGGAATGTTGAAAGAGCAATAGCCTCAAACGACAAATTGGATGCTTTTATATGCGGTAAACCTGTGCCCGGAGCAATCGACTTCATAGAAATGTTCAGAGAAGGTAAAATAAAAAATCTGACAGAGCTTTTGCCTCAATATGCACCCAACATTCTCAGCCAGTTATCCGACGGTGATCTGAACTCTGTAAGGATTGACGGTAAGATTGCTTTTATTCCGCCGATATTGCCAATGGTCGACTGCCTGGGCGTAAACATCAGAAAGGACCTCGCGGATAAGTACAATATCACTTCGGTAAATACTTTCAACGAATATGAAAATATTCTCGAAAAAATAAAGGAAAATGAAAAGGGCATTATACCGGGCACGGTAAGAGGAGGAACTAATTACAACCTTGAGCTGTTTGCCAATGCCTTTGGGTACATAATATTGGATAACAAACTCGCACTGGTTTATAAATGGGATGATCCAAAAATGAAGGTTGTTCCATGGGAGCAGACTCCGGAATTTAAAGAAACAGCAAACCTTGTCAATAGTTGGGTGAAAAACGGCTACCTTGAACAAGTTGAAACACTCGATAAAACAGGGTCGTTTATGGGGAGGTTCGGTACATTTGAAGAAAGAACAATTGATTATACCGTGAAGGAAGGTAAGAAAGAATCCTTCAATTATTATCTGCTTTATAATAACAAGAAAATCCAACGGAAAAGTCCAATGAATTTTTTAGAACTCTGCAGCATCGCCCTAAGCTCAAATTCTGAAAATGTTGAACGCACGTTAATGTTCCTGAACTGGGTTCAAAGCGGTCAGGAAAATTACGACCTGCTTATGTATGGAATATTGGAGAAGCATTATCTTCTGAAAGATGGACGTGTTGCCATGCCCGAGGGCGTGGAAGAAGATAGGAATCCCTATTATGGGTGGTTCAGCCTGCCTTTTCGCAATGCTAATTTCGATAGGGAATGGGTTGATGAATATGATCCCGGCAACACGATGGAAGATATTACTCAATTTCTGGAGAAATACACATCATACGCTCCGCATGAAGGGTTTTATCATGATTACAAAGATATACGGGCCTTATGCGACAACAGGATGCAATTATACCGGAATAAAATTGAAATTGAATTGCACAACGGTACATTTGATATGGAGAAAGCCGATAGCATTATCGAAGAGCTTGAAAAAGCAGGGACAGACCGGATAGTACTTGAAACTCAGAGACAGTTGGATAATTGGAAGGCTTTAAACGAATAATAACACAAATACATACAACTGATGTATAAATGTTGACATTTTTCAAGGATGATCATAGAATATTAGTAGAGTAACACATTGAAGGGATGCTATCAGCAATGAAAACACAAAACGACGTACAAATTACAATCCGTGTCGATAAAAATCTGAAAGAAAGTGCAGAAAACTTGTTTAACAGGCTTGGTATTAACATGAGTACGGCACTAAATGTCTTTCTGCGTAAAGCTGTGACCGAAGACGCCATTCCTTTTGCAGTGAGCGCCAGACGTTCCGGCTTTGGCACAGGCTTATCATCAGACGATATAACAAGTGTGTTTACTGCTGCCGTCCAACGTGAAATCGCAAAAAATAAGCAAAACAGCTTTCCTGTAGCAGGGTATGACAGGGATAAAAAGCAGGCGTATTTAAAATACGCTGATGGAAGGACGGAATACATTAATGGCTGAAAGGCAGGAAAAGCCAGTTTTGATGGTGTTTGCCGGACCGAACGGTTCCGGGAAAACCACTGTATCTAACAGCCTTCCGGTATTCGGGACATATATTAATGCAGATGATTTGAAAAAAGAGTATGATTTGACCGACATGGAAGCCGCACAGCAAGCTGAAGTGCTTCGCAACGAACTTCTGAAGAGAGGCATGGATTTTTCATTTGAAACGGTTTTATCAACTGAACGAAATTTGTTATTGATGCAAAAAGCTAAAGATTGCGGCTATGAAGTGCAATGCATTTATGTATTAACTTGTGATGAGAATATCAATGTTGCCAGAGTTAAGATGCGTCACGCATCAGGCGGACACGACGTCCCGGAAGAGAAAATACGTAAAAGATACCACCTGGCGTTAGCTCTTTTACCGCGAGTGATTTCTGTATGTGACAAAATATTAATTTATGACAATACTATAACTCCTGTGCTGATTTTCAGTAAAGAATACAGATATTCAAAAACTTTTCCGAATGTTTATTGGACAGAAGAATCATTGCAAACTCTGCTTGGCATATAAGGCTGTCCGGATCATCGAAAAATAAAAAAGCAAAGGAATTGGGGATCGATATAATAACCGAAGCTCAGTTCCTCGATTGGTTGAATAACGGCGTCAAGCCATGAAATAAGGCAGGTTGAAAAAAACGCAGGGGTGGTTGGTTAACCCTGCGTTTCATTTTATTATCCCTTCTTGACTTCCTTGACCCACGAATCCTTGAGTCCGACGGTCCTGTTGAATACGAGCCTGTCCGGCGTGGAGTCCTTGTCCGTGCAGAAGTAGCCCATACGCAGGAACTGGTAGTGGTCGCCCGGCTTCGTTAATGCAAGGTTGGGCTCCAGCTTGCAGCCTGTCAGCACCTCGAGCGAATCGGGGTTGATGATGGAATGAAGATCCTCTGCGGCGCCCGGATCGGATTCTGTAAACAGATGATCGTACAGGCGGATGTCCGCGTTTATTGCGTGTGCTGCAGATACCCAGTGCAGAGTACCTTTGACCTTGCGGCCGTCGGGTGAGTTTCCACCCTTCGAAGCCGGATCGTAGGAGCAGTGCAGCTCGATAATGTTCCCCGCACCATCTTTTACTACCTCATTGCATTTAATAAAGTAGGTATTTTTCAGACGGACTTCATTGCCCGGATAAAGCCTGAAATATTTATTCGGGGGATTTTCCATAAAGTCGTCCTGCTCAATGAAAATCTCACGGGAGAACGGAACCTTCCTCGTGCCCATGTCCGGGTTTTCAGGGTTGTTTTCAACGTCGAACCATTCGACCTGACCTTCGGGATAATTGTCGATTATAACCTTCAAAGGCCTCAGTACAGCCATCATCCTTGGCGCTCCCGCATTCAGGTCTTCGCGTACGCAGTGCTCAAGCAGCGCGTAATCCACCATACTGTTGGTCTTCGCTACGCCGATGCGTTCGCAGAAATCGCGGACAGCTGCGGGCGTATAGCCCCTGCGCCTCAAGCCCGATAAAGTTGGCATCCTTGGGTCGTCCCAGCCTGCGACTATCGCTTCGTTGACGAGCTGCAGCAGCTTTCTCTTGCTCATCATGGTATATGAGAGGTTCAGCCTTGCAAATTCTATCTGCCTGGGTCTTGCGGGCAGTCCGCAGTTGTTGACGACCCAGTCGTACAATGGTCTGTGATCCTCGTATTCAAGGGAGCAAAGAGAATGTGTTACATTTTCGATCATATCTTCTATCGGGTGAGCGAAATCATACATGGGGTAAATGCACCATTTGCTGCCTATTCTGTAGTGTTCGACCCTCATAATGCGGTATACTACAGGGTCCCTCATGTTTATGTTGGGGGAGGCCATGTCGATTTTCGCCCTCAGGACCCTTGTACCTTCGGCAAATTCTCCGGCCTTCATACGTGCGAGCAGGTCCAGGTTTTCCTCAACGGAACGGTTCCTGTAAGGGCTTTCTTTGCCGGGTTCGGTCAAAGTTCCCCTGTACTCGCGTATTTCGTCAGCTGAAAGGTCGCATACATACGCAAGGTTGTTTTTGATCAACCTGACTGCGCATTCGTACATCGTATCGAAATAGTCGGAAGCGTAATACATGCCGTCCCAGTTGAAGCCGAGCCATTTAATATCTTCCTGCATCGATTCCGCATACTCCACGTTTTCCTTAATTGGATTGGTGTCGTCATAGCGCAGGTTGCAGCGGCCGTTGAATTTCTGAGCAGTGAGGAAGTCTATGCACAGAGCCTTTGCGTGGCCTATATGCAGGTAGCCGTTCGGCTCGGGTGGAAAACGCGTTGTAATGGCGTCCTTATTCACCTTGCCGCTTTCTATATCTTCATTGACAAAATCAAAAATAAAGTTCGATGCGCTTTCAGAAGCTTCTGTGTCCAGTATTTCGCCGTTTCTGATGTCGTCAGCCATATCACATTTCCTTTCAAAATTTATGCTAATAGTACCGGCAAGTCGGGTATTTGCACTTAAACCGCCCTGGTCAGTTTGTCTATACCGATTTTTATCCTGCGGATGGACTCGTCCTTGCCCAGAATCTCGGCAAGCTCGGTAGCTCCGCCAGGAGTGACATCCTTACCGGAGAGCGCGGTCCTTATCGGCCAGAGTATCTGGCTGTTTTTCACGCCCAGGCTTTGGGCCAAACCTGTCAGAGCAGCGTACAGCGTATCGTTGTCCCATACTGCGACGCCTTCCAGTACGGGCATTACCGCCTTCAGCCCCGTAAGGGAATTTGCCGTATCGGTTTTCATCTTCTTGTGCTCATACATCGCTATATCGTATTCCGGCAGGCTTTCAAAGAAATCCACAGTAGCCGGAATTGCGGTCAGGACCTCGGTCCTTGGCTGCATCAGCTTGCTGATCTTGAAGGTGTCGATGCCGGAGGACTTGAGCGCGTCGCTGTAATAAGGGCTCGCTACGTTGTGGAACTGCTCGGTGGTCATGCTTCTTATATATTCGCCGTTCATCCAGTTGAGCTTGTTAATATCGAATACAGCCGGTGATTTGCTGATGCCGTGGATATCGAAGGCCTGCTCCAGTTCCTTCAGCGAGAATATCTCCTGCGTAGTTCCAGGGCTCCAGCCGAGCAGCGCAACATAATTTATCACGGCCTCGACAAGGTAGCCTTGCGACAACAGATCCTCAAAGGACGGATCGCCGGTACGCTTGGACATCTTGCGGCCATCCGGCTTGATTATTGTTGAAACATGGATATAAGTCGGTATATCCCAGCCGAAGGCCTGATAAAGCAGGTTGTATTTCGGCGTCGAGGAAAGATATTCATTGCCCCTTACGACATGGGTTATCTGCATCAGGTGGTCGTCGACGACATTTGCGAAGTTGTATGTAGGAAGCCCGTCCGACTTTATCAACACCTGATCCTCAAGCTCGCTGTTGTCGACGGTTATTGTGCCGTAGACCGCGTCTTCGAAGCTTGTGCTGCCTGTGTCGGGCATTTTCTGGCGGATGACGAAGGGCTCGCCTGCGGCAAGCTTCCGGTCGATCTCCTCCTTGCTCAAACCGAGGCAGTGCCTGTCATATCTGTATGTCCCGCCGTTCTTCTCGATTTCCTCCTTAACTGCGGCAAGCCGCTCCTTCGAGCAGAAGCAGTAATATGCAGCGCCGGTATCGACAAGCTTTTTTGCATATTCCATATATGAGCCTTTACGTTCGCTTTGTATGTAAGGACCGCAAGGCCCGCCTATGTCGGGGCCTTCATCGTGCCTTAGGCCGGCCAGTTCAAGCGTTTTGTATATAACGTCGGTAGCACCTTCGACAAAGCGTTCCTGATCGGTATCTTCTATTCTAAGAATGAATTTGCCGTTGTTCCTTTTTGCAATAAGGTATTCATACAGAGCCGTGCGCAAGTTGCCGATATGCATGTAGCCCGTAGGACTTGGTGCGAACCTGGTCCTGATCTCTCCTGCCATAGCCGGTCTCTCCTTCTTAACCGCAAACACAGTGTTTGCGCTGATTTTTCTTATGATTATATTATTTACTATAATATTAGTCAAGAAACAGGGCAAAATGCAAGTTGCGTTCAAATTCATATTGTATTTGAGAAGGGTATGGAATAATATAGTAATGTATAAGGTTGTTCCGATGAAAGGAGAGATGAGCGTGTCGGTGCTGGATAATATAACCAGGAAGGTGACAGATACGGCTAAGGCCGCGGCTAAAATGTCAGGTAATGTTGTTGAGGTTACCAGGCTGAATATGAGCATCAATGCCGAAGAGGAAAAAATCAGGAAGATATATACGGAGATGGGAAAACAGCTCTACGAGGACTACACCGAGGGCAAGATCGTAGGGGAAAAGCTGTTGGAGAATTGCACCAGGATTGATGAGATCATCGGCAATATCGACGACATGAGAGAGAAGATACTTGAACTGAGAAACGTGAAGGCATGCCCGAACTGCGGTATGGAACTCGACGTCGATATGGTGTATTGCTACAAATGCGGAAAGAAACAGGAAATGCCGGTTGTTCAGGAAATACAGAGCAAGCCCGAGGAAACACCGCAGGATAAGGAATGATTAAGAGCTCCGGGAATATCGGTCTGGAGCGGAATGTACAATGAAGTGATAATTCCAAAAACTTATGGAGAATAGGGCGTTGGATCATTAAAGGATAAAACGTCCCTTTTTCATATGTGTAACAGTTTGTCTTTACTCGTACGTTCTCTAATAGAAATAAACCCGTACAATGTATTACAGACGGGATGATATGCTAAAATATTGATAAAACCTGGAGAATATCATGATACTGGAAGATACGCTTGCAAAAATAATGGGACTGGACGAAGATGCGCAAAAGGCGGCGCAGGCGCGGCTCGACAGCCTTACGAAGCCTCTTGGGAGCCTGGGCAGGCTGGAGGATATTGTCAGGCAGGTCGCAGGTATTACCGGACAAGCCAGGCCGCAGATCGATAAAAAAGCCATAGTTATAATGTGCGCCGACAACGGAGTTACAGACGAGGGTGTAAGCTCATGTCCCAAATCCGTTACGGCATCGGTCACTAAAAATTTTACAAGAGGAATAACTGGTGTATGCGTTCTTGGTAAAAATGCAGGGGCGGATATCCATGTCGTAGATATCGGGGTCGATGCAGATTTCGCGGACGCAGGAATCATCGACAGAAAAATAAGGCGCGGGACCTGGAATATTGCCATGGGCCCCGCGATGACCCGGGAAGAGGCTGTTAGAGCCATAGAAACGGGTATCGAGTCGGTAGACGATCTTGTGCGGAAAGGCGTCCAGTTATTCGGTACGGGTGAGATGGGAATAGGCAATACGACAACCAGCAGTGCGGTCGCGGCGGTTATCACGGGCAGACCAGTTCAAGAAATGGTGGGCCGGGGTTCGGGACTAACCGACGAAGGCCTTTTGCATAAAACTGAGGTTATCAGAAGGGCAATAACCATAAACAAACCTGATGTAAATGATCCCATAGACGTTTTGTCAAAGCTCGGAGGCTTTGATATTGCAGGACTTACGGGCTGCTTTCTGGGTGCTGCCGCGCTTAGAAAACCTATATTGATAGACGGATTTATTGCATCGGTGGCAGCGCTTATCGCTTACAGGCTAAAGCCTGAGGCCAGGGATTTCATGATCGCGTCCCATGGTTCCGCGGAGCCTGGAAGCAGGGCCGTTCTGGATGTGATGGGGCTCGAGCCGCTATTGATGCTGGGAATGAGGCTGGGAGAAGGAACGGGTGCTGCATTGGCATTTCATATAATAGACGCGGCGTTTGCGGCATATGACAGGATGGGAACGTTCGATGACGCCAGGATAGAGCAGTACAAGCCGCTTGTATAGGGAAGGCCCACGAATAGGGGCAACTCACGAATAGGGAGGCTCACAAACTGGAAAGTCTCACGAAATGGACAAGCTCGACCGGGAGCATCTCGCGAACAGGATAGGCTCACGAAAAGGCAAGCCAATGGAGGTAAGCATGCAGCACAGAATAAAACTCCATATGAACGATACTGAAAAAACAATTATAGCCGAAGAAGGCACAGATCTGCTCCGGCTGCTGCAGAGCAGCGGAGTTCCTATGAACACGCCATGCGCAGGCAAGGGAACCTGCGGCAAATGCGCAGTTAGGGTCGAAGGTGCGCTGCCTCCGCCTTCCGACAGGGAAAAAACGCTGCTTGGGGCCGCAAAGCTTGAAAAAGGGCATCGCCTGGCATGTTATACCCATATTTCCTCCGTACTTGACGTATATCCGGAGGAAGGAATGCGGGAGGCTTCGATAATCACTTCCTGCAGGATCAGAGATTTTTCTCTGCAACCCATGGTACAAAAGCATTATATCGAGCTTGATCCGCCATCACTCGAGGATCAGAGGCCCGATCTCGAAAGGGTGCTGGAGGTGCTTGGATTATACATGCCCGGCAATGCCGACGGCATGATCAGTGAGCCTTCCAATACACCCGCGCATTCAGAGCTACTTGCGGATCCTTTCGGTTTGGATCTGATCAAGAAATTACCCGGGGTCCTGAAAGCATCAGGCTATAAAATAACAGCGGTCATGGCAGACGGCAGGCTGCTCGGAGTCGAATCCGGGGATACGACCGGCAGGCTCTTCGGAATAGCCGTCGATATAGGCACTACGACAGTAGCGGCTTATCTTTTCGATCTGGGCTCGGGTAAATGTGTTTCGACTGCTTCGACGCTGAATCCCCAGCGTAAATACGGGGCCGATGTGATTTCCAGGATCGATCACTCGAGCCGGTCCGGGGGCAACAGATCCGAGCAGCAGGACCTCATCACGGGATGTATCGATGAGCTTTCGGGAAAAATGGCAAAGGATGCCGAAATAAGCACAAATGATATATATGCAGCCGTTTTCGCAGGAAATACCACGATGCTGCATCTCCTGCTGGGACTCGACGCGTCGGGTATTGCTGCGGCGCCGTTCATACCGGTCACAACAGGACTTGTTCGGACTACGCCGAAGGATCTCGGTCTTTCATTCAACCGGTATGGAACTGTGGCAGTATTCCCCGGCGTTTCGGCATACATCGGCGGAGATATCGTTGCAGCCATATTATCAAGCGGTATATACGAAAAAGAAGGTATTTCGCTGCTCGTTGATATTGGCACGAACGGAGAAATAGTCCTGGGTGGGCGCGAGTGGCTGCTTGCCTGTTCTGCCGCTGCCGGACCGGCATTTGAAGGCGCAAATATAAGGAATGGGATGGGCGGCGTTGCCGGAGCCATAGACTCAGTAGGCAGCGCCCCTGATTTTGATTATACGGTGATAGGTAATACAAAGCCAGCGGGTATCTGCGGTTCGGGAATCGTTGACGTTCTCGCTGCGCTTCTCGACGCTGAACTGCTTGATGAAACCGGCCGTCTGCCCGACACAGGCGAAGCGGAAGCGTCCGTGAGGGCATCAGACAGGGCCTCAGATAAGGCATCGGACAGGGCCTTAGACAAGCCCTTAAACGCGCCGGACAAGGCATCGGACAAGCCTGCAAACATGGTATCAGACAGGCTTATCGACATCGACGGATCGAGGGCTTTTCTCCTGTGCGGCAGCGGCAAAAAAGGAACGGATTATACAGGTGAGCCGATAGTCATCACCCAGAGGGATATCCGCGAGATCCAAAACGCAAAGGCAGCCATAGCGGCAGGTATCGAAACTCTTATCATGGAAGCCGGCATCACTCACGACGATATCGGGAAGGTATACCTGGCAGGGGGCTTCGGAAGCAGCCTGCACATCGATACTGCTGTCAGGGTAGGCTTGCTGCCGAAGGTACTGGAAGACAAGGTGGAGGCTATCGGGAATGCTTCAGCGGCAGGTGCGGCAGAAGGTCTGTTGTCTGAAACCGGAATGGCAGCGGCAGCAAAACTGGCTAAAAGGGTCAAATATGTCGAACTGTCGGCCTCAGCCCGTTTTACGGAGAAATATGTTGAGAACATGCTCTTTTAAAAAGGATTTTTTCCAATTAAAGCGAATACTAATATAAAAAGTGCTCGTATAAAGATTGAATTGTATAATCGTAAGGAAAGTGAATAGACAGGGAGGAATTTTTTTGTCTTATAATAGTGATTCCCAGAAGAAATGCGGTTTCTGCGGCGAAACCATACCGGCGGGCGCCGGCCGCTGCCCTTACTGCGGCAGTTTGCTGGAAGTAAGGTTCGACAACAGCTACGGCAGCCAGCCAAATCAGCCGGCTGATCCGGGTACGGGTCCGCTGTCCGGGGAATCGTACGGGTTTAACGATCCGAACGGCTTGAACAATGGCCAGAGTAGTGATACTGAGCTCAAACAGGAAAACGGCGATATATTGGGTAGCATTCAAGATCAGGGCTCCGTCCGGGATCAGGGAACCACCCAGGGTCAGGGTAGCGTACAGGATCAAGGGACTGTCCAGGATCAGGGCTCTGTCCAGACTCCGGCAGCAAACCCGCAGCAGGCGCCTGCTCCCGCTCCGGTACAATATCAGCCTCAGCAGGGGGGACAGGGCCAGTGGCAGAATACTGACAGACCCGCGCAGGACTATCAAAGACCGTATTATCAGAATCAGAACAGACAGCAGCCGGTTCAAAGGTATGAAAAGACCCCTCTCAGCAACGGGTTGAAGGTCTTTCTTACGGTACTGTTCACTGTATTACCTGGTATCGGCCAGCTTGCGGGTATAATCACAGCAATCGTTTTCATGAGCTCGGAAGGCGACAGCGACAGAAGGTCCTTTGGAGTAGCACTGCTGGTAGCCAGCCTTATAATGTTCGTGCTGGCCTGCATAGGCTGCTTTGTTGCATCGCTGGCATCTGCATCACTGCCTTTCAATTATTGATAAAATATGGGAGGCCTGGAGAAATTTTTTGACCTTGCGGGATCGTTGATATGTCATCAACTCCCGTCCAGATCGTTGTTCGCGGGAACGCTTCAGTTGCCGGTCTGCGCAAGGGATATGGGAATATATGCCGGCATTTTCACTGCGGCTTTATTCATAATCCTGTTCAAAAGACTCAACGCGCAAAGGCCGCCCAGCGTCGGCTTGTCCGTGGTGTTCTGCCTGATGATGCTCCCGATGATCCTTGACGGAGTATTGTCATATGCTGGTATAACCGAATCGAATAATACGACGAGAATTATCTCAGGCGTGCTTTTCGGTCTTCCCATACCGTATTTTCTTGTGCCTGCGGCGCATTATGACATCGAAGGCGCAAATGAAAGGCCTGTACTGAAAAATATCGCCGAATTCCTGCCGGCTCCGGTATCGGGCTTGCTGCTCTGCATTCTGCTGCTAAAGGGAATCGTGCCTTATTTTATCGCAGGAACTATATTTCTGGCGGGACTGCTTTTTTTGCTGGGCAGGTTTACTTATACGGTCTTTGCCCGTATTCGGAATTTTTCTGCCGGAAAGCTGCTGGCGCTGACATTTGTCGGAACACTGAGCGTGCTGACATTTTTATATCTGCTCTCTGCTTTTATGTTTCAGCCGCTAAAAGAAGTGTTTTTAAGCCAGTGAGACCTTATTTTGTAAAGAGGATGGATAATGGACCAGAAACCCTGTTTTCGCAGAATGATGCTTGATAAAAGGAACAGTTTAAGTACGGCGGAAGTCGCACAGAAAAGCGAAGCAATATTGAAAAGACTCGCTTCTATTGAAAAGTTCGGGCGGGCAGGTACGATAATGGCTTACATGTCATTCGGAAGCGAGGTATCGACAGCAAAGCTGATAGAAGAGTGCCTGCAGCGCGGGAAAAAAGTGGTCGTGCCAAGAGTGGAAAAAGGCGCTCCCGATGCCTCCGGGGAAGTTGTAAAGGCACTTGGAGTATATGAAATAAAGGAAGCGGGAAAGTATATGACAGTCGGCTATATGGGTATAGCAGAGCCCGATCCGGCAAGCCTCCGCAGAGTCGAGCCATCGGAGATCGATCTTGTGGTTGTTCCCGGTGTGGCCTTCGACAGGCAAAGGAACAGAATCGGATACGGAGGCGGCTATTATGACCGTTTTCTTGGCACACTCAGGCCCGACTGCTTGAAAGCGGGCGTTGCTTTCGAGCTGCAGGTGTGCGATTACGTACCTGTGGCAGAATATGATCTTCCCGTTGATATCGTTATAACAGAAGACAGAATAATTTAAACTGCGCTTCATGGATTTACGACAGATTCCGCCGAACTCAAAGCGGAGCAAAAAAGCGCATCATTTATTGAATGAAAGGATGGGGCGGATGGACAACCTGGATCAACAAATGGAGCAGCCCGGCGGTACCGGTAAATGGCAGGGAAAACTGACGCTGACCGGCGCCAATATACTGTTTTTCATATTTACCGTTATATTTCTGGTTTATCAGTTCGTTATAGGGATCATAATGGGGACGGCGATTTATGATAAGATTTATCTCATTGTCCTCATAAACGAATTAATAATAGTAGCCTCTGTCCTGATTTACTGTTTCATAAAAAGGATAAATATACTGAAGACGTTCAGATTCAACAGGATCAAGGCGCTGCCCGCCCTAATCATACTGTTTGCCGCAGTGCCAGCTTCATATGCGGCGAGTATGTTCAACACCATTGTGATATATCTGCTGCAGTCCATCGGAAATGTCCCAAACCCGGGTATCCCTACTCCTAAAAACATACCCGAACTGCTGATGGGAATACTTATCATTGCGGTTGCGCCGGGGATATGCGAAGAGATAATGCACAGGGGGCTGCTGCTCAGGGCCTATGAAAAACGCGGCTCATACAAGGCCGTTGTATTTGTTGCCATACTTTTCGGACTCTTTCATTTCGATATGACAAATTTCATCGGTCCCGTACTGCTGGGGCTGCTAATCGGCTATTATGTTGTAAGGACGAATTCCATACTTGCCGGTATGCTGGCGCACTTTCTGAACAATGCCTTTGCAGAGTTCGTTCAGTATCTTAACAAAGAGCCTCAGAAGGACACGATAACCATCTCGGGGACAGACCTTGTACAATCGATAATATACGGTATCATTGGACTTGCGGTGGTTGCCGTATTACTTTACCTGTTCAGACTGGCCACCAGGAGCACTGTGAAAACGGTTCCCCCCATTTCGCGCACGGGTCAGGATGTGAAGGCTTTCCTGACTCACTGGCCGATCATACTTGTAATCGTCTTCTATTTCATAATGGCCGCATTCTATATTCTCACGATAGTCCTCACAAAATATCTTGACCTCTAAAAACGCGCAAAATATGGTGCTTGGCAGCATTACTAAAGTCAGAACCGAGGTTATATAATACTATATAACCTTTTTTCGAGGTGGGATCCATTTTGGACTTCAACTCAGATTTTTACGCTGTACGTTCACAAAAGCTTCTGCTGATACCTCAGCTGAAGCAGGCAATCGAAATTCTTGAAATGAACTCCGGCGAATTACTTAGCTACATACAGACACAAATGGAAACCAACCCCCTTCTTGAAAATGCGGCAGACAGCGGAATACCCAGGGATACCTCAGACGCGGATATTACTGCAGGCAATGACGAAGATCAGGACGCGGCATTCAATGAAGTACCTGTAAGGGAGCTTACTCTGAAAGAGCACCTGCTCCTCAGGCTGGACGCCGTATGCTCCGACAAGATGAGTTTCAGGATCGGGGAATTTCTTATCGACAATACGGATGACAATGGCTATCTGAAGATAGATACACGCGAAGTTGCGTATTGCCTCGACGTACCGGAGGAACTGGCGAAGGATGTGCTCGGAAAACTGCAGGAAATCGGGCCGCCCGGGATCTGTGCAAGGGATCTCAGAGAGTGTTTGCTTATTCAACTCAGGCAGCTCGACGATACTGATGAGGAGGCAATGCTCATTGTAGAGGAATATCTGGATGCGATTGCGCGCGACGATATCGAGACGGTCTCGGACCTGACAGGTATCCCGGCGGAAAGAGTAAAAAATATTTTCAACAAGGTGAGGGAACTCGAACCAAAACCGGGGCGGGAGTTTTATAGCAGCAAAGCCGAAAAAACCGAACTCCCGGACCTGTTCATTCATGATACTTCGGATGGGCCGCAGGTTCTGCTGAGTGAAGAGGCATTCCCGGACATCTGCATTTCGGAAAGCTTTAAGCCGAAGCCCACCCGGGATGAAGCACCCGGTGGCTATTTCCGTGACCGGCTGAACAGTGCGGTATGGCTGCTTAAATGCCTTGAGCAGCGAAAGGATATCATCTATGCGATAGCCCAAAAAATCTGCGAACTTGAAAAAGAGTTCTTCGATAAGGGTCCAAAGGCTTTCAGATTACTTGATAAATCCGCCTTCTCGGCTTCACTTTCGATGCACGAATCAATTCTTGACAAGGCTTTGTCAGGCAAGTATTTGCAGAGCAGATGGGGGACATATGAGCTTGGAAGCTTTTTCACCAGGAAGCAGCGTATGTAGGTAACCCCGGGGAAATTGATTCAAGTAAGCAAAAAAGGAGCCGCTGCAAATATCAAATCGCCGGCTCCTGTATATTTATTACTTTAAAACGGCCATATCGGTTTCTGCGGCGTACCGTGATCCGCCTTCAGATATCCGGGTATACCCCTCGTCCCGAAATGCTCCTTTTCAATCTCAAGGATCCTCTCCCTGGTATAGTGATTGATTTCTCCGACTTCCTTCACCTCATCGGCATATTCCCGCAGAGCGTCGATCTCCTTTGGGGACAGATCTTCCTGGCATTCCTCCGAGTTCAGTATCCGCCGGAGCTCCGATGCGTATTCATAACCGTCATCCACATCGTCAAGGGCGGTTTTCAAAAATGACGTAAGCTTATCAGGAATTTCCCGCGACATATCTGTCAACCTCCTATTCAGCATAAGACTATTATACAACTTTTAAATAGGAAAAAAACATAATTTTAATTTCATCTGTATTACCTGCCGCAAACTACAATGACGTATCCGCTAGCTGCGCCTCAGCGAAGATAAGACTTTCGTTATAAAGGACAAATTTCATTAAATATAAATATAGTAAAAAACTAAATCGGAGTGTTGTCCGGTGGGAAATAAAAGTAAGCACAGGAGGATCGTCGAGAGACATGCGGGAGAAACCGGCGCTGCAGAAATCGGCCTTAAAATACTGAAGCTTTTATCGGAGGATCATGAAAGGGGTATTGTAAAAAGTGCGGGTGACGCAAAACATGATAGGGGTGTACGTAAGGATCAGCCGGGATGACAACGGCGAAAATTTCGAAACGATAGAAAACCAGAGGGAGCTTCTTCTCGAATATGCGAAAAGCAGGCAGCTTGGAGAGGTCTATTCGGTTTACACGGATGATAACGTCTCGGGTTCGGCTTTTGAAAGGAAAGGCCTGACGAAGCTGAAGGAAGACGTGTTTTCCGGAAGGATCAACCTGCTGTTGCTGAAGGACCTTTCGAGACTCGGCAGGAACAATGCAAAAACGCTGCAGTGGATCGACCTCCTTGAGGAGTATGGAGTGCGGATACTGACAGCAGACGGACGCTACGACAGCCTCCTGGACAACGATACCGTCGGGATCGAGACATGGGCGAATGAGAGGTACATAAGGGATATATCGAGGAAGATACGCTCCTGCCTGCATTTCAAGATAGGAAGAGGCGAATACCTCGGAAAAGCTCCCTTTGGTTACAAAAAGTCCGAAAATGAGAAAAACAAGCTTGTTATAGACGATAATGAAGCTGAAACGGTAAGAATTATATATAGGCTTTACCGGTCGGGGAAAGGATATACGGCTATCGCCAGGTACCTTGATTCCAAGGGATGCCCTTCTCCGGGAGGTACGGGCTGGAACAGGATATCGGTGAGGCGCGTGCTTTGTTCGGACGTTTATATCGGGAATACTGTACAGGGTGTAAGTGAAAAAGTAAGCTTCAAAAGTAAAAAAACCAGACGTCTCCCGAAGTCCGAATGGGTAATAACTGAGGGGACGCACCAGGGCATAGTTACAAGGGAAGAATTCGCGGAAGTGCAGAGGCTGCGGCAGCTCAAAAATACAGGCGGCGAGCTGCACAAGGGGGATATCCATCTATTCAGGGGCGTCCTAAGCTGCGGCGGCTGCGGAAGCGGAATGTACGCCCGTTCAAGGGCCGGGGGCGTCGCGTATGTCTGCGGCAACTATGCAAGGAACGGTTCGGCTGCCTGCAGCAGTCACTTTGTATACGAAAACGATATATCGAGGTATATTGGCAATGAACTGTCAAAAATATTTTTAATTGAAGAGGACAGGAACAAGCTTGCTGAAAAGCTGGCAGAGTGGATGAGCAGCGCGGCCTGTCCCGGAGATAGCCATGATGAGCTGTTACGAAAGATCGAAGCGTGCGGTCGAAAACAGGAAATGCTGTATCGGGACAGACTGGAGAGCGTTATCTCTGCGGAACTTTTCGACAGGATGAACAGGAAGATAGAGGAGAGGCTCGGGATGCTTGCCGAGGAACTGGAACTGGCCTTGATCAGGAAGACAGGGATTGAAAGGTGCTTCGAACTTATCGGGGAAGCTCGGGAAAACCTTGCGAACGGCATATTGACCAATGAAATTGTAAGACTTGCCATCAGAAGCATAACTGTTTTCGATAACGATGAGTTTGCCGCCCTTTGTTCTGCCGAGGCGGCTTCCGGTGCGGTATATAGCGGTACAGCGGCAGATTTTACCGAGGGAGCAATTGTAATTGATTTCCGTTTTTAGGAAGGGTATAATAGGTAAAGGGACACACCTCTGCAGGAGGCAGAGCTTTGTGGCCGGGGAATGTCCCTTTTTGACGCTAAAGCAATAGAGATACAAAGCGATAAGGGATATATCTTAAGGGAAGGAGGCTGCAGCGCGGATGAAAAAAGTCATGCTGGTTTACAACCCGCTTTCAGGGAACAGGAACGTTCCTAAAAAGCTCGACTATATAATCGGACGGTTCCAGGAAAATGGCGATCTTGTCATACCGTTCAGGATCGACGGTGAAAACGGAGACAGGCTCAAGGATATCCTTCTGACGGGAGAGTATTCCTCGATCGTGGTTTCGGGCGGAGACGGGACTGTCAACATTATAACCAGCACACTACTGTCTGCAGGTCTCGATATGCCTATAGGCATTATTCCTGCAGGTACTTGTAACGATTTTGCCAGGAGCCTCAATATTCCGTCCGATATCAAAAAATGCATAGACATAATTATTGACGGTAAAATCGCCGAGATCGATGCCGGTCTTATCAACAAGGAAAAATACTGCCTCAATACCTGTGCGGGCGGCAACCTCGTAGATGTATCGTATAACACCAACAGTGAGTTCAAAAGGAATTTCGGACCTCTGGCATACTATCTTACGGCCTTGAGTGAAGTAACGAACCTTAGGCCTGTGAAGCTGAAGCTTTCGACCGATGATGAAATAGTCGAGGGCGATTTCCTGCTGTTCCTCATATTGAACGGCAGGCATGCGGCAGGTTTTTCGAATCTCGTCGGAGCCGCCGACCTTTCCGATGGTTACATGGACATACTTCTTCTTAAAAACTGTCTGCATATAGAACTTGCAGGCCTGGCTTTCAAAGTCCTGAACAATGATTTCGTAAACGACAGGAACGTAAAGTGGCTTAGGACAAGGAAATGCACGATCGAAGGCGATACGGGCTTCAATCTCAGTGTAGACGGCGAAAAGTGGAAAGGACTTCCCATCTCTATCGAATTTCTACGCAGGATATTGAAAGTCTATGTCAGGTAAATTCATACCCTTCAACCCTCTTCTTTTTTAGTAATAATAACCCCACTCGGACATATATTTATATTGTGAATCTGAAAAGAGGACACACATATATGTTTACAGTGCACTCTTTTCATGGTCATGCTCTGCTGACAGCGATTTTGCTTAAGCAGGTTGACTGATAAATGCAGGATTAGTGCATTTTCAATAGTTTAAGGGGGGTTAGCGGGTGGAAAAATACAGCATATATCAGCAGATCGCTGAGAGGACGCAGGGAGATATTTATATTGGCGTTGTCGGTCCTGTCAGAACAGGAAAATCTACCTTGATAAAAAGGTTTATGGACTTACTGGTGATACCGAACATAGAGAACGTATACAGCCGTGAAAGGGCAAAGGATGAACTGCCGCAAAGTGCTACCGGACGTACGATAATGACGACGGAGCCGAAATTTGTGCCCAATGAAGCGGTCGAGATCACGCTGGACGAAGCTCTCAAGCTGAAAGTAAGACTGGTCGACTGTGTCGGCTATTTGGTAAAGGGTGCGCTGGGTTATCTTGAGAACAACTCCCCCAGGATGGTTTCAACACCTTGGTTCGATTATCAGATACCCTTCGAACAGGCCGCCGAGATGGGTACGAGAAAGGTAATAAACGATCATTCCACCATAGGCCTTGTAGTTACTACCGACGGCACCATTACCGACATTGCCAGGGAAGACTATGTTGAAGCTGAAAAGAGAGTCATAAGCGAACTTAAGGCAATCAACAAACCGTTCATAATCGTATTGAATTCGGTCATTCCGAATGACCCCGAGACGGAAGCGCTGAGGCAGGAACTCGAGGAAAAATATGAAGTCCCCGTAGTCAGCGTCAACTGTGCCCAGATGAGGAACGAAGAGCTTTCCGCCATAATGGAACGCATACTCTACGAATTCCCGATATGCGAGATAGGGATCAATATTCCAAGGTGGGTCGAGGCACTCGAACAGGATCACTGGCTCAGGGTCGACATGCTCCAGGCGATCAGGGATACTTTTGCGGGAGTCCGCAAAATACGTGAGGCAAAGGATTCGATGGCACGGTTTGCCGACTACGATTTCATAAACAGGGCCAACCTGATGGAGATAGACGCAGGCGTAGGCAATATGCTGCTCAATATAGAGACGCCGGAAAACCTGTTCTACCAGGTGCTCAGCGATACTACGGGACTCCAGATAGAGGGCGAACACAGACTGATCGGGCTTGTGAAGGACCTGGCAAGAATCAAGCGCGAGTACGAGAGAGTGGAATTCGCACTGCATGAAGTCAAGGTCAAGGGCTATGGCGTCGTAACTCCGCAGATGGGAGAAATGAGCCTCGACGAGCCCGAAATCATCAAGCAGGGGAACCGCTTCGGAGTCAAGCTGAGAGCGAGCGCTCCCTCGATTCATATGATCCGCGCTGACATAGAAACCGAGATAGCGCCTCTCGTAGGAACCGAGAAGCAATCCGAGGAGCTTGTTAACTACCTGCTCAAGGAGTTCGAAAGCGAGCCGGGCAAGATCTGGGAGTCCAACATATTCGGCAAGTCGCTGCACGAACTCGTCAGCGAGGGCCTGCACAACAAGCTCAACAGGATGCCCGAGGACGCGCAGCTCAAGCTCCAGGAGACGCTGCAGAGGATCATCAACGAGGGCAGCGGCGGACTGATCTGCATTATTCTGTAAACTAAACAATTATAATAAGGCAGGCAGATGATCATTCAATAGCTGCCTGCCTTTGCTGTTATATGACCGATTGCTTTTTAGTTAATAAAATTGATACTGTTGTCTCCTATTTTTATAAAGGTTTTTTGTGTTTTTACAGATCATTGAGTTATAATTAAATTGTGTCTTCTTTTAAGGTTTCTGCTATGTATAGCAGTTTAGGCTTCGAGAGGAATTAAGTGAAGATTGTCCAAAATATCCTAAGGAGGCAAAGTAATGCCTAATCTATACATTATCGGAAACGGATTCGATTTAGCTCATAGATTACCTACAGCCTATTCCCATTTTCGTAAGTTTTTGATTGATAATTATGATGCGGATGAAGAGATAATACTAAATGTTCCTAGTATCACTACGGGGAATCACGGAGAAGACATTTTTGATGATTCGGAAATTGCAAGTCTTTCAGCTCATATGTTAGTTGAAGCAAATGCCGGCGAAAACTGGTCGGATTTTGAAAATGCATTAGGGCGATTTGACTACGGAGAGTTTTTTGAGTATGCAGCAGATTATGATAAAGACGGTGAAGAAAACCTTTTTCATACATATAATAATATGGAAGACATATCGTCTGGTCTTTTACAAACGATTCCACGTATTAAGGACTTATTTTGCGAGTGGATAAAAACTGTTAAAATTTCGAGAATAAAAGCTCCCAAAAAAATCTTCGCAAATAAAATCAACCCCGATGAAGATATGTTTCTGTCATTTAATTATACGCATACACTTGAGATCATATATGGTTGTCAAAATGTATGTCATATCCATGGGGATGTCAATTCGGATATTCTTGTAGGCCATGGTTATGAATATGATGAAACTGAATATCAGTACAATGAAGGGCATTATTTTGGTGCTCAGGACAACATTCAGAAATTGAAGCGTGCATTACGCAAGAATACTGATTTGGCATTGAGATCAAATAAAGCTTTCTTTAAAAAGCTGAGCGATATATCAAATGTATATTCGGTTGGTTTTTCATACAATGATATAGACCTAATATATATTTGTGAAATATGTAATGCTATAAATGACAGCATTAGCAATTGGATTATAAATAATTATAATATTACTGATGAAAAAGAAATTAGCGCTAAACTACGTAATTGTGGATATAACGGTAGTATCGAATTTGAAAAAATCATTTAGAACAGGAATATTCTGTTGCAGAAATGTATCCGCCAGTTCTCTTACCAGCTTTCATGCCTTATTCAACGCAAGTCTAAATCTCTCTTTTCCGATTTCCAGGTTATATGCTATACTAATCAGGGTAAATATAGGAAAAAATATACGCTGACTAAGATACATGTTTTTGGAGGCTATTATGAACAGCAAAGCTTTGTATGATTTTTGGATGAACAGTGATTATTTCGATCCCGATACGAAAAAGGAGCTTGAGCAGATAAGGGACATGCCTGACGAGATAGAAGAGCGCTTCTACAGGGACCTGGAATTCGGCACGGGCGGATTGCGGGGCATCATCGGGGCAGGTACCAACCGCATGAATATATATACAGTGAGAAAGGCTTCGAAGGGTCTTGCGAATTACCTGAACAAAAATGTGAAGGATGCGGGGAAGCGCGGTATCACAATAGCCTACGACTCAAGGCACATGTCGCCCCGGTTTGCGGCTGAGGCGGCCGGAATATTCGCCGCCAACGGTATAAAGGCCTACCTTTTTGACGAACTCCGCCCGACACCCGAGCTTTCGTTTGCCGTCAGGTACCTGAGGGCGGCTGCGGGAGTGGTGGTTACTGCAAGCCACAACCCCAAGCAGTATAACGGCTACAAGGTTTATGGCGAAGACGGCGGCCAGCTGCCGCTCGACGGTTCGGAGGCCGTATTCAGGGAGATCGAGGGCATTGCCGACCTTACCGACGTGAAGCCCATGCCGCAGGAGGAAGCTGCTAAAAATGGCCTTCTAGCCATAATAGGCAAAGAAGTTGACGACGCATATATAAACAGCCTTAAAACACTTGCTGTCGACCCATCAGCAGTAGCGAAAGCCGCAGATACCATGAAGATAGTCTACACTCCGCTGCACGGCTCTGGAAACAAGCCGGTGAGAAGGATACTGAAAGAAACGGGCTTTAAAAATGTTATCGTCGTACCGCAGCAGGAGCTGCCCGATCCGGAATTCAGCACCGTCAAGTCTCCGAACCCTGAGGAGAAGGATGCTTTCAAGCTGGCGATCGAACTGGCTGAAAAAGAGGATGTGGACCTTATCATAGGGACCGATCCCGACAGCGACAGGATAGGGGTGGTGGTGAGAAGCTCTACAGGGGAATATATGGTGCTTACAGGCAACCAGACGGGATGCCTGCTGCTGGAATACATACTGTCACAGAAAAAGGCCGCGGGAAATCTGCCTGCAAACGGCTTTGCAGTCAAGACCATAGTCACGAGCGAGCTTGCACGCAAGATCGCGGCATATTACGATATTGAGCTTATAGAGGTATTGACGGGCTTTAAATTCATAGGCGAGAAAATAAAGGAACTTGATGAAACAGGGAAGAAAAAATACCTGTTCGGTTTCGAAGAAAGCTACGGCTATCTGGCAGGAACGTTTGCACGCGACAAGGACGCCGTGGTGGCAAGCATGCTTATAGGCGAAATGGCGGCCTGGTACAGAAACCGCGGAATGTCGCTCTACGAAGGGCTGCTGGAACTCTTCGAGAAATACGGTTATTTCATAGAGGGCATTACCTCGTTTACTCTCGAGGGCAAGGAGGGTATCGAAAAGATCAACAGCGCCATGGATTCACTGAGATCTCGTAAATCCTCGGCATTCGCCGCATGCAATGTCAAGGCGGTCAGAGATTATGAGCAAAGGGAGATTGCCGAACTCCACACAGGTATAAGGAAACCCCTCGATCTCCCGGTCTCAAACGTGCTTTATTACGAGCTTGCCGACGGTTCCTGGTTCTGCATCAGGCCCTCCGGCACCGAACCCAAGATTAAAGTTTATTACGGAGTGTCTGAGTCCTCTATGGCTAAATCCAGGGAAAAGCTCGAAAAGATAAAAGAACACGTTGTCGGTGAAATAAAGCAACTCCTGTATTGAAGCCGTTTTCTGCCGTAATCCGGCGGGTTCAGGGACAATAAACCGCTGACATGGAGGTTTCGTGGATTTTACTATCTTCACGAAACCTTTGTTTTTGCATCTTTATTCATATAGAAAGATTTGAGCTCGGCATAAATACAATTGCACGGCTCTTCAGCATCAAAACCTGCCTTGGCGGAACACCTTTTATACAGCTCGTAATCTGCCGCCGCACAAACATGACAAGGCTTCGTTCCCGCTGACAGACCATTTTCGAGACCTTCAAGCACTTCGTAATCATAGACGCCCGCCCCACAAAACGCAAAGTGAAGATTTTTTAAATACTTTCCGAGGGGGAGTCTTTTGAACTGGCCGCAGGCCTCCTTGAAATACCAGGGGGTTTGAGGATAATCTGCGGCGTCCTTCTGCGTCGATTCATTATATAGAATTCCCGGCAGTGAAGGGCTGCACCTTATATATGTACCTGCCCCGCATTTCAGGCAATGCCTGTGACAGCCCGTTCTGACGAGGTTCGTGCAGAATACGCAATTGATATAGCTTTCCTCGAGATGCCTTTTATATAGCTCATTCCTGTAGTATCTGACGAAATACCAGGCGTAATTGAGATCCCCTGTCAATATTCCCGAGGTGAGAATCGAACTTACAGCTCCCTTCAAGCGCCTGTAAAGATACCTATGCAGCCCCTGCATTCCGGGGTCCTGTATATCCAAGGCTGACGATTTAATCATAACGGCTCCTTGCTTTTTGCCTACATTTTACCATATAATGTAACGTGTAGCATATATTGCCCAAAAAGCACGGGCTAAAGCATTTCCTTGATGCATAATCATGCAAAATTAATCTCTTTTTCTTTTATTTTGAAATATGCAGGAAGGAAATCCGTTTATTATGTCGAATATGTATTTATTACCAAAGATAATTCCTTGGAGGATGAGATGCACAGGGTTAATATCGAATCGATACAGTATGGCGTAAAGCTGGCCCGCACGATATTCAGTTCTGATGGCGGGGTCTTACTTGCGCAGGGTGTCGAACTCAAGGAAAGCTACATAGATCATCTGAAAAATCACGGGATCAATGAAGTATACCTGGAGGACGATATTTCTACAGATATAACCGTCCGGGACGTCGTTAGGGACGAAACCCGTAACGAGGCGGTCGTTCTAGTCAAAAAGCTGATGACGAATTATCAGTTTTCCGAATCGATTGATGTCGAAGAAGTCAAAAAAACAGTAAATAAAATACTTGATGAACTTTTGGGAAATGATGATATTCTTTATAACCTATCGGAAATAAAATCCGTCGACGATTATACCTTTGAACACTCTGTCAACGTCTGCATATTATCGCTTATAACAGGAATAGGGCTGGAATTCGACATATCCAGGCTTAGAGAGCTGGGCACGGGCGCCATGCTGCACGACATAGGCAAGCTCTGTATACCGAAGGAGATACTAAAGAAGCCTTCACAGCTGACAGTCGAGGAATTTGAAGAGATAAAGAAGCATACGATACTCGGTTATGAGCTTTTAAAAAAAAGCGGGAAGGTAAATCTGGCTTCGGCCTATATAGCCTTCGGACATCACGAAAGGTATGACGGGAGCGGCTATCCTTTGCAGCTCAAAAACGAAAATATTCATATGTACGCGAGAATAGCAGCTGTCGCAGACGTATACGACGCTCTGACCTCGGACCGCGTCTACAGAAAGAAACTTAAACCCAATGAGGTTTTTGAGTATATCACGTCTCTTGGAGTTCATCATTTCGATCCAAGGATCATTGAAAGCTTTGTGAAATATGTTACGGTATATCCTGTCGGCACGGGCGTTCTTCTTAATACCAGGGAGAGGGGTATAGTCGTCAGAGACAACAGAGCGCGCCCGACAAGGCCTGTCATACGCATCGTTTACGACGACCGGATGAAGAAGTCTTCTCCCCGGGATGTCGACCTGTCCGAGCAGACTAATATTTTCATTGTGGACGGTTGTGAGGTATAATGTAAGGGGACACACCTTCAAGGTGCTGAGCAAGGAATGTCCCCATAGAGGCTTTACGGCCGGGGAATGTCCCCTGTAAGGAATGTCCACGATGGAGGTACTCAGGTTATGCCCGACCCGCAATTTTCAATTCAGGATTTTGTCCATCTTCACGTTCATACCGAATACAGCCTGCTTGACGGAGCGAACAGGATACCGGCTCTTATAGAGCATGCTGCAGAAATGGGCATGAAGAGTATCGCAATAACCGATCATGGCGTCATGTACGGAGTCATCGAATTTTACAAGACCGCCAAAAAAAACGGAATAAAGCCGATTCTTGGCTGCGAGGTCTACACAGCCAGACGCACGCGTTTTGACAAGCAGCCCGGTATCGACGCCGACCAGGGCCATCTGGTACTGCTCGCAAAAAACAACGAAGGTTACAAAAACCTTATGAAGATAGTCTCTGCCGGCTTTACCGAGGGCTTTTACTACAAGCCGCGTATCGATACGGACCTCCTCAGGCAATATTCGAACGGCATTATCGCGCTTAGTGCATGCCTTTCAGGTGACATACCGACGGCAATCCTCGAAGGCGATCATAAAAAAGCCAGGCAAAAAGCTCTTGAGTTCAATGAAATATTCGGCCAGGGCAATTTTTTCCTGGAAATACAGAACAACGGCATTGAGGATCAGAATCTCGTCAATCAGAGCCTTATCAGGCTTTCAAAGGAGACCGGTATTCCGCTCGTCGCCACAAATGACGCGCATTATCTGAGACGTGAGGATTCAAAGGCACATGAAGTACTGCTCTGTATCCAGACGGGAAAGAAAATGACGGATGAAGACCGCATGAAATTCAATTCGGACGAGCTTTATGTAAAGTCGCAGGAGGAAATGGCCACCTCCTTCAGGAACATACCCGAAGCTCTTGAAAATACGGCCAGGATTGCTGAAATGTGCAATGTGGAGCTTGAATTCAACAAGCTGCACCTGCCGGAATTCCATGTTCCCGGCGGCAAGGATCCGTTTGATTATCTGCACGGTCTCTGTATCGAAGGTCTGAAGCGCATTTACGGAGAAGAGGCAGACAAACCGGAATACAGGGACAGGCTCGAATACGAACTGCAGGTCATCCGGCAGATGGGTTATGTCGACTATTTCCTTATCGTATGGGATTTCATCAAATATTCCAAGGACAACGGTATAATGGTGGGACCCGGCAGGGGCTCCGCGGCAGGCAGTCTCACGGCGTACTGCCTTGGGATTACGAGTATAGACCCGCTTAAGTATAACCTGCTTTTCGAAAGGTTCCTGAACCCGGAAAGAGTGACCATGCCTGATATAGATATAGATTTCTGCTACGTCAGAAGGCCGGAGGTCATAGATTACGTAGTTCGCAAATACGGCGCCGACAGGGTGGCGCAGATAATAACCTTCGGAACGATGGCGGCGCGCGCAGCCATAAGGGATGTCGGCAGGGCATTGGACATACCCTATGGAGAGGTCGATATCATAGCGAAAATGATACCGATGCAGATTGGTATGAATATAGATAAAGCTCTGGAGCTCAATCCGGAGCTGAAAATAAAATACGAGGATGACGAAAAAGCTAAGGAACTCATAGATACCGCGCGCCTGCTAGAGGGGATGCCGCGCCACGCAAGCACACATGCGGCGGGCGTGTTGATTTCGAAGGATCCTGTGACGGAATATGTTCCGCTGCAGAAAAACGACGAGAGTGTCACCACACAGTTCCCAATGGGAACCCTCGAGGAACTGGGACTTCTGAAAATGGACTTTTTGGGTCTCAGGACACTTACGGTCATAAGGGATGCCAGGGAGCTTGTACATAAAAATCATGGCATTATGCTGGATATGGATAAGCTTGACATGGACGATCCGGACGTCTATAAAATGATAGGAGAAGGCAGAACTATCGGTGTATTCCAGCTTGAAAGCGCCGGCATGACGCAGTTCATGAAGGATTTGCAGCCGGCTTCCCTCGAGGATATCATAGCAGGTATTTCCCTTTACAGGCCCGGCCCTATGGATTCGATACCCAAATATATCAAAAACAAGCATAACCCCGGTGAAATTGTATATGAACACCCCCTGCTGGAGGGTATACTGGATGTGACATACGGCTGCATGGTGTACCAGGAGCAGGTTATGCAGATAGTACGGGAACTGGCAGGCTATTCGTACGGCCGTTCGGATCTTGTAAGACGCGCCATGGCAAAAAAGAAGCATGACGTAATGCTCAAAGAGCGTGAGAATTTTATACACGGCATTGTTGACGGAGACGGAAATGTCACGGTAAAGGGCGCTGTGAGGAACGGAGTGGATGAAAAGACCGCAAGCCGGATATTCGATCAGATGATCGATTTCGCAAGCTACGCTTTCAACAAGTCCCACGCCGCCGCATATGCTGTGGTAGCTTACCAGACCGCGTGGCTCAGGCATTATTACCCTGTAGAGTTCATGGCGGCCACGCTGAACAGTTTCCTCGGCAGCAGCGACAGGATTTCACACTATGTTCACGAATGTAAGCAGATGGGCATCGAAGTACTGCCGCCCGATGTAAATGAAAGCGACGTAATGTTCACGGTCGTCAACGGAAAGATCAGATTCGGGATGGCTGCGGTCAAAAATGTCGGTGAAAGCGCCGTAGGAGAATTGATAATGGACAGGAGCGAGAAGGGCTTGTTCAAGAGCTTCGGAGACTTCTGCGAACGGATAGGACCCAGGGATTTCAACAAGAGATGCGTCGAAAGCCTGATAAAGTGCGGCGCCTTCGATTCCTTCGGTGTGTACAGATCGAAGCTCATGGCTGTCTACGAGAGACTTTTGGAGGGCGCGCAGCAAAGCAGGAAGAGCAAGGTTGAAGGACAGCTTTCTCTGTTCGAGATACCCGGCGATCTCAAGGACATGTCGCCTGAAGAAAGTTATCCTGAGCTCAACGAGTTTACCCCGAGGATGCTCCTCGCAATGGAAAAGGAAATGCTCGGATTGTATGTTTCAGGGCACCCGCTGAAGGAATATGAAAAAGAGATAGAGGAGCAGGTCACTCTATTCAGCTATGATCTCGGGGATACGCCTGCTGAAGGTATGGATACGCCCGAAGGCGGTATGGCGCAGGGAGACAGGAGCCTTACTGACGGTATGTTTGTCACTGTCGGAGGTATTATTACGGAAAAGAAGACCAAGACTACGAAGAGCAACAACCTGATGGCCTTCATCACTCTCGAGGATCTTTTCGGAAGCATGGAGGTAATTGTTTTTCCGACCATACTGACCAGATATTCTGCACTGCTCGTAAATGAAAATGCAGTGTTCATTGACGGCAGGATCAGCATCAAGGAGGAAGAGCAGCCCAAGATCATATGTGATACCGTCAGGCCAATTAAAAAGATGGAATTGAACGCTGCAGGTTCCGGCGGCAGCGCAGGCGGGCAGCAGTACAAGAGGACGGCTCCGCAGTATGGTGCGGCTAAACCTGATGATAATGCTCAAAAAGACGGCAAAGAACGTTCCGAGAAAATTTTTGTAAAAACGGAAGAAACGGCAGACAGTGCGGCAATGAGATCTACTGTTTCGCTGCTGAAGTATTTCAGCGGCAATACTCCAATTTGCTTTTGCAGCTCCACTGATGTGGGAAATATTGCCAAAATGAAAATGGAGGAATACAGGGTCGATTTGTGTGAAACACTGCATAGGGAGCTTATTGAACGTTTTGGAGATGAAAATGTGAAGATTGTAGCAAAGTATAGATAAATAGTGGCTTTTAACCGTTTTAGGGACAAATTGTGTTGATTTTTCAGATGAAATAATATATAGTTATCTCGAGGTGGTTTCGTTGGATTGTGAGCTGGATAAGATACTCGGAGAATACGTAGTAATCAAGGCTGAAGAGAACGGAGTAAACGTTATTGGTCTTACCAGGGGAAGAGATACCAAATTCCATCATACGGAAAAGCTTGACAAGGGCGAAGTACTACTGGCCCAGTTTACGGAGAACACCTCCGCCATCAAGGTCAGGGGAAAATCAAGAATACTAAGCCGCCACGGCGAAATATTATCCGGTGAATAGTCCAAAAAGGGGCGTGTTAAAATGTGGACAGTCGTATACATGGCTCAGAGCAAGGAAATAGCGACAGCGCTGCAGGAACTGCTTACAAAAGAAGGAATTCTTGTTAAGCTGAGACCAATCAGTAAAAACCACGACAATAACGACAACTATTTTGAAGTTCTGGTGCCGGAGGCCGAGGTTGAGGAAGCGCACAGCGTGATTATCGAAAAAGGCTACTGATGAGATAAATAACATAAAGTACTGCAGGTTAATCCCGTGCCAAAAAAGCACGGGCTTAATATTTTTAGGATATAAATCGGAGAACAGACAATGATAATTTCTGAGACGTATATTACGGTTAGATATGCGGAAACCGATCAGATGGGGGTCGTGCATCACTCGAATTACGCAGTCTGGTTTGAGGCCGGAAGGACGGATTACATAAGGAAACTGGGACTGCCCTATTCAAAAATAGAGGAAAGCGGGGCCATGCTGCCGCTTATCGAATTGAAATGCCGTTTCAAAGGTTTTGCCAGATATGAGGATGAGATAGTCATAAGGACAAGTATCCTGGAATATACAGGTACAAGGCTCCTGTTCCATTATGAGATAGTAAAGGCGGGCAGTGACAAGGTCATAACGGAGGGTGAGACGATGCATTGCTGGGCTGACAGCACGCTGAAGCCTGTCAACCTGAAAAAATTCAGGCCTGAAATATACGAGCTTATCGAAAAAGCTGCTCTGGGCTGACTGCAGGATTCGTAGATGTTCGAAGCTCCAGTGATTTTTAGTAAGCGGCATTGCAACATATAGTTTTTATATGGTAAACTATAGAATATTATTACGCAGGTGGTGAGCTATGAACGTTCCAAACATTCTGACAATATTGCGCTTCTTATTTGTACCGTTATTTGCAGGTTATCTCAGTACCCGTCATTATGTGGCAGCCGTTATCATTTTCCTGGCTGGCGGGCTGACGGATGTGCTGGACGGATATATTGCCAGAAAGTTCAACATGGTCACATCATGGGGAAAGATAGCTGATCCGTTGGCAGATAAGCTTATGCAGCTTACAGCCATGGTGATTTTGTCAATGGTTCTGAAACTTGTTCCGGCTGAACTGATTGCAATCGTACTTGCGAAGGAAATCTTCATGGGCATCGGCGCGCTTGTGCTTTACAAGCAGTTCAATTATGTGGTATCGGCCAATTGGTACGGCAAAGCGACCACCGTAGTTTTTTATCTTGCGATCGTTATGATGCTGTTCAATGAGCCTTTCGGCCGATGGACGGTTATCGGGGTGCCGTTCAATCTTCTTTTCTTCATACTTGCTGTAATAATGGCGCTTTTTGCTTTTATCATGTACATCAGGGCTTATGCCAAGATCAGACAGCAGAATGAAAACGAAGGATAGACGGTCTTATGTTCGGTTACATTGTTCCGGAAAAGCCGGAGATGAAAATAAAAGAATATGAGCTTTTCAGAGCTTATTATTGCGGTGTCTGCAGGTCTATCGGCAAAAGGCACGGCCAGCTTTCAAGAATGTCGCTGAACTATGATTCGACTTTTCTGGCGGTCCTGCTGTCCGCTGTCGGGAATGAACAGGTAAAGGCGCTTAGAAAGCGCTGTATTGCCCATCCCGTTGAAAAAAGGCATATCGTCTGCGACAGCAGTATCGTCGATTATGCCTCAGACATTAACATTTTGCTGGCGTATTATAACCTGGAAGACAAAAAACGTGATGACGGCAATTTTGTTCCGAAAGCCGCCATGCTGCTCCTGAAAAGGGCATTTAAAAAGCTGAGGAAGCAATATTCGGAAAAATGCTCCATTATGGAGGCAAGGTTAAACGACCTGTTACAGCTTGAAGAGTCCGGATGTGCGTCGATGGATATGGCAGCAGAGCCCTTCGCAAGGCTAATGGAGGAAGTCACCGCCTATGGTCCGCTCTGTACGGATGAAAAGCATGAGAAGGCTCTGAGATGGGTCGGTTACAACCTGGGAAAATGGATATACCTTCTGGATGCGTATGACGATCTGGAGAAAGATATAAAAAGCGGCAGCTATAACCCCTTGGTCAATCAGTATAAATACGACGGGCAGGATATCTGCAAATTCAAGCAGGATATACAGGGCAGGGTGGAATTCAATCTTACGTATTCTCTCAACGAGATATCCAGGGCGTTTGAATTGCTGGGCCCTAAAATAAATAAAGGAATACTTGAAAACATAATATATATGGGAATGCGCAGAAAAACAGAAAATATTCTGGGGATAGGGAGTTGTAATAAAGTTGAATAATCCATATGAGGTTCTTGGAGTAAGAGAAGGCGCAAGCGAGGACGAAATAAAGAAAGCATACAGGGAACTGGTCAAAAAGTACCACCCGGACCAGTATCAGGACAATCCGCTGTCAAAACTGGCCGAGGAAAAATTGAGAGAGATCAACGAAGCCTATGACTACCTGATGAAGAATGCGACGCCCAGGCAGGAGACAAACTACAGCAGAAATGCAGGCGGCGACAATTGGAACAGCCAGAACGGCAATGACTTTTTCAATCAGGTTAAGAGCCAGATTAATACCGGCAACGTCAAACTTGCGGAAGATATGCTTGACAGCAATGGAAACAGGAATGCGCAGTGGTATTATCTAAAAGGCTTGATTTTCATGCGCAGGGGCTGGTATGATGAAGCTTACAACCATATCCAGAGAGCCGTAAATATGGACCCGTCCAACTACGAATACAGAAGTGCCCTCAATAGAATGAACACTTCCAATAACACTTACAGGACCAATTCGTTCAACAGAGGCTACGGCAGGCAGAACCCCGATCTCTGTACGATCTGCCAGTGCCTGTGGTGCTCTGATTGCTGCTGTGAAATGTCTGGCGGCGATCTGATAAGCTGCTGCTGACACCGCGGAGGTCATTCATGAACGAACGTTCCGGAAAAACAAAGAAAATAGCACTTAACGGAATATTGGGAGCGATTGCGGTAATATGTCTGCTGCTGGCTGTGATCATGCCGACCAGCAGGATTTCATTATACGCGCTGAGCTCTTTTTTCGTCGCAGTTTCAATAATTGAAAGTGGAGCCAGGGCAGGCTGGCTTTTTTACGCAGCCACAAGTCTTCTGGCCTTTATCATTGTTCCAGACAAGCTTGGCATAGTACCGTATGCCATTTTTTTCGGATTGTACGGTATAATAAAATTTTACATTGAAAAGCTTGATAAAATCGTACTAGAATATATCCTGAAGTATGCATTTTTTAATATATGCCTGGGTATTGCCGTTTGGACAGTGAAAGACCTGTTCGGTTTCACCGTTTCGTCGAAGCTGCCGTGGTGGCTTCTGATAATTGCGCTCGAGATCGTCTTCTTCGTGTACGATTACGTATATATGCTGTTTGTGGCGTATTACAGGGATAAGCTCAGGCCGAAGCTGAAGCTGATATAGGGCCTGGTACGTTACAGGGCGTCAGAACGAACACCGGGACGGCTGATATGTCAAGGTCAATACGCCAAACAGGAAGGGTTATTGCATTATTTATGGATGACAGAGCTTTACGAATCCTTGAATTCGATAAAATAAAAAACAGACTTGCGGGTTTGTGCTCTTCGGAGCTTGGCAGAGAGATTGCCGAAGACCTTGAGCCCAAAAGCGAATTGTCTTCCGTTTCCGCTATGTTAAAGGAAACATCAGACGCAACCGATTTCATTCTGCGGAGGGGGAGCCCTCCCCTGGGCGGCCTTCATGATGTAAGGGGCAGCCTTAAGAGAGTTGAGATCGGCTCCGCTCTAGGTCCCGGTGAATTACTGAGGATTGCAGATACCCTTCGCGCTGCACGCAATATGAAGAACTATTCTTCCATAGTCGATGCGAAGGATACCGAAGAAACAAACAGCATAGGCGGTCTGATAGCTTCACTGACACCCGACCGGCGTCTTGAAGACAAAATAAGCATGGCAATAGTGAGCGAAGAGGAAATATCGGATAGCGCAAGTACGACTCTATCAAACATCCGCAGGCAGATAAAGGAACAGCAGAATTCCATCAGGGAAAAGCTCAACAGCATGATGCATTCAGCGAAATACCAGAAGCTCATGCAGGAGTCTCTTGTCACCATCCGCGGCGATCGTTATGTCATACCGGTCAAGGCCGAATGCAGGAGCGAAGTGCCCGGACTTATTCATGATTCTTCAGCCAGCGGCTCAACTGTCTACATTGAACCGATGGCCGTCGTTGAGGCCAACAACAGCATAAAACAACTGAAAAACAAGGAGCAGGTAGAGATCGAACGCATCCTGCACGAGCTTTCAGCAGATGTTGCCGACATTGGCGAAGCGCTGAAGACAAATATGACTATCTTTGCCGAGCTTGATTTTGCTTTCGCAAAGGCAAAGCTCAGCCTCGACTATAAATGCGTTTGTCCCAGGCTGAACCGTGAAAAACGTGTCAACATAAAAAAAGGCAGGCATCCGCTGCTCGACCAGAGCACAGTAGTGCCGATCAATCTATGGGTAGGGGAGCATTTTGCGACGCTGGTCGTAACCGGACCGAATACGGGCGGCAAGACCGTTACCTTAAAGACGCTCGGATTGTTCACACTGATGGCGCAGGCCGGCCTCCACGTACCGGCCGCCGAGGGTACGGAGCTCAGTATCTTTAATAAAATATTCGCTGATATAGGCGACGAACAAAGCATAGAACAAAGCCTCAGCACCTTTTCCTCCCATATGAAGAACATCGTCAGAATATTGTCAGAAGCGGATAACAGCTCGCTCGTATTGTTCGACGAACTTGGTGCGGGTACTGACCCGACGGAAGGCGCTGCGCTTGCGATGTCCATCCTTGAAAGGCTGCACGGCCTCGGTGCGATAACAGTTGCAACAACGCATTACAGCGAACTGAAGGTCTATGCGCTGACTAACGAAGGCGTCGAAAACGCTTGCTGCGAGTTTGATGTTGAGACTCTCAGGCCGACTTACAACCTGCTTATCGGGGTTCCGGGGAAGAGCAACGCCTTTGCCATATCGCGCAGACTCGGACTCCAGGATCCGGTTCTTGACAGGGCTACGGAATTCCTGTCGGGTGAGGAGATCAAGTTTGAAGATATCCTTATGAAGATAGAGAAGAACCGGGCGGAATCGGAAAAGGAAAGAATACAGGCCGAGAGCTACAGGCTTGAAATAGAAGGTCTTAAAAAGGAGCTTGAAGAGCAGAGATCCAGGCTGAACGCCCAGAGAGACAAGCTTATGCGTGAGGCCAGGGAGGAAGCGAGGAGGATACTGCTCAATACGAAGCAGGATGTGGAAGGTATGCTCGACGAAATGAAGCGGGCAGCCAGAGAACAGGATGAAATCCTCAGGAACAAGGCAGCCGAAGAGATAAGAGCAAGGCTGCGCAAGGATATCGGAGAACTTGAAGGCTCTATCTCGGAAAGCCTTTTTCCAAGGCAGGGCTATATAAAGCCTCCCGAGAATCTGAGACCCGGCGATAGCGTAATGATAGTCAACCTGAACCAGAAGGGTACGGTAGTGACACCTCCTGACAAGGACGGAAATGCGCTCATACAGGCCGGCATCATGAAAATAAATGTTCATATAACCAATCTCAAGCTGGTCGATGAACAGGCTGCCGAAATCAAAAAGTCAGGCGTCGGCAAGCTTGGCATTTCCAAGACGATGAGCGTTACTACGCAGACTGACATCAGGGGCATGAACGTCGAAGAGGCTATCCAGATACTCGGAAAATTCCTTGATGACGCTTCGATTGCAGGGCTTTCCGAAGTTACCATCGTACATGGCAAGGGTACCGGTATGCTCAGAAACGGCGTCCAAAGATATCTTAAGACGAATGGCCATGTGAAAAGCTACCGCCTGGGAGCTTACGGCGAGGGCGAGTCCGGTGTCACAATCGTAGAACTCAAATAACAAAATCTATAATTTTGTGAATTTTAACAAAATTTCTCAATTATCTATTGTGTTCGTTAATAAAAACCAATATAATATTGCTGATTAGAATTTTATGTAATATTATATATTTGGTATTTTGCGCTTTTGTTCTACTAAAGACAATGAGGTGGTTACCTTGGAAAATGGGGTCGAATTTTATCCTCTTACACACCCGCAAAAGGGCATATGGTATACAGAAAAAATGTATCCGGGCACGAGCATTGGAAATATTGCCGCAACTCTGCGGATCAAGGGTAATGTAGATTACGGTCTGCTTGAGCGGGCGGTCAACCTATTTATAGAAAAGAATGATGCAGCGCGCCTGAGAGTAATAGAAGAGAATGACGAACCTAAACTATACATTTCAGAATATACATATCACAAACTAGATTTGTATGATTTTCAAGATAAAGAATTGACCGATCTTTACTATTGGGAAGACGAACAGGCTAAGAAACCGTTTGATTTAATTGATTCGGAGCTTGTACACTTTGACCTTATAAAGGTAAATGATAGCGATGGCGGTTTTTATGCAAAAATGCACCACCTTGTTTCTGATGCATGGACTATGAGTCTTCTCGGGAATCAAGTGATAGAATATTATACTGCGTTAAAAAACGGCGAAGAAATTCCTAATGGGATGATTCCATCTTATTGTGATTTTATTTTAAGCGAAGAGGAATATTTTAAGTCAGATAGGTTTAATAAGGATAAGGAATATTGGAATGAGAAGTTTAAAGTCTGTCCAGAGAAAGCTACCCTAAAAAAAGTTAATCCAAATGAGGTCGGCACCAAGGCCAGAAGAAAGGCAATGGTGACGCCTAAAAAACTGTCGGCCAAAATTTACCAATATTGCTCAGAAAATAAGACGTCTGTCTATTCTTTGCTGATAGCGGCGTTGGCGATGTACATAAATCGTATAACAGCCAAAGAAAATATAGTATTTGGAACAACCACTTTGAACAGAGCGAATGCAAAAGAAAAGGAAGTGGTTGGATTATTTATCAATATAGCTCCGATATGTTTAAATATCAGAGCCGATATGAACTTTAAAACACTTGTGGAGATTGTATCGCGGGATGGCTTGTCATTATTGCGGCATCAAAAATATCCATATGATCTAATTTTGAAAGAGGTTAGAAGTAAACATAAAATCACGGGTAATATTTTCTTCTTGTTATTTTCATTACCAAATTGATATAGTATTTTATTGGCTTCTTTCT
>DATALQ010000035.1:0-244964 GCA_036260935.1 Clostridia bacterium
GGTGAGTTTCGCCGTCTTCACCCACAAGACCCGCCCTGTCAATTGCAAATACAACGTGGAGGTCCTGTAACGCAACGTCGTGAATTATCTGATCATATGAACGCTGGAGGAAAGTCGAATATATTGCCACAACAGGCTTGATACCCGCTTTTGCCAGTCCGGCTGCGAAGGTCACGGCATGCTGTTCCGCGATACCCACGTCGAAGAAACGTTCCGGATACTTTTTCGCAAAACCTTCAAGTCCCGTACCAAGGGGCATTGCGGCGGTTATTGCGACAAGTCTGGGTTCTACGGCCGCAAGATTGACCATTTTTTCGCCAAAAATGTCTGAGTAGGATGGCCCGCTATTTATTTTGACCTCGCCCGTTTCGATTTCGAAGGGATTTATCCCGTGGAACTGCTGAGGTTTGTTTTCAGCAAACCTGTAGCCTCTGCCTTTTTGAGTCAGCACGTGAATCAACACCGGGCCTTTAAGTTTCCTTGCACTTGAAAAAACGTTTACAAGCTCATCTATGTCATGTCCGTCAATCGGCCCTAGATATTTCAGGCCAAGTTCTTCGAAAAACATGCCTGGAATCAGCATATATTTTATAGAGCCCTTTGCCCTGTTCAAAGCGCGCGCGGCGCTGTTGCCTATGGCGGGCAGCCTCTTGAGCAGGGAATCGATATCCTCCTTGGCTTTGGAATATATCGGCTGTGTCCTTATTTTACTAAGATAACGTGAAAATCCGCCTACATTCTTGCTTATAGACATTCCGTTGTCGTTTAGTATGATTATCATGTTGTTTCGCGAACGCCCGGCGTCATTGAGCGCCTCAAACGCCATTCCGCCTGTCATCGCGCCATCGCCGGTAACAGAGACGACTGAGTAATTATCTCCAAGGATATCGCGCGCCTTTGCATATCCGAGTGCGGCAGATATGGATGTGCTGCTGTGACCGGTATTAAAGCTGTCGCTATCGCTTTCGCAGCTTTTCGGAAAGCCCGAGAGGCCGTCGATCTGCCGCAGAGTATCAAAGCAGTCCCTGCGGCCTGTAATTATTTTATGTACGTAGGATTGGTGCCCGACATCCCATACTATTTTATCCCTCGGGGTGCTGAACACCTTGTGAAGCGCCAGCGTCAGCTCAACTACGCCAAGATTCGAAGCCAGATGTCCACCTGTTTCCGAAACCTTTTCTATCAGGAACTGTCTGATCTCATCGGCAAGGATCATCATTTGTTCAGAATTCAGCTTTTTTATGTCATCAGAATCATTTATCCGATAAAGTATGCTTTCCTCTTCACTTTTTTCTATCATTTTTAGTTTTCCTTTTTTTAGTGAAAAACAATATTTTGTCTAAAACGAATTTGATTATTACACTTACCTTATATATTATATAATTGCTGTTACGCAGTGCAATCGTTTTTCCGAGGGCTTTTCCGCCAACCGTCATAGCAGTTATCATTCCCGTTATCACAAGCTCCGCTATCGTAATCGTATCCTGCTCGCCTATTATCCTGATTATGATGTAAGCGCCTGCAGCACCGCTTATGATACCGCATATATCGCCTACGACATCGTTACATACATTCGATACCTTGTCGGCATTTCTTATCAGCCTTATGGACTGCTTTGCGCCGTAAAGCTTACGTGAAGCCATCGCATGGAACGGAGCCTCTTCAGCCGCCGTAACGGCAGTTCCTATAATATCGAACGTGATATTTACCAGAATAATAAATAATATAACCAAAAAAGCCGTAAGAATATCCGATTCTTTCAGGATATCGGATGAAGCAATCGTAAGTACGGCAGATATAAAAAATGATGAAAAAGTTACAGCCAGTATCCAGATAATATCGTTCTTTCTGGCAGCACCCACGGCAGTCTTTTCTCTGAATTTAACTTTCTTTTCATCCATGGGATGCCTGAAATTGTCGTCCACCGACTAAACCTCCATATCAGCAATAAAGGACGTATCCTGTATCAGGATGCATCCCAGGTTAAGTAAAAACCAGGTGGCAATATATTGAGTAAATTTTGCGGCTTAGGTCAGGCAGGATTTCCCCCGGAATTACCGATCTGTCGCCAAACCGGCGGTTTCCCATTGAACTTCCGGCCGCCGCGTTACCGCTGGCGGGGCCTGATTACCACTTAGTCCACACTGCAATCCCCAATATATTTCATTTGGAACAGCCTAGGGGTTTTCCCCGGCAGTCTGTCCGTTTCCTAGCCTCTTTTGCAAATAGGGTTTCAAATAGCGATAATGCGCTCATACCGGCCAGTAATCCTGCATCTGATCCATTATCCACCGTATTCACTCAAGGCAGGCTACGCTGTCCACAGCATCAAATGATACCGCATAACAGGTTTAATCCCTGATCGTAGTTGATGTCTAGCTTCAAAACCCCTTTCGGAGTATTCAAAGCTCCTTTCTTCCACAAGTCAGGGTCTCCACGGTAAAGGGGTCAACGCCTGCATGCCATTGCAGATCGCCCCTGAACCTTAACTCCCAGCACCGACCCACCACTGGGCGTAGCAAGCCGACACAAGGAACTTCATCGATATGCCCTTTAACGGATTTTTAGGCCCGTCCTGAGAAACGTCAGTACTGACTAGAATACTGCGCCACCTTGTTTTTTGGATTTTAATTATAACATATTTCTAGGGACGCATAAAGAATAACTATCCATCCATTTATGTACCCATGCCGTTGGTTCGATAATTTACGGCATATTATCGTTCATATGCTTATTTATAATACGTTTACATTGTCAATGCGCATGCTTTGACCATGTTCATCAATGATCGCGGTCTTTTATGAATACAGCCAGAGTCTTCAGAAAATCCGCTCTGTCGCCGTAGTCTTCCAAAACGGTGAGCGCATCGTCGATGGTTTTTTCTAGCATGGCCTGGGCATTTTCCATACCATACAGAGTGACATATGTGGATTTTCCTGATGCTGCATCGCTTCCGACGGCCTTGCCCATCAATCCGGGATCGCCCTTCACATCCATGATGTCATCCTTTATCTGGAATGCGAGCCCTATTTTTTCTGCATAAGTACCGAGGTTTTCGATATCCTTTTCAGAAGCGCCCGACAAAACCGCGCTTGAGACGACGGGGGCCTTAATTAATGCTCCTGTCTTGCACCTGTGCATGAATTCAAGCGTATCCTTTTCTATAGACTTCCCTTCCGATTCCATGTCGACGACCTGGCCGCGAATCATGCCTTCAGCGCCCGCTGCCCTTGCAATTATCTGCATTGCCTTAAGCCTCGCTTCCATATTCCTGTTATCCGTATGCGAAGCTTCAAGCATCAGTTCATATGCGCCGTTCAGCAGCGCATCGCCTGCGAGTATGGCCATTGCCTCCCCGAAAACCTTATGGTTGGTAGGAACGCCTCTTCTGTAGTCGTCGTTGTCCATTGCAGGCAGATCGTCATGTATCAGTGAATATGTATGTATCATCTCTATTGCGCACGCAAACGGAAGCACCTCATTCCTGTTACCTCCGAACAATTCGCATACAGCGAGCGCAAGGACAGGCCTGAGCCTTTTACCTCCGGCCATGAGGCTGTATTTCATCGCATTATATATATTTGAACCCGAGCCTTCACGTATCGCGAGATAATCGTCGAGTGAGTCGTTTACAAGCTGGATCAATTTATCCATTCTGGCGTTGAAGTCCATATATCGATCACTGTCCTAAAGCGGGCATCTCCTTTTCTACAATTCCATTTTCACCTTCTATAAGCATCGTAATGCTGCGTTCCGCCTCATCGAGCTTCTTATTGCAGAACTTGGTCAATTCGACTCCCCGTTGGAAGCAGTTGATCGAATCATCGAGAGTAAGCTCGCCTTTTTCAAGCTTCTTTACTATCTCTTCGAGCTCTGCAATAGACTGTTCGAAACTAACACTTTTTTCACTCATTTTAATCCCCCTTCGGGTTTGCCCATCATATCTTGTATTTCTATCTGGACGCCTGCTCCCCGGACGCCTGCCCGCTTATCATCTTCTGCCGGATCGCCTGCTCCCTTACCTGCTTCTCCAGTATCACCTGTTCCGCGGGTACCCTTGCCGTGAGGCTTTTCACTTATTTCCTCCACGCGGCAGCTGAGCGTTCCGTCCGTAACATAAACCTTGAGGCTTTCGCCGACGCTTATGGAACGCACCGATTTTACCAGAGTATCGTCTTTTTCGGAGCGTATTATACCGTATCCCCTCGCCAGAGAATTGAGCGGACTCAGTGAATCAAGCCTTGCCGCCAGCAGCGACAGCTTGTTCCGGTATTGGCTGCTCAAAACCGAAAGCGCCTTTTGCATGTACCGCTTCTGTACATCAAGCAGCATTCTTTCCTGATAAATTTTGTTATAAGGCTGCCTGAAAGCGACGCTCTCTCCCAGCCTTTTAAGCATAAGTCTTTCCATAGCTGTTTTCTTCAAAATTGCATTGCGAAGCCGCATCTTCAGGCTGTCCAACCGGTTTTCAACCACGGATCGTTCCGGCATCACAAGTTCTGCAGCCGCCGAAGGGGTTGATGCTCTTACGTCTGCGACAAAATCGGAAATTGTAAAGTCGGTCTCGTGCCCTACGGCCGAAATTACCGGTAAACGCGATTCGTATATGCTCCTTGCGACAACTTCCTCGTTAAAGGTCCATAGCTCCTCCAGCGACCCGCCGCCTCTCGCAACTATGATAACGTCAACATTGCCGAGTTCGTTGAGTCTTCGCACCGCCGCTGCTATCTGACCGGCCGCCGCCTCGCCCTGGACCTGTACGGGATATACCTTTATGTTAACATTATAGAACCTTCTGCTTAGGATATTTATTATATCGCGTACGACAGCGCCCGTTGAAGAGGTGACTACTCCTATAGAAGCGGGCAGATAAGGGAGTTTCCTTTTTCTCGCTTCGTCGAAAAGCCCTTCTGAAGCGAGCTTCTGCTTAAGCTTCTCAAATGCTACATAAAGCGCGCCGACGCCGTCGGGCTGGATCTCTTCGGCATAAAGCTGATACTGGCCGTCCCGCTCGAATACTGAAATATAACCTCGTATAAGGACCTTCATGCCATCTTCGGGCTCAAATATGACCGAGGCTGCGTGAGAACGGAACATTACGCACTTCAAAACCGATTTTTCATCCTTGATTGTAAAATAGAAATGACCTGAATAGTGGCTTTTAAAATTGGATATCTCCCCCTTCACCCAGATGCCGGAGAGGATTATATCCCTTGAAATCAGGTCTTTGATATACTTATTAAGTTCTGAGACCGTCAAAACGCTTTTTGTTGGCATAACGCTCAGACGCCGCCTGACTGCTCGCCTTGAAGAGCCTTTTTATCCGGTATGTTGCTGAGTATTCCGTTGACGAACGAACCCGCGTCCTCATTGCTGTATTTTTTAGCAAGCTCGACCGCCTCGTTTACGGATACGCTGAAAGGTATGTCATCCCTGAAGCATATTTCATAGATGCTAAGTCTCATAATCGACAGATCGATTCTCGATATCCTGCTTATTTTCCAGCCCTTGGAATGGGTTTCTATCATGTTGTTGATATAATCAAAATGGCTGTATACGCCATCGACTACGTCGTTAATATAGGTCCTGTCCTTTTCGGAAATCGTGTTTTCCTCGAAAAACAACTTTTTCTGAGCATCCCTGTCGTCTTTCTGGAATTCCATCTGATACAGGAGCTTCATAGTCAATTCTCTGGAGACTCTGCGTCCCATTTGTTATCCTCCCGCTTCTTTCCTTCGCTACCTGTATGTGCCGGGTGGCAATACCCTGTCAAGAAGGTTCTTTATGTAATCCTTGTCGTCGTGTATTCTTTTTCCAATATAATAACCTACACCGGTCAATAATGCAATAAAAAGGACTCTCCAAAATCCCATTATCAATATCATCACGGCCGCCAAAAACCCGATCGCTGCTCCATTTATCGCACCGCGTTTCGAATTGTAGAAATCCAGGATCTTTTCAAGGTTCATCGCTGACGCCTCCTATTCGACTCTTGCTTTGTATGTGACGCCTGAATATATATTTTCCACGATCACTTTGACGTTCTTTACCGTTATGCCGGAAGCTTCCTCCACAGATCTCTTGACCCTGTTCTGTACCTCTTCCGAGATAACGGGTATGCTCAGATCGGGCATCACGACGACTCTGACCTCGATTTCCACGCCGTCGTCGGCTTTCCTTACAAGCGTCTTCGATTCCTTTACCCCGTTCGATCTCTTGGATGCATTAATCGCTACATTTTCAATGGAGTTCAGCGATATCCTGATTTCCCCGATATTAGTATGTTTACTGACAGCTTTTTTATCCTTGTTGGTTTTGACTCCCGAGAGCAGGAACATTAAGCTCATAGTAAAGAAGATCAATCCAATTATGAATATGATAACTTTCAATGTTGTACCGGCATCCGAAGAAATAGCCTTTGTTATCAAACCTGTTATATCGACGAATGCTTTCGGGAAAAACGCTATGTACATTACGAATACGGATAGTACAGCAAGACAAAAAGCATATACAGCGAGCAAAACTCTGAAAAAGATATTCATATGTCATACCCCTCTCCGGACACCATTTTCCTTGGTTCATCCTTTGTATTATCATGGATATGTTTTAATTATAGTGTATTTGCCAAAAAAAATAAACCCTTCCGGGTTTATTAATAAATACGTATTTATCTGACTTTTGTCTGCTCCTCCAGCAATTCCTTCTTATGATCTCTTTCAATATTGACGCCCTGTATATGTATATTGACCTCTACCACGTTGAGACCGGTCATATCTTCGACGGCATGCTTGACTTTCTCCTGTATGCTCCATGCAACATCGGGTATTCTGTAACCGTAATCCACTATTATGTAGAGGTCGATTGCCGCTTCCTTTTCTCCGACTTCGACCTTGACGCCTTTGGAAAGATTTTTTCTGCCAAGTGCCTCGGCTATACCGCCGGCAATCCCACCGCTCATGCCTGTGACTCCGGGAACCTCCATCGCCGCGATGCCTGCAATTATTGCAACAACCTCATCGGTGATCTTTATGGCCCCTATTTCGTTGACCACACTTTGAACGTTTTCTTCCATGGCTTACCTCCATTGGTACATTATTAAGCTTCAGGTACAACCATTATAGCACTTCGGATGCTTCAAGTAAATGTCAGAACAGCGTCTTTATATGGATATCTTCAACTTCCACTCCGCCTTGCCTTGTTACTATATCGGTGATCTGGGCGGTCTGTGAAGATGACAGGCTCGGGGTCTTGATAACGATATCCACACTCCCGCTATCGGCAAAAAGAACGAATGTATCATCGAAGCCCATCTTGTTTATCAGGGTCTCGATCCTCATTTCCTTTTCCGAGTTCTCGCTCAGCGCGAGCATTTTTGCCTGTGCTTCCGCTTTGATCTCATCATTGGAATTGACGTCGTCCACTATAGCCTTTAGAGACTCGCTGTTTTCGCTCCTGCTCTGTTCCTTATCCATTTTAGCCTGCACAAAGTAATCATTCGCGATTTTTGAAGCGGTTACATTAAGCTGCGTATTCTCATTCTCAGCCACATCTGTTCCGTCAAGCCCCTCGTTGGCGATTTCATTATCGACGTAAACCGCCTCTCCCAAAGTCCCGTCGGTATTGGCCGATGTGCTTCCCTGTCTGTAGCTGTATTGCAGGTAGCCCGCTACCACTATCATTAGAATCAATGCTGAAATGACTATCTGCTTCCTTTTAAAAACCATCATGACTCTGCCCCCTTTATAAAACTGCTATCAAGTTTTTTAGTTTTTTGTCCCACTTCTCAATAATTAATATATTCACGTCCAACTACGTTTATATCTTTTTTTTGGAAAACCCTTCACTTTTTCCTTTGTATCACTTCCACCCTATGGGCGGGTATGTCCAGCACCACCCTGACAGCGCTTACAATACGTTCCCTGACCGTAACGCTGTCGGCCCCTTCGGCAACTACCAGTACGCCTTTCACCTCAGGCCCCAGCCTCTTAAGTATGACAGGCGTCTTTCCTCCCGCAGGGGAATCTTCATAAACGAGGGTATTGTCGCTTTCATCCTCATAAGTGTTTCTGGTACCGCCCTCGCTGTCCTTTTCATCCGTCCTGCTCGTCTTTCTGTTCGTATCGTATGCGGGTATATCCTCTCCTTCGGCGGAATAGGTGATCATGACGTCCACCCTGCCTACGCCCTGCATCTGTGAAAGCAGAGTCCTGAGCCTGGCTTCGGTAGTATCCGCACCGCCGGAGTTCTGCACCTGAATATCCGCATTCTCTGTCTGCTTCCGTGGTTCCTGCACGGCATTCCGGGGTTTTCCTGCGAAAAGTGCCGAACCTGCAATGATCAGGATGATTCCTATGATAATGACTATAGCGGTATTCTCGATAAGCTTTTTCTTATCCTGACCCTGTATGAAATTTTTTATTCTCTGTACTACAGCTTTGAAAATATCCACAGTACCACCTCTACACCTGGGAAATTATTATGTTTTCCTTACTTACTCCAAAGATTCGGCTGATTCTTTCTTCGAGCAGTGTTCTCAGCTTGGGATCGCATATCCCGGCAGTCTGTTTTTTTGCTGCCGAGGATCCGATTTTTACCGTTTGTACTTTCTCAACAGGAACTATTTCATTTTTTATTCCACCCTCTTCCACCGCTGCAGCTTCATCCGACGATCCTCCGGCATTTTCCGATGCGTTTTCCGGTACGTTTTCTGCTTCGGAACCGGTTCTGTTTTGCTTGCTTTCGGCAACAATATTAAGGTACGCCCGTTTTATCTCACCGAAGCTTTGGGACTGGTAGTCCTCATTTATAATCACGTCGGCCCTCGCATCCTTAACACCGTCAATCTCCTCCGCATTCTGCTCGAGCTGGTCTATGATGTTTTTGCGGTAAACCTCGATGATCTGCTTAAGCTGAGCCTGTTCGAGGTTTTTGCCTTCCTTCCGGATCTGATTCTTTCCCATGAGGTTGCTGTTCTTCGTCTGACTTGCGATAAAGTCGAATTTCTTCCCCGTCAAGCCGATGAGCGGGTTTATAATTGTAATTATGAGTATCGTTCCGGTAACGAGATTTATATATTTTTTCATCTTTCCGCCCGGAAGCAGCATTTCAACAATAACAATAAATAGCACAAGCGTTACAATATTTATGACCCACTGCCGGATAAAATCTATCATGAAGCATATCTCCTATCTGAGCATCGCACTGGTATTGCCAGCGCTTACAAGCGCTGTTACCGATATCATGAACATAAATGCGACGGCGGCTGTCAGCGAAAATATATAGAGCATAGAACCTGCCACGTCGTTGATACAGTTTGTTATTCTGCTTTCGGATATCGGCTCGAACAGTGCGCTTGCGGCTTTATAGAGCGCTACCAGTGCGATTATCTTGATCAGCGGGACTACGCATATCAGAAGGATACCAATCATTGCCGCAACACCGGCTGCGTTTTTTGATCAGCAGTGTGCATGCAATAACAGTATCTGCGGCATCCGAAAGCGTTTTTCCGATTATCGGTATGAAAGTGCTGATGGCGAATTTGGTAGCTTTGGTCGTTGCACCGTCTATCACGGCGCCCAGGGTACCCTGGAGCGTTACGATTATGATGAAAGTCGTCAGGATCGTGCCCAGCATCCATTGAACTATTGTCTTGATGAAGCTGGCAAGTCTTGTAAGCTGTATCTTTTCGGAAATATTGTTTACGATATTTATTATCGTCGTCAGGAAGATGAGCGGTACAAACAGATTTTTTATCAGCGTTGCAGTTACCTCGACCACCATCAGCAGCACAGGGTGCAGTATACCTCCGGCTGTTATATTGCCGCCCGATATCAGCAGCGCCATGAGAACAGGTATGGTGGCGTACATGAAGCCAACCATCTGGTCGATAATCGAAGTCCCCATCGTCACTACAGTGCTGAAGCTGACCAGCAGTACCGTGACTATAACGATGTAACAAACATAAAACGCGATACGGCTGACATTTTCGTTCATGAAATTAGCCTGCAGGTTTTTCAGCAGAGAACATATTACTATAAGGATTGCGAGCTTCAGTATGATCCCGAGGTTCTGATACAGCTCATTGAAAAATAATTTCAGTATGTTGTCGGCAACCCCTTTGATATCGAAACTTAACTTGCCCTCCGTAATATTCCTGATCAGTTCATCCGGGTCGAAACCATCTAGTACCTCAAGGTCCTCCTTGTCGGTATATTTGGAGATGACGTCTCCGATATCTCCCATACCGCTCGACGATAGCTGCTGTTCTAGCATATCAGGTGTAATACCGCTGGCCTCTGCATCATTGTCCGTCCCGATACCGTTTTCAATTTTGCCCATATCGTCGTAAGGAGTAACCTCGACAGCCATAGTATTTCTATCAGCCGAACCTGCTTCGTTAACTTCATCTGCCGCCGCAAAGCAGCATAATGGCGTGATACCGAACAACACTATAAGAATCAGAAGCGGCGCTATAATGATTTTAGTTTTTCTTTTGCATCTCATCGGCTTGACCTCCTACATCCTCCGTAATCCTCCAGACGAGAACCTGCCGTTCTTATAAGCGGTATTTACTGCGGCATGATCTTCAGCACCAGGTCCAGCAGTGATGTAATTATCGGAACTGCCATGACTACTATGATCACTTTTCCCGCCAGTTCAATTTTCGATGCGATCGCACTTTCTCCGGCATCTTTGCATATTTCTGCTCCAAATTCGGCTATGTAGGCAATTCCAGTTATCTTGAGCACTGTAGTAAAGTAAACGGGTTTGATGTCGGCACGGTCGCCGTAGCTTTGAAGCAATTCCACTACCGACGAAAGCTTGGACGCCAGCAGCAGGAATATAACTACGCCTGTAACTATGCTGACCTGCACCGCGATTTCAGGTTTCTGCTTTCGGAGGATCATTATTATTACCGTCGACACAAGCCCGATTCCGATGATTTGTATTATTTGCATTTCAGCCTCACTCCCGGGCTTTTATCATTCAAGTTTGAATATGGTTTTCACCGTATCGAAAAGGACGGCAATTTCTTTAACAACCATAAGCAATACGACGATCAGTCCTGCAAGAGTCGTCATCATTGCCTGCTCCTCTCTTCCAGAGCGTATGAGCAGCTGATTGAGCACTGCGACGAGGATACCTATTGCGGCTATCCTGAATATCAAATCCACACCCATATAATGGTCAACCCCTTTAAAGTATTTGCGGTTAAGCTGTCCGCCGGTTACAGCAGGACAATCACTACGGCGATACCCCCAAGAATACCAAGGCTTTTATACATCGTTTCATTTTTACTTCTGCTCTCTTCAGCCTTTTTCTCCTGAATCCGAAGCGCTTCCATGGTAAGCCTGATGTTTTTTATCTGACCTTCCAAGTCTGTACTTCCAAGCAATTTACCGAATTCCACAAGCACTTCTTCATCTTCCCTGTTTAGAGCAGTACGGCGTATACATTGTCTTACGGCCTGTTCCCAGGCATTCGCTGCGCTCTGCGCCTCACCTTTTCCGAGTATTTCTGCCGCCCTGCCGAATATCAGACCTGTCTCGCTGTTTGCTACCCTGTTTACCCGTTCAAAAGCCTCTATCAGGACATCAGAAAGATAACTTATCTGGTTCTCGAACATCTGAAGCAGCGTTTGAAGCTCCCTCAACTGCTGAGGTCTCCTGCTGCAATCCCTTGAGAGTATGAGCCCGAGGAAACTGCACGAGAGTATGACTACCAGGCTGCCAACTATTTTAAGAAGCATTTGTACCAGCCCCCGTTAAGGATTTCATGTTGATGTCTATCACTTCGATAAGCGTTCCCGGACCGTTTCTGTTGCCCAGGACCACATACCTTTCAAATATCCTGTCTTCTATAAGCTTTAGAACTTCACGCCTGCTTTTCAATTCCGAAATGTTGTACCCGTGAGCCGACGTAACGATCCTTACGCCGGCATTCAGCACACATTGAACAGCTTCCCTGTCTCCGTCGTTACCTATCTCGTCCGTAATGATAACAGCCGGCGACATGGAGCGGATCATCATCGGCATTCCGATATGCTTCGGACATCCGTCAAGCACGTCGGTCCTTATGCCTACATCATTCTGAGGTATACCTTTCATACAGGCTGCTAGCTCTGACCTTTCGTCAATTATCCCGACTTTGACGCCTTTGAAGCCGTAATCGGGCGCACCGTTGCTGAAGGTCCTTGCCAGATCCCTCAGTATCGTTGTCTTTCCGCATTGCGGGGGCGATACTATCAGGGTGTTGTAAATGTCCGAGCTGCCTCTGAAGAGAAAAGGGAGCAACTTACAGGAGCATCCGGTTATCTGATTTGAAAGCCTTATGTTAAGGCCGGATATATCCTTTATGTTCCGCACCGTGCCTCCCTCGAGTATGACCCTGCCCGTCAGCCCGACGCGGTGGCCTCCCTTTATGGTAATATAGCCATTCCTGATCTCATCCTGGTATGCGTAGACAGAGTTCTCGCTCATCATTTCCAGTGACAGCCTGATATCCTCCTGTGTAACCAGGAAGCTGCCCGACGGCTTGGACGACAATAGTCCGTCCGCTCCTATGAACCATTCCTTGTAATAGTTTTGAAGAATAAGGGGTTTGTCCGCTCTCAGGCGTATCTCTTCCAGCGGCTCGAGGCCGTATATGAGCGCGCCCTCTATTGCCGAAGCCACCCTCTTTGAAAGTACCGGCAGGATATATCTTTTTAGACTGCTTCCACTGCTGCTGTTCTGATTGTTTTCAGCACTGTTCCTCATCAGTTTCCTACCTTCTTTTTCGCCTCACGATTTATCCGAACAGACTTTGATGCCTTACCTATAATTATTTGGCTTTGTCCAAAATTATGACTGGCAAAAAAATTTCCCCTGAGTAAAAAACGCGGACACATTGAGTGTCCACGTTTTTTGAACAAGACTTCGCTATGTTCCATTAACAAAAAACCGCCCAATCATTTGAGCGGTTTAGTTTCGTAATAAAAGTAAGCTATTTTAATGCACTGTACCGAACTTGTTGAAGGGCCAGAATCTGAATACGGCCTTCCCCTCTATCTGCGAGCGGTCGATAAGTCCGAAAGTCCTGCTGTCCTTGCTTACCTCCCTGTTGTCTCCCAGTACGAGGTATTTGCCCGCAGGTATCTTTATGGGAAAAATAACCTCCCTTGTGTATGTAACACCTTTCACATAGGGTTCTTCGAGCTTCTCCCCGTTTCTGTAAACGCTCTCGTCGCGAATGTCTATCTCATCGCCCGGTATTCCGATCACCCGCTTCACAAGGCGCACGTTGGTCTTGCTCTCGACCGGCACGAAAACCTCCGATACATCGGTCAGAAAAACTTTTACTCTATCTATGTAATTTCTGGGGTACTGATTCTCAATAAAAACGATTATATCTTCTCTCGCAGGATTGCCAAAAAGATAGGTGAGCTTTTCAATAAAAAGGTGCTGACCTTCCATCAGTGTGTCCTGCATTGAAGTCTGCCTTACCTGTGTCGTTGCAAAAACTGTGGTGTTGAGAAATGCGACCAGTATGAACGCAGCGGCAAAAACAACGATCCATTCCCAGATTTCCTTTATTAGTGTCTTCATTAATGTCGTTCACTCTCCTCGATCATTCAGGCCGCGATTACCCATATAAAATCACCGGCGCACTGTGTGTCCGCAATATCCGAACAAGACTTCCAAATAAAAAGGCAGGTCACCTTTCGACAATGACCCGCCTTGATATTTTACAGTTATTTATCAGAATCATCGCTTTTGTCTGCACATTCGTCGCAGTCGCATGTCCATTCTATTTCAATCTCTTTGTTGCAATGCGGGCATAAAACGGAATCCTTCTTCATATATGCGTCTTCAAGATTTACGGTCTCTCCGCAGTGAGGGCAGTCGAATTCGGCTATTACATCCTCTTCGTCCCCGTCGTCCTCGTCGCCCTCGCATTCCTCACACTCATCGCATTCATCGTCATCACATTCTTCGTCATCATATATGAGGCTTTCTATCTCGGACAGGTCCTCATCTATCTCATCGATCTGTTCCGTGAGCTGTTCCTGGACTTCTTCAACGTCATCTACAGCAAGCGCCACATCGTCCAACACGTCAAGAATAGCCTTGAGCAGTTTGCCTTCGTTTGTGGTGTCACTGATCTGCATTCCTTCAGCCAGCCCCTTCAGGTAGGACACTCTTTCTTTCAGATAATTCATAAAACCTCCGTTCCTTTGCAAGCGCTGCAAAGTATAGCTTATTTTACTTCTCAATACTATTCCCGCTGTTATATATGTTTATGCTATGTTCGCGGTCTAAGCCCTTTCAAGATATTCGCCGGTTCTCGTATCAATCCTGATTTTGTCGCCCTGGTTCACGAAGAGCGGAACTTTTACGATTGCACCTGTTTCAAGGGTTGCAGGCTTGGAAGCGCCAGTCGCGGTATCTCCCTTGAAGCCGGGTTCGGTTTCGGTAATTTCCAGTTCAACGAATGTAGGAGGCTCGATCCCGAATACATTTCCCTTATAGGAAAGGATCTTTACTATCATATTTTCCTTAACAAATTTGAACGTATCACCGATCGTAGCCTTGCCGATCGGAAGCTGTTCGAATGACTCGGTATCCATAAAGTAAAAGAGATCGCCGTCGTTATAGAGATACTGCATGTCCTGCCTTTCAATACGTGCCGGTTCGACTTTATCGGTCGGGTTGAAGGTTCTTTCAACCGTTGCGCCGGTTATAACGTTTTTCATTTTCGTTCTTACAAAAGCAGCGCCCTTTCCGGGTTTTACATGCTGAAACTCGACGATCTGAAAAACCTGTCCGTCAAGATCGAATGTAACTCCGTTTCTGAAATCACCTGCTGTTATCATTTAAATTCCCTCCACTTATATCAATCAGATTCTTTTACTTACTGACCTGCGAATATGCCGGTTTAGTAATAATGTTAGTAATATATCCTAGATAATATTAAATTAAAATAACATGTATTTCAAGAAAAATTTTCTTTTACAAAACAATCATTTCTTTAGATGCTGTTGTCAGGATGCTGTTCCTGTCGGTTCCTATTGCGACCATGTCTTCTATCCGGACGCCGCCGAGGCCGGTAACGTAGATCCCGGGTTCAATGGTAGCTATCATGCCTTCCTTCAGCACAAGATCCCCTCTCATTGAAAGCGTTGGATCCTCATGTATTTCAAGTCCGACACCATGGCCCAGTCCATGCCCGAAATTATCTCCGAACCCTGCGTCGGATATGAATTTTCTTACAACCGCGTCGACTTCCCTGCCTTGCATACCGCTCTTTACGGTATCGAGTCCCAGCTGGTTCGCTTCAAGCACGATTTTATATATTCTTGCAAGCTCGGGATCGGGTTTGCCGAGGAAAACAGTTCTTGTCATGTCCGAGCAATAACCCTTGTAAAGAGCGCCGAAATCAAAGGTTATGACATCCCCCGCTTCAATTTTCTTCTCTGAAGCAACGCCGTGCGGCATGGACGCTCTGAGTCCGGAGGCGATTATTGTGTCGAAGGATGGCCCGATAGCGCCCTCACGCCTCATTTCATGCTCCATTTCGGCAGCGAGTTCGATCTCGCTTACACCCGGCTTTATGTACTCAAGTATATGCGAAAAAACGTTGTCGGCTATTTTGACAGCCTGCCTTATAGTATCTATTTCGGTGTCATCCTTTATGATACGCAGTTCTTCGAGTACCCTGCCGAGCGGAAGTAATTCCTTAGCCTTTAGTTTTTCACGATATTCGCTGTATGCGGCATATGTTAACCGACTGTCCTCGAAGGAAAGGGTCTTTACGCCGTCATTTTCCATAAGGCGGTTCAATTCGTCGAATTGGCCGCCCCTGTACTGGATGATCTCATAATCGGGCGCCTGTGCGGCCGCCTGCTCGACATACCTGAAATCCGTAAGCAGCGCCGCCCTGTTTTCGTCTATGAACAATATTGCCGATGTGCCGGTAAAACCGGACATGTACATATAATTTACACGTTCTGTTATCAATACCCCGTCTGTATTGTTCTGCTTCATTTTTGAACGCAGTCTGGCAAGTCTGTTTTTATATATATCTGGCATTTTCTTTTCTCCTTTTGTAGTGTAAACTGGAGTATCTATTTTTAATATTACAGCATCGATGCCGCCTTCAAAGCGATTATGTAGCTGCCGGCGCCGAATCCCGAGATCTGTCCGGCACAAACCGGCGCTATGACCGACTTGCTCCTGAACTCCTCCCGGGCATGTATATTCGAAAGATGTACTTCTATGCAAGGGATCTCGACAGCTTTTACGGCATCGCGAATGGCAATGCTGTAATGCGTATATGCACCGGGGTTCATGATTATGACGTCATATTTGCCCCTTGCTTCATGAATTTTGTCAATTATCTCACCTTCATGGTTAGATTGGACGAAGTCGGCTTCCATCCCCAGCTTTTCAGCCTCTTTTGTGACGGCTTCGCCTATCTGCGCAAGGGTCACGCTGCCATAAACGTCCTTTTCCCTGACTCCGAGCAGATTGAGATTAGGTCCGTTTATTACGATTATTCTTTTACTCATATCACTCATATTTCCCCTTTGCCGGAACCTTTATCCGCATCAGCTTACGGATTGTGCCTCGGACTCCTTTTTACAAGTACCGCAGCCTTTGTAATAGCCGCGATTACATCGACTTCGAACTGCTGCTTGAGTGTATTTATTTTGGAATACAGCTCTCCCTTTTCCGTCACCAGGTATTTTGGCGGCAGATCATTGAGCGCTATTGCTGCGATATCGAGCAGGCACTTGTCGCAGGTGCACATGTTGATGTCCGTGAGAACATCCTTCATCTGGTTGAATACGATCTCTTCCATGTAATTTTTGATTTGCGGCATAAATAATTCCCCCTTGAAATATATTTGCTAAATTTTAAAGAAATCCATCCTCCGGCGGATCAACCGCCCATGTACATTAAAAACAGGTCCCAGCCCCACATTACCGTAATAAAGGCTCCGATCACTATAAAAGGCCCGAATGCGATAGTGTCCTTTCTCTTCTTCAATCCGAGCAGCATCAGCAGCATTGAGAGTACACCGCCCAGCGCTACTGACAGAAGCAGTGCTATGGTGCATAGTTTCCAGCCAAGGAAAAGCCCTATCGGCGCCATTAACTTTACATCGCCCATTCCCAGAGCGTCATCAGACCTGTATATCAGGGAACCGATTACCGCAATCAGAAGCAGGAAACCGGAGCCGGGCAGTATACCGGCCAGAGGCGTCCACCACTTGCCGTCCCCGAAAATCTCCGGCTGCGGTGCGAAGCAATTATATATGAAAAAAGCCGTTCCACCGATCAATCCCGTTATGACCAACCCGTTCGGAATAATCCTCTGGTCGATATCTATAAAGAATATCGCAATCAATACCGTCATCAAAAAAGCGTATGCAACGAAGGAGACCGAAAACCCGAACCTGTAAAACAACGCTGTGTATACGACAGCCGTAAGCAGCTCGACAAGCGGGTATCTTGGCGAAATTCGTTCTTTGCAGTGCCTGCAGCGACCTTTAAGGAAAACATAGCTGAAAACCGGGACGAGGTCTATTGCAGTCAGGCGCTTTCCGCATTTTGTACATGAAGAGGGCGGCGCGATTATAGATTTACCCTGAGGTATCCTGTAAATCATAACATTTGCAAAAGAGCCGAAAATCAAGCCCAAAACAAATATTGCCGCATATGCGAACGCCATAACTCCTCCGGACCCTTCAATGAAAATCAATAAACCTTAAGGTTTATTGTCGTATGGATATTCTCTGCTTTTGTCAGAAAATCCTTTATTCGGCCAAATATTTTAAAAATTCCGATGAAAGTTCCCTCAGCTTATTATCCGGGACATCCATCCCCATCCAGATTTCAAAAGCCCTGACGCCCTGGTAAAACAGCATCCCGGCCCCATTTGCTGTCCTGCATCCCGAGCTTTTTGCTTGTGACAAAAGTTTCGTCTCAGCCGGATTATAAATAACATCGTATATTATCTGTTCCTTCCGGAACCTGAAATCATCCTTCAGCGGGCTGTCTTCGACTTTGGGATACATTCCGGCTGAAGTCGTGTTGATTAAAACATCGCACTCTTCGATCGCTTCCGCTGCTTCCCGCGAACCCAAGGCCGCACAATCCGTGATTTTTTCAAAGCCCTTATCTTCCAGAACCCGGTTAACACTCAGCGAAAGCTCCCGCGCCCTTTCAGGCGTGCGATTTATGACCGTAATTTTTCTGGCTCCGGATGTTGCCGTTTTGATTGAAAGTGTCCTTGCAGTTCCTCCTGCCCCAAGTATGCAAACAGCTTTGCCTTCAAAGCCCTCCCCGATCTGTTCTGCAAATGCCCTCAGAAAGCCGTCTCCGTCGGTATTGCAGCCATACAGCCTGTTGTCCGAGATCTTTATTGTATTTACAGCGCCCAGCATCAGGGCTTCCTCGCTTACTTCGTCAAGATAACGCAGAACTTCTTCCTTATACGGTATGGTTACGTTGAAACCTGTGAAGCCTGAAGCTTTAAGACCGCAAACAGCCTCTTCGAGCCTCCCGGGCGGTACCTTTACCGGAAGGTATATACCGTCTATCCCCAGCATTGAAAAAAGGGTGTTATGAAGTACAGGCGAAACAGTATGTTCTATCGGATTACCGATAAGCCCGGTGAGTTTTGTTTTACCGCCAACTCTTGTATCAAGCTGCATAGCGTCCTGCCCTTTCAATGAATACCGTTCTTTTTCGACCACTCGGTATACCTGATAAGGATACGCTTTTCAAATATTCTCTTGAACCTTACCAGCTTGCCTTCGCGTTTATCGATAGGGTGAACGAGTATGGTGAACATACCTGCGCGGTTGCCTCCGTAGACGTCTGTGAAAATCTGATCACCTACTACGGCAATATTTTCATTTTTAATACCCATAAGCCGTCCTGCTTTGATGAAAGCCCCCGTACCGGGTTTCATCGCCCTGTGTACGGCATCGAGCTGCAGTCTGTCGTTGAATCTGACAACTCTTTTCTTTGAAGCATTCGATACTATGCACAGCTTATAACCCGCAGCCCGTATCCTGCCTATCCATTCGACTGCGTTTTCATCGGCATCGGCAACGTGGTTCGGAACCAGCGTATTGTCGATATCGAGAATCAACCCGCGGATCCTGTGTTTCTCCAGCAAATCGGGAGTTATATCACGAATGCTGTTCACGTAGAGACCCGGGAAAAATATTTCTGACATCATTGCCTCCGGTATATTTGTTTTGATAACCAAACCTATTATTATGCTTTCTGATATAATAACAAAAATACACTCGGCAGGCAATGAATTCAATTCGTGTATTTCGCCATTTTCATGGAAGTATCTATAAGCTCGTCCACATAGCCTCTCGCTTCCTCGGCCTTGTCGATATTCTGTGACGACAGCGCGCTTGCTTCCTCGGCGCTTGCCGTAACTTCCTCGCTCACTGCCGATATCTCGTTTATGCTTTCGACGAGTTTGTTGTTGGCAATCAATATCTTACTGACCTTTTCATTTACGCGGTTGACATTATTCCTTACTTCCTGCATCTTTTCGCTTATATCGAGGAATATCCCGCTGGTCCTGTCGACAAGACGGTTTTGTTCGTCGTTGGTCAATTTCATCTTCTGTACGGCGTCAACCGATTCATCTGATTTTTGATTCAATTCGTTTACTATCAGCGCGATACTGTTGGTCGAGTCCTTGCTTTGCGAAGCAAGCTTTCTAATCTCTTCAGCCACTACGGCGAAGCCCTTGCCCGTCTCTCCCGCCCTTGCGCTTTCGATGGCTGCATTCAATGACAGCATGTTCGTCTGCTCTGAAATTCCCGAAATTATGTCTGTTATATCACGGATCTTATTTGCTTTTTCCTTGAGGTCGAGCATGATCTTGTAGGCGTTGTCGCTGTTGACACTGACGTCATCCGATTTCTTATTGAGCTGGCTTATTATATCCATACCCTCGGAAACCGCGTTTGCAGTATTGACCGATATCAGCTCGGTGCTCTCGGAATCCTTTGAAGTCTCCTGTATCAGGGAATTTATGTCATGAGTGAGCCCCGACTGGAGTTGCAGGTTGGACGCCGTGTCTGCGGCTCCCTTTTCTATCTCCTGTACTGCGTTCGATGCAACGTTCGTCAGTCGCGTAAGTTCGTCAACGATCCTCTGTACTTCCTTTGAGTTTTTATCGAGCACAGCGGCGATTTTCAGAACGTCGCCAAGTACTTCGCCCTGCTTCTGCTTCTCGTTTTCTATGCTGGATATCTTATCGCTGTTGAATTGATTGGATAATCTCGTGGATACTATGAGGGCGAATGAAAACAGGAACACCGATGCAAACTGTATCAGGTAATTGGTAGTAGCGAAAGAATCGTTCAATCCCAGAAAAGCCACGTAATATACCATCTTTGCGATATTAACGATCAGGACGGAACAACTGCTTATCACGATCAGACGATAATTATAATAGAGGAAATATCCAATAATGATTGGGAACATATATACATATACCAAAATTCTGTTCGGTTCAGCTGTGAACATTACATATATATACAGGATAAAGTACCCTGTAAGCGTTATGTATTTCATGAAGTTGCTGTCTTTGACCTTTAGGTACAATATAGTTGCCGAAGCCATGGGGACGAGGATGATCGCAAGCATAATCATCAGGTAGGCAAGCGTTTTAGCTCCTTTAAAATATTCCTGCGTGTAACCCGCAATCAGAAATATGTCAAGAAACCAATTCATCAGGAGTACGAACCGATTGACCCTTTTTACCGATTCATTTGTATTCATATTAGCGTCCTCCATATACATGTTAAATTGTCTATATATAACACTAATAATTATACATTTGTAATGTAAAAATAGGAAGAAAATTTGCTAAAAATAATTGAATTTGTTTTATCAAAGTATGGATTTTTTATGAGAAAAGTTGCATAATTAAAAAAAGTATTTATAAGGGTAACATGTTGGGAGGTTGTCGATAGTGACACAAAAAATAAGCATACAAAAAACGAAGAATCCTAAAGCAAAGCCGGATCAGAAAAATCTTGGTTTCGGGCAGCATTTTACGGACCATATGTTCATTATGGACTACAGTCGTGAAAAGGGCTGGTATGATCCGCGCATAGTTCCCTACGGACCTTTGGAGCTCGATCCTGCAACCATGGTCTTCCATTACGGCCAGGCTATCTTTGAAGGTTTGAAGGCCTACAGGACGGAAGACGGACGGATCAATCTCTTCAGACCTGGAATGAATATGAAGAGGGTCAACAATTCCAATGAAAGGATGTCGATTCCTCAGTTTGATGAAGAATTCGGAGTCGAAGCGATCAAAGCGCTGGTAAGCGTGGATCGCGACTGGATACCTACGGAACCCGGCACATCGCTTTATATACGTCCTTTTATTATAGCGACCGATCCATTCCTCGGTGTAAGGTCGTCCAATACGTATAAGTTCATGATAATACTTTCGCCAAGCGGAGCTTATTATCCGTCAGGCATCAATCCTGTAAAGATCATGATCGAAAATGAATATGTACGTGCGGTAAGAGGCGGTACCGGCTTCGCCAAAACTCCGGCCAATTACGCGATCAGCCTGAAGGCCCAGGAGCTCGCTCATGACAAGGGTTACGTGCAGGTTCTCTGGCTTGACGGCGTTGAAAGGAAATATATCGAAGAAGTCGGTTCAATGAATGTATTCTTCAAAATCGGCGATGAAGTCGTGACTCCCGAGCTAAATGGCAGCATACTCCCCGGCATTACAAGGGATTCCTGCATTCACCTGCTCAAGCATTGGGGCATAAAAGTTTCCGAAAGGAAGCTGGCTGCGCAGGAGCTCTTCGACGCACACGCCGCAGGTAAGCTAGTAGAAGCCTTTGGAACCGGAACAGCTGCAGTTATTTCACCTATTGGTGAACTGAACTGGGACGGCAAAGTTATTACTGTTGCCGGAGGAAAAATAGGAGACCTTTCCGCAAAGCTTTACGAAACGATCACAGGCATACAGAGCGGTTCCGTGAAGGACGAATTCAGCTGGATCACGGAAGTAAAATAATAAAATAAACATATTATAATCAGCAAAGAAAAAGGGGTGCGATTGGTATAAACGCACTCCTTTTCCTTTGTATGGAACGGGTTTTTTGAAGGTATTAATTGCCGGATTCTCAGGACAACGGGTTCAGATAATCGTAATAGCCCAGGAAGTTCATATCATCATCAAAAAGCAATAATAAGATATGGTCTCTATCGTCGTCACTCATGGTATAATAATCGCCGGTACGTCCACTATACCTAAAGGTTTTCGCATTTTTCTCCTTGCTGTAATTAACCATAAAGGGTATATTTTCATCATCTACGATATCATTCAAATGTAAGCTTACATTGAAGGCTGTGGGCATCCTTGCCGGTAGTTTTGCCGCATCGAAAGAAATCGTATGCGTCCCTGTACTGGTATTCGTTTTGACGGAAATACCCTGTCCATCCGGTATCCTGTAATCTTGCAGTGAAAATGTCTTTGCCGCAGCCTCAGAAGCAGGGCCATCCTTATATGAACCCGCGCCTTTAGCCTGCACTGTAACCTTATATACCGCTGTCGACAGGTCTGACGATATGATATTTCTGAAATCAAAGAAGGTTATCCCCCCTGCAACTGTTTCCACAGCTATCGCATTATCATTCTTATAAAGTTTTATTTCATAATTTGCCGCATTTGAAACCTCCGACCAATTGACACTTGTAAAATTCCATGACGGCAATCCAACCTTGGAAAGCACTTGATTATTCTCATCAGACGAATCGCCGTTCCCATTTTCATCAGTATCGCCAGTGTTCTGATCCCCGTTTCCCTGATTTGGATCTGATTCTTCACTTTCTTCTGCATTATAGTCTTTTTTCTGATACGCATTATAAATGAGAAGGGCCAGGTCTCTTCTGGTTATATTCCCTTTAGGGTCAAAGAAAGTTTCATCCCCATAATATCTAAGATCCATCAGTTCATTCGAAATACCGATTGCTACATACTTCAGCAACGCAGGGTTTATATTGCCGGCATCGCCGATTATATCTTCGATCAGCATATCCGTATTGTCGTTGCTCCCAACAGCTTCGTTGGAATCATAGCCGAGTATTTTTACAACCGCCATCATTGCGTCTTCCCTGGTCAGGTAGCTGTTTGGTTTGAAAAGCTTGCCCGCACTGCTTTTATATGTAACAAAATAACTCTTTGAGGTCTCTATTTGTTTATAGAATTGATCCTGTTTGGTTATATCCTTGAAAGTAGGTGTTTTAGGGTTTTGAAGATTTAGACCGCTGCCTGTCAGTTTAGTTACTATTGCCGCAAACTCACTTCTCTTAACAAATTTCCCTGCATAAAATCTTCCCAGGGTCAGGCTCATATAGCCCTGGTTGACTACCCATTGGACATTGTAGTATGCCGGATCCGAAGTCGACATATCTCTGATTTCCAGATCCTTTGCAAACACCGGTTGTCCTGCGGCACCCATAACCATAATAAATACCAGGATGACAGTTAAAAGCTTTTTAAAACTCATAATATTTTCCTCCTAACAAATAACGATTACTGTTGTAATCTCTTAAAATAGATTACAACAGTAATCGTTATTTGTCAACCCAAAGATTTCTATAAATGTGGATTTTTTTGAACATAATATCCCAGATAATTAAAATCCTTGTCATAAATGAAAATGATTATATATTTATTATTGGATTTTTGAAAATGGAAATACTCTGTAGACTTTCCTTCAAGCACCATGTTTTCATATCTTAGATTCATATAGCTGGAAGCCATCGATAAAACATTTGAATCACTGATATCGTCTGTAGTTGTCATAAACATCCTGGTCTGATCCGGCAATTCAGCAGGGAGCTTGTCTTTTTCAATATATATGGCAAAATATTCGTCGGATTCGGCAGATATGGTAATACCATTCTCTACTTCAATTCCCAAAGAGTCAGGTTGTTCAGTCAGCGTGCCTGCTTCCGGGATTTCGGATCCGCTTTGTCCGCCTCCCGCGTCTACAACAGACTGAGTTGCTTCTACAGGAATAACTTCCGAATTTGTATCGTTTGTTTTTGTTTTACCGCCGGAATCAGATTTTTCATAAACGTAATACCCGAGATAATTCATATTCACATCGAAGAATAATATTACACAGTATTTATAGTTGTTATCCTGCCAAAAGCAATTATCACCGGATTTCTCTCCTATGGAAGGAGCTTCGATTTTTTGCTGTTTATGATGCGAAATCATATTCAATATATCTAAATCAGATGCAGCTTCTGTCCTTACCACGCTAACCTTGAGCCTATCGGGAAATTTCCGGGGAAGTTTTCCTTTATCAATAATAATTCTTCGTGAACTGAAAGATTCTGTGACTGAAATACCGGTAGTGACCCTAGCACCGATCAAAGATCCGATTCCTTCTTCAACCGTACCCGATGTGACAGTTTCAGAATTATTTCCCGATTGAACCGGCGTAGTCTCAGGTACAGACGGATTTCTCACCGATTGCTGATGATCGTCTTCAGTTCCGGCCATTTTTTCTGTATAGCCAGCTGGGTCAGCCTCTTGAATAAACTCCGGTATCTTAGTTATGACCGGCGCTTGTGAGCTACCGTCATCCGCAACAATTTCCGATTTTGCCGCGATATCCTTCCGCTCTTTTGTACCTGTATAATTACCCGCATTCACCATTACGCTGGTTGCAAGTAACAAAGCTATAGCAATACCTGTTACTGGTACCGCCCTTTTTCTATCATTAAACCTTGATATCATTATTATTCTGTCTCTTAACCGCGACTTGCTTTCAAGTATCCCCGCAATTCCGGCATAACTTACCTTTTGTGAAACCATCTCGGCCATATCAAGTATCGTATGCCCGTATTTCTTTGAATCATCAGGCCCAAGATGCATCAGGACAGCTTCATCACATGAGAGTTCACGGTCAAGGCGCATTCTGTTGAAAGCAATCCAAACCAGAGGGTTGAACCAATAAATTATCTGCAGTATGAAAGCAAGCCAGTTCGCTGCAATATCCCTTCTTTTCAAGTGCGCCAGTTCGTGAAGTATAACGAACCGTAATTTTTCGTGTTTCAGTCTTGCCAGAACATTTTCAGGCATAAGCAGCCATGGCCGTGTAACGCCGAATATAGCAGGTATACTGACTCCCGACGTCAGTATGATTGATACGTTTGTTTTTACTCCAAGCTCCTCCTTGCACTCTTCCAACAGGCCTATAATGTTTTGTTCAGTGAAGGCTTTTCCATTCTTGACCTTTGACCAGAAATAAACATTAAACATAAATGAATACAAGCTTAATACAATAACCCCAACCAGCCAGATAAGGAATAAAAGTCTGTAGTCGACCTCAAGTCGGTTTAGGGAGGCAAGGAAATTTGTTTTTTCTACTGTTTCCGAGTTTTTAGTGTTCAGATTTGCCGGAGTTTTTGAATCTTTTGAAATAGAGATATCGTGAGGAGTTTGCGGTTCAGATGTTTGTATTGAATAGCTTTCGGTATTTACCTTGAATAAATCTGACAGATTTAACGGACTGTAAGCTACATAGGGTACCGCCAATCTCAGAATGAAAATAAACCATATGAAATAGTGCCATTTTGCACTCAACCGGTTTTTGAAAGCACGTTTAACGAAAAGTATCAGGAAAAACAATATGCTTGCCATTATTGTCGAGTTGAGCAAAACGTTCACAACAAAAGCAATATCCATCTTCAAGCTTCCTCATTTTTCTTTCTCGTCAAGGATCTTCCTAAGCTCTTCTATCTGCTGTCCTGATAACTTTTTCCCTTCGATGAAGTTGGCGATGGCCATATTGATCTCTCCCCCGAATACCTTATCCAGGAATGACTGGCTCTCGAGCTTTATGCATTCCTCTTCGGTAACCAGCGGATAATAAATGTACGCCCGATTTTCCTCCCTATAGCCAATAGCCTTTTTTTTAAGCAATCTGCTGATCAAGGATTTAACGGTTTTCGGTTTCCAATTCGTACTGCCTGCCAGTTCATCAATTATGATACTTGCGCTGCATTCCGAATGTGACCATATTACCTTCATAACTAGCCACTCTGTATTTGATATGCTTGGAATCACTTTCATAATAGTCATCCTTATTATAGATTACGTTAGTAATCACTTATTGATTGAAGTTTACTTCTTCCTTAACAAACTGTCAAGTTATACATGAGATCTTCCAAATCAAGAATAAAATCTTTATATTCTTCATAATAAAATCTACAGAAGCGCTAGCCGGAGTTAAAAAATGATTCTCAGAAAGCTTGTACTCCCTTTTTTATGTATACTGTTCGTACTCTGCCTGATACTCTTCTCGGGCAGCGCAGTCAAGGCGGCCCAAAACGGCCTTGCTCTGTGGGCGGGTGTTGTCGTTCCCTCGCTCTTCCCCTTTTTTGTCGCTTCGGAGATCATCAATTCAACAGGCTTCATAAGGACGTCGGGTGTTCTGCTCGAGCCTGTCATGAGGCCGGTTTTCAACGTCCCGGGCTCCGCTTCGTTCGCATTGCTGCTCGGAATCACCTCCGGCTATCCGGTAGGAGCAAAAATAACTTCGGATCTGAGGAACGGCGGGCTGCTGAGCAGGACGGAAGCTGAAAGACTGCTGGCCTTTACAAACAATTCGGGTCCTCTTTTTATCGTAGGCGCAGTAGGCACAGGTATGTATGGTTCCCCGCGTATCGGGATCTTTCTGTTGGCATGCCATATACTCGCCTGTCTGACCGTAGGCGTTCTGTTCAGGTTTTACGGGCGTTCCGGAGGCTCCCGCATAAAGGAAAGCCGCAAAAAGGATCTGTTGAAAACCTTCAAAACAAATCTCTTATCGCAGCAGAGCCAAGCCGGAGGATTCGGTTCGATTCTTGGAAACGCCATTAGGAATTCAGTTGCCACGATCCTCGCAATCGGCGGTTTTATCGTGCTTTTTGCAGTTATTATTCAGCTTCTTACCGAGACGGGTTTGATAGGTGCGCTTGCCGGGGCTCTTTCATTCGTGCTGTCCCCTCTGGGACTGGACAGGGACGTATTGACAGGAGTAATAAGCGGAGTCTTCGAGATTACGACAGGTTCCAGGATAGCAAGCGCACTGGCATCCGTGCCTGTCACTGTAAAGCTGCCTGCTGTGAGCCTGATTATTGGCTGGGCAGGTTTGTCCGTGCATTTTCAGGTGATGAGCATAACCTCGGTGACCGACATACGGGTAATGCCGTACTTTTTCGGGAAAGCCCTCCAGGGAATCATTGCCGCAATTTACACTGCCGCGGGAATAAAGCTGTTACAGCTGGAAACACTGGCGATATCGCCGGTGCTGAGTTCTTACGGAACAGGCATATCCGGTTTTTGGGGGCTGTTTGCCAGATCATTTATAATACTGTCCGTCCTATTGATATTTTTTGTCATATGTCAGCGGACCGCGGGTAAAGCAAAAACAGTAAGGACTGTCAGGAGATAAAGCAGCGGGCATTTGTTAATATGAAAAAGGAGCTCTATTTGAGCTCCTGACGATCCATTTTAATAACTTCCAAGGTATCATTCAATATCTCTTCGACCTTATTCAATATACTGTCCGCATATTCCTTGGTTCCGAGCCTTATTTCCCTTGCGTTCTTCTGTGCGCCTGCTACTATCTCATTCGCCTGGTCGTACGCCTTTTTGGTTATCTCATGCTCATCCACCATGGAGGCTATCTTGCTTTCGGCGTCCTTTAAAAGGTTACCCGCCTCCTTCTGCGCATCCGCCAATATCCTGACGCGTTCTTCCTTTACCCATTTTGCCTGCTTGATATCATCGGGAAGCTTAAGTCTCAGCTCTTTTACAATTTCAAGAATTTCTTCCTTGTCCACCAGACATTTACCGGAAAATGGAACACTGACGCTTTTTTCAACGAGATCTTCCAGTGTCTCAAGTATTGAAAGTATTTCCATTCCTTTACCCCCTATAATGCTCTAACTGCAGGCTAATTTACTCATTACCCTTTCCCGTATGCATTCGGGTACGAGTCCTTCAATATTGCCGCCGTTTTTAGCTATCTCCTTGACAGCGCTTGAACTCAGATAGGAATAATTTACGCTCGTCATCATGAACAACGTTTCCATATCCGGTTCAAGATTTTTATTCAACAGCGCCATCTGGAACTCATACTCAAAATCCGACATAGCCCGCAAGCCCTTGATGACTGCCTTAGCTCCGACTTTCTTTACAAAATCCGCAAGCAAGCCCGAAAAACTGGTTACCATTATATCATCGCGCTCGCCTATCGTGCATTTTATGAGATCTATGCGTTCTTCCACCGAAAATGCCGGCCTTTTTGCTTCATTGCTCCCGACGGCGACTATAAGCTTGTCACATATATATACGGCCCGCGTAATAATATCAAGATGTCCGTTCGTTATGGGATCGAAGCTCCCCGGGTAAACCAATATCATTTATTCCGATTACCATCCTGTATGTATATTGTTAACATTGTATCACCATATTTTCGTGTGTCAACGGCCTTAAGTCCTTCAAATGCCTCCGGCAGGGCGTCCGATATGCTGTGTTCAGCGACAACCATGCCTTCGTCCTTCATTATATCATTTTTTGTCAGTAATTTTAATGATTCCTGAATAAATTTTTTGTTATAGGGCGGGTCCAACAAAATAATGTCAAATTTTCGCCTGTCACGGAACAGGCGCTCTATGCCTGAGGCAAAATCCGTCTGGTAAACCTCCGCCCTCCCGGCAAGCTTCGTATGAGCCAGATTATCACGGATAACCGAGCAGCTTTCCGGGCTTTTATCAAAAAATACCGCATGCTCCGCACCTCTGCTCAAAGCCTCGATACCGAGGCTGCCCGTGCCTGCAAAGATGTCGAGCACTTCGCTTCCACCAAGGTAGCCTGCAATGATATTGAAAAGCGCTCCTTTTACCTTATCCGAAGTAGGTCTTGTTGAAGTGCCTTTAACCGTTTTAAGCTGTAGTCCTCCCGCTTCGCCCGATATAACCCTTAAAATAATGATTTCCTCCCCTGCCGATATTTTACGCACTTTAGTTCATACTGAGCATTTGCGCAGCCGACGCGAACCTCTCCTTGATTGCTTGCCCAAGCAGCTTGTTTTCAGGCGCCTTCAGCTGCCTGTCGGCCGAAATGATTTTTTGCGCGGCCTCCTGGGCTAGCTTTAATATTTCAATATCTTTATAAAGATTTGCAATTTTGAGTTCAGGTATACCATGCTGTCTCGTTCCGAAAAAATCGCCCGGGCCGCGGAGTTCCAAGTCCTTTTCGGATATAACGAATCCGTCGGAGGTCTTTTCCATAACCTTCATTCTCTCTTCCGAGACTTCCGACCTGCTTTCATTGAAAAGTATGCAGTAGGATTGATGCTCACCCCTGCCGACCCTGCCTCTAAGCTGGTGCAGCTGCGCCAGTCCGAACCTTTCCGCGTTTTCTACAACCATTACGGAGGCATTTGGAACGTTTACTCCGACCTCTATAACTGTGGTCGATACGAGTATGTCGAGTTTTCCGCCGACAAACGCGTTCATAACATCATTCTTTTCCGAGGCTTTCATCTTTCCATGTATAAGACCTACCTCAAGATCGCTGAAGGTCCTGTGAGCGAGCTCTTCGGCCAGCCCGGAGGCAGCCTTGGCCTCGACCGCATCGGATTCATCGACCAGCGGACACACTATGTAAACCTGCCTGCCCTCGTTTACCTGCTTACGGATAAAATTTTCTATTCTTTCACGCATATCTGCGTGGACAGCATAAGTTTTGATATTCTTCCTGCCCGGAGGGAGCTCGTCTATTATCGAAATATCGAGATCGCCGTACAGGATCAACGCCAGTGTTCTAGGTATCGGAGTCGCTGTCATTACAAGGATGTCGGGATTTTCGCCCTTGCTTGAAAGCTTTGCCCTCTGGCGCACTCCGAAACGGTGCTGTTCGTCCGTAACTACCAACCCGAGATTTTTGAATACCACCTTATCTTCAAGTAAAGCATGCGTCCCAATCACAATATCGGCCGCACCGTTTCTGATATCCTCCAGCGTTTCTTTTGCAGCTTTGCCGGAGATGCTGCCAGTCAACAGCGATAGCTTTATCCCGAAAGGCGCCAGCATCGGTCCTAAAGAGTGATAATGCTGAGCCGCAAGTATTTCGGTCGGCGCCATAAAAGCTCCCTGGTAGCCGCTTTTGACGGCCTTGACCAATGCAAGTACGGCAACGATCGTCTTTCCGGAGCCTACATCGCCCTGAACCAGCCTGTTCATAGCCCTGCCGCTTTCCATATCATGCTCTATCTCTGCAAAGACACGCTTCTGTGCATTTGTAAGGTTGAAGGGCAAATGCCGCAGGAACTCCTGTATTTCTCCGGCTGCATCGAACCGTATCCCCTCTGTCGGCGATCCGGAAGCCGACTTCAGCTCCATCAGCCCGAGCTGCAGCAGCAGCAACTCTTCAAATACAAGTCTTTTCCTGGCTTTCAGGAATGCGTCGTCGCTCTCGGGGTAATGTATGTTGTTTACTGCGAAATGTATATCGGCCAACTGATAGGACCCGCTTATCCACTGCGGTAAAATCTCCCGCAGGCTGTCACCTGCGTAGTCCAGCGCATTTCGGATGGCAGCCCTGATAACGTTTTGAGTCAGTTTGCCGGTTGCGGGGTAGATGGGTACGATCCTGCAGGTATTTACCGGGCCTTGTTCAGCAAGCCTCTCATAGACCGGGTTCAGTACTTCGAAGGTCCGCCTTCTGGTTATCTTCCCATAAAATATGTAACTTTCGCCGAGCTTGAAGAAATTCTTAAGATAGGGCTGATTGAACCACGTGGCGTTGATAAGACCGGATTCGTCCCTTATACTGACTCTGCTCACCGTCAGCCCTTTCCTTGGGTGCGACTCGTTCACCTTTGAAGCAATGATCCCCTCAAAAGAGCATTCCTCGCCATCCTGCAGTTCGGAAAGCTTCCTGAGCTTGCTTCTGTCCTCATAATCCCTGGGATAATGCGTTATAACATCACCGACGGTAAACAAGCCGAGCTTCTGAAATAATGCCGCCCTGGTTTCGCCGACGCCTTTCAGAAACTGCAGCGGTTTTCCCATTTTATCCGAATGCTGGTCCATCGCGTATCTCCCGAAACCTTGTCATTAAGTACGAACCCTTTAATATTTACATTTTAATATATACTTCCTCCTATTGCCATACCCAATTGACCATATACATAAATAATGCCATTATTTCAAAAAATCCTTGCGGATTCTTAAGTTATTGTGTTAAAATAATTATTGCTTTGTGGAATAATAAGCACCAATCTGAAGGAGGTGTGATATAGATGGCAAAATGCGATATTTGCAGCAAAGATACCGTTTACGGCAATAATGTTAGCCACTCGGTCAGAAGAACGAACAGATTCTGGAAGCCCAACGTAAAAAGGATCAGAATAGTAGAAAACGGCACTCCTAAGACCGTTAACGTATGTTCAAGATGCCTGCGTTCGAATAAGGTTACGAGAGCAGTTTGATGATTTTAATTTTAATATTTGATGTCAATATCGAAGCGACATAAAAAAGGCGTATGAACGCTTTTTTTATGCCGCTTTGATTTTCTTAGCAGTTCAGCCCATTCTAAGTACTTTTTTGATCAGACTGCCGAAGAATTTCGGCATCTTTACCACCATGATCCTCATCGACGGACTCCCCCCTATCGTCTGATATTCTCATACTATTCCGCCGATCATTTTTTGTGCATGTTTAAAAAACAGTATTCATTACCTTAAAGCCGGATGAATATATGTTATATATGATGCATGTAATTGTTGTGGGCAGTTTCAGAAAGAAACTGAAAAATTTAACGCTGATTGTTGCAGTATGGGCACTGTTGTTTATGCTGGGATCTTATTTTATAGACAATATGCTGCTTTTCAGCATCAGGGTCGACTCATTGGCAGAGTTTTCGTATCCGTATGAGATCAAGGTCGACGATATATGGATAAGCGATGCTTATGCCGATAAAACGCAGTTATCCGTTTTCTGCCCTTCCGAGCCCAAAACCCGGGAATTCACCGATTTTGAGTCCGTTGAGGGCAGCTTTGGCTTTAAATATCCCTCTGCATTCGTTATCAGACCGCAAAGTTTCACAGGCGGTGACGTGCTGTACCATATCGATTTTCATGACAGCGAAGGCAAGGCTCACGGTTTCGTACAGGTCTGGAACCTGCCAGGCAGTCTGGGAGATTTTCTTAAGAAATCGATCGAATCCTCAAGCAATACATATAAATTCTTCAATTCCAATAAAGTCGAAATAAACGGAGTCAAGGGTTATCGATGGGACTATTCGGTCCTGACCGGTTCCGGGTATTACAGAGGGGCCGAAGTATTCCTGCAGCGTGACGGGCGGATGTACCGATTAAGCTACTTTGTGCCCGAAAAGGATTGGGATCGCAAACAGGCGGATTTGTTCGAAAAAATGGTGCAATCGTTTAAAATTAAATAACCACGGTCATTCCAGCAGCTTCCTTGCGGTCATGACGCAGTTTCTGCCAGCCGCTTTGGCATCATACAACGCGTCGTCCGCTGTCCTCACCAGCTCGTTCTCGTTCAGTACACATTCGTCGAAGGAAGAGATTCCAAAGCTGGCCGTTACGGAAACACTTATCAGGTTATCCTCGATGATGTGCTTTTCGACCAGTCTTCTAAGCGTTTCGACCTTTTCATAGGCTTCCGAAAGATTCGTCCTTGGCAGGAGGATTATGAACTCCTCCCCTCCGTAACGCGCCATCATATCGTTTTTGCGAAGCGCAGCCTTAACTGCTTTGGCTATCGAAGTCAGTACCATATCTCCAAACATATGGCCATAATTGTCGTTAAAGCGTTTAAAATGATCTATGTCGAAAATGACAAGAGAAAGAGGATAATTCTCGGTCTTTGCGTGGTGAAATTCGATCTCAAGCCTCTCCTGGAAGTAATGCCTGTTATAGATGCCGGTAAGGCCGTCTTTTCTGGCAAGCTCCCTCATCTCGTCATACAGCTCCGCATTTTCCATTACTATACCGACCTGCTGTGCTATAATACTCAGGAGGCGTACATTTTCCTCATCGAAGGCGTTGTTATACTTATGTTCGACGAGCACAAGGCCGTATTTTCTCGAGCTTGTTACCAGCGGTACGCATATCAGCGAATTTATTTCCCTGCCGCATGTGAAAACGTACTGCATGTAATCGACATTGTTTTCCAATATGGTTTTTCCGTTATTCAAAGCTTCAGTCATTATTCCGCTGTTTATATTGTCCGTCATTGTAGCCAGTTCGTTAATGTTTGTTATATTTGTCGTATGGACTTTGAGACGGTTGATATTTTCATCATACAGAATTATCGTAGAATAGCTGACTCCCATTACACCCAGAATTATATCGTTGAGCCGTTTCAACAGCTCCTTTATGTCCAGAACAGAGCCTATAGCCTGGCTTATCTGGTGGAGTGTATAAAACTCGGCAATACTTTTTGAGAGGCTTTTATTGGACTCTTCCAATTTTCCGGCGCTCGAATTGAGTCTGTCATATTCGTTCTTTATCTCATCCCAGGAGCTTTCGAGCTTAAGACATTTTTCTTCCAGGCGTTCTATATTGTTTACACTTTCAATCTCCGATTCTATGTTGCATTTTTGCAGCTGGCTGAAAAGCAATACGGCTACGTAAAACATCGCATACCAGGCAAATATCCTGCACAATTCCAGCCGAAAATCGGCACTAACCGTATTTTGCGCCGTCAAGGGGATATCCGCCGCAAATAAGGCAATATGCGTAATAAGCGAAGCAAGCAGAAGCAAATGTCCCGTCCGATGGCCTTTTACAAGAGTTGTTATCATTATCGGCAGGAGCAGCCCTAAATAAAACCACGATCCGATATCGGTAAACCTTATTATGAATATAATAATAAAAATATAAAGGAATTTGTCGGCGAAATATATAAACCTATTTTCCAGCAGCCCTTTCAGGAAAAACCATCTTCTTGCAAAGCAAAGCGCTATGGCAGCACCGAATACGGTCATATCTGCGAAAAACTTCAGCTGTGCTTCCGGCAAGGGTTTGAAGAACTCTCCCGTAGATACCACTTTACCTGCCAGATAAAGCACGACAGCGATGGAAAAAAGCAAGAAGGATATTTTGATGTAAATTTGTTCAAAGCCCTGGTGTTTGTTATAAACCTTTCTATCTAACAATTCGGCATTAGCCCCCTATTTTTTCCAATATATCTCTATAACGTCTCCCGAACGTATGACATCCGTAAATGAAGCCTGCTGCCCGTTGAGTTTAAGGACTATCGTGCCCTGGGGTTTCGTAAGGTCAAAGTTTATGTGGTTGAATATATCTACGAAAATGTACTGCGCTCTGTTGCCGTCAAGTACAACCGTACTCCCGTTTACGCTAACGGCAACGCCGGCTCGTGACTGTGCGCTGTTATCCGTAAAAACTATTCCTTCAGGCTCTTTCACGAACTCATCCTCTATATCCTGCGGCTTCAGGGATGAATCGTTGTACAGGTCCGCGGGCTTATCCGCAGATATGGATTCCGGCTCCGTACATTCGACCTGATCTTTGTCGGCAAGTATATAATCGTCAGCTTCAGCACGTCCGTTAACAAGAACATTATACTTGCTTCCGGCATACCCGCCGGCTTCGAGGAGTTCTCCCAAAGTCCTGATCTGTGTTATCTGCACAGCATCGCCATCTTTGATACGGGTCTCCCTTTCCGCGTGTCTGCCGTTAACAGATATCGTTGTACTGATATCTATGGGATTGCCGTTCAGTTTTACTACGCCTTCCGAAAATGAGGAAACCAGTTCATATGCAAGTACTTCAGCGTCGTCCCCGTCCTGCGCAGGCACCACCTTTATGCTGTCTGCGTAAAAAATAGGCGTATCCAGGCTGGACTGTTTCCCATTCACAAATATTTCGGCAGCTTTTCCATACTGACCCCGGACATGGCGTACTTCACCGTCCACGGAAAAGGTCATTCCCTTTCCTGATCTGCCGATCAGGCTGCCCGCGTCATACCCGAAAAGTATAAGAGCGTCGGCCACTGTAAGCTTCTTCGAATTGAACAGACGTATCTTCTTATCGTTTACCGTAACAGAGAGGAAATCCTTGCCCCCATACATCTGAGCCGTGACTGCTATGCCATAAGGCGTGATCGATTCCGGGCCGGACAGCTTTTTATCATTGAATTTGATATCCCGTATCACATCCCTGCCTCTTACAACGACCCTATCCGTCGCCAGTCCCAGCTGGTGCGCGAGCATTTCGGGGAGTCCCGGAATACGGCTGCCTCCTCCTACAAGGAAAACGGCGTTTGGCGGCTTCCGGTTGAACTCGATTATTTTCTGCGATATGGTCGCCGCAAGCTGCTCGACCGTATCCTCCACGGTACTATAAACTTCCGAAGCGGCCACTGTCTGCTTCTTTTTGAGTATATCGGTAAAGGTTATCGTATCCCTGCCCGATGAAAGCGCGATCTTGATTTTTTCACCTGTATTGAAATCCACGAGATAATTTTGCGAAATTTTCTCCGTAATCTCATCGCCGGCTATGGGAACCATCGCGTAGGCAATGACACTGCCGTCCCTGGTTAGTGCTATATCAGAAGTTCCCGCCCCGATGTCCACAAGTACAAGGTTCAAAAGCCTGAGGTCGGCCGGGATCGTGACATTGATCGCCGCAATAGGCTCGAGTGTAAGACTGGAAACCTCCAGCCCTATCTTGCCCATAACCGTGTAAAGGCTTTCTACGACGATAATCGGCAGGAATGTGGCAAGAATATCGGCAGCCACAGTTTTGCCCTTATGCCCTGTAAGCTTTGAAATAACGAAATTATTCAGATAATAATTGATAACGCTGTATCCGACACAATAAAACTGCGTCTTGTCTTCGCCGCTCATTTCTTCGTCGAGCATCATTTGAGCCCGTTGTATTCCTTCTATCTCAAGGCTGCTGACAAGATCCGAATCGATCTCATGTCCCGCTTCGATATTTTTCTCGACTTTGACCTGGCAGGTTTTGAGCACTCTTCCGGCCGCTGCGATAGCAACTCTTTTAAGCTTGATGCCAAGCTTCGTTTCAAGCTTTTGTTTGACCTCGGCGGCAGCCTGAGCCACCTGTTCTATATCATGTATCTGTCCGTCCAGCATGGCCCTGTTTTTATGCTCGGTCATATCTGTGGCAATAACCCTGAAACAGTTATCTTCCTGCACACCGACAACGCCGATGACTGTTCTGGTACCTATGTCCAGAGCAAATATGAGCTCTTCCTGGGAAATACCGGACAACAGTTCCGCGGGACGCTTGTCTTTATTTGCAAGGCTAATTATCCTGCTGCTCTTTTTATCGTTCTTTTCAGTCTTTTTAAGCTTGCTTCCGGTATTTTTGCTCATTGTCGATTCCCCTTGATATAAACATAACGTTTTAACCTTTATTTATTCGACAATAAAAGGCAAAATCCTTCTGGTTATATGGGAAGGACTAATGTAATTTATGAAGCCCCGAATTTGCAGTAAGGTTTAATGGAGCAATCGGCACATTTCGGTTTTCTCGCGTCGCACAGGGCGCGCCCGTGGAAGACCAGCTGATGGCAGAAATTGCCCCATTTTTCAGCAGGGAGCAGCTTCATGAGGTCATATTCGATCTTTTCGGGATCTTCGTTATCCGTAAGCCCCATTCTGTTGGTCAGACGCTTCGCATGAGTGTCTATCACGACCCCGGGTACACCGAAGCTGTCGCTCAGAATAAGGTTGGCAGTCTTTCTTCCTACTCCGGGCAGTTTCAAGAGATCCTCCATATTGGACGGGACACTCCCGCCAAAGTCGGATATGATCATTTTACAGGCGGCGATTATGTTCTTTGCCTTGTTATGATAGAATCCCGTCGATTTGATATCCTGTTCGAGCTCTTCAAGGTCGGCATTCGCAAAATCCTGCACATTCCTGTATTTCACGAACAAGTCCTTCGTTACGATATTGACCCTGGCGTCCGTGCATTGTGCCGCAAGAATAGTCGCAACCATAAGCTGCAGCGGATCAATATATTCGAGCGAACAGCCTGCCTCAGGATACAATTCCTGCAGCATTTCGGCTATCTTGGCAGCCCTTTGCTTTTTTGTCATTTGTCAGCCCTCTTTCCTATTGCGTGCGTGTAAAGCTCTTCGTATTTTTTTGCCGACCTGTTCCAGGAATAATCGGTCTCCAGAGCTCTTACGATCAGTTTTTCCCACTCCCCGGGTCTTTCGCGATAAACCTTCAAAGCCCGGTCTACTGCGTCTAGCATCTCATCTGAAGAGAAGTTGTTGAATGAAAACCCGTTTCCCTTCTCACTATCGCTGTCATAATCGGTTATAGTCTCGGCCAGGCCGCCTGTTGCGCGGACAACTGGTATCGTTCCGTATCTTAGGCTGATGATCTGCCCTAAACCGCAGGGTTCAAAACGCGACGGCATGAGGAACATGTCGCTGCCCGCATAGATCTTTTGCGCAAGAGGCCCGTTGAAGCCCAAGTGGACCGCGATCCTACCGGTGTTATTATCCGCTATGCGTCTGAACTGATCCTGGTAATAATCGTCGCCGGATCCAAGCAGGACGAATTGCAGCCCTTTTGAAAGTAACTCGTCTATCCTGTCGATCAGAAGATTCAGACCCTTTTGCCCTGAAAGTCTCGATATCAGCCCTATCACAGGCATATCGCCCACAGGAAGTCCCATTTCCTTCTGCAGCGCATATTTGTTTTCTTTTTTATCTTTATAATTTGCTGTTCCAAAATTTTTAGCTATAGTTTTATCGGTCCCGGGATCGAATTCTTCGTAATTTATGCCGTTCAATATTCCGAACAGGTCTTCGGAACGTTTTTTCAGCAGGCCGTCAAGGCGTTCACCGTACTGCGGCGTCTGAATTTCCCTGGCGTAAACTTCGCTGACGGTACTTATTATGTCCGAATAAACCAGGCCGGTCTTCATGAAGCTGAACATACCGTAAAATTCGGCCTTCTCGGGAGTAAACACCTCATAGCCGAGGTTCAGCAGCCTGACGGCATAGCTCGAGAAATTGCCCTGGTATTCGAGGTTGTGTATCGTGAATATCGTTGAAATGCCGCTATAAAACTCGTCGGCAGCGTATTGCTCCTTCAGGAGCATGCAAACCGGCCCCGTATGCCAGTCGTTGCAGTGTATGACATCCGGCCTGAAACCTATCCTCGGGAGCATGCCCAATACTGCCCTGCAGAAAAACGCAAAGCGGTCGGCGTCGTCAAAATGCCCGTATATGCCATCGCGGTCGAAATACCTGTAACTGTCCGTAAAATAGACAGTCAGGTTTCTCTTCCTGCCTGTAGATCCGTAAGGCACCTCGGTTTTTCTTATAATACAGGTCTCGGCCCAGTTGTCGAGCTGAACCGGAAAATCCGCCACATACTCGAAGTCACCTTTTACCTGGCGGTATCTGGGCATTACCACTCTGACGTCATGCCCCAACGCTCCCAGCGCTTTAGGCAGCGAACCGGCTACGTCGGCCAGGCCTCCCGTTTTTGCAAAAGGGGACATTTCTGCGGAAACGAACAATATTTTTAGCTTCCTGTTGCTCATGTAAACCTCCGGTAGATTTGGCGATCATATAAAAATATTATATGCCACAAATATACCTTAAGCAACAGAACAAAACCAAGGCGCCGGGATATGCCCCAAACTGTCCGCAGATATGGGAAAGGCCCGCAGAAATGGGAAAAGCGCCACCATTCCCTGATGACGCCTTTCAAACGGTAAGTGCCGATCTGGCACCAGTGTTTTGATTACACCCGGCAACTATTGGCAAGCTTACCCGAAGTACCGGATACCTGCCTCAAACAGCTGCTGATCCTTGCTGCCCGGTACATTGATGCAAACGTTTCTGCCTTTTCTTTCCGAGTGCCCCATTTTGCCCAGCACTCTTCCGTCGGGGCTCGTAATACCTTCGATAGCGTACATGGAGCCGTTGGGGTTATATCTTATATCGTAGGTTGCACTGCCTTCCAGGTCGACATATTGTGTTGCGATCTGCCCGTTTGCCGCGAGTTTCTTTATTGCTGCTTCCGGAGCTACAAACCTGCCTTCGCCATGCGAAACTGCAATGGTATGCACATCCCCGACCTTAACGTTGTTGAACCAGGGAGACTTGTCGGATGCTATCCTCGTCCTGACCATGCAGGATACATGCCTGCCTATCGAATTGAAAGTCAGCGTCGGGCTTTCCGGATCTATTTCCCTGATTTCGCCATAGGGCAGCAAACCTAGCTTGACTAAGGCCTGGAAACCGTTGCAGATACCGAGTATCAACCCGTCGCGCTTTTGCAGCATATCCATTACGGCTTCCTTGATATACTGGTTCCTGAAAACAGTGGCAATGAACTTGCCCGAGCCCTCCGGTTCGTCACCGGCGCTGAACCCGCCCGGGAACATAATTATCTGACTCTCGGATATCTTCTGTCTCATGGCCTGTATCGTCTCATTGATGCTTTCAGGCGTAAGGTTCTTCACGATGAACGTATCCGCTACGCCGCCGGCATTTTCGAATGCCTTCGCGGAATCATACTCGCAGTTGGTGCCTGGGAATACTGGAATGAATACCCTCGGTTTTACCGGCTGTATCCGGGCTGTATTCCTTAAGGCTGTAGCTTTTACGCTGCCGGAGTCCTCTTCTTTATAAAAATCATATGTCACGACACTGCCGCCTGCAGCTTCTGTCCTTGTCGGGAAGATGGATTCAAGGGGCTTCATCCAGCTCTCCGCCATTTTCCCTAGTTCCAGCGTTACACTTTCCTGTTTTGTGCTGTGCTTGTCTGACGAAAGTGCATTGTCTCGCGAAGTTCCCTTGGAGATCGTGATTGACGGGTTTTGCACCGTATGCCCTATAACGCTGAAGGATAGCCCATCAAACAGTTCCTGCAGTTTTTCGGCCGCATCGAGTTCCAGTATTATAGAACCGTAATCCGGTGCAAAAACATCCAAATCCGTCGCGTCGATGTCCATGCCTGTCATATTGCCGAAGCACATCCTGCTGACGGCGCCTGCCATGCCGCCTTCACGGACGGTAGCCGCCGCACGTATCCTGCCTTCTTTTGCAAGCTCGTATACCCTTGTATAAATCTTATCCAACTGAACAAAATCCGGCAGTTCGTTTTCATCCCTGTTCAGCCTGAGAAGCACGACCTGGCTGCCCGCCCTTTTGAATTCGGTCGAAAGCGTCCTTCCCGCGTCCGAAACGGCTACTGCAAACGCCACCAGCGTCGGTGGTACGTTCAGGTCCTTGAAGGTGCCGGACATGCTGTCCTTACCGCCGATTGCCGCGATTCCCAGCTTCATCTGGGCGTAATATGCTCCAAGCAGCGCGCTGAAAGGTTTGCCCCACCTTGACGGTTCCCTGCCCGGCTTCTCGAAGTATTCCTGCAATGTCAATCTCGCAGTTCTGTAATCGCCGCCCATTGCTGCAATTTTAGCCGCTGCCTCGACGACCGCGTAAATAGCGCCGTGGAACGGACTCCATTTAGCTATGGCCGGGTTGAAGCCATGCGTCATGAGAGTGCACGTATCGGTCTCGCCTGCGAGTAACGGCAGCTTGGCAGCCATGCCTTCAGCCGGGCTCAGCTGGTATTTACCTCCGAACGGCATGAGCACAGTACCTGCGCCTATCGTGCTGTCGAAACGTTCAACAAGTCCCTTCTGACCGCACAGTTCCAGCTTCTGCAGCTCGTCCAGCCATCTGGAAGCCGTTTTATTCAAATCGCCTGATGCTGATGATACCGGGCTCTCAGCCGAGGCCGCTCTTTTTTTGAAGTAATTCTCTCCCTCAGAAGGCGCTTTGACTTCAATATCGATATTTTGCTTTACTCCGTTCGTATCGAGGAATTCCCTGCTAAGATCGACTATGACCTTTCCGCGCCATGTCATCCTTAGCCTGCCTGTATCCGTCACTACTGCTACCTGGATTGCTTCGAGGTTCTCCACGCCGGCTTCGGCAATGAACCTCTCCTCGTCTTCCTTTGCCACAACCACAGCCATTCTTTCCTGAGATTCGGAAATTGCCAGTTCCGTACCGTCCAATCCCTCATATTTCTTCGGAACCTTGTCGAGATCTATGTCGAGTCCTTCGGCCAGCTCGCCTATCGCAACCGATACACCGCCTGCTCCGAAGTCGTTGCACCTCTTGATCATCCTGCTTACTGCTTCGTTTCTGAACAGCCTTTGCAGCTTTCTTTCAGTCGGCGGATTACCTTTCTGCACCTCTGCGCCGCAGGTGAGCAGTGATTTTTCGTCGTGCTCCTTGGACGAGCCTGTAGCCCCTCCGCAGCCGTCGCGGCCGGTTCTTCCGCCCAGCAGTATGATTACGTCGCCGGGCTCCGGTTTAAGCCTTACGACGTTCCTTTTGGGGGCGGCGCCTATTACCGCGCCTATTTCCATACGTTTAGCGACATAGCCCTCATCATATATCTCCGTTACCTGGCCTGTGGCCAGACCGATCTGATTGCCATACGAACTGTAACCGGCGGCGGCTCCGGTGGTAATCTTCCTTTGGGGCAGCTTGCCCGGCAGTGTGTCTGCTACCTTAGTCCTGGGATCGCCGCTTCCTGTCACCCTCATAGCCTGGTAAACGTACGAGCGTCCCGATAGCGGATCACGTATAGCCCCGCCCAGACAGGTCGCAGCTCCTCCGAACGGCTCTATTTCAGTCGGGTGGTTGTGGGTCTCATTCTTGAACATTACGAGCCAGTCCTCGGATTTACCGTCGATATCCGCCTTCACCACGATGCTGCAGGCGTTGATCTCTTCCGACGAATCCAGATCGTCCAGTTTGCCGCGTTTTTTCAGTTCCTTCATTGCAATAGTTGCAATATCCATAAGGCATATGTCTTTTTCCCTGTCTCCATAGACAAACTTCCTGGATTCGGTATACTGCCCGTATACATCCTTGATCAATCCCGTATATGGTCCATTTTCAAATTTCACATTATTGATATTTGTCAAAAAAGTAGTATGTCTGCAGTGATCTGACCAATATGTGTCGATCATCCTTATTTCGGTGATCGTCGGATCCCTGTGTTCATTATCGCTGAAATACTGTCTGCAGAATTCCAGATCCTCCGCAGACATTGCCATGCCCAGCTCGTTCTGCAGCGCCGCAATTTCGTCGGTATTCCTGCCGCAAAAGCCTTTCATAACCGAAACATCCCCGGGCTGAACGAGTTCGACATCCAGTGATTCCGGCTTTTCCATCAGAGCCTCATGGCTTTCGACGGGGTTTATACAGTAAGCCTTTATCCTGTCAAGCTCCTCCTCCGCAATGCCGCCTTCGAGTACTATGAGCTTTGCCGCCTTGCAGCGCGGCCTTACTCCGAGTGTAAGGAACTGTATGCATTGCGAGGCCGAATCCGCCCTCTGATCGTATTGTCCCGGCAGGTACTCTATTGCAAATGCCTTCTCATTGTCGGCAAGCAGTATCGAATCTTCATATACATGATCCACAGGCGGTTCGGAAAAAATGACATTTACTGAAGCCCTGTACTCATCATCCGTTATGTCCGTAATATCATACCTGTTTATTATGCGGACTCCGCTCAAGCCTTTGATCCCGAGATTGCTCCTCAGGTCCCGGAACAGTCCCTGCGCCTCGACGTCATAGCCCTTCATTTTTTCTGCGAATACACGTCTGACCATGCTTCTCTGTGCTGCCTCATTCATCATATATACCTCGCATCCGGCCCGCGGCCAATTATTTCAACATTATATTTACATTATACCCTCTAAAGATTTATAATAAAAATTAATAAATTTAATATTTTATATTAGGTAAACTTATGGATATCAATTTCGAGCATTACAAAGTTTTCTATAATGTAGCCAAGCTCGGCAGCTTCTCTGCCGCGGCAAAGGAACTGTTCATTTCGCAGTCGGCTGTCAGCCAGTCGATAAAGACTCTCGAGGAGCAGACCGGCAGCGTGTTGTTTGCCCGTGGACCTAGAACCGTCAAGCTCACCGCAGTAGGCGAAATGCTCTTCAGCCACGTTGAACAGGCATATAACCTGATAAGAGCCGCAGAAGGAAAGATTCGAGAAATGCAGTCCTACGGCCTCGGTGAGATAAAGATCGGAGTCGGCGATACGATACTTCGATTTCTGCTGATCCCCTTCCTTCAGAAATTTATCATAAAGTATCCGAAAATAAAGCTTCAAATAATAAACAGAACTTCTTCCGGAATAATAGAATCGCTGAAATCAGGAGCCGTGGACCTCGGAATTGTAACGCTCCCTGTTGAGGATAAGGATGTCGAAACGATGGAATTTCGTACTGTTGAGGATGTATTTGTCGCATCAGACCGTTTCGCCGGGCTCAAGAACAAAAGCGTGACTACACAGGAGCTTTCACAGCTCCCGTTGCTGCTGCTTCAAAAGGAAAGCCTGACGCGCAGGAACCTTGACGCTTTTTTCAATTCCAAGGGACTGACCATCGTTCCGGAAATAGAGCTCGAAAGCATGGAGCTGCTTATCGAATTGTCAAAAATCGGGCTGGGAATAGCTTATGTACTAAGGGAAAGCGCTGTTTTGCCGGTTTCCGAAGGAGAACTTTTCATATTAAGGACAAAGGACCATATGCCCGTGAGGAAGCTTGGGCTCGCCAGACTTAGGAACGTACCTCTATCCCCCGCTTCGGAGCTGTTCATATCCGAGTTGGGAAATGTACAAATATAAAAACATTAATTTTTTTTACGCTTTCTTGACCAACACCTGTCTTACACGTTTCATTTATTTATTTCGCAAAATCTTTATGTTATGATTTATCCATAAACACGACTTTCAGGCATTTTCTTCAAATGCATGTGTATTAATCTATCGTATGGAAAGGGTGGTACGTATGTCGGACCAGATTAGGCAGATCGCAGCCAGAATAAGGGATCTTCGCGATATAGCGGGTCTTTCGGTTGAAACCGTGGCAGGCGAGCTTGGTATAACGGCGGAAGAATACAGGGAATTTGAAGGCGGAGACGTCGATATACCCATAGGCTTCCTTTATGAACTTGCCAACAGATTCCACGTCGAGCTGACGGCAATACTGACGGGCGAGGATCCAAGGCTTCATACCTATTGCCTCGTCAGAAAAGACAAGGGCGTCAGCGTAGACCGTAAAAACCCGTACAAGTATCAAAGCCTTGCCTACAACTTTGTAAACAAAAAGGCTGAACCCTTTATGGTATCCGTAGAACCCGCAGCCGACGACGTACCTATCCACCTCAACAACCATCCGGGTCAGGAATTCAACTATGTCATGGAAGGCACGCTTATGATATACCTTGACGGCCATCAGCTCATACTTAACGAAGGGGACTCGCTCTACTTCGATTCCGGCTGCAACCATGGCATGAAGGCCGTTGGCGGAAAGCGCGCAAAGTTCCTCGCAATTATTTTCTGATCTATATCAGTTCTTTAAATACTACGAAAAATTATTAAAGACAGGGGTTTAATTTATGTTGGAAAAATTTCTGAAGGGACAGAATTTCAAGTCATACGACGACTTCTATGAAAATTATTTTGTCAGCACACCCGATAATTTCAACTACGCATATGACGTGGTGGATGCGATAGCTGCGGAAACACCCGATAAAAGAGCCATGGTATGGTGCGACGACAAGGGCGGCGAAGCAACTTTCGATTTTAACCAGATGAAACGTTACAGCAACAAGGCCGCCAACTTCTTCAAGGGACTCGGCATCAAAAAGGGCGATCCGGTCATGCTGATACTTAAAAGAAGATACGAATTCTGGTTCTGCCTGCTGGGTCTGCACAAGCTGGGCGCTGTCTGCATACCTGCCACCCACCTGCTTACCAAAAAGGATATCGTCTACAGGTGCAACGCGGCTGACATCAAAATGATAGTATCTGTTGCAGACGACGAAGTAATCGGGCATATTGAAGAAGCCATACCGGATTCGCCTTCGCTCAAGTTCAAGGCTATCGTAAACGGTTCGCATGAGGGCTGGATCGATTTCGCAGATGAACTCGAGAAAGCCTCCGATGTATTCGAAAGGCCTGTCGGCAGCGACGATACTAAAAACGGAGACATGATGCTGCTTTATTTTACTTCGGGTACAACCGGCATGCCTAAAATGGTACAGCATAATTTCACATACCCTCTCGGTCACATTCTTACCGCAAAGTACTGGCAGAGCGTGCTTGACGGAGGGCTTCACCTCACGGTTGCAGATACCGGCTGGGCTAAGGCGATGTGGGGAAAGATCTACGGCCAGTGGATCAGCGGTTCAGCCATATTCGTCTACGATTACGACAAATTCGTTCCCAAGGAACTTCTGAATGTCATAGTGAAGCATAAGGTCACCTCGTTCTGCGCACCGCCGACGATATACAGGTTCTTCATCAAGGAAGACCTTACAAAATACGATCTCGGCAGTCTCAGGCACTGCTCCATAGCAGGCGAACCTCTGAACCCCGAGGTATACAATCAGTTCCTTAAGGCGACAGGTATGAAACTGATGGAAGGCTATGGCCAGACCGAGCTTACGATAACACTCGCCACCTTCCCCTGGATGGAGCCGAAGCCCGGTTCTATGGGCAAGCCCGCTCCGGGATATGATATAGCTCTGCTCGATGAAAACGGCAACTCCTGTGATGTCGGCGAAGAAGGCCAGATAGTCATCAGGACGGATAAGCGCAAACCCTACGGCATGTTTGACGGATACTACAGAGACCCGGACCTTACCCGCAAGGTCTGGCACGATAATATATACTACACGGGTGACATGGCCTGGAAGGACGAGGACGGCTATTACTGGTTCGTAGGAAGGGCCGACGACCTCATCAAAAGCTCCGGTTACAGGATCGGACCGTTTGAAGTCGAAAGCGCAATGCTGGAGCACCCTGCAGTACTTGAATGTGCTATCACTGCCGTTCCGGATCCCGACAGGGGTCAGATAGTAAAGGCAACCGTCGTACTGGCCAGGAATTATATCGCGAGCGACAGCCTCGTAAAGGAACTGCAGGATCACGTGAAGAAGGTTACCGCACCATATAAATACCCGAGGCTGATCGAATTCGTCACCGAGCTTCCCAAGACAATCAGCGGCAAGATCAGAAGGGTCGAGATTCGGGAACACGATAACTAAGTTGTTTTACAAAAGAGCAGATGCCGTAAAAGGCACCTGCTCTTTTTATAATTAAGGCAACTAAACGAACTCATAACGGTTTTTCCCCGAATTTTTGGCTATATACATAGCGTTGTCGGAGCTTTTGATCAATTCATTGAGACTTATGCCGTTTTGAGGATAAAATGCAATACCTATGCTGACCCCGGGCCTTATATCACTATCGCCAAGGGCTTCAAAAGGTTCGTTGAAAGTATCTAAAACCCTTTTAGCTATTATTTCGGCATCTATTTTATTTTTGATGTTCGTTGTAAGTAAAATGAATTCATCACCGCCGATGCGTGTCAAAGTATCGGTCTCTCTTACCGCTCCCGTCATCCTGCCCGCAATTTCCTTTAACAGCCTATCGCCGACATTATGCCCCTTTTTATCATTCACTACCTTGAAGTTATCCAGATCCATGCACATAACTGAGAAGGTTTCCCGGGTTTTTTCAGCGTGCTCGGCAGCATAACCGAATCTATCCTCAAGAAGAATACGATTCGGTAAGCCCGTCAAAAAGTCATGCGTTGCCAGATCCATAGCTTTTGCCCTTTCTATTTCGAGCTCTTTCTCAACTTTTTTCAGTAGGCTGCTATCGGCGATCAGGGCAAAAAATCCCTTTACGACTCCGTCCTCAAGATGAGGGGTATATGTGACCAGGCTATGGCGTATTTCCCCGGAAGGCAGCGGAATTTCCCTTTCAAAAACCTGTACCCGGCCGTTTAAAACCTCCGTTATATGTGCCAAATCCTTTTCGTATAAAGCAGGGCCCATTAATTGTTTGATATGGATGCCTAAAATTTCGTTTCGGCTTTTGCCGAACCAAAGCTGGTAAGTCTGGTTAGCGAATTTGCATATACAGTTTTTATCCCAGTAGGCCAGCATGGCATCGACATTATCAGCCACCAGTAACGCCATCTCATACAATTCACCGTCAGTTCCCTTATATCCGCACATATACTTTCCTTCCCGCTCTTTATGTAAATTAATGCATATGAATTATACTACATTGCTTTATATGTTTCTACAGTTTTGCTAATCACTCTTCTTCGATAATAAGCAATTTATAATCATATAAAAACAAATACCTGCAGCAAAAAACTGCAGGCTAATTTGACTATATATTTTTGAGACATAACTGCTTCCGCATTTTACGCTTCCAGCTCTGCCAGCCTGCCAAGCAAGGTGTTGCTTCTCTCAATGAAATTTGCCATGGCATCGGGCTCGAGTTGCTTGTGACTCATCATTGCAAGGTCGTATACATGGCGGCAGATCAGCGTTACGTCGTCCTTTTTGCTGTCGCTGCCCGCGAGTCTTGACACTGCCTGTATCAGAGAATTACTCCTGTTCAGCACGAGCGTCTGTTCGTCCTGGAACATGTTTCCAAGGTCCATGCCATTCATGCCATACATCCTGCTCATTTCCTGCATCCTCCTGGAGTATTCGGAAAGCAGGATGATCCCCGGCGTCGCCGAGGCTTTAAGCGCCTCTACCTGAATTTTCAGTTTGTCGTTGCCTACTGCTTCTCTGAAAAGCATCTCAAGCTTTTTGGTCATTTCTTCGTCAGCGGCTCCGGCATCGGCATCCTTCATGGAATCTGAAAGGTCTGCGTCGATGCGTGAGAACTTGACGCCGCTTTCCTTCATCTCGAGGAACTGAATGAAATGATTGTCTATCATCGCGTTCAAAATAACAGCTTCCATACCCTGATCCTTGAAAAGCCTGATATATTGGGATTGCTGCTTTTCATCGGTCACATAGAATACTTTGTCCTTGTGCTTTTCCTTGTTCCTTTCGAGGTAATCCTTCAGAGTCACATAGTCCCCGTTAATAGTTTTGTAGATCACTATATCTTTTACTTTATCAAAGAATTTTTCTTCGCGAAGGCATCCGTATTTGACGAAAGGATTGATATCGTCCCAGTATTTATTGTAATTGTCCCGTTCATTCTCGAAGAGCGATGTTAGCTTGTCTGCGACCTTCTTCGTAATGTGGGCTGAGATCTTCGATACATAGCCGTCGTTCTGCAGGAAGCTCCTCGAGACATTCAGCGGCAGATCCGGGCAGTCGATGACGCCCTTCAGCAGCATCAGGAATTCAGGGATAACTTCCTTTATATTATCTGCCACGAATACCTGGTTGTAGTAAAGCTTTATCTGTCCTTCTATCGTTTCGAACTCGTGCTTGAGCTTCGGGAAAAAGAGAATACCCTTGAGGTTGAACGGGTAATCCATGTTCAGGTGTATCCAGAAAAGAGGATCGTTGAAATCATGGAATACTTTTTTATAGAATTCCTTGTATTCCTCTTCAGTACAATCCTTCGGCGCTTTAAGCCAGAGCGGATATGTGTCGTTTATCGGCTTTGCCTGCTCCTCTTTTTCTTCCGCCTCAATATCCGAAGCGTTGGCTTCTGTATCGGGTTTATCCGTATCAGCCTTCTTCTCCTTCTTCTCTTCCTTCTTTGCGGCGTCTTCGATGAATATTTCTATCGGCATAAAGGAGCAGTATTTCTCCAGTATGTCTCTCATTTTATGATAATCGAGGAACTCGAGCGAATCTTCGGAAAGGTAAAGTGTTATAGTCGAACCTCTTTCAGACCGGTCGGAATCGTCCATTTCGAATTCCGTGCCGCCCGTGCTCATCCATCTGACGGCTTTTGCGTCCGGCTGCCAGGATAAGGTATCTATCGTTACCTTCTCCGAAACCATGAAAGCCGAATAGAAGCCAAGACCGAAATGACCTATTATCTGGTTGCTTTCATCCGCCTTGTCCTTGTATTTTTCAAGAAAATCGACCGCGCCCGAAAAAGCTATCTGGTTGATGTATTTTTTGACTTCGTCCCCGGTCATGCCGATACCGTTATCTACGATGCGGATGGTCTTATCATCCTTATTTACGCTTACCCTGATATAATATTTCTCGTTTTCCGGCAGCTGAGCTTCGCCCATTGAAACGAGCTTCTTCATTTTAATGATAGCGTCATTGGCATTTGAAACCATTTCACGGATGAAAATATCTTTTTCTGAATACAGCCATTTCTTTATTATTGGCAAAATGTTCTCTGTATTGATCGAAATATTCCCATTTTCATGTGACATGTATATTCCTCCCTAGATCTATGATTCTGTACAACCTTATGCCAATATTTATATTACAACTCACATTCCTGCATTGTCAAGAAAAAATTAGCACTCTCTTAACGGGAGTGCTAACAATCTATGAAGGGTAAAAAATCGGTCTATCGACTAATTCAATTTAAATACGATTATATGTCTGTTCTGCCTGACCGATATCCTGCTGAATATCTTTTTAAGCGTCTCCCTCAGTTCCGGGTCCGGCTCGGGGAACTTCAGCCCATACTCATATTCGTTAACTTCGGAACCGATCACATGGACAATGCATCCCCTCAGGCAATATTCCAAGCCTCCCAGTACCAAAGCAGCTTCAAGTATTACTGAACTGTCCACTGGCAGTTTTAATGAGGAAACGAATCTCAGTCCGCCGGGACTGATATCGAGTATCCTTACTCTTGCTGCATTCGAAAAAACGCGCCTTGCCCCGATCCGGACTATGCTTATGGTACCGAAAAGCGGGTTTTCGGGTCGTATCCTGAAAAATCTTCTGGAATATGCCCTGTGTTCCATTCAATCACCTGTCGCAGACTAATTTAAGGCTCGCCCACGGCAGCTTCATACTACCATATATTTACATTGCTTTCAATATATTTCTCCAATAATTTGTCGTACTCGCGCCTGACCGCCGATATAACAGGATTGGCGGAGGGATCAAGGCCCATCCCGTCTATTGACCTTATCGGAAGAACTTTTATCGAAGTCCCGGATAAAAAAGCACCATCTATCTTGTTAAGTTCTTCAATGTTCACAAACTGCTCTTTAACCTTGAAACCGGCATTACTGCATGCTTCAAAAACATACTTCCGCGTAATGCCCTTTAGCACCGTATCGCCGGGAGCCGTAAATATTGAGCCGTCTTTTACGAAAAAAGCATTTGATTTGCTGCCTTCCGTAATATTCCACTGGTCATTTACGAGCAGAACTTCGAAGAAGCCGCCTTCCGACATCTTTTCATTGACAGCGTCCTTATAACTCTTGTTGAGTATCTTTGCATTCGGGTTTTTACGCTCGATCCTGATCAAGCCTGTCCTTACGCCCTCGTCGGCTTCCTCCTCCGACGGGTAATAGCTGCGGCTGAGATAAGCTACCTGCTGCTGTATTCCGTCAGAATCGGATACGACTACCTTCACATTGCATTTTTTTGTATCGTTGGCGGAAAGCAGCCTTTTTATGCTGTCGGCAAGCTGTACCTGCGTCATATCCAGCGGCTTTCCTATTGCTTGGAAGGTGCCTTTCATTCTTTCATAGTGATCCTCGAAAAAAAGCGGAACACCGTTTATTATACGAATAACCTCGTAAGCGGACCTGCCCGAGGAACTGTCTGCATAAACCGGTTCGGACGCGTTTTTTACCGCGCCGTTGTGAATAAAGTATTGTCCGACATTGTCTTCCATACCGCAATCATTCCTCTGCTATTTATTCACTCGATTATACCAGTTTAGCCGCTTTTCTTCAAATTGTGAAGGCATCAATATAAAGATTTGATTTCTCTCCGATATTTCGCAATATCCTTTGAATTTTTCCTCTCAGCCATCCTAATACTCTGGTTGTGCTTGCCTTCTATGAAACGCAGTTCCTTTTTCAGCTTTCTGTAGCTTTCGAGTCGGACGGCGGGTAGTAAACCGTTCCTTACAGCTTCCAGTACGGCACAGCCCGGTTCGTTTTCATGGCTGCAATCCCTGAATCGGCAGGAACCACTAAAGCTTTCAACGTCACCAAAGGTACCTGAAAGCCCGGTATCGCTTTCCCACAGCTGCAGCTCGCGCATGCCCGGCGTATCTATTATCATTCCCGCATTCGGAAGCTTGACAAGATTTCTGTAGGTAGTCGTATGCCTGCCTCTGGAATCGTCCTCCCTTATTTCTCTTGTATCCATTATTTCTTCACCTGCCAGCAGGTTGGTCAGCGTTGATTTGCCAACGCCGGATGAACCGAGTACCGCAACCGTATTACCCACTCCCAGGTATCTCCGAAGTTCATCAATTCCTTCGCCTGTAACTGCGCTTGCCGCAATCACCGGAACCCCGAAGGTGATCGCCTGGACTTCCCCGATCCTGTCCCCGGCATCTTCACACAGGTCTTTTTTACTTAATACGATAACCGGTTCGGCGCCGCTTTCCCAGGCCATTGTCAGGTACCTTTCAAGCCGTCTCAGGTTGAAATCCTTGTTTAGTGAATTTACGATGAATACATATTCAAAGTTGGCGGCAACGATCTGTTCCTGTACGACCGCACCCGCTACTTTCCTTGAAAACTTGCTTTTTCTGTGTAACAGGGCATGTATCACCGCCCTGCTCTCCTGAGGCATCAGATCCGCCGCCACCCAATCACCTACCGACGGGTACGAATCCAAACCTGACGCCAGATGCCTGAATTTTCCCGAGACCTCTCCATGGATCTCGCCGAATTCCGAAACAAGCTTGTACAGGCCTTTTTGTTCCTGCAGGACTCTGGCGGGCATCTGCCCATCTGCAGCAACCCTGGCAAATGCCTTCGACCAGTATTCGTTCCAACCGTACTCATTTAGTTTAATAGCTTTATCACTGTTTTTATCGATCATTCTTACATCCTTTTAATTATCAGATTGTTCATGTTTCGTCTTCTAAGTATCATTGCCTATTTACCGGTTCATCGGTTTTAATCCTGTTCGTTCCGGAGAAACCGATTTATTCCATTGCCAGCAGGACTCTTCTTGTATTGAGTACCTTACGGATGCTATCCTCCGAGAGGTGGTACATTTCCATAAGTTCCTGCACGCTGGCGCCTTCCTCATATGCACGGCAGATATCCGTATTCCGTGCCCTGATCATCAGCCTCGTTCCGTTAACTGCTCCCCAGCCGGCTCTATTGTTTTCCTGCCGCGGTATATAAAGCAGCTCACCCTGTACGTAGTTCTGCAGCTGTTCCAGCAGAGTTTTTGGCAATACGTCCTTCCCATTGATATATTTCATTATATATGCCTCCCAAATTCACCAAGTCAATAATTCATTGCAATAAAAAACTCCACGAGGCAAGCAACCTTCGTGGAGTTCATATGGGCATAAAAAAAGCACGATAACCGCTACCATGCCATTTTGTCCATTACATTCATTTTTGGTCAAAGGTTATTTCCTGTTAGGTTGCCGATGAATACGAATATAAACCCGTTTAGAGCAGGTTACAACGATAAAAGCCCTCGCAGTATCCATCAGCCAATATTCAGTTAAACTACATCCACCTCATTGATTAAAGCATTATTACGAACCGTCACACAAACATCTCCTTTCGCCAAAATTGAGTATTACATAGTTTATTATAAAACAGTTAACTTCTTACAGTCAAGTACCGATTAGGCAGAAAGAATAATTATATTAATTCTTTCCGGCAGCAAATCGAGTCGCCGGCTTTTTCTTCCGTTCAGAAGCGCCCGTCGATACGGCCGATCAATTCCTCCAACTCATTGAAATCCCTGACTCTGCGCTCGAGTTCGGCATGTTTTTCATACCGGTCGAGACATATCGTATACATTCCCAATTCCGCAGGTTTGACATAGTCGTTTATATAGTCATCGCCCACGAAAATGACCTCCTCGGGCTTGACTCCGGCCAGTTGCAGCGCCTTGCCGTAAATAGCGGGATGTGGTTTTCTGATACCTTCATCGACCGAAACAACTACAAATTCGAAATGCTTGCTAATATCCGTCAGTTCCAGCAGTTCCTGTATACCGTCCTTCACCATGAAATTCGAAACAACGCCTAGTTTGAATAGTCTTCCCAGTCTGGGGAGTACAGCCTTAACATCCTGCTTCAAGTAGCATACGGATTTATAATTCTTCCAATAATTCGTTCTAAGGCAGTCTGCGGCGGCCTCCATCCTATCATAACCGATATCAGGCTGGCTCAGTTTCAAAATATGCAGGAAACGCAGCTTCATTTCATAATCGGCATGCTCTGGCAGCTGGGACGCAAGCTCATGTTTTGAAAGGATGTAATACCTGTGGAACGTGTCGAAGTCCTCCCATAACTCTTCGCAGCCGGAGCCATCGAACGCCCAGGAGGCATATTCCCTCGAGCCGGGCAGTACGTGGAGGTCGACCAGTGTCTCCATGCAGTCGAAAAATATGTATTTGAAGCTCATTCTTATGATCCTTTCGATTCAATGCCCGACTAATACTGATTTTTGAAATTTCTCGTTTCTGCATGCCTTGCCGTCGTAAGGCTTATGAATTATAATGTATCAGTCAGGCAAATATTATTTCAGTATTCCTCTAGATAAACAAAGCGGAGGTTGATTCATGGGCACTGTAAAGGATTTTAAAAACATAACCGACTGGGACGAGCTGTTCGATATGACCAACGAATACCTTACTTTCCTGCTCGAACAGCATCAGGTTACCCACGAACTCGTTATTAAAACTACATATGACATTATAAAGAACGCAGGCTACAATTATTCCATCGACGACGTCGAGAAGGAATACTACAGCGGCTTTTAGGCAGCTTTGCCCTTGGCCTTTACCGGCGTCACGGCACTTATTTGCCCGGTGTGTAACCCGGCTTTTTGTACAGTGTTTCGGACTTGCCTATGATATCGGGTTCATACACCTCTTTATCCCAATTTTCAGTTTCGAACTCCTCTATTGCGATCGAAACGGAGCTTTCATTTACTGAAAGGCTTTCAGTAATAGCCTTTGTGACCTTTTCGGCCATATCCTTTTTCAGAGCTTCGCTTCTGCCCTTATACATTTTCACTATTACGTGCGGCATAATTTCTACCTTCCAAGCGAATTTGCACTAATTATACCATTATGCGGAGTCAATTGAACAGTGCCGGAACATTTGTATATTACTGACATTAATGCGTCCATGCCGGGCGCACAAATAAAAAACCACCCGAACTTTATCAGGTGGTCTTCTGGAGCCAACTGCCGGATTCGAACCGGCGACCTGCGCATTACGAATGCGCTGCTCTACCGACTGAGCCAAGTTGGCACTGTTTAAATACGCAAAAAGAATTATACTCTATAACACAAAAAAACACAAGAGTTCTTTGTAAATCATAGACTATAAGATTTTGCTACTTTTAGAGATTATTATTATTGTTGAAATTATTACAATTATTGTATAAAATGTTAAAGAATTATTAATGTTTTTCAGGGGGGGTAATTATAGATAAAGGTGATAATTTACTCGAGAATCCTGTAGACCAGAAATCAGCCTCCGATATACCCGAAGGATCAACTAAGGATCCCTCCCAAAATGATACTGAGCCAGCGGGGAATGAAAGTAATTTAACAGGGAACGAAAACAGTTCGACAGGGAACGAAACTGATACTGCCCAAACAGCAGAGGATGAATCAGTATGCATAAACTGCGCCAAAAATCCTGTCGTTGAAGGTTATAAAATTCCACTTTGTCATGAGTGCCACCGCCGTTACATAAATTACCTCATACGCAGATGGATAAAGGTATTCTCTACTGTCGTTCTCGTTGTAATGACCTGTTTGCTGATATCCTTCCTAATAGATTTTGATGGCGGTAATGCTCACAAACGTGGTAATAGAGCTGAAAATCAGCACATGCACGTAACTGCAGACGGACAATATGAGACAGTCGTAAGCATCTTCCCTAATTCTTTTATTGGCTGGGGCAATCTTTTATAGCTCGCGTGAAGAACAATCAGATTTGCGGGGCACAGGAAGCATTCAGCATGATCGAGGGAGAGAAAAGCTCCAACGACGAGGAATACAGGATCGTTGACGAGACAAACACGGACATCGACGACACTATTGGCTACAGGCAGACAGGCAATTCCGATGAAGCCTTGACTGAGATTGTGAAGAAAAAGTATTCTGGCAACCTCATTCCATGGACACCTATTAGTCATAAATATTGGTATGAATCAACACTGATCGGTATAAGCCAGACCTCGGCTTTTGACAATACCGCTAATCGCATATCCTCCATACTGACACGCAGAAGAACATCATCCCAGTATGCTGATGAATCAATTGACGGAGGAAACACCTTCAGAGATTGTTATGTCAATGCAAACTGGTATTATGCATCCTTCGGCTATCTCTGCCGTGCAAATGGTGAACGTCATGTGTTCGGTAATCAGACAGGTGGAGTTGGTAACTGTATAGGCATATTCAGTTCTGCATGGACTTTATTGGCAGCTGTCGCTCGCCCTGCCGAGACTGACGGTACGCTGGTCACCAATATGATGGGCTTTAATTGGGACGAAGCGGCAACGGGTACTATAATAATTGCCCATTATAATATAGACACATGTCAGAATAGCAGCTTGTGGAGATCAACAGACGGCGGCAGAACTTATACAAAATGTCTATCAAAGAGAGCGAAAGGCAATGTATCTCCTGAGATCAGGCATTGGCATGATATCCAATGTGACCCGTATACTGGCTATTGGTGGGCGGCATCCGGGGATAGTGATGCTGAGTCGATGATCGTTATTAGTGCCGATGATGGTGCTACATGGATAGAAGCATACCATGGTGGCAATGCGCGTGTTATAAACTTCGTATTTACTGCAACTAAGGTATACTGGGGAACAGAAGATAACGCACAAAGAGCCGGTAATTTCTGTATATATACCAAGCCCGCAGGCGCGCCGGTGCCAATTACAGATGCCGACCTTACCGCTATTGAATATCCCAATATAATCGCAAATACTGCGTTGTCTCCGTACGGCATACTCATTTATGGGCGTATGGAAAACACCGTTGTTAAGGGCGATAAGAACAATATTTACGTTGGCATCTACGACTTTTATACGCAGAAAATCCACTATGTATTGAAGATGCCGGTTACTACAGGCGGTACAAGGGGCTTCGGATTCTACAATCCGATTTACCCGATAGCAGGAAAGTATCTCGTAAATATCTGCAATTCACATAATTTCCCGGTAGTATCAACACTTTACGATGTGACAAAAACGCCGGGGATATTCGAGTTGCAGCTTAAACGTAACATTCCGTAGCCGCGCACTTGGTATCTATTGTTAATGATATTTTGCTAAGATTTTGTTACTTTGTAAGATTACTAAAAATGTTGTAACCGATGCAAATATTGTATAAAATGTTAAAGGATTATTAATGCTTTACAGGGGGTAATTATGGATAAAGATGATAATTTACTAGAAGATCCTGTAGACCAGAAGTCAGACTCCGAAATATCCGAAGAATCAAGTAAGGATCCCTCCAAAAATGATACTGATCCAACCGGAAACGAAAACAACTCATCCGAAACTGAAACTGATACTGATACTGCACAAATAGCAGATGATGAATCAGTGTGCAGAAACTGCGGCAAAACGCCTGTAGTTGAAGGTTATTCGATTCCTCTTTGCAGAGAATGCCGCAGCCATTACATTAATTACCCCATACCCAGATGGATAAAGGTATTTGCTACTGTCGTTCTCGCTGTAATGACCTATTCGCTGGTATCCTTTCCGAAATCTCTTGAGGGCGGTATTGCCTACGAACGCGGTAACAGAGCTGAAAGTCAGCACATGTACATGACTGCAGCCAATCAATATGAGAAAGTCGTAAACATCTTCCCTAATTCTTTCATTGGCTGGGGAAAGTTGTTTGTAACACGTATAAAGAACAATCAATTTTCCGAGGCTGAAGAAGCCTTCAGCATGATCAAGGGCAAGGAAAGCTCTAACGACGACGAAGTCAGGATAATAGAGGAAGCTAATATAGCCATCGATAGTCTTGATTATTATTATAATGTCAGTGAAGAACTTAACAACCTTGTATCTCGCCAGACTAATACCCCACCCGAAGAATTCGCCAGGGAATTGTCCGACTACACTGTAAGAAACCCGAATGATTACTTGGGGCAATATCTTCTCGGAAACATGCTTTTCGATGCCAAAAGTTATGAAGAAGCCAAATCAGCCTATCTTAAAGCCATAGATCTCTGTCCGCAGGTCGATGAGTTTCATTTGGGTGCAGCAGCCGCCTACAGACAGACAGGTAATTTTGACAAGGCACTGGCAGAATGTAATTTGGTATTGGCGGAAAATGCCGAGTTTGTCGATGCTCACGCCTCTTTGGCAAAAATATACCTGAAGCAGCATAAGTATGACGAAGCGCTGAAATCAGCTCAAAAAGCCTTTGAGCTTAACAACGCCAATCCAAACGCCGCAGGCACCCTTGCCGTAGCTTACCATTACAATAATATGACGGATGATATGAGCGAGACTCTCGATATACTCAAGGGGCTCGATCAGGATTATTATAACCGTACAAAGGAAATAACAGATGGCAATTCCGATTTGTATGATTAAGGAGGAGAATTAAAATGATACCTGGTTTTATTATATCTATCCTTACGTTTCCTGGAGTTATAGTGCATGAACTGGCCCACCAGTTGTTCTGCCGGCTGTGCAAAATTGCCGTTATTGAAGTATGCTACTTCAGGCTGGGCAACCCTGCCGGCTATGTACGGCATGAAATACCAGCCAAGGCATCGCAGAACATTCTGATAGGAATAGGGCCGTTCTTTGTAAATACAGTCGTAGGAGCGCTAATCTGCATGCCTGCTGCCATACAAATCATAAAATTCCACGATTATTCCAACCCATTGTATCTCCTGCTGGCCTGGCTCGGTATATCCATAGCGATGCACTCTTTTCCAAGCACGGGTGACGCAAAATCCATATGGAACTCCATCTGGAGCAAGGAAACCGGAGTCCTTGCAAAAATAGTCGGTACGCCTGTCGTAGGGCTGATATATATTTGCGCAATAGGCTCGGTAGTGTGGCTCGATCTGATATATGGCGCAGCTGTGGCAATGTTCCTGCCCAATCTATTGATTTCGATATTTGCTTAGGAGTTCATAGTAATGTAAATAATGCCAGGGTTACACCGGAAATACGTATTGACTGAGGTTGGTTATGGACAATAGTGAGCATGAGGCTACAGGTATTGAAGAAGTAAACATTGAAGAAAAAGCTGTAGATATATTTCCGGTAACTGACCCTAAAATACCGTTATGGATTAAGGTATTTGTAATTATAATTGTCGCAGTTATGACCTTCTCCCTCATCTCCTCACCAAAACCACTCAAGGCCGCATTCGCCTTTGAAAATGGAATTAGAGCTGAGAGGCAGCATAAGTATATAACGGCTGCAAATGAGTATAAGAAAGTCGTAGATATATTTCCGAACTCGGTTGTAGGTTGGGGTAAACTATATATTGCATGCTTTAAAAATAAGCAATACGACGCAGCTGATCTAGCTTATAGCAAGATCGCGGACAAGCTGAAGCCCTATGGGGGAATCAGCGATGAAATACAAATCGCAGTAGTATACTATGATTCCAAACAAGAAATAAATGTAATTACGTCTGCAATGTCCAGAATAAAGCCAGTGGATTTTTTAGAAAAAGTTTCTGATTACGTCAGGCGAAACCCTGATGATTATTGGGGTCAATACTCACTCGGAGCCGCATATTTAAATCTGGAACAATATGATGAAGCTAAAATTGCTTATTTGAACGCTATCAAACTATGCCCTTATATCGATGATTTTCATATGGCTCTCGCTACTACATACAATCAACTTGGCGAATATGGCAAGGCTATTAATGAGTGCAATATCGTACTTGAAAAAAATTGTGAATTGCCGGATGCTTATTCAATATTAGCAGAAACATATCTTATGCAGCATAAGTATGATAAAGCACTGCAGTCGGCCAAACAAGCCTTTGAGTTTGATAATGGCAATTCCAATGCCGTAGGTATCCTCACTGTTGCATACTATTATAACAATATGACGGATGAAATGAATGAAACATTAACTCTACTCAAGAAAATTGATCAGGAATATTATTACGGTATTAAAGACATAACAGAAGGCAAATCAACATTATACGATTAATAGCGTTTATATTTTCCCTTTTTTCATTCACCCACCAGCCGCCTGGAAATGGCAGCAGCCTCGTATTTGACCCTTTCCTCGTCTATCGTCTTAAGCTCGCGGTGTTCCATCAGTATATTACCGTCTACGATAACCGTATCGACATCGCTGCCCTGCGCCGAATAAACAACAGCCGAAAACGGGTCATTCATAGGTACAAGGTGCGGCTTATCCGTATCGAGCAGAACAAGATCAGCCTTCATGCCGGGCGAAAGAACGCCTGCCTCTCCACCGAAGCCCAACGCGCGTGCTCCGTTGGCAGTGGCCATCATGAAAGCCTGACGTGCATTCACAAGTTCCGGGTCTTGACTGAGACCCTTGTGAATCAGCGCCGCAAGATGCATTTCTTCAAACATGTTAAGATTGTTGTTGCTGGCGGCGCCATCGGTCCCCAATGCAACATTTACCCCTGCCTTAAGCATTTCCGGCACTGGAGATATACCGCTGCCTAGCTTCAAATTGCTGGTGGGGTTATGCGCAGCATTAACCTCGTATTTTTTAAGCAAGCCTATATCTTCCCCGGAAACGTGCACCAGATGCGCTCCTATCACGGGCACATCGAATATTCCCGTATCTGCGCAAATCTCAACGGGCGAAATGTTGTACTGTTCGAAGCTGTCCTTCCGCTCCTTTGCCGTTTCGAGCAGATGAATGTGAATACCCGTACCCAGTTTTTTAGCCAGGTCCGATGCCCTTTTAAGCGATTCCCGGTCAAACAGATAGGTTGAATGCACCTCGATATATACTTTTATCCTGCCGTTGGCAGAGCCATTCCATTTTCTGTAGTATTTCTCACACTCGTCAAAAACGTCCGCTGCTTTGAGCTCACCGTCTGAATGAAATTCAAGCGGGCTCCTTGACATATTCGCCCTGATGCCTGCTTCCGAAACGGCTTTGGCAGCCGAATCCATATGAAGATACATATCGGCGATCGCAGTTGTGCCGCTCTTGATCATCTCGGCCGCCCCCAGCAAGGTTCCCGTGTAAACATCGTCATCGGTGAGGCGGTCCTCCATGGGAAATATCCTGTTGAAAAGCCATTCATGCAGCGGAAGATCGTCCGCCGCATTGCGCATCAGCGTCATTGCGCAGTGGGTATGTGCATTCACAAAGCCCGGCGTGGCAAGCTTATGCCTGCCGCTGATCCTTTTTTCCGGCTTGAAATCATCGGGTACGTGACCGGAAGGCGCTATAAACAAGATTATGCCGTCAGCTATTCCGATATCGGCTTCCCTCATATATTCGTTTTCCTGGTCTGCAGTTAAAATATCGATGTTTTCAATAAGAATGTTCATCCCGTATCTCCCTCTTCATGATTTGGTGCAGGCAATCAAACCCGCCGGAAACCGGCATATAATAATATTTTCACCGTTCGCTAATAATATATTAACACTTTTCTCCAGCAATTACCTTGATCCGTTTATCGGACCATGTAACAAACCGCCCCCTGTCTTTTTTGACAGAGGGCAGTCCATATACCATGGTAGGGCGTATGTTGACCAGTTGATGTTTTTTGGCCGACGCAACTGGAACAGCCGTGTTACCTATACTGCCGCGGCCATGTAACCTGTACTGCCGTCTTCCTTAAGCTTCCGGCCACGTCCGATCAGGTACCGCTCTGCCATGAGGACAGGTATTTCTCCTGCTCTTCAGTCAGAACGTCTATAGATACGCCCATGGATTCAAGCTTTAGTCTGGCAATTTCGTGATCTAACTCTCCCGGCAGCAGGTAAACCTTATTATCCATCTTTTTGCTGTTCTTCACGATATATTCAGCGCCAAGAGCCTGGTTGGCAAAGCTCATATCCATAACGACCGCGGGATGTCCTTCGGCTGCGGCGAGATTGAGAAGCCTTCCTTCGGCAAGCAGGAACAGTTTACGTCCATCCTTCAGCGTATACTCTTCAACAAAATCACGTACCGTCCTCTTTGAAGCAGCCAGTTTTTCTATTGCGTCTATGTTTATCTCGTCGTTGAAATGGCCTGAATTCGCTATTACAACTCCGTCCTTTGCAAGCTTGATATGTTTTTCATCGACGACATTCAGATCGCCTGTTACCGTAATGATGATGTCTGCAAAGCTCATCGCCTCTTCGAGCTTCATTACCCTGAAACCTTCCATTACGGCTTCAATGGCTTTGATATGATCTACTTCCGTTACCGTGACATTAGCGCCCATGCCCTTTGCCCTCATGGCCAGGCCTTTTCCGCACCAGCCGTAACCGCAAACCACGAGGTTCTTGCCGGCAAGCAATATGTTCGTAGCGCGCAGTAAACCGTCAAGAGTGCTCTGGCCCGTGCCGTACCTGTTGTCAAACAGGTGCTTCGTTTCAGACTCGTTGACAGCGATGATGGGAATGCGGAGGGCACCGTCCTTTTCCATACTCTTCAGGCGGATTACACCGGTAGTGGTTTCCTCTGTTCCGCCGATCACATTTTTAAGGTGGGTTTCCCCGTAATCCTTGTGCAGGAGTCCGACCAGATCGCAGCCGTCGTCCTGGGTCATGTCCGGGCCATGTTCAATGGCTGCCAGAAGGTGTTTGTAGTAAGTATCCCTGTCCTCTCCCTTTTTTGCGAAAACTGAAATACCGTAGTCCTCGACCAGTGACGCCGCTACGTCATCCTGGGTCGAAAGCGGGTTGGAAGCGCAAAGTACTATGTCCGCTCCGCCTTCCTTCAAAGTACGCATAAGATTTGCAGTCTCCGTTGTAACGTGAAGGCAGCAGCTCATTTTAATACCGGCCAGCGGTTTCTCCTTTGCAAATCTCTCCCTGATCATTTTCAAAACGGGCATCTGGTTATCAGCCCATTCGATCCTCAGTTTGCCCCTTGGCGCCAACGATTTGTCCTTGATATCGCATTTTACCATACGTAAAACCTCCTGATTGTCATTATGTACATTTATAGATTACCCTGATCAATAAGTTTTATTTTTCGGCGAGCAGAACGAATATGCCCTCGTCTCCCTTTTTACCGGCAGGCTTTTTGTTTACCGATTCGATCTGTATATTCTTAAAACCGCATTCGGCGAACCATTCCCTCACCCTGTTCTGTGAAAAGCCCTGCCAGATATCATGCATCCTGTCCTTGAACTCAACGTTGGAGTGTTCCTTAAGGTCCGCAAGATATACCCTGCCTCCGGGTTTCAAAACCCTGTACATCTCTTTAATGGCCAGCAAGGGCTCTTCGACGTGGTGCAGGAACATATTCGTACAGACAAGATCCACACTTTCGTCCTCAAGCGGCATATCGCAGCCGTCGCCTTCGACGGTGCGGATATTTGCCAAACCTCCCCGAACTGCTTTTTTGTTGAGCTCCTTGAGCATTTCACCCGATATGTCTACCGCAATTACCTTCTTCACCTTCGGCGACACTGCGCGTGAAAGGTAGCCGTCTCCGGCACCCAGGTCCACAAGCGTCATGCTTTCTTTCAGGAGTCCCGTATCGAACAGTCTGCCGATTACCGCTTCATCGTAATAATCCCCGCGAAGGTTTTCCCATTCCGGTGCTACGCTGTCGAAGAATTCCCTTGAATCGCTGTCGCTGGAGGAATATTGCATCGAATCGCCCGAGGAAAGCCACTGTATGAGTGCCTGCCTGCTGAAACGCCATTCTCTGCCTATTTTCCTTGCAGGAACCTTTTCTTCCTTGAGCAGCTTTATAAATGTTTTAATACTGACGTTGAACAGTTCTGCAGCCTCTTCCATATTGAGGATTTCTTTATCCATAACAGTTACTCCCTTTCCTGTATATTCTAACTCAACCAAACAACATTATCAACAACTAATTTCATCTATATTCATTACAATTACACCTTTTTTATATTTATATTCACTACGGAGCAGAAATAGAGGAACGAAACGGAGGGACGTTTCACGATCATTTTAAATTTGTTGATTAAATAACTTTTATAGTTGATAATAAATATGGAAGAAAATATTGCTAGAATGCGAGGCTGGTAAAATGGATATCAAAAAAATACTTGCTGCAGTCGATCACACCCTACTCGCTCAAACCGCTACGTGGGAGCAGATAAAACAACTATGCGACGAAGGTATGGAATACAAAACGGCTTCCGTATGCATTCCCCCGTCCTTTGTCAAAAGGGCGAAGGATTATGTAGGAGACCGGCTTGCAATATGCACGGTTATCGGGTTTCCCAACGGATATTCCACCACTGCGGCAAAGGTTTTCGAAACTCGGGATGCTATTGCCAACGGCGCCGACGAGATCGATATGGTCATCAATATAGGCGATCTTAAAAATAAACGTCATGACGCTGTTTTGAATGAGATTAAAAGCATCAAATCCGCCTGCGAAGGCAAAATACTGAAGGTGATCATCGAAACCTGCCTGCTTACAGATGATGAAAAAGTAGAGATGTGCCGGATAGTTTCAGAAGCAGGCGCAGATTTTATAAAGACTTCCACCGGCTTTTCGACCGGCGGTGCGAACGAAGCGGATCTGAGGCTCTTTGCTGCTAATGTCGGCAAGGGAGTCAGGATAAAAGCGGCCGGCGGTATCAAAAGCCTCGAAACTGCGGAGCTTTTTATGGAAATTGGTGCCTCACGACTCGGTACGAGTTCGGTAGTAAAGCTTGTAAAGAATATGGAAGTCCAAGGATACTAAAAATAAATTAAAAGGAGAAAAGACAATGCCTATCCCAACACCACACATTTCAGCGGATAAAAACGATTTTGCCAAAACCGTGCTAATGCCCGGCGATCCGCTTCGCTCCAAATACATAGCGGAAACCTACCTCGAATCGCCGGTACTCATTAACGATATACGCGGCATACAGGGCTATACCGGAACCTATAAGGGAAAAAAGGTTTCCGTAATGGCAAGCGGAATGGGTATGCCGTCGATGGGCATCTATTCCTACGAGTTGTTTAATTTCTACGATGTCGAGAACATAATCCGTATTGGCAGCGCAGGAGCGATACATCCGGATCTGAAGCTGCGTGACATAGTTATCGGCCTGGGAGCCTGCACAAATTCGAATTATGCCGCCCAGTACAGACTGCCCGGTACATTCGCACCTATTGCCAGCTTCGATCTGGTTTTGAAGGCGTACGAGACTGCAAAACACATGGGTATCACGCTCAAAATGGGCAATGTATATTCCAGCGACACATTTTATGACGATGCGCTGAGCCTCGGCGAATGGCAGAAAATGAACGTGCTTGCCGTCGAGATGGAATCTGCGGCTCTTTACATGAATGCGGCAAGAGCAGGCAAAAATGCGCTGTGCATCTGCACCATATCGGATTGCCCGCTTACAGGCGGAGAAGAATGTTCTGCGGAAGAAAGACAGCTGACCTTCACCCAGATGATGGAAATCGCTCTTGAAATAGCTTAGGTAGGACGGGGATGATGATTATGGCAATAAAAAGAGTATTCCTGGTCGTTCTGGACAGCTTCGGCATAGGCGAGTTGCCTGATGCCGCGCTTTACGGTGATGCGGGCAGCAATACGCTGAATGCGGTTGCGGCGAGTGACAAGTTCAAAACTCCCAATCTTGCGAAGCTCGGACTGTTCAATATCGACGGAGTTACCTGCGGAAAGCCTGTTAACAGTCCGGCAGGGGCCTATGCCCGCATGTCGGAACGTTCAAAGGGCAAGGACACGACTATCGGACACTGGGAGATCTCGGGCATCATATCGGAGCACCCTCTGCCCACCTACCCAGACGGCTTCCCTCAGGAGATAATTGAGAAATTCTCTTCGGCGACCGGCAGGAAGGTCTTGTGCAATAAACCCTATTCGGGGACCGACGTTATCAGGGATTACGGAAAGGAGCATGTCGAAACCGGGGCGCTGATCGTTTATACGTCCGCGGACAGCGTGTTCCAGATCGCTGCACACGAGGATGTCGTACCTTTGAACAAGCTTTATGAGTATTGTGAGATCGCCCGCGGCATACTCACCGGCGAACACGGCGTAGGCAGGATCATTGCGCGCCCGTTCACCGGACAATACCCTGATTTTAAAAGAACCTCGAACAGACATGACTTTTCGATCGCCCCTCCCCGCCCCACTATGCTCGATTACTTGAAAAAAGACGGTTATGAAGTAATTGCGGTAGGCAAGATTAACGACATCTTTTCAGGCAAGGGCATTACGGAAAGCATAAAGACAGCCAATAACAGCGAAGGCATGGCTCGTACCATGGAGCTGCTGGATCGCGATTTCAAAGGGATCTGTTTTACAAACCTTGTCGATTTCGACATGCTGTACGGGCATCGCAACGATGTCGACGGCTATGCGGCGGCATTGACCGCTTTCGATGTATGGCTTCCTGCATTTCTTGAAAAAATGAACCCGGATGATATCCTGATGATAACAGCGGATCACGGCTGTGACCCGTCGACTGAAAGCACCGATCATTCCAGGGAGTATACTCCCCTGCTCGTTTACGGCAATGAGATCACACCTTCTGTAAATGCCGGTACTAGGGAATGCTTCAGTGATATCGCCGCTACGATCCTTGATATGTTCGGCACAAAAGGCGACATAAAGGGAAAAAGCATGCTGCCGCTCATTTTGAAACAGCCGGCCCATTTCGAGGTTACTATGGTTCCTCAAACGACAGGCATAGTGGATGCTCAATCTCCGGCCGGTGTTGATACTCAAAGTCTGGTGGCTCTGGCCTATGAGGCCAAGAGCAGGTCGTATTCCCCCTATTCACACTTCGCTGTAGGGGCGGCACTGCTGACAAAGAGCGGCAGGATCTATCTGGGCTGCAACATAGAAAACGCAGCCTATACCCCGACCAGCTGCGCGGAGAGGACGGCATTTTTCAAGGCCGTTTCGGAAGGCGAACGCGAATTCGAAGCCATAGCGATCGCAGCAGGTCCTACAGACGGGAGAGCTTATGACAAATATAGTACTCCCTGCGGCGTTTGCCGCCAGGTAATGATGGAATTCTGTGATCCGGAACAATTCAAGGTAACCGTTTCAAAAAGCCTGCGGGATTACAGGACATATACCCTTAAAGAACTGCTTCCGCTGGGTTTCGCACCGAAGGATCTCGAATCGGGCATTTAATTTTCATATACTGCCTGACCAGGGATGTCAGGCTGACAGGATGGTGATCCATATGAGAATGTATGACATAATCGCAAGGAAAAAAGCCGGCTTCGAACTTGATGAAAGCGAAATCGAGTTTGCCGTAATGGGCTTTGTAAAGGGTGAAATACCCGACTACCAAATGTCGGCTCTTTTAATGGCAATATATTTCAAGGGAATGACCAACAGAGAAACCGTGTCGCTTACAAATTGTATGGCGCATTCCGGCGATATGATAGATCTTTCGGACATCGACGGCGTAAAAGTCGACAAACACAGCACGGGAGGCGTCGGAGACAAGACCACACTGGTCGTAGCGCCGGTAGCAGCCGCATGCGGCGTACGTATAGCCAAAATGTCCGGCAGAGGGCTCGGACATACCGGGGGTACGATAGACAAGCTGGAATCTATACCGGGCTTCAATGTTTCCATTTCAAAGGAAGAATTCATCAATATCGCAAAGAAAACCGGGCTTTGTGTTGTCGGGCAAACAGGCAATCTCGCTCCCGCGGACAAGAAAATATACGCACTGCGCGATGTTACGGCTACAGTCGACTGCGTGCCGCTGATAGCTTCAAGTATAATGAGCAAGAAGCTTGCAGCCGGAGCGGACTGCATACTGCTCGATGTAAAGACCGGCAGCGGAGCTTTTATGAAATCCGTCGAAGATTCTATCGAATTAGCCAGAGTAATGGTCGGCATAGGCTGGGGCGCGGGCAGGAAATGCTCTGCACTTGTGACTGATATGGATATACCGCTGGGTTCGGCCATAGGTAATTCTCTGGAAGTGATAGAAGCTGTCGAGACTCTTAATGGGAAAGGTCCAAAGGATTTTACGGATTGCTGCATCGAACTTACGGCAAACTTACTGGAGCTCGCAGGCAAGGGTAATATTTCCCAATGTATGGAAATGGTAAAATCGGCTATAGCAAGCGGAGCCGCGTTGGAAAAATTCTGTGAAATGGTCGAGGCACAGGGCGGCGATCCGGCAGTAATAAGGGATACTTCCCGCTTCGGAACCGCGCCTGTCCTATATGAGGTAAAATCTCCATTCAGCGGCTATATCTCCGGTATGGACACGGAAGCCATAGGAATTGCATCGGTAATGCTCGGTGCAGGCAGGGAGAAAAAGGACAGTCCGATAGATTATCTGGCAGGTATAATGCTCCGCAGGAAAACAGGCGACCACGTAAACGAGGGCGATACTCTTGCGGTTCTCCATACCTCCGTCAAAACGCTCGTCAAAAACGCGGAAGACCATTTCCTATCGGCCTTGAGATTTTCTGAATCGAAGCCTGACCCAAGACCTCTCATTTACGCAAAAATAGAGAGGAATAAAGTCACATTATGCTGAAATATCAGGCATTATACATACATTGCATAAAATTGTTCGGTAAATAGTTGTATTTCCGATTAGGCATGCTAAAATATATTTAGCAGACATATTCCCATTACAAAAATTAAACAGGAGGAACTATTTATGAAGAGAATTGCGGCGCTTGTACTTGCTCTTGCACTGGTGGTCACACTGTTTGCAGGCTGCAGTACTTCAGCTTCAAAGGGCTTCGAGATCGCACTCATTACAGACAAGGGAAACATCGATGACAAATCCTTCAACCAGGGCGCTTGGGAAGGCGTAGTTGCGTTTGCAGAAGCAAACAAGATCTCCCACAAGTACTACAAGCCCGAAGAGGCTTCCGATGCCGGCTACCTTGCAGCTATCGATCTGGCTGTCACCGGCGGGGCAAAAGTTGTCGTAACACCTGGTTTCCTTTTCGAAGTTCCGGTTTATGAAGCACAGACAAAATACCCCAATGTTAAATTTATTCTTCTCGATGGAGCACCTCACACGGCCGATTATGCAAAATATGACACAAAGAGCAACGTAGCAAGTGTTATGTATGCTGAAGAACAGCCCGGTTACCTCGCAGGCTATGCAGCAGTTCAGGACGGCTACAAAAAGCTCGGTTTCATGGGCGGCATGGCATTCCCTGCTGTTCAGGCATATGGTTACGGCTACCTGCAGGGCGCTGAAGCCGCTGCTGCAAAACTCGGTCTTGCCGATGGTTCGATATCAGTCACATTCCATTATACGGGCGACTTCGCAGAAACCGATACCAACAAGGCAACTGCAAAGACAATGTACCAGGAAGGCACCGAAGTCATATTCGCATGCGGCGGTTCAGTCGGAAAGAGCGTTATGGCTGCTGCTACCGAAGCAGGCAAGAAGGTCATAGGCGTTGACGTTGACCAGAGATATGACAGCGATACAGTTATCACTTCCGCAATGAAAGGCCTCGGCGCATCAGTTCAGGCTGTACTCAAGTCAATTTACAAAGATAAGAACTGGGACACTTATGCAGGCAAAACCACTACCTTCAATGCGGCAAATGATGGTATAGGCCTCCCCACTGTCGTTATAGGCACTCCCAACGGCAATGCGTTCGATAGATTCAAAGCCTTTACAAAGGCTGATTACGATGCATTGTACAAGACTCTTGCCGATGGTTCCGTAAAACCGATACGTTCGATCAAGGTTGCTGCTGAAAACGGTTATGCAACTGCTGACGAACTTGTTTCCGGCCTCGCACTCAAGAAGGTTGCCGTTAAAACAACGTATTAATCGACTCGAAGTTCAATATGGGGGGAAAGGCATCTGTCTTTCCCCTTTTATGTATTAAAACTATTAATTTTAAAAGAGGGTTATATGGAAGACTATATTATTGAAATGCTTCATATAACAAAAGAATTTCCCGGCATTATCGCCAATGACGATATTACCTTGAAGTTGAAAAAGGGCGAGATTCATGCTCTTCTGGGCGAAAATGGCGCGGGAAAGTCCACCCTTATGAGTGTGCTCTTCGGTCTGTACCAGGCTGAAAAGGGTGAAATCAGGAAGAACGGAAATGTCGTAAAGATCAATAATCCCAACGATGCCAACGATCTGGGCATCGGAATGGTACACCAGCATTTCAAGCTGGTCGAGATCTTTACGGTGCTTGAAAATATAATTTTAGGCGTTGAGCCGAACAAAATGGGCTTTCTGCAGAGAAAAAAAGCCCGCGAAAAGATAATTAAGCTAAGCGAGCAGTATGGACTCAAGGTTGACCCCGACGCCTTGATCGAAAATATCTCGGTCGGCATGCAGCAGCGGGTTGAAATATTGAAGATGTTGTATCGTGAAAATGAGATCCTTATTTTCGACGAACCGACCGCAGTTCTGACCCCGCAGGAAATAGACGAACTTATGGAAATCATGCGGGGCTTCGCAAGAGAAGGCAAATCAATACTTTTTATAACGCATAAACTAAACGAGATCATCGCTGTTGCCGACCGCTGTACCGTATTGCGCAAGGGCAGGCTGATAGGTACAGTAGACATAAAGGATACCACCAGGGAGGAACTGTCCAGGATGATGGTCGGACGCGACGTACTCCTAAAAGTGGACAAAAAAGATGCAAAACCCGGTAATGTTGTACTTTCTGTAAGAAATATCACTGTTCCCTCCAAAACTCATAAGAATAATGCCGTCAAAAATGTCACCTTCAACGTAAGAGCCGGAGAGATCGTGTGTCTCGCGGGAATAGACGGAAACGGGCAATCCGAATTCATACAGGCACTTACAGGTCTTGAAAGGACAAGCAGCGGCAGTATATCGCTCTGCGGCAGAGATATCACGAAGGCGCCGATCCGCAGCAGGTCAAAAGCCGGAATGAGCCATATACCCGAGGATCGTCAGAAGCACGGCCTTATTCTGGATTATTCTCTGGAACAGAATCTTGTGCTTCAGCGTTACTGGCAGCCTGAATTCCAAAGCCATGGCTTTATAAAAAACCGCGAGGTGCGGGATTACGCTGAAAAACTGATAGAACAGTATGACGTCAGGAGCGGGCAAGGGCCTGTTACCACCGTGCGGAGCATGTCGGGCGGCAATCAGCAGAAGGCCATACTTGCCCGCGAAATAGACAAGGAGCATGAATTGTTGATAGCGGTTCAACCTACACGAGGTCTTGATGTAGGAGCCATCGAATATATCCATAAACAGCTGGTCGCACGGCGTGATGCCGGTAAAGCCGTGTTATTGATGTCTCTCGAGCTGGAAGAGGTCATGAATGTAAGCGACCGCATCCTTGTAATGTATGAAGGCGAAATAGTCGGCGAGTTCGATCCTAAGGCAGTCACCGTACAGGAGCTGGGCTTGTACATGTCGGGCGCAAAACGTCAGATGGCAAAGGAGATTGAACATGCAGTCGTTTGATATTGGAAAAATAACTAAGAATAAAGGCTTTTCGGCATTTACGGCGGCATTGCTGGCAATTTTCCTTGGGCTCGTATTCGGGTTCATAATAATGCTTGCCGCCAGTCCCGAAAATTCCATTCCGGGCTTCCAGATGGTATTGTTGGGCGGTCTTGAACGTCTGGGCGACGTGTTCTATTTTGCAACCCCGATCCTCATGACAGGGTTGGCAGTTGGATTTGCATTTAAGATGGGCCTGTTCAACATCGGCGCATCTGGCCAATACACCATGGGTATGTACTTTGCCCTTTACGTCGGATTCATGTGGGACCTCCCTGCCGGCTTACGCTGGATAGCATGCGTAATTGCAGGCATGCTCGGAGGTTTGCTCTGGGGACTGATCCCGGGAATCTTCAAGGCCTTGCTTAATGTGAACGAGGTTATCACCTCCATCATGTTCAACTATATCGGCATGTACCTGGTTGATATGCTGATACAGAGTAATGCCAGGATGTTCGTCACAACCATGAACCGGACCGCCTATCTCCCCGATGCGGCGAAGCTGCCCGGACTCGGTATCCCGAACTCGAGTGTAAATGTCTCGATCATTATAGCTATGGCAATCGCCATAATATTGTATATAGTTTTGAATAAAACAACCTTCGGTTACGAGTTGAAAGCAACGGGCTACAACAAGCATGCAAGCACATACGCGGGAATGAACGGAAAACGTAATGTTATTCTGACCATGGCTATCGCAGGCGCAATGGCTGGGTTCGGAGGCGCGTTCGCAATCCTGGCTCCTTCCGCGATCTCAGGCAGCAGCATGACCTACGAACCAATAAACGTCATCGCTGTAAACGGCTTCAACGGTATCGCGGTAGCGCTGCTCGGGAATTCGAGTCCCATAGGTATCATCTTCTCCGCCCTGTTTGTGTCATACATCCAGCGCGGCGGCACGCTTGCAAGCCTGTTCGGCTTCAAGCCGGAGATCATCGACGTAGTCATCGCAGTTATCATTTACTTCTCGGCCTTTGCAATGTTTATGAATTCCGTGGTCGTCAAGCTGTTCAAAAAACGTAGTAAAAAGGAGGAGGTGTAACCTATGGATACGTTGTATTATCTGATTCAGAATACACTTCCGGTCGCAATACCCCTGCTTTTGGTTGCGCTGGGCGGCATGTTCAGCGAACGCAGCGGCGTCATAAATATAGCACTCGAAGGTATCATGCTGTTTGGCGCTTTCTTCGGCTGCCTGTTCGTTTACTTTATAAAGGGCATACCCATAGACGTACAGATAATATTGCTGCTTGCCATGGCTGTTGCTGCGGTCTCGGGGCTACTGTATTCCATGCTGCTTTCCTTTGCAGCCGTAAACATGAAAGCAGACCAGACCATTACGGGAACTGCATTGAATATGTTAATTCCTGCAGCTATCCTCCTGTTTGCCAAAATGTTTTTCAACAGCGACGGTATCACGACCGACGTCAACTTCTATATTAAAAAAGTACCCGGTCTGGGTGATATACCGGTACTCGGGAATCTGTTCTTCCAGAATACCTATATTACCGTATATATAGGGATATTGTTCCTGATTATTGCGACGGTCATTTTCTATAAAACGAAGTTCGGCCTGCGGCTGCGTTCCTGCGGCGAACATCCCCACGCGGCAGATTCCGTCGGAATCAACGTATATGTCATGCGCCATGCAGGTGTAGGTATTTCAGGCATACTGGGCGGAATCGGAGGATTTTTCTACGCGGTAGGAATAATGAACAGCAATATCAACGGACACACGGGCGTTGCAGGATTTGGCTTCCTTGCCCTGGCCGTAATGATATTCGGTCAGTGGAAACCGTTAAAGATACTGCTTGCGTCGCTGTTCTTCGCATTCCTGCGCACACTGGCTTATTCGATTTCGCTTATTCCGTTCCTAGAGGCGCTCGATATCAATCAAACCTATTACAAGATGCTTCCCTATCTGGCAACAATGGTCGTCCTCGCATTTACATCCAAGAAGTCGAGGGCTCCCAAGGCCGAAGGCATACCGTACGATATGAGCGCGAGGTAGCAATTTGTCACACTTTTATCATCTGGTGCGTCGCTGATGGGCTAGATCAACTTTGACCGGTATTAAAACAAGAGCCGCAAGCTGTTTGTATCAAGTAGCCTGCGGCTTTTTAAGTACCTCAATTTTCTATTTCAGGTCAATCCAACAAATCAACCCTTGAATAATTTTGCTCAAGATAACACGAGAAACGGCTGAATATATTATAGGATACAAGGAATCAAGCTTCCTGACGAAAAAGGTTCAAATATTGTTTCCTGCCAGCGCTCAAGCGCCGCAGGAAACCAATCGGTCCATTCCCCTGCCCGTGTGTATTGACAGCAGACAAAAAGCAGCACTGCAAGCGAAAAATAAGCATCTAAATAACGGCGGTTTACCTTGCCCCGAACACTTTCCCAACCTTTTAGCAAAAGCTTCTGCTCCTCCCTATCCGACGTCGCACCCATAAGACCGCCAAGATCCATATATGAATGAGCGTATCCGGTGAGCGACCAGTCAATCAGCCCCACCTTTTCGCCTGTCCAAATCATATTGCCAAAACCCGGGTCTGCATGGGCAATTAAAGTCTTTTCGCTTGCGTCCATTTCTTTCATTACACAAGAAACGGCCTCGAGAGCTTTTATGATACTCCTGATTGCTTTGTCAGAAAAATATTCGGCTCCCTGCCCGGCTTTTGCAACGAGGCTTTCTATGAGTTTCTGATCATATGAAAACCGGGCAAAGGAATTCAGGACGGAATTGGCATCTGCTGCATTTCTGAGTTTTGCCAGTGTCTGTCCGGCAGAAACCAATATCTGCTCAGAACGGTTTACCGTATTAAGCGGCGTTCCTTCCATCCAGCTTAGCAGGCTTGCGAGCGTTCCATCCGAAAGCTTTGCAATAACATCGCCTGAAGATGTTTTTACGGGTATTTGCACTGCAATGTCCGTCTGTTCCCCTAACGCGCTGATGAGGCCTAATTCGCTTCGCAGCAGCGTTTCCTGATCTCCGCCCAAAACGTCCAAGTTGAAGCCTGAAACCGGAGTTTTCAGTCGAAGACAAAATGACTTCTCACTGCAGTCGATCCGATATGTACGATTTTCATTATGCCTCAGAAGCGTAGCATTGGCGTTTTCAAGCCCATACAGGGATAAGGCTTCGCTGATGCAATCAATCATGGTGTCAATATTCCTTTCTCTATTGTTGCAATACTGATGGAACTATATAGTCCTTCACGTACTGAGGAGGACGTGTTGAATTATCCGTATACCAGCTGGTAAAAACAGCAATCAAGTTTAAATCAGGCACCACAAAAATATACTGTTCCCGCGCACCCCATGCAAAATATGTTTTGTGGCCATGGTAAGAATTTATCCACCATTGATAGCCATAGTTTCCGCCAACACCGTTATCCTCCTTGCTGCCTTCAGACTGGTATTCTGTAGATTCTTCAATCCATTTTGACGATATCAGCTGCTTTCCGGCCCATTTGCCTTTATTCAGGTAAAGATAAGCGAATCTTGCAGCATCTTCGGCAGTCATTTCCAGCCAAGCGCCCCCGTTATTGACTCCCTGGGGATCTGTCGGCCATTCTACAGATTTCATCCCTATTTTACCGAACAGGTTCTCCTTTGCGAAATCAAACGTACTCTCCCCCGTCGATTCTTGTACAATATATGAAAGCAGGTGTGAAGCGCCGGAATTGTAGTTGAATACATCCCCGGGTTTCTCAGCCATTTGTCTACCTACTATAAACCTAATCCAATTTTCACTATTAATCATTGGGGCAAAAAAATGATTCCATTCCGTAGACTCCGGCCAATCGATCCCACTTGTCATATTCAGCAGATGACGCACGGACATTGCCTGCTTAAGCTTATCCTCATCAGCCTTTTTAAACTCCGTGATATACTTTGCCACCTTATCATCCACACTGTTTATGTAGCCTTTATCAATGGCAATACCTACTATTGCAGATGTTATGCTCTTTGTGCAGGAGTACCAGTTAAAAGCAGTCTTTTTTGAGCAGCCCGGCTTATAATATTCGAGTACCTTGTACCCGTTCCGTACTATCAGAAGAGAGTTTATTTGGCCTTCCTTCTTAACCTTGGCAAGCATATTGTTGATTATCGAAGTATCGAAGCCTTGTTTTTGAAGCGTCGAAGACTCCCATTTTCTGGTCGGAAAGCTCGCCTGCCTATATTTTGTACCATTGTCGACGGCAGGGCTGAACCCCGATGAAACAAGAAATATCGAAGTGCAAATGAAGGCGCATAATACCTTTGTGTATTTCATAGATTCAATACCCTTCCCGAAAAATTCTCCCTTTTATCCATAAGGCTCGTATCAGCTAAACCCTTCTCATTCGTAGGTTTATGAGCCGTACCCCTTCAAAACATTATCAATATATTCTGTAGCTGACTTTTTAAAATCGGCAATTGCCTGTTCGCGTGATTTCTTACCATCCATATATTCATGCGCCTGTTCAATCCAATAAAAGCTTATTCTCTCGTCGTACTTGGTAGCGTTCCTGCAGTATGTATTATTTCCTGCAGAAATGAAGGCGTCGAATTGATTCTGACCGCCAAGAAAGTCATTTTTCCCGTCGGACACTTTCATGACCGCAGCGGAAATTACAGTATCCTTAGCACCATATCCTAGTTTGCCATTTGCCCATAAATACTGCAGTCCGGTCTCTGAGGTATCAAGAGTTATCCACTTGAGTATCTCCGCAACTCCATCCTTTTCTCTGGTGTCCTTATTGGCGAGGATCCATGTCCCGCCCCAGTAAAAGCTTACTGGAGAATCACATATAGCCCAGTCGCCATACGTTCCTTCTCCTGCAGTTTTGCCTCCGCTGTTTGAAACCATTACATAGTTAATAAACCACGATGGTCCAAAATAGCCGAATACTTTTTTCCCACCTTCATTATTCATATCCTTGTACCAAGCATCAGTCCAGGATCTTGTATTATTGATATAACCTTTTTCCTTGAGTTCCATGGCGAGGTCCAGGAAGGCTTCACGTTTAGGATCAATAAACAGTTTGCCGTCAACTACCCATGCCTGATCAGCATTCATATTCAATACCTGCCAGATATCATCCGCGCTGGAACAAATACGATACCCCTTTGCTTTCAAACCGGCAGCGGCTATTAAGAACTTATCCCATCCCGGTCCTACGATAGCTTTAATTTTGGAAGGGTCATCCGTGCCCCATACTTTTTTCGCTATCGAACGACGATATACAAATGCGCCTGAGGTTGATTGGTAGCCAAGGCCTACAACCTTCCCTTCAGGGTTTGTTCCCAGGTCAACAACATATTTGGCGACGGAAGCCTCCCTTAACAGTTTGTCGATATCGATTCCCAGGTCTATATAAGCGGCAGCATATTTACTAGCTTCCCCTTTTGTGTATTTTACTGTATAAGCGCTTTCGACGGCATAAATATCCGGCATATCAGTACCCCCAGCCGCCAGTGCCTTATCAAGGAGCGTCTGCATACTTATGTCCGAGTTCGATAAATCAGTCAACTTAATTTCGTAACCGAAATTCGGGTGGAGTTCCTTGAACTTTTCGATAATTCCCGTGAGTTCATGGGTGTAACTCCAGACATTGATTATCTTATCCTCGGGGGTTTTTGTGGCTTCCTGCTCTTGTTGATCGTCCGGACCATTTTGCTCAGCCGGAGTAACAGCCGGAGTATTTAGTGAAGTTGAATTCTGAGTATTTGAATCTTGTGCGCTCGAATTCTGAATGCATGAATTTTGTGTTATTGAACTCTGGGTACTTGAATTCTCAGCGCTCGAGCTCTGATCGTTCGAACTCTGTGAGCTTTTTTCATTCTGACCACACCCTGATAATGTCAGAGGTAAAATGAACAACAATATAACTAATAAATTGACGTACCTTTTCATAACAACCCCTCATATCAATCTATCAACGAGAAACTATTACACACTTAAGTATAATAGATCAACTTGGGTACCATTCTTCCTTTTCTAACTAAAGATTCTACTTCGCCAATCTGCCAGGCTCCCAGTTTTGTATAAAATCCAACCGCCTGAGGACTGGTAACCAAAACGATTTTATCGATTCCATTTTCTTTACAATACCCAACCATGTGATTCCACAAGCGCTTTCCATATCCCTTGCCGATATATAGCGGATCTATATAAAGATATTCCAGTTCAGTTTCCTCTTTATCAAGTGATAAACCGTAGAAGCCCAATATTTTTTCTTGTTCTTCAAGAATATAAGTCGGATTTTTATTTATAAAGCCATCCGTCACCTTATATGTCGTTTTGAAACTGTTCATAAAATCCGGATCATAACCCCAATACGCTTCCGATCTTATCGCAATATCAGTCAAAACAGCTGATTCATCTGCCTTTGCTTGCCTGATCATAAACAAGGAATACCCCTCACTCTTCAGTCAATTCTTATTTCATGTATCGAACAGTTCTGTATTCCCACTTTCTCTGTCATACAATGAATGACCATTCCATGGGTTACCACAATAACTTTTTTATAGTTTATATATCTTTTTAGAACATCCATGACTCTTTCCCTAACACTGGCTCTTGTTTCCCAATTATATGTTCCGCTCGGGTTTTCCAATCCATTATACTTCTGCTCCTCTATTGCAATCTGTTTCAGCTCATCAAAGCTTTTTACCCGGTAAGTTAAATCAAGTTCATGTTCTCTCAGGTCCACTTCTACCCTAAAATCTATATTAAGATTTTTCGATAGAATTGCAGAAGTCTGCATTGTTCTCGTATACGGTGATGATATTATCATATCACAGTCCTTAAGCCTCTCATCGTTACAACATTCTATAGCTTGCTGAACGCCTTCTTCAGTTAGGGGGGCCAACTCCAGTCCATGCCCGATAAAATTTTTATCTTTCACTGCGTCATAATCGTGTTTGCCATGTCTTATCAAATAAAAAGTCGTCATAGCACCCTCCAAATATGCATTTATCACTCTTAAGGCTTTAACTGTTTTCTAACTGTATCAGCAACCTCATAAAACCAATCATACATATCCTCAAGCCTTAGATTAACCAGTTTGTCGATATCCGCAAATATTGTTCCTTCACTAATTGTGATTACATCGTGAAACGGTTGGTTATTGAGAATATCAACACTGCTGATTTTTTCCCACTCTTCGATGCTCATTTTCTTATTTTCTATCAGTAACTTGAAGGTTTCGTAGAAATATTTCTGCATAAAGCTAACTCTTAAATCAGTATTTTCAGTCAGCTTGTTATCTAAGCAAGTCCACAATTCATCAATTGCCTGTTGCCTTTCAACAAGGCTCTGCAAATTAAAGCTTCCGGTCGACAGTATTTTTTCAAGTACATCATCCCAGTTATCAGGCTTCCATTCCAAAGTCCTGCTCATATGAATGAGCCATTTGTCGTGTGGTATATATTCACCATTCAGAATGAATAAGGCGCTTATCAATGGTTTAATCGCATTATTCAAGACAAAATGCCCTTGTGCTACATCCATCCGGTTTATCCATATGTCTCCTGCCAGGCGGTAATTCCACCATGCATTGAACATAAGACCTTCGGCTTGCGCTATGCTAACTGGCTGAGCTAACTTTTGTCTTATTAAATCAGAAATGTTGTTATATGGATCATAAATTATTTTTGCATAAGATAAATCCCACAAGGCAACCATATCAAAGCTTCGATTTAAAACTTCTTCATAGCTTTCGATTTTTATGTCGTAAAGGTACCCATTGATTTTTGTAATACCGAGAGGAATAGGCGTCTTTGCTTTTTTGTATTTGAGGAATTGATCCTGGGTCAGGTAAATTACAATGTCGATCTCTGATAGATGATCAGCATATCCGCGGGATAGTCCCCCGTCAAGTATAACTCCAACAATACCCTTAAAATATAAGATCTTATCCAAACTTTTATTTAGTTCGCTAAGTAATTTATCAACAATGTTTTCACTTTCAAGGTTTACAAAAGGTCTGCTCATTATACACCTCACAAATAATGTCACGTTTTTCTACCCGAAGACTCGCCTCACTTCCTAATTATCGGCAGCACCCGTCGTCAAGGCATACATTTTCATGTCTACTACTTTACCGTTTTTCACGGCATTTTTATGCAAAATACCTTCACACTGAAATCCTGATTTTTCAAGAATGCGGCAGGATGCCATGTTGTAAGCAAAAGGTTCGGCATAAATCCTTATAATATCGCTATGTTCAAATATATAGCAGCATGTCTGCTTCACTGCGCTGGTTCCTAATCCTTTTCCCCAATAGGGTTCGGCAATGTAATAACCCATTTCGGCAGTCCTTGAATGAATGTTGCTGCCACGGAAAACTCCGATACTTCCGATCACTTTGTCATCAACCGTTATAGCAAAAGCATAGGTTTTTTCTTTATCCGCCGAAAGCATGGCTGTAATATACTCTTTTGCGTCATTGACTGTATACGGATAGGGAAGCCCATCTCGCAAATTATCTTGAATTTTTTTGTTGCTTAATGCTTCTGCCAAGTCTTCCGCGTCATCTATTCTCCATTGTCGTATTTTACAATCCATACGAGTTCCTCACAATTTAGTTTATTTAATACGTTTTACTACCTCTATTATGTACGTGGTACCCTATTGCGCTACTAGGGGGACACTACATTATCGCAAAAATCTCGTCTAGTGAGCGATATTTAAGTTAATATCTTAGCTATTACTATACGGCAGCAATTTTACTCATAGAGTCCTTCGGCTGAATTACCGCTTCGCCCGCTTGTTCCAATGACTCGCGGCCACTTATTCGTTTCAATTATAGTTGCGGCGTTAATATTGCCTAAATGGGCGTAGAAATGGCGAAATTGTGAAAGAATCAGTGTCAGCCTGTTTTCTTTACAATCTGGTGGTATCTCATATAGCATGTCATCTGTGAGAGAATCTATATACGCAAAAATCTTGATACGTATTCTTTCAAGATACTGTAATAATTCTTCCCTCGATAGAACTTTTTTGCTTTTTATATACAAGGAGTTCAAATCAGGTTCATGAAAATCGGGCTCACTATAATGCTTTGGGTTTATATACCACTGATCACAGGAGTGGAGCGTGTGATATACATTTTTCCATATTGGCATATCACCTAGCATGAAATCCAAATTACAAGTCTGAAGCATTATATTGGCATTAAAGAAAAGGACTTCAGTTTGTTTCCTTATAGCTTTTATTAGTTCACAGCTCATATTTACCCTCTCCCTAATTATTTAGTAATACGCTTTTCTCCAAATGCTAAGTATACAAACAAGATAACACTAATTGCAATTCCAGGTACAACGCTATTTGCAGCAACCTTTGATATGGAATTATTGTAGATTCTAAAGGCATCTACAGGTGTGCCTTTAGCAAAAATTATCACAATAGCACATGTTATAAGAATGCCCCATATCAAATAAATACTTTTCTGTACCTTATCAAGCTGAAGGAATCTTTTCACTGAAAGTAAAAATAAGATACAGCTTATTGCAAAAAAGAGAATACCAAAATCGCTTGCAAAAACCATCTTTCTTATTAGATTTTGTGGCACCTCCCAATCAGGCCCAATTTGGCAAACCGATAATAGAAAAAACAAAAAGCTTGATGAAATTGTCATTGATAATAAAGAGAACTTAAACATATTAAACCTCATAGTACTTTAGTATATATCCAAATAGTATAATTTTCTTAAGTCCATAGCAGCAGTGCTATATTATGGAAACTAATAATTAGCTTATTATACATCAGAGATCGCAGAAATAAAAGACGGATTATGGTAAGTAAGTTGTTAACAGTAGCAGTAGAAACCTTACCGGATAGATTAACTCAAGAATTACAACCCCAAAAGATATGAGCGTTTTTCCTCGTCAAACTTCTCTATCGCGTATCTGAAAGAAACCCTCGGCATATTACCGCTGTTTTTGACGAGATAATCGGTTACACCTTTCTCATCTGCTTTTGAAAGTACTTTAAGCATCCAGCCGTAACCTTTTAGCACAAGTTCGTTGCTGTCGTTCATAAGCCTGTCGGCGATTTCGAACGGCGCCAGATTGGCATAATCGTTTCTCGATATTGAGGGAATAAGGATGACTGCAGCCGCCCTTCTCACCCAGAAATCATCGTCTTTTGTCCATTCGAGTACATTTGCAAAAAGCTCCTTGTATTTCATCAGCAATTTACCGAAAGCATGGGTGCAAAAGTCATCGCAGTCTCCCCAACCGCGCACATATTTTTTCAGCCACGAAAAGAAAATGGAATAAGTCTCCCTGGAATATTGCCTGCTTGACCTGTCGGCCCAATCATAAGCAATGACTCCAGTTTCCCATTTATGCTCGTCCAGCAAAGCTTCACACAGGACCAGCACGTTGTCTATGCTCTTATCGGGAAGCTTCCTGTACAGCGCAGCAGATAATTTACGTATGTCCCCGGTTTTCACGTGAGTTCCGGTTGGCTTCCTTTCGTTCAGGTCAGCAATTTCAGCTTTGGCGCGTTCAATAATATCGTACATCGTATTCTCCTGATATGCCTGTTATAGATACTTCTTAGGGTCGTTCAGTATTTCCTGAACCAAACCGAAGTAATTTCCTACATGCATACCGTCGACAATAGCGTGATGGGCTTGTACGGAAAGCGGCAGCTTAATATATCCTTCGTCTTCGAAGAACCTGCCCCAGGATATCCTCGGTATGCTGTCAACCGGGTGCATCTGGATCGGATGCGTTATTGATGTGAACGAGACCCATGGGAGACTGGTAATATACAAAAGGTCATCGCGGCTCGGATCATCATCCAAACCCGCGCTTCTCCTTGCTTTTTCAATCAACTCCGACGTTTTCGTTTTGAAGCTGCTGAAATCCTCCGTGAATGGCGCAGTACAGTAGTTGAACACTTCATTTTCCGTCATTACTGTAAAGGAAGGGTTGGCTGTCTCATGTTCAACGACGCCGTCCCCTCTTATCCTGTATCTGAATTCTCTGACGCTGTTGGCCGCTTTTGAAGCAGCATACACCATTGAAATGAAAAAAGGCAATCCGTTTACTTTAATATGTTTATAGAACCGGGTAATGTCAATGTTTGCACAGACGTTGAAATGCGGGTAATCGAACTGCTTGAAATAGTTGAAGTGATCCTTTCTGTTCCAGTTTTCGATATCGATGTTCTTCATTGTCAATCCTCCATTATCGGGTATTCCGGTTTAGACAGGCCACCTTTCTATGATTCCGCGAACCAACGTTACAAAGCTCTTTTCCGCTTTTTTTGCATTTACAAGAACTTCATCGTGCTTTATTGGCTCATCCAGCACTCCCGCGGCCATATTTGTGATGCACGATATCCCCAGAACCTTTATTCCAGAGTGTCTTGCCACGATCACTTCAGGCACTGTGGACATACCTACGGCATCAGCCCCAAGTATTTTCAACGCTCTTATTTCAGCAGGGGTTTCGAACATTGGGCCCTGAGCGAAGGCATAGACACCTTCCTTTAGCTTTATCCCATCTCTGGCAGCGACTTCTTTTGCTACATCTATCAGTCCGGCGTCATAAGCGTTGCACATGTCCGGAAATCTGGGTCCGAAATCGCCAAGGTTTCTTCCTCTGAGCGGCGACGGTGCAAAAAAGCTGATATGATCTGTGATCAGCATAAGATCGCCGGGAGCAAAGCTCAGGTTTATTCCTCCTGCAGCGTTCGTTACGAGCAGTTGGGATATTCCAAGCAACTTGAAAACTCTTATATGATAGATGACCTGCTCCATCTCATAGCCTTCATACAAGTGAAAGCGGCCTTTCATGATCAGGACGTGCTTTCCGCCCAACATTCCGCAAACGAGCTTTCCCGCATGTCCTTCGACTGTTGTCTGCGGAAATCCCGGGATATCCCGGTAATCTATTTCCCTCGCCTCTTCAAGTATGTCTGCAAGAGGCCCGAGTCCGGTTCCGAGTATGACGGCAATCTCCGGTTGGCCGCTTATCCGTGATCGTATATAGTCTGCCGCAATATTGAATACTGATGTTACATCCTGCATCACTGCTGCTCCTTTTATCTCATTGTTTATCCGACCCCGTCGCTCCTGCCGATCCTGCCGACCCTGCCGATGCCGGTCATCTAGAACACTTCAACATCCCAGGAGCCTTTATCTATCTGTATCTGAGAGACCTTGCCACCCTCTATAACCACTGTAAAAAGGTCGTAGCCGTTATAACTGTAGCCCAGCACTCCGTCTTCATTGCTCGAAGGCTCTCCATACAACTCCTTGAGTCTGGCCTCGCTATCCCCGGCTTTCAGCCCTCTGGGCGTCGCATAATCCGAACTTGTCACATTGACCGAATATACTTTATCGTCTACGATATAGACCTGTGTGCTGTCTGCAAAGTATAGCGTCTTCGCATTTACGCCGGCGTGCTCGTCGGCTTCCTCCTGTTCGGGTTTCTTCCCTATTGCAGTTATCAGTTCATCATAGGTCATATCAAGCTTGATGTTTCCCAACTGGAGATCATCCGGCGTTACCTTGTTTTCGTCCGAAAGGCTCATTCCGTAGCTTTCCCGTGTTATTCTGGCGCTTTCCGCCACATTTGCGAGTATGTCCTCGTTTTTCTTTTTCCATTCCGGATCGCCGCCCGCGTCGACATGCAATATTATATAGCTGTCTCCGTCAACACGTATGTAATATGTCTCGTTATCCGACGTCTTAATCTGTTTTCCGACCCAACCGTCACGATATGTAAAATCCTCAACAGTGCCGCCGCTTCCGGCAAGCGATTTATAGTATTCGTCCTCTGAACCGTCCTTCATTTGGCCGTATATTTGGAGCTTTACATTTCCGTTCCCCGGCAAAAGGTCAAACGTCGAACCGTCATTTGAATTATCTTCTGCCTCCCAGTCGGACGGTATATCGAACCAGAAATCGAAGGGTATGTTATTCGCTGTCTTATAATCCGGATCGGCGGCAGGATAAAAACTGATCTCCCCATAGATGCCCTTCGAATCGCTTGAACCCGTACCGGACCCGCTTCCGGAAACGTCCCCGGCAACAGAGGCTTCTCCCTTCGAGCCTGCGGGCGAACAACCGGTCAGTATTAAAAATATAGTCAGTAAAAGAAATATCAGCTTCTTCATTGGTGAAACCTCACTTATTACAGAGAATTGGCAACACATTCATTTTACCACAAATGAAAATGTCTTGACAGTAAAGAAGGGAAAACGCAAAAAGGTACTATCCTTAAAAAACAGGACAGTACCTTTTTTACTTCAACTTTAAATCTTAATCCTGAACAAGGTCAATACTTCCCAATATTACGTGCGCCAGCCCCAACCCCAGCAAACCCGCGCCGATAGCCACCCGGGTATCGCGTTTCGTCATGCCGTGCTTTTTCATATCCACACCTCTGAGAGTCACCCCGGCAGCCGTTACGGCGGTACCAAGTATTACGGGAATCAATCCTTCGCGCATGAAACCACCCCTTGTCATTAGATATAGATTCGACATTAGTTTTAAACAGTGCAAATTTTATTATACAAAAAGGAACAAGACAGGTCTTGTTCCTTTTTACGCTGGTGCGGAATACTGGATTCGAACCAGTGACTTCTACCGTGTGAAGGTAGCACTCTCCCGCTGAGTTAATCCCGCAAGTCTTCACTTGTGTATCTATTATACGGCTTACCCTCGGGTTAGTCAACCTACTTTATCTACATGTTCATTTTCAGTGCCGCTGCTGCCCGCCTGAACACTTTATCTGCATTTACGCTTTATACTGTGAATTTCTGTCTTCCTATGTATTTATCAGCACGATCTTCTTCTGCTCGTCGCATAGAATTGTCCTCTTCCTGTCCTCCACGACGGTATTCAGCATGACCCTCCCGTCCCACAGGTCCACCACGTGCTTCAGCGTTTCGTTCGCGTATTGCAGTTCGAGATCCCTTCCGTCGTGTACATGTTCGAGCAAAAGCGTACGATCCTGCTGATTCCAGTCGGTTACCCGGATGACCGGTATATTTCCCAGACCTGCTGCTTCGGCAATAGTGTCGCGTATCTTCATCCAACCCTCGTCGTCGGCAACTTCCGAAACGATGTACTCGTTCCCGTCCTTTTCGTATTCGTAAAGGTTGAGCTCGCTGCAAAGCTCCTTGGTAAGATATCTTCTGATGAACGAACCATCCCTCTCCAGTTCGCGCGCTTCGAATATCTTCCCGGGATTATCCGGGTTGTTCTTCTCAATGCTTTCAAGTATCCTGAAGCCGAGGAAATATGGGTTGATGCTGCCTTCAAAGGGCTTTATCACCTGGTTGTGCCGTCTCAGGAATTCAAAATACAGCTGCTGCGGCAGTTCCAGCCTGTTTAGAAGTTTATAATGCCAATAGCTGGCCCATCCTTCATTCATGATCTTCGTTTCGATCTGCGGCAGAAAATACAGAGTCTCCTCGCGAATGATATCTATTATGTCCTTTTCCCATTCGCTGAGCCTTCCGTAAGTTCCTACAAAAAAGAGAATATCCTCTTCGGGTTCCGGCGGTATTCTCTTCAATTCCTGTTCGGGTATTTCGGTATGCCTTGGCGGGCAGAGCAGCGGGAAATCATTTTCTTGACTGTTTTCCCTGCTTTTCAGCCTGTTTCTGATTTCACCGTAATCAAGCCTTCTTGTGCCTACTGTTCTGGCGCACTGATAACGCAAGGCATGTGCTGCGTCTATCACCTTTTCGACCCTTGAATACCCGATGCTCGGGTCGCTGATATATCCGCGGATACGGGCGGCATGGTTCTTGAACATTTCTACAGTGTAATCCGCCTTGGTGCCCATCTTGAAAAGCCGGTTGTTTCTGAAGAAATCGTTATGCCCGTATACGTGGGCCATTGTCAGTATCTGCAGCAGAAGAGAATTGTCTTTCATCAGATAGGCAACACAGGGATTCGAGTTTATCACCATTTCATACGGAAGGCCGGTCAGATTGTACTTGTTCAGGGTACGTATCCGCTCATAGGCTTTGCCGAAACTCCAGTGCGGGTAGTGCGAGGGCATGCCCGCATAGGCTTCGTATGCCGTCATATTTTCATAGCTTACCAGTTCGAATTCCTGGTCATAGTATGAGAGGCCCGATTCGCGCGCCAGTTCCTCGATTCTTCGGTTCCACTGTTCCAGTTCCTTGATACTGTAATCTGACAATAGTATTCACCAGCCCCTTTCAGGCCTTTTCGCCATCCTTCTCCAGCAGGCGTTTAAGGCCGGTAACGATGTCATCCTTTCTTGACATCGTTACAATAATAAAGTTATTATTTGATATGTTTTTGATGAATTCCGATTTGACCGTACTGCCCGCAAAATAATAACCGGGCACAATTTCGCCGTAACCGAAAAGGTTGCAAACCTCGCATAGCTTCAGTGCGAGCTCGACAGCCTTCTTATTGTCCTCTGTCCAGTTATCGCCGTCGCTGCAGTGAAAGGCGTATATATTCCAGTTCCTGGGGTTGTAACGCTGTTCAATTATCTCGAGAGCTTTCGCATAGCCGCTGCTGATATATGTCCCGCCCGACTCCCCCTTGTGGAAGAATTCCACCTCTCCGACCTCCTTGGCCGTGGTGGTGTGGGCTATGAAAACGACTTCGACATTGGAGTACTTGAGCCTCAGGAATTGGTACAGAAGGAAGTAAAAGCTCCTGGCCATATATTTCTTAGTTTGGTCCATGGAACCGGATACATCCATGATGCATAGCACGACTGCGTTGAAATCCTTCTTGTGTGTTTCCTTTAGCCTGCGGTAGCGCAGATCGTCCTCCATAAACGGAAAACGTTCCTTATATGTGCCGTTCGGGCTGCTAATGGCATCCATGCCACCGTCAGCATCGATTGTACCCTGCTGCACTTCATGCCTATCGCCTTCTTTATGCAGTCCTTCGCCATCCTGTTGCAGCCCCTCTTCTTCTTTCAACAGCCCTTCATCTTCCTGCTGCAGCCCTTCATCCGCCTCCATGTTTCTTTTAAAGGCCTGCTTTCGCTTTATCTTTTCAATAACTGTCCTTCGTTTTGCAAGTCTCGGCGGGATGCCCTTTCTCTGGTAGCCAAGCTTTCTGAACCCATTGTCCGACTCGATCTCCGAGATCCTCTTTCTGTCCAGATCAGGCAGATCGAGGTCGTCAAACAGATAATTGACCAGTTCCTCAATTGTTATTTCAGTCTCGTAGATGTCCTCGCCTTCCTGGTCCCCCGCGCCGCCATGCCCGAAATTTTTACCCTCCGCATCTTCCCCGACGACGTCTCCCCTTTTTTCATCTCCGTCCCCGGTTGCGGCGCCTTTTGCATTTTTGCCATATACAAAGCTGTATTCCTTTATCCCTCTTACGGGTATCTTTATCTTTTTGCTGCCGCTTTGCCCAATGATGCTTTCTTCCGATATGATGCTGCCGATATTTTTCTTGATCGACTCCTCTACCAGCTCCTTGTGCCTTCTTCTGTCTTCTGCCGAACGTTCCTTGCCTCCCGGATCGTAATCCCTGAAAATAGCCATTTTATCCCCCGCTCAATCCTTCCAAAGGTTATTTGCCCCATATTTCAGTATTACGTTGCAGCAATGATCGCAGTAGCCGTTCCTTTTCATTTCCTCGACCATTGCGTTATATTTTCTGTCCTGCTCCTCATCCCTTACTTTAGCTTTGGTAATAATCCTGCTCAATTCCTTCACAGAAGCCGTCAGCTTTTTCTCGATCGCTTCCTTCAGGGGCTCATAGCTGTCGTAATCGAGCTTTCCTCCGTTTCGAAGGACGAAGAACATATATGCGGTCACGTCGCTTCTGAACCCTTTTGCGGAAGCCTCGGTTATCCCGATCTGCTCTTCTATCGAACGCATGAAGCGCTCGTCGGGTTCGAGTTCCTCCCCTGTATTCGGATCCTTCAGCCTTGTCTTATTGATAAAAGCTTCCGCATGGTCAAGGTAATTGTTGAACAAGCTTTCCGCCTGCTCCCGGTAACCGTAAATGAAGGCCTTTGTTACTTCCTTCTCGAGCATCCTGTTATATTCTTTCTTGATGGAATCCTGAACGAATCTGACATATTTACTCTTCTCCTCATCACTGATGGGAAGCTCTTTGGCTGACTTTAGTATCGTTTCCATGACCGAAATCGGATTGATGCAGTCATGCTCGGATTCCGACAGTGCCATATCGAGCGCTTTCATTATAAATCGGGTCGAAATCCCGGTCATTCCCTCGCGGGAGTTCTCCTCACGCAGCTCCATTATGTCTATCTTCCGGGTTAGACCCTTCTCCACTATTTCTTCGCCGTTATAAATCTTCAGCTTGGTCATCAGATCTACCTTGGAGGACGGAGAGAGCCGTGTCATAATTGCGAACATTGACGCTATCTCGATCGTGTGCGGTGCAATATGCGCTTTAAACATGCTCTTTTTCAGGATCTTTTCGTATATTTTCATCTCCTCGTTGAGCTCAAGGCAATAGGGTATCTCAATCTTCACGATCCTGTCGAGTATCGCTTCATTTGTATGATCCGATTTGAACTTGTTCCATTCGGCCTCGTTCGAATGGGCCAGAATGACTCCGTCGAAATAGATCATGGAGCCTTTGCCTGGCGACGGTACGGATTTTTCCTGTGTCGCTGTTATCATAGTGTGGAGATACTCCGTCTCATTCTTGAAAACCTCAATAAACTCCACAATGCCTCTGTTTCCTACATTGAAGGCACCGTTCAGCGAGAGTACCCTGGGATCGTCCTCCGGGTACAGATCGATCCTTGAAATATCGACGCTTCCCGTCAGTACGCTGGTATCCTGGTTGTTCGGGTCAACCGGAGGAACCACGCCGATACCCTTTCGCGACCTTATTGAAAAGCCGGTGGTCTCGACGGGAAATCTTTCATATTCGCCATTGTATTCATTTTTCAGTCTGAACCGGCAGATCGGGCAAAGGTCACCTTCAATCCTGACGCCGAGTATCTCTTCGAACTCCTTCCGTAGATGCTTGGGGACCAGGTGAAGCGGTTCCTCCCTCATGGGGCAGCCTTTCAGAGCGAATATTTCAGGACTACCCTCGAGGGCTTTTTTCAGTGCCTCCATGAGTGAGGATTTGCCCGACCCCACCGGTCCTACAAGGTAAAGCACCTGTCTGGATTCTTCACCAGCCATTGCAGCGGAATGAAAATACCTCACAATACTCATGATTGTTTTGTCTATCCCGTAAAAATCCCCGAAGAAGTCATATTTACGTATGACATCGTTACCGTAAATCCTTCTTAGCCTCGGATGTTCATCTGTTTTAACGATCTCAAGGCCCGCTTTTGATATCAGATCATACAGCCTTTGATGCGACATCATCGCCAGGCTGGGGTCCTTCCTCACCAATTCCGCATAGTCGAGAAACGTACCGGAAAAATGGCTTCTGACCCTCTCCTGCCTATCCTTTTGTATGATACCGGAAATATCACGTTCAACCATACTGCCTGCCTCCTTGTCCTGTGAAACATACCGGTCCCGCTTCTTTCGGCGCGTTTGCACCACAATAAATTATATTAAGAGGGCTTTGCCAAAATACCACAGGACTCATACGGCAGGGTATGGTAATATCATGACACATGATTTCCGAAGCCTGAAAATTATCAGCCGAAGAACGTTTCCTTGTATTTGATTTTAATTTTGGAATTGTTCTCGACCTTATTGATTTCACCGCTGAATATGGTTACACTGCCCTTTTCACCGGAGTATCCGATTTTCAGACTTTCAAGTTTCGAATCCTTGAACTCGGCGCTCAGGTCACTGCAGCCTTCAGCGTCAAGATGAACAGAAATGCCCGTGAGCTGCCTGAGATAAGCATTGAGGCCCTTCTCCCTGTTCGCGGGCGACAACACCAATTCCTTCGCCTCACATTCACGCATATTGACGATTTCATTCGTGAGCCTGCCGCTGCCCGAAAATTTTCCCTCCCTGACTGAAATTTCGCTGCCCGTACTGACAAAGCCGTCGGCCATGGTAGAATACCTGAGGCTGGCTGTTTCAGCTTCAACAGCCCTGAATAAACCGCCTTTGGCTTCAACGCTTTTGGCTCTGACCTTTATGGCCGTTTTGGGAACGTTGATGCCGATATGCTTTGCGCCGGAATAGTCGAGTTTGCTTTTCAAGGTCAGCGTATTGCCGGATTTGGCGATATCCATTTTCGTTTTCCCGCTGAATACGTTGTCATATGTTATTTCCACATAATCTCTGCCCCACTCGTTGAAGGATACTTCCGCGCCTTCGAATTCAAAGGTGATATCTTCCGATGTGTTGACATATTGTCTGGACACGGTTAAATAATTGAAGACACCAATTTCGGGCTGAATGACCCATACGGCCGCAAACAACACAAGAATAATAATTGAGACGGTCCCTGCAATGACATACTTTTTTTTCATAACTTTCCCTCCGATTTATTCCCGATGAAAGCCGTCGGCTCATCCCCAAGTTCCATAGATGAAAAAGACCCGTCTTCATCGGTTGATGATTACAGGTCAATTATAGGAATTTTACCGGTCTGAATCGTCCGGGCTAATGGGTTCAGACAAAATTTTTTGTATTGTACATGGATCTTGTATCACTAATTGTGTGAATACTGCAGGTTTGAAGATATTTTATTTCTGTACTCCGACGGAGTCATGCCCTCAAGCTTTCTAAAAACCATGTTGAAGGTCGATTTCGAATTGAAGCCTGAATCATACGCTATGGTCAATATGTTCATTTCCCTGCTGCCTTCCGATGAGAGCAGCTTTTTTGCCTCATCCACCCTGTACGTATTTATGAAAGTGTAAAAGTTGCGGTTCAGGTGAATATTCAGCAGCATGGATATCATGTGGGACGGGATACCGGACAATTCGGACAACTGGCGCAGATCAAGGTCTGGATCCAGATAGGGTTTATTTTTCTCGACGTAGGCAATCAACTTATCGAGAAAGCTTTTTTCATACTCTTCACCAAGTCGGTTCCTCTCATACTTTGCCTTGGCAATCTGTTCGGGGATTTCCGGCTGAACGGGCAGTCCCTGGCCGGACTCGGGGGTCTGGGGGGTTCGACCGCTACAGGGGTTATGGAGAGGCCGGGGGTTATAAAACCGAGGTCCTTTAAAATATCGGGCTGCCTGTTGGTGTAGTAGCCTATTACAAAGACAAGTATGACTGTAGCAGTGGAAATTACCCATTGCAACGGCCCTTCAGTATTACCGAATCCGAAAACAAGAAATTGAACCAGTGCCGCAAAACAAATGAAAACTATGCTCACAAGCAGTATTCGAAGCCAGTGAAGATAGATCCTGCCCGCGTTTGAGAAAAATGTTTTCAGCTTTGAATCGTAGCGGTATACAAGGTTCAGACCGTATGCAGCATAAAGCAGCATGTCAAGCAGCGCGCCAAAATGAATAACGAACCACAGCCTCAACGCAACCGGTTCTGATTCGTCCCATAGGCTTTGAAGTGCCAGACCTCCAATATCGTACCTGTTCACAAGCAGCAGGAATAAAAGGCAAAGACCCGGTATCAGCTGCAAAACCTGTAATAGCGTCACCTTTCTCCTATATCCCGTCAGAAACATGGCATATCCGGCAAGCAGAGGCCCATATATGAAAATAAATGCATCTGAACGGTTGATAGCAGGCAGATCCATTATTAAATCGTTATTGGTATGAAAAAAAGATGCAGTCAGGTTTATGGAAACCAACAAGATCAGAAATGCCAGGATCTTGTTGGCTGTCTTGTTTTCCTTCCTCATCACGAGCAGAAGGAACAGGAAAATTCCTTGTACGGCGCCTACTATATGAATTATCTGGTAAAGATTTTTCATTCGGTACTCCAAATATGTTTTTTCAAACTATTATATAACATTTTCAGGAAGTTACAATACAAAAGCATACCAGTATTTACATTCGGTAGACATAAAGCCTAAATGCTATAATTAAACGTAAACCTGGAGGCTGATAAAATGCCTTTTAAGAAACCAACTGATCAAATCCCAGGCCTGGCCGCGGGGTTACTGCTTTTTATCGCATTGTTTGCATTACAATTGAATAATGCTTTTTTCAACAGCAGTTACCAGCAAAAGGTGATTGACCATCTGGACGTCTATGAGCGCATTATGGCGTCAATTGAACCAACTCCTCCCGGAAGTAAGAATATTCTGTTTGAAACTGCAGTAAAAAATTCGATCACGCAGGATCTGTTCAACAGAAATGTTAAATCTCTTTTAGATGGTCTGATAGATTTTGTAAGCGGAAGGACAAACAAACTTCCCGATCTGTATATCGCCGGTACCGGCAGATTGAGTATGGCAGCATCGGCAGGTGTGCCGCCGGCGGCGGTTGAGAAGATAAACCTTCAGTTATTGATGATGTTTTCGGATGAGCAGAGCTTTAACAATATTTTATCCGTAATCAGTCTGGTTCAGTTCGGGCTATATTATCTGCCGCTGTTTTCGATGATGTTGTTTGCCGCGTTAGTAATTGCGGTATCAATGAGAAGTTCTGCATCTATACTTGACTGGATCGATACTGCCGTTTTGTCCTTTTTTACATTTTCCTGGCTTGCTGCGATGATTGTCGGTTCTGCGCCCTGGGTGCTCCCGCCCCCCGAAATACCTTCGGAAGCCGCAGGCAGATTGTTAATGGATTACGTTCGCTACTGCACCGGAGCCATTTCTGAAAACATTCTGCTATCAGGCCTTATCTTATTGATTGGACAAAAAATTGCCCTTTATCTTTATCAACATATTTGTAAAACATCTGCAAACACCCGGATTACCGGTATTTCAACCGGTAGCAAAACTTTTTGCTCACATATGAAAAACAGTTCCCGATTATATCCGAAAAGAATTTTATCCCTGCTACTTGTATCAACGATCATTTATTCACTGCTCTCCCTAACTCTCATTGAGAAGGCATATGGCGCTTACCAAAAAAGAAATCTTGGCAATGCTGTTTCATATATCATGGGAAGTATCAGCTATAACAGGTATACGGACGCCAGGAATGACGATGTATGCCTTCTTAACGTAAAGATATTGAATGGAAATACCAAAACACCGGTAAAGGATCTCGAGGCAGCGGTATTCACTCTAGATGCCAAGGATAGCATGTTTAATGAAAAGAAAAAGGAAAAACCGGAGATAGTCAAAAAGACCGATAATAACGGAACTGCCTCTTTTTTGCTGTCAGAAGGTGATTTCAGGCTTGAGCTTAAACCATTGGGATCACCAGACTTGGGATATCATGACGCTGTGACTGCTCTGTCGTATGATTTTAGCCTGGCCACACCCGGAAGGACAGATCTTGTAGTTACTCTCGGCAGCGATTCTGCTGCCTCAAACAAGACTGTTACTGCTGCATCCGATAAGACCGAAACTGTTGCCTCAAGTAAGACCGGTAATGCTGCTTCCGGCAGCACCGGCACTGTTGCTGCAGGCATCGGCGGCGTAGCTACCGTCAGCGCAGCTTCCGGTAAGGCTGTTACTACTTCCTCCGATAAGACCGGTACTGCTGCTTCCGATAATACCGACGCCGCTACAGACAACACCGGCACTGCTGCTGCAGACGTCGGCGGCGTTCCAGCCGATTTGAAAATAGTTGATGCCTCTATGCAATATATACCGTAGATGAAAAAGGGACAGTTCACAAGAACCGTCCCTATGTTTCAACTAATGTTTCAACTAATGTTTCAGGCAATTACTTTATCTCCGGAAGGTTGGCAATGCTCTTTTTGACATCCTCTTTGGAGTATTCTGCATCTATCATGTTTCCGCTGAAATAGAGGTCGTAGGAAGTCATGTCGAAATATCCGTGACCGCTCAGGTTGAACAGTATTACCTTGGATTCTCCGGCTTCCTTGTATTTCAAAGCCTCATCAATTGCGGCTCTGATAGCATGAGCGGATTCCGGCGCCGGTACGATGCCCTCGTTCCTTGCAAACATGACCGCCGCATCAAATACTGACTTCTGTCCATATGCCTGAGCTTCTATCAAACCGTCATGGAAAAGCTGACTTACGATTGCAGAATCACCGTGGTATCTAAGACCGCCCGCATGTATGCCCTCCGGTGTGAAATCATGGCCGAGAGTGTACATTTTAGCGACAGGAGCAACCTTGGCAGTATCGCCATAATCGTATGCGAACACACCTCTGGTTAACGTCGGGCATGCTGCCGGCTCTACTGCAACTGCTCTGACTTTGGCACCATCAAATTTATCTTTCAGGAACGGGAACGAAATTCCCGAAAAGTTCGAACCGCCTCCGCAGCAGGCAAATACAACATCGGGGTATTCATCGATTTTCTGCATTTGCAGCTTGGCTTCCTGTCCGATTATGGTCTGGTGCAGGCATACGTGATTTAGAACGCTGCCAAGTGCATAATTGGTATCATCGTGCGTCGCCGCATCCTCGACTGCTTCGCTGATCGCTATACCTAGACTTCCAGTCGAATCAGGATCCTTTTCGAGTATCATCCTGCCAGAGCTAGTCAGCATACTGGGGCTTGCGTTGACTGATGCCCCGAAGGTTTGCATGAATGAGCGCCTATAGGGTTTTTGCTGATAGCTTACCTTTACCATGTAGACTGTGCAGTCAAGTCCGAAATGGCTGCAGGCCATACTAAGCGCACTTCCCCATTGCCCGGCGCCGGTCTCGGTAGCAAGGCGCTTTATGCCTGCCTTTTTGTTATAATAAGCTTGGGGTAGTGCAGAATTAAGCTTGTGGCTTCCGGTTGCATTTACGCCTTCATATTTGTAATAGATCCTTGCCGGAGTATCCAGGGCTTTCTCAAGGTTTCTGGCCCTGTACAAAGGGGTAGGCCTCCACTGCCTGTACATTTCCCTTACTTCATCAGGAATCTCGATATACCTTTCAGCAGACATTTCCTGGGCTATAACTGCATCAGGAAAAATAGCCTTCATCTCTTCGGGCTTAAGCAGTTCACCTGTAAATGGACTGTAATAGGGGGAGGGCTTGTTCGGCATGTCGGCTACTACATTGTACCAATGCCTCGGGATCTCAGACTCTTCCAAAAGAACTTTAACGACATCATTTTTACTCATGATTCTCATCTCTCCTCATCTAATCTTAACTACTCTAAACTATAACAACACTTTTTAGTGTCTATAATATTACAATATAATTCAATCATTTTCAAGTAAATTATGGCAGAGGTCAATAGTTTATGGTTACTTGATGACTGTCTGTGTTGCCTGCTTTACCTGCGGAGCCGGTGTTAACGGTGCCGTCCGCACTGTTGGTTTCGCCGGCAGGGCCAGTATTACCGGCAGTGCCGGTTTCGCCGGTAGTGCCGGTTTCGCCGGTAGTGTCGGTGTTACCGGTGTTGCCGGTTTCATCCGGAAGCCTTTTCGTGCCGTAGCGCTTTATGTTCAGCCTGACGCCCTTTTTATCCGCATATTTTATCATATCCGCCAGCATATACTCGTTTTCTGCCGATAGCTTATTCTCCGGTATCACCAGTAATAACTCCCGGCTTTTGATCATATCGCTCGTTATAACGATGCCAGCGCTTCCCCATGGCTTTTCCTGCCCTTTGTATTTTGCCAGACTGTTAATATAGTCCCTGAGCGTATCTTTCGCGTTACCGGCTTTCTGGTAGCTGGGCGACGTCAGATCCATGCTCTTTATCATCAGGGCCTTGCCCCCATTGAAGGCCGAAATAACAGAGAAGCTATCAGGCAGGTTCGCACCGAACAGCCTTCTGATTTTAAGCCCTCGCTTAAAATTGGTCATTGACCATATGTCTTCGGTATTGTCTTCGACAGAGCCGTCAAGAACTCCGCTGCTGCCGTCTCCGCCAAGCCATGCCCTGGCCCGTGATCTCTGAACGATTTCCAGTTCCGGCATGAAGCTTACAGGCAGGACAAGCTTGATGCGATATTTCACGACAATATCTATATTTTCCTCCCTGTCCGACAAAAACGAAGACGCGCTGAAATCAAGCCCGTTGAAGCCATTTACGACATTGAGTATTTTGAGCCTCGTTTCGGCATCTTTAATATAGTCCGTTACGAGGTACTTTTTCATATAAAGCTTGACAACAGGCGTGAAAAGCTGTGTTTTGGCATCATCGACGTAACCTGCAGCTATATAACAGGCGATCGACTTCAATTCGCTCATAGGATTTTCCGCTGCACTTTCAGCCTGTCCTAGCATATCCCTGAAACTGTCTTCAGCCCTGATCAACGCATTATTGCTATCAATCGGGCTTTCCTGCGCTTTTACCGTACCATTCTTTATACTATCGCCGATTGACCGGAGAGAGTCATACGTTTCGAAAACGCTTCCTATCTGATTTCTGAACAGCTCGGACCTGTCGTTGACGTTGTTTCTTACAGTATCATGGAGATCCCTTATACCGCTTATATGATAAATATAGCCCGCAGATGCTATCTCGGAAGCGGTTTCATCAAGAGCATGCTGTATGATTCCGTAGGTTAATACAGTCTTGATAAGGAATATCACAGTAAAAAATGCGCACAGAAGAACCGGCATGATTAATGCCGCTTCAACAGTCAAGGCTCCTCTGCTCTCTTTCAATTTTGCTTTGTCAAAAGCCACCTCTGCCTCCAAATAGCCTTTATATACGCTTATTAGCATTTATGCCTAGTAGCCTTCATATACGAGTATCTTGAAGAGATATCTTCCATCGGAAGTCTTCAATTCCCTCCTGATGAATGGGCGGGTTATGAACAAATATTTCATCGATACTTCAGCTTCGACACGAATATAGGTAGAACTGTCCCTCATTCTTAAGCCGCCGTTTTTACCGATATTCAGCTGGATAATATCTTCGATCCTGTCAAGCTTCTTATCTTCATTCATAGTAAGCAGGAACAACCTCAGATAATCATGGTAATTGAAATACAGCCTTTTATCCGTTTTAGGCCCAGTCTGAGCGGGCAGCCCTATATCCAGCTTCCAGTCGCCTTTCATTTTGTAGACAGGCACAGACTCACCCTGCATGAGGTCATTAAGATCGATAAGCGCTTCACCCATGCCCCATCCGCACATTATGAGATTCGACAACAACGGTATTCCGGCGCCCCCGGTCCACCAACCTGCAACAGCCGTGGCGACACCGGTCGCCATCGTTTTTTTCTTCGGATCGGTATAGACATGGAGCGTATCCAGACCAAACCTTACAAGCAGCAATTCGCCTTTGGTCATTATGCAGTTGAGTTTCTGTGAAGACTGTCCGTGAAGTATATACTCGACTTCTGCATCATAAAAGGTTTCAGCTTTATCCTTTTCGATACCGTGAAGATTAGTGTCCTTTTCCGTACCATCGCCGTATTTCAGTTCGGCAACGGAGTTTTTAAAGGTGCCCATTATATATTCATTGATATAAATATTATCCCTGAGCGATGTAATATTGTCCCCGAGTACTTTCCCCATATCGGAAACGAAACCCAGTGCGTTTTCCTGGAACATTCCGTCCTCATTGTATAAGTCCGCTTCGTTCCCTATATTACCCAGATCGCCTCCATACTCGGCAGCGCTTCTTGTACTTTCACCGCTCGTACCGGTTGTTTCACGCGTTCCTAAAAACTCCTCATCTTCCTTGTCAAAACTTCCTGTTACTTTTTTCGTAACGGAAGGAAGCTCATCTTTTGTTACACCTGAAGCTTCGTAGCTGACATCCCTGAGCAGCTTCTCTTCGATGAATTTCTTTACGGCGTCCGCTTTACCGTCTCTTGGATCCTGCTTGTCCCCTTCCCTGACCGGTCTTGAATAATCATATACAATCGTCGAATAGCCCTTTATGGTATCGATCAAACCGGAAGGCAGCGTTAGTCCCGACATGCCTCCCGCGTTCTGTTTCGCCAGATCCAGCTGCGATACCACATTCTTCAGAAGAGAACTGTTGGCATTGACTCCCTTGAGAATTGCTTCAGCCTTCTGACCGTCCAGTATCAAATTCTTCAGATTGTCCAATTCGTCCTGTGTCTGCTCCTTGAAGTCAATCGAAAAAGTTCCGGCATCGCCTGTAAAATTCTCACTCAGATATGCTTCGAGATTTTTAATAGCCTCCTGAGCGTTTTTCCCTTTCTCGGCTATCTGTTCAATCTCTTTCACGGCGTCTTCGTTCTTTTCGATAAAGTCATTGGTCATTGAATTTCGTAATTCATCGAACAGGGTTTTCATCCCCTCTTCGGTGCTGCTTATGCTTCCGCTGATGGAAGAACGTTGCTGAAGCAGCCCGTTCAGGGTGTTTCTCAGTTTCTCGGCCTCGCTGGAGCTGTCCGTTCCCGAATTGGAATCTTCTGAATCTTCACCCTGTTTACCTTCCTTATCTCCACCTTGAGATGACTCGTGACTGTTGTCCGTAGACTGTATAGAGTCTTCGCCCTTCGTTGAAGCGGAACCTTGGTTTTTAGAGGCAGCATTTTCCAGTGCGGATATTTGTCCATTGACCTCGTTTATGCTGCTATCAATAGCCGCGAGGTTGTTCTGCGCCGTCGATAGCGATTCCGAAAGCGAATTGAAGCTGCTGAACGCATTTTTCCAACTATCGTTTAAATTAAAGCCATTTATGTATTTGTCCGTGCTGCCTGTACCGTCGACCACTTTCTTGAGTTTCTGCTGTGACTTGTCCATTTTGCCGAGAAGCTTGTCGATACCTACCTTTTGTTTATATGCGCCGGCCATTTTTCCGACATCCTTAACGGCAGCAAGCTTTTCGATAAAGCCCTCAGCCAGTTCCTCAGGCGCCCTGTATTTCATATATTCAAGTATCTGCTTCCTGGTGACTGCATTCTCACTCAGGTTGTATATCGGCGTAACATTTACTCTTTCTATTCTGAAGCCGAAGAGATCAGTGTTGCCGGTATAGAAATCCTCGCCTGACGGAATTGATAGATTGCAAACGAGGCTTTCTTCGAAACTGTCCTGAAGATCCGGCTGATTATTATCAGACAGAGCAAAAATACCATAGTTGTCCTTGAGGTTGCTTCCATAATCGGCCAACAGCGATCTGGCTGAAGTAACGACCGCTCTCTTTACCATTGACCTGCCGGTACTGATCCGTGACACGTCGACAAGCACTCCCGCCAATATAAGAAACGCCGGAATTAAAATTGCGGCAAATACCGCTATCTGCCCTGACGAGCCTGATGCACCTGATGAGCCTGACAATCCGTTTTTCATGACGCCCCCCGTACTATTCAAGGAAGCCGGCAAGCTTTTGCTTTAATTCACTCATAGTATTTCTTGTCTTGTCGGCCAGGTTTTTTAAACCCGGATATTTATTTTCCAGCTTCTTCTCAATATCAATAATAAAGTCTGTGGTCCTTATCAATTCAGCGGGTTCGTCCACCGTGGATACCGCAGAAGCGGAAATATCGACGGTCTTGCTTTTGCCCATAAGGCCGAACAAACCACCTAGCGGGTTTTTATAGCTCTTGTCGATTTTTACGACAAGCTTCTTATAGATTACATAATCCTTTATCTCTGCCGTAACCGAAATGTTTACAGGCTTGATCGGTTCACTGCTTCCAGCCAGTTCCCTTGCATATGCCTCTATTTCGCCCAGTCTGGCTTCACTATCTTTATCAAATAGTCTCCTGTAAAGACCGGGCTTCGTAAAATCATCACCGGCCGGTTTGCCGCTACCCGGCAGCTTCGCACCCGATGCCCATGCCACAGCTCCAGCCTCCGCTGCGCTTTCCGCGGCAGATTGAATTACCGCCTTCTGCTGCAGGAGCAATCCCATATAAACGATAGACGCAATACAAAGTATGACAACCGGCAAAATAATAGATGCTTCGACAGTAATACTACCGTAATTTTTTTTGCCTTTGACACGGATTTGTAAGCGGGATAAATTCTTTATATTGTATTTAATACCATTTTTATACATCATAATGCAATTATACACCAATATTTGGTAAACAGAAAGAAAAGAATGCTGAAAATAATAATATTATCTTATGGTTTTTGCGAAAGCTGGATATTTACCGCATAGAACGGGTATCGGCCCGTTACCTTGTCACGGGAAATATAGTTGAAAATAAATACCGCTTCGGCTTCGGCATCATATTTATAAGTCTTGTATAAATCTGCAGCTACCGGCGCCTTGATACCGCTATTGGTGAAAACGTTCCCTGCAGCGGGATCCGCTGTTCCCAGCCTGAAGCACTCGAAATGGACCTTTTTCATCAATTGCTTCGGTGTCATATCTGCAGCTTCAGGTATCATACTTCTGATTTTACCGTTTTCACGCAAAAACTCAAAACACCTGTCACGGAATGCGCTGCTGCCCCTGCTTTCAAAAAATGCGGGCAGTGTGCCTGTATTGTCGGCTGCAAGAAAATCAAATCTCAGCAGCTCCCTGAACATTCCCCTGCCGTTTTCGTCAAGTATGCCGGATGCAAACCTGTCCTGAATTGCATAATACTCACGTAGCGCTGCGGGATTTGAGAGCAGGCCGTTTTCCATGTTAAATTTCAGGAAGCATTCATATAAACCGAAAGGAGAGCCGAAGCCGAGATCTGTCAGATAATTGAGTGAAAGGTCAAAGCGGCCGCTGTTATGGTATTTGTCAACAAGCTCGGCAATGCCTTTCAGTTTGGACAGTTCGTCATAACCAATATGTTTACCTGAAAGTATCTCATACGGCGGCATCTCCCGGTATATATAGCCTTCGGTGCAGGCTTCGCGGGTGGGTGCGCCATAGCCCCCTGCGCAGGCTTCATGAGAAGATGCACTATAACTCCCTGTAATAGATTCACAGGAAGATGCGCCATAACCCACTGTTCCAGCCATGCAAGGACTCGAGCCTGTTGTATCGTCGGCCTCCCGGCGCAGGCGCGTTCCCTTCAGGAACTTCAGGAATCCGAGCTGCAGCTGATGAGGACCTGCCGAGTATACGCTGTCGAAGGAACGGGCAAATGAGCCGTAATCCTCATATGGGAGCCCTGCGATCAGATCCGCGTGGATATGTACATTTCCCGAAGCCGCGAGCCTCCTGATGTTGGCAAGCAGCCTTTCAGTATCGGTTTTCCTGCACACGGCAGCCAGTGCCTTTTCATTGGTGGACTGTACCCCCGCTTCTATCTGGAAAAGTCCCTTTGGGGCGTTTTCCAGAATTAGCAGTGTTTCTTCGTCAAAGAGATCCGCGCCTGCCTCAAAGTGAAAATTGCAGGCGGATGAGCCATATCTCCGGATTATATGTTTCAGGATAAGCTTAGCTCTTTCCCTGTTTGCATTAAACGTCCTGTCTACGAATTTCACCTGATAAACTCCCGAGTTGACAAGCCTCTCCAGATCGTAAAAGACCCGTTCGAGTGAGAAATTCCTTACTCCTTCCGTAACTGAAGAAAGGCAGTAGCTGCATGAAAAGGGGCAGCCTCTGGAAGCTTCAAAATAAGCTATCTTGTTTTTGAGTGAAGCCAGCATTTCATCCGTATAAGGCGACGGAATACTGTCAAGATCCATTACGGTTGCAGGCGGGCAGCTTACGATCCCTGAAGCCGATCTATAGCAGAGCCCGTCTATTGATCCCAATCCTGCTGCAGGATCGGCAGTGTCTGCAGGATCGGCCAGACAGGTTAAAAGCCGCGGAAATGACTTTTCTCCCTCTCCGGCGAGGATGTAATCTATCTTATCATTATTTTCCAGCAGTTCCCCCATATCATAAGACACCTCGGGGCCTCCCAGAACGATGACCGTATGCGGCAGCAGCTTTCTGAGGTTCGAGGCCAGTTCAAGGACCATCCGAATATTCCATATATAGCACGAAAAAGCCGTAATGTCGGGGTTATGGCTGTAAATCGCATTAAGTATATCATCTGCATTTTCATTAATAGTACGCTCCAAAATGCTGACAGTCCCGTATTCCGGCCCGCAGGACGCCTTGAGGTACCAGGGTGCAAGTGCCGAGTGGATGTATTTGGAATTGAGCGCTACGATAAGAGTTTTCATAATACCCCCGCAATGAGGCTATTATATACGACCATCCGCATTCATTCAAGCTCATGATAAAACATCGGCGAAGATACCCTCCTTCATCATTCTGCTCCATGAACCGATTACTGATTTCAAATAGTCGAAGTATGACTTTCTCCTTATATTATCCGATATTGTAAGTGCAATTCTGCCGACTACTTCCCCATCCAGCCTGTACTCTATGAACCCGGTTTCAGAACCGGCGTATACAGGAGCCTTCAGTAGTTCGGGCGTAACTTTTTTTATCTGTAGTCTGTCCTTTTCCTGTTCTTTCATAGGAAGTACGATGCCTTCGCCCGCAATAAGGTTGACTCTTTCAATAACGCCGCGGTATACGGGTATACTGGCCAATATATCTCCAGTATCGAGTATTTTAGTCATTTTATAGTTATCAAAGGTATAGTCAAGTATTTCTCTGGTAGCTCCTGCCCTGGCGTTTCTTGTAGGCGATCCCAGCACTACTGAAATCACGCGCATACCATCCTTTTTCGCAGTGGTGACCAGGCACCGTCCCGCTTTGCCGGTATAACCGGTTTTAACTCCGTCCAGACCGGGATAGGCCCCTAAAAGCTCGTTTGTGTTGTACAGGCTATGTCCGGGAATATATGAGGAATAGGTCGACACGATCTCCGCAAAAACAGGGTTGCGCAAGGCCTCCCTGGTTATTAGTGCAACATCGTATGCGGTTGAATACTGGTTTGTGCTGTCAAGCCCATGGGGAGTAACAAAATTCGAATCATCGGCTCCAAGCGATCTTGCCCTCTTGTTCATCATTGCCGCAAATTCCTCTACACTGCCTCCGACATGCTCGGCTATCGCAACCGCAGCATCGTTGCCCGATATCATCAGCATAGCGTATAAGAGCTCTTTCAGCGTATAATTATCGTCGGTCCTCAGCCCCATTACCGAGCCTCCGATACCCGCCGCCCTTTTACTTACCTTCACCTGCTCATCCAGATCGGCATTCTCAAGCGCCACCAACGCTGTCATAATTTTTGTCGTACTTGCTATCGAACGTTTCTGTGTCGCATTTTTATTATACAGGATACGCCCCGTCGACTCTTCTATTACAACGGCGGTTATCGCATTTATCTGCGGAGGGTTTTCCTCGCAGAATACAACCTGTTCTGCCGTACAAAATAATATGGTTAATATCATTATCAAACAAAATAACTTACGCATAAAGCTCAGATAAATCATCTCCTGAATACCGTTCAATTGTGCTGATTCCGGCCGGCACGGCTTTCTGCCGATAAGGCGGCCGTTTCAGATTCACTAACTTAGAGTTGACAGAGTGCTTTAATAATATGTATCTGATGACCGCAATATTGTTTTTTCGCTGTACTTTTAAGCCATTTTTCCCGATATCTATAATAGAAGGATGAGGAGGTTATATGGCAGCAAATATCATTTATAAAGATGAATATCTTGCGATCGCCGCCGAAAATAGCGATATTCTTGTCGAATCCTACAAAAAGGGTTTCCCCATGGATAAAGTATCGTCTATTTTGGTTTCTCACCCTGAAATCGCGATTACAAGTCTAAGCGTGCTTCGCAGTTCCATTATGTCGGCGCCCGCAAAATCCCAGAAGATAGGTGAATTGAAGGAAAGGCTGCACCTCGAGGTCACTCCTGCCGGGCTTACCGCAACCATAACCTTCAATGTCCCGCAGGATGATTTGAACTTTCCCGACAAACTTAAGCCTGAGATATTAAAAATATTGGAGCAGAATGGTATAATATATGGGATCAGCCTGGACTTCCTCCGTAAAGAGCTCAAACCCGGCGTTCCGTACACCGTGGCGCAGGGGCTTCCAGCTGAAGACGGCACTGACGCAAGAATCACTATGTACGAGCTTAGAGAGGCCAGACCGGAGATCCGTAAGGACGGCAAGGTCGATTATTATGAAATGCAGCTGATCAACAGGGTTAAACCCGGCGATTGGCTTGGCGAAAGGCTCGAAGCTACCGATGGCACACGCGGGAAAACCGTCAGAGGAGAAGAAATAAAGCCTGTCAAAGGAAAAACTGCAGCTTTGAATTATGACAGGAATTCTGTAGCAGAGGTTTCGACAGAGGGGAAAACAACGCTTTATTCCCGCCTCAGCGGCGCCGTAAACTATACAGGCGGCAGAATAAGCGTATCCAACCACCTTGAAATAAATGGCGACGTAGGAGTATCAACGGGTAACATCAAGTTTGACGGATACCTTACCGTCAAAGGCACGATACTCGACGGCTTTTACGTGGAAGCGACAAGGGACATAGAGATAAACAGCGACCTGGGACTAGGTAAAATAAAAGGTCTCGTCAGCACCAACGGCAGTATATACATCAAGGGCGGAATTTCAGCAAGAGAAAGGGTTGAGGTTCGTGCGGCAAAGAACGTATTCGTAAAATTTGCAGACAATGCGCTGATCGTTTGCGGAGAAACCGCGCATATCGGTTATTACAGCCTGAACTGCGATATTTGTGCCAAAGACGTTATTTACGATTCCTCGAACGGCCAGGTCATAGGAGGATATATAAAATCGGAGATCCATGTTACTGTTCCGATTTGCGGATCCGATATGGAAAGAAAAACCACGATCGAGGTTACCGGCTTCAATCGGCAAGCCCTCGTAACACGTCTTGATGAGGTTTTTCATGAAATAGGAATTAAAAAGGCAGAACAGCAGAAATTAAAGCAGTCAGGCACGGACTCCGGAAATGGCGGTAAAGATCCGGAAAACGTTTCAGACAAAATATATTTGATGAAGGAAGAGATAAAATCTCTGGAAGAAGAGAGAAAGTACATCGCAGGATACCTTAAAGCCAAGGGTGATGGTGAAATAGCCATTACCAGGCATTTATTCCCTAACTGTGCGATAATTTTGGGCGGCAGTTCTGCGGAATACCCGTCTGACACGGTTGCGGCAACATTTTACCTAAAGGACGGAGAAATAAGACAGATATAGAAAAGGAACGACTATATGTTTAAGAACATTTTGATCATATCATCCGATGTGACAGGGCACGGCCATAAAAGTATTACCGAATCCCTTCTGGAGCAGCTTAAAAACTACCCCGAAACTAATGTAAAAGTGGTGGACGGTTTCGCACTGGGCGGAAATATCGGGCTTCGTGCAGGCAAAATGTACGGTTCGATCACACGTACCTCAAAGGACGTCTGGAAGAGGATATGGGACATTACTGTAAAAAGGCCTTCGTTGATCATAGAATTGAGCGAGCTTGCCATTTATGACCGTTTTGTAAGGCTGCTTCAGGAAATGCAGCCCGATATCATAATTTCTACGCACCCAAATTATAACGCCTCGGTGACGAACATACTCGCAAGGATCAATTACAATGTACCCATGATCGCAGTAGTTGCCGATCCGGTAACGATAAGCCCCCTGTGGTGCAACCCGCAGGCCGATTATACCATCTGCCCTACCGAGGAGGCAGAGGAAGTCTGCATTAAATGCGGAGTTCCGAAGGAGCGTGTCCGTATGTTCGGTTTCCCGGTAAGACAGAGGTTTACCGAGCACCTTTGCAGGCCTGAAAAATATAACGGCGGCGCGGCTGATACCGATTATCCCCTCCACTACCCTGTCAGGTTCATGATAATGAGCGGTGGCGAAGGTTCGGGCAACATGAGCAGGCTGGCTAAAATATTGCTGAAAAATTTCGACTGCAGCGTAAAAATATTGTGCGGAAGAAACAAGCTAATGAAAAAGGCACTCGAACATACTCTACCCGAAAAATACAAAGACAGGATCGATATCCTCGGTTTTACAGAAAATGTACAGGATATAATGCTGTCGACAGACATAATGTTCACGCGAGCAAGTCCTAACACCATGATCGAGGCGGTAATGTGCAATGTCCCGCTGGTAATAACGGGGGCGCTTCCCGGCCAGGAGGAAGGCAATCCTGATTTTGCGGTTAAACATGGGCTGGGCGTCGTCTGCACTGAATCGAAAGAGCTGAAATACGTCGTTTCAGGACTGCTTGCGGACAATTTCAAACAACTGAACGAAATAAAGAAAGCCCAGATCAAATACCGCAATCCATATGCCGCAAAGGACATAACCGATTTCATTATGAATATTTAGAAACGTTCTTCTTCCTTGGTTATTACTTCAAGTAATAAACCTATTGTTTTTTGGCACAATAGTAACTAAGGAGGTGATAAAATGGCAAACAACAGTAACAGCAGCAGAAATACAACTTCATTCGATCAGATGAAATATGAAATAGCAAATCAGGTCGGAGTAAACCTTAAACAGGGTTACAACGGTGATATCGCATCAAGGGATGCCGGCAAGATAGGTGGAAATATAGTAAAGAAGGTTTTTGAATCATACACCGGCAACAATTACGACATCAACAAGAAGTAATGATAATAACAAAAAAAGCAGGCGGTTTTTCCACCTGCTTTTTTTGTTGCTTTTTACATAACATTTATGGATGACTGTATCTTGCTGACTTCCTGTTTTGCATTTGTAAGCTCCTGCTGGCTAGCCTGCTGTGTTGTATACCAGCCTTTGGATGTCATCATGTCGAATATGTTTTTCTGGTGCTGGAAAGTCCTGTTCAGTATTCCGGAGCAATCATTTCTCAGGCTCTGGTCCGAGCTTTCGAGGATCAGGTTCGTCAATGAAGATGCGCAAAGCTTATGCTCATTCAATAAAGTCTGCATTATCTCTTTGTCGGTGAACTTGTTCATTTTTTACCTCCTATTGTACAGCTGTAGTGTTGATATGTTTGATCATGGTCTGCATATCCTGCTGATGCTCTTTTGCCATACTCTGGCAAAGGCCCTTTACCTGTGCGTCCGTTGCCATATCGGCGCAGGTTTGCAGGAATTTGATCGAGTTTTCGGCCATTTTGATGTCGTCCTGGACCAGCAATAACTCTTTTGTTGTCAGTGACATAAAATCCCTCCTTCATTAGGTTTCCAGCATAGCTTTTAACACTGGACCGCTTATTATTCAAAATTAGAAATATTTATACTTTTATCTGAGTTTGTATTATAATAGTCTTTATCTGAATTGAGGTATTGATATGAAACTGGATTTATTAAAAACAAAATTAAAAAACATTTTTAATTTCAGGCCGACTGTGCTGATAGTTTTAAGCTTCTTTCTTTTGATATGCCTTGGCACACTGCTGCTCATGCTGCCTATCGCATCCAGGGACGGCAAAGGTACAAATCTGCTCGACGCTTTATTCACTTCAACATCCGCCTCCTGTGTCACAGGTCTTATCGTAGCCGATACTTACCAGCACTGGACGACCTTTGGGCAGATAGTGATCATATCGCTCATACAAATCGGCGGGCTTGGCATTATTACCTTTGCGACCTTCTTCTATTCCCTGCTCGGTAAAAAATTCAGGATCAGGAGCATGGTACTCGCACAGGAATCCATCAGCTTTTACTCTTTTCAAGGGATAACCAAGCTCATAAAGAACGTTATGCTGGTAACCTTGAGTACGGAATTGATAGGAGCGCTGCTTTTATCCATCCGTTTTGTACCTGAATACGGCCTCAAGGGGTTCTACCTGGGAATCTTTCATTCAATTGCCTCCTTCTGCAATGCCGGCTTCGATTTGATGAGCATTTCCGGCAAGGGTCAATTTGTTAGTCTTTTATACTACAACAACGATCCCCTTGTCATTTACACAATTGCATCTCTTATAACAATGGGCGGTCTCGGCTTTGTCGTATGGAAGGATTTATACGATTACAGGAGAAACAAGAACCTGTTGCTGCATACAAAACTGGTTATTACTATAGTTCCTATATTGATTATACTGGGAGCAATTATATTTTTCCTGCTTGAATACAATAACCCCGCTACTTTGGGCAAGCTTGACCTGGCTGGAAAGGTCAACGCTTCAATATTTCAATCCGTAACCCCCAGGACAGCCGGCTTCAATTCGATAGACCAGAATGCAATGAGCGATCTCTCCAAGCTTACTACGATTTTACTGATGTTTATCGGCGCTGCGCCGGGATCGACCGGAGGCGGCGTTAAAGTAACGACCTTTGGTATAGTAATGATAGCCATACTTTCACAACTCACCGGTTCGGATGATATAGTGGTGTTCAAAAGGCGCATATCGTTCCCAACTATAATAAAAGCGCTGACAATCATAGGTTTCAGTGCGATGCTCGTACTGGTAGTAACGGTAATCATGGTTCTGTTGGAAGGACGGCCGATGATAAACGTTCTGTTCGAGGTAGTGTCGGCATTCGGCACGGTAGGTCTTACAACAGGCATGACTCCCTACCTCCATCCTGTCAGCAAGCTGCTGCTGATATTGATGATGTTCCTGGGAAGAGTCGGGCCCGTCACATTCGCACTGGCGCTAACGATGATATCCCACAAAAACAATACCGATATCGTGTATCCCGAAGGCAAGGTAATAGTTGGCTGACGTAATAGTTATCAAATGAAACGTACAAATTCAAAAGCACCCGAATTAACAACGGGTGCTTCTCTATTTCCGGCAGGTTTTACATGTAGATGGTTTAGAGGAAGAAGTCCTTCAATCTCTCCTGATCTTCACTTGAAGAAGCGGCTATTATATAATCACCTTTTTGCAGCACAGTTTGTCCGTTGGGTATGAATACGTCATCATCCCTTATGATGGAGATGAGCAGGCTGTTGGTCGGCAATTTCAGATCCATAAGCTTCTTTCCGCATGCTATCGAATCCTCATGCAGTTCGATTTCATTAAGTGTTATCTTACCGTTTTTCAGTTTGATCAACGTCCTGATACCGATGTAGTCGATTTCCTGCTCTATAAGTTCAGCCATCATGGAGGTGCTGCTTACGGCAATGTCTACGCCGAGTTTCTTGAAGACCTCGATATTCTTCGGGTTGTTTACCCTCGCTATGGTCTTTTTTATGTAGAAGTTATTCTTTGCCAGCTGGCATGCGATCAGGTTGTCCTCGTCCCTACCCGTCGTTGCCACAAATATGTCCGCCCTCGATGCATCCACTTCCTGGAGCTTGTCGATCGCCGTACCGTCCCCGTTACAAACCCTGATATACAGTTGGTTGGCGAGCTTCTCGCAGAGATCCGCCTGGGGTTCTATAACTACTACCTCATGCTTGTATGATAAAAGTGTTTTTGCCAGATAATAACCTACTTTTCCGCCGCCTGCTATTACGATATACATGAATGACCCCTCCCTTAGGCATCGTTAAAAAATAACTTCCGCAAATCATTTATGGGGAACTGCACTAACCAGGCTGCATGGGCGAGCAGCATACGCAGTATGCGACCAGCCCAGGCTGCATGGGCGAGCAGCAAGCGAAGCTTGCGACCAGCCCGCTTCATTCCCCGAGCCTTAACGTGTCAGATACGCAACGATGATGCTGTCGTCCGTACTCAGTCTTATGCCCGGATTCGGAAAGCTGAACGCCCCGTTATGCACCACTCCGAAGATATAACTATCCTTCATCAGCTTGACCGCACTTAGCTTTTTTCCGTTATACCCGGATTTTACCGGTTCCCTTTTAAATGTGAACGCCTCCCCGGAAATAGCATGATGAGACGTGTTTTCAGACTCGCCCAGTATTTTGGATCTCAATACGTCGACCGTAAGATTTGTCGGGCAGATCGTGTTCAGACCGAACTGGTGAAATACGTGTTCACGCTCGGGATTATATATCCTGGCTATAACCCTCGGCACCTTGAAAATTTCCTTTGCGACCTGACAGGCCATTATGTTCACATTGTCGTCGGGAGTCACAGCCGCAAAAGCATCCGCGTTCTCAATTCCTGCCTGCTTCAGAACATCCTGATCAATCGGGACACCGGTTACAGTTATACCTTTAAAATCATGTCTCAATGCCTTGAATTCATTTTTGTCATTAGAAACGACGACTACATCATGCCCATCGTCGGCCAGCGCATGGGCAAACTTGGAACCCACCTTGCCGCAGCCGATTATTATTATATTCATACATTAAGCCCCCACAAAAAAGAGTTAAAGTTTCTGCGCCGAAAAGTATGCCCAATGCTTTAGCGTCGAAAGGGGGACATGCCTTATAGTGGTATCTTAAGGTGTGTCCCCTTACTTATTATACCCGCTCCAGTTTATTTTGCAATGTAAACTTTCAGTATCTGGAAGGCAGTGAAAAAACCGCTTTGAATAACTGAATATCGCACAGTAAAGAATAATTATGTTTATTGCAAATTGAATTTACAGGAGAAATAATATGCTGGTTGTATTTGTAAGAGCGCTCGTTTTGTACCTGATCGTAGTAATAGTGATGAGAGTGATGGGCAAAAGGCAGATAGGACAGCTGCAGCCCTTTGAACTTGCTATAGCCATCATGATATCCGAATTGGCCGCAGTACCGATGCAAAACACAGGTATCCCTCTGGTCAACGGAATCATACCGATACTTACGCTGCTCATAGCGCAGCTGCTGATGTCCTTCCTTACGCTGAAAAGTATAAGGGCCAGGTCGATTATCTGCGGCAAACCTACCATACTTATAGAAAAAGGCAAAATAAAAGAAGAAGAGCTCAGGAAAGAACTGTATACCTTGAACGACTTGCTTGAACAACTGAGGATCAAGGATTACCCCAATATTACGGATATCGAATATGCGATACTCGAAACCAATGGTCAGCTTAGCGTTATACCGAAGTCCCAGAAAAGGCCTCTTAACCCCGCAGACATGAATATAAAGACCGATTACGAGGGCATAACTGTCGACGTTATAATAGACGGACACATCATGACAAACAACCTGGATGCTATCGGCAAAGACAGGCAGTGGCTCATACAGGAGATCAGGAAGCAGCATTACGACGACCCCTCCGGGATACTCCTGGCCTGCGTCGACCCCGCAGGAAAACTTTCTGTACAGGCCAGATCCGACGGAGGTGGAAGACGATGAATATGCGGCGCAAAGCAACAATCAGAATACTCGGATCCATAATTGGACTGACGCTGATAATAGTCATATTGAGCGTATTCTCACAGAGGTTTCTCTATAACGGTTCACAGCAAATGAAACAGTCATTGGATTCCGTTGAAACAAGCGTCGGGTCGAATAACTGGACCCAGGCCGATACCCAGCTTACGCAGATGATAAGCTCCTGGTCGGGCGTGAAAGGCTTCTGGTCTGCTCTGATAGATCACCAGGAGATAGATAATATAGACGAAACCCTCGCCCGCCTTCAAATGTTCATAAAGGGCAAGGATAACGCAAGCGCGCTCGCAGAAGCAGCCGCGCTGAAAAAATTCATAATTCACATACCGGAAAAGGAAAAACCCAGTATGGAGAATATATTTTAAAGCAAACCGTCGGGGCATTATGTCCGATATTCTATTTCAGCTGGCTTTGCCTCATTGCCTCAAACATCATTATGCCGGCTGCAACAGACGCATTTAACGATTCAGCGCGGCCTGCCATCGGTATTTTAACGAGCAGGTCGGCTTTTGCTGCTGTTTCGCCGCTTATTCCCCCGGCCTCGCTGCCTATTATCAATGCAGTATTTCCTGACATATCGGCTTCATAGATGCTTACCGAACCCTCGAGGTGCGATGCGCAAAGCAGGAAGCCTTTCTGCTTTACAAGCTGCATCATTTCGGTTATACTTCCTCCGTAACAGACCGGCAGGTGGAATATCGAGCCCATGGTGGAACGAAGCACTTTGGGATTGTAAATATCGGTACAGCCGTCCGATACGACTACTCCCGCACATCCCGCCGCATCTGCCGTCCTTATTATAGTGCCCATATTGCCCGGGTCACGTATATTGTCGAGCAGCACAAGCAAGCCTTTCCCCAGGTCGGTCTCTCGAAGCAGTATCCTTTTCAGTTCGAGCACGGCCAGTATCCCCTGGGGATTCTGTGTATCGGCAAGCGTGTCGAATAGACTGTCCGGGACTTCGTAACAGGTAATCCCCTTACTGTCTGCCGCGCTGATAAATTCCCGCGACACGTCGTCAGCTAAAAAAGACTCCGATAATACTATGTACCGCAAACCCGCATTTTCTCTGAGCGCTTCCATAACAAACCTGGTTCCTTCAATAAAGAACAGGCCATTTTCTTCCCTGCTGTTTTTGTTTTTCAGAGAACGTATTTCTTTTATTACAGGATTGCTGCTGGAAGTCAGCCTAGTCATATTTTCTCCTTAAAATACAATAAGGGGCTTTTCAGCCCCCTATCAGTCGAATTCATTTTATTAAGCGTTCTTTACACTGTTGACGAGCTGAGCGAAGCCCTGCGCATCGTTTACAGCCATGTCGGCCAGAACTTTCCTGTTCAGGTTGATGTCAGCCTTTTTGAGGCTGCTCATGAACCTGCTGTAGCTCATGCCGTTGATTCTTGCAGCAGCGTTGATTCTTGCGATCCAAAGTTGTCTGAAGTTCCTCTTCTTGGCTTTCCTATCCCTGTATGCATATGAGAGCGATTTCATGACTGCCTGATTGGCGATCCTGAAAAGCTTGCTCTTGCCTCCGAAATAACCCTTGGCCAACTTCAATATTTTCTTGTGCCTTGCACGTCTTCTTAATGCACCTTTGACTCTTGACATATTATTCTTCCTCCTTCATTGGATGTTTCAACGGAAATTCGCGCCAAAGGCGCTAAACATCCTGTCTCTACTTGTACGGTACAAGCATTTTAACTGTTGCTTCATTGGCAGAAGAAGCATAAGCTCCGAGCCTGTGGTGTTTCTTTGCCTTTTTTGCCTTCGATACGAGTCGGTGGCTTCTGAATGCATGATTCATCTTAACCTTGCCAGTGGCGGTTATTCTAAATCTTTTTTTAGACGCACTGTGCGTTTTAACCTTTGGCATATTTACTCCTCCTATTTTGTACTGTATCGCATCCGTAAATACCTGGGGTATCCCGGAATGCTATGAAAGGTCCTACTGCTGCTTGGGATTGAGTATCATTATCATACTCCTGCCTTCCAGCTTCGGCTTTCTCTCCACTATTCCCACTTCTGCAACCGCATCCGCGAATTTATTAAGTACCTTCTCGCCCAGAGATGTGTAATTCATTTCCCTGCCCCTGAAACGTACGCTTACTTTTACCTTGTCGCCATCCTGCAGGAATTTATACGCATTTTTTGCCTTGAAATCGAAGTCGTGATCTTCGATCGTAGGCTTGATCCAAACTTCCTTAATGCTTATAACCTTTTGATTCTTCCTTGCTTCCTTTTCCTTCTTTGCAAGTTCGAACATGTACTTTCCATAGTCCATGATCTTGCAGACTGGCGGCACTGCCTGAGGGGCGATCTTAACAAGGTCCAGATTCTTGGTGACTGCGAGCTTCTGTGCATCCTTGACTGGCATTACTCCCAGCATAGACCCGTCAGAATCTATAACTCGCGCTTCCTTATCCCTGATTTCCTCATTAATCATCAATTCATTCTTACTACTGATATTAAAACACCTCCGGATAAAATAAAAATCACAAATAAAAAGTGGATTGCAGAAGTCTGTCAATCCACCACATAGCTAAGTTACGCTTTGAACCTTCACTATTTACCTTACCGGACAGCTCCGTAAGGTGAGAAGCGGATGACTTCTTCTTTGTTTTACTGAATAATAATAACAGAAAGTAAACGCAGTGTCAAGGAATTGTTAAAGCTATTATCAAATTCCTCAACTGCATTTGCTGAGCTTTTTTTGGGCTTTTATTGACGCAAGTTTAGCAAAATATTACAATTGTAGATACAGTACATAGATTAATTACGAATATGGAGTTTAAAGTGATGGCTGTCGAAAAGCAATATTTATCGGATGTTGAAGCGGTATTGTCGCACAGACATGATAATGGAGGCGACCTTTGGACCACACCTGACAAACGTCTGCTGAAAGGATCGCCATTTTCTACTCTGGAGAGCGTACTCCTCCTGCTGGAATTGGGTATGGAGCCCGACGGACCTCTTATGAAAGAGGCAGCCGATTTAATTTTCAGCACCTGGCAGGCGGACGGACGTTTCAAGGTTTACCCAAAAGGCGGTATTTACCCTTGTCATACCGCCCACGCCGCAAATACGCTTTGCCACCTGGGGTATGCCTCGGATGCCAGACTGCAAAAAACCTTCCGGCACCTTTTGGACACCCAGTATGCCGATGGCGGCTGGCGCTGCAATAAGTTCAGCTTCGGTCGGGGTCCGGAGACGGAATATTCAAACCCCTTCCCAACGCTAACCGTCCTCAGCGCTTTCCGCTTCAGCGACTATCTCAACAATGAACCGGCACTTGACAGAGCAGTGGATTTCCTGCTTGAACACTGGACAATCCGTAAGCCGATCGGACCCTGTCACTATGGTATAGGTTCGCTGTTCATGCAGGTAGAATACCCTTTTAGTACCTATAATCTTTTTGTCTATGTCCATGTTTTGTCCTTCTATAACAGGGCCAAGGCTGACAGCAGGTTCCTTGACGCCTTGGAAACACTTGAATCCAAAATAGCCGACGGGCGGATTGTGGTCGAACGTGTCAACCGGAAGCTTGCCGGACTCTCCTTCTGCAAGCGCGGCGAACCGAGTGCATTGGCGACAGGGCACTATCATGAAATACTTAAAAACCTCGGTTGAAAAAGCTGACGGCCATTTAGCTGCATAGTTTATATAATGTTTCAGGCATATGTTTCAAAAACACCGGCAATTCTTTTATATAGTAGAACTGCAATGCATGAAGCGCCCTTGAGCAGACCGTATATAAAAGCCCCTTCTCTTCTTCACTGCAATAAATGCCGCTATCCGGGCAGATCACAAGTACGGCGTCGAATTCAAGCCCTTTTGACAGATACGACGGTATGACAACGGTGCCAGTAAAGAATTCCTGCCGTTCACCGGTAATTAGGCTGAGTTCCGTGTACTTGCCAAGAGTGTTGAAAGCGTCGGTACATTCGTGTTCGGTTTTCATTATGACGGCAATTGACTTCATACCCTGACGCTTCAGATTTTCAATATCGGCTGCAGTCTTTTGGTACAACTCCTCCTTGTCTGCGCAGCAATGAGCCTCCGGCAGCTCGCCCTCCCTGTTTACGCTTTCGGCATCTGTATCTTTTCCTATTATTCCGCTGCATAAATCCGCTATCTGCCTTGTCGAACGATAGCTTTTTACAAGCCTTGCGGAAATGTAGGAACCGTATCCCAGGCTGCTTGCCAGGCGCTCTATGTCCAACGCCGGTACATAAGGGTTCAAAGCCTGGTTCGGATCGCCCAGCAATGTAAGATTGCAATTTCCGAACAGCTCTCTCAGTATCTCAAGCTGGGCAGGGGTATAGTCCTGCACTTCATCGATCAATACATATTTGATACCATCCATATTCGGAAAGCCGTTAAGTAGTCCATTCAGCAGCACCATAGGCGCGGCGTCCTCATAATTGACCCTTCGTTTTCCCGATGTCCGATCGAAAGAGCCGGTTTTGCCTACATATATTTCACGATCATTCAGGAACCCCTCATAACAGCCAAGCATATCCAGAGCTGTCATTTCGCCTATCAGCCGTCTTGCCTCCGATGCCTCGCCATGGACGATCGCGATACTGCGTCCGCGTATTTCTGCAGCATCGATGTATTCACCTGTTAAAGCGACCTCCTGGACTACTTCCTCTACCCTTTTTCTTACCAGTATATCGAGTTTCGACGTCAGCCTGCTCCTTATCTTTCCGAGCCTTTTTATGATGGGCAGGAACTTCAGTCCCTCATGAAAATACTCTGATATCTCGTCCGCAGCTTCTATTACTTCACCCCGGAAAACTACGTCATGAAATACCCAGCTTTTTTCGATCTGCTGCACATGTTTTCGCAGGTGATCAATTATTTCAAAAGATGCTTTGTATTTGATGCCTTCGATCCTCAGACGCCGGTCCGACCGATCACCGCTCACTTCGGGCAGGCATACCGAACAGCCATCCGTTCCTCGGTCTGCTAGAGAGCTGTCCATGGTGTCGGCAGCCAGCAGAAATTCCATCAGCCTGGATGCATTTTCCGGGCTAACTTCAGGTCCCAGCGTCCTTACAGCATACTCGAAAAAAGTACTCCTGTTTATATCCTCTTCGCCGAGCTCCGGCAGAACATCGGAAATATAGTCGCTGAAAATTTCGTTGGGTGAGAAAATGACTATATTCTTCGACGTTATACTGTCTCTGTGCCTGTATAAAAGAAATGCGGCCCTGTGCAGAGCTATCGAAGTCTTGCCGCTTCCGGCGGGTCCGGTGACTATCAAAAGCTTGTGGGTGTCGTTTCGGATTATGTTGTTCTGTTCACGCTGTATCGTGGAGACGATCGTTTTCATTCTGTTGTCGGCGCTCCTGCCCAGGATTTCCTGGAGTATCTCATCGTTTATTGCCAGATTCGAATCGAACATCAGCTTGAGTTCTCCATTCCATATCCTGAATTGCCTTTTAAGAAGCAGTTCGCCTTCTATCCTTCCGGCCTGGCACGTATACCCCGCATTACCCGGCTCATAGTCGTAAAACATGCTGCAGACCGGCGCTCTCCAGTCGTAGATCAAAAACTTTCCGGTCTTTTCATCTTTCAAATTTGAAATCCCGATATAGATTTCCTCTGCATTTTCTTCGCCTGCCTCCTTGAAATCTATCCTGGCAAAATACGGATTGTTGGCCATTCTCTCGAGCTTTCGTGCCTGGTTGGTCAAAAAGATCGCTTTGGTTCCCTCACGAATGATATCGGTCTGTACCTGCCATATACCGGCTATGTCATCAAGATCATCCGGCGTCGGTTTAACATACTCCCACATCGATTTCTGCATACCGGTCAAATCCTTTTTCACTTTACCGGCAAAATTCCAGGCAGCTTCAAGCTGAATCCCTATTTGTACTTCAACATCTCTGAGCCTTTCATTTTCAAAGGCATACTCTGCTTGATTCGATCCCATTTTCAGTCCTCCTCCGTCCTTTTATCAATTATTGCCTCGGCCTTAAGAAAAAATTGCTTACTGGCCCGTAAAAAACTATTGACAGCATGTAAGAAACATGATAATATAAAATAGGAGTTTTGTGTTATATCATCAATAACCAATAGCCTTTTTAGTGTATTACTAATTAGGGCGAATGTCAATATAAAAGTTAGCCGAACTAATATGAGTGCGGCTTTTTTAATGCGTTTTTATCTATTTTTGTGATATACTGAAATCCGTATAATATTTACCTGACTGCCCAAATCCGCTTAAGGAGTGTTACAGTTGCCATTTGACGGTATAGTAACGAAAAGTATAGTTGAAGAATTGACTGCAAAGCTGGTCGGCGGGCGCATAGAAAAAGTATTTCAGCCTGAAGCCGATGAAATCGTCCTGCTTGTCAGAGCATGGAACAAAAACTGCAGGCTCGTACTTAGTGCAAGCCCCAATTACCCTCGCATTCATCTGACGGAAGCTGTGAAAGAGAACCCCTCCGCCCCGCCTGTTTTCTGCATGCTGCTTAGAAAGCATCTATCCGGAGGCAAAATACTCTCTTTTGAGTTCAACGATTATGAGAGGATTATCGGTATTGTTGTAGAATCGGCCAACGAGCTCGGCGATATATCCCAAAAGTGCCTTATCATAGAGATAATGGGACGCTACAGCAACATTATACTGGTAAACAGCGAAGATAAAATTATAGATTCGATAAAGCACGTGGATTCGGATATCAGCAGCGTCCGCGAAGTCATGCCTGCGAGGCCTTACATACTGCCGCCCGCGCAGGATAAGCTATCCCCGGATACATTGGACGTTGGGTTGCTATCAGACGGATTGCATTCATCTACCCAGACTGTCGACAAGTATCTGCTTGATAAAGTAAAAGGCTTCAGTCCGCTGCTCTGCCGTGAAACATGTTTCAGGGCAGGAATAGAAAACAGGACCGCTGCAGCATCTCTCGCCGAAGATGCCGTTCAAAGCCTGAAAACTGCACTTTTATCTGTGCTCGATGAGATCAGGGACAGCAGTTATGAGCCCTGTGTCATATTTGAAGATGAAGCTCGCCAGAAACCGCTGGATTTTCACTGCCTCGGCATCAGACAATATCCGTTTCTCGAGAAGCCCGGTTCCATAAGTGAAGTCCTTGACGCTTTCTATTCATCAAAGGATAACGCCGAGCGGATGAGGCAAAAAAAGTCCGACCTATATAAAGTCCTTAACAACGCCATTGAAAGGTGTTCAAAAAAGCTGGCCATACAGGAGGAAACACTCAGGGACGTGGCCGACAGGGATAAACTCAAGCTGTACGGCGAACTCATAACCGCCAATATCTACAGGATACAGCGTAATACGAAGAGCGTGCCGCTTCAGAACTATTATTCGGAGAATGGTGAAGAATATGTCGAGGTGCCTCTCGATCCTAACCTCTCTCCCCAGGAAAACGCTCAACGCTACTTTAAAAAATACTCCAAAGCCAAGAGCACATTCACTTACACCACGCGTCAGCTCGAGGATTCGAGGCAGGAGCTCGATTACCTTGAAAGCGTGCTCCAACTGCTGGATAACTGTACGGTACTGAAGGAAATGGACGAAGTAAGACAGGAATTGGCGGAACAGGGTTATATGCAGCTGCACCGGAAGCTCTCGTCGAAAAAGCAGCAGGCATTGTCGGAACCGCTTCATTTTGTTTCAAGCGACGGCTTCGATATATATGTGGGCAAAAACAACAAGCAAAACGACCAGCTTACTTTGAAGCTGGCGCAATCCAATGATGTCTGGCTCCATACCAAAAATATACCCGGGTCGCACGTCATAATAAGAAAAGTCGGCCGTGAAATTCCCGACAGGACTGTCGAAGAAGCCGCCGCACTTGCCGCGTGGCACAGCAAGGCCAGAATGTCGGCCAACGTACAGGTCGACTACACAGCGGTAAGAAACGTCAGCAAGCCATCCGGAGCGAAGCCCGGGAAGGTCATATATGTAAATTATGTCACTGCTGTCGTCACTCCCGACAAAAACCTGGTAGAGAAGCTAAAGAAATAACCGGATGGGGGCTGATATTATGAAATTTCTTGCCATGACCGTATTCTGTGTGGATTTTTTCAATAGCACGGGTGAAGTTTTCGTAGGGGGCAACTCGCTGAACTTTGCCGTACAGTGCGCAAAAAGCGGAATAAGCGATATTTCACTGCTTGGGGCCATTGGTGACGACACCTATGGGAATCTCATAAAGGATTATATAAGGCCGTTTGGTTTTGACGCTTCCCATCTACATACACTTACAGGCAGGACAGCATCGAACAGGATATACAACGACGAAAACGGTGACAGGTATTTTATGTCTGATAGCTGGGACGGCGGCGTCTATGGGACATTCCGCCTTTCTGAGGACGACTGGAATTTTGCTGCTGATTTTGATGTAATAGCAATGCCTGCCAACAACCCGAATTACCCCGAACTGTTGAAAAGAAAAACTTCAAGGAACAGACTCGCTGTGGACTTTCTCGACTTGAGGGACTACGGCCTTATAGAAAAGTCGCTGCCCTGCCTCGATCTGTTGTTCATAAGCGGAGACGAAGCTGTGATAGAAAAGCTCGTACCCATGTCGTTAAGTACTGCAGCCACTCTTGTCGTAACACTCGGATCACACGGCAGCGCTGCCATTTCAACCGGGCGCGTATATAGAACCGCCGCGGTTTCAGTCGATAGTATAGTTGACACAACAGGCTGCGGGGATGCCTATATCGCTGCCTTTTGTGCCGACCGGTACCGCGGCGGTTCTATTGAGAGTTCCATGCTTGCCGGATCGCAGGCGGCTTCCAAAGTCCTGGCCTGGCGAGGCGGCGTTGAAAACGGCCTTATGGCAGTTTTGCCCTGATTGCATTGCCAGGCGTCTTGCCGTCGTTATATAGTACGGTTATGCTGAAATAGTAATTTACGCCCGACTCGAGATTACCTCCGATATCGCCTCCGTTGTAACAGTCGCCTGCTTTAACCGTAATGCTGGTGGTGTTTCTGTCGGTAATGTAGGCAAAATACCCGTCATCAGGATAGGCAGGATTAGAGTCGTTTCTTGAAATGACTACCTTGTAACCGTTAAAATCGGACGAATTGATCCTGTCCCAGCTGAGCAGTGCCCTGTCCCCCGAAACGTTAACTCTTATATTGCTGCTCCTTTTTGCAGAAAAATCTTCATCTTCTTCATTGCTGCCTGCAGGAAGTTTTGTTCTCACAACATTCCCGGGAACCTTACCGTCGTTGTATAGTACGGTGATGCTGAAATAGTAATCTACGCCTGACTTTAGATTACCTCCGATATCGCCTCCGTTGTAACCGTCGCCGGCTTTAACCGTCATACTCGTTGTATTTCTGTCGGTTATGTAGGCAAGATATCCATTGTCAGGATAAACGGGCGTAGAGTCGTTTCTTGAAATGACTACCTTATACCCGGTAAAACTTGAAGAAGTGATCCTGTCCCAGCTAAGCAGAGCTTTGTCGCCGGAAATACTTACCCTGATATCGGATGACACAAGGCCGGTATCATGATCGGTTTCCTCGTCGGCTCCTTCCTCTTCGCTATTGCTCTCTTCTTCCCCGCTGTTTTCTACGTCGTCATAGGTCACCTTTTCGTCGTCGTAAGCGATCTTGTCTTCGTTTTCCTTGAAAGCATTATACAGCAGCACAGCAGCCGATGCCCTGTTCAGGCCTTCATTCGGTGCAAATACCTTTTTGCCCCCGGATTCGTAGCCTTCCATCAGACCATGAGAAACTGCAATTGCGACATACTTTTTAAGGTTAGGTGAGATCTGCGCTTCATCGCTGAATTGTGACAGTACTGAAGGATCGGTGGTTTCATTCGAAAAGCCCAATGCTTTTACGAGTGCAACAGCCATATCCTCCCTCACCGCACTGTCGGAAGGCTTGAAATAATCGCCCTTCGCAGTTCTGAAACCGGTCATGTAGGGTTTTGCAGTTTCGACATATTTAAACTGCCATCCGCCTTTTTTGATGTCGAGGAAGGATTCCCCCGGGGGATTTATGAGCTTGAGATTAAGCGTAAGTACCATCATCTTGGCATATTCATCCCTGGTGACTCCTCTGGCGGGCATGAACTGGTTTTCTCCGGTACCCTCCACAATTCCGTTCCCGACCATCCAGTTGATGGCGTTATAAGCCCAGTGATCCGCGGGAACATCGCTAAAACCTGCCGAATCCCGCGTCGTACCGTTCGAATGCCCCTCCGTTCCATAGACCGGTACAGCTGTTACCAATATGAATATAATAGTTAAAATTAAAGTCATGCTGCGTTTCATATAAATTTTCACTCCTTTCAGCATAATTTTACATCTAATACATATAAAACTACATAGTTCGCCTATCCCGTTTTTTATATCCGCCGGTCATGGGACAGAGTACCTATAAAGTTGCCACCGGCCGCTGTCTTGTATATAATTGTTTTATATCTGATCAAACATTTGCGGAGGTCTTTATGGACGGAGAAAAATATGTCAGGAAAGCGCTCGAAATGGGAGCTGATGATGCAGTAGAATTTAAAATCGAAGATATAGAATTCGATCCCCGTACCCTGCTTAAATGTATGTACGGCTGCGGCGACTGGGGCAAAGGCAATACCTGCCCGTCACGCCCAGGCTCTCTTTCTCCCTGGGAATACGAAAAATTGTTTAAAAAATACCGCTGGGGTATAATAATTCATTCCAAGGATAAGAAGATCTCGCAGGACGTATCCTTCGCCATAGAAAGCGAAGCTTTTACCGACGGCTATTATTTCGCTTTTTCACTTAGCGACTGTGCACTCTGCAAGGAATGTGCGGGCTTCAAGGGCTGCGGCTGTGTTAACCCGCGCAAGGCAAGGCCTGCTTTCCACAGTGTCGGTATAGACGTTTTCAAAACTGTCAGGAAATTCGATCTGCCTCTCAATACGCTCAAAGAAGCGACAGACGAACAGAACTGGTATTCAGCAGTATTTATAGAATAATTGTACTTTCTCAGTTTTTGGTATATCATATATAGCAATACAAAATAGGAGTGAATCATATGGTATCAGAAAAAATTACCGTCAACCTGAGCAGGTCATCCTGGATCAGGGCGATGTTCGAGCAGGGCGAAAAGCTTCGCAGGGAATTCGGTGCAGAAAACGTGTTTGATTTCTCTCTGGGGAATCCTGATATAGAACCGCCGGCTGTCGTTAAGGAAGCGCTTAAAAAGGCCGTATTATCCGACGCACCCGGGATGCATGGGTATATGAGCAATGCAGGTTATATGAATGTAAGGGCTGCGATCGCCGCAAAGCTTGAGCAAGCCACAGGTCTCCCTGTCGGGGCGCAGCACATCGTCATGGAATGTGGAGCCGGCGGAGCAATGAACGTAGTACTTAAAACAATCCTGAACCCCGACGAGGAAGTCATCGTGCTGGCGCCGTACTTTGCCGAGTATCTTTTTTATATAGACAATCACGGCGGAAAAGCGGTCAAAGTCGACACCGACCGAAAGACCTTCCAGCCCGATCCGGCCAAGGTATACGAAGCAATTACTCCAAAGACCAAGGCTATAATAGTAAATTCGCCAAACAATCCCACAGGCGTGGTCTATAAGCTGGATATGCTTGAAAAGCTTGCGGAAAGCATACAAGCCAGAGAAAAGGAATTTGGAACACAGATATGCGTTATCTCCGACGAGCCTTACGACAAGATCATATATGACGGCGCTGTTGTGACTCCATTGTTCAAGGTTTTCAAAAACTCGATCGCCGTCAATTCCTTCAGCAAATCGATGTCTCTTCCAGGGGAACGAATTGGCTTCATCGCAATAAACCCGCTGATGGACAATACTGCGGAACTCGTTGACGGTTTGATCTTCTCTACAAGAACTTTAGGCTTTGTCAATGCGCCGGCACTCTTTCAGAGAATATTGCCCGAATCTCTTGATGCCGTAGTGGAAACAGACGCGTATAAAAAGAGGCGCGATATGCTATATGACATTATCACCGGTGCGGGTTTCAGCTGTCTTAAGCCCCAGGGAGCCTTCTACCTGTTCCCCCAGGCCCCGATCGAGGATGATGTTGCCTTCTGTAAGGCCGCACTGAAATACAATCTCGTTATCGTCCCCGGTACAGGCTTCGGCTGCAAGGGTTTCTTCCGCCTAGCGTACTGCGTGGATGAAAAGACGATCAGGAATTCGAAGAAAGCGTTCGAGGCGCTTGCCGCAGAGTTCAGGTAAGCGTCCAGTTGGAGTGATAGTTTAAGTTGCAGTGGAGGCTTAAGCTAGAGTATAGATTTAAGTTCGAGTTTTGATTTAAGTTGGATTTTTGTTTTAAGCTAGAGTACGGATTTAAGTTAGAGTTTTAATTTAAGTTGAAGTGCAGGTTTAGGTTGGAGTGTATAAATCACAGGTGTCTCGATTCATCATCACAGGCGCCTGTGATTTTTCATTTGCGAGTGTCAGGGTACTGTTACTTAGTTGATATGAACAATCCGGATTCTTTAGGTATATTTATCGCTCCTTCCCGTTGCCTGATACCTTCAAAATAATCATAGAAGCCATCCAAATCGTTTTCCGAATAGCTTGAAATGGTAACCGCAGATTTCAGCCAGGCTGTCAGATCTTCTGTTACTGTTACAGATAATGAATCCTCGTAATCATATCTTTTAACATCGTCAAAGAATCGGCCCAAAATTTCCAATCCATTCTGCATGCTGAAGGAAAAGTCTTTCGTGAAAGCGTTGATTCCCGGGTTCACCTGTCTAAAAGCCTCTCTCAGGTATGAATGCATGCCGCCGTTTCCGTTTGTAGCCGCGTAAAATACGCCGCCGCTTTTTAATACCCTTTTGACTTCGGCAAGGGCCTTCGACAGATCGGGAACGTGATATAACATGTGGTTTGCTATTATAACATCGAAACAATTATCAGGAAATGGTATGCTTTGAATATCAATTCTCTGTGCCAGCAAATTCTTTTCATTCGAATACTTTTCCCAGACGGCTTTTACCATTCCTTCCGAAAAGTCCGACAAAACCAGGATACAGTCATCCGGTAACCGGCTTATCCGTCCATGCCACTGAAGGCCGTTACCGCATCCCAATTCAAGTATCCGGTAACCTTTTAAAAACTCATATTCTTCAAAAAGCCAGGAAAAAAAGCCTTGCTGGTTTGTGCTGTATTTCGCGTGCAAATTGCTTCTTACAGATAAGTTACTGTCATCTTTGTATTGTTCCCTGACATTTTCAGTGTTATCTCTTATTGCCATTAGGCACCTCCGGCAAAACACTTATCCTGGAATAATCAATCTCTTGACAATATAACAAGCAGGTAGCCTGCTTTTACGGAGACTACCGCGGTATTTTCCGAGAATTCATTGCTGACGCCCCAGGAAGAGCCCACCTCAAGTACTGCATCGGACAGAGGAAAGCGCAGGCCTATAGTAGAAACGCCCCTGGCATTCCCCGCCATGGGAAGCAGCGTTACGAAGGCGCCGTTTTGTCTCTTTAGTTCGATACTGTCTCTAATCAGCCTTATCTCATTCTTTTCGTCGGCTATCAAGCCTTCGCAGTCATGATCGGTCAGTTTTTTCAATAACAAAATATTCGAAAGAGAATGATCGAGTCTCGATCCGACAGCCCCCAGCAGTATGACTTTGCTGCAGCCTCGCTCCAGCGCTATCTCTATTGCCAGCTCGCTGTCGGTCATATCCTTTTCCGAGGGGTATCTCAATATCTCCGTTACGCTTCCATTGAACATATCCCAGTCGCTTTTGTCGATGGAATCAAAATCGCCCAGCAATATGCCGGGCTTGAGCTTCAGTTCCCTGCAGTGCCGTGCACCGCTGTCGGCGGCAATTATCAGGTCGGCGCCGTCAAGGTATTTTTTTATATATTCATAATTCGTGATCCTGCCGCCGCAGAAAATTACACAGGTCATACTATCCCACCATAGGCTCTTTGCCGTAGAATTCTGATTATTTCCGCCGCATCGGGCGCGTTATATATTGTGGAACCCGCCACGATAATATTGGCACCCGCTTCTGTTATCATATATATGTTTTCGGCATCGATTCCTCCGTCTACCTCTATATCCAGCTTTATACGCCTTTGAACGGCAATTTGCCTCAGCGTACGCACCTTTTCCGTCATGCCTTCGATATACTGCTGTCCTCCGAACCCAGGGTTGACTGTCATTATCAATACCATATCGATATCGTTCAATATCGAGTCGAGTACGGACAAAGGCGTTGCGGGATTCAGCGCGACAGACGGCCTGGCTCCGCCGCTGCTTATCAGCTGCAGAGTGCGGTGCAGATTATTATTGCCTTCGGCGTGTACCGTAATTATGTTTGCACCAGCTTCAAGAAACTGTTCTATGTACCTGTCCGGATCCTCTATCATTAGATGCACATCGAATGGCAGCTTTGTCACTTTTCTAAGGCTTTGTACAACGACAGGCCCGACGGTTATATTGGGTACGAAGTGGCCATCCATGATATCGATATGTATTATATCAGCGCCTGCTTTTTCGACCCTCGCTACTTCTTCCGCAAGCTTTGAAAAATCGGAAGCCAATATTGACGGAGCAATTTTGATCATGATTAGGTTCCTTTCCGGTTTCCTTTTTTGTATTTCATATCATCTTCCTGCTTTAGTAAAGCAAACAGCTCTTTGTACCTTTCATATCTTCCGCCGCTTATATTTCCCGAACCGACCGCGTTCTTCACTCCGCAGTCCGGCTCGTTTATATGGCTGCAGCCAATAAATCGGCATTCATATATATAATCGGCAAATTCCGGATAGTAATGTTGCAATTCATCATATTTTATACCGGTAAGTTCATATGAACTGAAGCCGGGCGTATCTACTATATACCCGCCTTTTGCCAGCTCCATAAGCTCTGCGTGTCTGGTGGTATGCTTTCCTCTGTCAAGCTTTTCGCTGAGCTTTCCTGTTTGCATTGCCATAGTGTTCATGGCCCTGTTGAGCAGAGTTGATTTTCCGACGCCCGACTGACCTGCGAACACGGAAATGTGACCCGTCAGTGAACTGTCGAGTTCCTCAAAGCCTTTATTCTCTTTTGAACTGGTTTCAATAACAAGATAGCCGGCCTTGCTATACGCTCCACGCAGCAGCGTCCTGTTCTCCCCTGCATCCAGATCCGTCTTGTTGATACAAAGCACGGCGCCGATGCCTTGCTTTTCGGCAGATATCAGAAGTTTGTCGAGCAGGAGCAGATCCGGTTCGGGAGATCTGGCCGCAATAACCGCTATCAGCTGATCGACGTTGGCAACCGCAGGCCTTGTCAATAAAGAGCTTCTCTCAAGAATCTCATCTATATTGCCTTTTTTCTGTGCTGCATCCGTAACGGAAAATATGACCCTGTCTCCTGTCAGCGGCGTCAGGTCCATCTTTCGGAAAACGCCTCTGGCCTTGCACTCGTGGATCCCATTGTCCGACGACACGTAATAAAAACCGCCTATACCTTTTATGATTGTGCCTTCCGGCAAGACCGTAAACCTCCTCCTGAGTGGCAAGCCCTTCTAGACATCGCCTTCCTGGACGACAACATTGTCAAGCTTCACTATTATATGAGTGGTCCCCTGCTTCGCAAGCGGTACTTCTACGTTGAACGGAAAATCACTTTTCGCTCTAGCCTTGTTGTATACGACAGTCAGCTCGTTCGTATCGGAAGGCGTTGCTTCGACATATACCTGGACCTCGTCTCCATATCCAAGATTCGGATCAAGCTCGATTTTAAGAAGATGTGTCTTCGGCTGTTCTGCGGATGTACCATCCTGATTTCCGGAAGCATCACCTGTCCCGGTCTGCCCGTTTTGTCCCGTCTGTGCCGCATCGTCGATCTGGAAGGTCAATTCGACGGGCGTCTGCTCATCCACCTCGGTTTCAGCCAATGGATACTGTTTTATTATCTTTGCCACGTCACTAATCTGATCCGAGGGTATAATTGTACCAATTGTAAGGCCGTTGGCGAGTATCTTTTCTTCAGCTTCCTTCCTGGTTAGCCCGACCACATTCGGCACCTTGACTTTCTCAAGCTTCGGGCCGCTGCTCACGAAAACGGTCACAGCTTCGCCCGGCTTGATTTCCTCCAGCGCCGCAGGTTCCGTCCGGATGATAACGCCTGTTGCGACCGTGTCGCTGTTTTCCTGGACTTCATTATAATCGAGATTCTCGTTCTGTATCAGCTGTTCCCCAACCCTTGCTTCCTTGTTCGAAACATCGGGAACCTGGACGAGTTCCGGTCCGTCACTTACCGTAAACTTGATGGAAGCACCCGGCTTGAGCTTATTACCGACCTCAACACTCTGCGATATTATGGCGTCCTGATCAACCGTATCGTTGTGAATCCTGTCTTCAACGGCGGTTATATTGTATTTGCTCAGTTCATTCTTGACATCGATGAAATCCTTGCCCTCGTAATTCTGGACAATAAATACATCCGTATTGTCCGGCTTGATGGCATCCAATAAAGGCTTTATACCTATGAAAAACAGAATTCCGGCTACAACAAGACCAGTTGCTATGCCGAGCCATACGCTGAGTTTATCCTTTTTACCTTTCCCCGTCTTTGCTCCCTCTTTTCCTTCGGGCCCGGATTCGCTATCTTCGTCGTCCGCTTCAGTAACATCGCCCTCGTACTCGTCGGGCATTTCGATGTCTTTGCCCAAAGCCTGCATTTTCCTTGTCGGAAGGTCATAATCCTCCGAGCTGTTGCCTGCAATTTGCACATTGGGCTCGCTGAGTGTTCTCTGCAGGTCGTTCAGCATATCGCTGGCACTTTGGTAACGAAGGTTCTGATCCTTTTTCATCGCCTTCATTATAATATCGTTCAAGCCCTTGGGTATTGAAGGGTTTATATCTATAGGACGTTCGGCCCTTTCCTGTATGTGTTTCAAAGCGACTGCAACCGGCGTCTCTCCATCGAACGGAACCCTGCCTGTAACCATCTCGTATATGGTTACTCCGAGAGAGTACAGGTCTGACTTTTCATCGGTAAAGCCGCCCCTGGCCTGTTCAGGCGAAAAATAGTGCACTGAGCCGATGGTACTTCCGACCATTGTTATGGTAGCGGAAGTGACTGCCCGCGCGATGCCGAAATCGGTTACTTTAGCTATGCCTTCTCTGGTGATAAGTATATTGTGAGGCTTAATATCCCTGTGAACGATGTGATTCTTATGCGCCTGTTCGAGCGCCGAACAGATCTGTACCGCGATGCTTACTGCTTCCTTCCACGGAAGTGCGCCCTTCTTGCTTATATATTCCTTCAATGTTATACCGTCGATGTATTCCATAACGATATACTGTGCATCATCCTGTTTACCGACGTCATAGATGGAGACTATATTGGGATGATTCAGGCTGGCAGCGGCCTGTGCCTCGACTCTGAAGCGCTTGACGAATTCCTCGTCGTCTGTAAATTCGCCCCTCAGTATCTTGACTGCAACAAAGCGGTTGAGCAGCAGACATTTGGCTTTATAGACGACTGCCATTCCGCCCCCGCCTATTCTTTCAAGCAATTGATATCTATTTCCAAGAATTTTACTGTCCATAAAAGCACCTTCACTCACAATTAATTACAATAACCGTTATATTATCTTCGCCGCCCTTTGTCTTGGCAGCCTCTATCAATTCGGAGCAAGCTGTTTCCGGGTCGTTTTCAACGATCACATTATATATTTCGTCTTCTCCGAGCATATTTGTAAGGCCATCCGTGCATAGCATAAAAATATCTTCCCTATCGATCTTAAGGCTCAGTATATCCACCTCAAGATCGCGTGAAGAACCGATTGCACGCGTTATTATGTTCTTTCCGGGATGATGCTCCGCCTCTTCTCTGGTCAGCGAACCCTTTTTCACAAGCTCGCCTATGTATGAATGATCTTCTGTAAGCTGCTGCATCTTGCCTTTTCTTATAAGATATAATCTGCTGTCGCCGACATGAGCAGCCGTGATCGTATTCCCGTCAATAACGGCCATGGTAAGCGTAGTACCCATACCGTTCACCTCAGGTCGTTCCAGCGATTTATCGAAAACTACGCGGTTCGTATCTTCGACAAGTCTTCTGAGTTCCGCCCCGACGTCTTTGGAAGAACAGATTCCTGCTCCCTCCGAAGTTATGGCTTCGCCAAGATGCGCGACTGCCATGCTGCTTGCCACTTCGCCGCAATTATGCCCACCCATTCCGTCAGCAATAATAAAGACACAGGGGGACTCTGAGCTGCCAGGCAATATCCTGTAGCTGTCCTCATTAATTTCCCTTATCAGTCCTCTGTCCGTACCTGCGGCGAATTTCAAGCTATCTACATCCTTTGTCCTTATTTGTGGCTGCATCAGTGCTTTCATAAAGTCTCATCGCACATTTCACTTCTTCTGAGCTGACCGCATGCCGCATTAATATCCGATCCCAATTCACGGCGTATCGTCGTTTCAATGCCCCTTTTAAGCAGCAGCTTCGAAAACTCTTCTATATGCCTGCGCCCGCTCTGGCGATAACCGGTGCCCGTTACTGTGTTTACCGGGATAAGGTTCACGTGGCACAGCATTCCTCTCAGCCTCGAGGCCAGCTCCGCGGCATTTTCCGGTGAATCGTTTACACCTTCAATCAGCGCATATTCAAAGGTAATCCTTCGTTTGGTTTTCTCAGTATATATCTTACATGCTTCAATTATTTTGTCAATACCGTACTTCCTGCCTACAGGCATGATTCCGGCCCTTATCTCGTCGTTGGGAGCGTGCAGTGAAATGGCCAGGTTGACCTGAGTGTTTTCATCCGCGAACTGCAGTATTTTGGGCACCAGACCGCATGTCGAGACAGTCATGTGCCTTTGTCCAATATTAAGTCCGTCCGGGTCGTTGGCAAGCCTTAAAAATTTCATGACATTGTCGAAATTGTCAAAGGGCTCGCCTATACCCATAATTACCACGTTGCCGACTTTAACGCCGCTGTCCCGCTGTATCGCCAAAATCTGTTCGAGCATTTCCCCCGGTGTTAAGTCCCTCCGGAAACCGGCGACTGTAGATGCGCAGAAGCTACAGCCCATTTTACAGCCTATCTGTGACGATATACAGGCGGTATGGCCATGTAAGTATTCCATCAGTACGCTTTCGATGATATTACCGTCGTTAAGCTCAAACAGGTATTTGGCAGTTCCGTCTACAGCCGAAACAAGTTTTCTTCTTATATTCAGACCGGAAACTTCGGCAGAAAGTTTCAATTCCTCGCGAAGTTGTTTCGAAAGGTCGGTCATTTCATCGAAATCCTTTGCGCCTCTGGCTATCCAGGTGAATATCTGCTTTGCCCTGAACTTCTGCTGCCCCATGCCTTTAAGGAATTCTTCGAGCTCTTTTATATCCATGTCCGGAAGATATGTTTTCTCCATAGCACTTATCTTGATGCGGCTGAGTGCCGCAGGGGGATCATGTGAAGTAAAATTTTGCAAGCCCTTAAGGAATACCTCCGAGGAAAGGGCCGCAAGGTATGCTTTGAAGCGTCGACCCGCGCGGCATCTTTCCGATGCTATCAAAATTTTATCTGAACATGAACACCTGCGACACCTTTGGGCGTCAATTACATCTCCTTATTATAAAGAAATCTCCTTATTGTAAATCCTCACTAAAAATCCATATCATAAAAACTTCTTGTAACATCCATAGTCATACTACTATTTATCTGGCAGCACACCTATTTTGTCTTTCTCCGCAGTCTGGCCACGAAGAACCCGTCGATGCCGTCGCGGTTCGGAAACAGCTGTACCATACAGCCATTTGCGTGCTGTGCAAGCGCGGTCGGCAAAAACGGCGATATTTCGTCTCCTGTAAACTCGGGATGGTCGGCAAGAAATTGTTCTACCATCTGCCCGTTTTCTTCAGGAAGCACCGTACAAGTACTGTACACCAGCACGCCACCCGGTTTGACCAGCATCGAGGCATTATGAAGCAATTTTTTCTGAATATCCGTAATTGCCGCGATGTCCCTGGTTTCGCGCGCCCATTTGATATCGGGCTTACGCCTGACGATACCAAGTCCGGTGCAAGGCGCATCCAGCAAGATTCTGTCGAAGCTTTCCCTGTTTTTCTCATCAGGCAGCGCCGCGTCGTACAATTCGGTATGAATCGTACCGATACCGAGTCGGGCTGCGTTATCCTGAACAAGCTTCAATTTATGTTCGAAAACATCTCTGGCGATTATAGTTCCCGTATTTCGCATGAGCTGCGCCAGATGAGTCGTTTTACCGCCGGGTGCGCTGCAGGTGTCGAGTACCTTCTGACCGGGTTCGGGAGCAAGTACCCTCGCGGGCAGCATCGAGCTTTCGTCCTGTACCTGGAACAGGCCCTTTTTGAAGGCTTCCAGCCTTGCCAACGATACGGTCCCTTTGATTATTACAGCCTCTTCGGCGTACTTGCCGGGTTCTGTTTCTATTCCTTCATCCTTAAGTCTTTCCAGAAGTTCCACCGGTGATACCTTAAGAGTATTCGCCCGTACTGTCAGTTCGGGCGTGCTGTTACCGGCTTCCAGTAAAGCTTCGGTAAAATCGTTGCCGAATAATCCCAGATATTTCTCGACAAGCCACTTAGGGTATGAATAGCTTATGGTAAGATACCCTGTCAAATCCTCATCCTTTGAAGGGATTACCCGGTCTGCGCCGTTTCGGGCAATATTGCGAAGTACTGCGTTGACAAATCCTGCCGAAGCCTTATGCCCGTACCTCCCGGCCAGGTTCACGCTTTCGTTGCAGGCTGCCGAGGCCGGTACCCTGTTCATATAAAGCAGCTGGTATGCACCCATTCTCAGTATGTTCAGTATCCAGGGCGAAAGCTTCTGCATCTTTATATCCGAATAGGCCGAAATGACCCTGTCCAGCGTAAGCTTCCTTTTTACCGTCCCATAAACAAGTTCCGAGGCAAATGCTCTGTCGATCTCGCGGAGCTCTTCCGATGAAAAGAATTTATTCAATGCTATATTTGAATAGGCGCCTTTTTCATTTATTTCATAGAGAATTTTCAGCGCAGTTTCTCGTGCCTGATCCAGTCTGACTACCTTCTTCCCGCAATAATATACTGTCCAGCTTTTCCCTGAGCAGCTCCACATCAACCGTTGTATTAATGCATGGGCCGTTGGGCCGCCTGTTCAGCACCCCTATGACCGGTATTTTGCTAACATCCGATATTCCTATGGCCAGATCCCTTTCACATGCCACGGACAACACTATTTCCGGTTTCTCCCTTGCAATTGCGTTTCTTGCAGCAGTACCCCCTGTGACCACGACAGCCCTGACGCCCTTTTCTTCCGCAAGCTCCCGTATCGCCCCGATGGTGCATCTGCCGCAGTTTTTACAGTTGCTGATATTACCCGTGATTTTGAGACCGCACTCCGAATTCTGCAGGCAGTGCGGCAGCAGCAGCATGATCTTGTCAGGACTTTTTTGGATTTTGCCGGATTGAACGAATAGATTGTTGATATCGATGAACAGGCTTCGGATCATATCCTTATCCTTTTTCAGCAGGTCAGTGACAAAGAGCGCAAAAGGTATAACAAGCCTGAGGCCCATCCGCACCGGAACCAGCATGAAAGACCGTACTCTCCTGCTTTTGATCGCTGTGAAGATTGCGATCATGGATGCAATCACAAGGATCATGACAATCAGTGCCAGAAGGATCAATACGGAGATGATTCTGTTGTACAGATCGATCGAAAAAAAGCGGTAAACATAGGAAAACAGGGCGGCAACCGCCCCGATCACAGCCAACAGCAGGAATGAGTATCCCATGAAGCTGTTCAGCCTTTTATCCAAGTACTTCACCTTCATCCATATTGTGTCCGCATTCCGAAGCATTCATTCTTTTGCAGTTGTCGAACTGCAGCTCGGTGATATGCAGGCAGACGTCCCCTGCAGCAACGATCAGGCTGTCCTTCTGGATCTTCATTATGGTACCCGGCTTTACTGGTTTTACAACTGGACAGTTCTCAACAACGGCAGTCTTCCAGATTTTCATCCTCGAACCCTTATAGTATGTAAACGCTCCGGGCCATGGGTTTGTCCCTCTTACGAGGTTGTGTATATCGGAAGCTTTACTGGCCCAGTCGATCTGCCCGAGCTCCTTTGTTATCATTGGCACGTTGACAGCCTTCGAATGATCCTGCGGCATCCTTTCAAGCGTACCGGCTTCGAGAGCCTTCATTGTTTCAAGCAGGACTTCGGAGCCAAGAGCCTTCAGTTCGTCGAAAAGCTCACCGCTCGTCATATCCGGCGGGATCCGTATTTCACGGGTCAGCAGTATGTCGCCCGTATCCATTCCTTCATCCATGAACATGGTAGTGATACCGGTTTTCTCGTCACCATTAATAATGGCCCATTGAATGGGCGCCGCACCCCTGTATTTCGGAAGCAGCGAAGCATGCACATTGATACAGCCCAGTTTGGGCACCTCCAGCACATTCTTCGTCAGTATCCTTCCATAGGCGGCAGTAACGACAAGATCAGGCTCAAGTGCACGTACGGCTTCGAGAAATTCCGGTGTGCGAACCTTGGCCGGCTGCAATATATTTACTATACCGTGCTTGATTGCAGCCTCCTTGACAGGTGGAGCTTTTAACTCGCTCTGTTTTCTTCCGAAAGGTTTATCAGGTTGGGTAACAACCCCGACCACATTATATTTATTCTCAACAAGGGCATCCAGACACGGTACTGCAAAGTCCGGCGTGCCCATGAACAAAACTCTCATACCGCCCTACTCCGATCTTTTAAGCTCATCCTTGTCCAGGAAACGGATCACCTTGTCCTTGAACAGTATCCCGTCCAAATGGTCAATTTCGTGGCTCAATGCCTGCGCAAGAAGGCCTTCGCCCTCGATCCTGAATTTTTCACCATTTCCGTTCAGCGCTTCAACAGCAACGGAAGCAGGCCGCTTAACCTCTCCCCAGACACCCGGTATACTGAGACAGCCTTCAGGCACGAGCTGCTCGCCCGACTGGCTGACTATTACAGGGTTTACAAGCTCTATGAGCCCGTCTCCCGCATCGATCACGACGACTCTTTTGAGTACGCCTACCTGCGGTGCAGCAAGTCCGACTCCATCCGCCTTGTATAGTGTATCTGCCATATCCTTCAGCAATACCCTTATTTTATCCGTTACAGCGTCCACTTCCCTGCATTTCTTCCTTAATATTTCATCGCCGTCTTTCCTGATATTTCTTATTGCCATATACTACTCTCCCATCTCCAGGGCGCTAAACATCTTCCCTTGGATGTTTTAAATGTAATCCGCGCCTCAAGGGCGCTAAACATCCTACCTTGGATGTTTTAGATGTAATCCGCGCCTTAAGGGCGCTAAACATCCTCCCTAATAGATTTGCATTTTGCGGCCGAATCATTCCTGTATGATCTAATATACCCAAAACTGATTGCGCTGTAAAAAAGTCGTTATAATAGCTATGTTTCAGTATCCTCACATATTATATCAAATTGGTACGCTCTGCTGCAACAAACGTAAAGCTCTATAAATACATTTTTATAAAGTTTGGCAAAATGTCTGTTGACTTCCAGTTGATACGGTGTTACTATTATTATATGTTACTTGTAACATATGTTAACACAGTAAACACAGACGAGAGAAAGAGAGTGGTACCATGACGATTAATTACGCAATACTGGGACTTTTGAGCTGGAAGCCTTGTACGGGATATGAATTGAAAAAGATTTTTGAAGAATCCGTTTTCATGTATTGGTCGGGCAATAACAACCAAATATACAAGTCGCTCGTGCAACTACTGGATGATGGGATGGTCACGAACGAAGTCCAGCATCAGGAGAGTTCCCCCTCCAAAAAGATCTATACGATAACCGAAGCAGGCAGATGGTATTTGAGAAACTGGATCGTTTCCTCACCCGAAGCTCCGGAATTCAAAAAAACGTTCCTGATACAGCTGGCATGGTCTGATCAGCTCGACGACAGAGAACTGGATGACATCCTGTCAAAATATGAGAACGAAGTTAAAATACAAATAATGATGGTCCGCGAAAAGTGGAAGCGCAGGCAATATTCCCCGGGCCGCAGCAAACGCGAGGCGTTTCTCTGGGATATGATCTATGAAAATCTTATCTCATCCTGTCAGAATGAACTTGACTGGATAGAAAAGGTGCGTGGGGGGCTTAAGCAAAACGAACGGTTAAGTTTTAAAAAGGAGTGAAACTAATGGCTCAACAAGCTGAAAAGAAATCCGTTTTCAAATCAGAAGAAGGCAAAACTGCAATACTTTCATTCTATGACAAACTGCTTGAAGGCTGGTCGGTACAGCTAAAAAAACATATCGTAAAATCCAGACACGGAGATATCTTTGTCCTCGAGGCGGGAGATATTGAAAAACCGGCGCTCATACTGCTGCATGGTTCAGGCTCGAACTCTGCCGTATGGGCCGGCGAAATAAAGGAATACATCGAACATTTCAGGGTTTTAGCCGTGGATATGCCGGGAGAGCCCGGGCACAGCTGCCAATACCGTCCCGATTTAAATTCTGCGGCTCCAGCCGAGTATTTGGAGGATGTATTCAATGCATTCGAAATAAGTCAGGCCGCCATTATCGGCATGTCGCTGGGAGGCTGGACTGCTTTGAAGTTTGCGACGGCCTTTCCGGAAAAGGTCAGCAGGCTCATACTGGTATCCACGTCCGGTATCGGGCCCCAGAAGATATCCTTCATTTTTAAGGCCATATTCACTCTGATGCTCGGGAGACCGGTCACCGAAAGCAGTCTGAGCAACCTGTCCCAAGGTCAAAAAATAGATCCTGTGGCAGTAGAGTATCTTTCGCTGATTTTCAAAAACTTCTCCCCCTACACTGGAAAATTGCCCATATTCAGTGACGAGGAGCTAAAGAAGCTGAATATGCCAGTGATGCTGACAGTCGGTGAAAACGACATAATGCTCGACCAGAGAAAAACAGCGCACCGTTTGGCAGCGCTGCTCCCCGAAGCAAGAATCAACCTGCTTCCCGGAACAGGACATTTCATATTTGAACAGCAGAAAAGGAACATCGAATTCCTTACAGCATGCTAATTGGATTTATATCCATGTTCAGGTCAACATCAGAACTGCCCCTGCTTTTCCAGAACCCGTCCGATGCGGCGGAAAGAATGGCGGCAAGCCTGTCCTGCGAGTCGCACTTTATCAGCAGCCTCCACCTGTACCGGTTCCTAAGTCTGGCTGCCGGCGCTCTCGCAGGCCCTGGCATGAGTTCGTCTCCTTTAGCGGCATCAATGAGTGAGGAAAGCAGGGCAGCTGTTTCTTTGGCCTTTGCGCAGGCAAGCTTGTCATTCGGCGAGCTGACGACAATACTGGCAATATTGGTGAAGGGTGGGTACCTGAGGCGGCTCCTTATATCTGTCTCCTGCCTGTAGAAGGCATCGTAATCATACGAGCAGGACGACACTATACTATAATCATCGGTGTTGTATGTCTGTATTACAACGCGCCCCGGAAGCTCTCCCCTGCCCGCTCTGCCGGATACCTGGGTCAGCAGCTGGAAGGTCCTCTCCGAAGCCCTGAAATCATCCATACCGAGCAGGCTGTCGGCAGCCAATACCCCGACAAGCGTTACGTTCGGGAAATCATGGCCCTTTGCAATCATCTGTGTTCCGACTAGGATGTTGATATTCTTCTCCCGGAATGCGTCGAGTATCTCTTCATGGGAATGCTTTCCCGTAGTCGTGTCCATATCCATCCTTATTACTGAGCAGCCCGGAAAATACTTTTGCAGATCCTCTTCTATCTTCTGTGTCCCGGCTCCGAACTGCCGGATATAGCTGCTTCCGCATTCCGGGCACACAGTGGGCATTTTTTCGGTATAGCCGCAGTAATGGCATATCAGGCGATCGTCTGCCGAATGGTAGGTCATTGTTACACTGCAGTATCTGCATTTTATTCTGATACCGCAATTCCTGCACAATATGAAGCTGGAATAGCCCCTTCTGTTTAAAAACAGTATTGTCTGCTGCCCGGAAGCGATATTCCTGCGGATCTCTTCAGAAAGCTCCGCGCTGAACATTGTTCGATTTCCGGCCTCCAGCTCCATCCTCATGTCAACGAGCCTGACTTCAGGCATTACAAGTGCATTTGCCCGCACTTTCATGGTAACCAGCTTTATTTCACCCTCCATAGCCCTGTGGAAGGTCTCGATGGAAGGGGTCGCAGAGCCATACAGCAATAAGGCACCATCCTGCTGGCACCTTCTGGCCGCGACCTGGGCGGCGCTGTATTTGGGTGTGGTTTCAGACTTATATGAATTTTCATGTTCCTCGTCGATTATTATGAGCCCAAGGTTTTCAAAAGGCGCAAATACGGCTGAGCGTGCACCTACCACGACCTGGACCTCCCCGTTTCTTATCAGGCGCCATTGATCGTAGCGTTCTCCAAGCGAAAGCCTGCTGTGCAGCACTGCAACACGGTTGCCGAACCTGCCTCTGAACCTGTCAGTCATCTGAGGCGTCAGAGATATCTCTGGCACCAGTACTATTGCCTGCCTCCCCTTTTCGAGCACATACTGAATAAGCTGCAGGTAAACCTCGGTTTTACCGCTTCCAGTAACACCATGCAGCAGCATTTCATCGAAACGGCCGCAGTCAACAAGAGCCCGTGCGCGCCCAAGCGCCTCCTCCTGCTCGGGAGTAGGTTCCATGGGAGAGGTTTCGGTTACGTCCCTGTGCCTTAACGGATCGCGTTTAACCTCTATATCCCTGTAATATATGTAGTTGTTTTTTCGAAGGGTATCTATGACGGAGGTCGAAACTGAAGCAAAACGCGCAAGATCGGCAACCGCTATATATTCGTTCTCCAGCAGCATCTCCAGTATGCGTATCTGCTGTATCCTTTTAATCACGCCGTTTTGTATGTCTGTTTCGACTTCTTCCCGGGACATTGCCAGCTCCGCCACACGTACGTACTTTTCCCTGACTGCCGCGGAATACTGTTCGTCCATCAATATTCTACCTTTTTCCGCCAGTATGTTTATCTGCTTGCTGAAAGCGGTTTTTACATTGCTGAGCCTTTTTAATTCTTCAATTTCAAGCAGACCGTCATTGGCCTCGAGTGTCGAAATGATACTTTTCTGAGACGGCGTAAGCTTTGCGGGGTCGGTTTCAGCGGTACCTGCCAGCCTGACTATCTTCAGGGTCTTGACATCGATCCCCGCAGGCAGCATGCACTTTATTGCAGCCGCATATGTACAGAAATACCTCTGTTTCATCCAGGCGGCGAGCAATATCTGCGAGCCGGTCAACACAGGCTTTTTATCAACTATTTTTTTTATACTTTTAATCCGGCTGTATTCCGAATTTTCAGCAAAGCTCAAAACATAGCCTTCCTTGAGGCTATTACCGTTTCCGAACGGGACGATGACCCTCATCCCCGGAAAGAGGGAATCTGAAAACTCTTCCGGAACAAGATAGTGATATGGCTTGTCAAACTCGCGCATAGTGCCGTTTATAGCGACAACAGCGATTTTATCCATTGAATATCCTTTCGGTCGGGATGTCATAATAAGTAAACAAGCATGTTATATCTCAATTATACACCAACGTAACCGACACTGAAACAGCGATACTGAAACAGGAGGATGATGCTTACAGGATTTTCTTGTTTTAGCACCTGCATTAGTTTATAATATTAAAGAAAATAACCAACAAAAATTATTTTAGGATGGAAAAATATGATAATCATCGGTGAAAAACTCAACAGCACATTGAAAGACGCAAGAGCGGCTATAGAAACCGGCGACGCGGTATTCGTGCAGGAACTTGCAAAAAAACAATATGAAGCCGGAGCTACATACATAGATGTTAATGCCGGCATGTTTATAAATGATGAACCGGAAAAACTCGAATGGCTTGTCAAAACCGTCCAGGAAGCAGTTGACGCACCTCTGTCCATCGATTCGCCCAACCATGTGGCAATAGCAAGGGCTCTTAAGGCCGTTAAAACTCCAAAGCCTATAATCAACTCAATTACATTTGAAAAGGAAAGATACAATTCCATTCTTCCTCTGGTCCTTGAATACAACACCGGTATTGTGGCGCTGTGCATGGACGACTCAGGCATGCCTGAAACAGTGGACGAAAGGGTATCGATAGCCGAAAAGCTTATATCCGGGCTTACCGCAAAAGGCGTCTCAATTTCCGACATCTATATAGATCCCATGGTCAGGCCGATTGGAACGGGTACCCATTACGGCAAGGTAGCTCTCGAAACCATCCGCAAGGTAAAGCAGGAATACCCTGAAGTGCATATCACCTGCGGTCTGAGCAATATATCCTTCGGTATACCCGCGCGCAAGGTAATGAACCAGGCTTTTCTTATCGCCGCAATGACTTCCGGTATGGACGGCGCGATCCTCAATCCCCTGGACAGCAGACTTATGACCTTCGTATACGCGGCGGAAGCTTTGCTTGGTTATGATGAATTCTGCATGAATTACCTTATGAAATTCAGAGAAGGACTTTTTGAAATATGAGCAGTAAAGTATCGATATCTGTACGGAGGAAAGAATGAAAGTCCTTGGAATAGTCGCCGAGTACAACCCCTTCCACAACGGGCATTTGTACCATCTACAGGCTTCCAGGGCTATGACGGGCGCCGATTGCGTCGTTGCAATAATGAGCGGCAATTACACACAGCGCGGCGAACCGGCATTGGTCGACAAATGGGCCAGAGCGGAAATGGCTTTGCTCTCCGGTGTCGATCTCGTTATAGAACTGCCGGTAGTTTACGCGATGGCCAGCGCCGAATATTTCGCGTTTGGAGCAGTCAGGCTCCTGGACAGTCTCGGTGTCGTTGATACTCTTTGCTTCGGCAGCGAGTTCGGTCTGATCAATAAACTGAAACAAGCCGCAGATATTCTGTTTGAAGAGCCGGAAGAATACAAAACCATACTGAGGGCTTACCTTTCATCCGGGAAATCCTTCCCCGACGCCAGACAAAAAGCGCTGGCAGAGTACCTTAAAACAAAATATGGCAAGGATGAGCTTTCGGAATTGCTTAAGAATCCCAACAACATATTGGGTGTTGAATATCTGAAGGCGCTAAGGCGTCTGAACAGCAGGATCGTTCCGCTTACCGTGGGCAGAGTCGGAAACGATTACAACTCCGCCGAATTGACCGGAAGAATAAGCAGCGCAACCTCAATAAGAAATGTACTATCCTCGAATCCCTGGTATAGTGCAAGAGAATTGCTGGAGTCCTGCCTGCCGAATACTTCTCTCGCCGTTTTGGAACGCGAGGCCGAAATCGGCAGGGGTCCCCTGTTCCCTCACGATTTTACCCAACTTTTGCTTACGACACTTAGAAGAATGACAAATGATGAAATAAAGAAACTTCCGTATATGGAAAACGGTCTTGAAAACAGAATCAGGCTGGCTGTCGACAATTCCGCCACCTGGCAGGAACTGGTCGATAGGATCGGTACCAGGCGTTATACGGCCACCCGGGTTCAGAGGATATTGTTCGGCGCTCTGGCCGGACTGAACAACGAAACGCTCGAATATTTTACGCGTCTGGGCGGTCCGCCCTATATAAGGGTCCTGGGTTTAAATGAAACAGGGAAAAAATTGCTTTCCGAAATACGCGGCAAAGCTGCGCTCCCGGTTATAACCAAGACCGCAGGTCATAAGAAATCTACTGTCGTAGGCGTTGCAGAGATGCTCAGGCTCGAAGCGCAGGCTACCGATCAGTACGTTATCGCCTGCCAGAATCCGTTCATGCGCAAGTCAGGCGCAGATTTCACCAGAAATGTGGTCATTTGTTAACAATTCATTCATATTTTTCTTATTCCGGAAGGAATTTTTCAATCCATATAGAATAGGAATATATAAGAATAACATGGAGGTGTTGTATGAAATATCTGTCGAACGCAGTTAATTTCTCGATTAAAAACTGGATGCTCATACTCCCGGTTTTCGTACTGACAGCTATTGTCAGTCTGGTAAGCGGAGTCGGGACTGCCAACCTCAACGCTATTACATCGATGTTCAATGCGAACATGATGTCGGACCCAGGTGCGATAATGGCAGCGCTGCCCGCTATATACGGAGCTGTTGCCGGTGCCGGTGTTGTCGCATTCATAGCCAAGTTCATTTATGAACCTGCAACCTACGGTCTGATTAACAAGGGTCTGGAAACCGGAAATTCCGGCTTGAACGACATTGGTGCCGCTATCAGCAGCAATTTTGTAAAATACGTCATGTATTTTATAGGCATGCTTGTCGTAAGTCTTGTTTCAGGCCTGGCTGCAGTATTGCTCGTTATCCTGTTAAGCCTCCTTGTTGCAGTACTTAAGGGCGTAGGCGTATTTCTTATGGTTATAGTCATGATTGCAGTCGTACTGTTTTTAATTGCACTTGGTGTATTGCTCAGCATGTGGTTCACCGCGATGGTTGTCGACGGGCTCGATGTAGTAGCAGCAGCCAAGAAATCCATCGAAGTGGTTAAAAGCTGCTTCTGGACAGTTCTTGGTATCACACTGCTGGTCTGGTTATTGTTCGCGGTTGCAGGACTGATCCTCAAGCTGCTTCTTTTTATACCGCTGGTTGGGCCGATCATATACAGCGTAGTTCCGGCCGGACAGTATTTCGTAATGGCTGTATTCCTGCTTATGGTTTATCGTGACAAGACCGGCAGGACTTCTGCAGCTTGATGTTAATGCGAAGTACATCATTCGAATAGATTTTAAGTCAGGGGACCTTAAAACGGTCTCCTTTTGTTATGAGTCGGGTGGGCCATGGGGACAGGGACTTTGTCCCACTTTCCCTTTGTTTGGGACAAGGTCCCTGTCCCTGTGTCCCACCTGTTTCCCAAGGTCTAGCCTTGAATTACTTGTCCCGGTATGGTAAAATACACAAAAAGCAAAACTTAGAGGTAATAAAATTATGGCAAACAACGTGTACGAGATACTTAAGGAACGCGGCTTTATCGCTCAGCTTACACACGAGGAAGAAATAAAACGGCTTCTCGAGAATGAAAAGGTCACCTTTTACATAGGCTTCGATCCTACCGCAGACAGCCTCCATGTAGGTCATTTCCTTCAAATGATGGTAATGGCTCATATGCAGCGCGCGGGACACAAGCCCATCGCACTCATCGGCGGCGGGACGGCGATGGTCGGAGACCCCTCCGGAAGGACCGATATGCGCAGGATGATGACGCGTGAAACTATCAAATATAATGCGGATAAATTCAAGGTCCAGCTTTCAAAATTTATCGACTTTTCAAATGACAGAGCTATGATGGTGGATAACTCGGATTGGCTCCTCAAACTCAACTATGTCGAATTTTTAAGGGATATAGGCGTCCATTTTTCAGTCAACAGGATGCTTACGGCAGAATGCTTCAAATCCAGGATGGAAAAAGGGCTTACATTTATCGAGTTCAATTATATGCTTATGCAAAGCTACGATTTCCTCGTTTTGAACCAGAACTACGGGTGCAGGATACAGCTCGGCGGTGACGACCAGTGGAGCAACATACTCGGCGGCATAGAGCTCATCAGGCGCGTAGAAGGCAAGGAAGCCTATGGTATGACCTTCACTCTTCTTACCAACAGCGAAGGCAAAAAAATGGGCAAAACCGAAAAGGGAGCTCTGTGGCTCGACGCAGAAAAAACTTCACCCTATGATTTCTATCAATACTGGAGGAACGTGGATGACGCCGACGTCATTAAATGCCTGAAGCTCCTTACCTTCCTCCCCATGACTGAAATAAACAAGCTGGCCGAACTTAAAAACGAACAGATAAATGAAGCCAAGAAAGTGCTCGCTTATGAAGTCACGAAGCTCGTGCACGGCGAAGATGAGGCATCGAAAGCAAAGCAGCTCGCGGAAGCCCTCTTTGGCGGCGGCGGCAGCACCAGCAATATGCCGACTACCGAGCTAAGTGCCGACGAACTGGCCGGCGGGGTCAACATTATCGACATACTGGTAAGGACCGGTCTGGCACCTTCCAAGGGTGAAGGCCGCAGACTCATGCAGCAGGGCGGCATCTACCTGGATGAGAACCCGGTCACCGCCTTTGACTTTGCAATAACCAGAGACCTTTTCAAAGATAATGAACTGATCCTCAAAAAAGGCAAAAAGACGTACCACAAACTGATCATAAAATAGCAGACGTTCATATCAAAAAACCGGCTAAAAGCCGGTTTTTGTGTTATATCTCCATTATTATCGGAAGTATGACGGGCTTTCTCTTTGTCTTCTCGAACAGGAAATCCCTCAGTTCATCCTTTATCTGGCCTTTTTTGGCCGACCAATCGTTTTTGTTCTTTGAATTATCCAGCTTGGCAAGCGTATTCTTTATAACGTCCCGCGACTCCTCGATAAGATCCTCGGCTTCACGTACATAGACAAAGCCCCTTGATATTATATCCGGTCCGGCCAAAAGCTGTTTCGATTCCTTTTCAACGGTTATAACCACGACTATCAGGCCGTCCTGTGACAGAAGCTTCCTGTCCCTTAAAACTATGCTTCCTACGTCTCCGACGCCGAGGCCGTCGACCAGCACCCTCCCCGATGTGACCGAACCGTTGATCTTTGCGGTATCCGAACTCAGTTCGAGCACTTTTCCGTTTTCCATCATGAAAATGTTTTCAGACGGCATGCCAAGTTTGCTTGCCAGATTTGCGTGTTGCTTGAGATGTCTGTACTCGCCGTGAACAGGCATAAAGAACTTAGGTTTAATAAGGTTATGTATCAGCTTCAGTTCCTCCCGGCACGCATGCCCGGAAACATGAACTTCAGCAAGGGATTCGTAAATCACGTCCGCACCTTTTTTGAACAGTTCGTTGATAACTTTGATAATGGGTTTTTCATTACCCGGTATCGGAGATGCTGAAATTATTATTAGATCTCCCGGTTCGATCTCGACCTTCTTATGCTCCGCCGCCGCCATCCTGGATAATCCCGACATGGGCTCGCCCTGGCTGCCTGTAGTAATGACCACCATTCTGTCGGATGGATATTTGTCGATCAGGTCGATATCAATCATCGTACCTTCGGGTATATTGAGGTAACCCAGTTCCTTTGCGGCATTCACTACGTTTACCATGCTCCTGCCCACAACCGTTACCTTCCTGCCGAATTTACATGCCGCGTTGATTACCTGCTGGATCCTGTCGACATTGGAAGCAAAGCTGGCTACGATTATTCTGCTTTTTGCATTTATAAAGATCTCGTCAAAGGTATCTCCGACGGTTCTCTCCGACATTGTATAACCCGGCCGCTCAGCATTCGTACTGTCACACATCAGAAGCAGTACGCCTTTTTTGCCGAGCTCGGCCATACGTGCAAGATCGATTGGCTTGCCCTGTATCGGCGTATAATCTATTTTGAAATCAGAGGTATGTACGATTATCCCAATGGGTGTATGCAGGGCAAGAGCAACGGAATCAGCTATACTGTGAGTCGACCGTATGAATTCGACCTTGAACGCGCCAAGCTGGATAGTCTCGCCAGGCTCGACATCATTGAGCTTGACTACGGAAAGCAGGCCATGCTCCTCCAGTTTGTACTTTACCAGACCGTTGGTCAGCCGGGTGGCATAGACAGGAACATTGATCTCCTTGAGAAAATACGGCAATGACCCGATATGATCCTCATGCCCGTGCGTCAGCACTATTCCCCGTATCTTTTCCCTGTTTTTCGCCAGATATGAAACATCCGGTATCACCAGGTCGATTCCGAGCATATCATCTTCCGGAAATGCAAGGCCGCAATCTACAACAATTATATCTTCACCATATTCGAAGACGGTAATATTCTTTCCTATTTCCTGCAGACCGCCGAGCGGTATTACTTTAAGCTTCTGTTTACTTTTTGACACGTTAGATCCTCCAAAACATTCTTACATAATATTTTTCAACATTTTATCGTTAATATGTATAAAGCAATTGTTTACCTTATCCATTATAGCACTTTGTGAATCATTTGCAAAATACTTGAAGTCTCGAATACAGATAAACCGGTTTATTGAAGTGTTTCAGCTTCAGGCAATAAAAAGGTCCGCGAGAAATATCCGAGTCAAGAAATATCTAGAAATATCTAGAAATATTCAGCTAAAAATAGGACTACGTACTCATTGACATGGTATTTTAGCACTAGTATAATGAAATTACTCGTTCATTGAACGACTCTCTTTTGTTTAACCCGGATAAAAAAAGTTTACAACTGAGATAATACAGAGTCCCAATAGGGACTCTGTATTTTCCTTTTCAGCATTTTTTCAAACGTTCGGCTCTATACGTCATTAGTTTGACTCATAACTTTCAAGTCCCGTTTTAGTTCAGCCCATTTCAGACTTCGAGGGGCTTGCCTTCACTTGCTCTTTTCCTGCTCTTTCAATGCGTTTTTCTCCTCTTTCACTGCGTCTTGTCCGTTCGAATATATCGGGACAATTCCTTTAAAACGTAACAAAGACAAGTCATATTGCATATATGAAACTACATATATATTTAGAGTTTACAAAACTCAACCGGTTCGGAGGCTCTTAATGAAAAGACTTATTGTAATGCTTTGTCTGCTGCTATTCTTGAACAGCACACTGGTCGCAGCCGCAGCGGAACAGGCATCCGTATCAAGTTCAACGGCAGAAGGACAGAAAAGCCTGAAAAACACCTCGATATCAGCTGCCATAAATTCTCCCGAAATAGATATAAAAAAAATAAGCTATAAGACCGAGCTGAAGAAGTTGGGCTTCCTGAAGGAAGAAAGCAAGGACGCGGCACTTGACCTGCGGAATGCTGTAATTCGCTTTCAAGCCAGCTGTAATTTAACGGTTACAGGAAAGTGGAGCGATAAATGCCTGTCCCTCCTCGCAGAGCGGCTGCAGACGGGAATTGCAGCCTGCAAGGATCTGATAGCAGTACCTCCCGTCCCTGGTAAATGGATTGTAATAAACAAAACTAAAAGGACATTGACGTTGTATGAAGGATATAAAGTAATCCAAAAGTATCCCGTGGCAATAGGAAACCCACCCTCGCGCACACCCGAGGATAAATATTCGATCGTAAGCAAGGTCATCAATCCCTCCTGGGGAGGCGGAGGTTACGCCAAGCCGGTAAAAGGAGGCGTTCCCGAGAACCCGCTCGGATACCGTTGGCTCGGACTATCATACAAAAACGGTTCTACGCTTGGGATACACGGAAACAACAGCCCGTATTCCATTGGGAAAAACGTATCACACGGCTGCATCAGGATGATAAACTCCGACGTCACACAGCTTTTTACCGTTGTACCACGTTCAGCTCCGGTATGGATAGGCACGGATTCCAAACTTAAGGAATGGGGCGTATTTCAGCCCGAATACGCGAGTAAAGCCCAATTGCCTGCAGAAATTGCCGGTGAGGGCAAAACAACAGCCAATAGCACTTCACCCGCCGGGATCACCGTCAAGCCCACGGACGAAACAGCGTCTGTAACCGGCGGAGCAATAAAAGTCACCTATGATGAAGAACTACCAACCACAGGCGGGGCAATCGGTATTCCCACGGAAGCTTCCGTGACCTCAACCGGCGGGGCTGTCGGAATCTCCGATATTGAGACGACTGCGACACCCTGATCAGATGAGGCTAAACCGAGTTTGTCCCGGAAAATTCAAGGTTGCGAAATAATCTGCGGGAGTTTCCGCACGGCGTATCAGTTCCGCACTGCCGTCTTCCTTCAGCAGGACCTCGGCAGAACGCAGCTTGCCGTTGTAATTGTATCCCATGGAATATCCGTGGGCGCCCGTATCGTGTAAAACTACCAGATCCCCGATGTCGATCTCCGGCAGCATCCTGTCGATGGCGAACTTGTCGTTGTTCTCGCACAAGCCTCCTGTTACGTCATATTTATGATCGCAGGGCTTGTTCTCCTTGCCCATTACGGTTATGTGATGGTATGCTCCATACATTGCCGGACGCATCAGGTTGGCCGCGCAGGCGTCAAGCCCGATATATTCCTTGTGTATGTGCTTTTCATGAATTGCCGTGGTTACAAGGCAGCCGTTGGGTCCCAGCATGAACCTGCCCAGTTCGGTGTATATTGCCACATCCCCCATTTCCGCAGGTACGAGGATCTCTTCGAATGCCTTTCTGACCCCCTGCCCTATCTCATAAATGTCGGCCGGCTGCTGCTCGGGACGGTATGGAATGCCTATCCCTCCCGAAAGGTTTATAAATGCAATGTGCGCTCCTGTTTCCCTCTTGAGTTCCGCAGCGGTTTTAAACAGTATAGAGGCCAATTGCGGGTAGTATTCGTTTGCTACAGTGTTACTTGCCAGAAAAGCATGAATTCCGAAATGCTTGACACCTTTGCTCATGAGTATCCTGAAGCCTTCAGTCATCTGCTCACGCGTAAATCCGTACTTTGCCTCCTGCGGAGTATCCATTATTGCGTTGTTTATGACAAAGGCTCCTCCCGGGTTGAAACGGCAGCTTATCGTTTCGGGAATGCCTGCCGCTTTTTCAAGAAAATCTATATGCGTGATATCATCGAGGTTAACCACCGCATTCAATTTCCGTGCATATATAAAATCCTCTTTTGGCGTTACATTCGACGAGAACATGATCTCACTGCCTTTAAATCCCACCGCTTCAGCCAGCATAAGCTCCGTATAGGATGAGCAGTCCGCTCCGCAGCCCTCTTCCCTGAGGATTTTCAATATTGCCGGGTTTGGGGTGGCCTTCACTGCAAAATATTCCTTAAAGCCTTTGTTCCAGGAAAATGCTTCTTTAAGCCTGCGTGCGTTTTCACGAATGCCTTTTTCATCGTACAGATGAAAGGGCGTACGAAACTCGTTGACTATCTCCTTTAGTTGCTCATGGTTGAAAAATAACTTTTTCATTTGACATTATCCCCCTTAGTCATTTCGATCAGCTTTATTTCATTTTTCAGCGATTCCTTCAATAGATCGATCAGGTTTTTCTTTCGGGAATACAGGCAGGTCGAGTGTTCGCCGTCGTCGACATCTCCGGTGAGCACATTGGTCGAATCAGCAATAAGCCTTATCTGGTGCTGTGGTTTCTCCGCAAAGTGAACAGTAGCTCCGTCAATACAAAACGGCGAGTCGGTTATCAGCACCGTCTTTATACCCCTGCCCGCAGCATCCTTTATTTCCGGCAGCAGATATTCCAGTACCTGCTGTGAGCCCGAAATATACACCCTCTCTTTTGCCTCGGACACCATATTCCTCATCTTTTCAAGTATATGGCCCTTGCCTTTTATAGTAACATAGCCTTCAATACCGTCCCTTTTGGCCGGAATAGTCCTGATAAGCTCCTGCCTTGCTTCCTCAAGCATCCTTATCCTGTTCCTGCAGAACTCGTCAATGGGGACAGGCACATATCGGGTTGCCGGCCCCTCCATTATATATGCTCCTCCCTTGTCTACCAATGCGGCAAGCGAGGTATATGTATTGGAGCGTGAAATGCCTGTTGTTTTGGCAGCCTCATACCCGTTCATATCCCCCTCGGAAAGCAGTGTTGAATATATTACGGCTTCCTGCCTTGTGAGATCGAATCGCGTCAGCAGCTCGACCATATCCATCGAAAATCACTTCCTCAGCGATAGTGTTCCTGTTAGGTAATACTATATAACATTTTTTTATTTCTGTACATACCCAAAAGAAAAAAAGTGCAAAACGGATCTGTATTCCGCTTGCACCGTCCCTGCATTTCACGCCAACGGAGGTTAAGACTTGCCCAAAATATAATAATGCTTGCTGTTGCGCCTATTTCCTTCATAGTAGCAGTCATCCACATGGCGAACACGAATAATGGAAAAATCCTTAAACAAGGTCAATATATCCTCTAATGTAACGTAAAAATGGGGAACGCCTTTTTCAGGACCGTCATCTGTTTTTACTATCGTATTCTCATCTACCCTCGGATAACCCGCATCTTTATATGACCATGTTTCCTTGGAACAAAGGGTTAAATAAAATTCACCGTCTTTTTTCAGAACTCGCTTTAGCTCCTTAATAATTTTCTCAATACCTCTGGAGTCAGTGTGCGAAATGACATGATAAGCTAAAACACAATCAAATGAATTATCCGGATAAGGTAACTCAAGCATATCGGCAATCTCCGTATGTATTTCAAGCTTTTCGATTTCAGCCCATCTTTGAAGATGTTTGACACCATCCGTAGATAAATCAAAAGCGTAAACATCAAAACCGTTTTTTGCAAAGAATATGGAATGCCGTCCCAGGCCGCAGCCAAAATCCAAGAGCTTATGAAATCCGGCTGTTTTCCATCTGTTGGCCAAATAATAGCTATCTTCGCTGGGATTTAACCATGTGGGATTTTTCTCTTTACTCCATTCCCACTCTTTCGATATTGTCATTTACTCTTCACCCCCCGGAACAATACTATCAATATTTTCCCATATAGTAAAGCTTCGATTTATTAAGTTGAAATAAAAAAACCCTGGAAGACTGTTCTTCCAAGGCTTTATATCATGGCTGCGGGAGAAGGATTTGAACCCTCACAGACTGATCCAGAGTCAGTAGTGCTGCCATTACACAATCCCGCAATATTCGCGACAGTGGTTATTATAGCACATGGGCTGTACATAATGCAATAGTTTTTACGTAAAAATGAACTGTAATTAATAACCATCCAAGGATGCCGCCTGATGGGCTTCAAAACCCATCAGGCAGATTTTTTCTGAGATAATTGCAGCAGTATTCGGATATTCACCGCAGTATGCCTTATTACTTGCCGAACAGCGCAAGCAATACGCCTGCAGCGACCGCAGAGCCTATAACTCCGGCGACATTCGGGCCCATGGCATGCATCAGCAGATAATTCGTCGGATTGGCCTTCTGACCTTCCACCTGGGAAACTCTCGCCGCCATAGGTACTGCCGATACGCCTGCGGAGCCTATAAGCGGGTTTATCTTGCCGCCCGACAACAGATACATCACCTTGCCTATCAATAGACCGCCGACCGTACTGAACATGAAGGCCAAAAGCCCGAGGCCGATGATCATCAGTGTCTGCGGCCTGAGGAACCTGTCGGCTACCGCCGTGGCGCCGACCGTAGTGCCGAGGAATATTGTAACAATATTGATCAATGCGTTCTGAGCAGTATTCGAAAGCCTTTCCACCACGCCGGATTCCCTGAAAAGGTTACCGAGCATTAGCATTCCTATCAAGGGCGCTACGGAAGGAAGCAGTAAAACACAGAAGATGGTCACGGCTATAGGGAATACTATCTTTTGCAGCTTACTTACTTCTTTGAGCTGCTCCATCTTGACTTCCCTTTCCTTTTTTGTGGTAAGAAGCCTCATGATCGGCGGCTGTATCAACGGGATCAGCGCCATGTAGGAATACGCGGCTATTGCAATTGCGGGCAGCAGGTCGGGAGCCAGACGCGTAGTCAGGTAAATTGCCGTAGGACCGTCCGCGCCGCCGATTATCCCTATCGAAGCTGCTTCCTGCGGTGTAAAGCCCAAGGCTGTGGCTATGATAAAAGCCGCAATTATACCGAACTGAGCTCCCGCGCCCATGAACAGGCTCGAGGGTCTGGCAATCAGCGGGCCGAAATCCGTCATAGCGCCGATACCCAGAAATATAAGGGATGGATATAAACCCAATTTTACACCCATGTACAGGTAATAAAGCAGTCCCCCGGGCTCGGTCGAGCCTTCGGCCGGTGGGTTCATAAGCCCTGCCAACGGCAGATTCGCCAGTAGTATACCGAAAGCTATCGGCAGAAGCAGCAAAGGTTCAAATTTCCTGACTATCGCCAGATATACGAGCACACAAGCAACGACAAGCATGAGACATTGCTGCCAGGTCAGCGCCGCGAAGCCCGAATCGGCAAAAATCGATTTTATGGCATCCAGAAACATTTATCTTCACCTCACTGTATTACTGCAAGCAGATCGCCCGTATTTATGGAGGATCCCTTTGCACCGTTTATATAGGAGATGCTGCCGTCACAAGGCGCAACGATCTCATTTTCCATCTTCATTGCTTCAAGTATCAGGAGGACTGAGCCCTTTTTCACCCTGGAGCCGGCGTTTACTTTGATATCAAGTATGGTACCCGGCATGGGAGCTTTGACCTTTTCGCCCTGGCCCGCTGCAGCGGCAGACACGGTTTGTTTGTCGGATGCGGGCGCAGCCTGGCTTACGGCGGGAGCCTGAACCGGCATGACTGCGGGAATGGCCGCCGTCTTAACTCCTGTTACCATAGCTTGTCCTTTTTCAACTTCAACCTCATATTCCTTGTTATTGATAGTAACGATATATTTCATAATTGGTCAGATCCTTTCTCTGTTATTCCAGCGCCTTTATATATTTGAAATTGAGCTCATCCAGCGGTATCCCGGATTCATGGCTGACTATCGCCATAATGGCTGCGGCAGTTTTATCATCTACATTAAGCAGCTCAAGCTTTCCGTTGGAGGTCTGCTGATCGTTTGCGTTTTCGGTTCCGGCAGCATTTTCAATGGCTGATTCCGGATCCTCGGTATGTCCGTCGGCGTTATTTTTGCCCGTTACAGCTCTTAATACAACGGACAGAAGTATAACCATTCCATACAGCACAGCAAGCACCAGAAAGACAATAAAGAGACAAAACAGCCCTACTACGACACTTTCAACAACTGACATACAAATCCTCCTTTGGATGTTTTATAGGAAATTCGCGCCATTGGCGCTAAACATCCTTCTCTATACTTTCCTGATTGAGTAGGCTACTTTTACCGAAGCCCCTTCTTCTCTGTGCTTAAGGAAGTTTTCGGCAATCTGCGGGAATGCGATATATGACAGTACATCCTTGTCATCCTTTGCCAGACTTCCAATTTCCGCTTTGGCTTTTTCAAACCCGGGCTCGAGTGTGTCGGCAAATCTGCCTTCTATCGGCTTTTCATCTCCAAGGACCTTCTTTACCAGTTCGGCATCGATGCTCCCCGGAGCCTTTCCGTATTCGCCCCTCAAATAGGCTTTGATTTCCTTTGAAACATTTTTATATCTCTCACCGGCAAGCACATTGGCGGCAGCCTGTACGCCCACCATCTGGCTCATGGGTGTTACCAGCGGAGGATAGCCCAGATCCTTTCTGACCCTCGGAGTCTCTGCAAGAACTTCGTCGAGCCGGTTCAGAGCATTCTGCGCCTTCAGCTGGGCAATGAGGTTGGAAAGCATACCCCCTGGCACCTGATAAACGAGTGCGTCTGTTTCGGTTCCCATGACAAAAGGATTCAACAAACCGGAAGAAACATATTCTGCTTTGATTGGTTTGAAGTGATCGTTTATCTTTTTAAGCGCACTCTCATCCAGCCCCGTTTCATAACCCAACTGTTTCAAGGCATAATTCAAGGTCTCCGTCGCCGGCTGCGATGTGCCGCCTGAGAAGGAGGAAATTGCGCAATCGATACCGTCACAGCCTGCCTCGACAGCCTTCATAAGCGTTATCGGCCCAAGTCCTGTGGTTGAATGCGTATGAAGATATACTGGTATTTTAACGGTTTCCTTTATCGTTTTTATCAGGTCATACGCTTCCCCCGGTCCCATGATTCCGGCCATATCCTTGATGCAAACTGAGTTGACGCCCATGTCTTCAAGTTGTTTTACCATTTTCGCATAGCTTTCAAGGTTGTGTATTGGACTTGTCGTATAGCTGATGCAGCCCTGTGCATGAGCCTTTCTTTTGATTGTCTCATCCACTGCGACCTCTATGTTCCTGAAATCATTCAAAGCGTCAAATATCCTGAAAATATCCATACCGCTTTCCGCCGCCTGAGCCACGAACCGTCTCACTACATCGTCGGGATAATGCTTGTAGCCCAGAATATTCTGACCTCGCAGCAGCATCTGGAGCTTTGTTTTTTTAACTTTGGACTTGATTTTTTCCAGTCTTGCCCAAGGATCCTCATCCAGATACCTGAGGCAGGAATCGAATGTGGCTCCTCCCCAGCATTCAAGAGAATAATATCCTGCATTATCCAGCGTATCGAGGATCCCTTCCATGTCCGAAAACGGCATCCTCGTGGCAATAAGAGACTGATTGGCATCTCTAAGGACTGTCTCGGTAATGTTGATCTTCATTTATGTCATCTCCTTCATTGATATTTATTTGTTGCGAACCTGTTTCTTATAAAAAAGCAAATAAAAAAGACAGGGACAACAAAATCCGGCTAACCACCCTGAAAGCCCGGATCTTGAAAACAGTCTCCTGTCCAACCGTCAAACCTAAATTTGCAATTTATATCCTATTATAAGGTAACATTATAAAATGTCAATATAAATTATCTAATCCTGCAGAATTTCCTTCTGCAAACTGGAAGATTTTCAATTCAGCTTTTTAAGTCAATGTAAAAACCTTTTATGCATTGCAGTAATCCTTCAATTCTTTCAGATACCTTTCCAGTGCGTCCTTCCATGCAGGGAGGCGCATAAACCCCGCTTCGTCCAGGCTTTTCTTGCTCAGCCGTGAATTCATCGGACGTCTTGCCTTTGCAGGATATTCCGATGTAGGAATATGGTTCACTTTTGTTTCATACCCGGCCTGGAGGAATATTTCCTCGGCAAATTCCGCCCACGAACAAAAGCCTTCGTTCGTGGCGTGGTAAGTCCCGTATTTGTCAGTGACTGCCATATCGCAAAGCAATCGGGCAATATCGGCAGTATATGTAGGTGAACCGATCTGGTCGCAGACGACTTTAACTTCGCTCAGTTCCTTACCCAGTCTGAGCATCGTTCTGATAAAGTTTTTTCCGTTCAATCCAAATAGCCACGAAATACGGACTATGAAGTGTTTCGGAAGCATCTCCCGGACAACCAGTTCGCCTGCAAACTTTGTAATGCCATATACGTTAAGTGGTCCGATTGGATCGTTTACTTCAGATTCGCCATTGCCCGTGCCCGGGAATACATAATCGCTGCTTATATATATCATCTTAGCGTCTAGTTCCCTGCACACCAGAGCTATATTCCTGGTTCCTTCCGCATTCACCGCTTCGCATAGCTTTTCTTCATCCTCGGCTTTATCAACTGCGGTATACGCCGAGCAATGTATTACCGCATCCGGGCGGTAACCTTTAACGTATGTGTTAACAGCTTCCCTATCGGTTATATCGAATTGTTCTATATCGGCGCCGAGACAATCTATTCCGCGCTGTTCCAGCACTTTTACCACTTCGTATCCCAACTGCCCCTTATAACCCGTAACCAATATTTTCATCTAAACAAAAACTCCCTTACAACATTTTCGTTCACGAGTTTATTTCGTCATGCAATCGATACCGCGCGGTTTCCGTACATGCTCCCGTAGTAATTCTGATAATCCCCGTTAATTATGTGCTCCCACCAGGTTTTGTTTTCGAGATACCATTCGATAGTTTTTTTAATGCCTGTACCAAACGGAGTCTTAGGCGACCAGCCCAGTTCGCTGTGTATCTTTGACGCATCTATGGCGTACCTCAGATCATGCCCGGGCCTGTCTGAAACGTAACTGATCAGGTCTTCCGGCTTTCCGAGTTCACACAGTATGGTTATGACAACCTCTGTGCCCTCAAAGTCACCCTTTTTGCGGAATATGAATGATTATCCTATGTGAAATCATAATTTAGGCCGGCGTTCTTTTACATTCATAATATTTCTCGCTGTTTATGAATCTTAATATTGAATTTTCCCGTCGATTACAGCTCTTAAATGCTCTCCATACTTGGATTTCCCATACCTGCAGGCCGATTCGGCAAGCTTTGTTCGGTCTATCCAGCCGTTACGGTAGGCAATCTCCTCCAAAGCCGAAATTTTAATACCTTGCCGGGATTCTATCACCTTTACGAACTCCGCGGCGTCAGTAAGGGAATCGACTGTCCCCGTATCGAGCCATGCATAGCCTCGCCCAAGCGTGACAACTTCGAGAGTCCCCTGTTCGAGATATATGCGGTTGAGGTCAGTAATCTCAAGTTCTCCTCTGTCGGATGGACGAAGGCTTTTAGCATACCGGCACACTTTATCGTCATAGAAGTATAGTCCAGTAACAGCATAGTTGGATCTTGGCTTTTCAGGTTTTTCCTCCAGAGACAAAACCCTGCCGTTATCATCGAATTCGACTACGCCGAACCTTTCAGGATCTTCCACATAATAGCCGAATACCGTTGCGCCATTATTTTTTGTAACGGCCTTTCGCAGATGATTGATAAGTCCACTGCCGTAGAATATATTGTCTCCGAGCACCATTGCGCATGAATCGCCGGCTATGAAGTCTTCGCCGATTATGAAGGCCTGTGCCAAACCGTCCGGGGAAGGCTGTTCCTTGTATGTAAGCCTGATGCCGTAATCTGCTCCGTCCCCAAGCAGCTTTTTGAAGCTTGGCAGATCGTGAGTCGTAGATATGATGAGGATTTCTTGTAACCCTGCCATCATCAGCACGGAGAGCGGATAATAGATCATCGGCTTGTCGTATATGGGAAGTAGTTGCTTGGAAGTCACCAAGGTCAGAGGATAAAGCCTTGTCCCGCTCCCTCCGGCTAAAACGATCCCCTTCATATGTACCCCCCAGTCCCCACGTATGTCCATATTTGGACTTACTCTAATCTATTGCTGCATAATAGGAAATATGCATCAAGTTGCATAACTAATTGTATTGAGTTGCTCCATCAATTACTTTTGCAATTAAGCTAAGGCAGAAAGGTAAAAATATAGAATTATCTAATATTTCTTGTTTCGCATATATATAAGAGGGGAAATATAATAATATCAAATTCCAGATAGTGCCAAGTGATTCGGAGGTGTTCTATGAAGACCAAACAACTTCTTTTGTCCGGCCTTGATATATCCGAAGATGAATACAGCTTTAAGGCACAGTTTATACTCAGCGCATCCGGCAGATCGACAAGCGTTGACCTGGAATCGATAGAGCAAACTGCAATTCTCGAGGAACTCAAGGATTTTTTCGAACTTGAGGAAGATACCGACGAGATAAAAAAGCTTCTCATGGATATGGTAGTTGAGAAGGCTCATGTCAATTCTACCATTGTTGAGGGAGAAAATTACGAAGAGAACTCAAAAAAGAAAAAAGTGGAACGTCGCGCCAGATATCTTGATATGTCCTGACAGCCGTACCTTCAGGCAATTGGCAGCGGTATATTTCGCCCGATACTACTCCAAAGAGGCGCATTATTTTGCTATGCCATGAACCACATGTAAAATGGTATCACAACAAGGCTGGCTACAGTCGTTATTGCCGTCATCAGCGCGGCAAACTGATAATCCGAGCCATACTCCCTCGCGACGACGGATGTACTTGTTATCGCAGGCATGGCCGCCTGTATTACGAATACCTTTCCCATAAGCGCAGGAACACCGAAGAACGGCAGCATGACCAGCACCAGAACCGGGCTGATGACTGAACGGGCCAGCAGCAAAGCAATCACATCCTTGTCGAATCTGATATCCCTAAACTTTACGGAATAAAGGACTATACCCGTAAAGAACATAGCCAGCGGCGTGGTTAGATTCCCGATATACTTACTGCTATCGAGGATAAAGGAAGGCAGCCGAATATTGAGAAGCACCAGCAGCACTCCGGTTAAAAAGCCTATTACTGCCGGATTGAAGACACGCTTAAGCGTTTCAACGTTTAGAATTGCCGCAGTCCTGTTTTCGGGGTTGTCGCGGCTGACTTCGTATGCCCCTACCGTCCAGTAAAAGCTGGTATTCGCAAGATAATAGAGCAAAACATATGGAATACATTTCTCACCGAACAGCGCCAAGTTGACAGGCAGCCCGATAAACATGGTATTCGACGCAAAGAACATAGAACGGAAAACACCTTTTCGGCGCCTGTCCACCTTTATAATGTTGCTTGTCACAATGGACAGAAGATAGCATATTCCTATTGAAATAACCGGTACCACAAGGTTCCGGCTCATACTTTCAAGTTCCGATTTGTCGAAGGTCGAGGTTATATTGTAAAGCATATAGCACGGAAGGGAGACATTCATTATTACTTTTGAGAATGTTTTTCCCGCCCCTTCGTTGAACCATCCCGCGCGAGTCAGAAAGAAACCTGTTGCGATGAGTATTATTATGGTAAAAATGCTTCCTATCGAGTTGAGAAAAACCATGTTTCAAGCTCCCTTGTCCTTCCGGCGCAGCATGTCGATCGCATCCTTTTCGGGCAGCGGTCTGCTCATCAGATAGCCCTGCATCTTGTCACAGTCGAGCTCCGAGAGATATTCCAACTGCTTCTGTGTTTCTATCCCTTCAGCTACGATGCATAGATCCAGGCTTTGGCCTATCTTCACGATAAAGTCGGTAAGATTGCTGTAGCTGTCGTTTTCTGAAATAACACTGATAAACGACTTGTCGATCTTGAGTGTTGTAATCGGAAGCTTGCGTAAGTAATTCAATGACGAGTAGCCCTTGCCGAAATCATCCAGAGCAATTTTTACACCAAGCTTCCTAAGGATTCGCATTTTCTCGATGATCATTTCATAATTTTTACCGACAATGGATTCCGTCAGTTCAATTTCAAGATTGCCGGGATCGATATTAGCCATTTCAACAGTTTCGGTCACTACTTCAACAAAGTCATCCTGTAAAAGCTGCAGCATGGAAACGTTCACCGATACCGATAGATCCCCGTAGCCCTCCTGTTGAAGGCGTTTTATAAATATGCAGGCATTCCTCAGCACCCATTCGCCTATCGGAATGATAAGGTTGGTATCTTCAGCTACCCTGATAAAACTATTGGGCATAACGAAACCCATCTCGTCGTTGCGCCACCTGATCAAAGCTTCAAATCCGGTTATTTTCCTGGTTTTTATATCATACTGCGGCTGATAATACAATTCGAATTCGCTGTTTCCGAGGGCAGACCGCAGATACTTCTCTATGTCCGCCCATTCCTGCACGGCTTGCTTCATAGGCTCGCTGAATATGACTATCCTGTTCTTTCCGTTTTCTTTCGCTTTTACCAGGGCGATGTCTGCATGCTTCAAAAGCTCGGCGAAGGATCCGCCGTGATCCGGATATACGCAAACGCCTATACTTGCAGTATTATAAAATGTCCTGTCATCGACGTCCACAGGATTTTTTAGTGTTTTCAGAATATTGACGGCAACACGCTCTATTTCATATACGTCCTTGAACTCCTCTACCAACACTATGAATTTATCTCCGCCAAGCCTGTAAAGACTGCAATTTCCTTCAAGAACTCCTCCTACTACCTCACTCAGTTTTTCCAGCAGATGATCCCCAAACGGGTGTCCTAGAGTATCGTTGACGAACTTGAAATTGTCGATATCCAGGAAAAGGAAAGCAAATCTCTCTTCCGTTTCCAATATGGATTCGATCTTTTCGTTAAGCGATAACTGATTCGGAAGACCTGTGAGCTGATCGATGTAAGCAAGGTCATGCAGTGTTTTTCTATATGTCAGTAATTCTTGTTGAGTCTTGAGGCTTTCATCATATTTTTCCTTGAGCAGTCCCTCGGATTCGGTCAGTTGCTTGTAAGCCGCCGATATTTCATCTTTTGCCGACGACAGTTCCTTATTCCTTGCAAGCAGCTGTTCTTTGGCCTGATTCAGCTTTCTTAGCGCATTATTCACAAGGAAGTACATCAGAACACCTGAGGCAATGACATAGACGACGCCTTTGACAATACCTATAAACGCGAAGGTATTGATACTGCCGACCAACGCACCTGCGAGCTTGTCGGAAAACAGTATCCACAACGTCCCTGCCAGTACGTAGATTGCTGTGATCCTAAGAGCAATACTGTTATGGTTTTCAGGTTCCACTAAACTCTCCCCCTTTCCATGACCAGTCGAAATTTATCCGGCAAATGGCAATGTAAAATAAATAGCTGTTCCCTGATTCAACTTGCTGTCTATCCAAACCCTCCCGCCATGCTTTTCAATGATTTTTTTTACCGTTACGAGGCCTACACCGCTGCCTTCGAATTCTTCGGCAGTATGGAGCCTCTGAAATGCACTGAAAAGCTTGCCGGAATATTTCATGTCAAAACCGATTCCATTATCCTTGACATAAAAAGCATATTCTTCCGAAGTAATAGTGCAGCCTACAGTTATAACCGCTTTCGCTGTGTCTCTTGTGAATTTAAAGGCGTTCGACAAGATATTCTGCAGCAGCAGCTTAATCATCACCCTGTCAGCGCTGACACCGGGCAACCCTGAATCAATGACCAGACTTACATTCCTGTCGGGACATGTGAGCCTTAATTCATTATACACATCGGTAACGGTTTTTTCCATATCAACTTCTTCGCGGTTCAGCTCCGCCCTTGTTGTCCTTGAATACTGCAGAATTTTATTAATCATTTCTATTGATTCTTTACTTATCGTGCTGATATTTTTAAGGATCTGCAGGGAATCTTCATCAAGCCTTTCACCGAGATCTTCCATCAGAATATTAATGTATCCGTCCACAGCCCTCAAAGGAGATTTAAGGTCGTGAGACACAGTGTAGGAGAAGGATTCAAGTTCACGAACGGCATCTTGCAATTCCGAAGTCCTTTCCTGCACACGTTTTTCTAGTCCGGTATTCAGCATTCTTACTTCTTTTATAGCCTTCTTGTAGCCGGTAATATTCTCAAAGACTACACCTATCTGATTTTCGGAAATCAGAAACGCTTCCACAAGATTATAAATACCCGACTTTGAATTGTAAGACTCGAAAGGCTCAGTTTTACCCGTTTCAAGAAGGTTCTGGAATATACTCAGTTCCTGATTGGGGTAACCGAATATCTCCGACCACGTTTTACCGTTTACATCAGTCTGGGGCAGGTTGGTCTGATGAAAAAAGCCGGGGTTCACTTTAAGGAAGCGTATATCTGTCATTCTGCCCCGTCCGTTGAATATGGGCTCAAATATGAAAAAGCCATTCAGCATTTTGTCGAACAAAAGCTCGTACCTGTCCTCGCTTTTAGTCAGGCTTTTTTGCGTAAGTACCAGCTCATCATACTGAATTTTCAGTTTATTGTCCGCTTCCGAAAGGTCCTTGTAAAGATTCATCAGCTCGCTGTTACTGTCCGAAAGGACTTCTTTCATAGTGTTTACTTTTCTGAGATAAAACAGCAGGATCATGATGAAGCACAGAAGTATCAGCGTGATTATAATCGATGTGTAGATCAATCCCCTGTGCTCTTCAAAATAATTGAACGGCTTGTTAATGATGAGACTGCCCTCAGGGATCGAACCAAGCTCTATATGGAATCTCTGCAGTACTTTATAGTCAAACTCATAATGTACGAAATTTTTTCTTTCAATGGGGAGATTACCGATATTTTCACCGTTCAGTATCCTGATAGCAAGTTTTGCAACCTCTTCCCCGTTCTGCCTGCCGCTTATCATGCTTCCGCCGATGATGCCGGTCCCCAACGTAAAGTCGTAAAGGTTGTAAACCGGAACTGGACTGACCGAACTGAGCCGTCTGTAGAAGTAATCCGGCCCGAGCTTCATGTTGCCGGCTTTTGGGGTATATGAAGAACAGAATACCACGCTGTTGGATACAGCCTTTTGCACTTTCTCAAAAAGGCTGTCAATGTCTTCATCATTCAGCGGTACGGTAACAATACCCTTATACGCCTTATGTATGGCGTTCATGGTCATTTCACCTGAAGAAAGCCCGCTTTCCGACCTATCGAATACGACATAGACTGTTTTGATGTCGGGATTGATTTTTTTTGCTGCAGCCATGGTCCCGGCCGGATCACGTATCTCTACTACGCCCGTTACATTGTCCTTTCCTTCCAGTATCCCCTGAAGATTTTGATCGTCGACACCGCTGAAAACCACAGGCGCGTCCGAAAACATGTCGTCCCTGTATTTGAGTGCGAATTTGAGCGCTGCATCGTCTGTTGTAATTATTACATTTATCTTTTTATCGGAATATTTATAGGAAAGCCTGTTTCTAATCTGTTCCAGATTTCTTTGATCAGGGAACTCCTTCCAGTCCATATATTCTATATAAACCGAATAGCCATTCTCATCCTTGTTCAAAATTTCGTTTATTCCCGTATTCTGATCCCTGGTCCACGGCTGGCTCTCGTCGTAGGAATTGAGTATCAATATGCTTTTGGGCTGCGACAGTTCAGAGGGCGCTGAGGAATCTTCCGCCGATACGTCTGTAGCTGATGCCAGTATTAGCATCAACGCAAGCATTATTGCTGAAAACGCTGTCAAATGCCCTTGCTTCGCCGGCATAACTCAGCCTCCTCTCGATATACTACCGAAACTTGCCATTATGTACATCGGATTTTATTATCTAAAGCATAACCTTTCACGTTGAACTTTTTGACACCCCTGGATTCCAAATCGTGCCACGAACCATTACTTTACACTAAAAATCGATTATTTTCATCTGTTGCTCTTATTTACCCCATTAGAGTACATATAACCTTACTGACATAGAAAAGAAACGAGCGGCTGCCGGTGTTGAGACAAAGTCCCGAACCGGCATCCGCCCGAATGTTGTGGCTTTTAGGCTTTACAGGGTTAAGGGTTAAGGGACACGTTCCATGCTTCATGCTCTCATGCTCCAAGCTTCAAGCTTTCAGATCACGCCTTTGGTATAAAACATAGGCAGCGCTAAAGAATGCCGCAGAAAGCAGTATTGAAAGAGCAACCGCAAATATGCCGAGTCCGTTTCCATTTACAATATCAACATTATTGAAATATTTAAATGGAGAAAGAATGTTGAGGTAATTTACCTTAACTGTCAGATCCGTTATTTTGGAAATCATGTATGCGACGAAAAGAATACCCGCGGCAAGGGTGCCGGAAGCCCTGGGATTTTTCATCAAAGCCGCAAGGCAGGCTCCGAACGACAGGAAAATCACCTGAATGATCAGCATACTTATAAAAAACACCACTATTTCGCCTGTTATATCCTTTCCCTTATTGTAGGCAGCTACCATGGCTATTGATGAAAGCAGGGTGACAAGATTGACTACAATTACGTTCACCATTGCAGCAGAAAGCTTTGAAGTGATTACGGCTGTCCTGGATACCGGTTTAGTCATCAAAAACTCGGACGTTTTATCCCTTTCCTCCTTCGCGACAATGCCGTTTCCCAGCAGAACTGCATGGATGGCGGCAGCTATCACAATGTATGTAAACAGGAATGCGAAGAAACCGCTGATAGTCGTAACGTCGAATGAGCCGAACCCGAACAGTGCTTTCATGGTATATGGCATTTTATTGAAAACATCGCTGTTGGCTCCGCTGGAATATGCCGTATACTTGGTCATTCCGCTCAGGACTCCTAAAAACATGCAAACGCTCCATATGATAAGAGCTTTCCGGTTAGCCTTCAGTTCTCTGAAAAAAATGTTCATAAACAAACCTCCGTATCATTTTGGGATACAGTAGGGAGCATTTCAGCTCACCGCGTGTATGTCCTTCCTGTTGTATATGATATAACTTGCAACTACCGAAACAGCTACGACCGCTGCGCCCATTACAAGGTACTGCGTCTCATACGCTGCGTTTTTTATGATATATGTTATATCAAAGTACCTGAACGGTGAGATAAAACGGGCCCAATCGTCATTTTCTCCCACGGCAATCAGCGCACCGAGCATATAAAGTCCGAATACTACACCAAGCGAAATTGGGAGCACACTCTTGAGCTTCCTGAAAAATACTGAGGCCACTACGCCGACCGCAAGAAAAATCAGCTGGACGAACAGTAGCGTAAGGTTGACCATAAGGAACAGCTTTCCGTCATAATCCGCAGTTTTAACAATATTGGCGATCAAAAACGAAGCGACATTGAAGATTACATTGGTCGCAAAGATAATCGTCAATGCGGCTAGAAGCTTCGCGCTCACGATCTTGGAACGTGACACGGGCTTTACGAGGAGAAAATCCGCCGTCCTCTCCCGCGACTCCTTCGAAAGTATCGAGACTCCCAAATTCATAGCCTGCACGGCTCCACAAAGCATTATGAATGAAAAAATCATCGAATAGAACCCGAGGATGGATGTGATATAATCCAAATTGATTCCCAGCATCGCTCTGACCGTCGGCGGGTATGCCCCCAGAAGTTTTTTGAATTCATCCGCCTCACTTACCATACTTGGGTATATTGAAAGAAACATCGCTGCCAGGGCGACCATGGCGCAAGTCCATATAACGGCCGTTTTTCGCAGTGATCTGATTTCATGAAGATATATATTCATGGCTTAGTCCTCCTTTGTGTAATAATGCATGAATATTTCCTCAAGGTCGGGCTCTTCGATGGATATGTTGCGAAGTTCGAGTCCGGCTATCTTTTTCATCATAGCGTTGATGTTGCCCTTGAATATAAAATTGGCCACATTGCCTTTGACCTCTAATTTACTGATACCGCCAATATCGAAAGCTGACTTGTCGATGGCTGACTTTGTCTCGATGTTGAACTTCTTGTAGCTGTTTTCCTGCAGCGTACTCATTTTTTCAAGCTTTATTATTTTACCTTCCTTGATGAAAGCCACCCTGCTGCACATTTTCTGCACCTCGCCCAGAATGTGCGAGGAAAAGAATACTGTAGCGCCCTTCTGATTCTCCTGGGCGATCAAATCAAAGAACTTCTGCTGCATCAGAGGATCAAGGCCACTCGTAGGTTCGTCGAGTATGATAAGCCTGGGTTCATGCAGCAAGCCCTGTACAATACCTACTTTTTTCTTGTTTCCGAAAGAAAGATCATCTATTTTTTTCTTAAGGTCCAGATCCATTATTTCCGCAAGCTCTTTTATCCGCCCGCTGCAGTCCTTTTTGTAGAAGCTGGCCGAATATTTCAACAGATCGATGACTCTCATATTATCGTAGTAAAATACCTCGGACGGTAGATAGCCCAGCTCCATCCTGACTTCGGGGTGTTCGATGCAGCTTTTCCCGAAAATGGTCGCGATACCGCTCGTAGGACGAATAAGCCCTAAAAGAGTCCGAATAGTGGTCGATTTTCCCGCACCGTTCGGCCCGATAAACCCGAATATTTCACCTTGCTCGACATTCAAACTGACATTTTCTATACCTCTTGCCCTGCCATAATGCTTGGTTAGCTTATTGATCTCTATAATGCTCATTGTCAAGCCTCCTTAATCTGTGAGCCAAAATGTTTGTCCGCCGTAATGATATACCGCCGTTAATTCCTTACCGGGCCAATTACAGGTATTCGTCCTTGTAAAGGCTCTTTCTCAACAGCTCCAGACATTCTTCGAACTCCCTGTACATTTCATCATAATCGAGCTTTGGTCTATTCTTCATCTGATTTGCATAACCGTCGCCAATCCACGAAAGCATTTTCATAAGCAGTCCGATATCCTTATTATCTTTGAATTTTGAAAAATCTACCCCGTCGAAGGCTATTTTGTTCCTCTCACCTTCACTCTGTGCAAGAATAGCTCTTATATCCTCACTTACCTCCTCATCGCTTTCGAAATACATACTTGCCAAAAGCGAAGGTATCGATGGATGTTTTTTCATTACGGAAATTTCGATCTTCGTGGAAAGCTTTATCCTTTCAAAGAAGTCGGTGACTCCGTAGTCAAATTCCGCGGCGATTGCTTTCACGACAGTTTCACCGCACAAATTGACCAAATAAAAGTAAAGGTCCTTTTTAGTGCCGAAATAATGGAATACCATCGCTTTTGAAATCCCTGCAGCAGCAGCTACGTCGCTTACCGATGTCTTTTTGTAGCCGTTCGTACTGAAGGTTTTTAGCGCGGCATCAATGATCCTGTTTCTCTTCTCTTCAGGCAAACTTAAAAACTTCTCCAACCTTCCACCTCCTGCTTTTTCGGCTTATTCCGTATTTCTGTTTTTTTGCCTTATGGTCTTAATTCAGCCATTTCGACCGATTCGGTTTATATTGATAATAACACCATGAACCGATTCGGTCAATGGATTTTAATAAAAAAATAAGGCGATCTCTCACCTTATTTTTAGTTTCGTTCAGCTTCTTACTCTAATCAGATTTTTTGATGCACTAACCAACAGGATTATAGCACTGTCCGAAGAAACTTTCCGGTATAGGACGCTTCTATCCCGGCCACCTGCTCCGGAGTACCCTCGGCAACGACATATCCGCCCAGGTTACCTCCCTCTGGCCCCATGTCAATGATATAGTCGGCTGATTTGATAACGTCAAGATGATGTTCAATTACCAGTACTGAATGTCCATTTTCCACAAGTCTGTTCAAGCAGTCTATAAGCTTCTGGATATCCGAAAGATGAAGCCCTGTAGTTGGTTCATCCAGGATGTACAGGTTGCGCGCTCCTTTTTTGATTTTGGACAGTTCATATGCCAGCTTGACTCTTTGCGCTTCACCTCCGGACAAAGTTGTTGAGCTCTGACCAAGGCACATATAACCGAGACCCAGCTCATTCATAATCCCAAGCTTGTGTTTCAAATACCTGCTGTCACTGAAGAAATCTGCCGCTTCCTCAACTGTCATATCCAATACTTCAGAAATATTCTTTCCCCTGTACTTTATTTCCAGGCCCTCGTCTGAAAAACGCATTCCTTTACAAACTGGGCAGATTGTTTCGATATCCGCCATAAACTGCAGGCTCGTAACGATAATTCCGTCTCCGGAGCAGTGTTCACATCTTGTTCCATTTGCGTGAGTCAGGCTGAAATCAATTTCCCTGTATCCGCGGGCTATTGCCTCAGGCTGCATTGCAAAAAGCTCACGGATCTTGTCGTATATCCCGATATAGGTAGCCGGGTTTGATTTGCTGTTCCTGCCTATGGGCGCCTGGTCGATATTTATGATGTTATTAATAAGCTCCGCCCCGAAAAGGAAATCATGTTCTCCGGCAACAATTCTGGCTCCCGTCTTGTTTACCTTCAACTGCTTATATAGAATTTCATTGATCAACGAGCTTTTGCCGGAACCTGATACACCGGTAACGCATATGAAAACGCCAAGCGGTATATCAAGGTCGACATTTTTAAGGTTGTTTTCCCTTGCCCCCTGTATAGACAAAAATGTATCGCCCAGATCCCTCCGTTTCTTTGGCACCGGTATCTTTGCCGCTCCGGACAAATACCGTCCTGTGACTGATGCAGGTTCCTTCATTATATCTTCGAGTGAGCCCGACGCCACAATATTGCCTCCGTGCACGCCTGGGCCAGGGCCTATTTCAACTATATGGTCGGCGCTTCTGATAGTATCGATGTCATGTTCTACGACAATAACCGTATTTCCAAGATCGCGCAGCTTTTTCATCGTATCTATGACCCGGTTCGAATCACGTGGATGAAGCCCTATGCTTGGCTCGTCCATGACATACAGCATGCCCATCAGCTCGCTGCTGATTTGTGTAGACATCTTGATCCTTTGCATTTCGCCGCCCGAGATACTGTCGCTTCTTCTTCCAAGATTGATATAGTGGAGTCCGATGTCTATCAGCAGTTTTGTTCTGGTGCTTATCTCTCTGATAATAGAATCCGCAACCTCCCTTATATCCGCCTCAAAGCTCAGGGAGGTCAAAAAATCCAGCAACTCAGGGAGCTGCATTCTGCTCAGTTGGTCAATATTCTTTCCACCGACGGTTATTTGGAGCCTCTGTGTTTTCAGTCTGGCACCATTGCACTCAGGGCAGATTTTTTCTATCATGCATTCGTTGATAAAATTCGGCTCAAAGGCTTCTGTTGTCGATGTCTTGCGTATATAATTTTTGTACCATGCCTCCAGTTCGTTTACGAAACCCCAAAATGGCCTGTCTCTGCCTATGATCCAGTTCCTTTTCTGAGAAAATGGAGGCTGAAGCATTTTTACCGGTTCACCCTTTGTCCCATAAAAAAGCAATTCGTGTATTTCCTTCGGAAGATCATTGAACGGGGTATCCAGGCTGAATTTATATTGCTGTGACAGGCTGTACATCATTACGGTCCGGTAGCTGTCCTTACTTGAGGTGCTAAAAACTGTATTCTTCAGAGCGCCCTGGTTGATGCTTTTTCCCGGCGCAACTACCAAAAAGCGCGGTTCGACCACATATGACATGCCGACTCCAAGGCATGTGTGACATGCGCTCGCAGGGGAATTGAAGGAGAAATGGAAGGGCTGCATTTCGCAAAGCGTATAGTGATGCTCCGGGCAGGCGAAATTATCGTAGAAAGAGGCGTCCACACCTCCTACTACTTCCACTTTGACCATTATGTCTTCATCAAGGGCAATCATGGCGGCTTCGATCGATTTTGTCAGCTGAATATACGTATCGTTTCTCAGCGTAAAGCGGTCAATGATAAGTTCCATCTTATAGCTTTTGGTCTCGTCGAGTTCGCGTTTTTCCGATAAAGAAAACGGCGCCCCATCAACAAGCAGGTTTTTGAAGCCTTTTTCTCTCAACTTATGAAAGACATAGTTGTAATCTTCTCCAAATACTTTATATACAGGTGCCCGAAGCTCTATAACTGTCCCGGTTGGAAGAGCCGACGCATGCTCGGCTATCTGGGCTGCCGACAGTTGCTTCAATTGATGCCCGCACTCGGGACATTTGCCGGTGCCTGCAGTTGCGAAAAGAAGTCTCAGATAATCATTGATATCGGTTACAGTTCCTACGGTTGAACGCGGATTGTTGTTGCTTTTCTTCTGCTCTATGGCAATGACAGGCGACAGCCCGCGTACATAATCGACTCTGGCTTTTTTAACCTGACTGATGCGGCTCTTGGCAAAGGTGGATATGGAATCAAGGAATCGCCTCTGTCCCTCTCCGTATATAACATCAAATGCAAGCGAGGATTTGCCGGAACCCGATACGCCTGTGATGACTGTCAGTTTATCCCTTGGGATCTCCAATGATACGTTTTTCAGATTGTTCTGCTTTGCTCCCGATATTTCGATTGTTGTTCGGACAGCCATAAGAATCTCCTTTCAGGAATATGATGATTTTGTATTTATCACGGTATATACAAATACCCAATTTCTTCAACAGCCGGTTTGCTCTTGGGCGTTATCCGAATAGTCTGCGATACTTTTTCTATGACGCCCTTGTCAGCCAGATAATCGAACATTTCTACAACATAATGGCCTTCTGCATGAAAATGCTTTGCAATCAATGTAGTTGTTTTAATCTCCTGCTCCTCCATAAATTCAATTACAGGCTTTTTGACTACATCGATGCATTGTTCGAGATAGCTATCTATTTTTTTGATAGCTTCGGTGAGCTCTTTCTCGCTCAAGTGGTGGGACATCGCATCCTTATAGAAGGGAGCAATTGCTTGAGAATTGATTTTAAGAGCCTTCTGGATCGATTCCCTGGATGCGGGTTCCCCTGCTTTACATAGTTCCATATTCGCTATGACTTCTGCGGCCTTCAGGAGAAAATACTGCGAGTACAGAGGATCTTTTCTTGCAGTGAGCCATTTCTGAGCCTTCTCGTAAATGAACACCAGTGTGCAGGCATTGTAGAACAGCGATAATGCGATATCGTCCGATCCTATCTTTTTTATATCTTCAAAGTAATCATGCAGACTCTCATCAGTAGTATAGACTATTTTCCCTTTTGCAAAATAGGATTGGCCGAAGGATCCTCCAATATTTCCTTCCATTCCTCTTTTGAACGAACTCCTTGGCAATAAATAAGCGTTGATGACTATGCCATCCTCAACAATACAATAAGAATCTGTCTTAAGCGGTTGGTCCCGTACAATCACGGTCATGTCGATATCGCTTTTTTCCCATACAACATCATAGGCAAGGCTTCCGCTTATGATGACCGCGATGACATTAGGATCATCACGGACTTTGCCAATGAAGCTTTCGACTGCAGCCATATACCGTGCTTTGAGTATTTCTTGCGATTTCTCATCCACGATAAATAATCTCCCTTCAAATTTGTTCAAGGAAACACTTGTTCTGTTTTTTCCGTTTTGGTAAGATTATACTATACTTAATTTTTTATATCAGGACAAAAATTGCTGGAATTGGATATTCTTTTGTATGGATAACTATTTACTGCAAATAATCAAGAATACAACAGAATACATCGAGGATAATCTGTTGGAATCAATAAATCTGGACAGCATATCGGTGAATGTGAACATGTCCAAATTCCATCTTCTCCGTATCTGGAAGGGCGCTACGGCGACAGGTCTGATGGAATATGTCAGGAGAAGGAGAATAGCTCTGTCTCTTGGCGATCTGCTTAATAACGGCAACAGTATTGAATTTATCTCATCGAAGTATTCCTTTGGCAGTGAACGAACCTACAACAGAGTTTTCAAGGAAGAATTCGGTATAACACCCGCAAGGTGGAGAAGACATCCCTGTCAGCTGAATATTCTCGACCGTTTTAATGCTGATTTTATGAGTTGCGCAGGCGAAGGGCTGATTTTCTACAAGTCTACTACCATACTGCCGTCATTTTCAATAGCAGGCCTGGAGTCTGTAGTCGATACTGAAGATAACATGAAGAACCAGACAGCAAACAAATACGGTGTGGACTTCTTTTACAATCACCGGCCCAGGATCTTAAACCCGGTGGATAGGGATTTGTATATAGGCTATACGACAGTCCCGGACGATTTCAAAGGCCAAACCCTTTACCAGCCATCTTTGAAAACCGATGAAAATTCCATCATTCCACCAGATATGAAGAAGAAAATGATAAAGCCCCACAAATATGGTGTTTTTACATATATGGGGCCGCATCGTCCCGAAGACATCTCTTCAAAGACCCTATCTGAAATCTGGCAGTATGTAGCTGAAACCTGGATGCCTACAGTTCAATTCGACCTGAAAGAAAGGTTCAGGTTTGAATATATAAACTATGCAAAATGCAATAAGCAATATTGCGAATGTGATTTGTACTATCCTATCTCGGCATTGTAAAAAACAAGGGAAGCTGTAATCAGCCTCCCTTAATTTCGACCGTATTCTACAGTGTTTCTTCTTCACTATTGACTGCTATTTGAATATGAAAGTGCTTTCATGTACTTGCCCATCATTACCAATATACTCTGCGCTCAATTCCCCGTTTTCCGAAAATCTTGCTGTTTTCAGAAAATTATCATCGCGCGCTTGGGGAAAATCCCCGTATATCTCTTTGAAACCGATAGACTTATCGAACATATCATGTATAATTATCCGACTTTGTCCGCCGTCCATATAACTTGCCGGATAAACGATTAAGTTATCCTTGGTGTCTTTTACATCCAAATACATCTGGCTTAACTTATAGTCAGATAGCCTGAAATACCAATGCGCCGTTGGCTGGCCTTCATAATCAGACGGATACTCAATAAATTCAAGGACATTTTCGCTGGTTCTATGCAGCTTGGGTAGTTCGTCCGCACTATCGCGGGAATCAAGTAAATAGACATTATCAGCACTTCCTAAGTCAAGCCCATGTACGAAAAAGAAAAAATAATTGTTTTGATTATTAGAAAGAATACTAAAGTACTCACCCTTTTCGACAATTTCATAGCCGGTTAATAACATATACTGTATTTTGTTTATTTTATGAAACTTTAGAGTTCCATATTCAATCTTTCTTGTATACGTACCGTCTATCCAGACGCAATCAATTTGCTTACCATCCTTAAATAGCAACAGCGCACCATCTGGCGTTGTCCCATATAAAGTGCCGTTATTAACTACCTTTAAATTCGATGTATTCTCCTTAATTAAGTTTGTGTCAGTTATGATTTCATAACCACTAAACTCCTTGACAAGAATGTATTGTGAATTATCATCTATATCTACCAACTGCAAAGGGTATTCTGTTTTGTTGTCAAATGGGTTAAATATTTGAATAAAGCTGATAATAACAATAAAAATTATTATACAAATAGCCGCAATAATGAGAATCTTTTTCATATAATTTCCTCTCTGCGGTAACCTGACTCTTTATTTCTCTATTATAATCCATATTTCGGAATTTTTCATTATAAAGCACAACTGCGAGCAAAATAGACCAATCTTAGTTTTTCACAATAAAGACAAGCATTAGAACCACAAAAAAACAGGGTATTGCACTTTACGATGCAATACCCTGTCTGATTTTTACTGATTAGCACTTATTTGTTCTTCACGACTGCCTGTGCTGCAGCAAGTCTTGCTATCGGCACGCGGAACGGCGAGCAGGAAACGTAGCTCAGACCGATGTTGTGGCAGAACTCTACGGAAGACGGATCTCCGCCGTGCTCACCGCAGATACCGAGCTTGATGTCGGGCCTTGTAGCTTTTCCACCGGCAACAGCCATCTTCATAAGCTTGCCTACGCCGTTCTGGTCTATCTTTGCAGTCGGGTCGGACTCGAATATCTTGACCTTGTAATAATCATCGAGGATCCTGCCTGCGTCGTCGCGGCTGAGTCCATAAGTCATCTGTGTCAGGTCGTTCGTACCGAAGGAGAAGAATTCGGCCTCTGTAGCGATCTCGTCAGCCAGCAGAGCAGCCCTCGGTATCTCGATCATCGTGCCTACCTTGTAATCTAGCTTGACACCGGCTTCTTTTATGATAGCGTCGGCCGTTCTTACTATGATATCCTTGACGAACTTCAATTCCTTGATTTCGCAAACCAGCGGAATCATTATTTCAGGCACTATACTCATGCCCTTCTTGTTAACATTGATTGCAGCCTCGATGATAGCCCTGGTCTGCATTTCGGCTATTTCAGGGTAGGAAACCGCAAGACGGCAGCCCCTGTGGCCCATCATAGGATTGAGCTCATGAAGGTTCTTGATTATTCCCTTGAGCTGCTCAACGGAGATGTTCAATTCCTTTGCCAGAGCATTGATATCTTCCTCTTCCTGGGGCAGGAATTCATGCAGCGGAGGATCCAGCAGCCTTATCGTTACCGGATAGCCCTTCATTTCGGTAAAGAGGCCTTCGAAGTCTCCCCTCTGTATCGGGAGGATCTTGTCGAGAGCTTTCTTTCTCTGCTCAACGTTGCTTGAAACGATCATCTGCCTGAAAGCAAATATTCTGTCTGGTTCGAAGAACATGTGCTCGGTACGGCAGAGGCCTATACCTTCAGCACCAAAACTCATTGCAGTTATTGCATCCCTCGGAGTGTCGGCATTCGTTCTTACCTTCAGAGTTCTGATCTCGTCGGCCCAGGACATGAAGGTCGCAAAGTCGCCCACCATTTCAGGTGCGACGGTCGGCAGCTGTTCGCCGTATACATTGCCGGTCGAACCATCGATCGAAATCCAGTCGCCTTCATTGTATTTCTTGCCATTTCTGTCTATGAAATATTTTTCTGCTTCATTGATTGTTATTTCACTGCAGCCCGCTACACAGCAGGTGCCCATACCGCGTGCCACGACAGCCGCGTGTGAAGTCATACCGCCGCGTCCGGTAAGGATGCCCTGTGAAACGTTCATGCCTTCGATGTCCTCAGGAGAAGTTTCCAGCCTCACGAGAACTACCTTCTTCTCTCCGCCCTTGACAGCCTCTACAGCTTCTTCAGCTTTGAAGAATACCTTTCCGGTGGCAGCGCCCGGTGATGCCGGAAGGCCCTTTGCTATCGGAGTTGCAGCCTTTATTGCCTTGGGATCGAAGTTCGGGTGGAGCAGCGCGTCGAGCTGTTTGGGGTCGACCTTGAGGATGGCTTCCTCTTTCGTTGCCATTCCTTCGTTCACCAGGTCGACTGCGACCTTCAAAGCGGCTGCTGCCGTTCTCTTGCCGTTCCTGGTCTGCAGCATGAAGAGCTTACCCTTTTCGATCGTGAACTCCATATCCTGCATATCTTTATAATGCTTTTCAAGAGTTTCGGCTATCTTGACAAACTGATTATATGCGTCCGGGTTGATCTCCTTCATTTTGTCGATCGTCTGGGGAGTCCTGATACCTGCCACGACATCTTCGCCCTGAGCATTCATCAGGAATTCGCCATAGAGCTTCTTTTCACCGGTGGAAGGATTCCTCGTAAATGCGACGCCCGTTCCGGAATCGTTGCCCATATTTCCGTAAACCATTTCCTGTACGTTTACGGCAGTGCCCCAGTCGCCCGGTATATCATTGAGCCTTCTGTATACGATGGCTCTCGGATTGTCCCATGAACGGAAAACGGCCTTGACTGCTTCCATCAGCTGAACCTTCGGATCCTGCGGGAATTCCGCACCCTTCTCCTCTTTGTACAGCTTCTTGAATCTCTTTACGACATCCTTCAGGTTGTCGGCGGTGAGATCCGTATCATATTTGGCACCGTTTTCTTCCTTAACGGCATCAAGAATCTTCTCAAACTTAGGCTTATCAACTTCCATAACGACGTCGCTGAACATCTGGATGAACCTTCTGTAGCTGTCGTATGCGAATCTTTCATTGCCGGTGAGCTTTGAAAGGCCTTCTACAACGGAATCATTCAGGCCCAGATTCAGAATGGTGTCCATCATACCCGGCATTGATGCGCGTGCGCCGGAGCGGACTGAAACGAGGAACGGGTTTGCAGGGTCACCGAATTTTTTGCCTACTGTTGCTTCAGTTGTAGCAAGTGCCTGATAAATCTGATCTTCGATTTCTTTGGAAATCGTCTTTCCATCCTTGTAGTATTGTGTGCAGGCTTCGGTAGTTACTGTGAAACCCCTCGGTACCGGAAGGCCGAGACCAGTCATTTCCGCGAGGTTGGCTCCTTTACCACCCAGCAGATTTTTCATCGAGGCATTTCCCTCTTTGAACAAATAAACAAACTTCGCCATATATACCTCCGCTTAATATGTATTATGTATTTAATGGATTTAGAAACAAGCAGATGTAAGCTTCCCGCTTAACCCATATCATTATAACATAATATACTTTATTTTAAATAATTTTCATTAAAATTTTGGGGCCGTGATGCCGCGATTTAGCATACCCATAAACATATGTTTTAATCCCATCATTTTTTTACATGGTCTGTAAAGTGATCGCTGTACTTTATATCTCCATTGCTCAGTATCCACATTGCCTCAGTATCGGGCAGGCTCTCGATAAATGGGAGACCTTCTTCAAAAGGCATGTTAAAAACAGAGGTTGACAACGCGTCAGCCTTGCCGGAATCCTTGCAGAGTATCGTGACCGATTTGTAATATACCGATGGGAATAAAGTGTTGGGATCTATGATATGATGGTAGTTCTTTCCGTTTACAGTATAATAGCGCTCATATATTCCGCTTGTGACTACGGATGAATCTACCGCATTTACATATTGTATCTCTTTCTGTTCACTTGACAGGTCGGGGTTCTGTATACCTACGCTCCAGGGCTGCCCTTTGCCCTCCTTGCTGCCCAGCGAGCGGACATTTCCCCCGACACTTATCATCCCCGAGGTAAAGCCGTTTTCCTCTGCCATGCGGCTGACCATCTCCGTTGCATAACCTTTGCCAACGGCGCCTACATCTATACTCATTTCAGGATCCTCGAGATAAACGGTTGAATCTTTTTCATTAATGATAATTTTACTTATATCCGTATGTTTACTTGCCTCCTTAAGCTCGTCCATCGGGGGCAGTTGCGCATTTTCCGGATTGTCTATCCCTTTTTCACGGTAGTCGTGCCATATGCTGAGGACTGAGCCAAAGGCGATGTTTACCCTGCCGTCCGTCTTTTTATACCAATCCTCCGAAAATTCGATGAGGTCTATTATCTTTTTATCGACTTTAACAGGCGCCTTCCCTGCGTTGTCATTCACTGTCTTGAGGTTGTTCGTACCTTCGTAATTGTTATAGATATCATAAAGCTTGTGATACTCAAGCAATTTGTCATGGATCAGCTGGGAATACTTCGTGAATTCCTCCTTACTGTGAGTGTATCCGAGGATGGTGGTCACAGTGTCGAACACTCCGAGGAACTGCGACTCATAACGGGTAAGTTGTGCCGTCCCGCATGCGGTAAGATTAATAAGTATCAATACCGTCAGAAAAAAAGCAATCAGTTTTTTGGTCAAATTCAGCACCCCAAAATCATCATAATATATTGACTGAATGAATTTTTTCTAACAATAAGAAAATTATTCATTCAATAATGTGGTCAAGCTTTACTGGACAGGCCACATAACAAAAACAGAGAGGCAATGTAATTGCCTCTCTTAATCATTATACCATGATTTATCATGGTATAATTGCGCATCGACATTTTGCCATACAAATATTCAAGGGCAAATAATCGGCGGCGCATAAATTCCGCCGGAGGCATAAAATAGCCTTACATCGTAAGGCTATTTTACCATATATTTGTACTTCTGACTATTTGGCGTTTGCCGAAGCCTTTTCGATGACTTTCTGGAAATCTCCGATGTGGATGGTAACTGACGATGTAAGGTCGGCAGCGGTTGCGACGCCCTGGTCTACAGCGATGCCTTTTACTTCGTCTATGGATTTGCCCGTAGCATACTTGGCAAAGGCTGCAGCCTGTTCATACCATTCCTTGCCGATCTTCGAGGCTTTCTTCATACCATAGCCTTCCTTGATCTCGTCCTTGGTCTGAGCAGCGGCCTTGATATCGGAAGTGATCTTTCCGGTTGCGTCGAAATTGACATTACCCTGCGATGCGTCGATAACGCAGCTGGTAACCTTGCCGTCAGCACCGAAGGTGGATGCCGTGTAATATGAATAAGCCTGCGCAAGGCCTGCAGCGTCGGCAGTGAAATCAGCCGACTGTCCCATGCTGGTAGAGATTCCGAGGCCCAGCTTGTCGCCTGTCTTTGCTCCAAGGTCCTGAGCGTTGTTGACAGCCTTTTCGACAGCAGCAATAAAATCTCCTATGTGTACGGTTACGGAGGATGTAAGGTCGGCTGCAGTAGCAACACCTTCTGCACTTACAGCAATACCCTTCACTTCATCTACAGTCTTGCCGGTTACGTATGTAGCAAATGCATCGGCCTGTTCATTCCATTCCTTGCCGATCTTTGAAGCTTTACCCATGCCGTATTCAGTCCCGAGTTCCTGTTTGGTCTTGAATGCAGCATCCTTGGCCGTTGTTAACTTGCCTTCCTTGGAGAAATTGATCTTCGTCTGAGCAGCATCTATGCGGCAGTTCACGATCTTGCCTGCGCCGTCTACCAACACTGCCGCTACCATTGCGTCTGTCTCTGCCAGTCCATCTTTGTCTCCTGCGTCAGCTGACTTGGCAAGAGATATTACTACTCCCAAACCTGTCTTCAAAGCATCTCCTGATGCGGGTGCAGCTGCAGTGGATTCAGCAGTTGCAGCGGATTCAGCAGGAGCGGTTGCGGCCGCCTCGCCGGAAACCGTAGTTGCAGCTTCCCCTGAGGGCGTGCCAGCAGCACTGCCACAGCCACTGAAAATTACAGCTAGCATAGCCAAGCTCATAATTAGTGCAATAACCTTTTTCATAATGACCCTCCAATTTATTTTATATTTTATTAACCCAGCCTTTTCAGGGCTGGAATAATAAACCTCAGCAAAGTGGCCGTTACGATCCCTGCTATGACCCCGGATACGAGGAGCAGAGGAAGGTAAGCCAGCAGGTAAAAACCTGTATATATGAACGTTATGGCAACGAATTGTCCTATATTATGTGCTACCGCACCCGACACGCTTATGGCCAGGTAGGATACCTTATCCTTGAACAGCAGTAAAACAATCAGCATCAGCGTCAGCGAAAATATACCTCCGCAAAAGCTCAGCAGCGCCGCGATAAGTCCTCGCACGGCCAATACGAACACGGCTTTCAGTATTGCTATGGCGTAAGCCTGTCCCTTTGAAAGGAAAAACAGTGCATACATGACGGCAATATTCGATAAACCGAACTTCACACCCGGTACCGGAAGCGGCAGCGGCGGAAACGAGTTTTCGACTATCGTAAGTATCAAGGCAAGTGCAAAGATCATTCCCGTTAAGACCAGACGCTTTGTTCCGCCCGAATTTTTATCGTATTGGCCTATCGTGACCTTGTCTCCCATCACTTTCCCCCACTGCCTATGATGATGTCCGGTTCATCACCGCTGCGCCCTTCCGCAGGAACTATCCTGAGCACCACTCCGTTTGGCAGGCAGGCAGCGCTCTGTCCAACCATATGCAGCTTGCCTGTCTTTACGCAAATCTTATCGGGACAGTCGGATTCTATGAAGCCGATGTTACCGTCATTATCCACCTTAAAAACGACTTCCGGCTTCTGCCGTATCGAAAAAGTCCTCTCGCGGCCCTTCTCAAGGCTTACCGTTTCAACCGGTTCGTTATCGAAGTATATCTCCGCCTTTACTGCCCGGCTTCCGTATATCAAACCGTACACTAACCATATGGCAAGCCCTGCCGCCATTATTGCAGTAATAACTATCAGGTCCGTCCTCTTGAAAAATTTCATTCCTGCCTTGCCATCAGAAACCATTTTAACCCAGCTCTCCTTATATTAAAACCTTATTAGGGCGCTGATGAAAATCAATACCGATATGCTCCCCATTATTAATACGTAATTTTTAATAGAAGTTATAAAAGTTTCTGATTTTTCCTGCCGCCTGAAAAAAATATTTATGTTCTTCTGCACAGGCCAAAGCGTAAGCAAAGCCAGCAGACACAACGGGGAGAGCAGCTTGAATGTTACCATTGCAATAACCGCGGCATAACAAAGATAATACAACAGCGCAAACAGCTGCAGCGATCTTTTGCCAAGATAGTAAGGGAGAGTATAGCGTTTTACCGCAATGTCCTTCTCAACGTCGCAAATATTGTTGGCCAGCATAATGTTGGCTGTTGTGCAAACAGGAGCGACCGAGAGCAATAAAACGGCGAGCACCGGCATTACTGCTATATCAAGGCTTATCCTTTCCCATCCGAGCCCCAACTTAATTATCGAACCTTCCGGCATATTTATATACAACATTATGAAAGGTATGAACAAGCCGTAGAAAATGCCGGAAAGCAATTCTCCCAGGGGCTGCCGGGAAATAGGCACAGGGCCGTACGTATACAGAACGCCTGTCAGGAAGCATAGACCTCCGACCAGCAGGACTACGATATCCGTAAGGTAGACAAGATACAAGCCCAAAGCGGCGCTGATCACGAACATCATATATATTATCGCCAGCGCAGTCTTTCTGTTGAACTGCAGCACCTGGTCATTTGTCTTAGTGTCGATGTAATTGTTTATCGCGGTTGTCGTAAGGTCGAATATAAACATGGCGGCGAAGAAAACAACCGTATTCCGCCAATTGATCTGTTGTCCGCGATAAAAAAGGTATGCCAGGCTGATCAAAAAGGCAAAAAGGCTGGTTATTTTTGTTTTGATTTCAACATAACTAAAAAATCGTTTCATCACATCAACCTCTTCTTATTCTTTGTTGCAACATATATTGTGATGTATTTAACAAACAACGGCATCAAAACGCAAGAAACCTCAGCCTAAAAAACTCTGTATGCCTTATCAAGTATTGCTTTCAAACCGCCCTTCTTCTCATCCGAAACACTAATTCTGTTCAAAACAACGATATACTTATCATAATATTTCTTTGCAATAGACCTGGTATAACTCAAGCCATCTGACTCTTTAACAGCATCGTTCAATTCCTGCTGTGTTACTTCCTTTTTCTCCGCCCTGTTTTTCAGACCGATTATTTTTTGGAACGAATGTATTATAGGCAGCGTTATCACATTTTTACCAAAGTCAGACTGTACCGGTTTAAGTGCTATATTTTCCGTAGCCTCAAAATCCATACAATCGTCTATTAGCTGGAATATCATGCCGAGGTGCCGCCCCATCTTCTTATAGAGGCTTAGTTCTCCGGCATCGCAGCCCGACATATGTGCGCCGGCATAAAACGAAGCTTCAAAAAGCGCAGCCGTCTTACCTTCGATGATTTTGAAATATTGGTAGACGGAAAGACCGAAATTCCCGTTATTGAGCTGCTCATTCAGCTCGCCTGTACAGACTCTCGCCATATAATCGGGTATGTCGAGGTCCAGATAATCCCGCTTGTTCGAAACGGAAGATACGAGCTTGAGCGAGGCGCATAAAAGATAATCTCCGCATACTACCGCAATCCGGTTATCGTACAGTTTATTCAGGGTAGATATTCCCCTGCGTACGTCGGCGTCGTCTATCACATCATCGTGCACCAAAGTTGCCAGGTGCAGTATTTCAATTGCCGTCGCCAATTTAACTGCTTCCGGCTTTATGCGGTTTTCGGCATCCATTGCGCAGGTCAGTAGAGACGTTGCTCTGATAAGTTTTCCCTTGGATCCCGCCAGATGTTTCGTAAACCTGCGTACTATATAAGGGGATGCCGATAAGGTACGGTCAATCTCTTCCTTTGCTGCTGAGAACGCTTCATCGAAAGTCAGGTATGAAATTAGCGCTCCTTTTTCGGCGACAGTATCAGTCATTATACAAATACCACTTTCTTACCCATTTGACATGCTTCCATTTTTCCTTCAGTACAGGCATAACCCAATAGTCAAGTCCGAGCACCCTTCCGGCTGCTATCAGCATGGCGATTCCAGCGAATATCATCCAGAAGCTCGACAGATATAGTCCCGTAGTTGTTACGAACATGGCCTGCAGTATGAGTGATGCGGCGGCAGCCGGCGTCGTGAACAGCCCGCCGATAAGAGCCAGACCGATCAATATTTCGGCTATTACGATTGCGATCTGCATGAACATCTGCATTCCGTTATACGGAAGAACAAACTTTCCTACGATCCAGTTTACAAAAGGCACGTCGAGCATGAATGCATAATCGCTTATCGAAGAACTTGCCAGGGGCTTCCCGCTTACGAAGATAACGTGGAAAAGTCCAAGGAAGTCGAAGTTCATTATTGTCGTGCCAAAGCCTGCAGCGGCACTGGCTGCAGCGTCCGCACTTCCGCCGGCTGCGTTGGTTGCAGAGCTGACGGCATCGGCAGCGAGCTTTATGACGGTTCCGGCGGCATGGGCTGCCGTAGTAGTTGCGGAACTGGTTCCATCCGTAGCGCCGCCTCCGGCAGCGCCGTTGAGTATGTTGTTATACCAACCCCTTGCCCCGCTGAAGAAGCCTGTGAGCTTGGGTGCTACAAACCAACCCTCCACGATCTTCATGATACCTTCGAACAACCATACCAATCCAAGCCAGACCCTGAGAGGCATCAGCAGAAAACTCGGAGTTCTGTTCGAAAGATGACCGCCGACGAAGCTCCGTTTATTCCTGATCGTAAAGAATTCATGCATCAGATAGCTGAATACCTTGTTCCAGCCCAGAACCTGAATATAATATATGACATTGATAAAATGCTTAGCAAACATAGCGAGGAAGGATGGCAGGCTGAATTTCCTGTTCGGCATGCCTACATGGGCAACGCCGTAACGTCCGCCTATGCTGACCATGACTCCATGGAACGCAGGTTTGTATTCCTCCATCTCACCCTTGCCCGTAACGGAGCAGATAATATTATGGGAAACCGTATCCGAACTCTGCTCGCAATTTTCAACTACCTGCGGCACGGGCATCTTTTCGCCTTCGGGAGTATAAAGCATATTGTCGCCAGCTATGAATACATGGTCGTCGTTTAAAGAACGCAGGTACTTGTCGGTCTTTATCCTGCCCCTGTTTGCTGATTCCAGCTTCTGCGCGGCTTTTGCGGTTATATCGGAAGCTTCGATGCCGGCTGCCCAGACTATCGTACCCGAGGCCTCCCTTGTTACTACATCATCTTTTTTGAACTCTATAAAATCCTTGCCTATATTTACTACACCCGTATTGAGCAATACGCGAACTCCCATATTATTGAGGCGGCGTTCGACCTTTGCGGAAAGCTTTTCAGGCAGAACAGGGACTGTACGAGGCAGCACATCTATATCTGCTATTGAGACCAATCCGGGATCCAACTCGTACTTATCGCACAGGATCGGAACATACTCAGCTATCTCACCGACAAGCTCAACTCCGGTAAAGCCTGCGCCGACTATATGGAACGTCAGCAGACGTTTCCTTTCGGCCATGTCGGTCTCAACCGCAGCCTTCCTGAAGACCTCATGTATGTGATCCTTTAAAACAACGGCATCCTCGTAGGACCAGAGCTTGAACGCATTCTCATGGGCCCCGGGGACTCCGAAATAAGTGGGTTTCGAACCTGCAGACAGCACAAGATAATCATAGGCATATTGTTCCTTCTTCCCTATGACCTGCTTTTTTTCAAAATCTATTGAATCGACGGTATCCTGCTTAACATCAACCCTTCTGCCTGCGAAAACACGTTTAAGGCTAATTTTGATACTGTCTTCGTCTACACGGCTTGCAGCAACTTCATGCAGTTCTGTGAGCATCGTATGGAAGGGATTTTTATCGATTATTGTGATTTTTATATCATTACTTTTTGCAAATCTTTTAGCCAGCTTCTTTGCTGTCAGAACGCCGGCATATCCTGCCCCTACTACTACGATTTTCGTATCCATCATCTTCTCCCGCATTTCATTTTTTCAATAATATTTTCTCAAATAGCCGGATTATTGTCAACTAATTAACAAAATAAAATCGTATAATCCAGATATCAGAATATATTGCTATAGCATGAAAATTATTGCAGCGAACAAATACTACTTCCCCAATTATGATAATATTTAAACACCGATATTATACGCCATATTAAAGCGGCAGCCTATGAAACGCTCGAAACAAATAAAACGCAGAGATGGTTCCGTTGCTCCATTCCGCTTGCGAAATGAACGAAAGAACCTTCTCTGCGTTCCTCTGATTGCTTTGGACAAATAATTAATAATCGAATTTCTTTTCAAAATAAGCGTCGAGTTCGTCTATGCGGATTCTTTCCTGCGTCATTGTATCCCTGTCGCGGATAGTGACGCTGGCGTCGTTCAGTGACTCGAAGTCTAATGTGATACAGTACGGAGTACCTATTTCATCCTGCCTCCTGTAGCGTTTTCCGATGCTGCCCGTCTCATCATACTCACAGACATACTTTTTGGTGAGTTGCTCATATACCTTGTAGGTATCGTCTCCAAGCTTCTTCGAAAGCGGCAGAACGCCTATCTTTATCGGCGCTATAGCCGGATGCAGATGCAGTACCGTCCTGACGTCACCCTCGGCGACCTCTTCCTCGTCGTACGCATCGCACAGGAACGCCAGCGTTACCCTGTCGGCCCCGAGAGAAGGCTCTATGCAGTACGGCACGTATTTCTCGTTGGTTGTGGGATCGAAGTATGAAAGGTCTTCCTTCGAATATTCCATATGCTGCTTGAGATCATAATCCGTCCTGTCCGCGATGCCCCAAAGCTCGCCCCAGCCGAACGGGAATTTGAACTCGATATCGGTGGTTGCCCTGCTGTAGAAGGAAAGCTCCTCTTTTTCATGGTCCCTGAGCCTGAGGCTATCCTTGTTGAGCCCGAAATTCTGCAGCCAGCTGTAACAAAAATCCTTCCAGTAAGTAAACCATTCGAGATCCTTGCCTGGTTCGCAGAAAAATTCCAGCTCCATCTGTTCGAACTCACGAATCCTGAATATGAAGTTACCGGGCGTGATCTCATTCCTGAAGGATTTACCGATCTGGCCTATGCCGAAGGGTATCTTTTTTCTTGTAGACCTCTGTACATTCTTGAAGTTTACGAAAATGCCCTGGGCGGTTTCCGGCCTGAGATAAATCTCGGCTTTCGAATCCTCTGTAACGCCCTGGTAGGTTTTATACATAAGATTGAATTTGCGTATGTCGGTAAAGTTACCCGAACCGCAGTTAGGACACTTCACGCCCTTTTCCTTTATGTAGTCCAGCAGCTGCTCGTTCTTCCAGCCGTCTACGGAAATATTGACATCGTTTTCCCTGTTCCAGTCCTCTATCAGCTTATCGGCCCTGTGCCTGGTCTTGCAGTCCTTGCAGTCGATAAGGGGATCACTGAAGCCGCCCACATGCCCTGAAGCCACCCAAACCTGCGGGTTCATCAGGATCGCGCAATCAAGGCCGACATTATATGGGCTCTCCTGGACGAATTTCCTCCACCAGGCTCTCTTCACGTTATTCTTCAGCTCTACTCCCAAAGGACCGTAATCCCATGCATTTGCCAAGCCGCCATAAATATCGGAGCCGGGAAATACGAAACCTCTGTTTTTCGCCAGAGCAACGATCTTTTCCATTGACTTCTCTGTTAGCATTGAAAAACCTCCATAAATGATCAGTAATATAATTAATCACCATAATACTACCTTAGTGATAATAATTCCACTATTGTCTTCTCTGCCGGACAAGCGCCGCTATCTCGTCCAGTATCCTGTGCGCTGCAGCAAGCTTGCTCATCAGCGGCAGATCCTCAACCGACCCGTCGCGCCTCATTATCTTGATTATATTCGTGTCGGTACCAAAGCCGGCACCTTCCATTGTAACGTCATTTGCGACTATAAGGTCGAGATTTTTCGCTTCGACCTTCTTTGCGGCATTCTCAAGCAAATGATCGGTTTCGGCACAAAAACCCGCCAATATTCTGCTGCCTTTAATTTTGCCCAATTCCTTCAGAATATCGGTATTTTTTTCGAGTCGAAGCACCATTGCATCATCGTTTTTCTTTATTTTGAGCGCGGATACCTCCGCTGCCCTGTAATCCGCAACTGCCGCGGCCATAATTACCGCGTCGCAGTCTTTAAAGCGGTCTGTTACCGCCTTGTACATATCCGCAGCGCTATCGACCGGAACAAAATCGACACCTTCCGGGCGCACCACTGATACCGGCCCTGATACCAGCACCACTTCCGCACCGCGTTCGACAGCAGCTTCAGCTAACGCGTAGCCCATCTTTCCTGAAGAATGGTTGGATATGTAGCGCACCGGATCGATCGCTTCACGGGTAGGCCCAGCAGTTACAAGCAGCCGTACGCCCTCCAGATCGCGTGATGGCATCAGCATTGAAACTGCTTCCTCTATAATAGAGGCAGGTTCGGGCAGCCTGCCCTTGCCTGACAGGCCCTCTTCAGCCATTGGGCCGGTAGCGGGTTCCATGAAACGATATCCCAGCTTCTTCAGTTTTTCTATATTCTCCTGTACGACAGGGTTTGCGTACATGTTGAAATTCATTGCGGGCATGATGAGTACGGGCGCCTTAGTTGCCATAACCGTGGTAGAAAGCATGTCGTCTGCAATACCGCAGGCTATCTTGCCGATAATATTTGCGGTTGCCGGCGCTATCAGGAACAGATCCGCCTTCTGAGCGAGCGAAACATGCCTGATGTCCCATTGAGCAGGTTCTTCGAACATATCGGTCATTACCGGCTTGTGAGACAGCGATCGGAACGTGAGCGGCGTCACGAATTTCTGCGCGTTGCCGGTCATTATCACGTCCACCTCGGCACCGAGCTTTTTGAGCCTGCTTACGACTTCGACCACCTTGTAGGCAGCAATGCCACCGCAAACCCCGACTACCACATTCTTTCCCTTGAGTTGCATGTTTTCGCCCTCCTTTCCTGAACCAAAGATTATTGCATCAGCACATAATCTTCATTATTATGCTGCGCAGCACTCATATGATTATTGCGTCAGCACATAATCTTCATTATTATGCTTCGCAGTTATCCATTGATTGTTACTGCGCCGGTTGTACGAAAAAGGTTAAGGCATAGTTGTCAACTGCCTTAACCAATGAAAAACGTGAATATGCCTGATGACAATTCAGCCTTACTTTATGCCGCTCTTAGTCCTGATATATGTTATCTTGTCCTCGTTGATCTCGTTCAAAGCTACAGTTACAGGCTTTTCAGACGCGCACCTTGTAAGCTTGTGAGCACCGTCCACTATCTGTCTGGCCCTCTTTGCCGTTTCAACGACGAGAGTGTACCTGCTGTCAACTTTGCTTAGCAGACCGCTGATAGGCGGATATATCATGGAAATACCATCAGATGCCATTTATTTATCCCTCCACAAATTATTATTCTTCCTCAATTTCCTGGTTATCGTCAATAAGCTCCGAATCCTTGGCATTGAGCCTGTGCGCCACTGTCTCCGGCTGAACCGCCGACAGGATTATGTGGTCGCTGTCGGTTATGATAACAGCTCTGGTCCTTCTGCCATAAGTCGCATCGATCAGCATGCCCCTGTCCCTGGCTTCCTGAATTATCCTTTTAATGGGAGCTGATTCGGGGCTCACGATAGCGACAAGCCTGTTTGCCGAAACAATATTTCCAAAGCCTATATTTATCAGTTTCATGAGTTATCCTCCTTCTTCCACGGGATTGCATTATTCCCATGTCATTCACTCAATATTCTGAATCTGTTCCCTGATTTTTTCTATTTCACTTTTGATTTCAACTACATTTTTGGTTATTGCAAGATCATTTGCCTTCGAGCCTATGGTATTTATCTCCCTGTTCATCTCCTGTACCAGGAAATCAAGCTTTCGTCCTATGGGTATACTCAGTGTAAAGGCTTCTCGCATTTGTTTGATATGGCTTGCAAGTCTCACAAGTTCTTCATCGATGCTGCATCTGTCCGCGAAAATTGCTACCTCGGTTGCGATCCTGTTTTCGTCGATGACCTGCTGGTCGAGAAGATCCTTTATGCGTGCCGTTAATTTCAGCTTATAATCCTTCGGTACCTCAGGAGCCCTTTTACCGATCTCTCCTATTATGCCTTCGATGTAATCCGCCCTTTCGAGCAAAACATCCTTAAGGCCTTCTCCTTCGGTCTCCCTCATTCTTATCAGCGCGTCCAGAGCTTTACTCGCAGCATCCTTGAGAAGAGTCCATAAAAGTTCCTCGTCTTCTTCTTCCTGCTCAACCTTGAGTACATCGGGGAATTTTGAAATAAGCGAAACGGTTATATCGTCCGCTAGGCCGTATTTATCCCTAAGAGTCCCAACTGCCGTAATATAAGCCTTGGCTAAAGGTTCGTCGAACGTTACGTGTTTCGAGTCTTCGCTGTAATTATAATATGTAATGAATACATCAATTTTGCCACGGGAAATCGTCTTTCCCACAAGCTCCCTTACCTTATCCTCCAGAAAACCTATCTGCCTGGGCATCTTTATAAATACATCGGAATACCTGTGGTTGACCGTCTTTATCTCAACGGTGAATTCCTTGCCGTTCTGCGAAATCTCTCCCCGGCCGAAGCCGGTCATGCTTTTGATCATATATACCTCTTTTTACCTGCCATACTTAATTGGTATTATAACATAATTGCTGCCAAATAAAAGGCCAAATTATGAATTTTCAATAAATTATTAGGGTTTATCTCGTTTTTACTTTGATTTTCGCCTTACTCTAATTTTTATTGCATTTAGTCCATCCGAAGGGTCTTTCCTGAGGCGAAACTTTTTCTGCCTCTGGAGCCATTCTTTCAATCATGACTATCTACGCCCATGTCTCCGAGTTCGTACATTATTATTGCTGTTACAGCCAAACCGGCTGTCTCAGTTCTAAGTATCCTGGGCCCTAGTGTGACCGAAGCCAGGCCGCCCTGAACCCCCTTTTGAACCTCTGCCGGAGAAAAACCGCCTTCTGGTCCTATAAACACAGCAATCGACTTCCTGTTGGAATTGCCCTCTTCACGGCCTTCGGACATTCCCGGCCCGACACCCGAAAAATCCTTCAATTGCCTGCGAAGACTGCCCCGGCTCTCCTCCTCGTAAGGCAGCAGTTTAAGGTCATAGCCTGCAGCCTGCTTTACAGCTTCTTCGAAGCCTATGGGATCGCAAACTTCCGGAACTATCCCGCGGTCGCACTGTTTTGCGGCCTCCAGCGCTATGCGTCTCCATCGTGTGACCTTTGAATCTGCATCCTTTTTATTAGCAAATTTCACTACGGTTCTAGCCGTCATAACCGGTGCAATGCGCCTTACTCCCAGTTCTATGCATTTCTGAATTATATAGTCCATCTTGTCAGCCTTGGGGATACCCTGAAAAAGCGTGACGTCAACGGGCGGCTCCGTCGTATTCTGCCTGCTGCCTGTGATCCTGGTCAAAATGGTATCCTTTGTGAGCTGTTCAATAACAACATCGTAATCCGTACCCGAACCGTCGGACAGCTCGAGAGGATCGCCCGGCACAGCCCTTAGTACGCCGCCTATATGTTTGACATCCTCTCCCGATATGGTTATGCTGTCATTTTTAAGATCGACTGTACTCTTGTTTATAAAGAATCTGGACATCTGAAAACAATCGCCACCCATTCGCCCATTTCATCAACTCGAACGACCTCGAAACCCAGACCCGTATAAGCTTTTATAACATCCTCGCGCCTTTCCAGTATTATGCCGGAGGTAATGAGGATGCCGCCTTTTTTAAGGTATTGGGGCATCGGGTCCGCCAGCCTCACGATAACATCGGCTATTATATTCGCCACCACCAGATCGGCTTTGAAAGGCGTGATATCGGAAAGTATTCCCTTCCGTACATCGATCATATCCAAAACGCCGTTGATGGCGCAGTTTTCCCTCGTCACTTTTGCAGCGACATCGTCGATATCTATGGCCACAGCCTTTTGGGCTCCGAGCTTCAGGGCGATTATCGAAAGTATACCGGTACCGCAGCCTACATCGAGAATAGTATCGCTTTTTTTAACGTATTTTTCAAGCATCTGTGAGCATAGTCTTGTAGTCTCATGCGTGCCTGTACCAAAGGCCATGCCTGGATCGAGTTCGATAACAATCTCCCCGGCCTGTTTGTCATAGTCTTCCCAGCTTGGTTTGATCACAACGCTGTCCGAAATGTGGAACGGCTTGTAATACTTTTTCCATGCCGTAGACCAGTCCTCGTCGTCTACCATGGAATAGCCCTTGTACCCCTCGCCAACTTCAAGAAACTGCGATATGAAACTCAGCTTTTCCTGTATAAGCGCCTTAAGCCCCTCAGGCGTGAATTCCTGGTTGAAATATGCCTTGATGGTGACATCGGTGCCCAGCGAGTCCATGAATTCCTGATCGGCATAATCCAGGGAATTCGGGCTTTCTATCTGCCTTCTTATCTCATTCGGGTCTTCTATTACCACACCGCCCGCACCAATGGACGTAAGCATCTCTGAAACAGCATCGGAGGCTTCTTCCGTGGTCTTGATCCTAACTTCGGTCCATTCCATCGTTATAATATCCTTTATTATTTTTACTTGAATATTTACTGCAGTAAATAGTATATCCATCGGACAATCCATATTCCGTGAACATACTGAATTTCAAGGCTCTTTTACATTCCGAGCACGTCCTTCATTTTATCGAAAAATGATTTACGCTGCTCGTATACATCGTCTCCGCTGATATCCGCAAACTGCTTTAGTACCGCCTTTTGCTTTTCATTGAGCTTTTTGGGAACGTCTATTTCAACCTTGATATACTGGTCGCCCCTGCCGTTTCCTCTGAGATAGGGTATACCCTTACCTTTGAGTCTGAAAATAGTGCCTGTCTGTGTGCCTTCCGGCATACTGTATTTAACCTTGCCGTCGAGTGTAGGAACCTCAAGCTCCGCTCCCAGCGCGGCCTGCACAAATGTAATGGGCACCTCGCACACAACATCGTTGCCCTGCCTCTTGAAAAGCGCATGCGGCCTCACGCTCACCGTTACAAACAAATCACCTGCCGGACCGCCCTTCGCGCCGGGATCTCCTTCTCCCCTGAGTGATATCGTTTGCCCGTCGTCAATTCCTGCCGGAATATTAAGCTTGATCTTGATGGTTTTCCTGTTCCTGCCCTTACCGCCGCATGCCTGACAGGGTTCCTTGATGATTTTTCCCTCACCCTTGCAAACGTCGCAAGTCTTGACATTGACAAATTGTCCGAAGGGAGTACTCTGCCTGTATTGCACCTGGCCCGTACCGCCGCAGTTTTTGCAGGTCACAGGGGATGTCCCGGTTTTTGCGCCCGAGCCTCCGCAGGTAGGACAAGTTTCATTCCTGTTAATATTTATCTCTCTTTCGACGCCGAATGCTGCTTCCTCAAAAGAAATTTCCGCGGCGTATTTGAGATCCGCGCCTTTCTGAGGGCCTGTACGGCTTCTGGATGAACGACCGAAGCCTCCGCCGCCGAAAAACGATTCGAATATATCTCCGATACCACCGAAATCGAAGTCTCCAAATCCGGCGCCTGCGCCTCCGAAGCTGTTCGGGTCGACGCCCGCATGCCCGTACTGGTCGTACCTGGACTTTTTCTGCGGATCGCTAAGGACTTCGTAAGCTTCATTTACTTCCTTGAATTTTTCTTCTGCAGCCTTGTCCCCCGGGTTCATATCGGGGTGGTACTGCTTTGCCAGTTTTCTATAAGCCTTTTTTATATCGGTATCGGATGCTTCCCTGCCTAATTCGAGCACCTCGTAATAGTCTCTCTTGGACTGCGGCAAACCTAAACATCTCCATTCATTTTAGCCTCTTACAGATATTAAGCCAAAGCTACGGGGATCGTCAAAATATGACTTCCGCTAAATTTTTTTCGGGGAACTTCACTAACCTGGCTGCATGGGCGAGCAGCAAGCGACGCTTGCGACCAGCCCGCTCCATTCCCCTGAAAAAAATCGGAAGTAATATTTTAGCCGACCGTTGACAGCCTCGGCTTATAACGCCAACGGAGTCACGACATCTCGCAACTCCGTTATTATATCTTTTAAGTGTACTCGGTGCAATCTTTTATTTTTTATTGTTGTCGTCGTCAACTACCTTGTAATCGGCGTCGTAAACATTATCCTGTCCTGCACCCGGATTTGCTCCGCCTCCGAAGCCTGCTCCCGGATTCGGTCCGCCCTCGAAGCCGGCTCCCGGGTTCGGTCCGCCCTGTGCTCCGGGATTCTGCTGGTATATCTTCGACGAGATATCGTAGAATGCCTGTGTCAAAGCTTCTGTAGCCGATTTGATCCTATCGGTGTCGGTACCCTTCAGCGCTTCCTTAACATTCTCTATTTCCTTCTCGACCTTTGCCTTGTCATCGCTGCCAAGTTTATCTCCGAGATCCTTGAGGGTCTTTTCGGACTGGTAAACCATCGAATCGGCGTTGTTTCTCACTTCGATCTCTTCCTTGCGCTTCTTGTCTTCAGAAGCGAATTTCTCCGCCTCCTTGACAGCCTTGTCGATATCGGCGTCGGAAAGGTTGCTCGATGCGGTGATCGTAACCTTCTGCTCGTTGCCCGTGCCTAGATCCTTTGCGGAAACATGCACTATACCGTTTGCGTCGATATCGAAGGTTACTTCGATCTGCGGAATTCCCCTCGGCGCCGGCGGAATGCCTGTAAGCTGGAATCTTCCAAGCGTCTTGTTGTACTGAGCCATTTCCCTTTCGCCCTGGAGCACATGGACCTCGACGCTCGTTTGTCCGTCGGCCGCGGTCGAGAATATCTGGCTCTTCTTTGACGGGATTGTCGTATTTCTATCGATCAGCTTGGTGAATACGCCGCCGAGGGTTTCGATACCGAGTGAAAGCGGAGTAACGTCGAGCAGCAGCAGATCCTTGACCTCGCCGGTCAGAACGCCTGCTTGAATGGCCGCGCCTACTGCAACGCATTCGTCGGGGTTGATGCCCTTGAACGGATCCTTATTGATGAATTTTCTGACTGCTTCCTGTACGGCCGGAATCCTTGTGGAACCGCCGACCAGCAGTACCTTGTCGATCTTTTCGGGCGTCAGGCCTGCATCCTGCATTGCCTGCCTTGTAGGCGCCATAGTCTTTTCGACCAGATCCGCTGTCAGTTCGTCGAATTTTGCCCTGGTAAGCGTAATGTCAAGATGCTTCGGGCCGGATGCGTCTGCGGTTATGAACGGCAGATTTATATTTGAAGTCGTGACTCCTGAAAGCTCTATCTTGGCTTTCTCAGCAGCTTCCTTAAGACGCTGCAGTGCCATCTTGTCATTTCTAAGATCGATACCGTTTTCACGCTTGAAGCTATCAACCAGATAATCCATGACCCTCTGGTCGAAATCATCTCCGCCGAGTCTGGTATTACCGTTCGTTGCAAGTACTTCGAATACCCCGTCGCCTATTTCCAGGATGGATACGTCGAACGTTCCGCCGCCGAGGTCATAGACCATTATCTTCTGGTCATGTTCCTTGTCGAGTCCGTATGCGAGAGCAGCAGCCGTAGGTTCGTTGATTATCCTCAGGACCTCTATCCCGGCGATCTTTCCCGCATCCTTTGTGGCCTGCCTCTGTGAGTCGCTGAAGTATGCCGGCACGGTTATTACTGCCTGGGATATCGTTTCACCCAGATATGCCTCTGCATCGGCCTTCAGTTTCTGCAGTATCATTGCTGAGATTTCCGGAGGAGTGTAGCCCTTGTCATCTATTTTTACCTTCCTGTCGGTACCCATATCCCTCTTTATCGATATGACGGTCCTCTCAGGATTGGTGATAGCCTGTCTCTTTGCAACCTGGCCAACTAGCCTCTCGCCTGTCTTCGAAAACGCGACTACTGACGGAGTTGTCCTGTTGCCCTCCGGATTGGCTATAACTACCGGCTCCCCGCCTTCCATAACAGCTACGCACGAATTTGTTGTACCTAAATCTATACCTATTACTTTTGCCATAACTTACCTCCTGCTATTATACTTTTATATTGTAATGACATCAGTTTGCCACTTTTACCATACTGTAACGAATTACCTTATCCTTATAAATATATCCCTTCTGGAATTCTTCAATGACAACGTTGTGCCCGAGCGATTCATCCTCAGCATGCATAACTGCATTGTGCCGCATGGGATCGAATTGCTCGCCTACAGCCTTTATCTCCTCTACTCCGAGGTTTTTGAGAACATCTCCGAACTGCTTGAATACCATCTCAACGCCATCCTTCAGCGTCCGGGCGGATTCGTCTGCAGAAATCGCTTTCAGCGCCCTTTCCACGTTGTCCATGACCGGAATGAAAGCGCCGGCTACATCGCTTACAGCGTCAATATATAAGGATTCCTTTTCCTTGACCGATCTCTTTTTGAAGTTGTCAAATTCGGCCGCCATTCTCTGCAGCCTGTCAAGATACTCGGCACACTGCTTCCCGCTTTTATCGATTTCATTTTTGGCGTCCTTCAATTCCTCTTTAAGCAGTTCCAGTTCTTTTGCCGTATTTGCTGTCTCTTTGTCCGCCTTGTTTGCGTTTGGCTCAGCAACCTCTTCACTGCCGTTCACTACCGATGCTTCCGTTACCGCACCTTCAGCTTCACAGGCGTCTGCCTGCCTGTGCTTTCTATCACTCATAGCTACCTCTCATCCTTTGAACTGAATTTATTCCCGTCCCGCGTCATCCGTCCCCGGGAGGCTCATAGCCCAACAGCCTGTTGATTTCCTCGCCCATCAGCTTCCTGACATATTTCATCGAAGAGATCACCCTGGGATAGTCCATACGTGTCGGACCTATTACCCCTATAGTCCCTATATAGGTATCCGCTATGTTATAGTTCGTCGTTATAAGGCTGCAGTCACGGATACTTGTAAGATCATTCTCTGAACCTATACGGACATTTATACCTTCAAAATGGATCGCATCGAACAGCGCTTTGCAAATTCCCGTCCTCTCGTCGAGAAGGTTCATGAAGTCCCTCGCCTTCACCATGTCACGGAATTCGGGATGGTTGAATATATTGGTCGTTCCTTCCACGTAAACCTCCGCGTTGTCGATCTGGTTGATGCAATCTGCGGCGCCGCTCAGTATAGGCAGAAGCAGCTCACCCGACATTCCGAGCTCTTTCTCCAACTCCCTTATGATGCGCAGATCGACCTGCTCTATAGTCAAGCCTGCCAGTTTATTGTTAAGCGCATTGGAAACCATGATCAATACATCAGGTGCTACGCTCTCAGATATTTTTACCAGAATATTGCGTACGATACCGGCGTTTGTCACTACAATGACCATGGCCTTGCCGCTCTCTATCGGCACCACCTGTATCGCCTTTATTGTGCTGGTCTTCATCTGGGGCGTTATTACCATTGAAGTGTACCTGGTAAAGCGCGATAGGACTGCAGAAGCCTGTCTGATTAGCTGGCTTAGCTCATTAATGCGTAATTCCATCGCTGATTTGATTTTCTCTATTTCATCTATCTCAAGCTCGCGTACCTGCATAAGTTCATCGACATAAATCCTGTAGCCCTTGTCTGAAGGAACTCTGCCCGCAGAGGTATGAGGCTGCGCCAGGTATCCCATTTCTTCGAGATCGGCCATCTCGTTCCGGATCGTAGCCGAGCTCAGTCCGAGTTCGTGCTTTCTTGCAATCGTTCTGGAGCCGATAGGTTCGGCCGTATCAATGTAATCATCGATGATGGCCTGAAGGATCCTCTTTTTTCTTTCATCCATTATCATCTCATACACCCCTCATTAAAAGCCCACTGTTTTGTTTCATATATAATATACGATGTTTTTTATGATTTGTTAGCACTCCTTGTTATCGAGTGCTAACATACTTTAAAAATACCACCTGGTAATTTTTTTGTCAAGATGATTTTAACTATTATTTGGTTTTGCTTGAAAATGCCGCATCCATGCTTCGAAAGGGGTTCTTGAGCATTGACGGAGACGCGGTGGCGGCCTGTAATACCGCTAAATAAACTCTATAAATACTTTATTGGCCAGATCCAGCCCGATATTGCTCAACCTGTAAAGCACGTCCGGTTTTATACCGCCGGACTCCGCCCCGTATTCCCCGGGCAGGTCGGCGATATTTCCGGTCTCCTCCCTTATCAGCAAACCTGCATCCACAAGCTTCCCTAGCTTGTCTCCGTAGACCTCCTTCAGCTCTGTACCATACCTCAGCCTGAATTTCTCCGACGAAATACCCTTTATCAATCTCAGTCCGAGTATCATGAACTCGGACATGGATTCCTCCCGCCCGATATACTGCAAATCTTCATGGAGCCCTGCTTCAACTCCCGCGCTGATCAGAGCTGTACATGGCCTTATGTCCGGCTGTTCGGGATTATCGCCTGCCCCATTTTCGCAGCTTCCTTTGTGGACGCCGCCTCGCTCTCCGGCTTCAAGACGCTTCACCGCGGTTATATAATCCTCGATACCCGTAGTATTCCCGAACCGCTTCCCGTCCAGATAAGAATGCGCCCCCGCACCGAAGCCCGCATACTCCTCAGCCCTCCAGTAAGTAAGGTTATGCCTGCATTCAAAGCCAGGTATTGCGAAATTTGAAAGCTCATAATGCCTGTAGCCCATTTCCGCAAGGAATTCCACAGCATGCCTGTACATTTTCCTGTCTAGCTCATCCTCGGCCGGCGCCAATGTACCCGACTCATATCTGTCTCCGAATACCGTGCCTTCCTCTATTTGCAGGTCATAGCAGGACAAGTGGGTAAGCCGGTGCTCCCGATACAAATTTGTTACCGCCTCAAGCGTCTCTGTCCAGTCCTCAAAGGTCTGTCCCGGCAGTCCGAAGATCAGGTCGGCATTGACATTTGTAAATTCCGCCCGGTATGCGGCCTCCAGATTTTCTACAAACTGCTGCCTCCTGTGTATCCTTCCGAGGCTTTCGAGAAGCCTGTCCTGCCAGGCCTGAAGGCCTATGCTGAGTCTGTTTATACCTGCCTGCCTGTAAATCCTGAGGCTCCCAAAGGAGAGAGTCCCGGGATTGCATTCCATGCTGACTTCCGCATCGGGGATAATGTTGAAAAGCCTGCGGCATTCCTCGAGCAAACCGCTTATATATGCCGGATCGACCAGCGAAGGTGTCCCGCCGCCGATAAAAACGGTTTTGACCGTGCTGTCCTTCAAGTCCTCCGACATGACGCGCATCTCGGTTTTCAGCGCATTAAAATAAGAACCGGCAAGGTGATCCATGCCGGAATAGGAATTGAAATCGCAATAGTAGCACTTTGACTTGCAAAAAGGTATGTGGATATACATACCGATACCGTCATTCATAAAATTCTCTCCAAGATACAGCTAATGGGTCAGCGGCCGTCCGGACCCGGGACTTCCCGCAACGGTCATCGAACCGGAACTTCCGGGAACGGCAGCGTCCATACAAAAGCCCGCTTTCACTGGAGTTACCCTACTCGTCCAGCTTCAGCACGCTCATGAAGGCCTCCTGCGGCACCTCGACCGAACCGACCTGCCTCATGCGCTTCTTGCCTTCCTTCTGCTTTTCAAGCAGCTTTTTCTTTCTTGTTATATCACCGCCGTAGCACTTGGCCAGAACGTCCTTCCTGTATGCTTTGACGGTCTCCCTTGCAATTATCTTACCGCCTATGCATGCCTGTATCGGTATTTCGAACTGCTGCCTCGGGATCGCGTCTTTGAGTTTCTCGGCTATTCTTCTTGCCCTCGTGTACGCTTTCTCTTCATGCACTATGAAAGAAAGCGCATCTACAATCTCGCTGTTCAGCATGATATCAAGCTTGACAAGTTGGGATTCCTTATATCCGATAAGCTCGTAGTCGAGGGAAGCATAGCCCCTCGTCCTCGATTTCAGCGCGTCGAAGAAGTCATATATTATTTCGTTGAGCGGCAGTTCATATGTCAGCATGACTCTGGTCTCGTCCAGGTACGACATATCCTTGTAGACGCCGCGTCTTTCCTGCGAGAGCTCCATTATACTGCCGACGTAGTCTATCGGAGTCATTATCGTGGCTTTTACGACAGGTTCCTCCATCTTTTCAATCGACGTAACAGGCGGCAGATTGGTCGGGTTGTCTATATCGATAACCTGGCCGTCTGTCAGCGTTATCCTGTAAATAACGCTTGGCGCAGTAGTGACGAGATCGAAGTCGAATTCTCTTTCAAGCCTCTCCTGTATGATCTCCATGTGCAGCAGGCCCAGGAAGCCGCACCTGAAGCCGAAGCCCAAAGCAACGGAAGTCTCAGGCTCAAACAGCAGAGCGGCGTCATTCAACTGCAGCTTTTCGAGAGCATCCCTCAGATCTCCGTATTTTGAGCCGTCCGCAGGATAAATACCGCAGAATACCATGGACTGGACTTTCTTATAGCCCGGCAGCGGTTCGGTTGCCGGTCTGTCGGCAAGTGTGACAGTATCGCCGACACGTGTATCGCGTACATTCTTGATGCTCGCGCAGATGTATCCGACATCTCCCGCCAGAAGCCCGTCGCAGGGAGAATACTGGCCGGGCCTGAAATACCCGACCTCAGTAACGACGAACTCCTTCTTCGTGTACATCATGCGGATAGTATCTCCAGTCCTTACGGAGCCTTCCATTACCCTTATGTGAACGATAACGCCTTTGTAGCTGTCATAGAACGAATCGAATATCAACGCCCGCAGCGGAGCATCTTCGTCTCCGTTAGGCGGCGGGATAACCCTCGCTATCTGCTCCAGAACGGCTTCAATATTTATTCCGTTCTTTGCAGAGATTTGAGGGGCTTCCGAACAATCCAGGCCTATCACGTCCTCTATTTCCTTTTTAACGTGCTCCGGCTGGGCGCTCGGAAGATCTATCTTGTTTATTACCGTCATTATCTCAAGGTTGTGATCTAGCGCAAGGTAAACGTTGGCCAGTGTCTGAGCTTCGACGCCCTGCGCCGCATCCACTACCAGGACGGCGCCTTCGCACGCCGCGAGGCTTCTTGAGACCTCATAATTGAAGTCCACATGACCGGGGGTATCTATAAGGTTATAAATGTACTCCTTCCCGTCATTCGCTTTGTACACCATTCTGACAGCCTGCGCCTTTATGGTGATGCCGCGTTCACGTTCTATATCCATCGTATCGAGCACCTGCTCCTGCATCTCCCTCTCGGTGAGAACTCCCGTCATCTGAATAAGACGGTCGGCCAGTGTCGATTTGCCGTGATCTATATGCGCTATGATACAAAAATTGCGTATATTGTCCTGTCTGCCTGACATTCGTTATCCCCTTGTCATTCCAAAGGCATCGCTAAAATATTTTAGCCGAGCCTTAACGTATTACATTATTTTTTCAATAAATGCAGTACAATTATAACATCCGTTTGTAAGAAAATAAATCTCATTTATTCATTTGATCAGGCATTGGAAATACAAGACTCTCTCCCATCTTTTCCATATAGCGGTTCAGCAGGCCTCCAACGTCCTTGTTTATCCATTCCGCAGAAAGTTTTTCAAATTTGGAGTCTCCACCGCCTATGCGTTCATCCTTTACTTCTACAACTATTTTTGCGCCTTCATATGTAATAACAATCCTGCCGTCCCACTTTATTGACTGTGAGCCGTCGACCTGCCCGCTGTAGTTTTCCATTTTGCCTGTTACATTGTTATAGTAATCATAGTCACTGTACTTATCAAATTTATCATCGTAGCTCAACAGGAAGGAATTCTGAGGTGAGCCCGGCAACATTTTATTCACATCGGGGTCTATTGGCCGAATCGGGTTGACAGCCGTGTTTGACGTGTTTGTCGGCTCTATAACCTTCGTGCCCGGTTGCATAGCTCCTGCCCCCGTCCTTGTCTTAGCTTCCGGCTCCCAAATCCATTTCTTTATTACTGTATTGATAAAATAGGATGCGCCGAGTTCGTCCACTTCCGTTCCTTTTATAGCATTCAGCTTCACCGGCCGGGTTTGATCCGGGAGACCGGCAGCCTGCAGAACGGGCAGACCCGTATCGGGGTTGATGATAAAGCACGCTGTTGCAGCCTGTGTAAACCCACTGACGGTAAATGCCGCATTTCCCGAGTAGATCTTTGCACCCCGGTTATTTGTGACTATAATCGTTTCATTTAGCTTCGTCACATCCGTAGGCTTGCCTCTTTCAGAGGTTTTCTGATATGAAACAGGGAGCCTTATGGACTGCGCGCTAAAATCCACTGTAGGCTTTACAACATTTGAGTTCAATACCCAGCCGTCAAATTTCAGCTGGGAGGAAACGGAATCCGTCGGTAAGACATTGGTTCCCGTCTGGTTGAAGAAACCGTGGCTGTCCAGAGTCGCATTTTTCCCATTTACCTTCAGGGAGCTGTTTTTGCCTTTATTCAGTTCAAATACGATTTCCTTTTTACTCCCTGTACTCCAATCCTTCACAATAACCGACGGTATGTATCCCCTTGTATAGTCGTTGAAAAAGTCGGATTCCAGAACAATTACCTTATCAAAGGGGAAGGTGGGATTGATCGGCGCCGAATTTACATACTTCGGTTCTTTGTTTTCCTTATTCGTATCGTTTCTTTCCTTTAGGCGGATATATACTTCGTCCCCTTTTTGCAAATCTACACCCGACAGATGGAAATTCCCGTTTTCGTCCGTTTTACCCGGATAGCTCTTTTCATTCGAGATGACATCCTCCAGATAATTGCTATGCGGTCTTCTAACATATAGGGTGATATCCTTGCCCGGTTCAGGCACAATGCCTTTCACGCCCGCGTCATATAGCAATGTGCCCCAGACCGCATCCCTGTAACCGCAGACCTCCTTGAAGGTCACAATATAGCCTGCGGTATTTACCTGCCTCTTGTGCAGAATGTTTGGCTGCCAGTTGATAACATTTTTCTGCTTTCCGAGGAACTTGACATAGGCATGCACAATGCCGTACAGATCCGCATCTATGTAATCCCCTGAAACCGCGGTTCTCGCCCCCATACCTGCGAAAGCGCCGGCTCCGACTATGTCCAGGCCGAACAGGCTAAGCTCCAGCAGTGCGCCGCCTTTAACATACCCGTCAACTGCACCGTTAAACCGGGCATCCAGATCAAAGCCATTGTCTCCGATCTTATAAAGCGGTCCGATCGTGCAAGGTACGTAAAAAGCGTTCTTCCCTTTCAGTCCGACCTTGTCAAGCTTCACCCACTGCCGGGCCTCCATTTGAAGCGTAAACTTTCCATCGACGCCTACAACCAGAAAAAGTCCGCCTGCAATGCTTCCGACTTTCGAGTTGAAGCCTACATCCACGCCCAGAATAGGTATTCGTACCTCTTCCTTCATGTCCATGGCAACTGTTGCCTGAAGCTGCATTTCTTCAGCGACGGAAAACCAAAAGGCATACTTCCACTTTTTATAATACCCGTCCAGGCTCATATCGCCGATGCCAAGATAGCCCTTTACATTCACCGATACAGGGTTGCCGCTAGCAGTTACGCCGTTGAGGTTAATGCCTTTCGCCGGGAATTGAAACTCTGCTATTATGTTTTTCAGGTGAGTGGGCTTGATTGGTTCCATCGAAGAATTCTGAGACATTATATAGGTTTGCCCGGGCTTTTTCAAATATATGTCCAGACTGTTTCCGTCGGCATCCTTGACAAAACGGGTGACGTTTGCCTGATTCAGCCGCACCGTCTGCTCGGGAATATTGAACTCCTTGATGATTTCCTGCATTTCGGGCTTTATGACAGGTACGTATCCATCAAATTCGTTGCCTGCCTTGGAAGGAAGCGCAGGAACTTTGAAAGCCAGATCATTCTCCAGATCGACAAATACCTGTCCAGGTTTGATGATGGGGAGGTTGGCGGCAGTTTCAAGCTGTTCTGCCTTTATCAGGCCGCCCTGTCCGACAATTCTGCTGATGCTTCCGCCGACCGCGGTATTTGGATTTTTCACCTGCCGTACCGAGCGAATGCCCCTGGTAACATCGGAATTCAGCTCTACCACATTGTCCGCAAGGGTATAGGTGACTCCTGAAAGCTTGGCGGGCGCAGGCGCATTAAGGCCCCAGTCATATAGAGGCAAATCCTTGTCAAATTGAAAAGCGGCAGCTAATGCTTTGTCACTCTCAGCAGCCACGCTGAATGCCTCTGCCGTCATTTCTGGCTGGACCGCTTCCACTTTCGATGCAGCCGCTGTTATTGGAAAAGTGGAAAAGATGATCACTACCGATAAAAGCAATGGAATAAACCTTTTCACAAACTCATCTCCCATCTCTCGAATACCTGATCATATTCAGGCCGACTGACGCAGCATGGCCTCTATCATGCTTTTGCTCTTCCTGTCGAGGAGGCCGCCCGAAAGCGCGTTGAAAATATAGCTGTCGATCGTTTCGTCTGCTTTTTGCTTCCGTATTTGCACGAGTATCTCCAAAATATCGAGAAGTATTGATTTTCGCATAGTCTCTTTTACATCCTGGATGCTGATGGACATAAGAGCGGTGGCGATCGCCCCCGTCAACACCGGTTTATACGGTATGATGCTGTAGAGGGCCTGTATGCTCTGCCGTATAGTTATGGGCTTTTCATCTCTGAATAGAGCAAAATAATCTTCAAGCATTCCGTCCAGCCTGTTTTCGATATCCCATCTGGCATTCTCCGCGATCAACATCATTCCGATACTTCTCTGGTAGGAATTATCGCTTTTAAGCTTTCCACGAAAAACATCCCAGAAGGGATAAACGTCACCACAGCGTGCGGAACGGCTTTTAAGCAGTAAAAGCGCGGCATACCTTAACTTGTCGTCTTTTTCGGACAAAAGCTCCACGAGTTCAGGTAAATCGTTTTTACCGATCCTTCCGGCTAATTCATTAGCATTATCCTTATCGACATTAAGTAATTCCTCGACGGTTAACACAAAAACGCCTCCTTTTACTGAACAGGTAATAAAATTCAAGTAGCGCAAAGCTAAATGTATAATACTACATGACAAGTATACCATATTTTCAATTATATTCTAAGAATAATACAAAGAATTGGACAGCTGAATGTCATATTGAAATGCACTTTTTGCCCTGTCCAGGCTCCCGGTTTGGCAGGATCGGTCCCCTTGTGCTTTACCGGAACAACTGGCTGAGCTTTTTCCTGAGATACTCCATATCGCGGTTGATATACTGGGTGTTCAGATAGATTTTTCGATTCATCAATGTAATTTCAAGGCTGGATGCATTATTGTCAAAAGCGGCCAGAGCAATGCCCTGCCTGCCGGAAACCAGCTGGTTCGTTGCGTGGTCCACGGCCAGGATTCCCGTAGTCAGGAAAAAAAGAGACAGTGCTGCCGCCGTAACATACCCTTTTATCAGTATTCTTCTTTGCCTGAATCTTTCCAATCTGTTCAACGGCATCCTCCAAATCTGTTTCATTGGTTAATCCACAAAGTAGTATTGTCCATCAGGCGCCGCTTCATTCAGGAAATAGCTGTGTATTCGCTTTAATCCGACATGACCTTGTTCAGGGCTTCCGCAAGATATTTAGTACTTTCCAAACATTCGGACAGAAGATTCCCGTCCCCTCCCACCTCAATGAGGATAGCCTGGTCCGAAACCTGCTGGTTATACCTCTTGCCAACAATCCTGACAGGCCTTGCGAGGCCCGGACACATTTTATTAAGTTCCTGCTGAAGCTTGAGGACGAACTTCAGGTTTTCCTGCCACTCAGGATGCGGCAGCATTCCGTCGCTTCCAACAACGAACATTATCTGGGCTGCGTTTTTGCCGTTGATATTTTTTGTAAGCCTTAGCTTCGAACCAGTAATACCGTCCCTGTGAACATCAATGAACACTTTCAGTGAAGGATAGCTTTTTGAATAGCTTTGAAGTGTGTTTATCGCTACCCCGTAGGCCGCATCGCGCTTTTTGTCATGTATGGTTCCGTCATGCAGAGTTTCAATACCGAATTTCCTGAGGCTTCTTGAAAGCTCCTCTCCCACCCTCACAACGCTGTATTTTGGATTGGTATTGAAGCTTGGAACGCCCTTTTTGCCAAGGTCGGACGCCTTGATCACATAGCTCTCGCTCGTGTGTGTATGGTATACGAGTACCTTGGGTCCCTTCCTCTTGAAATTCAGGTTCAAGGGCTCTTTTAAAAGCTTGGCTATATCTATTTTGTATTTTGTGAAGTTGTTTAAAACAATGGAGTCCATTGCAACGAGATCGCTGTTTTCCTCTTTTTCATCGTCTTCCACTTCGTAGGTAATGCTGCTGATCGGCTGCGGATCCTTACTGTTCCCGCTCTTTGCTCCCCCTTGAGGATCATTGACGACAGTCGGCGTATTTGAGCCGCCATTCCTGGGAGGCTGTCCGCTGCCTGACGGCATACTGCCGGTGACTTTGCCGTCCGCCCCGGTGCCCTGCTGACCGATAGCCGATTTTCCGCCATCTCCGGAGTTTTCCCCCAGACCGCTCTTTCCTGCAGTGCTGCCCTTTCCGCCGTCAGTACCGGCATTGGCGCTGCCGCCCGTGGCATTTCCAGCATTATCCCCGTTTCCGGAATTATCCCCCTTACCGGTGCCACCGGTTGAACCCGGCCCCGGAGTCGCCGGAGTTCCAGTCATCCCCGCTTTTTCAGCAGCGTCTGTCTGGCCTGTTTTTCCCTGGCCCGGGCCATAGTTGTCCGCCAAGCCGTCCGTATTGTTTATTCTATTATAGTAGCTCATAAAAACGGGTGATTGAACATTCAATATGGAGGCGGGTGATTCCAGATCAAAATCGAATAATTTGGATAACAGATCCTTGATCTCCCCTGAAAAGGAAACGCTGTATTCACCGCTGTTATATACCGTTTCTATGATAGGCAGTGACAAATTGATCGTGTTTTTCAAATTTTCGGTATCAAGGTTATCAAACAGGTTGACATCAAGCTTGTACCATACGTCTCCGGCCTGTACCCCTGTCATTATGGCGAGGACTGACAAACACAGTATGAGGATCATATTGATAAGCTTCGGGTTATTCTTTTCTGAAGTGTTTTGTTTATGCCTTACATTCATTTTTCCTCCGTTTGCCGCAGCGCAGCATATTGGATATTTGTCTGTGAGTTATATAAAATCCTATTCCTTCGCCGTGGTACATTATGACAAGTTCAGGTAATAAATCTAAATTGATATATTCAACTTGCTTATGTTGCGGCAAGCATATATAATTGTTATGTCAAAATCCATATAGAAAGGGTAAAATCAGATGCCTTTACAGTATATTTTCGTGTTGGGGACAATCGTAGTTTTCGGATTGTTTGCTCTAGCAATGACCTATTCGATTAAAAAGCACAACAAAAAAATGGCAGGCATGAAGAAAAAGAAAGGTTTCAGATAATCGAAAACAAAAATTAAAAAGCCCGGTTTCCGGGCATTTTTATTTTAAGCTATATTCAGTAATCAGGCCCTTCAGTCAGGCCTTGAGTAAATCATTAAGTAAGGCTTTGAGCAAGGTCTTACGTAAAACCTTCGGCCAGGTCTTAGGTCAAGCCCTCAATTAAGCCTTCAAATCGGTTCCGGCCCTCGCTCCTGTTGCGTAATCCTTTTCCTGCGTCATCTCCCTGCCGACACCGTCCTCCTTCATGTTTCTGAAGGCCGCGGCCAGCATAAGCTTTATCCTGTTGAGCTGATTTACCTCGCTGGCTCCGGGGTCATAATCCACCGGTACGATATTTGCCTGGGGAAATTTCTTCTTAAGCGCCTTGATCATGCCTTTGCCGGTGATATGGTTGGGCAGGCAGGCAAAAGGCTGCATACAAACGATGTTGGCTGCGCCTTCCTCGATCAGTTCTATCATTTCGGCTGTAAGGAACCAGCCTTCCCCCGTGCAGTTGCCAAGCGACAAAACCTTTGAAGCCTTTGCTGCGAGCTTGTATATCGTTGACGGAGGATCGAACCTCCTGCTTGCGGCAAGCGCCTTCTTCATATATCTCCTGTAATATTCGATAGCGGCTATGGCAGCATTATTGACGAGCTTGCTCTTAAGTGAGTCCGCCAGATACCTGTACTTGAAATTCGGCGCGTACGCGCAGTACAGGAAGAAATCTATAAGATCGGGCATAACGGCTTCAGCGCCCTCATTTTCGATCACATTTACAACATCGTTATTGGCAGTCGGGTGGAATTTGACAAGTATCTCTCCAACAAGCCCGACGCGGGGTTTTTCAGCTTTTTCGAGCTCCAGACTGTCGAAATCCTCCACAATGCCTTTGATATTCCTCTTGAATTCGCTGTGTCTGCCGCTCCTCACCGAAGCCTGGCAGCGTTCCACCCAGCTTTCATAAAGCAGGTTGGCCGAGCCTTTTATTTTTTCATACGGCCTTACCCTGTAAAGCACCCTCATCAGAAGGTCACCATATACCAATGCTATGAGTGCTTTGTTCAGGAGGCTTCTCGTGATCTTGAACCCGGGATTGCTCTCCATTCCGAGAGCGTTCAGCGAAATGACAGGTATACGGTCGAAGCCCGCATCCTTCAACGCTTTCCTGATAAAGCCGATATAGTTTGTCGCCCTGCAGCCCCCTCCGGTCTGTGATATTATGAGAGAAACATTGTCAGGATCATACCTTCCGGACTTCAGTGCTTCGATCAGCTGGCCGGTGGTGAGTATCGACGGATAGCATGCGTCGTTGTTGACGTGCTTCAGCCCCTCATCGACGGCTCCCCTGTCAACTGACGGCAGTATCTCGAGATTATACCCTGCTTCTCTGAAAGCTGTCTCGATAAACTGAAAATGAATTGGAGACATCTGCGGAGCCAATATCGTATGCCTTTTCCTCATCTCTTCCGTAAAAGGCACTTTTTCGTAGCTGTACCTGCTGCCGCTTATAGCATAACCGTTCCGGTCGCGTTCCTCCATAGCGGCCTTTAACGAGCGCAGACGGATCCTTGCAGCTCCGAGGTTGCTAATTTCATCTATCTTAAGAACAGTGTATATCTTGCCCGCGGCGTGCATTATCTCCTGTACCTGGTCCGTCGTTACGGCGTCGAGACCGCAGCCGAAGGAATTGAGCTGTACAAGCTCAAGGTTGGGCTTTGTTCCTGCAAATGACGCAGCCGAATAGAGTCTTGTGTGATATGTCCATTGATCCACTACTCTAAGAGGCCTGCAGCTTTTATCGAGATGGGCCACGGAATCCTCGGTCAGTACAGCCATGCCGAATTCCGTGATAAGATTCGGCAGCCCGTGATTGATTTCGGGATCTATATGGTAAGGGCGCCCTGCAAGTACTATCCCTTTGCCGCCTGTTTTTTCGAGGTCTGCAACTATCTCTTCTCCCTTTTTCCGGATCCGCTCCTTGAAATGTTCATCCTCCGCCCAGGCCTTGTCTATGGCCTTTCTGATTTCACCCTTCTTTGGCCCTAATCCCTTTAATTCTTCATAAAGCCTTTCGGCAAGCCTCTTTTTATCGTAATATGGTAAAAACGGGTTCATATAATTGATACCCATTTCTTTAAGAGCATCCACGTTGCCTTTAATAACCTCAGAGTACGATGTTACGATCGGGCAGTTATAACAGTTGTCGGCATTTTCGTCTTCCTTCCGTTCGTAGGGCAGACAAGGGTAAAATATGTTCTTGACTCCGCTCTGAACAAGGCTCATGATGTGGCCATGCACGAGCTTCGCCGGATAACACACCGATTCGGACGGCATGGTCTCTATACCCAGTTCATATATTTGTCTTGAAGACCTTGGAGACAAAACCACCCTGAATTTAAGTTCGGTAAAGAATGTATGCCAGAAAGGATAGTTTTCATACATGTTCAATACGCGCGGGATACCAATGACGCCCCGCACGGCGGCTTTCTCGTCAAGGGGCTTGTAACCGGTTATCAGCCTGTATTTGAAATCGAACATGTTGGGAGCGTTATCCCTCCTGAGTTCTCCGCCCGCGCCTCTCTCGCAGCGATTGCCGGAAACGAACACCCTGCCGTCGGTGAAGTTGTTAATGGTAAGAAGGCAGTTGTTACTGCATTTTCCGCAGCGTTTCATCGTTATTTCAGTCTGGAAGCTTTCCAGATCCTCCGGACCCATGATCCCGCTTCTATGCCCTGCTGGACAGCGCTCACCGGATATGAGCGCGGCCCCGTATGCTCCCATTATACCTGCGATATCGGGCCTCACGGCCTCCCTGCCGGAAATAATCTCAAAACTCCTCAGTACCGCAGTGTTGTAAAAGGTTCCGCCCTGGACAATTATTTTTTTGCCCATATGTTTGGGATCCCTGATTTTTATTACCTTCATAAGGGCGTTTTTGATGACCGAGTACGAAAGGCCGGCCGAAATGTCACCTACCGACGCGCCTTCCTTCTGTGCCTGTTTTACACGCGAATTTATAAACACCGTACAGCGCGATCCCAGGTCCACAGGTTTCTTCGCAAGCAGTGCCTCCCTGGCAAAATCCTCGACACTCATGTTCAATGACGACGCAAAGGTCTCTATGAAAGAACCGCAGCCCGACGAACATGCTTCATTGAGCATTATGTTGTCAATAACGCCGTCCTTTATCTGCATGCATTTCATGTCCTGTCCGCCGATATCCAGGATAAAATCCACTCCGGGCAGAAAATGTTCGGCAGCCTTATAATGCGCTATAGTCTCCACCTCTCCGAGATCGACCCGGAGAGCAGCCCTGATAAGACCTTCGCCGTAGCCCGTAACGGTAGAATTGGCTATGTATGCGCCTTTCGGCATCAATGAGTAAAGCTTTTTCATTTCCTTTATAACGGATTTCAGCGGGCTTCCCTTGTTGCTTCCGTAATGGTAATACATCAGTGCGCCTTCACTGTCGGTAAGCGCAAGCTTTGTAGTCGTCGACCCTGCATCGATACCGAGAAAGCAGGGGCCTGCATAACCGGAAAGCTCCCTGCGCCTGACCTGGTGCCTCGAATGCCTGCGATTGAATTCACCAAGCTCTATTTCATCATTGAAAAGCGGGCTCAGCCTCTCCACCTCATGCACCGTTACCGTGTTTACAGCCGAGAGCCTGTTTCTAAGCGACTGGAAACTCATTATCTTCTTTTCCTTCGACGCCAGTGCGGCGCCCACGGCCACGAAAAGCTGGGAGTTGTCCGGGAATATGACCTGGTCTTCCTCCAACGCAAGAGTTTCTATGAATCTTTTCCTTAGCTCGGGAAGAAAATAAAGCGGTCCCCCAAGAAATGCAACATTGCCTTTAATCGGCCTGCCGCACGCAAGTCCGCTGATCGTTTGATTTACTACCGACTGGAATACCGAAGCGGCGATATCCTCTCTCGCGGCGCCCTCATTCAAGAGCGGCTGTATGTCCGTTTTTGCGAACACGCCGCATCTGGCCGCAATAGGGTATATGACCTTGTAGTTTTCCGCAAGCTTGTTGAGCCCCGCAGCGTCAGTCTGCAGGAGGGATGCCATCTGGTCAATGAACGCTCCCGTACCGCCTGCACAGGTGCCGTTCATGCGTTGCTCAATACCGCCTCTGAAAAAAGTGATTTTGGCGTCTTCCCCGCCCAGCTCGATCGCTGCGTCTGTTTCCGGTATCAGACTGCGGATTGCGCCTGTAGCAGCGACAACCTCCTGTTCGAAGGGCAGCTTCATCCATTGCGCAACGGAGATACCTCCGGAACCCGTCAGCGTTATCGTCAGGTCGTCCCCTTCAAATATACCGCAGGTCTCGTCGACAAGTTCGTATATCGTCTTTCTGATATCTGAAAAATGCCTCTGATATTTACTGTATTGTATTTTTTCATTTTTATCCAGAACCACAAGCTTAACCGTGGTCGAGCCTACATCAAGGCCTGCATGGAAAAGTCTTCTCATATGGTCAATACCGCAAAAACAGTATTTAAGCTGCCCCCTTATCAGTAAAGAAAGAGTACCAACAATACGCATTGATACTCCATCCAGCATGAATTCCTTTAATATTAACACAAAACATATGAATTATAAATAGTACTCTTTTTGTAAAAAAATCACTATTCTATAAGTTCATTGCGCTGGCCGTTTTATATTACGGGATTTCGCTTCAAAAGTCTGTAGTTCAGCGTTGTGTCGACCACTTTGCATTGCATGAGTTTTACTTTATAGAGCATATTAATGAAGCAAAGGCAAGGGCAAATTCATGTTTGAGCGAAGCAATATGAAATGCTCCGCATTTCGTTTCATCTGTAACTATTTGCAAAGCAAATAGTATTGTTTGAATTTGCCACAAAGCTGAATTTATATGCTCTTGAAGTAAAACTCCGCAATAAAAAGTAGTCGACACAACTCGCTACTTATACCCGCCTGTATACCTGATCGGTCCGAATTTGCTGAAAGGATAGAAGCGGAATACTGCTCTGCCCACGATCTCATCCTTTTGTATGGGGCCGAACTCGGTGCAGTCCTGGCTGTATGGCCTGTTATCACCCAAAACATACGCCTGGCCTTTCTTAAGGGTAAGGTCGGTATACTCGGGAAGATCGCCGACAGGCGTTTCGGGTTCGACCGGTAATCCGATCAGAAACTGCTTTCCATTTACGTAAAGCTTTCCGTCTTTAACCTGCACTCTGTCTCCCTCGACTGCAACAAGCCTCTTTATCAGCTTTCTATCCGTATCGGGCATTTTCACTATTACGATATCGCCCCTGTGAAGGTCTCCAAACCTGTAGCCGAGCTTTTCAACAAGCAGGTTGTCGCCTTCTACAAAATTAGGCTGCATTGAAATGTCATAAACAATCGTCCTTTGGGCTACAAAGGTAACTATTAGAACGCCCAGTATTATTGCTATTGCTATATGGATAAACCAATCCAGGGCTTCGTTTTTCTTCTTTCCATCTGTAGAAGGCTGCTTTTCTGTGCCCCCCGCAGCCGGTTCCATTCCTTCCGCAGCGCTTTTCTTCTCCTCCGTGGCAGGTCCCCCCTATCCGTGATATCAATGTATATTAATAATACCACTGTATGTCCAGATGTGCCATAGCTATTACATAATTTTACATTATTCTACTTGCTTTCCTGCACGGTGACGCTTATATTAAGCTCCTGCAGCTGCTTTTGGTCTACAAACCCAGGCGAGTTCGTCATAGGATCCGATGCATTCTGTACCTTCGGGAATGCAATGACATCCCTTATGCTATCCTTGCCGGCCATAAGCATGATCATCCTGTCAAGTCCGTATGCCATGCCGCCGTGCGGCGGAACGCCATACTTGAAGGCTTCGAGCAGGTATCCGAATTTTGCCCATGCCTCTTCCTCCGTGAACCCGAGCAGCTTGAACATCCTGGACTGCAGTTCCTGTATATGGATCCTTATACTGCCGCCGCCGAGCTCCGTACCGTTGAGGACTATATCGTACGCTTTGGCACGGACCCTGCCGGGGTCGCTTTCAAGATACTGCAGATCCTCGTCCATCGGCGATGTAAAGGGATGATGCATCGCTACCCAACGCTGTTCCTCCTCGCTGTATTCGAGCAGAGGGAATTCGGTAACCCACAGGAACCTGAATTCGCTCTTATCAAGCAAACCCAGCCTTCTGGCTATTTCGAGCCTGAGTGCGCCGAGAGAATCGTAGACCACCTTGTTCTTGTCGGCTACAAAGCATATGAGATCGCCCGGCTCCGCCTTCGTTCTTTCCAGGAGCGCCTTTATTTCAGCATCATTGAAAAATTTTGTTATCGATGACTTGAGTTCATTCTCCTCAACTGCAATCCAGGCCATTCCCTTCGCCTTGTAGGTTTTCACAAGGTCTACGAGGCTGTCGATCTCTTTCCTGCTGAATTTGGCACAGCCCTTCGCATTGATCGCCCGCACGCTGCCTCCGTTCTTCACTGCATCGGAGAACACTTTGAAACCACAGTCTTCTACGAGATCGGATACATTGACGAGTTCCATTCCGAACCTGAGATCCGGTTTATCGGAACCGAACCGATCCATTGCCTCCTGCCAGGTAAGCCTCTGGAACGGAGTTTCTATATCCACGCCAAGAGCTTCCTTAAAGACCTTTTTTATAAAGCCCTCGTTGATGGAAAGCACGTCGTCCACATTTACGAAAGACATTTCAAGGTCGATCTGTGTAAATTCAGGCTGTCTGTCAGCTCTCAGGTCTTCATCGCGGAAACATTTCGCTATCTGCATGTAACGATCGAAACCGGCTACCATGAGCAGTTGTTTGAATAGCTGGGGAGACTGCGGGAGCGCGTAAAACTTTCCCGGATGAACCCTGCTCGGGACCAGATAGTCCCTTGCGCCTTCCGGTGAGCTATTTACAAGTATAGGCGTTTCAATCTCCAAAAATCCATTCGTATCGTAATAATCGCGCGCTATTTTTACTACCCTGTGGCGCAGCATAAAATTCGCCTGCATGTCCGGTCTTCTAAGGTCCAGGTACCTGTGCTTCAGCCTTATGACTTCATTTACGTCCGAATCCTCCTCTATCTGTATTGGAGGCGTCTCGGAGGCACTGAGAATTCTGAGTTCTTTTGCTATTATCTCGATCTCTCCGGTTTTCATATTAGGGTTGATATTCTCGGGTGTCCTTTTGGCCACTTCCCCCACCACAGCAAGAACATATTCGTTCCTTATCGTTTCGGCCTTGCTGAACAATTCCCCTCCGTCGGTGCCATTGAAAACCACCTGCAGCAAGCCGGTCCTGTCCCTTAATGCTACAAAGATAAGGCTGCCCAGGTTCCTGCGTTTATGCGCCCAGCCCATGACCGTAACGGTTTTACCGACATCGGCGATGCCTGGCTCCGTGCATCTATGAGTCCTTTTCAAGCCGTAAATTGTCTCTCCCATAATCATTCTCCTCCCTTGGATGTTTTAGAAGTAATCCGCGCCATTGGCGCTAAACATCCTGTCTGCGGTCCACGCAATTAAATTTCTTAACATTGTCGTATTAAAACGTAAAACTCATTTGCACTGGTTCTTCAGCCTGTCGAGAATGGAGTCGAGACTCACATCCTTCTGCTCGCCGTTTCGCATATCCTTCAGAACGCCCTTGCCCGATTCTATTTCATTGTCCCCGAGGACTATGGTGTACGAAAATCCTTTTTTATCCGCGTATTTCATCTGAGCCTTCAGGCTTCTGGACATAAGGTCCGTTTCAGCTCCGACATTGCAGCTTCTCAGCTTGTATACCATCTGCTGCGCAAAATCCGATGCCTTCTGACCCATCGTCGCTATATACAAATCCGGCGCAGGCGGTTCTTCAATGACGATGCCCTGGCTCTCCAATTCCATCATCAGCCTTTCCACCCCAAGCGCAAAGCCGATTCCGGGTGTCGGCGTACCGCCGCAGGTCTCGACGAGTCCATCGTACCTGCCTCCGCCGCAAATAGTACCTTGTGTGCCTACGTTCTCCGAAATGAATTCGAATACCGTCCTGGTATAATAATCCAATCCCCTTACTATACCCGGGTCAACGCCATATTCTATTCCGAGATTGTCGAGTCCGGATTTCAGCCCTTCAAAATGAGCGCGGCAATCGTCGCAAAGATAATCCTGAAGCGAGGGAGCGCCAGATACGAACCTCTTGCAGCCCGTCTCCTTGCAGTCAAGCAGCCTCAGAGGATTCCTATCGAATCTCTCCCTGCAATTTCCGCAAAGCTCGGAGAGGTGTGGTTTGTAATATTCCTTGAGTTTTTCATGGTATACGGATCTGCATTTGGGGCAGCCAATACTGTTGATGTTCAGTCCGGTCTTTTTAAGCCCAAGTCTTTCGAAGAACATGTACAGTATGCTGATTATCTCGACGTCTATTGCCGGGCCTGCGGCTCCGAACGCTTCGACGCCGAACTGGTGGAATTCCCTGTATCGGCCCTTTTGGACATTTTCATATCTGTATGCCGTAATATCGTAAAAAAGCTTTATAGGCTGCGGTAACGAAGCCATTCCGTTTTCTATGTAGCTCCTTACCACGCCGGCCGTCCCTTCAGGCCGAAGAGTAATGCTTCTTCCGCCCTTATCCTGAAAGGTATACATCTCCTTCTGAACCACGTCGGTCGTGTCGCCTACTCCCCTTTGGAACAATTCGGTATGTTCAAATACAGGTATTCTTATTTCCTTATATCCGAAGCTGTCGCAAAGCTTTCTGAAAGCCTTCTCAACGAACTGCCACTTGTGGATCTCCGAAGGGAGAATGTCCCTTGTACCTTTTGGCGCCTGAATCATAGCGTCCTCCTTTTTACTTTCCATTATTGCCGTTTATAAAATAATAAAACTCCCGTCTGACAATATAGTCAGGGACGAGAGTTGTTTCCCGTGGTGCCACCCGGATCGGATCCTGCTTCTTTTGTTCCACTTTCGCAGGCTCCACTTATTTCCCTTAACGCAGGTTCACGTGACAGCTTACTTGATCAAAGCGTTCTATAGACCCTGTCTGCCGGCTTTCGGCTATAATCTTTCCGTCAGACATCCGCTGTAAGCTTTCCTCTGTCCGGCTCCGGAATGTCTTTCTCCCGCCTTATGTTAAAAGCGCTTTCAGTCGCGGCGCCTTCTCCCTTGAACATGTACAGGATACTGTTTTCCTTCATTGCCTTTTATATTAAATATTATTTATATTTTAATAACGTATCATGCAGTTGTCAAGTAAAACCACTTCTCAACCTTGTTGTATTCAGTACATCATTTGATTTATTATTTCAAAACTCGATCAAAGGTTGAAAATAAAAATTATTGCAAATCAGTAACTTTTAGAAGGATTATGCATACAAACGTCTAACGTAGTAATAAATCAAAATTGAAGGAGATGAGGATATGGCTATACAGCCGACAGAATACTATATAAAGAATATACTTGGCGAATATGAACCTGTACATTTTAAAACAGATGCAGGTTTAGTCAAGGTTGAGGACAGCGGTGGCTTTTTCAGCAAAGATAACGCAGAAGAAGTATTGGGTGAAGTAGGGGCTAGTTTGGCGGAAATTTCTCAGATAATGGCTGACCAATTTCCTACATCATACCCGTTCAACCTCACAATAAAAGAGGATATCGTTTTTAAGCATACAGACGGCACCCCACTTGTGTTTAGGACGTATTGCCCTGTAAACAAGTGCCTTTATGCAACCATAGGATGGGGCGGAGTGCTGAGAAGTGACGATAAGGGAGCAAGTTGGTCTATTACAAAACGGTTTCAGCAGGATACAACCCCCAAATACCCTCGTGATATGTTCACAAGTAAGACAGGGGCTGTGTTTGTGGTTTGCGCTGTTGGTACTATAGATTCCACCGACTATCGTTTATATCGTTCTACCGACAAAGGCGTGAACTGGACTGAGGTACTTGCTTTCACTGGGCAGCTCAATATTCTTGGTTATGGAGCGGCGGAACATCCTACTTGGGGCTTATATATAGCTGAGTATAAGATGGATAATGATGCTGTGCCTTATGTCTATCTACACAGAAGTACTGATGATGGTGCTACATGGGCAATAGCAAAGCAGTGGAACCATGTAAAACTTGGCACCGGCGCGGAAGATATACGCCATATGCACTTTGTACAGTATGACCCTTATGAAAACTGCATGTGGGCTGGAACGGGAGATGAAGATTCACAGTGCCGATTGTATAAATCTACAGACGGTTCAACATGGACGATTTTTGGTTCGGGAACCCAGAAATGGCGTGCTGTATCTATCCTGTTTGATAAAACATATATTTATATGCCAACTGACGCGGTATTCACTACGGCAGACAGGGGAGCAGTCTATCGCATACATCGTACAACGAAGGTCATAGAGAAAATAGGCAATATGACAAGCCTGTCGTGGTATTCCACTACACTCGCAGACGGTAAGCAAATCGCCATTTCAACAGTACAAACTGAAGCACTGGATAATTACGTAAAGATATGGGATATAGACTATACGGGCGTCAAAGAAGTCGCAAGATGGCAAGCAACACCGAACTGCCCGCTGGCAAATATCCAGAGGATATATCAGGATGCCGACGATCCAACAGTACTTTACGCCAATTTCATTTTTTTACCAATGCTTGGTGTGGCCGGTTTGGCTAATGGTATGGGTATAAGACTGATGCTGAAAGAAGTCAGGCCATTTTCCAGTTAAAGATAATGTTATTGGAACCTCTGGATGACAAAAGATTTACTTTTATAATCAAAAAATGTATATTAAAGGTGAATATTTTGTTATTTTAGGGAGGAGATAGCAATGGGCAGTAAAAGTTTAGATTTCTTAAAAGCTGATATTTTCAGAATAACTAAAACTTACAGCACAAAGCAGATTATCAAAAATGCATTCTTTAATAGAAGCTTTAAACCGATTTTTACTATGAGGATATGTCAGCATCTATACGAAAGAAATACAGCGATAAGTAAGTTACTGCTTATAATTTTCAGGGGTTTACATAGATACGTATGCAATAAAGCCGGAATAGATTTGAGTTGGAAAACAGCCATAGGGCCAGGGTTTTGTATAACACACGGGTGGGGCACAGTTATAAGCCCTTTGGCAGTTATAGGCTCAAACGTCACTGTATTTCATGGGGTGACAATAGGCACAAAACATAAGATTTTAGAAAACGGAGAACGAGTAGCGGGATATCCAATTATCAAGGACAATGTCTGGATAGGTGCCAATTCCGTTATAATAGGCGGTATTACAATTGGAGAAGGTAGCTCAATAGCACCAATGTCAATGATACATAAAGATGTTGCTCCTCACACAATTGCGGGGGGTAACCCTCAGAAAATTCTAAAGGGAAATGCACTTGAGGACGTTTATAATAAGGTGCCCATTGAATCCCTAGCGGGTTAACCAAACCAATACATTACCGCAACCTTGGTATCAATTGTACATTCTCTGAACAAAAGGGTTGTTACGTCTTTCAAAAAGTAAATGGGACATTTCCCGTGCTTCACTGATGAAGCACGGGAAATGTCCCATTACTTTCCTGATCCTGTTTCAGCTTTTTACTACCTGCAACAGTTCGTCGGATATCCTTTCTATCTCCATTACGGATGACGCAACCTGCTGCATCGCCGCAAGCTGTTCCTCCGATGCGGCTGCTATATCCTGGAGTTCCGAAATACTCTTGTGGTTGATATCGCTTATATTGCCAACGATCCCTGCCAGCTTTTCGCTGCTTTCCGCAGCCGCCGTCGTCGAACCGCTGACTTCCTGCACCATTCCGTCCATCTGTGTACCGGCTTCCGAAACCTTTTCAAAGGCAGCGCCGGCCTCGCGGATAATGTTCATCCCCTCACGGACGATAATGCTGCTCCTGTCCATTGCACCGACTGCTTCCGCAGTATGAGCGATTATTTCCTGAACAAGCTTTGCAATATCCTTTGCCGCTTTTTCCGACTTCTCGGCAAGGGAGCGTATCTCACTTGCCACAACAGCAAAGCCTTTTCCCTGCTCACCGGCTCTGGCGGACTCTATTGCCGCATTCAACGCCAGCATGTTGGTCTGTCCCGCTATCCCGGATATAATCTCAACGATATTCCCGATCTCGTTCGACTGCTCACCGAGCTGGGTAACGATTGCTCTGTTCTGCTCCGTTGCTTTCCCGATCTCCTCCATTTTATCCACTGCAACGCTGATGACTTCGCCATTGTCCTTCGTCAGTCTGCCGACGTTTCTTGATATTTCCGCGATCCTCCTGCCCTCCTGCGCTACCAGTATGAAGGATTGCGATATCTGCTCGGCCGCCCTTTCGGCCTCCTCAACCAACTGGAGTGTGTCCTCTGAACCACTGGCTATTTTGCCCGCATTCTGAGCGATCTGTTCGTTGGCACGGGTCGTATTGTTTGTGATCTCAGAAAGCTGGTTTACGGAGCGTGACAAGGTGTCCGACGCTTCACGGGCTTTGTCCGTAATATTGACCATACGGTCCAGCGTATCTTTCTGCTCCTCCGCACCGACAACATTTTGGAGCATCTCTCTGGTCCTTTTCGAAAGAAGGATGAAAATGACGGATATGGCTACAAGCTCGATATCTCTTGGGATAATTATGAATATGACAAGTTCTGAAAGGTTTTCAAAATTCTTATCGATGACGCCGTTGAAGCCGGCTCCGACATACTGCGAAACCGTTACCGCAACAGCGCTCAGAATCGTCGTGAACCAGCTGAGACGGCGATTGAAATAAAGGCTGGCAATGGCAAGCGGGTATAGATAAAGCAGAACTACGTGGTATGACAGCAGCATGGTTAGTACTGCGACCATGAGTACGGCTGCAGTAACAGTGATATATTTCAGCGCCCAGCCTTTCAGCTTCAGCAGAAATACAAGCACGGCCGGGATGAGCAGAAGTATTGTTGCTGTCGACATCGCCGCTATCATCGTACCCATCGGCACGATGAATATCCCAAGTATATTCAGCAGCATCGTCAGCGCTACAAAGGAAATGGTGACCAGCATTATTTGGGCTGCAAACCGGTTTGAGACCTGTTCGTTTTTTTCCAGGATCGATACCTTGTCCATGCTTCATCCTCCGTTCCGTATAAACCTCGTATAATCAGCAAATAGAGCAAACGCTACCCAATAAGACAATCCAGCGCGCTTCGTACGCCTTATTACCTGTTTTTATACTATTTTCATAATAATGCATAGAAAGAAGGTGGTCAACAAAATATCTGTTTTTACGACATTTTTATTGGATATGATCAATAAAATGGATAGAAAGCAGCGGGTTATTTCGTCTTTCGTACCCCACATCGGTAGCCGGTCCATGCCCTGGATAAACTTCAATGGAATCGTCAAGTTCCATCAGTCGCTTCAGCGATGCGGCGAGCTTTACCGGATCACCTGCTCCGAAATCGGTCCTGCCCACTCCCAGCCTGAACAGCGTGTCTCCTGAAAAAAGCCGGTTGCCGGCACGCACACACATACTGCCGGGTGTATGTCCAGGGGTATGTATGAATTCGAGCCTTATGCCGCCGACATCAACGGAATCGCCATCCTTCACGAATATATCCGCGGAGCCGAATATCCTATTCAACCCGAACAATGCAGAACAGTTGAGAACAGGATTTCCCAGCAAAAGCGCGTCATTCTCATGGATAATGATTTTTGCACCAGTCGCTTCACGCAGCTTATCCGCTCTTAATACATGATCGATATGGGCATGCGTGAGTATGATATATACGAGCGATAACCGCTGTGACTCAAGTATACTGAGGATGTCTAGGTGATCCGCCCCGGCGTCGATGACGGCTGCCATACCTGCGTCTCCAATTATGTAACAATTCGAATCCAGAAGACCCGATGTGATAGTATTGAAATACATGTCTCAAGCACTCTTTCCCTACTAATTGGCACGGCGCCCCTGCCTATTGCTTATTCCTTGTTACATCAAAAACGCCGTCTACTTTTCTGAGTTTCTTTATTATCTTTTCCAACTGGTCCGTATCTATAATCTCAAGCGTCAGGTTGATAATAGCTATCTGATCGCGCGTCGTTCTGGCATTCATAGCTTTGAGCGGAATATTCGCCTCGCCTATGGCGTTGGTTACCTCCATCAACAGGGCGGTCCTGTCGTTTGCCAGAACAGTGATATCAGCCTTGTAAGCCACGTTGATTGCCGAATACCATCTGACCTCTATCAGACGTTCGTCTTCCCCCCGCGTTTCGGAAACATTTTTGCAGTCGCTCCGATGCACAGAAACGCCCCTGCCTCTGGTAATATAGCCGATAATGCTGTCGCCGGGCACCGGGTTGCAGCACCTGGACAGCCTGACCAGGCAGTTGTCGATTCCCTTTACTATAATACCGTTTTCCGGTATTGATTTCTTCTTCTTGTCCTTGTCCTTCTCCTGTCTTGCCAGCAGTTCCTGTTCGAGCTCTTCATTGAGCTCCTCAGGCTTCAGTGTCTTTCTGTACTCATCTCTGAGCCTTGTAACGACCTTGCTTGCGCTTATGCCCCCGAAGCCAACGGCTGAGAACATATCGTCGGCTGAGTTGAAATTGAATTTCTTCAGTACAATATCGACCCATTCATTCTTGAATAGCTGGTTATACGTCAAACCCTGCTTTTTAAGCTCTCTGTCAATGGATTCTCTTCCGCGCAGTATGTTTTCCTCACGGTTTTCCTTTTTGAACCATTGGTTTATCTTGTTCCTCGCCTGCGAACTCTTTACTATCTTGAGCCAGTCCCTGCTGGGCCCGTGGACTGCCGTCGATGTCAGGACTTCGATAATATCCCCGTTTTTCAGCTCATAACCCAGCTTTTCTATCTCTCCGTTTACCCGGGCTCCCATCATCTTATTCCCTACGGCGCTGTGGATGGAATATGCAAAGTCGACCGGGGTCGAGCCCTTCGGGAGGTTGACTACATCTCCTTTCGGTGTGAATACGAATACCTCGTCGGCGTAAAGGTCTACTTTTACAGTTTCCACAAATTCGTTGGCATCCCTTGTTTCCTTCTGCCATTCCAGCATCTGCCGGAGCCATACGAGCTTGTTGTCCAGTTCGCTTTTCCCGGATACGCCCTCCTTGTATTTCCAATGCGCCGCGATACCGACCTCGGCTACCTTGTGCATATCCCAGGTCCTTATCTGCACCTCGAAGGGATGGCCGGTGTGGCCGATAAGCGTGGTGTGCAGCGATTGGTACATATTGGGCTTCGGCATCGCGATATAGTCCTTGAACCTTCCCGGCATGGGCTTATATAGCTCATGAACAAGGCCAAGCACGGCATAGCAGTCCTTGACGGAATTAACAATAACTCTGACCGCAAAAAGGTCATAAATCTGATCAAGGGTTTTATTCTGTTCCTGCATTTTGCGGTAAATACTGTAGAAATGCTTTGGCCGGCCGTCGATAGTAGTTTCGATACCGAGCTCCGTAGTCTTTGATTTGATCTCGTTAATGATTTCGGTTATATATGCTTCGCGTTCACGGCGCCTGATCGATATCTTCTCGACAAGATCATAATAATCCTTGGGATGCAGATACCTGAGGCATGAGTCTTCCAGCTCCCATTTGATCCTCGATATACCGAGCCTGTGCGCCAGAGGAGCATATATCTCCAATGTCTCCCTTGCTTTTTCCTCCTGCTTGTCCGGAGGGACATATTTCAAGGTCTTCATATTATGCAGGCGGTCTGCCAGCTTTATAAGTATGACCCTGATATCCTTTGCCATTGCCATGAACATCTTGCGGAGGTTTTCCGCCTGCTGCTCTTCCTTGGTTGTATAAGGTATCTTGTCAAGTTTCGTGACGCCGTCGACAAGTGTTGCCGTATCCTCCCCGAATTGCGTCCTTATATCTTCTATCGTGCAGTTCGTATCCTCGACAGTATCGTGCAGCAGACCCGCAACAATAGTAGTGCAGTCGAGTTCCAGGTCGGCAAGTATGTTGGCGACTTCGATGGGATGGCTGATATATGGCTCCCCCGATTCTCTCAGCTGGCCTTCATGAGCCTTTTTTGCCATCTCATAGGCCTTGTCCAGTATGGATACATCACAGCCGGGATTATATTCTTTTATTTTCATAACAAGCTTATTATACCGGTTGTCCATCAAATCCTCCGAAACTTCTTCAGAAGGTCCTTAGCCTGCTCTATAGTATGGCGCTCCCGCCAATATTGTTCAAAAACTTGCTTTATACCAAAGCAGCTCCATAATCCGTCAGATATAGAAGCTGCTCAGCCAAATATTCAATTTCAGGGTGAAACCCGGCACTGTACCGGTTTGAACACCCTCCGCACGCTTAGAAATTTACAACGGATCTCACCTTGTAGCCCTGGAGCCTTTTTCTGCCATCGAGAAAGCCGAGTTCTATAAAAAACACAAGACCGGCAACCTCCCCGCCAAGCTTTTCTACGAGCCTGATATTGGCTTCGGTGGTACCCCCGGTAGCGAGCAGGTCGTCAACGATAACGACTCTCTGACCCGGCTTTATCGCATCCTCGTGTATCTCAAGAACATCTTTCCCGTATTCCAGCTGATATTCGACGCTGACGGTCTTATAAGGCAGCTTGCCTTTTTTTCTTATCGGAACGAATCCCTTGCTCAGTGAATAGGCAAGCGGAGCTCCAAAAATGAATCCTCTGGACTCAGGACCGATTATCAGGTCGAATTCTCCGATTTCCTGCGCCAGCTTTTGCATCTCTTCGATGCTTTGTTTCAATGCAGCCTGATCTTGCAGGACTGTCGTTATATCGATAAAATCGATGCCCTCTTTCGGGAAATCCGCTACATGCCTGAGTTTTTCCTTCAAATCCATTAAGTTTTCCTCCCGGATCAATAATATTTCAGGATGCTCCACTCAGCCTTTGAAGTTCGGAATAAAGCCTGGACGCATCAAGATCAACCTTGCCCTTATTTCCCATAAATCCGACGACCGCCGATTTTCCATCCATGGTTTCAAAAGTCATTAACCCCAGTTCGTCGAATATTTCCAGTACCCTTTTGAGCTTGAAAAAATTAATCTTAACCTTGAATTTTTCAGATATCTGTGCGCTTGCTGCAAACAGGTCCGGAAATTCAACATTTGTTTGACTCGTCTTGGAAAAAGACTTAATAAATCTGTATACCGCCTCAAATTCATTTCTTTCCGGGATCATCTCCGCTGTGTTCAAGCAGTTCTGTTCCTTGAGAGCGAGTATTTCCCTCAGATCGATATATTTATTATAGTCATTTGATTTGCTAAAAACAATATATTTGTCGAGATCTGTATAAACGCAGGGCCTGATATCCCTGATGTTCAGTTGGAGCCTTTCGCTGCCGTTCCATTTGTTTATTTCAGGTGTAAAGGCAATGTCTATTGTCCCACCCGCCGGACAGCAGCCGATCTGCTCTCCCAGGCCGAAGCCCACCGCCTCTGCTGAAAAGCTGCCATCGGCCAGCCGCAATTTCAGATGCTTTCCCCCGCTGAGCATTCTCACATCGCCAACATTCAAAGCCCTGTAACCGAAAACAGGGTTTGGGTTGCCCTCGCCAAAAGGCGCCATGCTTTCCAGTTCGCATACGCTGTCCTGTGTTATATCCCCCCGCTCGAGGATAGTATCCAGCTTGATGCAGGGCAGCATATCGGTATCGGTTAGTACGCCATCCGCATAAGTATTCAGTCGATCTCTGAATTCTGCTATCTTATCTTCGTTTATTGTTATGCCGGCAGCCATTTCATGGCCCCCGAACCTTTCGAGAAGATCAGCACAGCAATTCAGTGCCTTAAATATATTGAAGCTTTTAATGCTCCTTGCGGAGCCCTTTCCTATCCCATCTTCAATTGAGATGACTATACAGGGTCTGTTATAGCGGTCCAGCAGCTTCGACGCGACTATTCCGATAACGCCGTGGTGCCAGCCTTCCCCGCACACTACGAGCACCTTTTCCCTGACAGCGTCAAGCTTTGTCCCGACATATGCAATTGCTTCTTCAAGTATCCTGTTCTCGGTATCCTGACGCCTTTTATTCTCCTCGTCCAGTTCCTTTGCCAGCGCTTCCGCCAGTACCCTGTCGTCTGTCGTGAAAAGCCTGACGCCCCTTACCGCGCTGCCGAGCCTGCCTGCTGCGTTGACCCTTGGAGCCAGGCCGAATGCCACGTTGTACGAGGTAAGCGTTTTGTCCGCGAACCCCGCTTCTCTTATAAGGGCATTCAGTCCCTGATTGGCGGAGGTCAGCATCTTTTTTATTCCGATGCCTGCGATTATCCTGTTCTCCCCCAATAGAGGGACAACATCGGCAATTGTGGCCATCGCGGCCAGATCGAGGAATTCTTCGAATTTCCCTCCGCAGCCCGACCTTGCGCAGAGTGCCTGAACGAGTTTCAGGGCGACTCCCGCGCCGCACAGCTCCTTGAACGGGTAAGCGCAGCCCGGTTTGTGCGGATTTATCACTGCTAAAGCATTCGGCAGCGTTTCCGTGCATTCATGATGGTCCGTTATTATTACCTGTATCCCGTATTCCTGAAGGCATTTCACTTCCTCTACCGAGGTTATGCCGCAATCGACGGTTATCATGAGAGATATGCCAAAGGCTTTTATTTTCTCGGCTACCGGCATTGTCAGTCCGTAGCCGTCTTCCATCCGGTCTGGTATGTAATATTGAACTTTTGCTCCAAGCGAACCCAGAAAACGGTAAAGTATCGAAGTGCTGATAACACCGTCGACATCGTAATCACCATAGATCAATATGTCTTCACATTTTTCTACAGCCTGTAATATCCTTTCAGCGGCAGCTTCCATTCCATTCATCAGAAATGGGTCGCACAGCTTTGAAATGTCCGGTTTCAGAAATGACTTAACATATTCGCTGTCCAGAATCCCTCTGCTTACAAACACCTTTGCCAGCATCCGGGATATTCCGGCTTCCTCCGAAAGTTTTTCTGCCGCCTTATCATCAATATCCCTGTAAATCCAAAGTTTTTTAAGCAAGGTTACATCTCCCACAAAAAAAGCCCGATTTACATCGAGCTTTCTCCGTTTGTTATTTATCCCAATATTTTTTTGACAATCACGTTGATCATTTTACCGTCGGCTTTGCCCTTCACCTTGGGCATGACAGCCTGCATCACCTTGCCCATATCCCTGGCTGAAGAAGCCCCGGTCTCCTCGACCGCCTGTCTTACAATAACTTCAAGCTCCTGCTCGGATAATTGTTGAGGCACATATTTGAGTAAAATGTCGATCTCGGCTTTCAAACCTTCCACAAGGTCTGCCCTGCCGCTTTTTTCATATTCCGGCAGAACATCCCTTCTCTTTTTCAGTTCTTTTGCTATGACCTCTATTACTCCATCATCGTCGAGAGTTATCCTGTTATCTTTTTCTACCTGAAGAACTGCCGCCCTTGCCATCTGGATCGTATCCTTCCTGATGGTATCCTTTTCCCTCATGGCCGACTTCATTTCTTCAAGCAACTGTTCCTTTAGGGACATTTGTAAGCCTCCCTGTGACTTATCGATACTGAGCCGTTTTGCTGAATCCGAACTGCGCCTGAGCTCAACTCAAGAAGGAAGCTTATTTAAACTTCCTCTTTCTAGCCGCTTCAGACTTTTTCTTTCTTCTAACACTCGGCTTTTCATAATGCTCTCTTTTTCTAACTTCAGCCAGAACGCCTGCTTTAGCGCACTGACGTTTAAATCTCTTTAGTGCACTGTCGAGAGACTCATTTTCTTTTACCCGAACTTCAGACATGTATTTCCCTCCCTCCGATGGTAGCAATTGTGCCATGAATAAGCTGCGTCTATTGCTTCATTTACTTGTGGGAATCAAGCTATGTGTAGCACACAGTATATTATATATTATACTTCAAAATAAAGTCAATAGAGTCATGTCAGAATAAAAACCAATATTGACTTGTACTGATTACCTTAGTCCTCATAACCTAAAGGATTTTTCTCCTGCCATTTCCAGGCGTCCCTGCACATGTCGACGATATTTCTGGTGGCTTTCCAGCCGAGTTCCCTCTCGGCTTTTGAAGGGTCAGCATAGCATTCCGGCATATCGCCGGGCCTTCTGCCCTTTATTGAATAAGGTATCTGTCTGCCTATGGCCTTCGAGTAAGCATCGACCATCTCAAGCACACTCGTACCGCGGCCTGTTCCAAGGTTGTATTTCTCAATCCCGGGTTTTTCCTCAAGTTTCTCCAGCGCTTTGAGGTGACCGTCGGCCAGATCCAGTACATGTATATAATCCCTGATGCAGGTGCCATCCCGGGTGGGATAATCGTTTCCGAAAACACCGAGTTCCTTCAGCTTTCCCACAGCCACCTGCGATATGTACGGTACCAGATTGTTCGGTATTCCATTGGGGTCCTCCCCGATGAGTCCGCTGCCGTGCGCGCCAACCGGATTGAAATATCGGAGCAGTATTATGTTCCAGCTGTTGTCCGACACATAGATATCCCTCAATATGTCTTCTATCATCAGCTTCGTGCGTCCGTACGGGTTGACTACGCCGAGAGGCGTATCCTCTGAAAGAGGCATTTTATCAGCAGTGCCGTAAACCGTAGCGGATGAACTGAACACAAGATTTTTCACACCGTATTTCAACATTGTCTCAAAAAGTACAATCGAGCCTGATACATTATTATGGTAATAACTGAGCGGTATGCCCACAGACTCCCCGACCGCCTTAAAGCCGGCGAAATGGATGACCGCGTCGATAGAATACCTGCAGAATATATCTTCCAGAAGGTTCCGATCCAGCATGTCACCTCTGATAAATTCGAAACTTTTGCCTGTGATCCCGCGGATCCTGTTGAGTACCTCGGGCTTGCTGTTGCTCAGGTTATCAAGGATTATGATCTCATAACCAGCCTCCAACAGCCGTACACAGGTATGGCTGCCGATATACCCGGCTCCTCCTGTAACAAGTATTGCCATGGCATTCCCTCCATATGAATAATCGGCATATTTCTGCCGATGAAAATATTTCCTGGAATCAATTATATATCAATTTGTAATAAAAACAAGAATACCTTTTTATGCCACTATTGTAAGGCTTTAGATCAGTTATTAATTATTATTGGATTATGTTGATATAAATTTGTATTTTCTGGTTGATATTTTTGGAAAAATACTATATAATTCTATTATTATTGTATTTTTAGCCATAATCGGAGGGGCAATGAAGGTCAAAGACAATCTTATTTTACGTGAAATAGCTGGCTCCTGGATCATTGTACCCGTTGCTGAAATGGTTGTCGAGTTCAATGGTTTGATGAACCTTAATGAAAGCGGCGCATTTTTATGGAAGAAACTATCTGAAGGAGCCGAAATGGATGAACTATTATCCGGACTTCTGTCAGAATACGATGTTGATGAAGAGACTGCAAAAGCCGACATTCAGGAGTTTGTAGCGCAATTAAGGGAAAAGGGGCTTTTGCAATAATGGAAACCGCGTACGAACTCTTGATAGAGAAGCTGTCCAGACAGGCCAGCATTAAAAAGATTCCTCTGAACGGAGCTTTTGAACTTACAGCAAGGTGCAACTTCGATTGCAAGATGTGCTACATACATAAGAAGAATGACTGCGCAAAAGTAGACGAGCTTACTACCGATCAATGGATAAGATTGGCATCGGAAGCACGGGATGCTGGTATGCTGAGTCTTATAATGACTGGTGGAGAAATCTTTTTGCGGAAGGATTTCAGGGAGATATACGAAAGCATAGCAAAAATGGGGTTCAATATCACTTTGTACTCCAATGCTTCGCTCATAGACAGCAAGACGGCAAAATGGCTTGGGAGGATCCCTCCTACCACGCTGGAGATAACACTTTACGGGGCCTCTGCCGAAACCTACGAAAAGGTCAGCGGTAATGCCGAAGCTTACGAAAAGGTCGTCAATGCAATAGATATGCTGCTTGCAGAGGGCATCAACATTGAGCTTAAAACTACTGTGATAAGCGAAAACATGGATGATTACGATGCAATGGCGGAATTTTCGTATAAACGCGGGCTTCGCTTCGGTTTAGTAGATTATCTCTATCCTGCGAGATCCGCTTCACACGCGGTGAATGTCTGCAGACTTACTCCCGAAAAATTGGTGGAATTCCGTAAAAAAATGGTTGAGACAAACAAAAGATTAACCGGTATTTATCTGGACGGCAAACAATTACCTGGACCTTCCGACCGTATGGACAAGCTTGCTCAGGAATTGAACAGCATCAAACCAGACCGTGAAAGAATCAAAAGCGCATTTGGTTGTAATGCCGGCAGCAGTGATTTCTGGGTTACCTGGGATGGACGTATGGTTCCCTGCGGCGCAATGGAGGAACCGGTTCTGCATCCTCTGGAAACTGGTTTTGTAAATGCCTGGAGTGAGTTAACCAAAGGCTGTAGCCGTATACCGATATGTAAGGAGTGCAGGAAATGTGATTTAATTGATTATTGCATGGTATGTCCGGCAAAGCTCAAGAGCGAAACGGGCCGATATAACAAGCCGGGAAAATATCTATGCGAACTGGCGCGATTATCCAGGGAAAACTTTTCTGAGGTAGATAGAAAAAATATTGATAAAGATATTGGATAAGGAAAGTAAACCTAAATAATTTGAAATGCTGATGTATTTTTTGGGAGGTCATTACATGAAAACGTATACAAAACCAACAATCGAGTTCATTGAGCTTAAGCCTGAAGAAAGACTGGCATGTGAATCAGGCGGTAGTTGCGGCGGCAGTTGCAGCGGAGGCAGTACAAGTTATTCCTGGTGGTGCGGTTATTCCTATCCGTGGGGATGGTGGTGCAAGCCCAAACACCATAATCATTGGTGGTGCAGATAACCAACTCTGAGCTTTCGGAGGTACACAAGATAAATGCTGCAGTATGAAATTGCAGGCCTCAAGCTGGGAATCGTACATAACAAAAGCAACAAATTCAAAAGGCTGAGACTTTTTGAATCATCTTTCTCAGATAGACCGGACATTGAAATCAAATTTCAATCCTCCGGTTCTTTTGCTGCTCCGAAATATTCTGCGCTGGAAAATGACGGCATATCATGGTATGTGGAACATACTGGCGATATGACTGTAACATATGTTTTTCTCAAGGAGACAGGCAGAACTGAATTTGTAATTGAGGCCAGATCCGACTGGTCGGATATAACGATACTTTATCTGGAAAGGTCAAGCAAAGTAGAAAAGGCATTCTGCTACTTCCTGGGCAATTATATACTCAGCAACAGCATAATTTACCACAGAGGATTTGTGCTGCACGCATCCTCCATCTCCTATTCCGGCAAGGGCATAACCTTTACAGCTCCGTCGGGTACAGGGAAATCAACACATACGGCAATGTGGAAAAAGTATTACAATGCTGTTATTTTAAATGATGACTGTCCTATAATTAAGTTAGAAAACAGTAGCATCCTTGTATACGGTACTCCCTGGAGCGGAAATAAAAATAAGGCGGCGCAGTCAAGTTCGCCCCTCTCGATGATCGTGTTTCTGGAGCAGGCAGATCGGAATTCAATAAGGGGATTGACGAAAGAAGAAGCTATTCCTCTTTTACTCCCCAGAATCTTTTTGCCCTACCAGAATCCGATGTTGATAGATACCGTACTGAAAAGTATAGAAAAAATAGTTGACGTCGTACCGAAATACCTGTTAAAATGCAAACCTAATCGCGAAGCAACGGAGTTGGTACACAAATGCCTAATGTAAAGAGCATAAAATCAGCAGAGCTTTTTCCGGCGATCAGCGAGCTTTTGAAAAACAATCAGAAAGTACGTCTGACGGTTACCGGAGACAGTATGGTGCCATTTCTCAGAGAAAATACAGACAGTGTGGAATTATCAAGCGCAGCTTTCAAGGATCTGCGTTTCGGCCAGATAACGTTGATAAAACGTGATAATGGGCTATACATCCTTCACCGGCTCGTACGAAAAAAGAAGGATTGTTTTTATATAGCGGGCGATGCTCAGATCTATATTGAAGGGCCGCTGTTTCCCAATCATTTGGTAGCAGTCGTGACAAATGTTTGGAGAGGCGACAGATGCATATCTCCTTCAAACTTACTGTGGCAAACGCTTTCTTTCATATGGTGGCTTAGGTTCCCTGCAAAATACATCCTGTACAGGCCGTACAAGCTTTTGCGCAAGTTGTACAGGGCAATCCGGGGAAGGTGATATTATTTTTAAAAAGCTTATAAGGTATACTAAATGGATAGCTAGCCAGTCAAAGTCCTCCTTTATACCTCTCCTGTTCTTGATCATAATTGGTGTGATATCTTCTCTGACAACCGTATTTGTTGCGTTGGAATCGAAAAAACTATTTGATTCGGCACAGTACGGAAAAATCGATCCGTTGATTAGATCAGGCCTGGCCATCATAGGGATAGTGCTCCTGCAAACCATAATGCAGTCATTACTGACTATATATTCCTCAAAGATCTCAACCTCATTGGCAAACAAGCTGAGACAGAAGCTTTTCGAAAAACTTTCCCGGGTACAATGGATAGGTTTCTCAAAATTTCACAGCGGAGATCTGCTGACACGGATGACCAGCGACATCGATACCGTAGTGAATGGAATCACTTCGGTCGTCCCTGGTATGATTTCCTTCTTTTTCACACTTTGTGCGTCTATTGTGGTGCTGGCCGTGTTCGATCCGCTTCTGGCTCTTTTCGCTTTCATATTGGGACCATTAACACTCATTTTTACAAAGCTTTACAGCAACAAGCTCTCCGAATACCATCTGCGGATACAGGAAACCGAGAGCAAAATAAGAGGCTTTATACAGGAATGTCTGAAAAACATGCATATTGTCAAAAGTTTCAGGCTGGAAGGCGAAAGCAGTTCAACATTATCCAACTTGCATGGCAAAAAGCTTGGCTGGGTTATCAGAAGAAGCAAGGTCAATGCCGTATCCTCTGCTATTCTGACTTTAGGCTACTGGCTTGGATTCCTGCTGGCAACATTATGGGGATCCATACAGCTTTCGAAGGGCAATGCTACCTTCGGAACCATAACGGTTTACCTCCAACTGGTTGGGCAGATACAGGCTCCGTTCGAAGGACTTGCTTATTCCATTCCGCAGGTGATAGTCATGTATGCGTCTGCGGGAAGGCTTATTAAACTATACGAGCTGGAGGATGAAAGCATGTCCGGGGAAACGCCGCAGTGGAGTTCAGCCGGTATCCATGCCGAAGAGTTGGAGTTCAGATATGATGAGGAAACCGTTATATTGAAAAATACCAGCTTCGATATAAAACCCGGGGAATTAGTTGCCGTGGTAGGAGCTTCGGGAGAAGGCAAAACCACCTTGATAAGGCTGCTGTTATCGCTTTTGAAGCCTTCCAGGGGCACTTTGTGTTACTACAACCCGGATACGCATGAGAAAATCAATACAGACACCGTCACGCGTTCACTCGCCTCCTATGTTCCGCAGGGCAACACGCTGTTTTCAGGAACTATCGCAGAAAATGTAATGCTTGGCAACAAGGAAGCCGGTATGGAAGAAATGATCAAAGCACTTAAAGACGCATGCATATGGGATTTCATCGACAGTCTGCCGGATAAGGCGGATACCGTATTGGGTGAAAACGGCTATGGTCTGTCGGAAGGTCAGGCACAGAGAATTTCAATAGCGCGGGCGCTGTTAAGCAAAAAGCCCGTTTTAATCCTGGATGAAGCAACGTCGGCACTGGACTCTGAAACGGAATTGGAAGTATTGAGATCTATCGCCTCCATCAAGCCTTTGCCGACATGTATCATAATAACGCATCGTAAAGCAGCTCTCGATTTCTGCAGCCGGATTCTCAAGATAGAAAACGGCTGTATCAGTGAGTAAATGCTTCGATATTTTGCCCGACCAGTTCCGCAGCGTTATTCATGAATAATTCGTCCGACTTCTGTTTACCGATCCATTTCTGAACCTTTTTATACGCTTTTACGTACCACTTCGAATAACCCGAGGGATCATGCGCGTCGGATGCGACATACGTGGCGTTGCCTGAGGTTATGATCCTTTTGACGAATCTTTTCGCTCCCCGTCCGTTAACCCCTATGATACTTGCAGCGTCGACCTGCATCAGGCAGCCCATATCGATAAGATCATTGAACAGCTGCTTGTTGCCTTCCAACCGACTACATCTTTCGGGATGGGCAATTATCGGTATAAAGCCCTTCAGTTGCAAATCATACAAAAGATCCAGTGTATAGGAAGGCACCCTGTCCCGTGACAATTCGAGCAATAAGTGTTTTGAACCACCCAGAGTGAGGTCGGAATAATCCTCAGGCATCTGGGCGGGATAGTGTCTTATTTTTATTTCATAGCCCTTTAGGAAAGTTATATTATAACGCAGCGCTTCTTTGCGTGCGAGTTCGAAATTTCGATCGACTGTGCCGTTTCTATGAAGTTCTCCCGAATAGTGCGGAGTGGCAATGATGGTCCTTATGCCCGCCCTTGCTGCCTGCTCCAGAATCTCCGCGGTCTGTTCCACTGTCTTTGCTCCATCATCGACGCCGGGTATTACGTGGCAATGAATGTCGATCATATCCCAATCCTTTCCTAATCAGCACTTTCCCTGGCGCTATCCTTGCTGTTGTTCCTGGCGCTGCCCCTTGTGCTGCCGTACTTCTTTGAGCTATGCCCGTAGTGATAATTATAATCGTAATAATAGTAATCTCCGTAATCCTTCTTAGGTATCTTGTTCAATACTACACCCATAATCCTGGCATTGGCTTTTTCGAGCTGCTCCTTTACTTTGAGAGCTTTCCTGTAATCTATAGTGTTGTATTTGACAAGCATTATTGTCCCATCTGCAGCAGCGGCAATAATCGCCGCATCGATCATGGATCCGAGAGGCGGCGTATCTATTATTATATAATCGTACCTTTCCTTCAGCTTCTCCAAAAGCTCCAGAAATCTGGACGTTCCAAGCAGTTCCGCAGGATTCGGCGGCTTGGGTCCGCACACTATCATGTGCAGGTTTTCTATGTTTGTTTCCCGTACGATATCGTCAAGCTCGGCCATGCCCGAAAGGTAATTGGCCAGGCCGGCATTGTACCTCGACGCGATTTTTTTGAATTGCCTCGGTTTCCTCATGTCCGCGTCGATGTAAACCACCTTTTTGTTGGCGCTGGCGATAGATATCGAGATATTAATGGTGGTCATCGTCTTGCCTTCGTGAGGAATACAGCTTGTAACGCAGATAGTCTTTATTTGTTTTTCCGCGCTGCAGAATTGGATGTTTGTCCTCAGTGTTCTTAAAGCTTCTTCAACCGGCTCACTTATATTGTTTGTAAGATTAATAATATTGCTCATCTTTTTCTCCCCTTATTCGTAGCATCTACTGGTATGTTGCCTAAAACATTGAGCCCCAGATGTGTTTCCACATCCTCCGAAGACTTTATCTTCGTATTCAGGAATTCCAATAGAAGTATAATGCCTATCGCAAATACAACCGCCACAAATCCTGCCAGAGCGATATTCTTCTTTTTTTCGGGTGCTATAGGAGATCTTGGTACCTCCGCCTTGTCGATTACGTCTACATTTTCTATTCTATAAAGAGAAACTATTTCCTGCGAGAATACCTTCGCCACAATGTCAGCGATCTTTGCCGCTTCAACAGGGTCGGTATCCACAATGGATATGTCGATGATCCTCGTTTCGTTTACGGAGTTTATGGAAATCATGCTGCTTAGGTCTTCTTCAGTTATATCGGGGTTGTTCAGTTCCTTAACCACTGCGCTTGTTACACGCTTACTGCTGATTATAGCAGAATATTCGCTGATAAGCGTCTGTCCCGCTATTATATCCTCAAAGCTCATATTATTGCCTGCGGTATTCGTGTTATCCGTATTGGCGGCGCCGTTTGTAAGCCCTGTAATAAGCAGTGTCGTATCTGCCTGATATATGGGGACAAATACGAAGAAATTCAAATATCCCGCAATAATTCCAACTAGAACAGGAAGAGCTATTATAAGCCACAGTCTTTTCTTGATGATGTCGAAGTATTTCTTAATTTCCATATGAAGCCCCTTTAATAAAAAAATATATTTTATCGTATTATTTTACATTATACAGCAAATAAATTATATAATCCACCATAATAAGTAATATCGCAACTAATAAAAAGGATACCGTTCGTAGCCGAATATCCGGTCTGAACGGTATCACGTCAATTTACATCATAGTATGTCTTTGCCGAACCTGATCCTATATTATCTTAGCCCCGAGTTTAAGCCCTCCGACGAGGTGATAATGCAGGTGGAACACTGTTTGCCCGGCATCGGCGCCGCAGTTGTTTATCAGACGGTAGCCCTTATCCGCAACGCCCAGCTTTTCGGCTATCTTCCTGGCAGCAAGATGGATATCGGCCAGTACAACGGCGTTTTCCGGGGTAAGGTCGTTTACATTCGCAATATGGACTTTAGGAATGATTATGACATGTACCGGTGCAACCGGATTAATATCGTTGAAAGCCAGTACCTTATCGTCTTCATATACTTTCGTCGACGGGATCTTCCCATCAATAATACTGCAAAAAATGCATCCTTCCATATAACCCTTCCTTTCTGAACCGCCCTCGTTTTACTTTATTTGAGCCTTTATTACTTCAAGAGCACTTTTAAGCGCATCATCCGTCTTGTCGGTATCCTTGCCTCCGGCCTGAGCCATGTCGGGACGTCCGCCGCCTCCGCCGCCGGCCGTTTTTGCAGCCTCACGTACAATATTGCCGCAGTGTGCTCCGCGCTCTACCGCATCCTTGGTAGCCATGGCAACAAAATTGACCTTCCCTGCGGACGCTGACGCCAAAACTACTATCCCCGACCCCACCTTGCTTCGAAGCGTCTCGCAGGTATTTCTCAGGGCATCGGCATCCAGTTGGTCGAAGCGTGCAGTAATAGCCTTGATTCCGTTTACATCGACAGCCTTTGAGAGTACTTCTTCGAACGAACCGCTGACAAGCTTATCCTTCAGCTGTTCTATCTCCTTCAGCGCAGCCTTCAGTTCGGCGCTCATGAGCTCTACTCTTCTCAGGCTGTCCTGAGGAGCGGACTTAAGTGCGCCTGCTATATCATTTAGCTGTTCTTCCTTCTCATTGTAGTATTCCAACGCATTCCGGCCCGTCAGAGCTTCGATTCTTCTCACGCCGGCGGCCACACCGCTTTCGCCCAGTATCTTGACAAGACCGGCCTGTGAAGTACTCCCGAGGTGCGTTCCGCCGCAAAGCTCCATACTGTAATCGCCGGCCTTGACGACACGTACCACATTGCCGTATTTTTCTCCGAACAGAGCCATGGCGCCCAGCTTTTTGGCCTCGTCCACAGACATTTCCTGAACGGTAACCGTGAGATTTTCGAGAATCTTTTCATTTACTTCAGCTTCGACCTTTTCTATTTCTTCCCTGGTCATGGGCGAGAAGTGATGGAAGTCGAAACGCAGCCTGTTCGGATCCACAGACGAACCGGCCTGTGTTACATGCTCTCCCAGAACGTTTCTCAAAGCCTTTTGGAGCAAGTGGGTCGTCGTATGGTTCCTGGCAGTGGCAAGCCTTCTTATAGCGTCAATTTCGGCGATAGCCTCAGAGCCTTTTTCAACAATACCACTTTCAACTGCACCGATATGCATATATATGCCTTCGGCCGTCTTGCGGCAATCTTTTACGCTAATTGTACCTGTCTTAGTCCTGATAACTCCGGTATCCGCGGCCTGGCCGCCGCTTTCGGCATAAAAGGGCGTCTGATCCAGTATGACGGTAACCTCGTCGTCCTGCTGGGCATTATCCGTTTGCTCTCCGTCTTTTATGATATACAGGATCCGTGCATCGCTCTTTAATAACTCATAGCCGGTGAACACAGTCTTCCGGCTCTTGTCGATACCGGAAACGAGCTCCTGTGCCCATGCGGAAGTCTCTTTACTCTTTAAAGCCTCCCTGGCTTTTTTCTTCTGTTCGCCCATTTCGGCCTTAAAGCCTGCCTCATCGACCTCGAGCCCTACTTCTTCCGCGATTTCCTTCGTGAGATCAAGAGGAAAACCATAGGTGTCATGCAGCTTGAATACCATACTGCCAGGCAGTACCTTGCCGTTTGAGGCTTTTACCTCTTCGATGAATTCATTCAGGATCGAAAGCCCCTGGTCTATGGTAACAGCAAAACGCTCTTCTTCAATTTTTATTACCTTACAGATATAATCCTCTTTTTCAGAAAGTTCCGGATATGCTTCACGGGATTCTCTGACGACGATTTTGGCTATGTCATAAAGGAAGGCTTCCTTTATACCGATCAGCCTGCCGTGACGGGCGGCTCTCCTGAGCAGCCTTCTCAATACATAGCCTCTGCCTTCGTTCGACGGAAGAATTCCGTCGGACACCATCATGGTCGTGCTGCGTATATGGTCTGTTATAACACGTATGGAGACATCGGTTTTATCCGACTTTCCGTATTTGACTCCAGCCTTGTCACAAACGTAATTCAATATGTTCCTGATCGTATCGACTTCAAACAGGTTATTGACGTCCTGCATTATTACAGCAAGACGTTCCAGGCCCATGCCTGTGTCGATGTTTTTCTTTTTGAGCTTGGAATAGGTGCCGTCCTCTTCCTTGTTGAACTGAGTGAAAACCAGATTCCAGAACTCGATATACCGGTCGCAGTCACAGCCAACCTTGCAGTCCGGTTTGCCACAGCCCTTGTCGGCTCCCCTGTCGAAGTATATTTCCGAACACGGACCACAGGGACCCGTGCCATGTTCCCAGAAGTTGTCGGCCTTGCCCATCCTGACGATCCTGTCTGCCGGGAGGCCTACATCATTTCTCCAAATTTCAAAAGCCTCATCATCGTCCTCGTAAATCGTAACATACAGCCTGTCCAGCGGTATTTCGAGATCTTTCGTAACGAACTCCCATGCCCATGGGATAGCTTCCTTCTTAAAATAATCGCCGAACGAGAAATTGCCGAGCATTTCGAAGAATGTCCCGTGCCTTGCCGTTTTACCTACGTTCTCGATATCCGGCGTCCGTATGCATTTCTGGCAAGTCGTCACCCTATGGCGCGGAGGCTCTTCAGCGCCTGTGAAATATGGCTTGAGGGGAGTCATACCTGCATTGATCAGCAGTATGCTCGGGTCATTGCGGGGAACCAGCGGGAAACTGGGCAAACGTAAATGTCCCTTATTTTCAAAGAATTTCAGATACCGTTCTCTGATTTCATTCAGTCCGAGTTTTTTCATCGTTTCATCCCCATATTTAGCGTAAATTAATAAATTATTTCTTAAATAATATTATATAAGAAGCCTTTAAGTGTCAAGGAACTTTCAACACTCTATTCGTTAGATCTGCAATAACGATCAGCCTGTGGGACGCGACATAAACAGGCGTACAGGTAACCAGCGTTATAGTGTTCTGATCAGCGCTGCCCTTTAAAACAGATACATCGTCAGGTTTCACAACAATGATCTTTGAAACCTTGTACGTCAAGTCTTCCTTTTTGGTGGTGATGGTTATTTCATCACCCTCCACAATTTCATCCAGCCTGTTAAAAAATTTACCGAAGGTATAGCTTCTATGACCTGCTATGACGCAGTTACCAGGCTCTCCTACCGCAGCTGTCCCGGGTATATGGCCTACCGCCCTGCTCAAGTTGTAAGACTTAACACCTTCAACTATCGGAGCCTTTACTTTGATTTTCTTTATTTGTATTACGCCAAGTACTGTTTGCTGTGACGCTTTTGGGGCAGTTCCGGTTTTACTTCCGGAGTTTACACTGTCAATAGCAGCCCCAGTTGAACCATTTGTCCCAGCTTTCTGGCCGGTCGAGTCAGACTCGCTGTCAAATGCCTCCTGGAGCTGGGAATAGGCATCCTCCGGGTCAGCTGCAGAGGTTGCTTCCGCATCCGATGCATCAGCGCTGTTAAGCCAGTCGTCAATCATTTTGTCTTCCTGATATTTGGTATACAACTGTCCCACGACCGGGGACAGAGCCACCAGTATGCCTGCTATCAGCAGTATAATGGAAATTTTTTTTCTCATGTCAGCCTCGTTTTACCGGTATCGACAACAAAAAAGGATGCCTGATAAGTTCAGGAATCCTCTTTCTCATTTAAAAAATAGCTTAAACCCTTATCAACCCTTTGCGGTCTTCTTCATCGAAAGGAATAATGCAGCTGCAACCAAAACACCGCCTGCAACATAGAAGGTTTCTGCAGGAACTCCGCCTGTCTTTGGAAGCGCTTTTGGAATTTCCTGATCCTGAATATCAGCAGTCTTCGCAGATCCTTTATTGGTTCCGGCCGGCAGCTCCCCATCTGTTATCTCTCTCTCAGGCTGATCATATGTATCGTCAACTACATTTATCGCAGGCGCTCCTGGTACGTTCTGATCGGGTACATCGGCACCATTCGTAGCAGCTAAGCTTGTACTACCTAATGAAATAACAAAAACTAAAATCAAAATAATACCAAACAACTTCTTCATATTATATCCTCCTCACACTACTGGTTCCTATTATATACAAAATGTAATATTTTTGCAACAAAAAGTTGAAAAAATATACATAACTTTTGAAACAACTTCTCAAGCACGTCTTACCCGGACTCAAGCAGCTGATTTTTAATTCATATTATTAAGCTTGGTTTCTGCTTCCTTAAGATACTTTGACAAATTCTCACTGTGCACATATTTTGATATTGTCTCTGGAGAATTCAATTCGTTGGGCATATCGATAGTCGACCTCCGCAGGTAAGGATCCGCATCAATAGCCATACATTTATCAAGAAGCAGCTTTGCCTTTTCTGAGTTTCCGTCCTTCATATAATAATCGGCGGCTGCGAGGTAACTTCTTGCAAGCAGTTCATAATTTTCTGCGAAATACTTCTGATTTGGTATCAGTTCCTGTGAGGAGTTCAATGCATCAAACGGCATTCCCAAATCGAGATAAATACGTACTAAAGTATTTATATACGCCGGATAATGCCGGTTTCCGGCAACACTTCTTTCCGAAGCCTCCCGCGCTTTTTTAAGCAAGGCGATCCTTGTTGTCTCAGCATTGCTTTTATTTGCCAGATATCGATATATCTTTGCTTTCTCAAAGGAATATTTTGTATTCCCGGGATCCAGCCTGCCCGCCTCTTCATAATAAGCCAGCGACATTCGATAATCCCTTTCCTGGGCATAATCGAACGCAGTCCGGGCATTTTGGGCTGCCGTAAAATACAGCGCATTTACGCTCATAAGCCCGGAGCATACAATTACAAGAGCTGTTAAAGCGTATTTGCCCGAAATAATACCTTTACCCTTGCGCACTTTGGTATCTGAAGCTACGGGTAAGTCATCGGCTGGCGATAATGCTACCTTCGGCGGCAAAGCTACCGCAGATGCCGTAAACATCGCCCATAACAGGAGTAAAAGAGAACCGTACGACAGGTCAAAATCGGCAGCCGAATGAACAAGAAGCGCAAGGAGTGTACAAAACAACCCCGCGCAGAAGGTCTTGAGCCTCGGATTTACTGCTTTGATATAAAAACGGATTGAATTTACCAGGGATATAACAACAAGCGCTAAAAAAGAAACAAACCCCAGAACCCCGCTTTCAAGGAAAACCTGCAGATAATTGTTGTGGACGAAAGCAGCCGTATAGAAGAAATCCTGCACTCTTTGATAAGTGGCATTCCAGCCTCCGCCGCCGGCACCAAAAAGCCAGTAACCCGGGATCAGCTTCAAAGCATCCCTGTCATAATTAATACGATAAGCAACATTGGTATCATTAAATCCCAGCTTTACAAGATTTTCCATTCTTTCTACCAGAAGAGTCGGTAGAAACTGAATAAGCTTGTCCCTGAACACTATTGCTGAAATTATGACTATTACCGAAGCAGCGGCAATAAGATAGCTGGCTCCCCTCGGGACCACATATTCATCGGTTTTTAAAGCAAGTTTGAAAATCAAGTTAAATAAAAGCGACGTTACAGCCGCCGCTAAAAACAGTATAGTCAGCCATAAGACCGTGCCGGCCGTATTACCGCTGCCGGTATTCGAATTGAAGCCTCTCATTACTAAAAACACAGGCGCCAGCATGCAAATAAAGCCAACGATCCTCATAAATCTATGACCGTGAGGCTGAAGAACGAGCATCAGAATAATGACTACCATACCTACCATATACCCGCCTCTTGAACCCGTCATGAATAAGGCTAGAATTATAACGCTTCCCATTCCTGAAAATAACGCCTTCAGCAATATGTTATCAATAGCGCCTGCAAGGGTTACTGCAAAAAGTAAGCATATAACAAAGTAAACAGCAGCCGCATTTGCATATTGAAAAGTTGAGCCTATCCTATTGTAGGTAGTTGTTACCTCCCATATACTAAAACCGGAAAGCGCCGTGAGACCAACAACAGAAGAAACAAATCCGGCAGCAAGTACAGGAATCATCAACCACTTTATAAATACCTGCTTTTTATCGTGAAAGAAGTCGAACAATATAACGCTTACTACCGTCAATTCCGCATATAGTATCACTGTATCAAGGTTTGCCCTGGGATTCAGCGCGTTGATAAAACCAAGTGAAGCAGCACAAACCAATATAACTCCGCATAAGATAACAGGCTTATTCAAATAAACAGTCTCATTTCCAAGCAATTTGGCAATAAAGTATAATGCGGAAAGTAAAGCTATTCCTGCGAGGAACGCGTATGTATCGTAACTGAAAAATAAGCCCCGGAAAAGAGATGAAATGGAAATCAGGGCTATAATGCCTGAAATTATGAATTTTTTCATTTTGAACCTTCCTAACTAATAAAATACAAGCAGCACGCCAATGCCGCACATTAATCGAGCAATCCGAGCTCATGAAGCATCTTGCTGCGGCTCGCGAATATCGAAGCAGGCTCCGATGAAGCAAACACAGCGGTTTTCTCATAAAAGTCTATATCCCTGCGAGTAATGCTGTATAGAAAACGATGAATCCATGCAACAGGCAAAAACAAACGGCATTTTTTTGCATATTGATACCTGACATCAAGCCTGTCAGCCCCGGGAAAGAATAACTTCAAGTATAGCAGCAAGCTTCCCGTAAAGGACTCTTTTGCCTTACCTTCGGAGTAATAAATGAGCCGGTTCGCCGTAACTCGCTCGTTGGTGCTTTTACCGAAGATACCTCCGCTGAAAATGTCCTCAGCGAAGCTTTTCATCAGCTCTATATCAGGTTCTCCAAACTGACGGCATTCCTCGGGAATATCAAGGTCAAACAAAAGGTGACACAGCTGAAACAAGGCTATTACAAAAACTTGCAATTGCAGAGTTGACGTCCTGGAATAAAACTCCTTCCAATCAACAACACTTCCATATGCCTCGGTAAACAATACAAAATCGCAAAGCTGCCTTAATCCGAAACCATTGCCTATCATGTGAGATGCCAGATGCATTACCTGATAGACTTCCGTATCAACCGGATCCAGGGATAATACCTGCGCACCGCTAACAGTCAGGGGTTTTGCATTTTTCCAGGCCTGCACTTCAAAAGCCTCATAGTTCTCGAATTGATCGGCAGGAACCATTGCCCTGTGTAACTCCAGCATTGGCAAAGTAATATGGGAATAGGTTACATGTTTGTCTACATCGAGGCTTTTCACATATCCTTCCTCATCCAATATTTTACCAGCCTTATCCATATCATATGGTTTCAGCAGCAGATCATAATCGCCCATGATCCTTAAGCCTGGGTCAGGATACAAAGCTCTGAAAACCAGCCCTTTAAGAGGAATAACCTGTATGCCGGAAGCAGCAAACCGTCTCAGAATAAAGCCGATTGCAATATAGTCATGTTCCTGCTTCATTCCTTCTTTTAAGATATCTATACGCAGTTTTTCAAGCAATTTTTCCGGGATACCCAGTTTGATCCTGTTTTCAGCCAAAGGCCTGTAAATCAAAGGTGACACGTTATGCTCGGCAGCCTTGACAAATAGCTCGTGCAAGTCGATACTGGCACTACCTTCGACAACAAAAGGCTTATTGCGGATACCGGCCGACAATAAGCCTATCAGTATTGATTTATTTTTATCAAGTAATTCGACCATTTTTACCTCATAACGCCGCTGACCACTTTATTGATATCGTCCATTGTGATATATGGATGCATCGGCAGTGACAACACAGCATCACATAATTTGCCGGTAACCTCGAAGTCCTTTTCATTAAACTCCAACCAGCTGAAGGCCTCCTGCCTGTGCATCGGCTTAACGTAATATATCATGCTCGGAATCCCCTGCTCCTTAAGCTTCAGCTGCAATGCGTCCCGCTGTGCCCTATCCTTGAGTTTGACAGTATATTGAGCAAAGCTGGACCTGAAACCTTCAGGGATAACAGGTGTTTCAACCATCCCGTCAAGCCTTTTGTTATACTCCTCATATATCCTGTTAACGTCATCGAGTTCGTGATTTATAAAAGCTGTAAGCTTCACATTTAAAACAGCAGCCTGTATCGTATCAAGTCTGGAATTCAGACCGACTCTTATATTATCATACTTGTTTATACCTTTCCCATGGATCCTCAGTGAATTCAACAAATACGCAAGGTTATCGTCATTTGTGAATATAGCGCCGCCATCGCCATAGCAGCCCAATGGCTTGGCCGGGAAAAATGAAGTAGTCGCAGCGTCTCCGAAGCTTAAGGCCATCCTTCCATCAATACTGCCGCCAAAGCCCTGAGCGCCGTCTTCCAGTATCCTGAGGCCGTATTTACGGGCTATCATTTCAATTTCATAGTGATCGGCCGGAAGTCCGAACAAATCAACGGGGATTATGGCTTTAGGCTTGAGTTTACCCTCCTGCAGCACATGTTTGATTGCATTCTCAAGCTTGCCGGCATCGATGTTGAATGTTTCCCTGTCAACATCCACAAATACAGGTGCCGCCCCTCTGAAAGCTACGACTTCGCCCGTTGAAAAGAACGTAAAATCAGGTACGAAGACCGCGTCGCCTTCTTTTATATCCCAGGCCATCATGACCAGCGTCATCGCATCGGTACCGTTTGCGCACGAAATGCAGTGCTTTACGCCGATATATTCCGCAAGCCTTTCCTCGAGGATTTTAACCTCTTTCCCCCCAATAAAGTCGGAATCATCAAGTACCTTTTGTATTGCCGAGTCTATTTCAATTTTATATCTGCTGTACTGCGCCCTCAAATCCCTGAATTCCATATATGTCACTCCCGCGGGCTTATTTATCGAACCTGCCCTTGAAATCCATAGTACTGCAGTTATCCAACGGCAGCCTGACGCTCCTGCTCTCCGCCGCCGATTTGTATATTGCAAGCACCAGTTCGAGCGCGCGCCTTCCGTCTTCGGCCGAAACATAAGGCCTTCTGTTGCATTTTATTGCGTCAATGACATCCGCATACAACGGACTGTGGCCAAAGCCGTAAACATTCGGAGGATTTTCATTATATTTGCGTTTGATTTCCTCAGGATCCTCCAAACCGTCTGCGAAACGCCACTCTTCAATGATATTTACAGACTTGCCGCCTGCCTTGACTGTTCCTTTTTCGCCGAAGAGATAGAGCGTTTCCTCCAGGTTGCTTGGATAGATATCTGTAGTCCCCTCGATAATGCCATAGCTTCCGTTCGAAAACCTTATAAGAGCCATACCAAGATCCTCGGCGTCTATATAATCATGCGCCAATTTATCGGTCATACCGACGACTTCGGTTATCTCGCCGCCCATCATCCATCTCAGCAGGTCTATATTATGAATGCACTGATTCATAAGCGCTCCGCCGTCCTGCTCCCAGGTCCCTCTCCACGGGGCCTGCCTGTAATAGTCCTCGCCCCTGTTCCACCTGATGTGAGCCGTACCGTACAGCAAACGGCCGAATCTTTTTTCCTCGACCGCTTCACGGATTTTCTGTATGGATTTGTTGAATCTGTTCTGATGACAGGCGCTTACCTTTACTTTCTTTTCTTCGGCCCTGGCGATTATTTTGTCCGCTTCAGCCAGCGAAAGCGCTATCGGCTTTTCTATGATAGTATTACAACCCGCATCTATGCAATCCAGCGCTATCTGACCATGCCTGCCGCTTTCCGTGCATATGGCAACAAGCTCTGGCCTTTCCTTCTCCAGCAATTCCCTGTAGTCGGTATATTTCCTGATGCATTTTGAAAGATTGAATCTGGTTATGGACTTGTCCATTTTGGTCTCATCCATATCGCATATCGCCAAGAAATCAAGCTTGTTTTCCAATGCTGCTGCCACATGGTTGGGGGATATCCTCCCGCAGCCTATAAGCGCGTATTTAAGACTCAAAACGATTCCCCCTATAGCAACTCTATGTTGTCCCTGTTTTGTATGTTTTTCATCGCGTTCTTGGTATCGAATACCATCCTGGCATGCTTTTGAACAAAGCCATAATCGATATTGGTATGCGCTGTTGTAACAATAACAAGGTCCATATCCGAAATAAGCCTCGAAGTCAGCTCAGGTTCGCCTCTGTAAGTATGCCCGTGTTTGCGGTACTCAGGTATATAGGGGTCGTAAAATGCCACATCGGCCCCTTCTTTTTTCAGACCGTCGATAACCTTTATCGCGGGGCTTTCCCGATAATCATCTATATCCTGCTTGTATGCCACTCCAAGCATCAATATCCTTGAGCCGTTCAATGCCTTCCTGAAACGGTTCAGTATCTTGCTGGCCCTTTCAACGCAATAATCGGGCATATTGTCATTTATCATCATGGACGACTCGATCATCGATGTATGGAAGCCGTATTCACGGGCTTTCCATGATAAATAGTAGGGATCCAGCGGTATGCAGTGCCCTCCGAGTCCGGGACCTGGATAAAACGCCTGAAAGCCATACGGCTTTGATTTTGCAGCCTCGATTACTTCCCAGAAGTTGATACCCATTCGTTCGCATAACATTGTCAGTTCATTTACAAGCCCAATATTTACGTTACGATACGTATTCTCAAGTATTTTCTCCATTTCGGCAATAGCCGGTGATGAGACCCTGTGTATCGGAGCCTGCAGCACACTTTCATACAGTGCGGCCGCTATCTCCGTACATTCAGGCGTTACACCGCCTACGACCTTGGGAGTATTTTTTGTCTTGTATATCAGATTTCCCGGATCCACACGTTCCGGCGAAAAAGCCAGATAGAAGTCTTCTCCGCATTTAAGGCCGGAGGATTCAAATATTGGCTTAAGCAACTCTTCCGTCGTTCCGGGATAAGTAGTTGATTCCAGTACGATCAACATATCATTGTGCATGTATGGTACAATACTCTCGGCGGATGACTTTACATAGCTGATATCGGGCTGCTGATGCTCATCCAGCGGTGTTGGAACACAGATGCAAATGCAGTCCGCCTGCACCACTCTCCCGAAGTCCGAAGTCGCCGAAAGCAGGCCCGATTTGACAATAGCCTGGAGATCCTCGTTAACTACATCGCCTATATAGTTCCTGCCTGCATTGACCATCTCTATCTTTGAAGACTGGATGTCGAACCCTATTGTCTTATATCCCGCTTTCGCCTTCTCAACAGCGAGAGGCAGTCCGACATAACCCAGGCCAACTACTCCAAGTACTGCAGTTTTGTTCAACAGCTTCTGTTTCAGATTGCTCATAGTTTGACCCCCCGAAGATTTATCTGAAGTATCTCTTATAAAGTAAATTTTTATCTACTTCGAATACTTAATATATTTCGGATTAAAATGGCCACGAATAAACAACAATCTACACCGAGCGTTTTCTCTTATTTAATATTAACATACCTCTGGAAAAAATCGCTTTAAGTTGCTCCCGTTCAAACAACCAGAAGAAACAGATAGTAGCTACAATGCACCATATGAAAACCCCAAAGGCCTGTACACACCAAAACATAAAGTTATTTGGCTCTATTCCTATAAAAAACCAAAACGGTACATTACATATAGCAAATGCAATACAGCATCCTAAGGCGCGAAGTAATGATTTCTGGTATGGAACACCATTTACATTCCTAGACATAAATATTATAAGGTCAAAATCTCGGTAAACATTAGAGACTATAAGAGCAATAAGAACACCAACAATTCCATATAGTGGCGTCAAAACAAAGTATAGTGAAATGGCTATTATAGTTTGAATTATTGAACCAGTCTTTGTCTCTTTATATACCCCAGCAGAGCCAATGAGGGTACCTGCCGGAGTATAGATATTATATGAAATTCCATTTATGACAAAAAGCAGAGCTACAGTTGGAAGTATGTAGTTAATATCTGTAACATCGGCAGTGTATATTCTTATAAAAGAAATATACATGATGTTAACACAGGAATAAACAGCAGTCATGCCCATGAAAAACGACAACTCATACTGTGAAAAAGCCTTTCTAAAGCTTTCTACTTCCTTCTTTGCTATCATTTCACCAAAGGAGGCTGCAAAGCTGCTTGGAGCTATCATCATAATATTAATAATGCTACTTGCAACAAGATAATATATAGAATATACACTAACTACCTTTAAATCCTTTGAAAAAATAGTTAAAATTATTGCCGGCATTGAAGTTTGTGTCAGGCCAAGAAACTGAAGAATCATTGCGTCCCAACGCTTGTTTAGCGCATGCTTATCGGGTTCCACATTATGTTTGATAAATTTGTAATGTCGCTTAACGTAAATGTTTAATATAAGACTACGTAAAATATACATCGTAAGCGCTACAACTCGCACAATAATTATGCTACATGAAAGCTTTATCACAATAAAAATGAACACAAAATTAACTATATATGCAATTGAAGTAGCATTAGCTACAATATAATACTTTTGATTGGCAGTAACCAGTGTTCGGTATTTAGCAAGCGTAAAAAAATCAATCGTTCCGTTTAAGCCTATAACTATTACCAGTATTCCAATCTCAATTCTGTTTAGGCTACCTGTACTAATAAATAGTGGATAGATAACAGCAAGAGCAAATACAAGACCAGTAAAAATGTAACCTATCTCATAATAAAATTTCCTGGTTGCTGCCAAGACACGGTTTATAGCAATAGGATCACCCTCTGCTAAAGGTTTATACAGCGCATTAGTAGTTGCACTGGAAAGGCCAGCTTCAACCAGAACAAAATAACCTATAAATTGGGTAATTGAACTTACCAGACCGTTTATTTCTGAACCGAAAGAAGTTAGATAAAGCCTTGGCAAAACAAGTCCTATCAACATTATTACAATCTGCATAAATACCGATGAAACTGTGTTTTTTATTGATGACTCAAGCCTCACGGGTATATTCCTCCCTCATCTTTGTAAACCTCATTATATAATGGAGGGAGAGTACCTTACCAATTATTCTAACAAATAAAGATATATGTTTTTGCATATAATCATATTCTCTTACATTAATATCTAACACATAACACCATGCAAAATACTGAGCAGTTTTTTTAAATTTACAATCTAAGCTGCGTCTGTACAAAGCATCAGATAAGAAATACAATGCAGTCCCCCGAGGGTTATTTACTAATATTCGTTCCCAATTACGAGTATATCCGTCCTCCCTGTATTCGCAAAGATAAATTATCTCATTTATATAAGCCATCGGTGCAATATTATTTAATAGGTTGTAGAAAACAGATTCAGTTACAAATTTTTCTCCATTAAAAATTGGAAAACAAATACTAGATACCATGTGTGTTTTTAAAATAATTGCTGTATCACCTGAAAACTTATATTTGTCATATAAATCTATGATAGGCGCAAATTGAACATTTTCTGGCCACTGTTTCCCAATAGGATATCCATCTATGTTTCCTCTGCGAAAGTAAAAACCCAAAAGAGTTTGGTCAAAATATTTTTCTTCATACCATAATATACGTTCAATTGCATTGTTCGTTAACATGTCATCGGAATCAACACAAAAGAATAGCGGTGTATCAACCACAGAAAGAGCTGTATTAAAAGCCCGATGCTTGCCACCGTTTTCTTGCCGTACATACTTTATCGTGATTTTACCTTCAGCTTTAAATTCGTTTATAAGTTTTTCAGTATCGTCAATAGAACCATCATCGACTATCAACCATTCAAAATCAATGCAGGTTTGCATGTACAAGCTCGTATATAGGCGCGGTAAAGTATCTGCTCGGTTATATGTAGGCGTAAATACTGTAATTTTATTCATTGTCCAGCCTCCTGGAATGTAGAATAGTTCCTATAATTGCTGATACCCTAGGTCCCAGAATCTGTTTCACGCTCCTAATCAACTTTTGTTTAGGAGAAAACCAAGATGCTACCCCATAATGTATCGCATAAGTATTCCCAGTTGTTTTAACTAAATGATTAATAAAATCCATACAACAAAACCAGTCTGACGGAAATAAAACTACATCTTTAAAGACCTGATATGTATTATTCATTTTGACGGGATAAAGTAAGCATATCTTCTTACTTATAAGAACTACATTTGTTGTTATATCCAACGTACTATCGGATTTTATAAACTTTTTATTTTGATACTCTTTAAGTAGTTCTTCTATCCACTTGTTCCCTTCTACAGATCCAATTACTGCTGTGGAGATGCTATCTTCCCTTTCAAAACTCAAAAATGCCGGTAAATGCAGGAAGCTATCAAAAGAACGTACAACTCTAACATCTGTGTCCAAATAGATACCACCATAATCATAAAGCACCTTCAATCTGGCATAATCAGATACAAATGCCCACTTTTTTCTTTCATATGCTTCCTTAGCATAATCATTTTGAGTAAAATTGAAATTACTTTCATCCCACCTAAGAATCTCATAATCGGGGCATAGTATCTTC
>DATALQ010000037.1:0-95791 GCA_036260935.1 Clostridia bacterium
AAAACTATATTTATTTTTGCAACAGCGCATGAGGAATATATGTCTGATGCCTTTGAACTCTATTCCTTTGACTACTTGCTGAAACCCTTTAAAATTGAGCGTATAAAACAGACCTTGAGCAGGATAAAGGATATCGGGCAGGTTTGGGAAACATCTAGAATGAATGATATATTCAGACACGAAAAGGGCCTTGACAAGCTTATGATCCGTAATAAGGAAGGTATAAGTCTGGTTGATTTGAAGGATATTATAATTATAGAAAGAGAAGAAAGAAGCACCGTTCTATATACAAAATCAGACAAATATGTTACCTCCGAAGGCTTAAGTGAAATAGAGGAACGGCTTGACAGGACTTTGTTCTTCAGAAGCCATAAATCATATATTATTAATATTTCAATGATTAGCAGGATAGAGCCATACGGGCGGTGGACATATATGGTTAAGTTCAAAAACAGCGATAAGGACGCTCTGCTTACTTATGAAAGATATGGCGTTTTGGAGAAGTTTTTCAGCTCAAATTTGTAATAGTTAATGGTGTATTTTTGCCGGTAAATAGGAATGATAATTATACAAATAAAAAAAGATTAAAAAATAGCTTGACTTTTTATAGATACCCCGTTAAAATATACTTTGTCAGTCGGCGAGCGGCCCACTGACAATAAGTATGGCCCATTGGTCAAGTGGATAAGACACCGCCCTTTCACGGCGATAACAGGGGTTCGAGTCCCCTATGGGTCACCACAGATTATCCGCCATAGCGGTATAATCAACTTTTTAAGGCTTCACGCAGTGAGGCTGACTTTTGAAGCAGGAGGACGCAAGTTGTACTTCGGCCTCCTGTTTCCTCATTACCATAAGATTATCCGCCGTCAGGCGGTATAATCGACCGTAAGAAGCTTCACGCAGTGAGGCTTTTTTTATCTGCCGCAAGGCTTTTTTTTTATACCTTTTATACGCTTTTATACCCTGCTTTATTATCACAGTATTATGTAAACCTTCATATGCTGTATCGGTAGAGGTAAGCCTCTAAATCCGATAAAGGATGTGAGATTTCATGGCAGTTATTACTGTTACACCTGCCGATAACATCAGCAATATCATAGCCGCAGCAACTACAAATCCAGGTGATGTCATACTGGCAGAAAATGGTCTATACAGGCAGTCTGTAGTAATCACAAAAAATAATATCAGAATCATAGCCAGGGGTGATGACGCGATATTCGATGGGTACAACATGCTTTTATCCGCTTTTACTTTGTCGAATGTCACAGGAGTCGAAATTGAAGGCTTCAGAATCATCGATTACACTTCCAGCGGCATCATTGCAGGCAGCGGCGGATACAACCGTATTATTGGCAACAGAATAATAAATGCCGGCGACAGCGGTATACAACTTACTGGAACAACAGGAAATCTTATTTTAAGGAATATAGCGATCCGATGTGATTTCGACGGGATACTGATGATTAACGGAAGCACAAGGAACCAAGTTATCGGGAATGTAACGCGCGATAACTCCAACAACGGTATCGAAACATATCTGAGTCCCGATAGCGATAACGCCATCATCGATAACAAGTCCTCAGGCAACGGAAGCGATGGCTTTGAAATCTATGGCCGCAATAATCTTCTATATGGCAACGAGGCCTACAATAACAATGGCCGGGGTATATATTCCGTATCCGGGGATATGATTGGCATCAAAAATGAATTGAAGGGCAACGGGAACGATGGGGCGGGATTATTTGGTAACAATGTCATCTTATTTGATGAAGAGTCTGAAAACAATATTAAAAGCGGCGTATGCGTTTTGTCCGATTATAACATCGTAGAGCACAGCGAATTCAAGCATAATCACGACAGCGGTATACTTCTCGAGATCAGTGCTGATTTCAATGCAGTCATCAGAAATGAGGCAGATGACAATACGACGTTTGATATAAGCGACCTGGGCGTTAGCAACAATTTTATCCGGAATGACTGTAAAAACAGTAATCCGCCGGGCTTATGCATGCCTTGAACAAATACGGTGTTAAGGAGGTATAGTCGATGGATGTCAATCAGTTGATAAAGGAGAAGCTTGATTATATAGATAAGCACAGAGCGGAATTGATCGCGAAATGCGAAGCCGGTCTGGTTAACGTTCCGGAGGATCAGTTACAAACGCAAAAAGAGATATTGGAAGTAATGAAAAAGGGCTATTCGGATATTAAAACAGCAGGTGTGCAGTAATCGGAACGGACGAAATACAGCATCTCACAGGCGAAATAAAACTTGGTTGATCCCGGGGACTTATACCTCGGGATTTCTCATATGCAAGCGTTGTCACCCCTGCAGTTTATTCTTAGAACATAGGGTTAGTTGAAAAGTATCAGTCTGAATGGTAAAATAACAATTATTGGAATAGTAATAACGACTTCAACTAAAAGTTCTCTGCTTTAGTATTCCCATAAACGGAGGAAACCGCATGGTTAAAAGGCTTTTAGCATTTATGGCGGCATTCGTTCTAATATTTTTTATTCCGGGCTGTACCGCAAATGCAGCTGAACTGCAAGCCAGTCCCGATCTGGAAAAGATCGACGGATACGTGGAAAGAATGATGAAGGAATGCCGTATCCCGGGCTTTTCGCTTGCAATAGTAAAAGACGGCAGGGTCGTATATACGCAGGGGTATGGGATTGCCGACCCAACCGGACGGAAGGTGAACCCCGAAACGCCTTTCCAGATAGCCTCCATTAGTAAAACCTTCACAGCGCTGGCAGTAATGCAGCTGGCAGAGGCTGGTAAATTATCGCTGGATGAACCGATCCATTCCTATATGCCGCAGTTCGGGCTGGCGGACGAGAGGGCGTCGGAGACCATCACCGTTAGAAATCTTCTTTGCCATACAAGCGGTTTGGGTTCTTCAGCCGAGTTCGGCGTGGCGTCGGTCGCAGGCGACGGCGATTCTGTCGGGCAGCTTGTTGAAAGAATGAAGATACTGAAGCCGACAGCACCTGTCGGGAGCAGGTTTCAATATAACAATGCCAATTATATAATACTGGGCCGGTTGATCGAGACAGTATCGGGCCTTACTTACGATGACTATATAAAACAGAATATATTCGAGCCCCTGGGCATGCGTCACAGTTATTTTTCGCCGGATGAAGCAAAAAAGGACGGTATGGCGGCAGGTTACCGAACTGTATTCGGGTTTCCTTCGGTATCGGGTCTGCCCTACAGGACGGACTTCATCCCTGCGTCCGGCGTGATCACCTGTGCGGAGGATCTGTCAAAATACATGCTCGCAATGATGAACGGCGGAATATACAAAAATAACAGGATCATTTCTGCTGAGGGACTCGCCCGGATGTTGGAGCCAAATGTAAAGGTTTCCGGGTGGGAATCCTACGGCCTGGGTTGGTATGTCACCTCCGGCAGCTATTATCATGGGGGAGAGCTCACCGATTTCCAGTCCAAGCTCAAGATAATGCCCGAAGAAGCGCTAGGGATAGCATTTGTCTACAATACCTCGAGCAGTACCGCAACCACTCTGTTTAAAACAGGGTACAGGGACAGGATAGAAAGCGGAATTGTCAATATCCTTTACGGACTGGATCCCGATGATGTTCCTCGCGGAGGTTTTCTTGACCTGAACCGGTATCCGATGACTGTGACCTATGATCTATACCTGGTTCTGTGCATATTGGCAGTACTCTTGATTATATTTTCGTTTATTCGCCTGAGAAGCTTCATGAGGCGTTTGATAAGCGCTAAAAAGCGGCTTTTACCGGTTATTTTGTTTGCTGTCATGGTGAACCTGGTACTGCCTGTGATTTTACTTGGTGTGCCGGGATTTATGCATCTGAACTGGCTGCAATTATTGTTCAATGTGCCGGACGTCAGCTGGCTTGTACTTTCTATAATCGTCTGCCTGTTAATATGCGGTATCGTAAAGGTATTTATTATTAGTAATATCATGCGTCAGAGCATGCATAGACAGGCAAATGGAGAACGCATGCACAACCCGTAATATGAAATCCCGGTCAATTACAAAACCTCGATTTTATTGCCTTTTCTATTGCTTTCGTGATGTTGCCCGAGATCTTATACTACAGGCTTCAGCCCCTTGAATGTATTGTTCATACAGGATATACTAAATATGGCAGAGCCCTTTGCGTTCGATATGGCAGGGCAGAGCCGCGCAAGAATTGAACACTTGTATTCGGGGGCGCCGGCATGAATAAAAAGGTCGATCCGGGAACGACCATTATCACCATAATAATCATAAACCTTACACAGATCGCGCTGATTGCAGCCGTCCTGCTTTATCTGGTGGAAAACGGCGGAGGTCCCGGCCTGTTGGCAAACCCATGGATCATAGTTCTTCTGACAGTTACATTGGCAGCTGTAGTGATAAACAGCCTGGCCGCATTCAAGAACAGGAGCAGCCTGCTGCGTTCGGTATATCAATTCCAGCTGCTGGAGGACACACTCGGCAAACTCGAAAAGCTTAACAATTCGCTTCGCGCCCAAAGGCACGATTTCATGAACCACCTGCAGGTCGTCCATTCTCTTATCGAAATGGATGAATATAAGTCGGCATCCGAATATATCGAAAAGGTCTACACTGACATACAAAAGGTCAGTAGGGTAATGAAGACTTCTAACGCTGCTGTAAATGCTCTTTTGCAGGCAAAGCTCCTGACATGTGAAAAGCATGGAATAAATGTCGAACTTAATGTGACGACACAGCTAAAGGATCTTAGAATCGAATCCTGGGAGTTCTGCAGGATACTCGGTAATCTGATCGACAATGCCGTTTATGCGCTTTCCGACAAGCAGAACGAGAAGCAGATCAGGATCGAGCTGTCGGAAGATTTGAGAAATTATTGCTTTAAGGTAACGGATAATGGAACTCCCATCCCGCCTCAGGTAATTACAAAAATCTTTGTGCCCGGCTTCACCACAAAGGGAGAAGGCGGAGAAGGCATGGGACTTGCCATCTGCAGGGAGATCCTCGAGAACTACGGAGGGACTATAAGCGTAGCAAGCGACGAAAGCTGTACGACGTTTTCCGGAAGTATTCCGAGATAGCAGCATTGAGGCAGCTTAAATCAAGTAAAGAGACATTTCAGCATTCCAACCGTATCATTTGTGAAACATATATTAAACGAACGAAACGCCGGCTGTATAATGGGAACATCAGGAGGTGTTGAAAATGGATTTTTCGTTGATGCTGGCCGGATTGGCCTGGCTTCCATGGGTATGCATCATAGCAGGGCTTATTTTTATAATAATAGAAATGTTCCATCCGGGAATAGGCGCGCCCGGCATCATAGGCGCCATATTGCTTGTGGCAGGAGTGGTATTTACCGCCAAGACCCCTCTTCAGGCACTTATCATGATAGTGATACTGCTGGCGATACTCGGCGTAGCTTTTATGATAGTACTGCAGTCGGCCACAAAGGGCCATCTTGCAAGGCACCTTGTGCTTAACGCGTCGCTCGACGACGACATGGGCTTTACGGGATCGGATGATCTAAAATATTTCATAGGCAGCGAAGGCAAAACGCTGACGGTGTTAAGACCGTCGGGAACTGCCGATTTCAGCGGTGTCAAGCTTGACGTGGTATCGGAGGGTGAGTTTATTCCAAAGGGCTCCACAGTGATCATCACGAAGGTGGAAGGGCACAGAATTGTTGTAGCACAGAAGTCAAGTGTTTCATAGCACGGCTTTAAAGTCTGTTTTGTTATTTACCAGGAAAGCGGATACCTGCAGGTCAGGTATTGTGAAATAATAGAAAGGGGTTAATATATGGAATACTTTCTTATTGCCTTGATAATTATCGTAGTATTTATTTTTCTGGCGATCTTCCTCACGTTCATTCCGGTAGGCCTCTGGATTTCAGCGTTTGCAGCCGGCGTAAGGGTCGGCATATTCACGCTCATAGGAATGCGTCTGAGAAGGGTCAGCCCGGCCAAGATAATACTGCCTCTCATCAAGGCGTCCAAAGCCGGACTCGACATCAACGTCAACCAGCTTGAAGCCCATTACCTCGCCGGCGGTAATGTCGACAAGGTCGTAAATGCATTGATCGCGGCGCACAGAGCCGATATGAACCTGCAATTCGTCAGGGCGGCGGCTATCGACCTGGCCGGCAGGGATGTACTCGAAGCCGTCAAGATGAGCGTCAATCCCAAGGTTATTGAGACGCCGAACATTTCGGCAGTCGCAAAGGATGGTATAGAGCTTCTTGTCAAGGCAAGAGTAACTGTCAGGACCAATCTTGACAGGCTTATAGGCGGCGCTGGAGAAGCGACTATCATTGCCAGGGTAGGCGAGGGTATCGTAACGACGGTCGGCAGTTCACAGTCTCACAAGGATGTGCTCGAAAACCCGGATTCCATTTCACGGACCGTATTGAGCAAAGGCCTCGATGCCGGTACTGCGTACGAGATACTTTCAATCGATATCGCGGATGTCGACGTCGGCAGGAATATTGGCGCACAGCTGCTGACTCTGCAGGCTGAAGCGGAAAAGAACATAGCACAGGCAAAAGCCGAGGAAAGACGTGCGATGGCTGTCGCGAAGGAACAGGAAATGAAGGCCCTGACCCAGGAGATGCGCGCTAAAGTCGTGGAATCCGAGGCGGATGTGCCGAAGGCTATGGCGAGTGCTCTGAGCAACGGCAAGCTTGGAGTAATGGATTACTACAACATGCAGAATATGATCGCCGATACTCAGATGAGGGATTCCATCTCGAAGCTGAACAAACCTGAATCGACTGATAATATTGTAAAGAAATAGGCGGATAACAGGCAGGAAGGGATTATGCCATGCGTTATAATGATTACGGTACTCTCGGACAAATCGTTCAAAGCGCGTTGTCACAGGCCGAACAGGCGTTGAGGACCGGCCGGCTGGAATCTTTGCAGCCGCAGCAGAGGAATGTGCAGTTGTTCCGAGTCGCCCCCGGAAGTTCCGCGCCAATGCAGGCAAGGAGCCAACAGCAGGCGGATAACACTGCATCGGCAGCAATGCCTGACTCACAGCAGGATGACAGCGTCTACAGGGAAGCGTCGGCCGCTCAGACTACCGGACGAGGCGCTACGGCTCCGGGGCGGGGTACCACGGTTTCGGGGCGAGGCGCAGCGGCTTCGGGACAGGGCACCGCGGCTTCGGGACAGCTCTCTGTCCCAAATACCGCCGCCAGTTCGGCCCGGGTACCGGACGAACGTGCAAAAACCGATTTGGGCTCGCCGCCTGCGCTCAGGTTGAATTTCAATGAAGAAAACCTGTTATCCGGCATTGTAATGGCCGAGGTGCTCGGGAAGCCCAGATGTTTCAGAAGGGGCCGGTGGTAGTACTTGAGTATCAGGGTGTTGATTGCCGACGACGAGCCTGGCATGCGGCTGGTGCTTAAAAAAGCCATAGAAAGATGCAGCGGGTTGGATACGGTAGGTGAAGCGGAGGACGGCGAGGCCGCTCTCCGCCTTTTTGAAACGCTGCGTCCCGATGTGGTGTTCATGGACGTGGAAATGCCCAAACTAAGCGGAGTAGAATGTGCCAAACGGATTTCGGATATAGATCCCAAAACCATTATTATTTTTGCAACGGCTCATGACGAGTATATGCCCGAAGCCTTTGAAGTATATGCCTTCGACTATCTGGTCAAGCCCTTCAGGCTTGAAAGGCTGAATCAGACGCTGGAGCGCATCGGTAACACAGGTCTGGGCAAGCCGGACCTTTCTGTGGTTAACAGGCCGAACAGCCATACGGTAGCGCCGCAGAAGCTAATGATCCGAAACAAGGACAGTATCAGTCTTGTCGATGTAAAGGACATCATATTGATACAGCGCGAGGACAGGAGTACAGTCATATATACCGGAACCGAACGCTTTTCAACCTCGGAGGGTTTAACCGAGATCGGGGTGAAATTGGACAAAGATCTGTTTTTCAGGAGCCACAAGTCCTATATAATAAACCTTGGAGCAGTCAGTAAAATCTACCCTTACGGCCGGTGGACGTATATCGTTAAGCTGGAGGGTATAGATAAGGATGCGCTCCTTACACATGATAAATATGAAGAATTGTCAAAAATGTTCGAGTAGCCTTCATTGAAGGCTTTATTTTTTTGCCTTTTTCATGGTCCGCTGGAATTTCTTGTCCACTTTTGCCAACTCTGATATACTTATACTTGGTCAGAAATATTAAACGGCTGAAATATAGGAGAAAGATGTGAAAAGGATCCCCGTTTTTCTAAGGAACCTCAGTGTCAGCTGGAAGTTCATACTTGCCTATTATTTGGTCCTTATCATTCCTATGGCCTTTTTCGGAGTATATTTCTATATGAAGTCCTCGGATGATTCGATCTCCCAGGCAAAAATGGTCATGGAGCAGAACCTTCTCCAGACCCGCGCAAGCATTCTGCAAAAGGTAAAACTTATCGAAAATATAACGCAGATCATCACAACCAATGATTCCGTGCAATCCGTTTTTTATTACGAATATGAGAGGGAGAACGACAGGCTCAGGGATTTTCAGTTCGATATCTCTCCCATGCTGGAAAACGTTCACAGCCAGAACAATCTTATCTATTCCATAAGGATATATACGCCCAGGACGATCTTTACCGAAATGATAGGCAGCTATTACAGTGTGAGGAAGGAAGATTCTCCCGGAAAGTTCAACGAAATAGCAGGTTCAATACACACGGCGGGCGGTTGGGCAAGTGCGCATGGATCGATTGGAAATATATTGCGTATGGGGTCTGACGAACCGGAGCAGGTATTTTCATATTCGGGTTCCATACTGCCGCCCGTTTCTGTTTCGGGTGCGAGTATAGGCACGGTAGAGATAGAGGTCAAGGAAAATTTGCTTTTCGACATGCTCAGAGTCCCGGTCATAAGCAAGTGGGGGCAGGTATTCGTTGTAAATTCGGAAGGCCGCATAGTATCCAACAATATACCGGACCTTTATTTTAAAAATGTTTCCGACCTGGGGCTGACCGATTTTGACAATTCTAAAGCCATCAATAAACTGGAGGAGCTCAATGGAAGGCAGTCGATACTTATAACCACTCCTGTGGAGGATATAGGCTGCAGCGTTGTAGGCATATTTCCGGCGGAGAATTTCAACAGCGACGCCAAAGCTTCAATAGTGAACCTGCTTATCGTTTTGTCGGTATTATCGGTGCTTCTCGGTTTCATTATCTATTTTCTCACCAATGCTCTGCTGCGAAGGGTAAAAATACTTGTAAAGGCCATGAAGCAGGTCAAGGAGAACAATCTCGACGTTTCCGTACCAGTTAATGCGGAGGATGAATTCGGCGAGCTTGCTTTGAACTTCAACCATATGACAGGAAGGATACACGAACTTGTCGAAACTGTCTACAAGATACAGCTGCTGGAACGCGACGCACAGCTGAAAGCCCTCGAAGCACAGATCAATCCGCACTTCCTCTACAATACGCTCGCAACCATTTCATGGGTGGGCAGGAGGGGCAGCCAGGAGGAGGTCGTACGTATTTCGAACTCTCTTGCCAGATTCTACAGACTTGTTCTCAGCAAGGGAGGAAGTACAATTGCCGTAAAAGATGAGATCGATATGGTTAAGGCTTATCTCCAGATACAGAAAATACGGTTCGGAGATATGTTCGATGTGGAATACAGGCTGAATGACGATGTTATGAGCTGCATGATAATGAAAAATCTGCTGCAGCCTCTCGTCGAAAACGCCCTTAATCACGGGATCGAACCTAAACGAGCGCATGGAACGCTGATCATCGGAGTCGAACGCAGGGACGGAGACCTTGTGCTGCAGGTCGTTGACGACGGTGTCGGCATGGATGGACGGACTCTGTCGGATGTTGCGGCGGGAAAGGTTGAAAGGAGCGGCGGCGGTTATGCAATCAAGAACGTTATTGAAAGGTTGCAGGCATATTATGACAAGGGCCATAGCTTCGAAGTTTTCAGCAGACCGGGGATAGGGGCCCAGTTTACCATAACTATAAAAGCAGGGGGTTTTTAATGTGTTGAAGTTGCTGATTGTTGAGGATGAGAAGTGGGAAAGGGAAGGCTTGATGGATTTTCTGGACTGGAAAAGCCTTGGGCTGGAACTGGCAGGCGCGGCCTGCGACGGCTTCGAAGGTATCGACAAGGCCCGCGTGCTCCGTCCCGACATAATAATTACCGATATCAAAATGCCCGGAATGGATGGCTTGAAAATGAGCCAAAGCATCAGGGAATTCCTGCCGGGCGTAAAAATAATAATACTGACGGGATATGACGACTTCAACCTTGCCAGAGCAGCGATAAATATGGATGCAAACGCTTACATACTCAAGCCTGTTGAGGAGGAGGAACTCATGGAAGCCCTGAAAAGGGTCATGGACGAATACTTAAGCAGCACAAAAAAGCGGGAGGAACGCAAAATGCTTGAGGTGCTGCTCGACGAAAGCCAGGTTGCGGTCAGGAGGGAGTTGCTTCTGGCTCTTCTTAAGGACAGGGTTTCTGAAGATATTGTCAGGCAGGCGTCTGATCTGGGCATGCTGCCTTCGACAGGAAAATTTGCTGTCATTGCAGCAGGCTCCTGTAAATCAGATGCTGCAGCTTCAGCAGATAGTATTTTGAAAAAGCCCGACATATCTGTGGATCTGGGAGGCGCCGACACGGCTTTGCGATCGGATCTCGTAAAAATAGGCGCCAGTTTTGCAACTGCAGTCTGTGAAGATGATAGGACCTACTTCATAATAACCGTTCCGAATGATATGGCTTCGGAATATCTGAGGCATGCGGCCGGGATTATTTCGGACTATTACGGAAAGAGGGGAATACCGGCGGCAGCAGGGATCGGCTCGCTTGTTGACTGCGTGGGAGAATTGTACCTTACCGGCAGACACGCTGCGGAGGCCCTCAATTACGCTGTTTTCTGGAATGAACCGGGAATCGTGGACTATGCCGGGTTGGCCTCGCTGCAGCAGGAAAATACCGCAAAAACAGGTGAATTCCTCACAAGAGGGAATGAGTTCACCAAACAGCTCATGAATGCGCTAATGACGGGAGACAGTAAAAAAACAGGCTGCCTGCTGGAGGACTTGTTTGGGCTGATAGAAGGCAACAAGTGGCTTGATAGAAATATGGTCGTCAATTTCCTTAATGGTCTTCTTAACGAGACCTCACTCCTTTTTCTGACCGCCAACCTGCAGTACAGGGAGGAAGGCGCCGCAGGCGTATTACTGCCGGGCCTTCCGGATTATGGCGCGATCAGGGAAAGGGTATGTGACTTTTTCCGAAAGCTGTCGGAAACGACCAGGGTAAATAATAAGGATCAGTATATGGGGGGCATTTGATGAAGAGGTTTTTGTCCGTCTTACTCATTCTTTCGATTATACTGTGTTTTGCAGCGTGTGTGTCCTGCACAAAAGCCGATGTCGAGGCTTATACCGAAAAAACGCAGGCTGCCGTTTCGACTGCGGAATCTGCCGGGGAAACAACTTCGGAGCAGGAATTGTACAACATAAACGTTTTTACGATGCTGGGCAACTATTCGGGCATACAGTCGGGCTGGTTCGGAAAGATTATCAGGGACAAATTCAACATCAGGATGAATTTGATTGCCTCCAATATAGATGGAGGAGAAGCGAAATTCTCGACGCTGCTTGCTTCCGGAAACCTTGGCGATATAGTGATATTCGGCAATAACGATTCAAAATACCTGGATTCAATATCGGGCGGTTTCCTGCTGGATATGGATAAAGACGGGCTGCTCGACAATTATGGTCAAGAGATCGTAACAAATTACCCCAAAGTGCTGGAAAAAGCCAGGATAAATTCAGGCGGCGGCACCGCCGTATACGGATTGGGTTATAACGCCGCCAACATGCCGGGGGGACCCTCCGAGGGTGAGGAAATGACCTGGGGACCGGACCTCAGATGGGATCTCTACGCCAGGCTGGGATACCCTGAAATAAACACTATGGAGGATTATCTGCCTGTTCTCAAACAGATGCAGCAGCTCGAGCCCAGGAGCGAATCCGGTTGGCCTACGTATGGATTCTCGCTTTGGAGCGATTGGGACAACGATAAGATGTGCCTCGCCAAGCAATACTGCAACGTTTATGGTTATGAAGAGACGGACGGCTTCAACCCGTACGGCTATGCGCTGATATCGGCCAAGGCCGATAAGTGCCAAAGTCTGCTGGACCCGGAAGGTTATTATATAAAATGCCTCAGGCTTTACTTCAACGCAAACCAGATGGGGCTGCTTGATCCGGATTCCATTTCCCAGAAATATGAGGATGTAACTAACAAGATAAAAGATGGACAGGTCCTTTTTTCCTGGTTCCCGTGGATGGATAACATTTATAACACCCAGGAACGGCAGGCACAGGGGAAAGGCTTCAGGCTGGTGCCGTTTACGGAGGAGAAGGTCTATTCTTCAGGCTACAACCCGTATGGCGGCGACAGGATTATTTCTATAGGAGCGAGTGCGACCAACCCTGAAAGGTTAATGCAGCTTATAAATTGGATGTATTCGCCCGAGGGTTTTCAGACAATCGAGGCAGGGCCGAGGGGCCTGACCTGGGACATCGGCGGCAATGGAAGGCCATACCTGACAGAGTATGGCTTGAAGGCGCTTCCGAACAATCCTGAGCCGGTGCCGGCCGAATTCGGCGGAGGTACCTACAAAGACGGACAGAGCCAGATGAATATCGATCCGATACAAATGACTTCGATCAATCCGCAGACGGGTGAAGCGTATGATTTCCATCTTTGGACGTCATACCTCAGCAGCAGCCCCTCGAGACTAGTTACCGAGTGGAGAGAGAAGATGGGCGCTCTCACAGCACGGGAATACTTTGAGAAAAACGGCCTGATCGCTGTATCAGAAGCGGTGTTTACGGGAAAGGCTCCCGAAAATATGAGTAAAACGCTGGAACGTAAAAAAGGCCAGGTGTCCACCGTTATACGGAATTACTCCTGGAGGATGGTATTTGCTAAGGATCAGGCAGAGTTCGACTCTCTCTGCCATGAAATGGTCGTTAAGGCTAAAAATCTGGGTTATAATGAAATATTCAAATGGAACGCGGATCAGGCGCTAAAGATTGCCCGATGGCGTGAAAATAACGGCTAAGGCGTGGAAACCGGTTTGAAAATGACCACTGCCAGCGGCGGTATCCGTAAGCTCAGTGAATATGGTTTCTGCATATGGGGCGTCTTTTCGGCCTGAACGCCGCCGAGATTGCCCACGTTGCTGCCGCCGTACACTTCGGCATCGCTGTTGAGTATTTCTCTGTAAAATGCGTCAAATGGCACTCCTATCTTGTAATCGTCATATACAACAGGAGTGAAATTGCATACGAAGACAAGCATGTCATGAGGATCGCTGCCTCTGCGGAGGAAGGAAATCACGCTGTGGTCGCTGTCGTTACAGTCTATCCATTCAAAGCCGTCATAGCTGTAATCTACCTCGTGCATCGCCTTTTCCGAAGTGTAAAGCCTGTTCATATCGCGTACGAAGGCCTTTAACCCGGAGTGCATGTCATAATCGAGCAGGTTCCAGTCAAGGCCCTTGCGGAAATCCCATTCTATGAACTGGCCGAATTCGCTGCCCATGAACAGGAGCTTCTTACCCGGGTGGCCGTACATATAGCCGTAGGTCACTCTCAGGCCTGCGAACTTCTGCCAGTAGTCTCCAGGCATTTTCCCTATCATCGAACGCTTGCCGTGGACCACTTCGTCGTGCGACAGCACGAGAACGAAGTTTTCCGACATTGCGTACATTATCGAAAACGTAATCAGGTTATGGTGGTACTTGCGATAGACGGGATCCATGCCGACATATCGCAGATAGTCGTTCATCCAGCCCATGTTCCACTTGTAGGAAAAGCCCAGACCGCCGGTATATGGCGGCTTGGTGATCATCGGCCAGGATGTGGATTCTTCCGCTGTCATCATTACTCCCGGGAAGTATTCATATACGGTGGAATTGAGCTGTTTTAAGAATTCCACGGCGCCGAGGTTCTGATTGCCGCCGTATTCGTTGGGTATCCATTGGCCCTTTTCCCTTCCGTAATCCAGATAAAGCATGGAAGCGACGGCATCTACACGGATACCGTCTATATGGTACTTTTCAAACCAGAATACGGCGTTGGAGATGAGAAAATTGCGGACTTCGTGGCGCGTATAGTTGAAGATGAGCGTTCCCCAGTCGGGGTGCTCGCCCTGACGCGGATCTTTATGCTCATACAGCGCAGTTCCGTCAAAGCGGGCAAGCCCATGACCGTCCTTCGGAAAATGTGCCGGCACCCAGTCCATTATGACTCCGATTCCCCGTCTGTGGCACTCGTCGACGAAATACATGAAGTCCTCTGGACTGCCATAGCGGCTTGTTACGGAATAGTATCCCGTCACCTGGTAGCCCCACGAATCATCAAGAGGGTGCTCCGCGACAGGTAGGAGCTCTATATGGGTATAGCCCATATCCGCGGCATAATCGACAAGCTTCCCGGCATAATCCCTGTAACTTAGAAACGCGTTGCTTCCATCGTCCGATCGCGCCCATGAGCCAAGATGCACTTCGTATATTGAAACGGGCTTGTCAAAGGTATTTCCGGAATCTCTCGCGCTTATCCATTCGCTGTCACGCCATTTATAGCAATCCAGATCATATACTACCGATGCGGTACCAGGGCGAAGCTCGCTGAAGAAGGCGTACGGATCGGCCTTTAGGAGCAGTTCGCCCGAAGAGGTTTGTATTTCATATTTGTATACTTCCCCCGGAGTGATATCGGGAACAAATGTTTCCCAGACGCCCGAGTTTCCTATGCGCTCCATCGGGTTTGATATGCCGTCCCAGCGGTTGTAATTGCACACAAGACTGACCTTTTTGGCAGAGGGAGCCCAGACGGCAAAGTGGATACCGCTTCTCCCATCAAGAACCGACGGATGAGCTCCGAGTTTTTCATATATTTTATGGTGATTGCCCTCGTTGAAAAGATGCAAATCATAACCGGTTATAAACCGGGAGATATTTTCCGTGTCGTGATTGTTCTGCTTCATCGGCGGCTCCTCAGCTAACAAATATACCATTTCTCAATTATATTACTTTGTGTATCGGAGCGCTATACATTTTCCACAGGCGCCGGATCTGGCTGATAAACCTCGGGCACGGCTAAATTCCTACTGTCTGAGGAGTTCAGCCTCATTTCGAACTCGATCTCATGCAGTATGGGGATGCCATCGTTGCCGTAAAGCGGGATCTCAGGCTTCAGCTGCCTTGATTTTGCTATAGAATTGCGGTAGATTGCTTTAAGATCGAACCATTTCTTTTGATAAAACCTTATCGCTTTTGTATTGTCGTTTGTCGTAATAAGCCAGATCCTGCTGCAGGCCGATTTAACGGCGGTTTCTATTGTCAGCATGAGCAGCGCGCTGCCTATGCCTTGATTCTCCTGAAAACTTTCCAAAAGCACTACTTCGCATTCGTTGTCGGAAATATTGTATGAGATGATACCCTTGATATCATTGTTTTCCATGTATAAGAAGCCCGGAAGGGTTGATAGATCGTGTGCCCTTCCTCTGGTGACCATAATCGCCGAACCCCAGTTTCGGGTAACAAGATCGACCACCATATTCCGGTTATGTTCATTTATGGTGACAATACTCATGGATCATCCTTCCTTTACATTATATCTCGGCAAATCTTTGAGCTTTAATCACTTGTATTAACATAACCTTACAGGAAATGCCTAACTCACCAGGTCGAGCGTACGTTTCAATATATCGGGACCGCCCCATTTTCCATGCCCCGGGATAACGATCCCGGCTTCGGGATATTTGTCCTGCAGCCTGCCTATCGATACAGGCCATTCCAGAGTATCGGCATCTGTAATACTTCCCCTGTCCTTTGCTTCCATGGGTTTTAAAAGGCACCCTCCGAACAGGACCTTATACTGGGGGAACCATACCGTGATATTGTCAGGGGAATGGCCTTTCCCCGGGTAATAGGCCTCAATGTCGACATCGCCGACTGAGAAATCCGTCTCCGGGTCTATTATCGTTTCAGGTCTGGTGAATCCGTTTTTCTCCGCTTCCTTTGCAGTAAGCTCTATGCATCTCGCATCTATGCCGTTTTCCAGCAACGTATCTATCCCGCCGATCCTGTCGGAATGTGCGTGCGTTATGACGGCGACGGTTACATCCTGTTTGAAAACCTCTTTTGCAAGCTTCAGCAGCTCTTTTGTCTGCCTGTTGGTCCAGGGGGTATCAATAAGGACCAGGCCTTCCGAAGTGACAGCCAGCAGGCCGTTGGATGGCGTACTCACAGCGTATGTTATATGTACCCAGAGCCTGTCGTTAATTTTATGCAGCTCGACGCGATTCTCGCCCGTCAGGCCGTTGTCATAATATTGTTCAGTGACGGCTTCGGTCTTTGCCGCCGCAGTGGCGGCTGTTCCGGCAGAATTGTCAGCAGGTGAGGCCGTTTCATTCGTTTTTTCAATTGTTCCGGCAGAGTCTCCCGCAGCGTTCGAAGTCTTATTGCTGTTTGAACAGGCCACTGCTCCAGCCAGCAATGAAAGTATCAATACTAAAAGCCCTATTTTTTTCATAAGCCCCCCCATAACATTAAAAATCTTTGCTTTGGCACTTTTGAGCGTATTTTTTCAGTAGCAGCAATATCCGGATCGTGCAGTCTGTTTTTCTGTCGGACGGATCCCTCCAGGAGTCCGATAACAGCCACCCGCAGTAATTTTTCGCGTGGCCGGCCGATTTTGAACCGGCTCCGAAGTCCCATAAACCGTCCTTGTCCTGTAAACTCCAAATATAGTTTATTGAGTTTTCAGCCAGGCTCTTTCCGTAATCATAACCGGAAAACACATCAATAGCCCTGAGCCAGAGTGGAAACTCGGCGGAAGCTATCCCGGGCATTATGTCCATATTGAACCATGTCAGGTAGTAAATGCCTTTATCGTTGTTCCAGATCCAATCAAGATATGCCTTTTCGATATCGGATGGCAGCTTTCCGTCCGTAGCCGATAGAAGTATAAGAGGATACATATTGCCTAGTTTCGTGCTTTTTCTAGTGGGTACTATACCGGTAAGCTCGGAGAATGCAGCTATTTCACCGTCCAGGTCATGCCTGCCATCACTGAAAGCGTGTCTGGCCAGTTCGGACCATAGGCTCCAGACTCCGTTCAGGTCGGGGTTATTTCGGGAGATCCCGGATAATGTGGCAGCAGTTATCATTCGGGTGTTTACCGGCCACTCGTTGAATTTCTCCACTTTATCCTGCCATGCCGTTTCTCCCTTTATAACTGCGGACATATACAATGCGGCCTTTTTCAGGATGTCGCTGTTCTCATCGAGTCCAAGTGCAAGAGCTCTGCGGACAGCTTGTTCGGTGGTCGGAAATTTTCGTTTGGCGCGGGAGTCCATAGTATGAAAGCGCCCCCAGGTACCATCCGGTTCCTGCGACTCCTCCAGTTCCTTAACCCATCTGCATTGCAAAACCTTTTGCTCTGCATCGGCCAGTAAACTATCGCTTTTTGGAACCTTGAGTATGTCTTTTAAAACTATATAGGCTTGTATGGGTTTAAGGTTCCTGTTTATCAAGTCCTGTGCAATGCCGGAGATATCATCCATTTTACACCACCTACGCCTTAAATATCCGTTGATCTGCCTGAAAGAAGGGCTTCCTTCTGTCTCTTCGGCAGCTTGCCTACTACAGTGGAATAGGAATGGTCGATCATATCCTTCAGCTTTTCATCCGGGATGCCCTTGTCCAAATAAACCGTATTGAAGTACGGCTGCTGTGCAGGAGGACAATGGTAGCCACGTACTACTGTGCCCGGGTATTCGCTTCTGTAAAATTCACCGGCAGCCCTGTCGCAATTGAGAGTAAGCTTATGGTCCTCCGGTTTTGGGTATATCTGTGCAAAAAGCCTGTTTGAAACCTTTATGCACATCGGTATGTCTCCGAACGGAAAATCCACATAGGCTCCGGTCTTGGAAAGACAATATTGTATGATTTCATCCGTTGTCATTTGGAACTCCCGTCTGTATTACAGTGAAATTTTCACGTCCGCTTATTCGAAAGGAATCAAAGCTCACAGTTCGCCGCCGCAGCCCTTGCAAAATTTGGCGTCCTCATCGTTTAGCGTCCCGCAGTCCCTGCATTTAATCTTTATAACTTCCTTTTCCGCGTGCTCGTGAGGCTTGGCGATTTCCTCAATAACGTCTATGTTGCTGATCACGTCGTTGATCATTTCACCTTTTGCCTCGTTGAATGGTTTCAGATCCTCCCTCGCCTTTTCGGGGTCCAACAGGAGTCCGGAACCTGCGGCTCCTTTAGCGCCTATATTCATGACGACAGCACCGGCGGCTGTCAGGATGAACCCGAATATACCGTTCTGAAAGGGCGGAATATTAAAGCCTGATGGATTTCCCAATGTAAAGGCTACCGATACGAATACGGAAAAAAACAGAATAAGCCCTACGATCATCATGCCTAGTCCAATGTAATACGTGGCCTTGCGCTCTTTCGATATCTTTGACATGACCTCACCCTTTGCTTTCTATTGATTCTTTTTGATGTAAATATCCAAGGCCCTCATGGCCTTCAACCCGAGGGCGATCATAAAACCAAACCACCCTAACCCGAGTACCAGGAATACGAGATATAAAAGAACCAGTAATATACCGCCTGCCATCATAAATGATCTCTCCTTTTTAAATTTTGTATTAATGTCTGGTAAAATCAGTGTTCCAATACCATGATACGTTCTTTCCCGAATATTTGTCCGTTATACCTGAAACCCAGCGACTCATAAAGTTTAACCGAAGCGATGCCTGTTGGATCGACACCCAGAAATACCTTGTTCCTGCCACTATCCCTTTTTATCTCGTCCAGGACAAGGTTCATCGCTTCACGGCCATAACCCCTGGACTGGTAGCTTTTATCGATCATCAGGCGGTATATCCAGTATTCGTCGTCGTCCCGGTCGATGCAGTACATAACGAAACCTACCGGAATATCGTCGTTATAGACGGCCAAAGGCCTACATTCGGGCTGCACCTTGGCCTGTGCTATCGATATGGCGTTGGACGTGACCAGGTCTTTTTGTTCTTCGCCGACTTCCAATCCTATAATGTCCCAGAAATTCTCTGCTGTAACCTCTCTAAGCTGAATCAAATCTTTTCTCCTTTACTGAATATATAGCGTCATTGCTTCATGGACATCCTTGAAACCCAGTTTTCCGTATAGCGGCCTGCCCATATCCGATGCGTTCAGTGTGATTTTGGAGCAACCTCTACACTTGGCTTCCTGGACAATGTATTCCATCAGCTTTGTGGCGATGCCCCTTTTCCTGTACTCTGGCCTGGTATATACGTTCATGATGTAGGCCGTTGTCCCAGAAAGATTTCTATAGGTCGGCGGAGCGTAATAAAAGCACAGACCGCTTGTCGCCACTATCCTATCCTCATCACAGGCAATCCATGAAATATAACTGTCATCCGACAGATGCTTATTAAAATAGTCATAGGTCAAACGCCGGAACACGGCGGGATCGACCGCCATTGTGCCGGTATCGCGCCCCAGCCTCATTTCTTGTCTGATTTCGACCAATTCATCGATGTCTGCCAGTACAGCTTTGCGATATATCATCAAATCCTCCCGGTGCCTTCAGGCGTCCTTGCGGGCGCGGCCTATCGTATCCAACGGGTTTATCTTGCTATGTATTTCTTTCAGATCTTCATCCTGAAGCTCAGGATAGGCATCAATGAAATCATTCTTCAACTCATATGCTTCCTTAGTCAGGGACCTCGAATTCTTAATGATTCTCGTCAAAAGAACATATCCGAATATCGAAGCAATAAAGGCAAATACCGAGCTCAAATAATACCCGCCCAGCACCCGATACATACCGTATGCAAAGCTCATGACAATAAACACCGCCGTCAGCGTCATAAAATACAGGTTTTGCTCCTGCAGGTTCAGCGTATTTTTCAAGGATATCTTATAGATCTGCTTCAAAAAAGTTTTTTCCTTATCCTCCATCGTTAACCTCCGTAAAGTAAAACAAACCGGTCTATTGCCCAGGCCACACCAGCTTTATATCCTTCATTGATTTGCCGACCAGAAAAACTTTCGTTACCTTGTTCTTGTCTGCATCCACACTTAGTATAAAATCCCCGCTGCGATCCGCCAGATGTACGATAGTGAAATACGGCCTTATAAACAACGTGTCACCAACTGTATCATAGGTATAAAATCCTGTAAATATCTTTGCACTGTCGGTCGAACCTCCATGTATGTCGATGTGGTCGCTTGAATATTCGACTTTCGTTACATAATACGTGTCGGCACTTATCGAATATTCATTTGCAGCGGAAGTAATACCAAAAATAATGACTATTACTGCTGCAATGATACAAATAAACAGAACAAGACGTTTCTTTGACATATCGCTCACCTCTGTCATATATCCGGACAAAAAACAGATACCCCATATCATATGTGAGGTATCTATCAGTATATTAGCACAATATTCCACTTTTTGCTATTGCTTGTACGAAAGTCACTCGCGCTCGCCCAGATATCCAAGTATGAAAACCAGAGGTGAATTCCAATAAATACAGATCTCATTGGTCGAAAAGCTTTCCCAAATGTCGGCATAGCATTTTTCAGGCGGAGTATTTTCGTTGAAGAACCTTGAAGCCGGGTCTCCCTTAAGCGCCCATACGCGTTCGAAGGGGCCGCCGACCAGCATTCCCGGAACAGCCTGCCCCTTTATCATCGACGGTCTGTGATGCGGATTGCGGACTGCGTTTTGGCCGAAGCCTGTGACATAACTCCTGCTGTTTACATTTCCGCCCAGGAGATAATGAAAATGATCCAGTGTAGCCTTGGTATATTTCTTTTCGGGCTTTAGCCTGTCGGCAATTATAAGTGTCATCGCATTGTTGGCCGCATACATGTTGCTTCCCCAGGCGTAATGCTCCAAACCGACTCCATAACCTTCCTTCCGTGTTATGGATACTATCCAGTCTGCGCTTTCAATAAATTTATCCCTTGCCTTAAGGTAAAGCTCACTGCCGTGATCGGTATTTTCAGAAGTGATATACGCCAACAGTGCGTATGATCCCATGTCGGCCCAACCGAAACCGGGCCCGGGCAGGGGCGCCGCCGTCAAATAGCGGAGGTATTCCGCGTCTCCGGTAGTTCCGTAAAGCTCCGCCGCGGCCCACCAGCGTTCATCTTCGGCGTCGGTATCATTATATGAGCCGGTCCGGAAGAATCCCGGATTAGTGTATTCATTCGTATCGGGATTGCTTTCAAGCCATTTCCAGGCATTCACGGCGGCTGCCAGACAAATGTCTGCAAAGCCGTCGCCATATTTTTGGTAAACACGGGCAGCATGTGCAAGCGCAGCAGCGAAACCACCCGTTGCCTGCGCGGAAATGGGGGATAGGTAAAGCTGCGCATGATCGTCCTCGGGAAGGCATGCTATATTCGCATGGATTTGCGTCGTCACCTTGTGGAACACGCCTCCGGTCCTGCGATCCTGCATCCTGAGCATCCATTCCAGCTCATACCGCACCTCGTCAGGCAATTTACAGGGTCCCCCGAAATCAATACCGGCAATGGAGGGAAAATACTCAAAAGCCAGCATAAGATCGACTGCCGCTTTTGCCGCCGGTGTTACGTAACGCCCGTAATCTCCGGCGTCATGCCAGCCGCCGGACACGTCTGTGATCATGTCGCCATGGACCGGATCCGTTGCATCATAGTACCTTGCCAAGTCCCTATGGCAGGGCTTATGGGCAAATACCGGATCTGTGAATTCGGACTTTACGCCGTCTCCGCCGCAGCGTTGGTAATAGAATACTTTCAGTACGGCGGAAGTCAATTCACGATACACATTTTCCGCGATAGTAAAGACAGGCGATTTTTCTGTACCGGCAGTCAGATAGTAGCTGCCTTCCTCTGTAACTGATGAAAAGTCTGCTCTGCCCAGTATTTCCCCGCTTTTTTTATCCATGCAGGGATGACCGGCGGCATCGGTGCCTGCAGGCTGTACCTGACCTATGTAAACAGGTTCGTCCAATAAATTGTATACGGTGAAGGTCCTTGCTTCTGAAACTACAAATGCCGTTTTTTCATCTTCCGGCCGGTAACCTACCTGATTGAGGCGTACTGTGCCCGCCGCTTCCATTATGCCTTCCGCTTCCATATCTGCTCCCTCGCACATTCACATTTACTGTAAATAATCTTAACAAATAGGGCAGGCCATTTCAAGGTTAAGCGGCGAAATCCTACCGCGGAGCAATCGAACGGCAGTGTAATCGAACGGCAGCGAAATCCGAAGGCGGTGTAGTCCAATGGCGGCGTAATCAAATGGCAGAGCAATACGTGTGATAAAAAATTCACATATACTTTTAGGAAATATTATAGTAAAATAGTTGTTGGCATTAATGCCATGCTTTGCACAAAATGCAAATCCGGCAATAGCCAGAACATAGATAATTTTTATCTAATATGCACATGGAAAGGGGTCATAGAATGATTTATTCACATGAAGTTGAAAGAATGACGTGTGTGGCAAAGGGACCCAATCACGGGCCGGCGCCAATCCCCGAAGAAGGGAAATGGATACAGGCGAAGGAAATCAAGGACATATCGGGCCTTACGCATGGTATCGGCTGGTGTGCGCCGCAGCAGGGAGCATGCAAGCTTACGCTCAATGTCAAGGACGGCGTGATACAGGAAGCGCTGGTTGAAACGATCGGCTGCTCGGGAATGACGCATTCTGCAGCAATGTCGGCAGAGATACTGCCCGGCAAGACTATTCTCGAAGCTTTGAACACCGACCTGGTGTGCGACGCTATCAACACGGCAATGAGGGAATTGTTCCTCCAGATCGCATACGGCAGAACACAGACAGCATTCTCGGAAGGCGGGCTTCCTATCGGAGCAGGCCTCGAGGATCTCGGCAAGGGACTTAGGAGCCAGGTAGGCACCATGTTCGGCACGCTCGCAAAGGGACCCAGATACCTCGAAATGGCTGAAGGCTATGTCACTCATACAGCGCTCGACGCCAACAATGAGATCATTGGCTATGAATTTGTACACCTTGGCAAAATGATGGAAATGATCAAAAAGGGTGTGGATGCCAATGAAGCCATCAAGAAGGCAACCAGCAAGTATGGTCGGTTCGATGAAGCAGTCAGGGTAATCGATCCGAGAGAAGAATAATGGGGGAGGGTCAAAGACATGGCATTGTTTGAAAGCTATGAAAGAAGAATAAACCAGATCAATGCTGTACTGAACAAAAACGGCATTGCGTCTATAGAAGAAGCTAAAAAGATATGTGACGACAAGGGAATAGATCCCTACACGATCGTAAAAGGCATCCAGCCGATATGCTTTGAAAACGCCGCCTGGGCATATGTTGTAGGCGCTGCGATCGCAATAAAGAGAGGCTGCAAAAAGGCTGCCGACGCTGCCGAGGTAATAGGCGAAGGTCTGCAGGCATTCTGCATTCCCGGTTCTGTCGCAGAGGACAGAAAAGTCGGCCTTGGTCACGGCAATCTCGGCGCAATGCTGCTCCGCGAGGATACAAAGTGCTTCGCATTCCTGGCAGGACATGAATCCTTTGCAGCCGCAGAGGGTGCTATCGGTATAGCAAGATCTGCCAACAAGGTCAGAACCGCACCGCTCAAGGTAATACTGAACGGACTTGGAAAGGACGCAGCTCAGATCATTTCAAGGATCAACGGCTTTACATACGTACAGACCAAGTTCGACTATTATACGAGCAAGCTCAATATCGTCAAGGAATTCAAATATTCCAACGGTGAAAGAGCGAAAGTAAGATGCTATGGAGCCGATGATGTAAGAGAAGGCGTTGCAATAATGCATCTTGAAGGCGTAGACGTATCCATCACGGGTAACTCTACAAATCCGACAAGGTTCCAGCATCCTGTAGCAGGCACTTACAAGAAGGAATGCTATGAAATGGGCAAGAAGTATTTCTCGGTCGCATCAGGCGGCGGCACGGGCAGGACTCTGCATCCCGACAATATGGCGGCAGGCCCGGCTTCGTACGGCATGACCGATACCATGGGCAGGATGCACTCCGACGCACAGTTCGCAGGTTCCTCCTCCGTTCCGGCACATGTCGAAATGATGGGCTTCCTCGGAATAGGCAACAACCCGATGGTCGGCGCAACAGTTGCAGTTGCAGTTGCAGTCGAAGAGGCCATGAAATAATCAGCTGGTATCCAAAACAAAAAAGGCTGCCTTACTTAAATCGTAAGGGCAGCCTTTTATTTGCCCGGCTTTACCCTGCCGGTATTTCCTGCTTATAAACCTTTGTGCAGTTTCTGCCGGACTGCTTGGCAAGACGAAGCGCCAGATCGGATGTCCGGATCAGAGTGTTTTTATCATCACTTAGAGTCGGGTAGGCGGACACGCCGGTACTGCAGTAAATAGACGAAATAACGACTCCATCCACAGGCGGTATGTAGGTCTTCGAAACTTCCTCCCTGATATGCTCCGCTATTTTTCTGGCAGCTTCGACATCGGTATCGGGAAGGACAAGTATTATCTGATCCTCTCCGTAGCGTGCTATGAAGTCGGTAGGCCTCATACATCTCAGCACTACCATTGTGAAAATCGATAATATATGATCTCCGACAATATTTCCATACATACTGCTGATATCCTTGAAATGGTCGAGATCCGCCATTATTACGCTTACAGGCTTTTCTTCATTTTTTGCCGCTTCGATTTCGTTGGTAAGGAACTGATCAAGAAAGCTTCTGTTGAAATTATCGCCCGTTTTATCCGTAGAACTGCTCTTGTCATTCAGATCCGCCTGTTCGCCGGACCTCTTGCTGGACAAATAATTTATGACGGTCAGCGATATATGGCTCACCAAAAAGCCGGACAAGATCGCTGTTATTATGCTCCAAACCGTGTGGCTGCCTTTTACGGTATAGTCCGAAAAGAGGAAAACCGCAATGCTGATACAAATGCCGACTGCTATAATTATCAATGTCCTGCCCCAAAAAACAACACCATTTTGCTTACTCATTTTACAATACCCCAAAATATCTGCCATATATTTACATAATTTACTAGACCATATGGTAGTATATCACAGGAATGAAATAAATGGAAACTTTTATACAATAAATGTAAGGAAAACATTTCGACATTTTTCGATTAAATAATCATTGACAGACTAACGGGTGTTAGTATAAAATATAGACTAACAACTGTTAGTCTATTTGGTTAACCAAAAGAAATTCTAAATTTATAACCCAATAAATCCACATAAGGGGTGTGCAAAATGATAAGAATACTGGCGGTCATAGGAAGTCCAAGGAAGGGCGAGACATATCAGGCTGTTGTAAACTTTACCGAAGAATTGAAAAAGACAGAGGAAGTAAATGTAGAGTATGTTATGCTCGCAAATGAAGGATTATCGGATTGCGCAGGGTGCCATAACTGTTTTATGAAAGGCCGCGAGTATTGCAAGGAAAGCGGCAAGGTAAAGGAGCTGCAGGATAAAATGCTGGCGGCGGATGCCGTGATTCTGGCATCGCCCGTATACAACCAGAGTGTTACGGCGCTCATGAAAAAATTCCTGGACTATTTTACATTTTTATGGCACAGGCCTGAATTGTTCGGTGTCAAATTTTTCGGGATATCCAGTGGAGGCGGCGTGTTCAAGGAGGTTTTCAAGCTGCTGAGGATGAATGTCGAGAGCTGGGGCGGCACCTGGCTGGGCGAACACGGAATACCGCATTATGAAGCGTTAAAGCCCAAATACAGGTTAAAATGCGATAGGGATATACAAAAGAAAGCCGGGCTCTTTCTCGGAGGCATCAGGGATAACAGGCCGCAGAGACCAAGCATAGGCAGGCTCATGATGTTCAACATATGGAGAATGAATGCGAAAGCCTGCAAGGATTCCATCCCGCCGGATTATACGTACTGGGCCGAAAAGCAGCTGCTGGACAAGGACTACTATTATCCTGTCAGGATCAGTATTTTCAAAAGGATCGCAGTTGCATGCATCGTAGGTATGGCAAAAAGTATGATGAAGAAAATTTATGTAGGATATGACGAGGTGTAAAGGTTGAATACTCGCGAAAAAATATTGGAAACGGCAATAGATATGTTTTCCGTAAAAGGCTATAACGATGTTTCGATCAGGGATATCACAAGGGCTGTCGGTATAAAGGAAAGCTCCCTGTATAATCACTTTACCAGCAAACAGCAGATACTCGACGAGATTTTCGAATACCTGGTCAGGCAGTTCGATAGTATGACCATCCCCGGGGAGGAAGCGGCCAGGCTGATTGAGGAAGCTGACCCCGAGGAGTTCATGGAAATGTGCCTTATGAACTTCAGGATGTATTTCGGAGATCCGAAGCTGATCAGGATATGGCGTATAATATCGATCGAAAGGTTCCGGAACAAGCAGGCGAATGATTTTTTCCTTTACCATTTCATCGATTACCCTTTCGAGTATCAGGCAAAGGTTTTCGAAGCAATGATGAAAAAAGGACTCATTATCGAGACCGATCCAATGGTACTTGCGCGGGAATCCTATTCGTTCATGCTGATGATCTACCTGAGGTATTTTGCGGTTGACAGCGTTTTGAAAAATCCGGTTGACGACCCTCTGATACAACAGATGATAAGAGAGCATATGCAGTTTCTTTTGAGGGCCATGGCAAAAAAGTAGATTCAAGTTTATATGCATAATTGATTTTGTTCCCGGCAAGTTATATATTATTAATATCCGACTTGGATGCAGTTGATACCCAATGTACAGGGAGAGCATATGAACAGAATCATGGCCAGATTGAAGGATATACTGTTGTACCCGGCAAAATTTTTCGAGAGCCTTACTGACAGAAAAGCTACATTGATCGCCGGCGCTGTGATGGTTGGCGCGATCGATTTCCTGCTGCCTGATATAAATAACAATCTGAAGTTGCTTTTCTACGGAAAGCCGACAGATGATATAATATTCAACGCCTTCATGGCTGTGTTCGCCATACTTCTGCTGGGCCTGGTGGACGTTATTTTTATGGGGGCGCCCCTTTACGACATCTTTGCTTATCTCAAGAAGAAGGAAGCAATAATGAGCGAAGAGGATGTGGGTGAAGATTATACTACTTTTTCGCCGCATCCGGAAAGCAAGGCTCCGATAGAGCATAACGCGTCCCTGACAAAGGTTATCAAGGGATATGTCATCTCACATTTTATCATCGTTCCCGTGGAGACGGCTATTTATTACTTATTGCTGCGTAATATAACGGATAACAGTCCTACCTGGATGCAGAACCTTTCCTTGATATTTATGATGGTTATATTCGTGTGGTCGGCGGCAATACTGACCAGGGGGATAAATGTACTGTTCCGGTTCAACCCCGTTTTCAGGAGGCTGACCTTTATTATCGTATTCACATGGAATTTCATTCTCAGCATGGTTTTTGCGACGCAGATACTTAACTGGGTGCTCAAGCTGTTCAGGTAACGGCGTTTTGCCTTACCTGCCGTGCCCGTCGCCCGCCAGCTTCCAAAAATATCTGCGCCAACCGGGTTGTAAAACTTAGCTTTTTGCTATAATATATTGATGGAGCAATGCCCCGGTGGCCTAATGGATAAGGTAGCGGATTCCGGTTCCGCTGATGCGGGTTCGATTCCTGTCCGGGGCGCCAAGAAAATGAAAGGCTTTCAGAGTATTTAACTCTGAAAGCCTTTGTTTTTACACCAATATTACACCAACCCGTTTTATTTCTCGCTAAATTTTTATCTGGTTGCATAAGCAATAACTAATATAATAAATATTGCTGATAAAATGAGGTCAAAAAATATGTGCTTATAAAAAAACTCTTTTGCTTCCGCTCTTCTTTCTCTGGTAATCAGTTGAATTCTCTTTTTCTCTTGCTTTAATGATATTTTTTCTATTTTCGGATTCTTTGATTTGCGTTTACCAAACTCAATTATTGCAATTTCCTTGGCTTCTGGAGTATATTGCTCTAATTTTTTATTAATGACATCACACAAATCGTAATCATCCATATTTTCGAATAGTTTTTGCAAATCTTCTTTGTCAGCTAATGGCATGCTGCTCACCTAAATTTTCTTACACTTATTATATTTTATGTTATGGTATTATTTTCTTTCTCTAATAGTACGTGACTATAGAGGTATGGCTTTATTTACGGCAGTTACAATGAAGGGAGGATTGGCGGATGCCGCTCCTCCCACATAAATTATTCGCCCTTTTTCATTATCTTCTCCGGTCGGTAAAGGAAATCCGTCATCTGGCCGTATGAAACTGTTACAGCGCCGGGAAAATCCTTCCTGTCGGTAGGGACGCCAGTTAACTCGCCCGATACTATTTTTTCGGCTGCAATTCGCGTATCGGTGATGTAATCCTTGTCGGGTTTGCGGCCCATCAGGCAGTTGTGGCCCAGGTATGGCTTAAGCTCGGTCAGAGCCTCGAGGGATTTCCCGAACTTTTGCATTTCATCTCTGAACTCTTCTACCGTACTGCTTTCAGGAAGCTGCATCCACAGCGATCCCGAGCCAATTGCGTCTCCGGCGAACAGAAACTGCCTCTCCCTGTCGAGCAGGACCACGGAACCCGGGGTATGGCCGGGCAGTGCGATAACTTCGAGCTTGCAGCCTCCGAGATCGAATGTTTCTCCGCCCCTGATATCTTTATAGCCTGAGGACTCAAAGTCGTCGAAGGGTGTATACGGCTTTAAGAGATCGAAATCATTCGATGACATAAAAACAGTTTTAAACTGCGAGATTGCTGCAATATGGTCGCCATGCCCATGCGTAAGTACCAGTTCGACAGGTTTGCCGGTCAGTGTTTTTACATAGTCCCGCAAATAATCGCCACTGACCCCGGCATCGATAAGCAAAGCCTTCTCTGTACCCTCTATCAGATAAACATCGACAAAGGAAGGCGAGTCAGCTGTTCCGTCAGTAATCTCCCATACGCCCTGCATTATAGGAATGGAATTGTAACTCATAAACACTTTCTCCTTGGTAATACTTGTCTCGTTATTTGACTTATCAGTAGCATTTACGGACATATCAGTATTATTTACGGACATATCCGCCTCTGCTGCAATAGTATCCCCTGTTGAATCAATAAACTTATCCGGGATGTAAATCCGGGCTATAATGGAGATTACTGCTGCAAGCAGGCAAATTCCTGCGATTTTAAATCCTGTTTTCAAATCATACACCTCCGTATCAGCCCCAAAATATCCATGTAAACAGGCCAATACAAAAGGAATTATATCAAAATGTCACATTTTTACAACAATAAATAACGTTTATACTTCGAATATCTTTGAAACCTCTTTCAGCTGCTCTGTTATACTGATATGCTGCGGACAATGCTTTTCACATTGTTTACAGCTGATGCAGTCGGAAGCCTTTCCACCGTTCTTTGCCATAGTGTTGTAAGAGGCGATATGCGATGGCACAAGCCTGAAACGCTTCTGGTTATTGTACAGTGAAAAATAATTGGGTATCGGTATTTTCTTTGGGCAGCCGTCCACGCAATAACGGCATTCGGTGCAGGGAATGACGGTGATTGCGTTTATTATTCCTGCCGCCTTGTTGACCAACTGCTTTTCTTCATCGTTCAAAGGCTCCATATCACGCATGTAGCTTGTATTGTCGACGACCTGTTCAATATCGCTCATTCCGCTGAGCACCATGAACACGTTTTCGAGTGAAGCGGCATAACGGACCGCCCACGATGCCACGCTCAAATCCGGGTGATAAGCTTTATATAGCTTTTCAGCTTCTTCGGGTATGTTTGCAAGCGAGCCTCCCTTTACGGGCTCCATAACAATAACGGGTTTGTTATGCTTCAATGCGACTTCATAGCATTTGCGGGACTCGATGCTTTCACTGTCCCAGTCTATATAATTTATCTGAAGCTGAACAAACTCCATCTCGGGGTGCTCCGTCAATATCTTGTCAAGAACGTCCGCCTTGTCGTGGAAGGAGAAGCCTATTTTCTTAGCTTTGCCCTCTTTCTTGAGTTCCTTCATGAACTCGAACCCGCCGTATTTGACGGAGTTCGCATAAAGCGATACACCAAGGGTATGCAACAGGTAATAGTCGAAGTATTCGACTCCGCACTTTTCCAGCTGTTCGTTAAAAATCCTCCGATAGTCTTCTTTCTTTGTTATCATCCAGGTAGGCATCTTGTCCGCCAGCATGAACGAATCCCTGGGGTGCCTTTCCACGAGCGCTTTTCTGGCAGCAACCTCGCTCATTCCCTGATGGTACGGATATGCCGTATCAAAATAAGTAAAGCCCTTCTCGATAAAATAGTCCGCCATTTTGTTCACGAGTTCCTGATCGATGCTTTTCGAATCTCCTTCATCCTTAAGCGGCAGACGCATCATACCAAAGCCAAGTTTTTTCATCCTTTTTATCCTCCTGTTATTTATATGTCTATAGGTTTATTTCTATTTCATCGCAGCCTTGATTTATAAAGAACGACGTTCATTTACATTTGGCGCCGGCCAGTTCATACGCAGCGATTTTCTTGTCCAGACGGCTGAGCGTGCTTTTCATGTCTTCCATTCTTATCATTAACTGCCTGCGCTGCTCCATTAAGATCTTTTTTCTCGCATCTATGGTTTCATCGCCTTGCAGGTACAGCTTGACATATTCCATCAATGTTTCGATCGGAAGACCTGCGCTCCTCATACATTTGATAAATTCGACCCATCTCTGGTCTTCTTCAGTAAAGTCCCTTATTCCGCTTTTGTTGCGGCTGACCCGGGGAATCAGGCCAACCCGTTCATAGTAGCGGAGAGTATCCTGTGTTATATCATATTTTTTGCTTATTTCTGCGATCGTCATTCAGATCCGCCTCCCTGATAACGATATCATACCACTTGGAGTTAACTCCAAGTCAAGAAAAAATCAACAGGCAGCGGTAAACAGGCAGCAACAGGCGCTTGCAGCGGGGTAAAGGATACGGGTAACAGGTAATAAGTAACATGTAACGGTAACATCAGGTAACAGCATAATATGATCAATACATAAAAAGGGACCTGTTCGTCCTATCAACAGGGTCCCTGATTAATAATGCTGCGACATTGCTGTTGTTTTTCCGTTTTCCTGGTTTACAGCCCCGGACCATGCCCTGCGCCTATCGGCTGTCCCAGGCCCGGCGCCTGTGGGCCTGTCGGCTGCCCCATACTGGGTATCTGTCCCATGCCCGGCATCTGCCCTGCGCCTTGCGGCTGCCCCATACCAGGCATCTGCCCAGCACCCTGCGGCTGTCCCATACCGGGCATCTGCCCAGCGCCCTGCGGCTGCCCCATACCGGGCATCTGCCCCATTCCCTGGGTCTGACCCGAATGGAACTGATACATCCTGTACTCTCCCTGCGCCATATTCGAATATACAGCGCCTACTGACCGGAAATACTGTGCCAGCTTCATATCGTTCATATAATTCTGAGCATGCATCTGAGCCATCATTGCCTGCATCTGATCCATATCCATCGGCATTCATATCACTCCTGATCATATTTGATGTGTATGCTGCATTATATTCACTTTATGTATACTATGTTACGGTACATTAAGGTCATTATCGGGACAAATTTTAAATATACTGATACCAGGAGCAAAATTGAGGTGGTTTCAATGCTAATAACACCTGACATTCCGATCCTGCCTTTCCAGTACCGAAATGGCATCAAGTATTTCGAGCTTTTTGCCGAGCCTGTAAAGAGGGAGATTCTGCCGGGGCTGTTTATCAAAGCTTGGGGGTACAATGGAACTATGCCCGGCCCGACGATACAGGTGTATTCGGGCGATTACATCAGCATCCGCGTATATAACAGGCTTGAGGAAGCGACGAGCATACACTGGCACGGCCTGGACATACCCAATACGATGGATGGGGTCACCGAAGTCGAACCTACGCCGTTCATAGAGCCCGGTAAGCATCTGGATTACCGCTTCAGAATCACAAACCCGCCCGGTACTCACATGTACCATACGCATGTGAATACGGCCAGACAGGAGATGATGGGGCTGGGAGGGGCGTTCATCATTATGGATCCTAATGAATACGGGATAGACAGGGACTATTTCTTCATGTTGCAGGAATTTGCAGTAAAGGATTTGAAAATGGGCGAAATCAGACAGGGTACATTCGAAATCGACCCGATGTCCCACGATTTCAATTTTTTTACCATTAACGGACGGTGTTTTCCGTTTGTGACGCCTATGCCTGTCAATTATGGCGACATTGTTCGCATTAGGATGGGGAATATCGTTCACGATGCCCATCCGATGCATATCCACGGGCACCAGTTTGCCATAGTTGCTTCGGACGGCAATACTCTGACGCCTTCCCAAAGATACCTGAAGAATACTCTGAACGTAGCGTCGGGAGAGACCTATGACGTAGTATTCAAGGCCAACAACCCGGGCGTCTGGCCGTTCCATTGCCATATCCCGCATCACATGTCCAACAACATGTCGGCTTCGATGGGCGGAATGTTCACGACCATTGTCTACCAATAATATTACATCTTTTTTCTCCGTTCTCTCGACTTTTGTTGTTTTTACATGTTATAATATTCATATAAAATACATTTCATTGTAAATTTAATAAATGCGCATCTTTTATTTGCACATACCAAATACTAAGTTGTACAAGCAACTTTCGATACTGATTAGAATGACTTGCTTAAAAATCGAACGATAGGTGATCCTCCGTCCAAGAAGAAAAGGAGTTGTTGAAATGGCCCACTTGTCGGAACGAAGAAAATATAAACGGTGTGACAACGTTATTTGCCAGGCGCTTGTTAGCAGGGACAAAATCAGATGGGTATCCTTCGACATTGTCGACTTGTCTGCGGGTGGCATGCTTTTCAGCTCAGTGCATCGGTACAACTCAAACACGAAGCTTTATTTCAATCTGGCGATACATAACATGCTCTCCGAATTCAATATAAAACTGGAAGGCAAGGTGCTCAGGGCTGATGATATCGGCGGTGTCAACACTTATGCAGTGCAGTTCGAGAACATGAACAAGTATGAGGTAATTCAGCTGGATGAATTGGTAAAATCCAAGATCACAGTTAAAGACATACCGCATCGTACTTTGGGGAATGAAGAATATTCCAAAATGCTGACTCCCAAGATCAAACCAAGGCTGCGACAAGCGCGGATAAAGGAAATTACGAAGTGAACAGGCATGATATATTAATCGGAAAGGCTGCCGGCAATCAAATGTACGGCGGCTTTTTTATTGTGAGGGGAGCAACCCCTTCCCACATACCTTGAACGTATGCTAGAATTGCAGTGTCACATCATTGATCGGAGTATATATGAGGATAGGTTCAATCGTTACTGAGAACAACATATTTCTGGCGCCGATGGCAGGCGTAACGGACCTGCCCTTCAGGATACTCTGCAGGGAGCAGGGCTGCGGGCTTGTCTGCACCGAGATGATCAGTGCGAAGGGCATGTACTACAAGGACGAGAAGAGCTGGAAGCTCGCAGAACTAAGCAGGTCGGAGCTGCCTGCAGCGGTCCAGATATTCGGCTCGGAGCCGGAGATCATGTCTGATGCCGCCGCAAGGCTGAATACATCAGACGCGGCCATTATCGATATCAATATGGGCTGTCCCACGCCCAAGATCACTAAAAACGGGGAGGGCAGCGCACTTATGCTGAAGCCCGACCTGGCCGGGAAGATAATAAAGGCCGTCGCTACGGCTACAAAAAAACCGGTTACAGTAAAATTCCGGAAAGGGTGGGACGATGAGAATGCCAACGCGGTCGAGTTTGCGCGGGTGGCTGAAAGCAGCGGCGTTTCCGCCATTACGGTGCACGGAAGGACGAGGGAGCAATTTTACAGCGGAAAGGCCGACTGGGATATCATAAAAAAAGTGAAGGAAGCCGTGTCGGTTCCGGTGATCGGCAACGGCGACATCGTAAAACCACAGGATGCAGTAAGGATGCTCGAAACGACGGGCTGCGACGCGGTCGCGATAGGACGCGGAGCACAAGGTAATCCGTGGATATTTAAAAGGATAGATCATTATATAAAAACGGGATTACTGACGTCCGAGCCTGATCTGGATGAGAAAAAGGCCATGATGCTACGGCACCTGGCGATGCTGACCGAGCTTAAGGGGGAATACACCGGCGTCCGGGAAATGAGAAAGCATATTGCTTGGTATATCAAGGGCTGCAGGAACTCATCACAGTTCAAGGACAAGGTCTTCAGGGCTGTTTCGTTTGATGAGATGGCGGAGCTGGTAAACGGGCTGCAGTAGACAAAATATACGCTTTATAATAGAATATAAGCAGAATGTATGTTCGGGAGGCCGTTATGAATCTGGAGCAAATGCTCGACTATATCAAGGCGTCGGATAAGATAATGAAAAATATCACCTCCTGGGTGGAGCTGCCTGCGAGGGAAGCAGTTTATACCGAGTTCCCGGACTTTATAGACGGCCGGATCAGGGCTGCTCTTGATAGAAGAGGCGTAAGAAGGCTTTATTCACACCAGGCCAGCGCCATTCAGGCTGTGCATGACGGAAACAGCATCGTTGTCGTCACTCCGACGGCTTCGGGCAAGACGATGTGTTACAATGTACCCGTTCTTGACGCCATACTGAAGGATGAAGAATCGCGCGCACTTTTCCTGTTTCCGACCAAGGCGCTGTCGCAGGACCAGACATCCGAGCTCCACGAACTGATAACGGAAGCCGGAGTGGACGTGAAAACCTTCACATACGACGGCGATACTCCCCAAACGGCGAGAAAGGCTATCAGGCAGGCCGGGCACATAGTTGTTACCAACCCGGACATGCTCCACAGCGGTATTCTTCCACACCACACAAAATGGACCAAACTGTTCGAGAACCTTAAATTCATTGTGATAGACGAAATACACCACTACAGGGGCGTTTTCGGCAGCCATCTGGCAAATGTCCTGAGAAGGCTGCGCAGAATATGCAATTTCTATGGCTCGGATCCCATCTTCATCTGCTGCTCGGCCACCATTGCGAATCCGGCGGAGCTGGCTTCCAGGATAACCGGAGCGGAGGTTAAGCTTATTGACAATAACGGAGCGCCTACGGCCAAGAAGCATATCATTTTTTACAACCCGCCTCTTGTCAATAAAGAGCTCGGTATCCGCAGGAGCAGCCTGCTTGAAGCCGAAGGACTGGCCGAGACCCTGATCCGCAACAACGTTCAGACCATAGTTTTCACGAGGAGCAGGCTGAATGTGGAGGTCCTTGTAACTTATCTGAAGGATATATACCATGGCAGCAGCGAAGGGGACAGAAGGGTCCGCGGCTACAGGGGAGGCTACCTGCCGAATCTGCGGCGCGAGATCGAAAGAGGGCTGCGCGAGGGCAGCATAACAGGGGTCGTATCGACGAATGCGCTTGAACTCGGCATAGATATCGGAGCGCTCGAAGCCTGCATCATATGCGGCTATCCCGGAACGATAGCAAGCACCTGGCAGCAGTCGGGCCGCGCGGGACGCAGGAGCGGCGTGTCGGCGGCATTCCTGGTCGCGAGCAGCAGTCCGCTGGATCAATACATTATAAACAACCCGGATTACTTCTTCGGGAAGAGTCCGGAAAACGGCCTTATCAATCCTGACAATCTAGTGATCCTTTATAATCACATGAAATGTGCGGCATTTGAACTGCCTTTTGAAAACGGCGAAAAATTCGGTGTTGAAACGACCTCCGAGATACTTTCGTTTATGGAGGAGGCACGGCTGATAAGGCATGTGGGCGACCGCTGGCACTGGATGTCGGACGTGTTCCCGGCTGATGAAATAAGCCTGCGCAGCGCATCCAACGAGAATTTCATCATCATTGACATATCCGAACCGAAGCCCGTCGTCATAGGTGAGTCGGACAGGTTCAGCGCGCCGATGCTGCTGCATGAGGAAGCCATCTACATTCATGAGGGAGTGCAGTACCAGGTCGAAAAGCTCGACTTCGACGATAAGAAAGCCTATGTGCGCAGGGTAAACGTCGATTATTACACCGACGCGAACCTGGCAGTCGATCTTAAGGTGATAGACGTGTTCCGGGACGATACGGAAAAGCCGGTGCACAGGAGCAGCGGCGAGGTCTCGGTCAGCTCGCTCGTCACCATGTTCAAAAAAATCAAGCTGCATACGCATGAAAATATCGGCTCAGGACCGGTCACGCTGCCGGAGCTTGAAATGCACACGACCTCCTACTGGGTCAGCCTGCCCGAATCGATACCCGAAATGTCACAGACTGATGTGCAGAACGGGCTGCTCGGGCTTTCGAACATACTGGCCAATGCCGCGCCGATATATCTTATGTGCGATCCGGGAGACATACGCGTGGTTTATCAGGTGCGAGCAACCTTCACTCAGCGGCCGACAGTCTATATATATGACAGCTTTCCCGGCGGCGTCGGGTTCAGCGACAAGCTTTACGAGCTTCACGGAGAGCTCTTCGAGACTGCGGCGGGAATGGTGAAGCAATGCGGCTGTGAGACGGGATGCCCTTCCTGTGTGGGCCCTCTTAACGAATTTACGGGAACGGACAATCCGAAGGAATTGACGCTAAAGCTTATCGATCTGATACGTGATAATGTCTAATGGATTTGTGGGCGATGATATAGTATTTAAGGAGCTCTGGTAAAAAGTGGATCTGAGAAGCAAGCTGGGGCTGTATAAGGAAGGCGCCGCGAAGCCTTCCGCACCTCTAAGGCCTCAAAGTGAAAACGATATAGACAGGTTGGTACCCGGATACGTCGTATCCAATAGTTTCGGGTGTTGTTACGTTATTGAGCAAAAATACCCTCTGACGCATATATACGGCAGCTGCAGGCTTGGCGACATACTGGGGACGGGCGGGGACATTCTTGTTACACTTGGAGGAGAGGACTGCGAGGGGCTTGCGCCTGAGAAGCTTCTTTTCCTGGATACCGAGACAACGGGCCTGTCCGGAGGGGCCGGTACGCTGGCGTTTCTTGTCGGCGTCGGCTTTTTCGAGGGCGATTCCTATATCGTACGGCAATATTTTATCAGAGATTATGATGAAGAGGCGGCCATGCTTTCCGAGCTGCAGCAGCTTTTTGCCAGGCATGGCAATTTTGTGACCTTCAATGGAAAGGCCTTTGATATAAACCTGCTGCAGAGCAGATTCATTTCCAACAGGTTCAGGGCGCGTTTCGGCGATTTTCCCCACCTTGACCTGCTGTATCCGGCCAGAAGGGTCTGGGGACTGAAGCTTGAAAGCTGCAGACTTTCATCGCTCGAGGAAAATGTACTGGGAGAGCACAGGACGGACGATATTCCGGGTGCGCTGATCCCTTCGGTATACTTCAAATACCTTGAGGACAGGAATGCATCGGATATCATGAAGGTTATACATCACAACCGGCTTGACGTACTTTCCATGGTCTCCCTGCTGGCCAGACTGTCGGCAATGCTGAAAAGCCCGCTTTCTGAAACGGACGGGGGCTTCGAACTGCTTGGAATGGGACGGCTTTTTGAAGCTAACGGAAGGACCGAAGACATGCTTGAATGCCTTGAAGCCTGCAGCGGCTCCGGACAATTCGACGTAAAGGTACAGGCTGTCAAAAGGCTTACCGGTATTTATAAGAAAAACGGCAGCATCGAGCGCGCTCTGGAGCATTGGAAGGCTGTGGAGGCCGAAAATCCAAGCTTTGAGCTGTTCCATCTGATCGAGATGGCCAAGTATTACGAGCATAAAGAGAAAAACTACAAAAGGGCGTTGCCTATTGTCGAAAAGGCTGTGCAAAAGTGCCTTAACGCGGGCCTTGGTGGAAGCACTCAGCTTGAAGAGCTCAAAAAACGGCGTGACAGGATAGTCAGAAAGCTGCAGTCCCAGAATAAATCTCTTCTAAATCAATAGATCCCATAATAAAAATTAACAGGAATAATTATTGGAGCAGCCATGTGCGGAGATCTTTCGTAAAAGGCGCAGTTATCCTGATGGCGGCCGGTCTGATCGTCAGACTGATCGGATTTGCATACAGGATTCTCCTATCCAACCTGATAGGCGCTGAAGGTATGGGGTTATTCGAACTTATCGTACCCGTTTATACTGCCATCGTGTTGACCATAACTGCCGGCATGACCATTGCTGTTTCAAAAATGGTAGCGGAACAAAATGCCCGCAATAACCAACTGAACCCTGGCAGGATAACTATATGCGCTCTTGTGCTGGTATTCGCGGCTGGCCTTGCGGTCTCGCTGTTTATTTACATCAATGCCGATCTGCTCAGTTTGAAAGTGCTAGGTGATGAGAGGACTCACAATGCGCTTTTGGTCCTTGTACCCTGTCTCCCCGCAGTAGTTACTGCTTCTGCTCTCAAAGGATATTTTTACGGCATACAGCAGGTAGTTCCCACGGCAGTATCGCAAATTGCCGAACAGGCGGTCAAGATAGGTATACTGGTACTTTTCGCTGCGGCAATAGGCGAAAAGGGGGCGGAATACGCCTGTACCGTGGCCACGCTAGCCGCTGCGCTGGGCGAGGTTGCAAATATGATAATCCTGCTGGTTGTTTTCTCATTCAGTCAGGGACACTCTGCCAGAATAAAACGTCCCGGGAAGCCCATGCGCAAAAGGAGCATAGTCATCGAGCTGCTGAAGGCCTCGGTGCCGGTCTCGGCAAACCGGCTCGTGATATCTTCCCTGACCGCAGTAGAATTCATAATGATCCCTTCCATGCTCGTACTCGGCGGAATGGATGAAAAGAGCAGCATGGAGTTGTTCGGCCGCCTCACAGGCATGGCGCTGCCGCTTATCATGTTTCCGTCGCTCGTGACGAATTCACTTGCCACCACTCTTGTTCCCGCTATATCCGAATCCGTATCGCTTAAAAGGTTCCGTACCGTAAATTATCAGATATCCAAGTCGATCCAGGCCACATTCCTGCTTGGGGTTTTGTTTTCCGCACTGTTTCTGAGCTTTCCGGACGAGATAGGGGCATTGGTATACAGGAGGGAGAAGATAGGGGATCTTCTGTTCATGCTGGCCTTCGCATGTATTTTTATCTATCTCCAGCAGATGCTGACCGGCGTTATGAACGGACTTGGAAGGCAGGGGACGCTGCTTGTGAATACTATCATAGGCTCGGTAATAAGGATAGCGGCTGCCTGGTTCCTGATACCTGTCTTCGGCATCAGGAGCTATATACTTGGATTGACGGCAAGTCTCATACTTACGGAGGGCCTGAATCTGATCGCAATAAACAGGATAACCGGCCTGGTTTTCGACCTGAGGGATTGGCTGATAAAGCCCGGGCTGGTGGGCGTGACCATGGTACTGCTCGGAAGCTTTATCAAGAGACTTTCAGGCGCACTGCATATGGAGGGAACTGTTACGACCTTTCTGACACTGCTTGCCTTCGGGTTGCTTGCCTTGTTATTGATGCTGGTAACCGGCATATTGAAACCCAAAGAACTATTGGAATTATCGGGTATAAAAAAACAAGAAAAAGCTTGAAACAGGGAGAGAGAACCATGTAATTCGGGATGGCCGGGTTTTTTCGGTTGCAAAGGTCAAAGAAAGTCAAAATCTAATTTTGCTAATTTATCCCGACGGTTTTATAATAAAACCAAGGTCAAGGAAAGTCAAAGGCAGCATAATATAAGCAATTGAATACCACCAATAATTGGAATTGCTAATTAGTATCGAAAATCTGATGCTGCCGGTGGCGAACCTGAATATCTGATAAATATAATATAAAGAGGTGTTGTTTATGTTCGGATTAGTACCATTCAACAGAAGGTCAAATGATTTGACAGTAAAAAATGACGTGTTTGATCTGTTTGAGGATTTTTTCAATGAACCCTTCGGATTCTTTGCCACTGCGCAACCTATCAAGGCGGACGTACGCGAAACCGACAAGGAGTATGTCGTTGAGGCGGATATGCCCGGTGTGAGGAAGGAAGACATCAAACTGGAGCTTTATGACGGAATACTTACCATCGGAGTCGAACACAATGAGCAGACCGATGAAAAAAGGGAGAACTACATCAGGAAGGAAAGAAGATACGGCTCGTACAGCAGAAGCTTCCAGGTAGACGGCGTCAAGCAGGAGGATGTTACCGCCAAATACGAAAACGGAGTGCTTACCGTAAATCTGCCGAAATCCGAAGAGAGCAAGCCGAGGACACATAAGATAGACATCAACTGATAACCCACACTATTGTTTCATATACCCCTACACAGAAAGCACAGCCGCAATAAACCGCGGCTGTGTTTTTGTTTTTTTTGAATAACTTGCTGGTTTAATTATATTGGCCGGTGACGGGGATTATAAAATCCCGATGTACCGGTTTGTTTTTTCTGATATAATGTAAGGGACATGCTCCTTTAAACGCTAAAGCAAAGCGGACGCACGGCATAAAGACAACAAGGGTTAGGAGGCGGTTTCCTTGATGAACGTATTGTACCTGCTGAACCATGCGGGTAAAGCGGGAACTGAACGATACGTACAGACGCTTATTGAACAGCTCAATGGAAAAAAGATAAATGCATTCTTCGCTTATAATGAAGAGGGCCTTCTGGTGGAAAGGCTTAAGGAAATGGGGATCCCGATATACAGGCTCGAGATGAACAGCCCGTTCGATTTCAAGGCTGCAGCCAATCTGGCCGCAATTTGCAGGGAACATGAAATCGATCTTGTGCACACCCATTACCTGAGAGAAAATTACATCGCCATGCTGGCAAGGCTGCGCGGTTCTCCGGCTAAGGTAGCCTATACCAACCACTTCATACTAAGGAATAATTTTATGACGAGGATGGCCAACCGTCTTATCAATCCTCTTGAAGCAGGCGTTATAGCGGTCTGCAACAGGGGACGGGAAATGATGATTTCCAACGGTATCAGCGCATCCAAGATCAAAGTGCTTTTCAACGCGGTTGACCCCGTATACTGGGGTAAGCCTGAGAAGTCGACGATCCGCGAAGAATTCGGCATCAGCGACGACACCTTCGTAATACTCTGTGCTGCGAGATTCGCGCACGACAAGGGGCACAGGTATCTTGTCAGAACCATCCACAAGCTCAAGGGAATGACCGATAAAAAAATGAAATGCATACTGGCAGGCGACGGTCCGCTGCTGGAGGAAATAAAGCAGATGACCGAAGAGCTCGGGCTCTCCAAGGACATACTGTTTACAGGTTTCCGTCAGGATATAAAGAATCTGTTTACAGGAAGCGACCTTTATTTCAATTCGTCTGAACATGAGGCTTCAAGCTTTCTAATCCTTGAAGCGCTGGCAAGCGGGCTTCCTGTTGTGGCCACCGACATGGGCGGCAACGACGATATCATCAACGACGAGACTGGCTGCGGAGTTCTCGTGGAATATGACGACGCAGAGGGTACGGCTTGGGAAATCAGACATATAATGGATACGCCCGGATTGCTGGAAGAGCTGAGAAATAATGCCCTGCTGGCAATTGAGGAAAAATTCAATCTTGTAAAAATGGCGAATCAAACTTATAATTTCTATGAGGAATTTGCCGGACAAGCTGCAAAATGAAGCCGGCAGTTTATTTGTAACCGTAGGAAAGCTTTTTTGTTACCGTAATCATCGTAAAGGAGAGTAATGAAATGTTATTTGACAAGAAGGGGAAATTATTCGGAAAAATCAGCATCGTGGATGTACTGGTTATCCTGCTCATAATAGTGATAGGCGCCGGGCTGTATTACAAATTCGGGAAATCAGGCACGGCTACGCCGCTTACGAAGATGGATACCATTCAGATGAGTGTCTATATGGAGTCCGTGCCGGACTATGTCGTTAAGAACATCAAGAAAGGTGACGTAGTGAAGGACAGGGTGCAGAACGTCGAAGTGGGCAAGGTTGTCGATGTAAAGACAGGACCGGATATCAGCTACTTCATAAATGATAAAGGTATGGCCATAAAAGGCTCGAGGGAAGGCTACAGTTCCGTTACTGTCACATTTGAGGGAAAGGGTAAATACAGCAAGACAGGAGCGACCTTCGGAGGCGTTGAGTATTACATCTACAAGAATGGCACCGAATGGAGAATAGGAAATACGTCAAACTTCGCCAAAATCTCAGATATTAAACTTATAGAGGGGTAGTACATTGCTGCAGGAAAGTTTAGTTTACAAATTCATATATATTCTTTGCTCAAATTTTTCGAAGGCCTGGCAGGAAAGCTTTATTGCAAAGACTTTACGAAGGTTCGGCGCATTTTTGGGCAGGCTGTTTTCAAACAGCGCCATAGTAGACTTTACGGCACGTGAGGGCGTCGTCAACAAAGGCTACGAGGGCAGCGTTCTCTACAAAGCCGTAGATGGTCTGCTGAACCTGCCGCAGAGGGTATTACATCCTCTGTACCTGAAGGCTGAGGCTGTATTTGCAGAAAGCGTAGCATTCAGAGTGTTGAAGTATCTGTTCGGTAAACTTCACCTACTGACGGCCTGTTTTCTGTTCATCGCCCTGGTTGCGCCGTATGACTACTGGAACAACCTGTACAGCACTCTGGCCATAGCGGCGCTGCTGCTGTTATACTTCATGAAGACCATAGTCGAAGGCCGCACAGGTTTTCAGACAACTGCGTTCAATGTGTTCCTTGTTCTATTCGTCATCTGCGTATTCCTAAGCGAGGTATTTTCGATCCTGCCGGATCTGCGGTTCCTGGGGTATTATCTGACCGGGTTCATGATGGTGCTGCTCCTGGTAGTAACCCTAAGAACCAAAAAGCAAATATTCGAACTGTTGGCCGTTGCACTCACAGGCTTGACGATCGCCGGAGTGTTCGGCATCTATCAGTATATCATCAAGGTGCCTGTAAATCCTGCATGGGTTGACACAACTCTAAACCAGGGAAGCATGACGAGGGTATTTTCCTTCTTCAATAATCCCAACGATTTTGCGGAGATAATACTGATTTTCGTGCCTTTCTATTTCGCAATGGCTTTTAATGCGAAACATGTACTGACAAAGCTGCTTTATCTTGCAATGGCAGTGCCGCCTCTTTTCTCCATACTGATGACTCAGGCGCGCGGAGCTTGGATTGCTATCGCCATTGCCGCATTCGTTTATGTGTTTTTCCAGGAGAAGAGACTGATACCGGTGGGAATATTGCTTGCCATAGCCGCAGTGCCGTTTCTGCCGCATACGATAATAATGAGGCTTAGATCCTTCAACATGGCCGACAGCTCGTTCCAGACCAGGATAGACGTATGGCAGACCGTAATTCCCATTCTTAAGGACTACTGGGTAACGGGACTTGGGCTTGGGAACGATACTCTTCTAAGAGTCGTCAAGAATTATTATATATTCGTAGATAAAGGCTCGCTACCGTCACACAGCCACAATCTGTACCTGCAGCTCTGGCTTGAGACAGGTATTACCGGGATCCTGGCATTTCTCGGCTTCATACTGACGACCGTTAAAAAGAGTATCAGGACGCTGGTGCACACAGGAGACAAATTCATCAGGAATACACTCATTGCCGGTCTGGCTTCACTGACGGGTATCCTGGCCAACGGAATGATAGAATATGTCTGGTTTGACCGCAGGGTAATGCTGTTCTTCTGGGTATCGGCAGGCGTAATACTGGCTACGCTTTATCTGCAGCTGAATGAGGGAAAGGCTTGCGGCGGACAGATCGCACAGAACGAATCCGAAGCTGCGGAAGAGGAAGTGGCCTGATGAGGGAGATTATCAAGGAGGCCAGGCTGTGCACCGGTTGTACGGCTTGCAGGCAGGTATGCCCCAGAAATGCCATAACGATGTCGGCAAATGAAGAGGGCTTCCTATATCCATCTATAGATGCGGAAATATGTAATGACTGCGGTCTTTGTGAAAAGACCTGCCCTGTAAACACTGCAACCGGCTTTAAAATTGGCGCTAAACCCGCCGCGGAAGTCAACCATAAGGTCTATGCATGCTATTCCACGGATGAAACAGTCAGATCTAAAAGCACGTCGGGAGGCGTATTTACACAGCTTGCTCTGATGACGCTTTCAGATGGCGGCGTGGTATTCGGGGCAGGGTTCGATGATGAATTCAAAGTGACCCATATATACGCCGAAGATGAAAAACAACTCGATAACCTGAGACGCTCCAAATACGTGCAAAGCAATATGGCTGATGCTTTCGCCCAAGCCGGTGAATTTCTGAAGGCGGGCAGGAAAGTACTGTTCTGCGGGATGCCCTGCCAGATAGCCGGACTAAAGGCATTTCTGAAACGTGATTATGAAGGTCTGCTTACATGCGACCTTGCCTGTCACGGCGTACCGTCTCCCAGAATATGGGACATGTTTCTCAAATATCTTAAGGATACCTACAAAAGCGAAATAAAGTCCGTTTCCTTCCGCGACAAGTCTACAGGCTGGAATGACAGCAGTATGAGGGTCGAATTCAAAAACGGGAGCCGCTATATCGACAGAGTCAAAAGAGAGATCTACTCCATGGGCTTCGGCAAAAGCATATTCAACCGAAGCTCGTGCTATGACTGCAAATTCAGGATCAGCAATACAAAGGCCGATATCACGCTTGCGGATTTCTGGGGCATAGACAGACATGGTGAAAAAGAGTATTCGGATAATAAAGGCGTTTCTTTGGTGATTATCCATACGGGTACCGGAGAGGAAGCTCTAAAGCGGATCAGCGGCAATATCTGCATAAAGGAGCGGTCGCTGGACGAGGCGGTAAGGTTCAATCCGAGGCTTGTTTCCTCAGTAGCGGAACCTGCCGGACGAAAGGAATTCTTCAACGATTTGAAGGCCGGACAGTGCTTTGACCAGCTCAGAGCGAAATACATGGATAACAAAAGCTTCAAATATAAAGCAAAATGCCTGGCCAAGCGTATTTTAGGGCGCACGTAGGCAGACTCGAACGCAGACCCGAAAGCACACTCGGAGGCAAAATCGAAGGCAGACTCGGAGGCCGGTACGGAGGCCGAATCGGAGCCAGACTCAAAGGCAAACTCATAGGCATACTCACAGATGGAGGATCGGCATTGGTCCGGCCTTGCATCAGCAGTTAAAATGAAAGGGAATTATGAGAACCAAGCTTTCCATATATAACACTATCAGCGCAATAGTGCTGCAGATCGTAAATCTTGTCGTAAATCTGATACTTCCGCAGGTAATGATAACCGTATACGGCTCGTCCGTTAACGGACTTGTAACGTCCATAAGACAGTTCATATCCTATTTCAACCTTGTCGAGGCCGGAATCTCAGGAGCTGCAATATATGCGCTGTACAAGCCTCTTGCAGACAAGAACCGGCATGATATCAACGGGATACTGTCCGCATCCAACAGGTTTTATAACATTTCCGGTTTTGTATTTTCCGGGCTGGTCCTTTTGACAGCGTTCCTATATCCCATGTTTACGTCAGGACAGGGCATCAGCGTCATCACGATCGCCGCTCTGGTACTAATAATCGGAGCCTCGGGAGCCTTGGAATTCTTCGCCGTAGGTAAATACAAGGTACTATATACGGCTGACCAGAAGAGCTACGTCATTTCACTTATAAATGCGGCGGCAGTTGCCGTCAATGCGGTGATAATCCTCGTTCTGGCCAGCCTTCGCTACGATATCGTACTCGTTCAGCTGATCGCTCTTGTAAGCTTTTTTGCAAGGTCCGGTCTGTATATACTTTATGGCAGGAGGAAGTATCCGGAGATAGACCTGAAAGCGCCGCCGATGAACCAGGCGCTCGATAAGCGTTGGGATTCGCTTATACTGCAGGTTCTCGGCGTCGCTTCGACTGCTACGCCTGTCGTTGTGACCTCGCTGATGCTTGGTTTCAAGGAGGCCAGCGTTTTTGTTGTGTACAATATGGTATTTGCCAGCGTGCTTGCATTGCTCACAACCTTTAGCAACGGGCTGAGCGCCATGTTCGGAGATCTGCTCATAAGGAACGAGGTAGGTACGATGCAGAAGGCCTACCAGCAGTATGAATACCTGTACTATGCTCTCGTGACCTGGGGGTATGCCTGCGCAGCAATACTTATAATGCCGTTCATGAATATCTATACGGCAAAGTTTACCGACGCGGAATATATCAGGCCCGTTATAGCGGCGCTTTTCGTCGGCGTAGGAGTTTTCTCGAACATCAAGACGCCACAGGGGATGCTCGTCATATCGGCAGGCCTTTATAAGGAAACGAAGGTGCAATCCTTGATACAGGCGGCTATTATCGTAGTGCTTTCGATAGTGTTTGCACCCTTCTTCGGCATAGCTGGAATTCTTATCGCCTCCATACTCTCAAATCTGTACAGAGATATCGACCTGATATTCTATATACCGAAAACCGTAACCAAGCTGAGCCCGGTGCTTTCTATAAGGAGGGTACTCAGGATATTCCTGCTGTTTTTTGCGGCAGTACTGCCTGTGCTGTACCTCGTGGACATTAAGCCGGGCAGTCTTGCCGGATGGGCATTGTGGTCGGTTCCGGTAGCGATCTGGGTGTTTATGGTTGTCGCAGGCGGCAATATTCTCATAGAGAGGAAGATGGCTTCCGATATCCTTGTCAGGATGAAGGGGCTGCTGCCGGGCAGGAAATCAGCGGGGTGACAGGTGTTGAAACTCATGGCGCCTTGCTTTCTATTGCGGAGTTTTGTCCAAAGAGCATATAAACTCAGCCTGGTGGCAAATTCAAACTCGCGCAGCTTATGTCATTTATCGCTGCGCTCAAACATGAATTTGCCCTTGCCAATGCCTCGTTAATATGCTCTATCTCGCAAAACTCATGCAATATCAAGCAAAGCGCCATGAGCTAAAAGTGATGTAACGCCGGAATTTCTTGCCGGCTTATATGGAAATATTTTTGCAAGGCGCAGCGCGGCTGGCAGCACCTTGCATGAGTTCGCTGACAAGGTAATGCGCAATCAGCCGAAACGGACTAGCTTCGGCGTACAAGGTAATAATTAATGGAAGGTGAAGATCATGAAAGCAGGCATACTGACATTCCACCACGCCCACCATTACGGCGCACAGCTTCAGGCCTATGCGCTAATGAGGGCTGCACGGAAGGCCGGGGCAGAGTGTGAGATAATCGATTATGTAAGGACAGACACGGTCGAAGGTAACAGGTTGTTCAAAAAAGGGCTGTCGGCAAGATCGATGTTATCGAATGCCAATACGCTGATAAACCTGGGCAGGTTGAAAAACAGGTACGCTCGCTTCGAAAGCTTTGTCCACGATGATATGAACCTTTCCGAGAAATTCTACGGCTCGTATGAACAGCTAAAAAACGACGCTCCCGTATATGACGTTTATATTTGTGGGAGCGACCAGATATGGAATCCTTTGATATACAAGGAAAATACCTTCGATCCAGCCTTCTTTGCTGATTTCGCAAAAGATGGCAGGCGGATCGCCTATGCACCAAGCTTCGGGATCAGCTCCATACCGGAGGATAAAAGGGAGCTGCTGAAAAATTATCTGGAAAGGTTCGAATGCCTGTCAGTCAGGGAGAAGCAGGGCGAAAGCATAATCAGGGAGATAACGGGCAGAGAAGCGCAAACCGTGCTCGACCCTACGCTGCTGCTCGATGGGGACGACTGGAGCTCTATATCTGCGGCGCCCGCATTTAAAGAGCCTTATATACTGTGTTATTTCATTACCGATGCCAGAAAGTACGGCGATTTTGTACAGGTTTTGTCGGACAAGTACAAGCTTCCGGTCGTATCGCTGTGCGGTTCGCGCAGAGTGGTGCCCCAAACGCGCCATTCGGTGCTTGACGCGGGACCAAAGGAATTCCTGGGCCTTTTCAGAAATGCAGCCGCCGTCTTAACCGACTCTTTCCACGGCACTGTTTTTTCAATCAATTTCAAAAGAGAATTCTACAGCTTCGAATCCTCCCAGAAATCCGAAAAGGCAGTAAATTCGAGACTATACAGCATACTGGACAGGCTTGGTCTGCTTTCGCGCATATTTCCACATACTATGGAACTGGAGGAATTCAAGAATAAAGTCGATACATTAAGTAAGGCCATAGATTATTCAGAGGTCGAAAAGCTTCTCGAAAAAGAACGCAATGTCTCGGCAGATTACCTTAAGGGCGCTCTGGGCCTGTAATACGGGAGACCTAAGTAAAATTGCTCATTGTATATAAGTTTTTGAAAAACTATAATTGAATTGGTCAACTACGCCGGGTGGCTTGCCAAATACTTCGGGACGGGGATGACAACATGAAGTTATTGCCCTGGAAATCAAACCGGACAAAAAAGTTTGATACCAAGACCTTGCGGAAAAACGACATATCGCTCCTGATACTTGACGAACGCTGGAACAAGCTGTTCAACAGCACGCCCAGGACTCCCGCAATAGAACGCAGCGAGGAGAAGCTGAAGGACCTGCTGAAGGAGGAGGCACGGCTTACCGCAGAGCAAAAGAGCATAGCAGCCGCCAAAAAGCAGCACATGGACAGAATTATCAAGCTTACTCCCGATGTATTCGAAAAGAATGATGCGGAAGCCCAGAAGGAGATGCAGGCCTCAGAACATGAAATAAAAAGGATAAACGACAGGGCAAAACAAATAGAGGAGCAGCTCGACGAAATGCCCGGCAGGCTAAAGCAGGCCAATCTGGAACTGCTTGAACTTACCGTAAATATAGTCTATTTTAAGATAAGGTCCAGTAAGAAGCGTGTGGATGAACTGGAGAAGCTTATCGAGGAGACAAGGGAAGAACTTAAGGGATACATAGACGAGAAGGAATCACTTTCAAAGGATGATACGGATATTTATTCCTATTTCCATGACCTTCTCGGAGGTGAAGAACTGGAAAAGCTCGACAAGGAGTTTTTCGGCTGATTCCACGTTCAGCAGGCCATGCTTGATCGAACCTGGGCAAGACCGGCCAAACGCCCAAAAGGAAGTATTGATATGAAAATTGTCACGCCTGTTCAAATGAATTCTATAGATAAAAATACCATTTATGATTACGGCATACCAGGACTCCTGCTTATGGAGAATGCTGCAGCCGCAGTTGCTTCGGAAGCCGTATCGATGCTGGAAGGCCGCAGCAGCGGGGTTATAACAGCCGCAGCAGGCAGGGGCAACAACGGAGGGGACGCATTTGCGGCCGCAAGGCTGCTTCATAGCAAGGGCTATGACGTCCGCGTTTTTCTTGCAGGCAGTAAGGACGGTATTTCCGGCGATGCCCTGACCAATATGGATATATTGGAGAAAATCGGCGTCAAAATTGTCGAGATCAATGATATCAAGGATATTTCACTTCTGGAAGCAAATCTGAGAGAATCGCAGCTGATAATCGACGGCATATTCGGAACCGGACTCTCCAGGGATGTCAGCGGTATTGCCGCCTCGGTCATCCAAAGTATCAACCTGTCCGGGAAGCCCATATTGTCGATAGATATACCTTCCGGAATAGACGGAACTGACGGAAGCATACGCGGCGTCTGTATAAAAGCTGATTCTACGGTGACTTTCTGTATGCCTAAGCTCGGGCTCGTAATCAATCCCGGCTGCGAATATGCAGGCAGGCTGAAGGTGGCCGATATCGGCATACCGCGCTGTGTTATCGCCGCACAGGATATAAGGACCGAAATCATCGACGCCGGAACAGTATCCGGTATCATACCGCAGCGAAAGCCTGATTCCAATAAAGGAAGTTATGGCAGGGCTTTCATTATTTCCGGCTCGACCGGAATGACAGGCTCCGGGCGTTTGGCCTGCACGGCTGCACTTCGTGCTGGAGCCGGGCTTGTATATGCGGGAGTCCCGGAAAGCTTATCGGACATCTACAGTTCTGCATTGACGGAACCCATTATTATACCGCTTCCCGATGGCGGGAAAGGATCCCTTTCGGAGGAAAGCGCCGCTAAAACAATAGAGAGGACAGGCGGTATGGATGTAGTAGCCATTGGTCCGGGCCTGTCCGCGGCCGAAGGCGTGAAGCGGCTGGTAGAAAAGGTTATAATGGAATGTGAAGCTACGATGGTTCTGGATGCAGACGCATTAAATGTTATTTCAGGCAATACAGCAATATTGAAACGGTTGAAAAAGGCCGCGGTAATAACGCCTCACCCGGGTGAGATGGCAAGACTTACGGGGCTTACCGTCAGTGAAGTTCAAAAGGACAGGATTGGAACCGCTGGAAGGTTTGCTTCTGAATACGGTGTCGTTACCGTGCTGAAAGGCAGCCGGACCGTAGTTGCAGCGCCTGACGGCCGGATATTCGTCAACGCCACGGGTAATGCGGGCATGGCTACCGCAGGTACGGGGGATGTGCTTACCGGAGTCATTACCGGGCTGTTGGCACAGGGAGCGCCCGTAATAGAAGCAGCCATCGCAGGCGTATACCTGCATGGACTCGCAGGCGACCTGGCGGCGGAAAGCATGGGAATGCACGGTATGCTTGCAGGCGACGTTGCAAGGCATTTGCCGTATGCTATAAAGGAGATTCTTAAAATTATTTAGAAAATTTAAAGATTTATCGCAGGAAACTGCGATAATATACTGATATAGAGAACAACAAAAGAACCGGCATTCGGTAAGGTCGGGTAAATGTATCAAACGGAGGCTATCATGGATTACAAACTTAATAGGGCATGGGCGGAAATAGACTTGGATGCGATAGCACATAATGTGCGTGAAATAAGGAAATTCACCGGGAAAAAGGTTGAAATGATGGGCGTCGTCAAGGCAGACGCTTACGGACACGGAGTCAGGGAAGTCGTCAGGACGCTGCTGGACAATGGAGTGACGCAGCTTGCTGTTTCGATGCTGGACGAAGCGATCCAGATCAGGAATATGGGAATCGATGTGCCGATACTGATACTCAGTTATACCGATCCCATCAGGGCCGAGGAATTGATACTCAATGACGTCACTCAGACGGTTTTCAGCCTGGACCTTGCGCAGGCGCTCTCTTCGGCGTCGGTGAAGCTCGGTAAAAAAATCAAGGTACATGTCAAGGTTGACACCGGAATGACGAGGATAGGTTTCATGCCCGGCTGTGATGCGGTCAAGAGCATCACGGAGATCAGCAGGCTTCCGGGATTGGTGGTGGAAGGCGTGTTCACGCATTTCGCATCGGCTGATGAGCGTGAAAAGGATTATACACAAATGCAGTACGACCGCTTCCTTGGCCTTTGTACGGAGCTTTCCAGGGCTGGCATTGAAATTCCTGTAAAGCATGCGTGCAACAGCGGCGGGATCATGCAGTACCCTGAAATGCATCTTGACATGGTACGGCCCGGAGTCATACTTTATGGACTTTATCCGTCAAAGGACGTCGACAGGGAAAAGATCAGGCTAAAGCCGGCCATGACCCTGAAAGCCAACGTCATAATGGTCAAAGAAGTCGAGCCGGACACCTGCATAAGTTACGGCAGGATATTCCGCACTTCGCGCAAAAGTAAAATTGCCACAATACCGATCGGATATGCCGACGGATATACCAGGTTGCTTTCCAACAAGGGGCGCATGCTTGTGAACGGCGAGTTTGCTCCCGTAGTAGGCAGAATATGCATGGATCAGTGCATGATAGATGTGACCGACCTTAAAAAGGATGTACACGTCGGCGACGAAGTAGTTATATTCGGCAGCCAGAACGGCGTCGGCATTAGTGTCGACGAGATTGCCGCAGATATCGGCACGATCAATTACGAGCTTGTCTGCATCATCGGGAAGAGGATCCCCAGGGTATACCTGAAGGACGGAAAGATCTGCAGCATTTTGAACTACCTGATTTAAGGCGCCGGATCGGCTGCGGGTTTAATTGCTGAAAATACGCATGTTTTACCAATTATGTGCATTATATAATATTATAGCGTAATGCAATTTTAATTTGACCGTATATAAGATTATAATATATAATAAGATATATACTAATATATATACCGCTCACATAATTTTAACGAGGCCAGCTAAAATAATTGTACGCTGTCTCAACCATTTTTAAATCCAAACAAAATGGGGGATTTATTTTGGCAGAATTGAAAAAAATACTTATAAGTCTTCCTGATAATCTATTGAAAGAAATAGATACGATCGTGTCTGTCGAAAAAACGAACAGAAGCGAGTTCGTCAGGGAAGCCATGAAATTATATATACGAGAAAAGAGAAAAATAGAAATGAGAGACAGAATGAAAAAAGGGTATCAGGAAATGGCCGAGATCAATATCAGGCTTGCGGAGTTGTGCATGGACGCGGATTGCGACCAGCAGCAAAAATATGAGGAACGTCTTGGGGAGTTGGAGTAAACGTGATTATAAAACGCGGTGATATTTTTTACGCCGATCTGAGTCCGGTAATAGGCTCCGAACAGGGTGGAGTCAGGCCGGTGCTGGTGGTGCAGAATGATGTAGGCAATAAATACAGCCCGACCATTATTGCTGCAGCCATAACATCGCAGATAAACAAGGCAAAACTGCCTACACATATTGAAATAAATGCTCAGGATTACGGACTCCAAAAGGATTCGGTAATACTGCTGGAACAGATTAGAACGATAGATAAAAAAAGACTCAGGGAAAAAATAGGCCACCTTGATGAAGAACTTATGGAGAAGGTTAATGAAGCGCTAAGTATCAGCTTCGGTCTGTCCGATATATAGTAAGAGCGGTTGACAGGCATTTAAACCAAAATTTTCGGTACATACATAGATCAACAGAATATATATCCGGACAAGCCTGGACTGATGCCGCCGAGATCGATTTTGAGGGGATAAGATGAAAAAGGAACACGTATTCAGGCTTGTTTTGGCCTTAGGCATATTTTTTCTTGTATACCAGTTCGGTATAAAACCTATATTCTTCAATGATAATCAAACAACCAAAACAAACGCACAATATTGGGCAGGGCAGCTTCCGAAGGATAGTGGAACGGATTATGACGTTATCGTATACGGCGCCGAGCCGCAGGGAATTTCGGCGGCCTTATCCTCGGCCCGCCTGGGCGCGCGAACGCTGCTGATCAGCAAAGACTCGGATCTGGGCGGTATAATAACCGATTGTATGATACCTGAACTCGAGCTGCCTGCAGGGCAGAACGGGATCCTTCTCAATAGCGGCATTTTGAGCGAACTGAACAAGCTCCTCGGGAGAAGCTTTACCGGGGAAAAGTATCTTGAGGTTGTTAAAAAATTGGTTTCCGATGAAAAAAACCTTAAAGTCCTTTATAATTCTGCCATAACAGGTGTAACGAAATCCGGCGTCTATTTGGAGACCTTAGATCTGCATACGGATAAAGAGGATATGAAGCTGTCGGCAAGGATGTTCATAGACGCTTCCGATGACGGAGCGCTTCTTGATTCCTGCAAGGTTCCCTATATTACAGGCTCGGAAGACCTTGGCTTGGAAAAGAGCTTTATGCCTGTCGGTCTTAACTTTGAAATGACAGCCGACAGCGGGGTTGCGATAAAACAGGACGAACTCGGCAAGCTGGTCAAAAGCGGCGAATTTTACAGCAGATTGAACAAGTATGAAGTTCTATACATGCATTCAAGGGTAGACAGGCTTGGCGTATATTTCCCCGACACGGGAAAAGTAGTAATAAGCGGGCTTACCGTTTCGGATATCGATGTTACCGATACAAAAGACATGGAACAGGCATACAAGAAAGAGGCAGAGGAGGCAAGGAACCTTGCGGCTTACCTCTCGGAGAACTTCAGCGAGTTTAAGGGCCTGAGCTTCTCCAGAGCGGCAGATAGCCTCCGCATCGTTGAGTCCAGGCATTACCGCGGTGTCAGCACTTTGACCGTAAATAACATACTGGATAATAAATATCCCGCTGAGACAGTCGCAATGGGTTCCTATCCTGTGATGATCGGCAAATTCGCTTCGAAGGGCCAGTTTGTTGCCGGTAAAGGAATTCAGTACGGCATATCGCTGGGGAGCCTGGTGCCGGAGAAAACATCGAACCTGCTGATGGCAGGTCCCAGAGTATCATACACATCTCTGGCGGCAAGCAGCGCTGGTACGGTAGGGACAAGCACGGCAGCCGGCGAGGCGGCTGGAGTTGCGGCAGTCTTCTGTGTGGCGAGAAATGAGAATCCCGCCAATCTAAACAGAGAGAATGAAAGATTCGACGAATTCAAATCCATGCTTGGCGGCACAGGCATGTATCTGCCGAATGAAGCTATCAAAAGGGAGTTCGAAGACAACTGGGCTTATCCTGCTGCCAGGCAGCTGCTTACTCTAGGTCTTATAGGCGGGGGTGTAAAAAACGATCTTAAATATGATGATCCTGCCAGACAGAAGGATCTTGCCTATATTCTGATAAACGGAGTATACCGTCTGGACAGGAATGCCTACACGCTGGACCTTGATTCACGGCTGAGGCCTTACCTTTCCGACAGTAAGCTGAACTATGAAAACACGATAAAAATACTTGGCGCTCTATACGATTTCAAGGGTGATACCCAGACCATATACAGTAAGCTGTGCGATCAGAACCGAATAAATCAGGTAATGCAGCTAAGGCTCGACGAATCGAGGGGCCTGACGCTGAGTGACGTATACTATCTGGGAGCATACAGTATCAAGAGCTTTACAGGTAAGGAAATACCTGAGTGAGATGATGGAAAAAGTCATCGCCTGTCATTTTCCGGTCAGCCTGGACCATACCACGCGCGTCACGAACCTTGGCAGATCGAGCATGCGCTTAGCCCTTTTGGGTTCCTTGCAAAGCCTGTAAAGCCATTCGAGTCCGTTCCTCCTGAAGAAATCCGGTGCCAGCTTCGTATTGCCCGAGAAAACGTCTATCGTACCGCCGACGCCTATGCATACCTTGCAGTTAAGGCGGCCAAGGTGGCTGTTTATCCACATCTCCTGTTTGGGCGCGCCCAGCGCCACCAGAAGAATATCCGCGTTGGCGCTGTTTATTGTGTTGACTATGTCGGCGTCGTCTTCATCGGTGAAGTATCCGTTTCTGCAGCCGGCTACAATGACACCGGGGTAGTCGTTTCTGATCCTTTCGGCTGCGGCCTCCGATACTCCCGGTTTGGATCCGAATAAGAAACAGCGTATTCCGTCTTTGGAATAGGTTTCGAAAACCTTTTTTACAAGATCGAAGCCCGAAACCTTCTCCGGCAGCGCCTTATTCAATATCTTTGACGCCAGTACGACTCCGGCGCCGTCAGCAGTGAGCATATCGGCCCCGGTCAATATGGAGGCAAGTTCAGGGTTCCTGTGTGCAGCCATCATGATTTCCGCGTTAGGGGTAAAGATAGTATGGATGCCGCCGTCACTGATGAATGTGCCTACTTTCTCCACGGCCTCAGTCATAGTAATGCTGTCCACCGGTATGCCAAGTATTTCAATTGTTATTCTCATAGATTTACCTTTCTATTTGTGCCGATTGGTTTTATACGAGAACTTGCTCCAAGCCTAAGAGACTGTAAATTCAGCCTTGGTGCAAAATCAAACGTGACTCGCCTATGGGTCGCGGTTACTCGGACAGGACGTGATTTTGCCTTATACCTGCTCGGATTAACAGTCTCTTTAGGCTTTGCGCAAATGTTCTCTTTATAAAACCAACCGGCGCAACCTTTCCAAGTTACTTCCTGGTTATATTGTCGAATAATTCCGCCCTGCTGTAGAATTTTCCCTTGAATGGTATTTCGGGCAGCTTTTCCGGCGGAGCAGCCAGATCAATACCATCGGTCCTATAGGAGTATGCTATGCCCGCAGCATCCAGTATTGTAGGCGCAATGTCGAGGAAGGACGCAGCATTTTTTTCTTCCCTGTAGGTCCTTTTGTCGGGCGTCAGCATTATGAAGGGCACGAATTCGTAATAATCGCCGTCCGACGTAAATGAAGCCTGTTTGTATTCTTCCGATTCGATGCCAGGAGTGTGATCGCCCCAGACAAGGATATACGTATCAGGATGCAGCTTTGTTATTTTATCGGCGAAGTCTCGTATCGACTGATCCACATAGGACATTGCCGTAAAATAATTCCTGACGGTTTTATCGGTGATATCGGCGTATTTGTCGTTTTTGTAGTAACCGGCCGTATTTTCGAACGGCATATGGCTGCTCATGGTTATTATATAGTCGAAGAACGGCTTCGCGAGCCCCGCCGTATTTTTCGTCGCAAAGTCGTACACTTCATGATCAGGAGCGCCCCAGCCGCTCTCCTTCAATTTCATTTTACCTATATCAAAAAAATTGTCAAAGCCCATCTTTTGAAACGCCACATCTCTGTTGTAATAGTTGCCGATATTGCCATGAAAGGCTTCAGTCGCGTAGCCGCCCTTGTTGAGCTGCTTTACGAAGGAATTCGGATAGCTGTAAATCGGTATCTTTATCGAAGGGTAGTTCCCAAGCGGTTCTATACTGTTCAATATGGAAAACTCGGCGTCGGAAGTCCCTCCGGATTTGTGATACGAGAGCATGTAAGGGTAATAGACGGCCTTTTGTGTGAGGCTGTGCAGGTAAGGCATCACATAATCGCCCCCGTATTCCTGATTCACTATGCCCGCATCCATGGCTTCCACCTGAATGGCAACTATATTGGGGTGATCCTCCGTTGTTGATGCGGGGACCTCCGCCTTGCCGTAACGGAACTGGTTTATCATGTTTGCGCCGCCGTAATTCACAGTTATATCTACTATATTGTTCGTGAATGTGCCGTAACGCTCAATAATCTTCTCTTCCGTGGAGTAGAAGTTTTTGCCCAACTGCAGGACAGAGAGGCCATTGGCATAGTTCCAGCACTCTATCAGCAGCAGTGCGGCTATAGAGACCGAAACCGCGACCCTTAAAGGCTTTTTGATGCTATTCAGGTATGATCCGGTCCCTTTTTTGTGTACGAGCAGCAATATAAAGACAGGCAGATCTATCAGAAGTACGGCCATCTTGTAATTGACCGGTATCGTGAAGTGCCTGATTGGTCCCACACCTTCGGTGAACAGCGCGAATGCCTGAAACAGGTGCAGATAGTTCCCAAAATATGCGTAATAACTCATGTAGGAAAAGATATATGCAGATTGCGCGACATACAGCAGTATCAGCACCAATCTGAATCTGATCCGGAGCGCCAGCGGAATAATAATGACGCTTACCAGCAGTGCAAATGCGAATTTATAGGCGAAAGCAGCCGGAGTCCGGACGGGAAGGATAATAAAATCAAACAGTGTGATCTTAAGTGCATTTAGTATGATAAGCACACATATTGCTGAAGTAAATTTCCGATGCTCACTCAAAGTGTCTGCAAGCGTCTTTTGGTCCGTATATTTTATAACTCTTTTCATAGGTATATCCCTGCTCATTCTACGTTCTGCTCCTGGTTAAACGGCAGGTATCCTTTCGCGGCGGTCTTCCAGACTTTCGATCATGTCCATAATCCGGGGCCTGTTGTATCTTTGTATGATAATATACGGCAAATTAAGAATAATAGCAAGAAGCACTATCATCATCGCCGGCTCGAAATCACGCCAGAGGAAGAAAAGGAAGGCCGAAAATATTATACTCCAGTGAGTCAATTCGGATTTACAGGACTCGAATATGTATTTCTGAAGGTATTCTCTCGTATACTCTTTAATTCTTTTCTTTGGAAAGACACTTTTTACTATATCCCCGAGTTCGGGCAGCAGCCTTTTCCAGAGCTTTACCCGAAAGATACGCTGATAGAAGTCGCCCCTTTTTTCCCATTTGCGGTGCCGAAGCAGCCAGCTGTTGCTTGAATACAGATGGTCGGGCATCTTGTTGGACAGGTAGGTTATTACCACTGAGAATATAAAGAAAGTCAGAAGATTCAGCAGTAACTCCCTTTGTACCAAAAACCTGATTATTTTCATATACCCTCCATTTTTTCCCTAAGGATGGATAAAAACAGCTCGGCGGTGCGCCGGGCTGCGTCCGGCTGCCTGAATGCCAGTTGGCTTGCCGCAATCCCATCGAGTTTTCTGCAGCTGTCTGCCAGCAATTCATCTACCGTACCGGCCAGTTTACGCATGTCGGTGCAGATAACTCCCAGATTATTTGCCTTCGCAAAATCGGGGTTTTTTTCCTCCTGGCCGGTCAGTGAACCCGTCACGATAAAAGGTCTGCAAAGGTTCACAGCTTCCATCATTACATTCGGACTGGCACGAAGCAATAAAATATCCGATTCCAGCATGTATTTTTCTACATTTTCAACGAAGCCGCAGATCTCAAGCCTGTCCTTGTAGGTTTCGAGGCTTTTTTCAGCTTCGGCTCTGAAATTTTCATTGTTACCGGCCAGTATGACCACCCTGCAATTATACCGTTCCAGCAGTATCCTTGCCATTTCTACAGCCCGGAGTCTGCCCTGGCTGCCGTTCATTATCAAAAACTGCAGTTTATTCTTTTGCTTCAAACGTTCATAATATGATGTTACCCTGCAAGGCCCATTTTGATCGAACCTTTTTCTTACCGGAAAGCCGAAAACTTTAATTTTGCTGTCCTGCAAGCCGCATTCCAGCATTGTCCGCCTTGCGTTGCCGGTTGGACAAAGTGTATACAGCGAACGTTTATCCGCCCAGATCCTGGATACATTGTCCAGGTCGGCTATGTATGATATCACCGGTATATTCCAGCCCTTTATCTCCAGTATGTCTTCAACCGACCCGACAAAGCTGGGGTGCACGGATACGATAAGATCCGGACGCTTTTGTTCTATTACCCGGCAAAAGCCTTTTTTTATGCTCCTTGCCATAAATATTCTCGACACGGACGGAAAAATATTGCCTAGTCCGTAGTATACCTTCCAGAAGGCAGGAGCGCGCGTCGCGACCTTGTCATACAGCTTGCTCAGCCAAACCGAAACAGGTCCGCCGAGCATAAAACCGTCTATTTCATCAGCAGCCACATCGGGAGCCAGCTCCGAAAGCTGTTCGCGCAAAGCAGCGGTAATACTCTTATGGCCATGGCCTGTATAAAATGATGAAACGAATAATATTCTGCTCATTTACACTGTCCGTCTGTCTTTCCCGGGGAAATATCCCCCTTAACAAATGAAGTAATTAATAATACAATATACTGATGATAGTATAAACGCGATTTTTTGTCAAAGGATGCATTAACCCGGCGGGCAGGGCAAAATAAAAGCACCGGGTCATTTTCGGACTAAGGCGGTGTTGGCTATGAAACGGAAGGAAAAATTCGTGCGGGGTCTGAAGGATTATTTATGGATAATCGTAGGTTCACTGATAACCGCGGCTGCCATCAATATTTTTCTGGTACCCTACAAGATCGCTCCAGGCGGTGTGACGGGCATAGCTACCGTTATATATTATCTAAGCGGTGAGAGATTCCAGGTAGGTACTGTCATGCTTATTCTAAACGTGCCTCTGTTCTTGTTCGGCATGAAGTTCATAGGACGCAGGTTTACAGTACGCACACTTTTCAGCACCATACTTCTATCCGTTATTGTTGATGTTGCTGAACCGCTTACCAAATACATAATTGCCGAACTGGAACTTGAAAGGCTTACGGCAAGCCCGGATTATCTGCTGTATGCTGTTTTCGGTGGATTCTTCATGGGTCTTGGACTGGGCTTTGTGTTCAAATCGGGGGCCACTACCGGCGGAACTGACCTTGCAGCGAGGATTGTCCACCATTTCAATCCTTCTCTTTCAATGGGGAAAACGCTTTTGTTTATCGACTCCGCCGTAATCGTCTTTGCGGCGGTAGCCTTCAAAAGCTTTCTGCTTGCGCTGTATTCGGTGCTTTCGCTTTACATATCGTCTAAGATCATAGATGTCATACTTGAGGGTGTCAATTTTGCAAAATCGATTTTTATTGTTTCAGACTTCGCCGACTCGATCTCCCAGGCGGTAATGAACGAGTTGGACAGGGGGGTTACTGCTCTTAAGGGGCTCGGCATGTATACGGGAAATGAAAAAAAGGTGCTGTACTGCGTGATACAGCGCGGTCAGCTGGCTCAGCTCAAAGAAATAGTCAAGAGAATCGACCCTTCTGCATTCATAATACTAAATGACGTAACCGAAGTCCTCGGCGAAGGCTTCAAGACGTATGAATAGGGATTAATCTTTAAATAATACTTTCATATAATCCCGTCCACCATACAATATTCTGATTACATAAATAGCTTCATCCTCATACCTGTAAAATATCAGGTAATTGTCACATACAAGGAATCGATAATCTGTTTGAATATCGATAACCGCGGATAAGGAAGCGCCCATACCGGGATATTCCAATAATCCGCGAATTCTTTCTGTTATTTTTGTTGTTAAATTTACAGCAGCTTGTGGACTGGAAAGCTCCTGAGAAATGTAATTTTTTATTCCCACCAAATCATTTGCAGCCTCAGGTGAAATCTTCAGTGTATTCATCCTATATCCCCAGCTCTGCTTCCACTTCCTCTATAGTCATCCATCCCTTTTCTTTTCCAGCCTGCTCTCCTTGAGCGAGTTTTGACAACAGCTTTAAAGAAGCCTTTAGTTTTTCATACTCATTTATGTCAATAATAGCAAATTTTCCTCTGCCGTTTTTTGTTAAAAAAACCGGCTCGCCTACGGAAATATCACGCAGAACCTCATTATAATTTCTCAAATCAGATATTGGTTTAATATTAGGCATAAAAAGCAACTCCTTTCAGTGCTGTTATTATTATATCTATATTATTCGTAAAAAACAACAGCAGTGTTAAACGTTAACCAAACATAAACCCAATAAGCATATCATCTCTACGTCGACGTCTAATCATTATGGTAATGATAATTTTCCTGTTGACTCGGACAACTCCTTAGTGCTAATATATTTCCATAAACTGAATACGATCTTCAGGGCAGGGTGAAAGTCCCTACCGGCGGTAATGCGGCGAAAGCCGTTAGCCCGCGAGCGAAAGCTGACCTGGTGAGATTCCGGGGCCGACAGTAAAGTCTGGATGAAAGAAGATGATGAATTTGTATTATACATTCCCTGGGATCATTCTCAGGGAATTTTTATTTTGCAGCCAAGTTCCAAAGAGGGACTATGGCAGACATATTCAGGGGGGAATATAAAATGAAAATGAATGTTAAAAAAATCGCAACCATGGGAGTTTTAGCAGCGCTGTCCATTGTAATTATGTTGCCGACACGTTTTCCAATCTTACCGGCGGCGCCTTATCTCAAGTATGATCCGGCAGATATCCCAATGCTTATCTGCGCGTTCCTGTTTGGACCCATTGCGGGTTTTGCTGTCACTGTAGTAGAAGCGACGCTCCAGACACTGCTGTTCGCTGAAGGCGGTTTATACGGGTGGCTTATGCATATAATTGCATCGGGTGCTTTTGTTCTTATCGCGGGGATTATATACAAAAACAAGCATGACCGTAAAGGCGCATTGATCGGTCTGGTTTGCGGCACACTTGCTATGACGCTTGTAATGATCCCTGCCAACCTTGTAATAACGCCCATATATACCGGTACTAAAGTCGAGGATGTGGCAAATATACTGCTGCCTGCAATCATACCGTTCAACCTCATAAAAGCCGGCCTGAATTCCATAATTACATTCATCGTGTACAAGTCCATCAGCAAAGTCGTCAATAAAATATAGTGGGGCAAACTGTTTTGTAGGAAATATACGGCATTATATTGACAATATTCTAGAACTGTACTAGAATTGAATAAAAATGTAATATATTACCTAAGATGCTCATATGGAAATCTGCTGGTGTTAGGTTGTTTGGAGGAAAGTACAATGGAAGTGAACAGGCAGAAGGTACATGACTTGATGAATACCAACTGCGCAGGTAATTACAACAGGTTTGCAAGAGAACTCGGAGTCGATCCGTCGCATCTTTACAGATACCTCAATACTGGTGTAGGCGGCGGCAAGAAGATATTGATGTCGGTAATGAAGTACTGCAAGGTCAACGGACTTGATTTCGACGAATATATAAGCATGTAGCTGCTTATGCTCATTGATGTGTCCGTTAGGATGAATAAGTACAATCTTTAAAAGCAATCGAATTTGGCTGGATACTACGGCCATGTTTTGGTTGCTATTTTGTTGCAATTTTTCATAACCATTCAGATCTATAATGAGGGACAGATTTGACGGTTTTTCTTGAGTATGGTAAATTAAGGACTATACTATTGGCAGGTCGGATGATTTTTGCAGCTGATGTGAGGTCAAACCTATGTTTATGTACATATTTTCCATAGTACTGATAGTGGCGTCAAACATACTTTATAATGTGTGCCAGAAATCAACGCCGCAGAGAGCCAACCCCTTTTCAGCATTGCTCGTGACATACCTTACCGCGGCATTTCTGACGCTTATAGCAATGCAGTTTTACAAGACGGATAAAGGGTTCTTTCAGTCGTTCAAGGACCTTAACTGGACCAGCATAGCTCTCGGTTTTTCGATAATCGGTCTGGAATTCGGCTATCTTATGGCTTACAGGGCAGGCTGGAACATAAGCGTCGGTTCACTCGTCGCAAATATAATCCTTGCTGTGATGCTGATACCGGTAGGGATACTGTTTTACAAGGAGGGCTTCGGCCTTAGCAAAATACTCGGTTCGGTGTTTTGCATAGCCGGGCTGATACTGATAAACAGGAAATAGGAGCAGGGCAATACCGGGGAGCCCCGGTTAATAAATTCAGCTGGAGCGATTTGATATGGGAAAGACTCATATGCAAAATAGCGGCTCAGCGCCTGTAAAACGCAGCAAATTCAGGTTGATGGCGGGTAAGGCTTATTATACGCTATCGCGTTATGCGCTTTGGTATTTCGGAGGGTTCAGATTCGCACATGAAAGAAATCCGAAGTTACTTGATTATTCTTACTTCTCGCATGAAACTCCTTTATTAAGGAAACTGAATAACCTGGATATGCAATACCAGTATAACAAGATAGTAAATCTAAAACTGGCGGCAAGCAGGCTTGACGGCATTTTGGTAAGGCCCGGCGAGGTTTTCAGCTACTGGAGACTTGTCGGAAAACCTTCCGCCAAAAAAGGATACGTACCCGGCATGATACTGCATTGCGGCGCCTACAGGATGGGAGTCGGAGGAGGCCTGTGTCAGTTGTCCAACCTGGTCTACTGGATGACTCTTCACACACCGCTGACAGTAATTGAGCGATACCGCCATTCCTATGACGTCTTTCCCGATTCGAACCGTACGCAGCCGTTCGGAAGCGGTGCCACCTGCGTTTATCCTTACCGGGATCTAATGATAAGAAATGATACCGATACCGTATTCCAGCTTCATGTCAATGTCGGGGAGTCACATCTTGAAGGGCAGTGGCTGTCCGACAATCCTCCGGAATACAGATATGAAATAATTGAGAAGAGCCATCAAATCAAGGGTGAGTACTGGGGCGGATTCAGCAGGCACAATGAGCTTTATCGCGGAAAGTATACTGTAGCCGGAGAATTTTTGGGGGAAGAATATGTTGCGGAGAACCATGCGATTATGATGTACTCTCCCTTTTTACCCGGAGCCGGTGATAGGGCCGATGAAGGGTTCGGTAAAGGGGCCGATACAACGCAGCAGATTCGGTAAATTCAGTAAGTTTATTTAATTCAATAAAACTGTCCGATCGGGGTTATCTGCCGGGTTATCATTTGCGTCTGCTTTCCCACTCTTCCAGTAAGATACCGTAACGCAACTCGTTATCCCAGCGCCCGTCTTTAAATCTTTCTTTTCTTAGTTCGCCCTCTTTGAGCATACCGATTTTCTTCATGACATTTTCCGACCGGGGATTGTTGACGTTGCAGCTTGCGGCTACCTTATGCATATGGAGGTTGGTAAAACAAATATCGGTGAGGGTACTTGCGATTTCTGTTGCATACCCCTTTCCCCAGTACTTGGGGAGTAGGAAGTAGCCTATTTCGCCGAAATTTATTCTCGAGAAATGATAATTGACGAGTATACAGGAATATCCGATAAATTCATTGTTCGAAGACGAAAAAACTGCAAACTCGTACGAGTCTCTTTTGCCTGTATTGGCAGAATTTTTGATAACTTGACTGAAGTTCGATTTCATCTCTTCTTCGTCCGATGTTTTATCCATGTAGGCATATTTCATGACGAGGTCGTTTGAGAAAATTGAAGCGTATCTTTCATAATCGCCGGGCTCGAATTTCCTGAAGTAGAGGCGTTCACTTTTAAATTCCATTATTTACTCCGTATTGTTTATCAGTTTTTCACTGTGATTTTTTATTTCGTCTGATCTTCCCGGGTGCTAATAAAGATCAAGCCATCTTTCGGCGTGCGGCATGCTTTTAAAAGCCATAGTTTTTATGCCGGATTCTTTGGAATTCTCCACACTTGCTTCGTTCTTCCAAAAACCTTGTAACGCTAAATAAGCGCGGTTTTTTGCTGATTGATATCGATTGTATAATGATCATTATAGACTAATTTTATTTTGGCCATAAGCTACCTTTGCTATATTCGTATACTATTAATTGCAAATTTAATAATATACCGGATTTACCAAATTTTCAAATCCAAGTTTCCCTAAATGGCATTCACTTATACTCGCTTTTAATTCCTTTGGATATGAGCAGCTTGTCGACCAGGTTACAATCAATCCAGGGTTTATGTTCCAGGAACGGTTAATAAAGTTTATAAATCATATTTTTGCGGAACAAACTTATCCGATGCATTATCATTAATCATTTGTCGGATGAATTCCTCTTCATCCAGCGGCAATGATTCGATTTGGCTTTCCATTGTATCCAGCCAGGGCAATTCCCTTTCCGATATAATAACCTTTTCGTCTGCGATAGCTTTCTTTAATTCGGCTATTGTAATAAGCGCAGCCTTTTTTGTCCTGTTGAAGTGACCTATTTCCTTTACTATCTCTCCTGAAATTTTTAGCGCTATATCAGGCCTTAGCACATAAGCCTGGGGATCCAATCTACTGTCGGAATCAGCGAGTAAATCACGCATTATAAGCGCATAACCACTGCCTTTTTCTGAAGCTGTATTCATTAATCTGCAATCATAAATAAGCTGCTCCATGGATACAGTCGGTGCCATTCCACCCAGAAGCTTAATATTCTGAACCGATTCATTGCTCCACAGATCTGTGACAGCCGCGGCAATATTCCCTAAAGGGCTTAAATGCGCACATGCGCTGGATTTGCCTTCCATGGAGATAGGCGTTCCCGTAATGGCTTTTATATAGACGCCCTCATATCCGCAGTCCTTATGTGGACCGACAGCTCCTTCCTCCAAAGCAACAAGGCTTCTTACCACAGACATGACCCTTACTACAGCAGAGAATACTTTAGGCACATAGCCCCTGTCGGCTAAAACCATCGCTGTATTTGCAAATCCGCACGCCGAATCACCGGATGCGATACTCCTGGTATTGTCAGCAATATCTATGATTGATCTCCATAGCATGGACATATCTCTTGTGCCTAATATACCAAGGGCGAACAAGGATTTGGTAATTTCGCAGAACATAATGGCGTCATCATGGATATCTTTCCCTCCGATAGATTCAATGGCGAGGAAATCAGCGCCTTCTTTGGCGCAGCCTTCAAAGGTCCTGAGTACGGACTCCCAATGTCTGCCTCTCCACATATGGACCGATTCCCTATCCTCCCTTATATCGACCGGAGTAAGCCTCAGCGCACTTTTTAACCCATATTTGCTTTCGTTTTCATACATTATATTACGAACAGTTTTTGTTATTTCAATACCCCATTCAGGGTTATAGGTAGCGGCGGGAAGAAGCTCTAATTCAACAACAAAGCCTTGTGAATATAGCTCTCTGGCTCTTTTGCAGGCATCCTCCATGATGCTTTTATATTGTTGTATAACTTCAGGCATAGTCTGGTCTGTGATTAGCATCGGCGGCAATGTAAAATTGAGTTCCGGCAATACCTGACCTCCTCCTATAACAAGACCATTTTTGCATGTTATCGGGTTTACTGATTTACCATATAGAAAATCATCAATGCTATTGTACGATAAGCTGCTAAACATTTTTTTTGACATAGTATCGCCCCTTTTTGCTTCCAAAATAAAAAAAGGCCACGAAAATCCCTTTTACCTAAAAGGCCTTCGTGACCATCGTTATATTCTATTTTACACTTATCCTATAATTTGTTTTGTAATAGATTAAGATTTATTGTATATATTTATCGATTTCAATTTTACCTGTATTCCTTCACCATGAGGGCGCGGGCATAGCCCCGGTCCTTGGTCACGGAATCGATATAGAAGCCCCTGCCGTAATAGAAGCGGACAAGGCCGAAATATTTCGATGCGGTGTGGAGGCAAACACTTTTGACGCCTCTGGATATGAGCAGCTTGTCGACCAGGTTCATCAGGGACTTGCCGATACCGATGTTGTGGTAGCTGAGCCTTACGCCGAACCTGCTGAGATAGGCGGTATTATCGGAGCGGATCTGCACTCTGACGCTGCCTACGGCAACGTCGTCTATTAACGCTATGAATACTTCCTTTGTCTTTATATCGCTTATTATATCTGAGAGGGACTCCTGCAGCGCGTCCATCGAAACGGTCAGGCCGGCGTCCTCGGCATATTTGCTGAAGGCTTCCTGCATAATGTCACGGATCGCAGGAGCGTCTTCTTCCGTGGCTTTTCTTATTATAAAAGAATATTCCAAACTCATTCACCTTTGCTTATTATAGTCGCAGCTTGATTGCAGCCGCCGGAAGCTGAACAAAAGAACCGCCCTGTGTTTCACCCCATGAGGGTTGCCATAATGGCCTTCTGCACGTGCAAGCGGTTCTCGGCCTCGTCGAATACCCTTGAATTAGGCCCGTCTATGACGCCTTCCGTGACTTCCAGGCCCCTGTATGCAGGCAGGCAGTGGAGGAACATCGCGTCTTTCTTTGCCATCGAAAACAGGCGTTCGTTGACCTGATACGGCATGAATACCTTTATGCGCATTTCCTTTTCAGCTTCCTGGCCCATGCTGACCCAGGTGTCGGTATATATGACATCCGCATTCTTTACGGCCTCTTCCGGATCATCGGTGATGACGACCTTGCTGCCTGATATTTTGGCGGCGGCCCTGGCCTGCTCCGTTATCGCTTCATCGCATCTGTAGTCTTTGGGAGTCGCGACTGCAATATTCATACCGGTCTTGGCGCAGCCATGCAGCAGGGAATTGGCGACATTGTTGCCATCGCCCACATAGGCCAGCTTAAGTCCCTCGAGCTTGCCTTTCTCTTCATAAACCGTAAAAAGGTCGGCAAGGATCTGACAGGGGTGCATTAGGTCGGTAAGGCCATTGATTATCGGTATGGATCCATATCTTGCAAGATCCAGCACGTCGCTGTGCTTGAAGGTCCTTATCATGATTCCGTTGATGTAATGGGAAAGCACCTTCGCAGTATCGTGGATGGTTTCGCCGCGGCCCAGCTGTATGTCGCTCGAGCTGAGGAACATCGGATAGCCTCCGAGCTGGTACATCCCCACCTCGAATGAAACCCTCGTCCTTGTGGAGGACTTCGAGAATATCATTCCAAGCGTTTTACCCTTGAGCAGATGGTGTTCGACACCGGCCCTCAGCTGCTTTTTCAGCCTTTCGGAAAGCGTGAACAGCCCTTCTATTTCATTAATGTTAAGGTCATTCAGATCGATGAGATGTTTCATTGCAAATTGCTCCTTTTTATTAATTGTCAGGAAATACGTTGCGCCGGTAAACCTGTTACCGACGCACCTTCCCCAATATCATCACGGTACAGCGCTTATTTCGTCTGCACCGAATATTCGTCCAGCGCATATATTTGGGTTTCCTTTTTGCCCGCCATGTGCTCGAGTATGTCCAGGACCGCGTTGGTCGTGTCCGACGCGGTAATGCAGGGGGTGTTGTATTCCATCGCCGTCCTTCTCACTGAAAAGCCCAGCCTTCCCGGGATCCCTTCCTTTGCGGGAGTACTGATCACCAGGGATACCTTGTCGCTTTTTACATATTCAAGTATGTTATCGGTAGGAACGAGCTCGGCCTTCATACCTTCTTCCTTAAGCCAGACAAAAGTATCTTCATCGGCCATCAGTCTGAAGCCGAGGCGGCTGAACCTGGAGGCCATTCTGATGCAGTCCTCGCGATCCCTTTCGCCTGTTACAAATAGAACGCTACCGCCTGTAGGTATCGAAAGACCGCTTGCTATGAGGGCTTTGTAAAGTGCATGGTGATAATCCCTGTCGACACCCATGACTTCTCCTGTCGACTTCATTTCGGGACCAAGGAACGTATCCACTGTGGTCAGCTTTGCAAACGAGAAGACCGGAGCCTTGACCGCCGTAAATTTGGATTCCTTTGCGAGTCCCGGCTTGTAACCAAGGCCCCGCAGCGTTTCTCCCATTATAAGCCTTGTGGCGACATTGACCATCGGGATGCCCGTGATCTTGCTCATTATCGGGATCGTACGGCTGGCCCTGGGATTTACCTCTATAACGTAGACCCTGTCTTCCTTGTCTATGACGAACTGTATATTGAACAAACCCACCGTTTTGAGAGCCTTTGCAAGCTTCATCGTATAATCGGTTATGGTGTCCTTTATTTTCTGTGACAGCTTGTGCGGTGGGTATACCGCAATACTGTCGCCCGAATGTATGCCGGCTCTTTCAACGTGTTCGAAAATGCCTGGTATAAGGACTTCCTCACCGTCGCAAATGCCGTCTACCTCGGCTTCCCTACCGTTGATGTACTTGTCGATTAACACAGGATGCTTGGCTGAGAGATCTACAGCCATTTTCATATATTCTTCTAGCGATTTGTCGTTATATACGATCTCCATAGCCCTACCGCCCAATACGTATGACGGGCGCACCAGCACCGGATATCCGATGCGGTTGGCTATTGTCTTGGCCTGCTTCACTGAAAATGCCGTGCTGCCCTCGGGGATAGGGATGTTCAGTTCGTCGAGGAGCTTCAGGAATTTGTCCCTGTCCTCGGCGATATCTATGCTTTTGACGGAGGTTCCCAGTATCTTAACACCCTCCTTGTGAAGCGGTTCTGCGAGGTTTATCGCAGTCTGGCCGCCGAACTGGACTATGATGCCTTCCGGCTTTTCCTTCCGGATTATGTCCAGTACGCATTCCTTGGTCAAAGGCTCGAAATAGAGCTTGTCGGAGGTATCGAAGTCCGTGCTGACGGTCTCGGGGTTGTTGTTGATTATGATGGACTCGATGCCCAGTTCCTTCAGCGTCCTTACCGAATGCACGCTGCAGTAGTCGAATTCTATGCCCTGGCCGATACGGATAGGGCCGGAGCCTATGACGAGAACTTTGTTCCTCTTCGAAACGACAACGTCGTCACGCTCCTCGTAGGTGGAATAGTAATACGGCGTCACGGCTTCAAATTCACCGGCGCAGGTATCGACGATCTTGTATACGGGCTTTATCGGGTATTTCTGCCTCAACTCCAGCACAGTATCGAGCGGAACGTTGACAAGGTTCGCAATATATGAATCGCCGAAGCCGATCTTCTTCGCCCTTATATATAGGTCGTAATCGAGCCAGGCAATACCGGCGTTCTTTATCTCGTCGGCCAGCAGCACTATGTTCTGGAGCTTGTGAATGAAGAAGCTGTCGACCTTTGTGATGCTTACGATCTCTTCTACGGATATGCCCTTCTGCAGTGCCTTAAAAATGGCGAAAATCCGCTCGTCACGGGGAGTTTTCAACACGTCGCGCAGCTCGTCGGGCGTTTTGCTGTCGAACAATTTAAGACCGAGCTGGTAATTCAGTTTTATATCGAGAGAATCTATAGCCTTGAGCAGCGATTCCTCAAAGGTTCTGCCTATGGCCATTACTTCGCCGGTGGCCTTCATCTGCGTGCCAAGGGAACGGTCCGCCGTAGTGAATTTGTCGAAGGGCCAGCGCGGCACCTTGGTGACTATATAGTCCAGCGAGGGCTCGAAGCAGGCGAAAGTATTCTGTGTAACGGAATTCCTTATCTCGTCGAGGTTCAGGCCGATGGCGATCTTTGCCGCCACGCGGGCTATCGGATAGCCTGTCGCTTTTGAAGCAAGAGCGCTTGAACGGCTGACCCTGGGGTTTACTTCTATAACTACATATTCGTAACTTTCGGGGTTCAGAGCGAACTGTATGTTGCAGCCGCCTTTTATTTCGAGTGCGCGTATGATCTTGATCGAAGCGGAGCGGAGCATCTGGTATTCCATGTCGGACAGCGTCTGGCTCGGCGCAACGACTATGCTGTCGCCTGTATGGACTCCGACAGGGTCGAAGTTTTCCATGTTGCATATGATGATGCAATTGTCCGAGCCGTCGCGCATTACTTCATATTCGATTTCCTTCCAGCCCGCAACACTTTGCTCGAGCAGGACCTGGTTGATCATGCTGAGCTTGAGGCCCTTTCCGCAGATATAGCGGAATTCTTCCATGTTTTTCGCGATACCGCCGCCGGTACCGCCCAAGGTATAAGCCGGGCGGATGATGATGGGGAAGCCGACGCTCTCAACAAAAGCTACCGCATCCTCCAGATTGTTTACAATAGCGCTGTGAGGCACCTTTTCGTTTATTTCCTGCATCGTCTTCTTGAAAAGCTCTCTGTCCTCGGCCTTTTTTATGGATTGCAGGGAAGTGCCGAGCAGCTCTATGCCGAGGCGTTCGAGTATGCCGTCGTTGGCCAGCTGTACGGCCATGTTGAGGCCGGTCTGCCCGCCCAGCGACGCCAGTATACCGTCAGGCCTTTCTTTCTCTATGATCTTTTTGACGAATTCCAAGGTGATGGGCTCTATATAAATTTTATCAGCCGTTTCGCCGTCGGTCATGATTGTAGCGGGGTTGCTGTTGACGAGCACGACTTCGATACCTTCCTCTTTAAGCGATTTGCACGCCTGAGTTCCGGAATAGTCGAATTCCGCCGCCTGGCCGATTATGATCGGACCCGAACCGATAACGAGTACTTTTTTTATATCTGATCTTTTTGGCATGATTCCCTCCGATTAACACTTTGCATGCTGCATCATTTTTATGAATTCATCGAACAGATAGGCCGAGTCCTGCGGCCCCGGCGCCGCCTCGGGATGGTACTGCACGCTGAGCACGGGCAGCGTCTTGTGCCGGAAGCCCTCGACCGTATTGTCGTTTACATTCATGTGGGTGATCTCTATATCGCTGCTGAAATCCTTCTCCAAAGCGTAATTATGGTTTTGCGACGTAATATAGCACCTGCCGGTAATAAAATCCTTCACAGGATGGTTCCCGCCGTGGTGCCCGAATTTCAGCTTGTAGGTGTTTCCTCCGAGTGACAGACCAAGTAACTGATGCCCCAGGCAGATCCCGAAGAGCGGCTTTTTGCCAAGAAGCTGCTGCAGTACCGCTTTTGCCCCGGGCAGATCCTTCGGATCGCCGGGTCCGTTCGATACCAGCACGCCGTCCGGGTTTACCGATAATATTTCCTCCGCTGTCGAAGAAGCGGGCAGAACGTATATATTGCATCCGCGCTTCTGAAGCGAACGTATGATGTTGCGTTTGACTCCGAAATCAAGCAGCGCGACCGTATTTCCGCCGCCGGGAATAAGATAAGGCTCGGGGGTGGTGACCTCCATTACAAGGCTGCGTTTTTCCTGCATCTTTGCCTTGAGCTTCTCGAGCAGTATGTCGACATTTCCGCATTCTGTGGAAATGATGCCGAACATACTGCCATGGCTCCTGATGTGCTGCGTGAGCGCCCTGGTGTCGATGCCTTTCAAGCCTATAATGTTGTTTTTCCTGAAATATTCGTCCGGGTCGGTCGTATTGCGCCAATTATTCGGCTCGACGCACAATTCCTTTACTATGAAGCCCTGCACGTGCGTTTTGTAGGATTCGTTATCCTCGCCGTTAAAGCCGTAATTGCCGACCAGCGGGTAGGTCATCGTTACGATTTGACCGTTATAGGACGGGTCCGTGGTTATTTCCTGATATCCCGTCATGCATGTATTGAATACGACTTCTCCGGCGGTTTCGCCCTTTTGGCCGAAGCCCTCGCCGGGGAAGTACGTTCCGTCCTCCAGAACCAGAACTGATTTCATTTTAACCTCCATGCCCCCAATGTGCCAAGTGAATCGTCATATCAACGTATTTCGCAAAATTCCATTTATGGAATACTACACTTCGCTGCCGGATAATCGCGACGTTTTATTTGCGGCTGTATGCCGGCCGGCAGAAACGGATATTCCGTTGCTGCATTTACAATGCTGCAGCAATTTCTGCTTTCAGATTCCTGAAAGCACAGCGCCGAATACCTCGACGAAGTCGTCGATATCCTTCTTTTCTATGATGAGCGGCGGCAGCAGTCTTACGATGTTCGCACCGATGCTCCCCACAAGGAAGCCTTTTTCGAACAGCCTGTTTTTGACCTCTGCAGCCTTATCGGCCCTGAGCTGGACTCCCAGCATCAATCCGAGTCCGCGTACTTCCAGGATGACTTCCTGTTTTTCAGCGAGCTTTTCAAGTTTCTTTTTGAAATATTCACCCATATCCCTGGCATGCCCGGAGAGGTCTTCCTCTAAAATAGTCTTCATGACTGCCAACCCTGCCGTACATGCCAGCGGGTTGCCTCCGAAGGTGGAGCCATGGTCGCCCGGCTCGAAGGCAGCTGCGACCTGTTCCTTTGCGCACAGCGCGCCGATCGGGATACCGCCGGCCAATGCCTTGGCCAGCGTGAACATGTCGGGCTCGACGCCGAAATGCTGGTATGCGAAAAGCTTCCCGGTCCTGCCTATGCCGGTCTGTATTTCATCAAATATGAGCAATATGCCTTTTTCATCGCAGAGCTTCCTGACTGCCTTGATATACTCCACATCAGCCGGATATACTCCGCTTTCTCCCTGAACCGGTTCCATCAAAATGGCGCAGGTATTTTCGTCAATGGCTGCCTTTAATGCGTCGAGATCGTTCAGCGCAACGTGCTTGAACCCCGGAATGAGCGGAGCATAAGGCTTCTGATACTTTTCCTGGCCTGTTGCCGCCACTGTGGTCAGCGTTCTTCCGTGGAAGGATTTCTTCATTGTAATGATGCCGTACTTTTCTGAAAGGCCTTTCTTTTTGAAGTATATCCTGGCCAGCTTGATGGCGCCTTCGTTTGCTTCGGCTCCGCTGTTGGCGAAGAAGACCCTGTCGCAGCAGGAGTTTTCCGCCAGCACTTTGGCCAATCCGGCCTGACTTTCTATATAATACAGGCTTGAACAGTGTATAAGCTTTTCCGCCTGCGACCTTACCGCTTCAACAAGTGCAGGGTGGCCGTGCCCGAGTGCATTTACAGCGATCCCCGCCAGCAAGTCGGTATATTCACGCCCTTCGGTGTCATAGAGCTTCATGCCCTTCCCGTATTCAAAACAAACGGGGGTCCTGGCTCCGAAAGTATTCATGTAGTATTTGGAATCAGTATTCATTATGTCCTGCAGTTTCATGCCAACAACTCCTTTACGGCGTATAAAATATACTATTAATAATTATACAATCATATGCATAAAAATGCAACAGTTTCAACCTATGAAAAATCAAGTTCACTTAGTGCCTTTGTTTTTTAGCAAGCATGTGACCATGCTTCAATTATAACTTATTTTCTTTACTTTTGCGTGTCTCATTACATTAATTAGTTGACTAATTAGATATCTAATGATATCCTACAGATAAAACGGCACTCGCTATAGTAGGGTGTTAGCATGGGAGTGTAAGCGCAATGACGACGAAAAAGCAAGGACTGAACCCCTATCTTCCATCATGGGAATATATTCCCGATGGAGAACCGTATGTTTTTAACAGCAGGGTCTATGTTTATGGTTCTCATGACCGTTTTAACGGGCATGTATACTGTTTGAACGATTATGTATGCTGGTCGGCGCCTGTTGACGATCTGGCCGACTGGCGGTATGAAGGTGTGATTTACAAAAAAACGGATGATCCGTTGAACCCTGACGGCAGTATGTGCCTTTACGCGCCGGATGTCACGGTCGGACCTGACGGACGATACTATATATACTATGTTCTTGACCATGCCGACGTTGTATCGGTAGCCGTTTGCGATACTCCGGCCGGAAAGTATGAATTTTACGGTTATGTACATTATTCTGACGGAACGCGCCTGAGTGAACGGAAAGGCGATCAGCCCCAATTTGACCCGGGAGTCCTGACAGAGGGAGATAAAACGTATTTGTATACCGGTTTTTGCGGGTTTGGTGACAAATCGAGAAAGGGCGCCATGGCAACAGTGCTTGGACCGGATATGCTTACAATTATTGAGGATCCGGTGTTCGTAGCCCCAAGCCAAAGCTACGGCAAAGGCAGCAGTTTTGAAGGAAATGAGTTTTTCGAAGCTCCTTCCATCAGAAAGAGAGGGGACACTTACTATTTTGTATATTCCTCTGTTGCCATGCACGAGCTGTGTTACGCTACCAGCAAATATCCGACAAAGGATTTTGTTTACGGAGGGGCTATCGTTAGTAACAGCGACCTTCACATTGATACCTACAAGCCTGCAATTAAGCCTATGTTTTATGGCGGTAACAACCACGGCAGCATTATAGAGATAAAAGATAAATGGTATATTTTTTATCACAGGCATACCAATGGAACGAATTTCAGCAGGCAGGGCTGTATTGAGCGGATTGAATTCAGGGACGACGGTACGATTCCCCAGGTGGAAATGACGTCCTGCGGTCCCAACGGAGGGCCTCTTTCCGGACATGGAGAGTATCCGGCGTATCTGGCATGTAACCTGTTCTGTGAGGAGGAATCACTGTTTACGGATTGGACCGGATCATGGATGAATAACCAGTTTCCAAAGATCACCCAGGAAGGAAGAGACGGAGACGAGGAAAACGGCTATATTGCCAATATGAAAGCATCTGCTACGGCCGGGTTCAAGTATTTTGACTGTAAGGGTGTCAGGAAAGTCAAAATAAAGGTGCGCGGATATTGCCGCGGTGACTTTGAAGTGAAAACATCCTGGAACGGTAAAGTTCTCGGAACGATATCGGTCGGCTTTTCAAACATATGGAAGGAATATTCCGCCGATATAGCTATTCCCGATGGCATACAGTCGTTATATTTTACGTATAAAGGGCATGGAAGCGCGAGTCTGGCGTCTTTTACGCTGGAATAGGCAATAATATTTTAAAATCCGGATGCCGGTAATATTTCCGACATCCGGATTTTTGTATATTGCAACTTTTCAATTAAAGTGTATTTTCTTTCATTTCCGACTACGGCTACCAATATTGCGGGAAATGTATAAAAGCCGCCGATGCCGCATTTTTTTCAAGTCAAATCAGCGCGGAATAAAGGGAAGAATCAGCCGTGACTGGTAATCCTTCATATGGAAAACACACTGGTGAGCTACCTTGTATTCGGTCTCGTAACCAATGCGCCCTCCGGTGTTCAGGTTGAGGTCAGCGTCAGGGAACAGGCTGCTGGTGATATCCAGGCGGATTGCGTGGCCTTTTTTCAGTTTCATGGCGATATTGGCCGCCTCCAGATTATATCGGTAAACCTGCCCGGGCGTAAGGAACTCCGGCTTTTCACTGTTGCGGTAACGGGCGCGGACCAGCTTCATTCCGATGCTGTATGCGCTTCCGTCCGGGTGAACATCGCTTACCTTGCAGACAAAATCGGTATCCACCGCGCTGGAGGACGCAAAAAGCTCTACTGTGACAGGACCCGTAATCTCGACATCCTCTTTAAAAGGCTCTGTGGTGTATACCAGAACATCCTCCCTGCGTTCATTGGGTCGCTGATCCTGGATCAGGAAATGGTGCGGATCGCCGGTGCTGCTATAGCAGGGGTTTGACGGGTCGTACAGGTATTGGTCGCAGTTTTCCTCCTCCGGCTTTTCAGGGGAAAGGAATCCATTGCCGCTCAACGTATTGGCATGGCCTTTGCTGTGCAGATAATACGATACGTATTCGGTCCTGGCAAGCGGCCACTCATACTCGTCGCGCCAGACATTATCTCCAAGTATGAAGAGCTTGACAGGCGCACCGGAAACGAAACTGTTATCTATTCCCTTCAGCCAGCGGTCAAACCATGCGACCAGCTTTTCAGTGATACCCGCGCCGCGGCCCGAACCCTGCGGTCCGAAATCAACGCCCTCTAACGATCCGGGCAACATGTCGCCGTGGTTCCAGGGGCCGACGATAAGCTTGCTGCTCTCGCGGCATACCTGTGAACCTCCCCGGGCACGGAACCCGGTATAATTATAGATTGTCTTGTCCCGCAGAAAATCGTGCCAGCCTGTAAGGTTGAGGCAGGGAACCTCAACCTTTTCAAAAGCCTCAGCGCGTCCTATTTCTTTCAGGTATTCCGAATTTTCAATGTTCTCAAGAAGCTCCCGCTGAAATTCCAAGCCCGGAACCCCAGGCAGGTTGGCAGCCGGGGTATCCTTTATGGGCAGCCATCTAAGCTGGCGGTCTCCGTCCTTTTCATACTCGTGCATTTTATTCAGCGTAACCTGACTGAGGAGGCCGGGGAAGTATTTCATTCTGCTGTATGCCTGCCCGTAAATCCAGCCGTAAAGCATATTGGAAAATACGCCGAACGAGTAGATGGCAGGGAATTTCGTCCATGAGGTCTGGAAGGGACAGATGGCTTTCAGATGCGGCGGTCTGCCCTGGGCCGCGGCAAGCTGTGAAAAACCGTGATAAGATTCGCCGACCATGCCTACATTTCCGTCGCACCAATCCTGTACGGCGATCCATTCGACCGAATCATAGCCATCCTCTACCTGGTTGCCCGCAGGATCGATCACGCCTTCGGAATATCCGGCTCCTCTTACATCCTGAATTACCACGTTATAGCCCTGGCCGGCGAGCTCCAGTGCATGAATATAGCCGCAGAGAGGGCCGTCTCCGTCTTTCAGGTAGGGAGTACGGTTCAGAATGGCCGGATATTTTTCATTGTTGTCCGGCCGGTATATGTTGGCATACAGAATCGCTCCATCCCGCATTGGCATAGCTATGTTAAACCATACTTTTACATTCATCCTCAATTGAGCCATTCAAAATAACTCCTTTCAATTAGCACTCCGATAAATAGTATATTTTACGACGTTTTCTTTATCCTCCAAGATGCCAAACGCCTTCATTGGTAAATAGTTTATTTTACGATGTTTTCTTTATCCTCCCAGACGGCAAACGCCTCCATTGGCGGGATATCGAATCCGCCTACCGGTTTCAGTTCGGAAACGATATGTACGCCGTCGGATTCGAACCGGAAGGACAGGCTTCGACTACGGCAGCTTTCCAGCCACCGTATTTCGAGACTGAGCGTATCGGCATCCTTCCAGTAGGCGGAAAGCAAGGCTTCCGTAACAGGGATATTTCCTTCCGCGTGGTTGGTAAATCTTCTTCCGTCCAAACCGGCTAGAACGGTGTGCATTCCGCTTTCACTCTCCACCGTCAATTTCAGCAATCTTTGTGAAAACAGGAAGGAGAATGCGTAAACCTCATCATGGTACCCCCTGTTGAATATAGCAATGTCTTCTGCGAAAAAGGCGGCATGCCCATCCTTTATTCTGCAGCGGCGGCCGTTGACAAACGGTATTGCAGGAGAATCCGGGGAGCAGGCCGGAGCGGGGAGGGCAAGGCATGCACATTTTCTCTCCAGTTCAGCCAGCCCTTCGGCGTCGTCGGGAAGCGCAGCGCCGTATACTTTGGAACCGAAGCCGAACAATACGGCTTTCATTTTACGGTCGGCATCCGGGCTGGAAATTGTTTGATTCAGGGAAATCACCATATCCTGTTCCGGAAATCCTACGGCTAGCTGACCCATGGCTCCGTCCGCGTAAAAATTGCCGCCCCTGATCCACATCATACCCCCGTAGCCCTGATCCTGCGGGACATCGGGGAATGTGAGGCGGAACTGGTCGTTTTGCAGTTTTACGGCAGTCCTTGCCCAGTTCTCCGAAATGATCTGTTCACCTTCCCAGGTGCCGCCCTGCAGGAATAGCTGCATCAACCTGGCGTTATCCTCCGTAGTGGTAACGATCCCGCCGCTCCCGTTTTCGGAGCCGTCGCCGTGCCGGTACCACCGGATAACACTGCCGTCGATCCCTATCTTGTGAAAAAGGCGGGGAGTAAGGTATTCCCTGAGTCCCAAGCCTGTTTTTCTTGTGATGCAGGCTCCCACCATGGAGCATGCTATACTGTTGTAAAAGAAAGAAGTTCCCGGTTTATGGACAATCTCCATATGGAAAAAATTCCTCTTCCAATCGGGATCCGTTACATCGGGTTGGGAAACCATTCCCGCGGACATGGTCAGGATATGTCGCATTTTCAATTGGTCCCAATACGGACCGGACGTTTCTCCCGCATACTCCGGGAAAATATCTATAAGCCGTACCTCCAGGTTCAGGATACCTTCCTTTTCGGCGATGCCGTAAGCGGCTCCCGTTACTGTTTTCGTAAGGGACTGCGAGCCATGGATGAGGCCCGGCGCAAATGGGTTCCACCAACCCTTCGCTGCGATCCTGCCGTGGCGGAGGATCATAAAGCCATGCATCTCCGTGCCGCTTTCCTCCAAATCCCGTACAAATTTTAAAATACTGCGGCTGGAGATCCCCAGCGATTCAGGGGAAACGTGCGGTAATTCTTTTCCTGTCATAATACCTCCTAAAATGCGGCCGCTCTGTCTTGAAAAGGCATCCCCCATAAATAGGGCGGTTTACGTGTCAATCCTTAAGAATACACGCAGAACGGAAGCCCGCCAGTTCGTAATTCTTGGTGCGGGGATATGTCATCCCTAAAAAATATACTCCTGCATGATTCTGCACGCGATGGGCGCCGCCGCATAGCGGAAGGCATTCTCCTTCTGTTTTGATCCAGCGCCAGCCGTCGTATAATCCATCGGAGTCCTCCGGACATAATATCAGCGAGTATATAAGCTCCGGTAAGCAAAGTCCCTCTTCAGCCCTGACGTCCTTGAAACTGCAGTCATGGGGCTCGCCGGTACATTCGCCGATGCGGGTAGTAAGGCGGATTGCCCCGTCCCTGTAGTCAAATTTAAGCGTATCCTGTGATCCGGGATCAGCAAGGGTTCCATCCGGAAGGACAGCCCGCCAGTCATGGGAGTCCTGTGACATGTCGCATTCGGGAAGCGCACAGTCGCAGCCGGGTATGATCTGTATTTCTCCATTCATAAGCCTGAGACCGGCAAACCACTCGTTCAGGTTTCCTGTTAAATCAAAGATACCATCCCGGCTATGGTTGTGGGCCCAGGTAACAGGACCTGAACCGGTTGCTACACGGCCGTCCAGCGTTGGCATTCCTCTTTCCTCGCGATGAAGGAAATCACAGCCGTCGTCACTGTTTCCGTGCGGCAGGAAGCCATTCTGCCGCATCCAGAGGACTAGCGCCGCCCTGAGAGCAAAGGAGGAGAGGTGCCAGCCGTCTCCTTTGGCTCTGCACGCTTCGAGCGCCTGTTCAAACGGCACTCCGTATGCCGGGTCCTTTAGCGGCAGGGAATACCCGCGCCCGTCGATGAGGATGTTCTGAAATTTGGAAATATAAAGGGCTTTTTGGGGCTCTCCCCTCAGCATGAAAGCAGGATGTACGGTATCGGAGCCCTTCCGCAAAAGATCACGGTTTGTGAGTAGAGGGACGCGAACCATTACGGAAGGAATACCACGGTCGTCGACCAGGACCGTGTTTGTTCCGCCGGAAAGGAGTTCCACCGAAGACTTGAATTCCCTCAGAGCATTCTCGCTCCAAATATGGGCATACCCATCGCCGGCTGTATTTTCCAGCGCCCGCGCAGCTAAGGCAGCGGTAGCTTCCTTCTTTTCGCAGTCCTCATCAAAAACATTGTAAACCTGTTTAATTTGTTGTTCCGCTTCCTTCACTTGTTCGGTTTTGGCGTATTCATTGCCCATTGCCAATCTCCTTCCTTCTATAAACGCCATGCTTTTTGGTTAAAACAGGCGGCATACATAACTGCGCCTTCAATAATGGAGCATTGATCCATCCGCTTGAATCAGGCCAGCTCCGATGCTCCTGTATACAGCTCATAATAACGTCCGCAGAGACTGATCAAGTCTTTGTGGCTTCCTCTTTCAACTATTTCTCCGTTTTCGAGCACCATTATCGCGTCTGCATTGCGTACCGTAGACAGGCGGTGCGCGATTACAAGCGTGGTCCGCCCATGCATTAGCTTGTCCATACCGGCTTCGATAAGCTTTTCGGTATGTGTGTCTATAGAGCTTGTGGCTTCGTCAAGGATCAGGACAGGCGGGTCCGCCACTGCGGCACGGGCAATGGAAAGAAGCTGACGCTGTCCTTGCGAGAGGCTTGTTCCGTCGTGTGACAATACCGTATCATATCCATTCGGCAGCTTCATGATAAAGCTGTGCGCATTTGCCAGCTTTGCCGCCCTTATTACGTCCTCATCCGTTGCTTCAAGGTTTCCGTAGCGGATATTTTCCCGAATGGTTCCATGGAAAAGATGGACGTCCTGCAAGACCATTCCGAGCGAACGCCGCAAGTCCGATTTTCTGATTCTGGTGACATCGATTCCGTCAAAAGTGATACGGCCCGAACTGATATTGTAAAATCGATTGATCAGGTTTGTGATCGTAGTCTTGCCGGCGCCTGTTGAACCGACGAAAGCGAGCTTTTGACCGGGTTTGGCAAAAAACGATACGGATTTCAGCACATCCTTTTCAGGTACGTAATTGAAGGTTACATCATAGAAGCGTATATCACCCTTCAGTGGAATCAACGACCTTCCGCCGTCATCGTTTTCCGCCTCCCAGGCCCATCGGGGCATTGTTCCGGAATCCTTCGAGATGTCGGAATCCTTATACTCCGGATCCTTTACATTTATTAGACGAACAGTCCCGTTATCCGTTTCTGCGGAGCTGTCAAGCACTTCAAAGATCCTCTCTGCGCCGGCAAGTGCTCCAAGCAGGGTATTCAACTGGTTGGCGATCATTGTAATGGGCATTGAAAAAGATCTTGTGTACTGCAGGAAGGCCGCTATAGTTCCTATATCGATGCGGCCCTGAAGAGCCAATATGGCTCCTGCCATAACAGTCACGGAATAATGCGCATAGGACAGGTTTCCCATGACAGGCATCAGTATACCGGCAAAAGTCTGTGCATCGGTAGCGGCTTCACGAAGGGCCTCATTCTTGTTTTTGAAGGAGTCTTTTGCCTGCTGTTCATGCTGGAAAACCTTGACGACTTTCTGCCCTTCGATCAATTCTTCAATTATACCGTCAAGCTCACCGAGCGACTTCTGCTGCGCACGGAAATAATTAGAGCTCTTTTTGCCCACTGCCTTTGTCACCCAGAGCATAATGGCAAGAAAGAATACCACGAATAAGGTCAGAAACGGGCTTAGAACAAGCATCATTACAAATACGCCCACCACTGTTATCGCGGAGGTTATTAGTTGAGACAGGCCTTGCTCCAGCGCAATATTGATATTGTCGACGTCATTTGTAAAACGGCTCATTATCTCGCCATGACTTTTGCTGTCGAAGTAGTTAACGGGCAGATCCATCATGTGCTCAAAAAGCTCATTTCTTATGCGGTTCGAAGTACCCTGCGCGATCCTTACGATCATCAGGTTGCTTACGTATGCCAATACGACGGATGTGAGATAAATGGCCGCCATTTGAAACAGGGAACCTGCCAGACTGGACAATTCGGCCCCTGCCTTTATTCCGTTGATCAGCGGTTTCAGATACCATGTGGCGATGACTCCCGCCAGTGAGCTGAGAATTACCAGAAAAACGGCAATGAACAGATTCAACGGGTTGCTCCCGAGATAGCGCAATAGCCTCATAAAGGACTTGCGTGCACTTTTCGGTTTCTCGAATGATCTGAAACCGGGACCCCGCATTTGCCTCCTGGGCGGCAGCGATGCTGATGAGTTGCTCATGCCGTCAGACTCCCTTCCAGCTGTGTCATGTAAATATCTTTATAAATACTGTTGCTTTCAAGCATTTGTCCGGGTGTGCCGATCCCTTCCATATGGCCGTTATCCATTACAAGGATCCTGTCGGCGTGCTCGACGGAAGCGATACGTTGGGCGACTATGATTACTGTAATGCCGTTCAGGCGGGTTTTAAACGCATGGCGGATTCTTGCGTCGGTAGCCATATCGACTGCGCTTGTAGAGTCATCGAGGATAAGTACCTTCGGATGCTTTAAAAGTGCGCGCGCTATACACAGACGCTGTTTTTGCCCCCCTGAAAGTGTGGCGCCCCCCTGCCCGAGCAGGGTGTCGAGTGCGGACGGCATCTGGGATATAAATCCCCAGGCCTGTGCCATTTCACAGGCATCCTGGATCTCTTCATCCGTAGCATTTTCGTTACCCCATAAAAGATTCTCCCGGATCGTACCTGTGAAGAGGGTGTTTTTTTGAAGGACCATACTGACTGCACTTCTTAAGGCTCCCAGATCATAATCCTTCACATCCGCGCCCCCCAGCAGGACCGAGCCTTCAGTGGCGTCATACAGGCGCGGCAGCAATTGTACCAGGGTGCTTTTACCGGAGCCGGTGGCTCCGATGATGCCTATGATTTCTCCGGCTCCGATGCTCAGATTGATTTTGTCCAGGCTGTAAGAGGCAGTATTTCCCGGGTATTTAAAGCTAACATTGCGGAATTCTATCGAGCCGTCGGCAACTTCGCGGATCCCATTTTCCTTACCGACTATGTCGATTTCTGTATCAAGGACTTCCAGTATTCTTTCACCGGAGGCTTTTGCACGGGTGAACATCAAAAAAAGCATCGACAGCATATTTAATGATATTAGGATTTGTGTAACATAGGTGATAAAGCTGATCAACTGGCCTGTGAGCAGGGACCCGCCGATAACCATATTGCCCCCGAACCAAAGGATGGATATTATGCAGGCATACATGATCAGCTGCATTATCGGCCCGTTGAGGATAACAAGGCTCACTGCGTGGATTGCGGCTTTCATCAGAGAATCGTTAGCCAGTTTGAAACGTGATTTTTCATGGCCGGCCCGGACAAAGGACTTTATTACCCTTATGCCTGTAAGGTTTTCCTGTACGGACGTGTTCAGCTCGTCTATTTTTTTCTGTAATGCACGAAACCTTGGGTGGGCGCTGGATAGTATAAAGTAGAGTGAAAAAGCGAGCAAGGGTATTGCTATCAGAAAAACCGCAGACAGGCGGCTATTAATTGTCAGCACCATGACCAGCGCCAGTATCATCATAAACGGAGCCCTGATCAGCATTCTGAGCCCCATCATGACGGACTGCTGCAGATTGTTGACATCGTTTGTAAGGCGCGTTACCAGGGATGGCACGCTGAACCGGTCAAGGTTTGCAAAAGAAAAATCCTGTATTTTCTCAAACAGAGCCTGCCTTACCTGATAACCGAACCCCTGCGAAGAAATTGCCGCAAGGCGGTTGCCGAACGCGCCGCAGCCAAGAGCTATCAAGGCAAGCACAATCATCAGCGTACCGGTCCTGTATATGTAATCCATATTATTATTCCTTATACCGATATCCACTACGGAAGACATCATTGAAGGCATCAGAATATCGATGATGACTTCACCCAGAACAAGCAGCGGACAAATAACGGCAGGCAGGCGGTATGGCTTTATATAGGGTATGAGTTTTTTTAGCATCAAATATCCTCCTTATTTTATACAGCCATAGGATGGGTTCACTCCTCCGTTTTTGCAGCGAAGCAGTGTGATTTAGCAATAGAATTAGTATACTAATTAATTAAAACTATATATATTACTCAGCTATAATGTCAAGATAAATTAATTTCATATTGTGTTTGACTAGATTAGTATACTAATCTATAATAAAAAGCAGGTATTGAATAAGAAACCTTATGAAGCTATTAATACGGGACCTCAGTCGATACGCCTATGACAAGCAGGACTTCACTGTTGAAATGGAGGAGTTGAAAGTGAAAGAACCGATTTTTGAGAGTACGGACAAATACGTTACAAAGTTTGAGTACGAACTGGCCGGAAAGACCTTTGATTTAGTGATGGACAACGGTTATGAGTACGTTGTGAGCTTCCTCAGCGGCGAGATACTGATGTGGGCTGAAAGCGGCGAGCCATTTCACTGGGAAAAGTACCACTGCCTGAAGTCGGACGATACTACCTATTTTGTTAATATGGAAGTATACGGTCAGCCTTTGCGTACTTGCCGGACAATGATTCTTGATCTGGAAAACAGCCTTGTTACCTTGCACACTGCAAAACAGGGCGGAATTCCGCTTCGCCCGAGAATGGTACAGACAGAAATTGTTTTCGGCACAATCAGGCAGCCGGGCTTACCCCTGCCGGTGAAGCGCCATGGTTACACCGCCGAGCTTGTAGGCAAAAAAGTGAACTGGACCTATTCATCCGGTTTTGTGAATACCCATATCTACGTCAGCGAGACATATTGCCGTGCCCGGGCTATTACCAGGCCGGAGCTCTCCGATACTCTCACGCCTGAACAGAAAACGAAAATAAAGGCGGATCTGGAGAAAGAGAAAATATGGATTTATGAAGAACCCATCAAGTGCGTTAAGATTAAGGGCGGCATGTATCTTTGCAGCTTTATCGAAGACAACATGAACAAGAGGGATAATTCCATCGGCGGCAATAACCTGCTGACCCTGAGCAATATGAAGGAAGGCTTCGACATAGGGCGCACATTCTGTCTGGACGTGAACCAGCAGCCGGAAAGCGGCATGTTCATTGCTTACGGCTCCTTTACGGACGAAGACACCGAGATTGAACATATGCCAAGCCCATACAGGGTTTAAAATAATTTTAAAAGGAGAGTAATCATGTTAAGAAGAGTAATGGTCGAAAACGGTCAGATAGAAGGCTTGCCGGCTGCCGATCCCCGTATTACATCCTTTAAAGGTATCCCTTTTGCGGCTCCTGCGGTAGGTAAAAACCGCTGGAGAGCCCCCCAGCCTGCCGAAAACTGGGATGGCATTTTTTACGCGTACAAATTCGGTCCTGTTTCCATGCAGCATAAACCCGGTGAGAACCCGGACAACCTTTATTCAAGAGAATGGAACGTGGATCCGGATATAGATATGGATGAAGATTCACTGTGGCTGAACGTATGGACGCCTGCAAAAAGCGCGGATGAAAAACTGCCCGTGTTTGTTTGGTACTTCGGAGGCGGCCTTCAGGAGGGAAATCCGGCAGAAATGGAATTTGACGGCGAGCGTCTGGCAAGGCGCGGCATTGTTGTAGTAACCGTCAATTACAGGCTGAATGTATTCGGCTTCCTTTGCCATCCGGAAATCACCGCGGAGAATCCTGAAGCTCCTGCGAACTTCGGTCACCTTGACCAGCAGTTTGGAACCCGTTGGGTAAAGAGAAACATCGCCGCGTTTGGCGGTGATCCTGAAAATATTACAATAGGCGGTCAGTCGGCCGGCGGCGGCAGTGTCATGGCGCAGGTCGCTTCTCCCCAGAACGCCGGGTTGATGAAGAGGGCAATTGTTGACAGCGGTGTAATGAAAATGCCTTATCCGGGTGGGTTTTTCGGAGCCGATTTAACGCTGGCCCAGGCTGAACAGGAGGGTGAGAAGTTCTTCAGGTATCTTGGGGTATCCTCATTGACGGAAGCCCGCAAGCTCGATGCTGCCTTCATCCGGGATAAAGCTATAGAATACGGACATTTTTGGGGCACAGTGGTCGACGGCAGGTTCTGTACAGGTAATTCCAACGACTTGTATATCGAAAATAAAACCCAACAGATTCCAATTATGTTCGGACATACATCTACAGAGTTTCCAATGCAGCCTCAGGTAAAAACTGTGGAAGAATTCAAGGCTTTTGCAAATGAAACCTATGGCGGTGATGCGGAAGAGTTTCTGAAAATATGTGCATCCTCCACGGGAAGCATCTCCGAAATGCTTTATAAAGCCACTGTCAGCCATTTGGAGTTCACAATAAGGCTGTTCGCCAGATCAAAAGCCTTAACAGGCGAGAAAACTCCAATTTATTACTGGCTATTCGACCCTGAAATCCCCGGATGGGATAATCCCGGCACCTTCCACTCCTCGGATCTCTGGTTTTTCTGGGAAACGCTGGCGAAATGCTGGCGCCCGTTCACTGGAAAACATTATGATCTCGCGCGCCAGATGTGCAATTACTGGGCTAATTTTATTCGTTCCGGCAATCCGAACGGCAAGGACGCCGACGGTTCGGACATGCCCTTGTGGAAGCCGTTTACGGAAGAAGATCCAGGCAGGATGTGCTTCGGCGACAGGGCATATCTCAGCAGCAAGGGACCAAGTGACCTGATGATGTTCCTTCTAAAGGAATATTTTAAATAATCAAAGCCGGGGGCGGGTAATCAGAAATTGCTTCATAGGCCCGGAACCCGGGTAAGCCTTGACAATGACAGTGCGTAGGATATAATTAACTGGAACTGAACTTGTAAAATCTCTAATTACTTGAATTAATTATGTTAAGTTGATCACATATACAAAACCTAAATAAATTTGAAGGAGTGTATGATTTAGTTATTAACTATATCATATGAAGTAATTATGCGTACGAGGTTACACACCGCATTGATAGAAGCATCCGGGATGCACAGCAGGAGGAGCCGGCAGGATTTCCAGAAGCTTGATTTGTCGTACGGACAGCCCAAAGTACTCGAATACCTATTAAAAAATGAGAACTGCCCCCAGAATGAGATAGCAGAACGATGTATGGTTGAACCTGCGACAATGACGGTATTGCTGCGCAATATGGTGAATAAAGGCCTGATACTTAAAAAATCCATACGTGTTTCGTGCGGCAAGCATGCATATGGCATTTCACTAACAGAACTTGGCCGTGAGAAGGCACTCGATTCGATTGAAATTATCCTGGAGCTGGAGGAAGCCAGCTTCAAGGGTTTTTCCGAGGACGACAAGGACAAGCTTGTTGAACTGTTGGAGAAGGTAACTAAAAATTTGTCGGAAAAATGAGGACTCAAATTCCTATTAATCTTGACTCCCTTTACCGAATTTAAATCCCGCCAAGCAGATGTAAAGCTGCTTGCCGGGATTTATTATTTCTCAGGTTATCTGAGGCTTTCAATCTGAATTTCTTCATACCACCGTCGCCTTTTTTTATTTGAAATCATTATTGACATACATGTGGTATAGGGTGTACTATGAATTAGTAATCTAACTTAGAATACTAAATAAACATAATGTGTGTGATGGTAACTATTATGGCTCAGATCGATCGGAAAAGCAAGACACCAATTTACAAGCAGATATATGAAGATATCAACCTGCGGATTCAGCAGGGCGAGTATGCGTTGGGAAGAATGCTTCCTTCAGAAAGCAAATTATGTTCCATCTATGGAGTAGAGCGCGATACTGTGCGCCGGGCCCTGGCAGTGATGGTAGATGACGGGAAGATCGCCAAAATGCCGGGATTGGGCGCAAGTGTGATCATGCCGTCGGAGAAAAACGACTCCAAAAAGAAGAGCATTTTGTTTATTCTGCCGAAGGGCCGGCACAATACGGACCGGATCAGTGAGCCGTTCAATGCGAAGCTAATCGATACAATGGAATATGAATGCTTCGAGAGGGGGTATGACCTGCTATACAAATCGTTCAGTAAAAACGATACGGCAGAAGACCTTATTCATACCTGCAATCCATGCGGTGTGTTTTTCACCAGTTATTTACCTCTTGAAACGTATAAAAAACTGCATTTGAAAGGTATCCCCGTAGTATTGGTGAATCAGAACCACCCGTTGTATCCTTCTGTCTGCCTCGATAACAAAGGCGGCGCAAAAATGGTAATGGAATACTTGTTTGAATTGGGGCATAAAGACATCGGATTCATCTGCGGGCCGGCGGACGATCAGATTCAGTCGAGCCGTTTCAGCGGTTACCGGGAGTCGCTTGAAAACAATACGCTCTTATTGAATGCGGATTGGATCATGCAAGGCGACTGGTCTGTGGAGAGCGGGCGGGCAGCAATGCAGAAACTGCTCAAAAAAGGGAAGCTTCCCACGGCTCTTTTTGCTGCGAATGACGCCATGGCAATTGGCGCCATCATGGAAGCTCTGGATTCCGGAATTTCCATACCTGAGAACATCAGCATCGTAGGTTTTGATAATATAGACCAGTCTTCATTTGTCAAGCCATCCCTAACGACGGTGGCTGTCGATTATCATGCAATGTCAAGAGCGGCCTGTATGCTGATGTTTGACATGATCGACCATAGCAGCTGCGAATTGAATGTTAACATCTATGTACCGCTCAACCTGGTGGACAGGGAATCCACCAGCAGCGTTGAAGTAAAATAATTTGGCTGTGACATAACAGGATCAAGAAGGGGGTTGGGGGTAGTTGGATGGAAAGAGCGTGGTAAGTGCAAGCGGCAAGGCTTCATTTCGTACCAGGGTCATTAAGGATTGGAAGAAGTATAAACCCATTTACATTTTGGCGTTGTTGGGAGTGGCATATTACATTATCTTTTGCTATCTGCCCATTGGCGGCATTTTGATGGCATTTGAAAATTACAAGCCCACGAGAGGCCTTTTTGGCAGTAAGTGGGTAGGGTTCAAATATTTCATTGATTTCTTTACAGGCGCGTATGCATGGAGAGTTATTCGAAATACGCTGTTGATTAACTTTTATGATTTGATTTTTGGGTTTCCGGCCCCTATCATCTTTGCTCTTTTGCTTAACGAGATAACAAGCAATGCGTTTAAGCGGACTGTTCAGACGATATCCTATTTACCGTTTTTTATATCTCAGGTTGTTATATGCGGAATATTACTTGACTTTTTGTCTCTGAACGGCTTGCTTAACCAGATTATTACTGTGTTTGGACTGCCCAAAACTGCTTTTATGATATTCCCGCAATACTTCAGATCGATTTTTGTAGGCTCGGGTATCTGGCAAGGCCTGGGCTACGGGGCGATAATCTATCTGGCCGCGCTTTCTTCGGTCGATGTGCAGCTGTATGACGCTGCGGTAATAGACGGCTGCAACCGGTTCAAGCGCATGATCCACGTAACATTGCCATGTATCATGCCCACGATTGTGATCATGTTGATCCTTCGTATCGGCAGCATGATGAGCGTCGGTTTCGAGAAAATAATTCTGTTGTATAATCCATCCGTCTATGAAACAGCCGACGTGATTTCGAGTTTTGTCTACCGCTACGGCTTGCTGCAGGGAAATTTCAGTTACAGTACAGCGGTTGGTCTGTTCAATTCTGTAGTTAACTTTGCGTTGCTGGCCATCACTAACAGCATCAGTAAACGTGTAAGCGACATTTCACTTTGGTGACCGGAGGAGGTTTTGAATATGTGGAATTATGGCAAGAAGAGCGTCAGCAGTAAAGTGTTTGATTTCTGCAATGTTATATTTCTGATCATTGTCAGCATTGTAACAATATATCCGTTTATTTTTGTCCTGTTCGCTTCTTTCAGCGATCCGGTAAGGCTGGTTGCCCATCGCGGGCTTCTGCTGCACCCGCTGGGATTTACGCTGAATGGATACCTGCTGGCGTTTAAGACCAACGATATTATGACCGGTTATGGCGTAACGGCCTTCCTTGTAATTGTCGGCACATTATGCAATCTGGTCATGACCATGATCTTTGCCTATGTTATTTCAAAACCGGGCATGTTGTGGAGCAGGTTTCTGATTGTTATGGTTATCATAACAATGTACTTCAGCGGCGGTATGATACCGAGCTTTATTATTGTGAAATCACTTGGCCTGTATGACAGCCTCTGGTCTCTGATTCTTCCAAACCTGATTAATACGTTTCTATTGATTATAATGCGCACCGCTATTATGGCAGTTCCGGCTGATCTTGAGGAAGCGGCCAGGTTGGACGGCGCAGGGGAGCTGTCGGTTTTGATGAAGGTCGTAATGCCGGCTACCGTACCGACGCTCGCAGCCATTGGCCTGTTCTATGCGATTGGTTATTGGAACAGTTGGTCCAATGCATTGATTTATATCAAAACTACTTCAAAATATCCCTTGCAGATGGTTCTTCGTATGATTCTTATACAGAATAACTCAAGCGGACAGATGGCTAACTCCGGAGTTACCGATTCACAGGGCGAGGCGTTCAGAAGGCTGATGAAGTACTCGACCGTAATTATCTCAATCGTACCTATAATGTTGATCTACCCGTTCATACAGAAGTATTTTACGAAAGGCATGATGATCGGGGCATTGAAGGGGTAAAAGGCGAACAGTACGAGATAAGTCTGCGCTGCTGTAGGATGTTTTCAAATGCCGGGCAGATTATGTAAACCAGTTATCCAAAATTTGTTACTTAACTTACTATTGTTTAAGCTTCGGGAATAGATTCCTTTGCCGCTAAAGTTGCATTTGTCTGCAAAATCGAATGCAATCCGGCGGCAGCGGAATTGTTTCCTGCTTAAAAATAAAGCTTGAAGCCTTGAAACTTAAAAGCTTCCGGGTATCGAGCGAAAAAAACAGTCGTTATATTAGGAGGAGGTAAAATTATGAAAAACAGCCGTCTATTATCCTTGTTACTCGCGATCGTAGTTTTGGTCTCGTTAGTCGGATGCGGCACACCCCAATCGAACGTTACCTCGAACACAGCACAGGCAACGAGCGCTGCCCCTGCTCAGTCCACCGTGCAAGCCACAGGTGAACCGACAAAAATCACGTATTACAGGCCGGGAATTTCGCAAAAATGTCTCACGAATTTTTCCGACGCATTGTGGGTTCAGGAACTTGAAAAGAGAATGAATGTAAAGATTGATTTTCAGGGCCCGAAGACTACAGACGATTATAACCAGGCCGCTGCCATCATGCTTAACAGCGGTACGCTGACCGACTTGTTCTACTATGATTTCAGCAAGTATGACGGAGGTTTGGCCTCAGCAATTGAAGATGGCATAGCTGTAAATGTCAGCGAAAAATACAAGGATAAAATGCCTAACTGGTTTGCAATCCTTGACAAGAACCCTGAAATCCGTAAGGCAGTTACTTTGGATGACGGAACCTCTGCAATATTCAACCACGTTGATGAAAACATGGCCCGTTCTGCTTACTGGGGCCTCGGAATCCGTGCGGACTGGCTGAAGAAGCTCAACCTGCAGACGCCGACCACTATGGACGAATTGTACAACGTACTTGTCGCATTCCGTGACAAGGATCCCAACGGTAACGGAAAGAAGGATGAAATCCCCTTCGGCGATTATTATCTCGCAGGTGCGAACTACATGTTTGCCATAATGGATATAACCGCATCGTATGGCTTGCTGTATAAGGAAGTTCAGCAGGATCCCGGAAATCCGGGCAAGGTTAACTACTGGATCAACGTCAACGACGGTAAGAACTTCCAGGAACTTGTTACCACACTCAACAAATGGTATAAAGAAAAACTGCTTGATCCTGAGTTCTCAACCCAGGATGGTACCGCATTGGAATCGAAGGTTGCCAATAACCAAGTTGGTATTACACATGTATGGCCGTCAGGGTTCAACACCTGGAATGCCGCTGCAAGGAAAACAGCACCGGATGCCGATTTTGAAGGCCTGACACCAATGGTTGGCCCGGCAGGCAAAGCATATAGTGCTAACAGCGCTCTTGTACGCCATGCAGCCGGAAACCAGGGTACCGTTATCACTACACAGGCTGAAAAGGACGGCACAGTCGACGCCTGCCTCAAGCTGATTGACTACATGTACAGTGAAGAAGGCAGCGATCTTATTAACTGGGGCGTGAAGGACGATACCTATACAGTTGGAGCTGACGGTAAGAAAGCATGGACCGAAAAGCTTACCAAGGATCCTCAGTACGCTATAAACGACGTACAGTTCAAGTATGCTCTGCCGACATTCGGTGATTTCCCGAAGGTTATGAGCTATGATTCGTGGGCTTCAATAGAGCTTAACAGCCCGGAAGCTGTACGTGCACATGATTTGTGGTATAAAGCCGACCAGGGGCTTCTGCTGCCTGCGTTGACGCTCAGTTCAAGCGAGTCCTCCGAATATGCAAAAATTATGAATGACGTTGATACTGCAATTTCAGAGAACTTTGTAAAATTCATCATTGGTACCCGCCCGTTGTCTGAGGTTCCGCAGCTGGTTAAACAGTGCAAGGATCTCGGAATTGAAAAGGCAATGGCAATGTACCAGAGTGCGTACGACCGTTACAACCAAAAGTAATATAAACTGACGAGAAGGGCTTCTGGTATATGCCGGGAGCCCTTTTCTCAAAATAGCGCAAAAAGGCGCTGCACTAATGTATGTGGAGGTAAAACTCATGAGGAAAAAAATTGCGTTTATCGGTTCCGGCAGTTTCATTTTCACACGGAACCTGGTCCGGGATATTCTTACCTATCCCGCTTTTACCGATTGTGAAATTGCTTTGATGGATATTAACGAAGAAAATCTGAACCGATCAAGGCTGGCTGTTGAAAAAATCATAGGTTCGGGGAAATATCAGGCAAAAGTAACGTCTACGATGAACCGCGCCGAGGCGCTCGAGGGAGCGGACGGCGTACTCACGACGATTCAGGTGGGCGGATGGGACGCCGCCGCATGTGACATATCGATTCCCAAGGAGTACGGGGTTTCGTATTTCATTGGAGATACACGTGGCCCGTCGGGTATTTTCCGTTTCCTGCGGACACTGCCTCCGATGATGGAAATTCTGAAGGATATAGAAAAATACTGTCCGAACACTGTGTTCCTAAACTATACAAATCCTATGGCGATGCTCTGCCGTGCGATGCAGGATTCTTCGAAGGTTACGACGATCGGCCTTTGCCATAGCGTGCAGGAAACTTCGATGATGCTGGCCAAATGGATCGGCGCGCCGCTTAATGAGATCACGTACACCTGCGCAGGTATAAACCACCAGGCCCACTTCCTTGAATTCAAATGGAATGGCAAGGATGCGTATCCTTTGATACGCGATGCTATCATCAACCATCCTGAGCTCACAAAAGATGAAACGGTTCGTAATGAAATGTTTTTACATTTGGGATATTACGTAACCGAGTCCACCTTCCACAACTCCGAATATAACGCTTGGTTCCGTAAACGCCCGGATCTGCTTAAAAAGTTTAATATAGACCGCGATATTCTTTCCTTCTTCAAGGACATGGAAAAAAAGGCCAAGCCGGGAGAAGACTTCAGAACCACAGAATTCAAGAAGTGGATAGAGGGTCCCATAGACCTTGCGAGAGGCCACGAGTATGCCGCTTGTATCTTTAACGCAGTATTCGGCGACAACACGATGTTCGAGTTCAATGGTAATGTGCGTAATTACGGCCTGATAGACAATATATCGGAAGGATATTGTGTGGAAGTGCCCATTCATGCTTCGAAAAACGGTTTGAAACCGACCCATGTCGGTAAGCTTCCGCTGGAGCTGGCCACCTTGAACCAGCAGAATGCATCCTGTGACGAATTGGCTGTTGAAGGGGCGCTTGAAGGTGATCCGCGAAAGATTTATTATGCCTGCCTGTATGATCCGCTGACTTCAGCAGTATGCTCCATGCAGGAAGTGAAAGAAATGGTTGACAGGATGTTTGCCGCTGAGGCGCAGTGGTTGCCGCAGTTCAAGACGTCGAACTAAAGGCGGATAACCGGAAAAATATGTGTATAATAGATAAAGGAGGCAGAACAATATGAAAATCGGAGTCATTGGAGCCAACGGGAAGGCCGGAAGCCTCATATTAAAGGAAGCAGCGCTGCGCGGACACGAGGTTACCGCTATAGTGCGTGACAGGAAGAAGGCGGCGGACAAGGGCTATGCCAGGATATTGGAACGCGATCTGTTCGCTTTGAAAGAGGACGATCTCAGGGATCTGAATGCTGTGGTTTGCGCCGTTAGCCTGATGGTAAACGGAGATGAGGACCACCCCTACCAAAAAGCAATGGATCACCTCACCGGAGTGCTCAGGAATCTTCCAAACATCCGTCTTCTGGTGGTTGGCGGAGCAGCGAGCCTCTACACCGATCCACAGAAGAAGCACCCGTTCCTTGAGCAGATACCTGAGAAGTGGAGGGCGGTCCCTGCGGACATGGCCAAAGCATATGCAAAGCTCTGTGAGAGTGACATAAACTGGACGTTCTTTTCTCCCGCAGTATCATTTGATCCTAAGGGAAGACGGACGGGAAAGTACACGATCGGGAGCGATTTTATCATTACAAATGCGTCGAACGAAAGTTACATCAGCTATGAGGATTACGCGGTTGCGATGGTGGATGAGATCGAGAACGGGTTCCACGAACGCAGGCGTTTCACTGCCGTTTCCGACAGCAAACCCGAGGCCGCGGATAAAACCGGGGCATCCGGCGAGGCTGAATTGCCGGCTAAACCTGAAAAACGGGAGGACGGCTATTACGGCATATTGAAGAAAAAACCCGAGTTCTACGGCCTGTCCCGTTACCGTCCGCCCTTCAACTTTGAACTGGCCGGTAAAAGCTTCAGGCTGGTTATGGACAAGGAAGACGATTTCTATGTCAATTTCCTGACAGGCAATACACTGGAGTGGTCAAAATTCTCCGATGGACAAATAGTACGCGAAAACTACGAGTGCGCCAAGATTGATGAATTGACCTATTTTGTCAATTTCGAGCTGTCAGACTTTAAACCGCGCACCAACTTAACTTTGATTCTCGACATGGAGCAGCGCCTTGTTACTTTTGTGAGAACTTATACCGGATTTCATGAGAAATATCCCTATCTGGTTGAGAGCGATTTCGACTTTGGCGCGATTGATATTCCGGGATTTCCGCTGCCTGTCAAACGACATGGCTACACGACGGATCTCGTCGGCAAGAGGGCTCAATGGAACTATGGCCCGAATATGTCCATTATACATGTATACTACAATCCAAACTATATCCGCGTTGACTTTCCGCCGGACCGCAAGTGGCTTGAGCCGACGGATCCGGAATTGCGGGAGGAAATGGAACGCTATCCGTACGACGAACCTACTACCTACATCAAAATCAAAAATGGCATATATGTTGTCAGTGTAATAGAGAAGAACAGATCCCGCAGAGGTGATACTGGAAACAGTCTGCTGTTCCTGATGGATATGATCAGGGTGCACGACGTGGGTCGTTCTTTTGGTAATACACCACCGAGCTCCGGCGCTATCTGTCCGGAGAATTACCTTTTTGCGGCCTATGGCGATTTTGTCTATTCAGACGGAGTCATTGAGTCAAAAAAGAATATCTATATAGAATAATGCAATCTGTACAGCAGAATTCCCGGCTGCAACTAAATTGCTTTTGGATGAGGTACCTGTTATGAAAAATGAATTTCAGCTTCATTACAAAAAACCGGCCGATGCCTGGCACGACGCGATGCCGCTCGGCAACGGCAGACTGGGTGCGATGGTGTACGGCCATACCTGTGTTGAGCGAATCCAGTTGAACGACGATTCACTATGGTACGGTACATTTATGGATCGCAACAACCCCTCGCTCAAGGATAAGCTTCCTGAAATCCGAAGGCTTGTGCTTTCGGGCGATATACGTAGCGCCGAGGAACTCATTCTGCAGTATATGGCGGGCACTCCTGGCTGTATGCGTCACTATGCGCTGCTTGGCGAACTGGACATAGCTCTGAATCAGCATTTACCCTTTGCTATAGGCTGGCTGCCGAACAGTGCCGGTACTGAAGACTATTCCTCCTGTCTCGATCTTATGAAAGGCGTGCTCAATATCGACCATACCCAGGCGGGCGTCCGATATCACAGGGAAATGTTCATCAGCCACCCGGCGCAGGTGATGTGCGTCCGTCTTACGAGTGAAACGGCGCGGGCAATCAACCTGGATATAATGCTGAATAGAATAAGCATATTCCCTGAAGGTTCAGCGCCGAACTGTCCTCACG
>DATALQ010000041.1:0-80272 GCA_036260935.1 Clostridia bacterium
GGGTGAAGATTCGGTCTGACCGAATACTATCGTGATCTGCGACATGTTCATCTTGTCGACAACGTCCTGCATCACCTTGACAGGACACGGGCTGCCGGCCATTATACCGGTGCGCATGTACGAGAAATCAGTCTTCGGGAAATCCTCGTGTTCGAGCATCGCGATGAACATCGTCGGAACGCCGTGGAAAGCCGTTATCTTCTCCTTGTTGATGCATTCTAGCGACAGTCTCGGAGAGAAGTACGGCATCGGAGACATCGTCACTGCGTGGGTCATCGACGCTGTCATTGCCAGCACCATTCCGAAGCAGTGGAACATGGGCACGTGTATCATCATATGGTCCGCGGTGGAAAGGTCCATGCAGTCTCCTATGTTTTTACCGTTGTTGACAACGTTGTAGTGTGTTAGCATTACACCCTTGGGGAAGCCTGTTGTGCCCGAGGTATATTGCATATTACAGACGTCATGCCTGTTGATCGACAGTGCGCGGCGATAGACCTCTTCGATCGGAGTATTTTCGGCCATTGTAATAGCCTCATCCCAGGTTAGGCAGCCCTTCTGCCGGGAATCCACTGTAATAATATTGCGCAGGAACGGCAGCCGCTTGATATGCAGCGGTTTGCCGGCTTCTGAGGTTTCAAGCTCGGGGCAGAGTTCCTTGATTATCTCTACATAGTTCGAATCCTTATAGCCGTCTATCATTACCAGAGTATGAGTATCGGACTGTCTCAGCAGGTATTCCGCCTCATAGATCTTGTATGCGGTATTGACCGTAACAAGTACCGCTCCTATCTTCGTGGTAGCCCAGAACGTAATGTACCATTGGGGAACGTTTGTCGCCCAGATGGATACATGATCTCCGGGCTTCACACCAAGAGATATAAGCGTGCGCGCAAAGGTATCCACATCGTCCCGGAATTCGGAATATGTCCTTGTATAGTCCAGAGTCGTGTAACGGAAAGCGTACTGATCCGGAAATTCATCTACAACACGGTCAAGCACCTGCGGGAAAGTCAGGTCGATGAGGGTATCCTTCTCCCAAATGAACTGACCGGTTCCCGCGTTGTTTGAAAAAAGGCGGCCTCTCTGGGAGCCTTTCTCCATGTATGTCTCCATATAGTTGACAAAATGCGGGAACACGACGCCGGCATCGCTCAAATCACTGGCCCAGCGTTTCACCCATTCCAGCGATACATAGCCGTCGTAGTTTATCGAACGCAAAGCGCGCATGAAATCGTCTATGGGCAGATCACCCTCGCCCATGAGCCTGTAGGATATCTTTCCGTTTTCAAAGACGGAATCCTTGACATGTACGTATTTTATATATGCACCAAGATTCTGTACGGTTTTTCCCGCCTTTTCACCGGCAAAACGATAAGGGTGGTGCACATCCCACAAGGCACCGACAGAATCGCTCGCTACAGAATTCAGCACATTGGCGAGGCGCCCTGTGTCCGCATATACACCGTTTGTTTCCACCAACAGAGTAACGCCGTTTTTCTCCGCTGTCGGCACAAGGCGTTTCAGAGCGGAAATGACGGTCTCATCGTCCACTTCTCCGCCAGCCTGAGGTTCCAGGTCTCCAAGTATCCTTATAAAAGGTGTTTTAAGCTTAGCTGCAAGATCGATATACTGCGCTATCTCATCACAGTTTTTTTCGTCGTTTTCTTTGAATTTCAAACAGCAGCCTGAAGAAAGGCAAGGTATCTCCAGTTTAAGTTCGGCTAGCTTTCTGACCGTATTGGGCAGCTGCTGCTCCGTGAAAGGATGAGCCTGCACGGCAAATATGTCTTTCCCGAGCCCTCTGATTTCAATACCGTCAAAGCCAAGATCCTTTGCCATGGAATAAATGTCCGGCCAATCGAAGTCCGGGCATCCCAGCGTGGAAAATGCGATTTTCATAATGAACCCCTCCCGATAGTACTAAGGTTTACAACTACATGCCAGCCGGCCTGTTATGGCCGATTTTTCTTAAGAAACTAAAAAAGCCTCCGTCATCCGACATTCCTGTCAGAGACGAAAGCTTTAATTTCGCGGTACCACTCCGTTTGGTATAAATATACCCTCTTTACGGCATCGGTCAGTTTTACTGATTAATGCCTTCCCATTGTAACGGCGGGAGACCCGTTCACGCCTAGTCGCCTTATTATGTAACGTTTACCCGGCTTTCAGCTGACTGCTCAAGGGTGAGTCACTTTTCCATCAAGCGCGCTGTTTCGCAGCATCCAACAGCTCTCTGTAGCGCATATTCCGGCGTGTTGTCCCTATCAACGCATTTGTCTTTTTTTAGTAGCGTACCAGATTCGGTATCTTTTGTCAAGGATGTTTAATAATTATTTTGGGCGGCATAAGCTCCATTTTATAGATGTCTTTTCAAATAAATCATATCCACTAACTGTTGTCCATTTTCATACATAGGGTGATCGTAATTGTCTATAAAAAAGTTTTTAACAATGTGTGATTTTTGAAATCCGCATTTCTCGTAGAAATGAAGTATCATAGGGCTATCGCCTGTTCCTACATATAACTCGCTGCCAGACTTTTTGCAGTAATCAGCAATAAATGAGATTAGATATTGTCCATATCCTTTCCGCTGATATTCAGGAACGGTAACAATATTCTTAATTTCATAAACGCCGGAACGCTCTTGCGTAACAACGCAAATCGCTTTAACATCATCATCACACAAGGCGAACATTTCACCGCGATACAGATACTTTTCTATCATACTTACCTGTTCATCTGCAATAAGCAGCAATTCCATGTACTTTGTTTTATCGCTATCAGTAATTTTCACAATTTTCATTCGATATTACCCCGTTTCTCTGTTATCTTTACAAATCCATTATACCGTTTTTCACTTCAAACAGGGGAACACTCATCGTTGAAAAAAATAGATGTACCACTTTGTAAAGTGGCACATCTACTCATAAAATTTGCATACTCCGTATAATGCGTTGAATACTTTTAGGAGTTAAAAAATATTTCTCCGACAGTTCAAAAACAGTCGTGCCGTTTTTGTAACTATTGTATATTTCAAAATTTCTTTCTTTGAAATATGCTTTCGTATCTGTCTTTTCTCCCCATTTACATTTTTTCGATTCTATTTTTGGAATGTATATAACTTGCCCGTCAACATATTCCTGGATTTTTTCAATCAACCCCTCGGGCAGTATTTCCAAAGCGTGAACATAGCCCATTGTGCCCTCCTAAAAATTATTCTTTAGGATAGCAAAGGCTGTTGATATTCTGTTTGAGTGATATGCAATAGCCCTTGCTATGCACAATGTTTCCTGCTTTTCCTTATAGTTCATCCCCCCTATCTCTTATATTATACCTAAGACACGTTTAATTTTAAAGTGCAGTCAGTCGCCGGACTTCACCGCCGAAGCTTTTCGTAATCCGGCAGATGAGTCAGGAATGCAGCGGGCGCTATCACCGAAAAAGTATACCGTACTGAATAAAAAGAAGGCCTTAAGGTATCCACGCCTGACAATAGTACTAACGACTGCAAACTGCAGACCTGCAAATTAGAGAAAATAGTGGCAATAATACAGAATGATTAAAACATCGGAGGTATTACAGGTTGAACCAAGCGTCCCGGAAAGCGCTTAAAAACTTAACGATATTTTTGGCGATATGCATGATAATAGCTTCATATCTCGCGATCTCAAATGCAGTTATCGAACCTCAGGCACATATATCTCCAAATTACACCAAGACTGATATTCTACCCATACTTTCAAAAACAGCTCTTTCGGGTGAAGACTATAATACGCTGTTTTTCCAGACTGGACTCGGCAAACTTGCAATAGATGAGCTGCGCGCGCAAAATCCGGATTCCGCCAGGTACATTCTGCGGTTTCAGGAATACTTCTTTAAAGACGTGAGATTTGTTTGCGAAAACAACAGCCCGATATCCAGGGAAGAATCTCTGGTCGACGAAAAAGGAAATACAATATACGGCACCGAATTTGCATCGCTGCACAGCGGCGATATACTGGTTACAAAGTCTTCCCATACGCTCGGCTGGAGAAACGGCCATTCGGCTCTCGTCGTAGACCCTGTCCGCGGTTTGACGCTTGAGTCGGTAGTGTTGGGTACGAATTCAGCCATGCAGGACGTAAGGAAATGGATCAACTATCCAAATTTCATGCTTCTGCGCGTGAAGGGCATCACAGGATACGACCTTGAAACAATCGCACGCTCTGCGACAGAAAGGCTCTGTGATATCCCTTACGATCTGACAGTGGGGATCTTCAGCTCCAAGGACGCCTTCGGATCCGCTAAAACAATACGGGAAAAGATAACCGGGACTCACTGCTCCCATCTCGTCTGGCTGGCATTCAAAAACTTCGGAGTGGACATCGATGCCGACGGCGGCATACTTGTCACACCGAAGGACATAGCAAACAGCAAAAAGCTTGAGATTGTGCAGGTCTACGGCGTCAACCCCGGGGATATCTGGCCCTGACCCCGAAATTACATCAACGCGCTATGTCTTCTGTCTTTCCAGACCCTGCTCCTTTTACAGGCCGAACTGCCTTATCAGCCCGTCGGCCATTACGTCGGCCATTACGTCGGCCATAAATGCCTTGTACACATGCCTGCGGCGAATCATTTATGTTTGATAAAACCACCGAGCAGACATACAATGTAAATATAAACCTATTTTTTCGGGGGTATAAAATGAGTAAGGTAACAGTAAAGAACACAGTTTTAAAAACAGCAATGATACTTGTAATAATAGCGGGCATCCTTTCAGTTTCGGGGTGCAGCCGCGAGACCGCATCAACACAGGGATCCGGCAAGGAAATGAGCCTTAGTATAGGGATAATGCCTGCCGTAGATTCAGCCCCGATCCTTCTGGCGGAGAAAAAAGGATACTTTGAAAAGCTCGGTTTGGATATGGATATCCAGGTTTATACCAATGCGATGAACCGGCAGAGCGCCCTTCAGAGCGGCGGCTTGGACGGTGCGATGACCGACGTCGTAGCATTGGTAAACAATGTTGGCAACGGTTTCGATATCAAGGTCACGACCTGCACGGACGGAGTATTCCCTTTCCTTATCAGAAAGGGCTTTGAGGAAAAAAAGGATATAAAGGCCGGCATGATGGAAGTCAGTGTGACAAATTACCTCACCGACCGCTTCCTTTCAAGCATGTACAATGTTGAAAAGATATACATTGATGAGATCCCGGCGAGGCTTGAAATGGTGGCCAAGGGAACGCTGGATATGGCTGTGGTTCCCGAGCCCATGGCATCGCAGGGCGAACTTAACGGACTGACGAAAAAGCTCATCGGCAATACAGACAAATTTTCTCCAGACGTCATGGTATTCACGGGAAAAGCGTTAAAAAGCAAGGAAAAGGCAATAAGGCTGTTCCATAAAGCCTATGATCAGGCGGTAGACGAGATAGACAAGAACGACGGCGAAGCCAGGGATGTTCTTTTCGAATCCCTGAAACTCAAACCCGAAACCAGGGATAGGATAATAGTCCCTGCATACAACAGAGCGCGGATCCCCGACAGGGAATACCTGCAGGGCATACTTGACTGGAATGAAAAGGTACTCGGTATCAAGCTTGATGTAAAATACGAAGACCTGGTTGAAGGGAAATTCACGGAATAATGATAAATATAACAGATCTGAGTGTCCATTACGGTCAGGAAGCCGCCCTGGATCATATCTCCCTGTCGATAGAAAACGAAACCTCCTGCTCGATAATAGGCGCTTCCGGCTGTGGGAAAACGACATTACTGCTTACATTGGCGGGAATTCTAAAACCGGATACGGGAATTGTTGAAATAGGCGGGAGAGTACTGAAGGGCGTAAGGAGAGGTACCGGACTTATACTCCAGGAGTTCGGGCTTCTCCCCTGGAAAACCGTATGGGACAATATATCCTTTCCTTTAAAATCGAGAGGCTGCCTTAATGCAGAAAATGAAAAGAGAACCGGGGAGGTTTTGAAAACTCTCGGTCTCACGGATTTTGCAGAAAAATTTCCCGGGGAACTTAGCGGCGGACAGAAGCAGCGCGTTGCCATAAGCCGGGCTCTGGTACTGGAGCCCGATCTGCTCTTGATGGACGAAGCCTCCTCCTCTCTCGATGCAATCACCAGAGAGCATATACAGGACCTCATCTTAAGTATCTGCAGTGAGAAGCGTGTTACGCTGCTTCTGTCTACGCACAACATCGAGGAAGCCGTTTTTTTAGGCCGGAAGATAGTGGTGATGAGCAGCGGAAAGATCAAACAGATACTGGATAACCCGGTCTTTGGGAGAATCGGCCTCAGGAAGGATCCCGAGTTCTACAGTACCTGTGTCCGGGTAAGGGAGTGTCTCGATGAAGAAGCTTAAAGTATCTGGAACAGTAAAATATCTTTATGCCTGCATTTTCATAACACTGATATGGTATGCGCTGCATCTGGCTGTCGGTTCGGTTGTGATACCCTCGCCCGTTACGACCTTGACAAATTTCATTGCGATATTTCCGCAGACTCTCCTTATACATCTGCTTGTCAGCCTATCAAGGGTAGTTGCGGCAATTACGGTTTCATTGCTGCTCGGCTCTCTGATCGGACTCTGGATAGGTACCAACAAAAAGGCCGACAGCATGCTGACACCGATACTGTACATACTCTACCCGATCCCGAAGATTGCCTTTCTCCCGATACTTATGATTCTTTTCGGGTTGGGTAACGCATCGAAAATAATTCTTATAATAATCATCATAATATTCCAGTTTGTAATAGCCGCCAGGGATTCAGTCCTTGAAATACCGAAGGAACTGTTTTATTCCGTACTGTCCCTGGGACTAGGGAGGCTCGATATTTACAGGCATCTGATATTACCGGCGGCGCTCCCGGGAATATTCACAGCGCTAAGAATAAGTACAGGCATAAGCATTTCCATCATATTTTTTGCGGAGAATTTCGCCTCCAGATACGGAATAGGATATTTCATAATGAATAGCTGGGTAATGGTAAACTACGTGGACATGTTCAGCGGCATACTGGCTCTCAGCATACTCGGGCTGCTGCTCTTCGGTTCGATCGACCTGCTTGAGGAACGGTTGTGCGGATGGATGAAAGCCGGGAAGAGTTTTTTGAATTAAAAATCACAGAGGTATCGAGTACCTGCAATTTCTGAACAAGACTTCTTTTTGTCCCATGAATAGGACGTAAAAATGTACAAAATTTTAGTTTCGGGCCAATTTAGTCAACATAATCATCGACTTTTAGCCATTATTCTGAGAAAAACCAGGCGAAACTCACTCTCTAATACGTTTTTTTGGCCAAAACTTAAAAAAATGCACACTCAAGAGGAGTTTTTATTACTCACTGCTAAAAGCTCTATGGAACCCCGTATATAACACGGGATTTCCTTACACAAAAACCGGGGATCACTCGATCCCCGGCTTCCAAAAACCTACGTTAATTTACATAAACGGGCTCCGACTTCCACTATCAGTCTTTGTCCTCGTCATCGTTATCCCCGTTCAGCCTGTCTTCCAAATCCTTATTACCGTCCTTGGCTAAACCGTAAGCCTTTACTTTAGAATGATCATTGTTTTTAATATTTGCCTGACCCTTATCGTTATCTTTATCATCGTCCTTATCCCCGTCTTCATCCGTAACCTTCGCAATCGAAGTATTTGCGGCTATCGCGCCGGATGTGGCAGAGGCAGCGCCTGCAATAGCGTTCTGGCCTGCGGAGATGCCGCTGCCGCTGGTTGAACCTGCCTGGGCTGTTCCAAGTTGAGCTTTAAGGGCATCGATCCTTGCCTGTGCTTTTGCGAGCTGCTTTTTAGCGTTTTTATCAATCATAACAGCTGCCTTGCCGGGCTTACCGCTGTGTTTTGCGACCTGTTCAGCCCTCTTTTGCTGCTGTTTGTCAATTATTGCCTGCAAATGGGCTATCTTCGCCTGCAGTTCTTCCGCACTCAGCTTGTGGCCATCCTCTTTTCCGTCTTCCCTATCCTCATCGGACCTTTCATCGGCGTCGTCTTTCAAAGCCCTTACAATCTCATCCTTGTAAGCTTCGACCTGATTTTTTACATTCTCTGCGTCCAACTTCGCCTGCTGTGCGGCCTGCTGGTTTGCTTCGGCAGTTTTAATGGCCGTCTGGTCTCCGCCTTTTTCGGCAGCTTTCAGTGCTTCGTCGGCAGCCTTCAACCCGTTATTCGCATCCCTGAGGTCAGCCTTTGCTATGGCAAACGCCTGCAATGCCAACGTGGCCTTAACCTGGTCCGTAACACTGGTCTTGAGCGTTTCGACAGAAGCCGCAGGAATAACGCCGGTTGCCCTTATGACAAGCTTGTCGGCAGTCTGTTCTATGATACGTATATCATCCAGCGTTGCCTTGACATCTGTGCCCGACTGTGCTGCCTCCTCAAGCTTCTCATTTGCGTCGGCTACTGTCTCTACGCAGGCCTTCATAACCTGCTCGACGAGTTCCTGCTTGTTCTTTTCCATCATGAGGTCCGCTTCCGCAAGCCTTTCGTCTGCAAGCGTGACCAATAGCTGGGCTTTCCCTTCAGGAGTAAAGGTCAAAGCGACCTGTATATTTTCTATAAGCCTTTTGACGCTGTAAAATATGTTGTCCGGGGTTATGGAAACACTCGTCCCCGTCCCCGCCGTTATACCGGTTGAAGTTGTTACTGCTGCCGGGCTTGTCGTTGAAACTGCCGCATTCGTTGTAATAACCGCCGCATTGGTTGTCGAAACTGTGTTTGTCGTTGAAACTGCCGCATTCGTAGTGGATATTGCCGTTCCGGACGTTGCCGCACCTGCCGTCGAGGTCCCTTCAGCAAAGGCAGCGCTGCTCCATAAAGATACCGTAAAAATACTGCCTATCAATACTGCCATAATTTTTTTCATTTTTGTTCCCCCTTGAATTTCCCCGCTGCAGCAGAGTGTTTTTGTTTCTTATTTTAATTGCTGCGCAGCGTAATAATGTCGATTATATGCTTCGCAATAATCCTGCAATAATATTCGCAGCCGGGTTCCCTTTTTGGGGGGCAAATAAAAATCATCCCCAGGTAAGTCTTTCCAAAGCAAGGCGGTTTCTGTACCATTCATCGCTCTCAAGCAGTATTTCAGGTGATCCCGCGTTTTTCACCCTACCGTTTTCAAGAATAACAACGGTATCGCTGGCAATCATCGAAGACAGCCTGTGTGAAATCGAGAGTATCATATGCGCCTGACTGGCTCTTTGCAGTACTCTTACGATTTTGTCCTCGGTGATCGAATCCAGGTTGGCGGTTATCTCGTCGAGCAGAAGGATAGGGGGATCTGTAACGATTGCCCTGGCTATGGCAAGCAGCTGCTTCTGTCCCTGCGAAAAAATGCTGTCGTTCGTTATCTGCGTATCCAGGCCATTTTCGAGAGAGTCCACATAATCCTTGAGCCCCGTGAACTCGAGCGCCGCTGTTATCTGCTCCCTTGTGATGTCCTCGTCCCTGAGGCTTATCTGTTCCGCTATAGTCCCTTTGACCAAATAAAAGCTCTGATCCACATACCCGAAAATCTTGCGTTTCTCGGAATTGGGTATCGAGAAAACATTCTTCCCGTTAAGCCTGATATTTCCCGAGGTTGGTTCGAGCAGCCCCGTTATCAGCTTGAACAGTGTCGTTTTGCCAACCCCGGTCCTGCCGACGAACGTCACCTTTTCCTGCGGACTGATTTTCAAACTTATATTTTTAAGGACATCTACATCTTCTTCGTATCCGAAGGTAACATCATCGAATTCCAGTCTTGCGTCTTTCCTGTGGGGAATGATATCCTCTGCCTTTATTCCTTCATCCTTGCCCGTATCCTCAGGCCCGCTGAAGAATTCATTCACTCTGAATATTCCGGAAATCGCCTGTTGTATATCCTGCAGCGCCATGCCAAGGTTTTCGACAGGCGTAAAAAGGCCTGAGAATAGTTCGATAGTCGCTGCAACCATGCCAAGCGAAATGCCCAGATAATTACCCCGACCCGCCGATAACACGACTATGAGCGCAATGACCACAGCACGGATGACTTGTATTATGGGAGAAAATATTGCGTCATAGAAATTCACTTTCTCAAGCGTTCTGTAATTGGCAAAGAGGTGCCCCCTGTACTTTTCCTCCATAAAGGCTTCCTTGCCGAAGGCTTTTATCATGAGGATGTTCTTGAGGCTTTCGGAGATATGGTTATTGACCCTTCCAACGATCACTCTATTATCTATCTGAGCTTTCAGCATCCGCCTCTGAAAAAGTCTGGTGATCGCATAGATTACCGGAAGCAGTACCACTGTCGTAACCCCGAGCATTGCACTGAATAGCCAGATCGATACCACTATTCCGACTACGCGGAAGCAATCCACAGCCATACCGACTATCCCGCTCGTAAACAGGGTGTTTATGGCGTCCACATCGTTAGTGAAGCGTGAAACTATAATGCCGGATTCGTTATCGGTAAAAAATCTGGAACCGGTCCTGCCAAGCTTGAACATCATCTTCGACCTTATCTCCCGCATTATTTTCTGTCCAAGCACCGTAAGCACAGCTTCCTTTATAAAATCAAACAACCCTGAAAACAGTATGGAACCCATATAAACCACCGCCAGAACCAGCAAACCCGCGCTGCTGCCCGGGACCAGATTGCGGTCGATGACAAGCTTCAATATCTGCGGAGGGACAAGACTTGCGGCAACAGCGCCGCAGGCTGCCGTCACAAGCAGGACGCTCAGCCCGGTATTTTTTTTAAGGACACTTGTTGCGGAGCGAATCACCGCGTTATTGCCTTTCAGCATTTTCGGGACCTCCTTCCGCACACTGCAGCCTGTATATCGTGGAATACAGTTCAGAACGCCTCATCAGTTCGCCGTGCGTTCCATATTCGTAAGAGCCGTCGCTGTTCAGCAACAATATACCGTCGATCCTGTCGAAGATCGCAAGCCTATGTGAGATGATTATTATAATGCTTTCGCGGTAATGACTTCTGAGATTTTCTATTATCCTTTCCTCGGTTTTCATATCTACCGCAGAAAAAGGATCGTCCAGCACGATTATTTTTTTCTGTTCCAAAAGAGCCCTGGCAAGTGCTATCCTGGCCTGCTGCCCGCCGCTCAGGCGGATACCGCCGTTTCCAACAAGCGTTTCCTGCCCATCGGGCATCGCTCTGATATCGACATCGAAACAGACATCTTCCAGGACGGATGATATGTCCCTGCCTGTACCCATGGCTATATTGCTGTAAATGGTATCGGATAGAAGCTGCGGCCTGTGACCCATATATGAGATCATACCGCTTCGTTCGCTGTCGGTGTAATCCCTGAGTTGCCTGCCGTCGATACATATGCTGCCTGTGTATGGATACAGGCCGAGCAGCGATATACCCAGCGTGGATTTGCCCGAAGCAATTGAACCCGTTATCCCAATGATCTCTCCCTGTTTCGCTTCGAAGCTTATATCCCTTATTATGGGATCCCTTTCTCCGGAATAACTGAAACTCAGCTTTTCAACGCCCAGCTTCACACCGCCGCTTTTCGTGGCTATCGAAGCGTCCTTTAGCCTGTATTCGGAAAGGTACGGCTTTATTCTCTTCCACGATACCTGCGATTTCTGCACGGAATTGAAAAGCTTTGCTGCTTTGCTGGCTTTTACCGCCATAGCTGCAAACATCGTGATGTAAGCTGAAAAAGCGCCTATTGTCCAGCCTCCGTTCAATACCTTGTGCCCTCCGAGGTAAATCACCGGAATAATCCCCAGCATCGCGATGATCTGATAAACGGGCTGCATCGAGTTTTCCAGTATGTTCGCCCTGACCGCCTTGTTCTGCAGATCACCGAGTTCGGCGTCATAAGTTTCGCTATTTTTTGCTTCCATGCCGCTGATCCTGTACAGCATCGAATTTTCAACGGCGTCATATGTAATGTCGGCAATTTCGCTGCTCTTTTGCCGAAACTCGATTGAAAACCTGTATATTATGCTTTTCAGCTTTTCTGCGAGGAACATGGCGGCAGGAATGAAAATAATAGAAACCAGCGTTATCTTAATGTCGTAAATAAGAAGTGATATCAGGTATGCCGCCATCAGAACGCCGGTATCAAAAAGCTCCGTCGTAAATTTGCGCATTCCTTCCACGCAAAGATCCACATCGGATATGGCGCGTGTCATGAGATTGCCCGTATTTTCGTCATTCAGCGCCGATGTGCTCCTGTTCATTATATCGTTGTATATCATCAGCCTCATGGATGCGCTTGTGCTGTTTGCAAAGCGTCTGATATAAAACCTCTTGAAATATCGCATGAGCTGAATCGCAATCACTAGGGCGGCGAAAGTAAGCGCCAGTCTCAGAACCAAACCGGTATCTGCGCCCGACGCAAGCGAGTCTATAAGCTTGCCCTGGAATATGGGGCTAAGTACCGCAGCGCCGTTGAAACCGATGCCGAAAACGACGATACAGGCTACTACAAACTTTTCTCTCATCCAATATTGAATGACCTTGTCAGGATGTTCGACAGGCCTTATTTTCAATTCAGCCAAACCAAGTCCCTCCTTGAGCTGTTCACAGGTCTTCTTACGAATACCTTTAGATTTCTGCACTGAAGCACAAATATAATTATGAACCCAATGTCAGCAATCGACAAGAAAAAATGACTTGATAATATTGGAATTTTATTATAAAATATTCGTGCTGAAAAATATTTGCAGCTGGTAACGTTTGTGTAAAGGTAGTAAGGTAGTAGTCTTTATTATGGAAAATGATTCTTCAGCCCTTATCAAAAAGTACAGCCCGTTTTTCTATTTGCTTCTGGGCGGTTTTCTATTAATGCACTGTATTTACGTAGTCTATTTTTATTACGTCGGCAGTCGGTTCATGTCTTTATTCAATGTGTTCAGCGTTGTTTTCTACCTGCTGATGCTCGGCGTTTTTTTACTAAAAAAGACTGCGGACGTCATCAACTTTTCAATAATAGAAATCTGCATCCAGGCATTTTTCGCAGCACTTACGCTGGGGACCGGCAACGGCTTCGAGCTTTTTCTCATCTGCACTGTCTTCGGCAGCTATCATCTGGCGTCGGCAATGCAGGGCAAAAAGTACATTGCATATATGACTACCGGATTTGCATTTATATTGCTGATGTGTCTGAGGTTTCTCCCGTACTATATCGATATGACGCCTATCAGGATATATCCCGACAGCCTATACCTGGATTTCATATTTGTACTGAACTCCTTTGCCGCGTTTACGATCGTCAGTATATTGATTTACATATTCTTTTCCTCAATAACGAGGGACAAGGAAAAACTCAAGCTGCAGAACGACCACCTTTCGGAGCTTGCAAGCAAGGATTCTCTCACGCAGCTGCTCAACAGAAGGGCGATGAAGCAGAGGCTCGAAGTGGCGGACGACAGGAAACAGAATCAAAACGTGGAGTTTGTCATAGCCATCGTTGATATAGACGATTTCAAGCAGATCAACGACCACTACGGGCACGATTGCGGCGATATGGTCCTGAAGAGCGTGGTTGGGGTCATAAAGGAAAATGTACGTGAAACCGATTATGTTTCACGCTGGGGCGGCGACGAAATACTCATACTGTTCAACAAGTCCTCTCTGTCCGGCGTAGTGTCGTGTGTTGAGAGGATCCACAACGAGATAGAAAACAATAGGTTCGAATATAATAACGAGGCTCTGGTCGTTACTATTACGGCAGGCATCTGCCAGAGCGACAACTATTTCATGTACCAGGACGTCATACTTGAAGCCGACCGCCGACTTTACGACGGCAAGCACAGGGGCAAGAACCGTATAGTCTACGAAACGGTTTCCATCTAAACCTCAAAACGATCCCCAATTGAGTTTTGAAGAATCCATACTTGAGTGCCTAACCCGCTCGCATGACGGCTTTAATATCAGCTTGAATACAATTACTCATCGCTTGGCTATGGCAGCCATAATCCGGTTGACTTTATCCGGATCCTTGAAGCCCGGCCTTTCCTCAGTTCCCGTTAGTAAATCGACCGCATAGGGTTGGGTTTCATGGATTATACTTTCTATATTAGACGGATTCAAGCCCCCCGCCAGTATGACAGGCAGGGAGCTTTCCTTTTTTATACTTAGGAATGTCGACAGATCCAGGGTAACTCCCGTACCACCGGGCATCGCCTCTGTGTAGGAGTCTGCAAGAATAGCGGAAATTCCACTGTCGGACAGAGTTCTTGCTGCAATTGCAGGATCGGATATTTCGAAATCGCATCTGCCATCACGGTTTATTCTGAGTGCTTTTATTGTTTTAATTCCGTTCGGCTTCAGACAGCGGACTGTTTCGGCGATTTCACCGAGCGATTCCCTGTAATGCAGCTGAACTAGGTTTGGCCGGGTAAAATCCGCTATTTCGAGGATCTTTTTTACCGATCCTCCCGTAACGACACAGGTCTGAATGAACGGAGGAACGCATGCTATCAGTTCCCTCGCCCTTTCCGGCGTCAGATTCCATGGAACGGGAACAGGATAATCGACAACGAAACCCAGCACGCTTACGCCGGCCTCCGTACATATCCCGATATCACGTTCGTTCATGATGCCGCAGATCTTTACCCTCGTCACTTGAAACCCTCCGTTATCAGTAATAAGTAAAATAAACCTACCGAATATTAGTCGCCCGAATGCTCATACCCAGGAACCCCGATGCTGTCAAGATCCCTGCTCACTCAGGTTCCGGGAGGCTCGAGCTATCAAGATCCCTGCTCACTCAGATGCTCCTCAGATCCCGGGCGCATCTACACTACTCAGTGTACGGTACATTACCGCCGGGTCCCGGGCGCGGAGAATGGCTGTCCCGACTAGTACCGCATGAGCACCTGCCGCTGCCGCGCGGCGTATGTCATTCGTCGAGGAGATCGAGCTTTCGCTGAGCAGCAGGGCTCCGGGTACGGCATACGAAGCCAGGAGCTCCGTATTGCCTATGTTACCGTTATCCACTTCGTATCTGCAAATGTCACGGTTGTTGATACCGAGGAATGTCGGCTTCATACCGGCTGCAAATGTGATCTCGTCCCTGCTGTGAGTTTCTATCAGCGGCTCGAGACCCATAACCGTCGACGCCTCGGTCAGCTGCAGCAGCGTTTGCCTGCCGAGCTTGGAAGCGATAAGCAGCACACCGGAAGCGCCCATATCGGCGCTCTCTCGAAGCTGTTCGATACTTGTTATGAAATCCTTTCTCAAAAGAGGAACATTTACAGACCTGGCAATACGCCTGAACATTTCTGCCGAACCGCCGTAATGCTTCGCTTCAGTCACGACCGAAACTACGGGCGCTCCGGCAGCTACAAGCATTTTTGCGTATTCCGCGGGATCCCTGCCCGAAAGCAGGTCACCTTCCCCCGGAGATTTACATTTGATGTCGGGTATAACAGGTATCGTTCCTGTTCTGTATTTGTACCACAGGGCATCGGTACATGCAGTTAAAGATTTTTTATCCATCATAACCAATTCCATTTCTGTTCTGTACAGGACTGCCCTCAAAGCAGCGGTTTTCATCCGGGCGACCGGCCTTGACTTCGGTTTTTAGTCCCGATTATTTAATCGAAGCATAGTCGTGCGACGCAGTGATCAGTTGATCCAGCTTTTTCTGCGCGGCTCCGCTGTCAATCAACTCTCCCGCAAGAGCGATACCTTCCTTGAACGAGCCTGCGCGCCCGCCTACCAGCAATGCACCGGCCGCATTGAGGACCACTGCCTGACGGCGGGGGCCTCTGTCCCTGCCGGAAAATACGTCCTTGATCATAACGGCATTCTCCTGCGGCGTTCCCGTTGCGATCTCGGGAAGTGTGCAGCGTGTAAGCCCAAAATCCTCGGGAGCGATTTCATAAGTCGAGATGTTTCCATCCTTCAGTTCATTGATTCTGGTTTTTCCTATAAGCGATATTTCATCAAGTCCATCGAGCCCATACACGAACAGCGCTCTTGTGTACCCTATCGCTGCGGCCACCTGGGCCACGGTATCGAGCAGTTCGGGTTTGTATACGCCCATTACGTGTCTTGAAGCTTTCGTCGGATTGATAAGGGGACCTATTATTGTGTAAAAGATCGTCTTTATACCCAGATCCTTTTCAGGAGGCAGCACCTTTCCCATTACGGGATGAAACAGCGGAGCATACAGGAACGCTATCCCGATATCCTCGATAAGCCTCTCGACGCCCTTCGGGTTCTGGTTTATCTCCACATTCAAAGCCTCCAAAACATCCGCGCTGCCGGAGAGGCTCGATATCGAACGGCTCCCATGCTTTGCTACCGGGATACCGGCGGCTGCCGCAACAAAAGCAACGGCAGTTGAAATGTTGAAGGTGCTAAGTCCGCCGCCAGTACCACAGGTATCCATAAGTTCCTCGCCGACCGAGGGATTGATCCGTATGCAATTGTCGCGCATTGCCCTGGCTATTGCGGCAATTTCGGTCAGCGTAGGCCCTTTCATCAGGAGCGCTACCTGAAAACCTGCAATCTGGACATCGCTAAGCTCGTCATTCTTGATCGCCACGATCAGGCTGTAGGCCTCCTCGTCGGTCAGGTCCTGCCTTGTCGTGAGTTTTTTCAAAACATCCTTGATCATACTATTCTCTCCTCTTCTCATCTATTTTCCTGTCTGCCGTCATACTGCAGCAGTATGGCGGAGCGACAGCGTTTATGATTATCCTGTTCAGGTCAACAGGTCAACGCCCTCTTCATTCTGGCCACATAATCTGCAACGTGTGGCACGCAGCTACTTCCGTACTGGCCGACGATCTTTACTACGGCACTGCCTACTATGACGCCGTCGGCGAATTCTGCCATCGCTGCCGCCTGTTCGGGCGCAGAGATTCCGAAACCGATGGCACAGGGGATATCCTTCACTTTCTTGACCAGATTGACCATCCCTCTGACATGGCTGCCGATATCCTGCCTGACGCCCGTAACTCCCATGGAGGAAACGCAGTAGACGAAGCCCTCCGCTTCAGAGGCAATCTTGCGCACACGGTCACCGGAGGTCGGAGCAATCATTGATATCAGTGTGATTCCGTGCTTCCTGCAAAAAGGAAGCAGTTCCCCCTTTTCCTCGAACGGAAGATCCGGTACAATTATCGCATCGATCCCGGCTTCGTGGCATTTCAGCAGAAATTTTTCCGGCCCATACGTGAAAATAGGATTTATATAAGTCATAAATGCAACAGGAATATCGCAGTTTTTTCTTACACGGCACATCATTCCGAAAATGTCGTCCGTAGTCACGCCGCCTGAAAGAGCCCTGTTGTCGGCTTCCTGTATGACCGGTCCTTCGGCAATCGGATCGGAGAACGGTATGCCTAGCTCGATAAGGTCCGCACCGGCTTCCGCCATACTGTATACAAGCTGCTCGGTAACAGCGATCGAAGGGTCTCCCGCAGTAACGAACGGAATGAATGCTTTGCCTCCCGAAAATACTTTATTAATCCTAGTCATGGATCTGCACCCCCCTGTACCTGGCAATCGCCGCCACGTCCTTGTCTCCTCTTCCCGACAGGCATACGACTATAATTTTATCTCTGCCCATGGCAGGCGCCAATTTCCTCGCATAGGCAACTGCATGCGCGCTTTCTATCGCCGGTATGATACCTTCCGTCCTCGAAAGGTATTCAAAAGTATCCACGGCCTCGTCGTCGGTCACAGGGACATATTCCGCCCTGCCCATATCCCTCAGGTTTGCATGTTCGGGGCCTACACCGGGATAATCGAGCCCTGCCGAAATTGAATAGACCGGCGCTATCTGGCCGTATTTATCCTGACAGAAGTAGGATTTCATCCCATGGAATATACCTATCGTACCGGTCGCCATCGTTGCCGCGGTCTTATCGGTATCGACACCGCGTCCGGCGGCCTCACACCCTATAAGCCGTACGTTTTCGTCGCCAATGAAATCATGAAATAGCCCCATGGCGTTACTGCCGCCGCCAACGCAAGCCAGCACGGCATCAGGAAGCCTTCCTTCCTTTTCCTGCATCTGCTTTTTTGTTTCGCGTCCTATAACGCTTTGAAAATCCCTGACAATGGTCGGGAAAGGATGAGGTCCCATGACTGAGCCCAGTACGTAATGCGTATCGGCTACGCGGTTGGTCCATTCGCGCATCGTCTCATTCACGGCGTCCTTGAGCGTCTGTGTCCCGCTTGTCACCGCATGGACCTTCGCGCCGAGCAGTTCCATCCTGTAAACGTTCAGCGCCTGCCTTTCGGTATCCTCCCTGCCCATGAATATTTCGCATTCCATACCCATCAATGCAGCTGCCGTAGCCGTAGCCACACCGTGCTGCCCAGCCCCCGTTTCAGCGATAACACGGGTCTTGCCCATCTTCCTGGCAAGGAGCACCTGCCCAAGAACGTTGTTTATTTTGTGTGAACCGGTATGGTTAAGATCCTCGCGCTTTAGATATATCTTTGCCCCACCCAGGTCCCTGGTCATTTTTTCGGCGTAATACAGCAGCGAAGGCCTCCCGGCATAGTTTGCAAGCAAATCGTCAAGCTCCTTTATGAACTCCGGGTCCCTGCTGAAATGTTCATAGGCTTCTTCAAGCTCTATTACGGCATTCATCAGCGTTTCAGGTATATACTGACCGCCGTGGATGCCGAATCTTCCTTTTGACATCACTGCTTCCCCCTTCCGGCTATGGAATGATTTTTTTATAATATGATGTATTTGCATAGGTTTTGAGAAATAAAAAAAGCCTTCATCCCCTATACAGGGACAAAAGCTTGGCTTCTGCGGTACCACCCAATTTGACGAATAATCGTCCGCTCAAATATGTATACTGACATATACACCCTCCTGATAACGGGCAGGTTCCCCGTAAGCGCCTACTTTTATCGATTTCAGGCTTCCCTCGCAAGTCCATTCAGGATGACTTTGCAGCCGCATTCGCACCATCGTCGGCTCTCTTCGTACAAAGACTCATTCTTACTTCTCTTGTTCACAGGTTTCAATATTTTATTGAAAAAATTGTAACATCGGACAATCCCGTTTGTCAACAATAATTTTTTTCTGTTTTTTCAGAAAGTGTCAGCTAGTTCATTTGCCCTTTTTATAGCACCGTCTAAGATGGCTTCCACATTCTGACCGACAACGTCGAGATTCTCGGCAGTTATCGTAGTAAAATCGGTTACGCCCAAAAAGCCTAATATGGTCCTCAGATATCTGTCTCCCATTTCAAAATTACTGTACGGCTCAGCATGATAGTCTCCGCCCCGGGCTGTGATATTGACAGCCTTCTTTCCCTTCAGGAGTCCCACTGGGCCCGATTCGGTATATTTGAAGGTTATGCCCGTAACCGTTATATAGTCGATGTAAGCCTTCAAGATCGCCGGGATACTCAGGTTCCACATCGGCTCGGCTATTACGTATTTATCAGCTTCCGCGAACTGGTAGGTATATTTGAGTATCCTGTGCTTGCGGCTTTCTTCGGTTTTGGGACCGAAAACGGTATTGATATCCTCTTCGGTCAGAAATGCTATATCCTCCTTATAGAGGTCCAGTTCAACCACGTTATCGCCTGGATGGCTCTTTTTATAGGCTTCGATAAAACTGTCGGAAACCCTGAAAGTCCTCGAGGCTCCTTCAGGCTTTGCATTTGCTTTGATATACAGGATCGTTCCCACTGGCACATTCTCCTTTAACATTTAATACATGATTAGTATGCTGCAGAGAACAAGTCTTATACAGTCGCGAAGCCGTAAAAATTTAAGTATGAGCATCCCCAAGCCGTAAAAACTTTCTTCGGCGGCCTTAAATGTAAATTTCCACAAGCTTTTCCGCGACAGGCACGTCAGCCGGCAGAAGCCTGTATGATTTAAGCTCGCTCATGGGCACCCACCGGCAGTCATCATGCACAGACAGCCCGATCCCGCCGTCAATTATCTCCGCCCTGTAGGCAAGGAGTCGGATCGTCCCTTTAGGATACTCATAAATGCTCTCACAGACAAATTCACCTATTTCCGCCTTTATTCCAAGCTCCTCAAAAAGCTCACGCCGCAGGCACTCCTGCGGAGTCTCGTCCTTTTCGACCTTCCCGCCGGGAAATTCCCAGCCTCCTGCGGAATTCTCACCCGGAGCCCGCCGGGCTATAAAAACTTTCCCATCCTTCATTATTACTGCGGCGGTTACATCCTTCATATTACGATTCTCCCCGTATTTACATTTCCCGGATATATACTATCATATCAACAAAACAGCAGTATATCCAAACGGATATTTTTCGCTCAAAATCAGAATCTATTATCAAAAATAATCGACAGAGGTGTTTATATGTCCTGGGGAGAGATCACTGTAAGACTTGTAGCAACTTATTTTGCAATGCTCATAATGGCAAGGCTCATGGGAAAGATACAGCTTACCCAGCTTACCTTTTTTAACTATATAACAGGCATTACTGTTGGAACAGTCACCGCGACAATGATATTCACCCCCGGCTTTATTCTGGCGAAGGGCTTGTATGCCTTGGCTTTATGGGGATTGCTGACGATGCTGATGGAATATCTGTCGATCAAATCTATCGGCTTGAGAAGGATCATCGACGGTCAGCCCGTCATACTGATACAGCACGGGGAGGTAGTGAAATCGGCACTGTATAAAACCAGGCTCAATCTGGATCAGCTGAAGATGCTGCTGCGCAAGGAAAACGTATATGATATGAAGGAAGTCGATTATGCAATCCTCGAAAACAACGGGGAATTGTCTGTTCTAAAGAAGGATGAATTTAAGAACACTTTAAAGAAGGACCTCGGATTACCCTTGAATCCGGCAAGCAATATGCCTACCGAAGTTATAAGCGACAGCAGGATACTTGACGATAACCTTAAAAGGATTAACCTCGACCGCAACTGGCTCAGAAATGAAATAAGCAAGCTGGGGTTCCGGCGGACGGAAGACATTTTTTATGCGGAAGTCGCCAGCGACGGGCAGCTTTATGTAATGCCGGTGCATAAAAAGGACAGCTTTTTCAGGCCACGATAAAAGACTTCTGTATAAAATTAAATATCAGTACATTGACGGAGCTTTACGTATAATCTAATATATAATTATACGGGAGAAATAAATGAATATAAAACAAAACATTTTTTTTAGAAAAACAGCTCTGTTCATAATCGTGGTTGTGTCGGTCGTGGCCGGCGTATTGTTGGCGTTCAAGCTGGCGTTTTTTCTGATGCCCTTTCTCATTGCTTTTGCACTGTCTTCTCTGATGGAACCGGTAATCCGTTTCCTTACAAAAAAAGTACATTTCAAAAGGAGCGGGGCGGCGCCTCTGGTGTTGCTTCTGATATTGGGTTCCATCGTAACGCTGGTCGTTCTGGCGATTCTAAAGCTGATCAAGGAGTTCAAGGATCTGCTGGTGATCGCGCCTGACTTGCTTTCGAACCTCTATACAAAAATAATGGACCTGGTCCAGCAGGGTTCAGAATACACAAAATGGATGCCGGTGGAATTGACCGACAATCTCCGGAACGCATTCACAAATCTTTCTACAACGATTACAGGCTTCAGTGCGACCGTTGTAAAGGGAGCTTTCGTAACAGCCACCTCACTCCCGGAAATACTTATATTTACGCTCATCACGATACTTGCCACATTCTTTCTGTCCAAGGACCGCGACAGGATAGCGGCTGTCTTTGCGCGTCACCTGCCTGAAAGCTGGCTTCATCGCATACTGGCTGTAAAAAAGGATCTCTTCAACGCATTGTTCGGATATCTGAGGGCTGCGCTCATAATGATGTCTATAACCTTTGCTGAGGTCTTTATCGGCCTGAGTATCATAGGCATCGATTACACTTTACTGTTGGCGTTTCTCACCGCGCTCATCGACGCACTTCCCGTGCTTGGAACCGGGAGTGTCCTGATCCCCTGGTCCGTGTACTCCTTCGTTACAGGCGATATCAGGATGGGAATCTCACTATTGGTACTGTATTTCGTCGTACTGGTTGTCCGTCAGATAATAGAGCCCAAGGTAGTAGGCCATCAGATCGGCGTATATCCTCTCATGACACTGCTGGCGATGTATACAGGCCTGCGCCTGATAGGCTTCGCAGGTTTAATCCTTGGACCGATCTCCTACCTTATCATCCGCAACATCCTGCTCACGATTTATAAAGGCAGGTCTGTAAAGGAAATTATAGGCTTAAACGGTAAGGGCGCGGACAACACCGCAAAAAGCGCGGATAACACCGCGATAAGCACAGATAATATAGCTGAAAATTCCGAATCAAAGTCCACCAAGCCTGATTGACATACTGCCTTTGTCTTCCGGGCGACCCACCAGTGCGGTCCCGCTTTGCAGGACACACCGCGTATGAGATTAAAACCCGCCTCCGAATGGAGACGGGTTTCATAATTAATGGAGTATAGTGATGTCTTGTACAAAAATGGCCGACGCTCGATGCGCCGGCCATTTCATTGCTTACAGGTCCATTCCGGACTTATTTGATAAGTGACATCGATACGAACAGTCCTGCCGTAAGCGAGGATACCAGCGATACGACGGTGATCTGTGTATTGAGTGAAGGACCTGCGGTATCCTTGAAAGGATCGCCGACGGTATCACCGACGACTGCGGCCTTGTGAGCCTCAGAGCCCCTGCCGCCTACATTGCCGGCTTCAACATATTTCTTGGAGTTATCCCAGAGTCCGCCGGCATTGCTCATGAACAATGCAAGCAGCAAGCCGCTCAGGATGTTTCCTGTGAGGAAGCCGCCAATTGCATGTACGCCGCCTATGAAGCCAACCACCAGCGTGGAAATTATGGCCACGAGTCCTGCGGGTACCAGTTCGCGAAGCGCTCCCTTGGTTGCTATATCGATACACTTGTCGTATTCGGGAATAACACCTTCCTTGCCTTCCTTTAGACCAACAATCTCATTGAACTGACGGTGTATCTCCGCGACCATCCTCTGAGCGTTGCGACCAACACCGAGCATCAGCATAGCAGAGAATATAGCCGGTATCGCGACGCCGACGATCATACCGAAGAATACGACCGGGTTCATGACATCGAAGCCCTTTATAAGCTCCATGCCTTTTTCAGCAAGGACAACATTTACCTCAGCCATATAAGCTCCGAGAAGGGCGATAACCGTCAATCCTGCTGCGCCTATCGCAAATCCCTTGGTTATGGCCTTTACGGTATTGCCTGCGCTGTCGAGTTCGTCAGTAACCTTCAGCGCTTCCTCTCCGAGGCTGCCCATTTCAACGAGGCCTCTCGCATTATCAACGATCGGTCCGTAAGCATCGTTTGAAATGATCATTCCGACTATGGAGAGCATGCCCAGAGCTGCCATCGCTATTCCGAAAAGCGCGTCCATATTAGTATTGGGGTCTATCCCGTCGCAGATCATATAGGACGCCATCGCTGATATGCCTATTCCGATAAGAGCCGGGAATGCGCTAAGAAATCCGTAACAGACACCGTTGATGATTGTAAAGGCCGGTCCGGATTTGGAGGCTTCAGCCACTGTACGGACAGGCTTTTTGGCGTCATTGGTGAAATAGTCGGAAGCTATTCCGACGATAACGCCCACGGCAAGACCGATGACTGTTGCACCCCAGTAACGCCAGTTAAAGTTGAAGAAATAGGTAGCCCCTGCTGTCAGGACAGCAAAGAGGAGAGTGGTTATGTAAGTACAGTTATTCAATGCAGAGCTCGGATCGCCGTTTTTCCTGATACGTCCGAAGAAAATACCGACGATCGATGCCAAAAGGCCGATAGCTGCATATGCGAAAATCATGCCTGTATTGATACCCGTACCGCCGTCGATAGCCATCGCAAGCGTCAAAGCCGCAGCCATCGAGGCAACGTTGGAATCGAACAGGTCTGCGCCCATACCGGCAACGTCGCCAACGTTATCACCTACGTTATCGGCGATAACTGCAGGGTTGCGCGGGTCGTCTTCAGGAATGCCCAATTCAACCTTGCCAACCAGGTCGGCACTTACGTCTGCCGTCTTTGTGAATATACCGCCGCCTGCTTTTGCAAACAGAGCCAGTGATGATGCTCCGAAGCTGAAGCCAAGTACGGCCGTCGAATCGCCTGTAAGCAACAGTACGCCGACAACACCGAGAAGGCTTGTTCCAACGACTGCCATTCCCATTACGGCGCCGCCTCTGAAACCTGACATGAATGAAGTATTGATATCTTTAGTAGCAGCCTCCGCACTTTTTACATTTGCAATTGTCGCTACAAAAATACCGATTTTACCTGCTAATGCAGAAAGAGCTGAGCCTACGATGTAGGAAACCGCCATCATAATGTTCGACGCCGGTTTTCCGTTCCAGATCGGCTGGGGCAGGAACAAAAGGATAAGTACTGCTACAACGCCCACGAATATCGCCAAAATTTTGTATTCTCTGCCCAGAAAGGTGTTTGCGCCCTTTCTGATCAGTAATCCGACCCTGGCGATTTCAGGATTGGATGAGGGTTGTGATTTTACCCAGGTATAGAGCCAGGCTGCTACTCCCAAAGCGAGCACTGATACTAGAATTGCTACGACCGACCAATTCATTTTAACGCCTCCCAAGATCAAAAATAATGTATTATAAAGTGTAAATACATTCGTACTGTGTGAGTCTCGCGAGTGTGTGAAAAATCAAAATTGCGCCTTTTACATTATAATGCCAAAAAGTAAACAATGCAATATCAATATACGCATGCGTTTGCCCGGTATAAAAAACTTGAGTTTTTTGTTGAAAAAATGGAAAGCGAATGATATAATGACGAAGGCAAAAATCTTTAAGAACGGTACAGAGATGCCGACAAGATCATAATTTATGCGGTTCGGGCGGTTTGACCCATGGGCTTTATTCAGTGAACCGTAATTCGGATGAGACGATCTTGTTTGCATGCTGCAGACAAGATTTTTTATTTTCACAAGTAAGTGCTCTACTCAAATTTATAATATATCAAGGAGGATTTACTATGCCGAAATCTCAAAGCGTGATCGGGTATCTGCCCGACGAAAGGCCCCCAATCTGGAAACTGCTTTTGTACGCGCTGCAGCAGGTCATCGTAATGTTCCCCGCAACCGTAGCGGTAGCTATCATCACAGGTTTCCACATCTCAACCACCATCTTTGCAAGCGGTCTGGCAACTCTCGGTTTCATCCTTGTCACAAGGGGAAAGATCCCGCTCTACTACGGCTCCAGTTTTTCGTACGTAGCTGCGATAGGCAGTCTGATGGCATCGGATGCCCTTTCAGGTTACACGCTGAATGAAAAGATCGCGGTCGCACAGTTCGGCATAGTAATGTCCGGTCTCGTTTCAATAGCAGCAGGACTTATAGTAATGCGTTTCGGAAGAGAAGCCATCGAGAAGGTCCTTCCCGCATCAGTCACGGGTCCTATCGCAATGGTCATAGGCCTGACTCTGGCTGCAAATGCTATAAATGACGCAGCCTCGATTGCAATAGACACGGCAGGCAAGATATCCGTCTCTGAAGCTCAGGTCGCAATGGCAACGAATATGGCATGGACAATATCTCTTATAACGCTTATTGCAACCATACTTTTCTCGATATACCTGAAGGGCATGGCCGGCCAGATTCCGCTGCTCCTCGGCCCGATTGTCGGCGTTATCACTACATTCATAATACAGCTTACCACCGGCATCAACCTCTTCAAGGTTCTGCCCGCTGAGGCCAATACCGGAATCTTCGCGCTTCCGATATTCACGCTTCCGAAGCCGACTCTTATGGCAGTAGCTGCGATCATGCCGATAGCAATTGCAACCATACCGGAATCGACAGCTCACGTGTTCCAGCTCGATATTTACGTAAACGACCTCGCAAAGAAGAAAAATTCCGGCAAAAAGTACAATATCGCAGACAAGCTTGGCCTCAACCTTATCGGTGACGGTCTCGGCGACATGATCTCCGGTTTGATAGGCGGACCTGCCGGCACGAATTACGGCGAAAACATCAGTGCAATGGCTATAACCAAGGTATTCGCGATCCCGGTACTTATCGGAGCTTCGATCATAGCAATGGTAATCGCCTGCTTTACGCCCCTTGTCAACGCCATCTACTCCCTGCCGACCGCAGTCATCGGCGGCCTTGAGATATACCTCTTCGGCGCCATAGCTGCACAGGGTATTGCGATAATGATAGACAGAAAAGTTGATATGTTCAGTGCAAAGAATATCGCAGTCATCGCAACCATAATGGTCATCGGTATCGGCGGTAAATACGGTTTCGGAGGCACGGGAAACATTCCATTCTTCGGTATCCAGGTACCCTGCGTCGCAGGCGCCGCGATATTCGGCATTCTCCTGAACCTGGTCCTCAGCATTGGCGGAAAGAAGGTCAATGCCACATCGGAAGATGTCGAAATAGGAGGATGACCTGACCGTTCAAACCAAACTTGGATTAAAACTCACGGGAGCTGATAATATCGGCTCCCGTTTTTATTTTTGGGTCACATTGGACTGTCGGAGCTTTACGCCTTTAGGTGGTTGTCTTTTCGGTTATGTGTGGTAAAATTGAAGGCAAACGCTTGTTTATAGTACATTCACCAATATCCCGGGGGGTTGTATCGTTGAAACGGAAAGAGGAAGCATTCAAAGCGTTTACGGCTGCATTCCCGTTAACCATACCGGTTTTGACCGGATTTTCGTTTTTGGGGATCGCATATGGAATATTGATGGAAAAGAAGGGCTACGGACCGCTTTGGTCCCTGCTGATGAGCAGTATCGCCTTCTGCGGCAGCATGCAGTACGTGGCTATTACGTTGCTCACTGCCGTATTCGACCCGATCCAGGCATTTCTATTAAGCCTCATGGTAAATGCACGCCACTTGTTCTACGGCATATGCATGCTTAAGAAATACAAAAAAATCGGCCCTGTAAAGAATTTTCTGATATATGTACTCTGTGATGAAACATTTTCCATAGTAAGCAGTGCAAAGGTGCCCGAAAATGTTGACCGCAAATGGTTTTACTTCTGGGTATCCTTCCTCGATTACAGTTATTGGGTAATAGCCTCCGTCATCGGCGGCTTTCTGGGAAGTGTCATCCGAATGAATACGAAAAGCCTTGATTTCGTGCTTACCGCGCTATTCGCAGTCATATTCACCGAGCAGCTCAGAGGGCACGGCAGCCGAAAATCAGCCCTCATTGGCGCGGCTTGTACGGTTTTATGCCTGCTGGTCTTCGGTCCTCAGAATTTCATCATACCTTCGATGATTCTGATCCTTTCTGTGCTTACTTTCATGAAGGGCAGATTCGAGGGCTTGTTTCATGACGGTGCTGCAAATGATACCGCCATATCGTCGGAGGTGGACACAGGAGCAAATGAAATAGCCCCTGCTCTGGACAGTTCCGGATACCCATTCGACCGGGCTGCAGGGCATACCGATACGAAGGCGGTACGTGAAAGCGGAATTGCGGAAATCACTGCAAGCACGGCGGTACGCGAAAGCGGGGCGGTAAAATGACTTTTACACCTTTACAGACCATCATAATGATAGGTGCAGTTGCATTGGGAACGATGATAACACGCTTCACTCCGTTTCTGATTTTCCCCGATCAAAAGGAAACGCCGCGCTTCATAACATACCTTGGAAAAGTACTGCCTGCAGCTGTAATTGGACTGCTGCTAATATTCTGTCTCAAGGGTATAAACCTGCTGCAGGCGCCCTATGGCATTCCCGAGCTCATATCGGTGGCCTGCGTCATTTTGCTCCAGCTGTGGAAGCGCAGTTCCCTGCTCAGCATAGGAGCGGGAACTGTACTGTATATGGTTTTGATACAGTTTGTATTTTATTAAACCTGATTCATTTCGGCTGGGCTTAATCTGTTTTGACTGACCTGGAAGTCTTTATCTGTGAAGGAGCGGTGCCAGGACGTTATCATATGTAGTAAAGCACCTACCGCATTTGTGATATGCTACCTTTGAATAGGACTTGTTATATTTCAATGTCCTATACAGGGGTAGCACACCATTGGGCAGGTGCTTTTTATTGATTATGACTTCCGCACTGGCCTGATATACTTAAAATACCGCTCCGGATCATGATAAAGGTAAATTATTCTACCGGGGGAAGTATCAAAGCAGTATCCAGCGCCTGCAAAATCAAAAGTTGCCATTGCCTTTTCGATCTTTTCCTCCACACTGCAATTTTCCTGCTCATAATCGAATGGCCCATGTTCAAAAACAATATACTCGTCTTCTGGAACGTTTATCATAAGCATTTGTGGTGGTACTTCGCCTTTATAATCATAAGGAAGACGTACACCATAACATTCTGTACGTGGAATACCCCAATCGCAGAGTCTGCCGTCCGGGTCATTAATGTATGCCATAATCTGACCGCTGCCGCTGTTAGATTCGCTCCCACCATCGTCATCCAATTTGCCCTTGATACTATCGAGTAAGCCGCAAATTGTTTCGCAGTCCTGCCCCGGAATAAGGCTTTGCTTTTGCCAAAAATCCCAATACCCATTACTCTCATAGTTTTTAATGTGCAAAAATTTGTGTGCGGGAATGGTTACGAAATAGATTTTAACATCATCTGTAGATTTGATCATACCAATCTCTCCAAATCCAAAAAAGTAGCGGTCGAAAGGGTTAATTTTTGTACGAAGGGCGACAGGCACAGGCTTTTTTCGGTATTCACTTGGAGTTAAACCATATGATGCCTTGAAAGCTCTGGTAAAAGCTTCGTGTGATGAAAAACCATAATCAAAAGCAATATCCAAAATGCTTTTTTCACTATCCCGAACCTCTTTTAGTGCAAAGGCTAATCTTCTATGCCGCAGATAATCCCTGAATTGCATACCCGATATTTCCTTAAATTTTCTCGTAGTATGAAATTCGGAATAACCTAACCTGCGAGAAAGAAATCGTAGCGTTATTGCTTCACCGTTGCGATTTTTAATACACTCGTCAATTTCATCAACGATTATTTGGATTTGCTTGTGCCACTCGTACATCCGTCTGTTCACCTCGTTTCAACCACTCTATAGTCATTATAGAGTAATGGAAATTGCATTGCTTGATTTTACTTGCGGAAAAGAGAGGATATATTTTATTCCTTAACTCGCCCTCTGAAATCATTCTGCAGGGCGACACGACGTCAAAGTCAACTGATTTTTTGATCATATGAGAAAGCATTTTATTTTTATTACAAACGAAATTCCTGAAAAACAGATGCTTTTCCGTTATTGTATTCAACTTTCCCGAGAGCACCGTTAACCAATTGCAGCTGCGGCGGAATATGGCCAATATCGGCATTATACAGAACAGGAACGTTAATTTCGCAAAAGGTTTGTCTGAGAGCGTCGACCAAGGTGAAATCCCGTGTATCGGCATATCCATCCGGCCGCCCGTATAAAACGCCGCTGCAATGCCTGAACCAGCCGCATTCACGCATCTGCCACAACGTACGGAATATATCGGCGGCGTTCATCTCGCAGCTTTCCAGAGTCCAAATAAAACCATCCTCTTTATATTTTTCAATAAACTCATCAACCGGTGCAAATTTTGTGCCGATCAATTTGCATATAACATCCATGCAACCGCCGATAATACGGCCTTTAAAGGAAGCTTCCCTATCGCCCTGAAGTGAAACCCATGTACTGGGCTTATCCAATACATAGGTATCTCTTTCAATATCGCCCCAGCTCGAGAAAGTGCCATAATTGGCCGCGCTATGCTGGAGGGTGCTTTGTTGATTCATAATGGTAAAAGCAAACAAGTCATTGGGATGAATACTCTTATAACCCATATTCATCAAATTTGAACCGTGTACAGTAGCTATATCACAGCACAAAGTTATTGCAAAGCAAAGCGTTGTCATGTCGGAATACCCGCAAATCCATTTGGGAGGCAATTGAGATATATGTTCAAAGTCTATCAGCGGCAGCATATCCATAAGAAATTCTCCGCCCCAGGGAGGAAGAATTACAGCTACATCAGGATTCTCATACAAACTCATAAATTCCTCAAAGCGGATTGTGTTTGAGGCGCTTACGCACCTGATGTTTTTTCTTACCGACGCAGTTTCCAGGCATTTGTAGCCTAACGCTTCAATGTTCTGTATTGCCTTATCCAGCCTGTTATGGAATTTCCCGGTTACTCCGCTGGACGGAGCACATATTCCTATTGTTTTCCCTTTTTCAGGTTGTCTTGGATATCTCATTTCCGACTCCCCTCCCTTTTTCAGGTTGTCCCGGATATTTCATTCCGACTCCCAGCCCTTTTTCAAGTTTTCTGTATATTTCATTCCGACTCACCGCCTAACAACGGCCTGCCCCCCATGTCTAAACTATATTTTCATAATATTTTACTATTTCTCACGATCCATATCAATAATTTTCCATATTAACAGGCAGACCTTTATTACCGACCTTTATTGCAGACCTCTATTGCAGACCTTTATTACTACCGATAACCAAATTTGGGATGGAATTACTCGTCGTGCTGTTAGGTTTTTCAAGTAAGGGCCGCATAAGTAAACATAATTCTGACTTTAAGTCCGTTATAACGTGAGAAACTCATTAAATTGGGTGATTTTTTGCCCCTTAAACGTGAGAAATTCAACAAATCGGTATATTTTTTGCCCCTTAATTGAAAAACCAAACACTCCTATACCCATCTGTTAGGTTTTTCAAGTAAGAGCAGTATAAGTAAACATAATTCTGACTTTAAGCTCGTTATACCATGAGAAACTCAATAAATCGGGTGTTTTTTGCTCCTTAAACGTGAGAAACTCATTAAAATAGTTGATCTTTTGCCCCTTAATTGAAAAATCAAACACTACCTATACACCTCTGCTAGGTTTTTCAAGTAAGGGCCGCATAAGTAAACATAATTCTGATTTTAAGCTCGTTATACCATGAGAAACTAACTAAATTGGTTGATTTTTTGCCCCTTAATTGAAAAACCAAACATAACCTGTAACCCCTCTACTATCCCGGGGTTGCTGCATATAAAAAACCCCTGGTATACAGTTTTGCTATTTGAACTGTATACTCAAGGGGTCGCATATCACTTGATCACCGGCCTGCCTTTCAGTAACCGAACCTTCACCCGCCTGCCTTTCAGTAACCGAACCTTCACCGGCCTGTCTTTCAGTAACTGAGCCTTCACGGCCTGCTTTTTAGTAACCAAACCTTCACGCCTGCCTTTCAGTAACCGAACCTTCACCCGCCTGCCTTTCAGTTATTGAAACTCTATTTGTTCTGCAGCTTGTAAATTATCTTGAAGCCCTGCGATTCTATCGATTTTTCGATTTCAGCGGTATTGAGGGAATTGATGCCGATAACAACGTCACTCTTGCCGCCTGCGCCGCGGTAAACAGCCACATGCGTAATGTTTGCGCCGAACTTTCCGATAATGCTGGTGAGGTTCGACATGACACCCGGTTCATCTATAGCCTCGATGGTCAGCCGGGTGCCGGGTTCGCGGAAGCCGAGCAGTTCTATGAAGGAATCGAATATATCGCTTTCGGTGATGATGCCCGCAAGTTTTCCCTCGTCCACTACCGGAAGGAAACTGACATTATTGTCCCGCATAAGTGTGGCGGCCTCCTCGAGCAGCGCATTCGACGAGATAGTGACAGGGTCCTTTGTCATTATTGCACTTATCTTCGTTTTATAAAGCAGGTAAGTGATCTCGCCCATGCTGAAGGTGGTCGCTTTTGACGGCGAAGCGCGCAGAATATCGTCCTTTGACACTATTCCTACAAGCTTGCCGTTCTTCATGACCGGCAGACGCTTGACACCGTTCTGCATCATGATTTCCTGCGCGTCCGGAATCGTTTGATCTGGAGAGATGGTAAACGGATTTGTAGTCATTTTGTTTTTTACAAACATTGTCTCAACCTCCCAAGTATGCTTTTTTGATATCACTGCTCTGCATCAGTTCAGCTCCGGTCCCGGAGAGAACTATGGATCCGGTTTCAAGTACATAGGCGCGGTTTGCGATCTGGAGAGCCATGCTGGCATTCTGTTCCACCAGCAGAATCGTCGTCCCTGCCTCGTTGATATCCTTTATAATGTTGAAAATCTCCTGTACCAGTATAGGCGCCAGCCCCATCGAAGGCTCATCCAGAAAAAGCACCTTCGGCCTGCTCATCAAAGCCCGCCCTATGGCCAGCATCTGCTGCTCGCCGCCGGACAGAGTTCCTGCAGCCTGTTTCTTTCTGTCCTGAAGTATGGGAAAGCGTTCGTACACCATTTTCAGGTCCTGCGCAATACCGGCCTTATCCTTCCTGTGGTAGGCACCAAGCTCCAGGTTTTCAAGTACGGTCATCTCCGAGAATACACGGCGGCCTTCCGGGGATTGTGAAATACCCATTTCGACGCGCTCCTTCGGCGTAGTTCCCGTTATATCCCTGCCGTCGAGTTTAATAGAACCCGATGTAGGTTTCTTGAGTCCCGACGCAGTACGCAGAGTCGTTGTCTTTCCCGCGCCGTTGGCGCCTATCAGCGTAACTATCTCACCGTCGTTAACAGTCAGCGAAATACCCTTGAGGGCCTGGATAACGCCAAAATGCACTACAATGTCCTTTATCTCAAGCATTGCTAACATCCTCCCCCAGGTACGCTTCAATAACACGTTTGTTGGTCCTGATCTCCTCAGGCGTTCCTTCGGCTATTACCGTGCCGTAATCAAGCACATAGATGCGCTCGCATATCTTCATTACAAGCGACATATCATGCTCTATCAGCAATATGGTCAGTTTGAACTTTTCGCGTATCCATCCGATCAATTCGGTCAACTGGGCCGTTTCAGCGGGATTCATGCCCGCCGCAGGCTCATCCAGCAGCAACAGCACCGGACTGGTGGCAAGCGCACGCGCTATTTCAAGATGTCTCTGCTCGCCATATGGCAGGTTTTTGGCAAACTCATCCTTTTTGTGATCGAGTTTTACTATTTTTAAAAGCTCCAGGCTTTCCTCCAGCAGTCTCGCCTCTTCCCTCCTGTATGAGGGCAGGTGCAGCAGGCTTGAAAGGAAGCCGTATTTCACATTTTTATGCATGGCTATCCGTACGTTGTCGAGCACAGACAGGTCCCTGAAAAGACGGATGTTCTGAAAGGTTCTTGCAACGCCCTCACTGCATATGGTATAAGGCTTAAGGCCTTGTACTGCCTTTTCCCTGCCGTCCCTTACGAGTGATATCGTTCCTGAAGTAGGGACATATACGCCTGTAAGCAGGTTGAAAACCGTCGTTTTTCCCGCACCGTTGGGGCCTATCAATCCGACGAGTTCGCCTTGTTTCAGTTCGATATTGACATTCGAAACAGCTGTCAGGCCTCCAAAGGATTTCGTCAGCTTTTTGACGCTAAGTATAGGCATGGACTAGACCCTCCCCTTTCCCGATTTGAAACGATCGGTCAGTTTGCTGAAGACAGACATCGATATCTCCCTTGAACCCATTATTCCCTGCGGTCTGAAAAGCATTATGACAACAAGCATCACAGCGTAAATAACCATGCGGACCTCAGGGAACGACTGCAGGAATGTCGACAGCAGCGCAAGCAGTACGGCGGCTATGATCGAGCCCGAAATACTGCCGAGACCTCCGAGAACTACTATGACGAGTACGTCTATCGACTTGAGGAATCCGAACAGATCGGGTTTGACGAAGTAGAAGTTGGACGCGTACAGAGCTCCCGCAATACCTGCGCAGAATGCCCCGAAGGTAAAGGCCATGACCTTGTACTTCGTGGTATTGATTCCCATCGCCTCCGCCGCTATTTCATCCTCTCTGACGGAGATGCATGCCCGGCCGTGCGAGGATTTCAGGAAATTTACAATAATTATCACGGTTCCCGCCGTAAATATAAACAGCCACGGCCAGTTGACAAACTGCGGTATCCCGCTCAAACCGGCGGCGCCGTTGGTAATTTTCAGATTAAGGAATATAATGCGTATGATCTCAGCCATACCAAGCGTCGCAATGGCCAGATAATCGCCGCGGAGCCTGAGCGTCGGCAATCCGACGAGAAAACCGACAAGCGCCGCAACTATCGCGCCCGCAAACAGGCCCAGCAAAAACCCGCCTGTAGTGGACATATGCATGGTTATTATTGCACAGGTATAAGCCCCGATCGACATGAAGCCCGCGTGTCCAAGCGAGAACTGACCGGTAAAGCCTGTTATCAGGTTCAGGCTGACCGCCAGTATGATATTTATACAAATAGTGGCGAGTGTCGCCTGAAGGTAATCGTTTATGATATAGGTGGATATCAGCACCTGTATAACGAGGAAGGTGGCCAATAGCAATACTGTTTTTCTGACGCCGGGGTTGTCCCACAATTTCTTCACTGTTTACACCTTCTCTCTCGTATTTTTGCCAAGGATACCGGACGGCTTTACTATCAGTATAAGTATAAGTATGGCAAAAACGACCGCGTCCCTGTACATCGAGTTGACATAGCCGGACACGAATACTTCCGTGATACCTATAAGATAACCGCCGATCATTGCGCCCGGTATTATTCCGATACCGCCAAGCACCGCGGCAACGAAGGCTTTCAAACCGGGTACCACACCCATGAGAGGATTGATCGAATTGTAATATATGCCGACAAGCACGCCGGCCGCTCCGGCCAGCAGTGAGCCGAGCGCGAAGGTAAATGAGATCGTCATGTTCACGCTGATACCCATCAGTTCCGCCGCATCCTGATCGAGCGATACAGCCCTCATTGCTTTACCTATCTTGGTTTTTTTGACAATGAACTGGAGCAGTATCATAAGTACAACTGTAACGGTCACTATAAGAAGCTGCTGCATGGTGATTACTATACTGCCTATTTTCCAGGACTGTGCGAACAGGCCCGTCATTACGGGATAGGAACGTACATTTGCCTTTACGAAGAACATGGTTCCGTATTCAAGGAAAAGCGAGACACCGATCGCCGTAATTAGTACCGTTATCCTGGAAGCTTCCCTCAACGGCTTGTATGCGATCTTTTCAATAGCTATTCCAAGCGCCATGCACACGACCATCGCTATCACGAGTGAAGGCAAAAGCCCGAAATGGAATACTGTCATACAAAAATAACCGGTATATGCACCGACCATATATACATCGGCGTGAGCAAAGTTGATCAGCTTGATTATGCCATACACCATCGTGTAGCCAAGAGCTATAAGCGCATATATACTGCCGAGCGATATACCGTTTACTATCTGCTGCAATAGTTGATTCATGAGTTTTCCCTGCCTTCAGCACCGATTTGTGAATAACGTCCCTGAATTATTATTTATCTAAATAACAAAAAAATATATAAGTGGGGATGAACAGCGCCCCCACTTACATAAATTTTCAGCAAGTCTGGATCAGTTTCCTGTTTTTACAACGGTGGCCTGCTTGCCATCCTTGAGTCCGATAACAACGATAGATTTCACAGGATTGTGATTTTCATCCACGCTGAACGAACCTGTAACACCCTGGAAGTCCTTGGTTGCTGCAAGTGCATTCTTTATCGACTCACCGTCGACCTTTTCAGCTCTCTTTATACCGTCGGCAATAAAATTCGCAAGGTCGTAACCGAGTGCGTTGAAAGCATCGGGTTCCTTGTTGTATTTTGCCTTGAAATCCTTTATGAACTGCTGTACCTTAGGGTCCTGGTCAAGCGATGAGTAATGGTTCGAGAAATAAACGTCATTGAGTGCGCTGGCTCCCGCAAGCTCGAGAAGCGTCGGGGAATCGAAACCGTCGGCTCCGAGTACCGGCACCGTGATACCCTGTGCGCGCGCCTGCTTGATTATAAGACCTGCCTCGTTATAGTAGCCCGGGATGAAAATAACATCGAAATCCTGGCTCTTAATCTTGGTTATGATGGCGTTGAAATCCGTATCGCCTGCTACATATGCTTCCTGCGCAACTATCGTACCGCCGCCTGCGGTAAAGGTCTTTGCGAAGTTTTCAGCAAGTCCCTTGCCGTAATCGCTGGAGCTGTCCATTATAACAACTGCTTTCTTCTTTGAAAGATCCTTTAATGCAAAGTTGGCCATAGCTGTTCCCTGATAGGAATCATTGAAGCAGATACGGAAGGCATACTCCTTGACGCCGTTGGCATCTACCGTGACATCGTCTGCGGTTGCGGAGCCCGATGCAACGGGGATCTTGTTTTTGAGTGCCACAGGGATCTCTGCCTTGAACGAACCTGAGGTTGCAGGCCCGAGCACTGCCACGACCTTGTCCTGCGTCATGAGCTTGGAAGCAAGCGTTGTAGCTTCGGCAGGCTCAGACTTGTTGTCATACTTAACCGCTTTGATCGTTTTGCCGTTGATGCCGCCGGCGGCGTTGATCTGCTCGATTGCCAGTTCAATGCCCTCTACCGAGCTCTGTCCGTAGGTAGCCACACCGCCCGAAAGCTCGTAGTTGATGCCTATCTTTATCTCGTTGGCATTCTGAGCGGTGGTTCCGCATCCGGCCAAAGCTGTTACTGCAAGTGCAGCCAAAACAATTACGCTTAATAACCTCTTCATTTTACCCTCTCCTTTAATTTGGAAAATTACTATTGCTTTAATTCAGTAAAGTAACAAAAAAGTTTCGCCTATAAAGGCAAAACTCCGTTGTTTTGCAGCAAATACTACGCATTGCGATAAAAGGGCAGTCAATCACCTATGCTGTCGATGGAGGCCTTTTATGTTTACATAATAGTGTATATTTTTTTAGATTTTATACCTTTAAACCCTTCTTGTCAATAGCATTGAAGGATAATTCATGTGTTTACATAATTTCTAGAATATACACTTTCCAACATATCTATGTATTCGTTTTATGTAAACGTGATTGATTTTTAATTTCCATATTGTTTTGATAAATATAACGGGTAATTAGGCAAGATAATATTTATATGAACAGTTTTACCGGAACCATACCGCTAACTGCACTTACTTGATAGGAGGAAGCTATGAAACAATACATGCCGGACAGGGTGTTTTTCGAACCCGAAGCACTGGAATATCCGCTTGGCAGGAAGCTTTACGAGTATTTCGGAGAGCTTGGCATACCTGTTCTGAAAACTTCGGTGCAAAATGTATCCAGAAATATACCCGGTTCCAATGAAAAGGAAAAATATGCCGCGTCGAAGAAGTCTCTCGTCGTGCGTGCAAAGAAAAGCCTCAGCTTCGACGTGTGCAGGCCGTCCGCGGATTATGAGTTCCCGCTCGTCACAAATTGCCCCGGCAGCTGCGAATACTGCTATCTTCAGACTACGCAGGGTACAAAGCCATATCTGACCGTCTATGTAAACATTGAGGACATATTCGAATCGGTAAAAAAGCATATAGAAAAGAACGAAAACCGGCTTACGACCTTTGAAATCGCTAGCACAGGCGATCCGCTTGCACTGGAGCATCTGACGGGCAGCGTTGCGAGGACCGTCGAATTTTTCGGCGCCCTGGAAAACGGCAGGCTCAGGATCGTGACCAAGTTCGACAACGCCGATTCCCTTCTCAGCCTGAAACACAACGGGCATACAAGGTTCAGGGTCAGTGTGAACTCCAGGTACGTCATAAATAATTTCGAACACAATACGGCCTCCTTCGAAGAGAGGCTTTCTGTCGCTTCAAAGATATCGCATGCCGGATATCCCACAGGTTTTATCATTGCGCCGATCATGCTGTATGAAAACTGGAAGCAGGAATACCTCGAGCTCTTCGACTACCTGGCACAAAAGGTGGATGCCGCGAGCTCCGGGCAGCCATTGACCTTCGAACTGATACAGCACAGGTTTACACCGGTGGCAAAGAGCTTTATCCTACAGCGGTATCCCAATACAAAGCTCGATATGGACGAATCGAAGCGAGCAGTCAAATGGGGCAAATACGGCCGTTTCAAGTACGTGTATCCCCGTGAGGCCGCTGAGGAGATGAAAGACTATATTTCCTCACTCGTCCGTGAACGCTTTTCCGATGCGGAAATAGAATATTTTACGTAAATGGGCGTCATATCTTCAGATCGATTCCGACAACACCCAGTATAGAACCTTTTTCAGATTTTATGGGCATTGAAAGCGTTACGCAAGGCTTTCTTGTGATTGCCGATATATAAACACCCGACGTATATTCTTCTCCACTTATTCCCCTGACGAACCACTCCCTTATAGTTGCATTCGCTATGCCGGCTTCAGGTATCGAGCATATGAACCTGCCTTTCGCATCGTTACTCCAGGCCGCTTCGATATATCCGTAACTACTTAAAAGATTCTCCAGCGCTTCTCTATGCAAAGTCTTTTCCATTTGGATAAAGTCCGGCTTGCCTGCAAGCTCTCTTATCAATTTAAACGCTTCTTCGATCTTTTCACTGCTATGAGCTGCTTCATGCTTTGTATCGCCGATTCCGCTACGGTTCAGCAGTCCGGTTAGATTTCCCGATGCCGAGTTCAATCTGCCGCTCATTTCGGCTATTTCCTGTATTCCTTCCTTTTGCTTATATACGGATGCTTTTACATCGTCTACGCTCTTCGCCAGGGCTCTTACGATCCCGTCAACGCTTTCCATATTTTCAATCACAAAATTGGCGTGACGGACCTGGCCTTCCGATCCCTTTATTACCCTTCCTGCCATTTCAAGCACACCGCTGAATGATTTACGAATCGATCCAAGATTTTCTTCAACATTCCTCGATTCTACGACCCCTTTCTCGATCATCAGCATATTTTCTCCAATAAGCTCGTTGACGCCGACAACTTCCGACTGTATTGCCCGGACCAGCTGAGCAATGTCTCTGACCGCTTTTTCACTTTCACCCGCAAGCTTGCGTATCTCATCGGCCACTACGGAAAAGCCCCTGCCGTTTTCACCAGCCCTTGCGGATTCTATTGAAGCATTCAAAGACAACAGGTTCGTCTGTTTTGATATATTGTTGACCGTCTCTAGGATAGAGTGAATACGGTTTGCCGTCTCAGAAAGCTTCTTGATAAAGTCCACAGTCCTGCCAAAGGTCGATTCGATCCCGTGAATGGTTTCAACTATATTGAGTATTTCATCAAGGCTTGCCTTTATGGTATGCCCTGAAGACCGGCTTTCCGATTCCATCAGTTTTGAGGTGCTTAAAGCATCGTTTAGGAGCTCTACCATGTTTTTGACATTGTCCAGCATACTTTGGACATTTTCATTTACGCCGGCATTCAGATCGGCCATTTCGGACGCCTCGGCATAGACCTGCTGCGCAAAGGCATTATTTTCATCCATGTTGATATGCAGCTGTTCGGATACCGACGATATCTGGCTCGAGGCGACGTATAGCTCCGAATTGTGCATGTTGAGTTCATTCCTCAGTTCCTCGATCATTCTGTCCTTCTGTTCTGCCTTCCTGCTGCCAAGCCTGTAAAAAAGCAAGCCCGACAACACCAGCAGAACAATAAAGATTCCCGCACTGATCCAAAAATACAGCATTATGTTCATTTTAACGCCCCCTTAAGTAAGTAAAATGCAAATAAAAAAGGCGCCGTACAGAAAAATTATTCCGTACCGACACCCTTGTCATATCATTTCAGCAGAATTTATATAATTGTGGTAATTTTAACATAACAATCGCCATTCCGCAATATGATGAATGCCGCTTTCTCATAATTATGGTAAAATTGAAGCACCGGAAAAATAATATTCGAAAACAATGAGGAGCATTGTATGCGAAAGATCCTTCCCCTGAATTTCGACTGGAGGTTCTCCCCCGACTTCAAAGCAGGATATGAACGGCCGGACTTTGACGATTCGGGCTTCCAGCCTGCCATGCTGCCCCATGCCAACATAGAACTGCCTTACAACAATTTCAGCGATGAAGCCTGTCAATTCATAAGCTGCTATCGAAGGAGGTTATTTCTGGCCTCCGAAGACCGTAAAAAGCGAGTAATTCTGTGCTTTGAAGGCGTGATGTCCTATGCGGAGGTGTATTTCAACGGACAATACGTGTGTTCCCATAAGGGCGGATATACACCATTCCGGTGCGATGTCACCGAGCAAGCCATATATGGCGGGGAAAACGTGCTGACCGTAAAGGTGGATTCAACGGAAAGGAATGATATCCCTCCCTTCGGCTTCGTGGTAGATTATCTGACCTACGGAGGTATTTACCGTGAGGTACACCTTGAGCTCACCGACGGGATCTTCATAGAAGACGTATTTGTGCGGACCAGAAACGTGCTGTCCGAAGCCAAGCTGATAGATGTCGAAATAACTGTCGCTAATCCCTCGTTCAGATCTGGAGAATTCATCGCAGAATGTTTTGTAGAGGCTGATCCTGTTTATAATGGCAGGCGCAGGGCCGATGCCGGAATTGGAGACGAAACCGGAAGTACCGACGAAAATGGTAATTCAGGGATTGGAGACGAAACCGGAAGTACCGGCGAGAATAGTAATTCAGGGATTGCCGGCAAAATGATACTTAAGGGGAACTTGAAGCTATCGGGAGAACCGGCCGTGAAGCTGCGTCTTACGGGTGAGATGCGAAACGCCCTGCTTTGGGACGTTGGCGACCCTGTGCTTTATATTTTGAAGGCACGCATAACAGGAGACGGGACCGACGACGGGTACGAGGTGCGCTTCGGCTTCCGCGAAGCGTGCTTCAGTAAAGACGGCTTCTATCTGAACGGTAGAAAATTGAAGCTCAGAGGGCTCAACCGCCACCAGTCCTTTCCGTATGTCGGTTATGCCATGCCTGCTTCGGCACAGTACAAGGACGCGGAAATATTGAAAAACGAACTGGGAGTAAACATCGTAAGGCTTTCGCATTATCCCCAGTCACGCCATTTCCTGGACCGCTGCGATGAATTGGGCCTGCTCGTACTTGAGGAGATTCCCGGCTGGCAGCATATTGGAGATGAAGAATGGCAGTCCGTAGCGCTGAATAACGTGGAGGAGATGATTATGAGGGACCGCAGCAGGCCAGGCGTAGTCCTTTGGGGCGTTCGAATCAACGAGTCGCAGGACAATGACGGGTTTTATTCCAGGACCAACGTACGGGCAAGGGAGCTCGACGATACGCGTCAAACCTGCGGTATCAGGAATATCGAAGGAAGCAGCCTCCTCGAAGACGTATATACCTATAATGACTTTATACATCGCGGCAATAACAGGGCTCTGAGCGATCCCGGCCGCGTGGCCGGAAAAGAGGCGCCTTACCTCGTCACGGAGCATAACGGCCATATGTACCCTACAAAACGGTTCGATAATGAGGCAAAGCGCGTGGAACACGCACTGAGGCACTTGAGGGTTCTCGACAGTATGTACAGCGATCCCAGGACATCCGGGGCCATAGGCTGGTGCGCCTTCGACTACAACACCCACAAGGATTTCGGCAGCGGCGATCTGATCTGTTATCACGGCGTTATGGATATGTTCAGGATACCCAAGGAGGCCGCATTTGCGTATTTATCGCAGCAGGACGAAAAGCCCGTACTCGAAGCCGCCTCGTCCATGATCATAGGAGAATTCGAAGCGGCGAAGCTGGAGAGGCTTTATATTTTCACTAACTGCGATTATGTAAAGCTTTACAAAAACGGTGAATTCACAGGCTCCTATTACCCTTCGAAGGAAGCCTTTCCCCACCTGCCTCACCCCCCCGTAATAATTGAGGACTTCATAGGCGACCAGCTTGAAAGAGAAGAAGGGCTGTCCAAAAAGGATGCAAAAGATGTGAAGGATGTGCTTTACGCTGTAGTCCGGCATGGAGACAAATCGCTGCCTCTTAAGTACAAATTGAAAATGGGCATGGTGATGCTCAGGACAAAAATGCCATATTCAAAGGCAGTGGACCTTTATTCGAAATATGTACAGAACTGGGGCTGCAAATCTCTTACTTACGAGTTCACAGGTTATGTAGGCGACAAGGCTGTCCTGCGGACTCAAAAGGGTATCGGCGGGAACAGCCGTATGGTTGTTCTGCCTGACGCATCAGAGCTTCGGGAAGGCGACACCTATGATGTCTGCCGTGTGGTAATAAAACATACGGATGAAGCCGGCAATGTACTGCCCTTCTCCAACGAAGCAGTCTCACTTGCTTCCGAGGGCGCGGGCGAGATCATAGGGCCGGAAACGTTTGCTCTGATAGGCGGCGCAAGGGCATTCTGGGTCAGATCTGTCGGCCGCAGCGGTAAATTCAAGGTAACCGTCAGTTCCGAGAGATTCCCTGCACAGACAATCGAATTTATTGTAAAAGGGAGATTGCTGATCACGTGATATAATCGGTTTACCGCCACTTTACACGAACTTCATTATAACGCATCCCAGGGCATATAGACATGCATAATCGCTTAAATATAATATTTACCTATGATCCTCGTTTCGGCGTTTCCCCCGAACAATACCCTTCCGTTCCTGGCGGTCAGCCGTACCCTGTTGAAAACCCTGTCGATCCCGCCCTGTTCGACCGATACGCTCTCACCGCCCCATATACCGTTTCTCAACATATAGTAACCGAACGCACTGTTTCCCGAACCAGTCGCAGGATCCTCAAGATATCCGAATTTCGGTGCAAAGACCCTTGTGTGTGCAATATTGCCGTTATCTTCCGTTTCCATGGAAAATGCCAAAATAATGTCGATATTATTTGCAAGGCAAAAATCCTTTAATTTTTTCTCGTCCGGGAACATGCCAATCTCATCCTTCAGGTTGGAAACAGGGACAATAAGCGTTGCAAGCCCCGCATTTATCAAATCGATATCATACCTGCCCGATATGCTTCCGGAAGAAATGCCCAGGGCGGCGGCAGCTTCTGCAGCGTTCAGCCCTGTCTCGAGGAAGACAGGCTCCGGCGCCGTTATGTAAACCGCATTTTCATTGCCGATTTCATTAAAAACAATCAAACTACCTTTTTTCCTGGTTTCTATCCGTATCTCCTTTTTACGCATCAAAGCCGGCGTCCTGCTGACAAGGTCGTACATGCATGCAATGGTGCCGTGTCCGCAAAATTCCACCTCGCATTCCGATGAGTAATAGATGAGCCTGTACTCATCCTGCCCTTCGGCACTGCAGTATACCATCTCGGAAACGAAGCCCTTATGCTGTCTGGCTATTGTAAGCATTTCATCATCGGTAAGCTCATGGTGTCCATCAAGATAAATGCACGCCGCAGGATTGCCCGTAGATCCCGCTGCTGCAAATGCGTCGATCTTCCTGTAATCGTAGCTCCTCATATAAACCGCCTGTTCCTTTGTATTTATAACCAATTCTACCACAATGAACAAACAGATGAAAGGAAACGCCTCTACAGCTTCAAACCGTTGTATTTCCGCTTCTCGTTCAGCGCAGCGGTCAGTTCGCCGATTCTTGAGGTGTCGCCTATTAAGATCACGCCTTCAAGTCCATTGTCAGTAAAATAATATTTTTCATATGTTTTTACAGACGGATCCCTGACCTCTACGATTTTGTAGCGTACACCCGGATTGCGGCCATTTTCGCCGGCTGCGAAGAGAGAGGTATTCATGCCTTCAAAAGTAAGCGCCGCAGGAACCGCTTCGTAGGAAATCCGATCCCCGACAGCGTTCGCACCGGCTACCCTGCCCATTTCAAGCGCCTGAGGCCAGATGGCATAATTAATACCGTTATATTGAGCGCAGTCGCCGCACGCATAAACGTCTGCAGCACTGGTCTCCATCCTTTCGTTTACAATTACGCTGCGTTCCGCTGCTATTCCCGCTGCCTTTGCTATTCCGGTATTTGGGCGGACTCCGGCTGAAATTATCACAAGCTCTGCCGGGTATACTGTACCATCATCCAGCTTTACGCCTGTAACGGAGCCGTCTCCAATGATCTCGGTTATTTTGGCGTTGACCCTGAAATCGATCCCGACGCCCTTTATGATATCCGCCAGCAATTCGCCGGCAGTGTCGTCAAGCTGGCGTACCATAAGCTTATCGGCGACTTCCAGAACAGTTACCCTGGTACCGCTCCTGTAAAGCTCCCATGCGGTTTCCAGTCCCAGGACGCCTCCCCCTATTACAACTGCATTCTCCACCTTTTCCGAAAGGATCCTGATCTTTTGAACATCGCTCATACGGCGTACAGCCACAACTTCCGGCTTGTCGGCCCCTGCGATCGGAGGGATGAAGCATTCCGAGCCCAGTGCGTAAATGCATTTATCGTACTCCAGCTTGCTCCCATCCTCAAGGAAAACCGTTTTTGAAGCCGTGTCGAGCTTCTCCGCCCTGACGCCGAGTTTATTGACGATCCCGTTCCTTTCATACCACTCGCTGTTATGTATGGTTATTTCATCGGCGCTTTTCAAGCTTACGAGAGACTTTGTAAGCATCGGCCGGTTATAGCTAAGATACGGCTCGTCGGAAACAATAATTACGGAGCATGTCCCGTTGCGCTCGCGAATCGCCTCCGCCGCACTCAATCCCGCAGCTCCGTTCCCGAGTATTACGAATCTCTCGTCCGTATCCTTCCTATATGTAGTAACCTCTTCCTCATAGGTCTCGAAGTATTCAGGCCCCACTCCGCAAACAGGGCATTTGTCGAGCGTCGCTTCAAAGGTGGCGCCGCAGATAAGACATTTCACCATTTTGACTTTGACGGGAGTCTTTGCTTTTTCTATGTTATACTGTTCCATATGTAATCCCCTTTCAGGCCTTTATATTTTGTATATATCCCCATATATGGACAGTTTAATCAGATGCATATGCAAAGTCTGCCTGTCGGAGTATACATTTAAGGTTTGTTAAAGCTTTACGATGATATAATGTAGCTAAAGCAATAGGGGGCATGCCTTCAAAAACAGTTGCGAGGAATATCTCAACTGATACCTCCACAAGGAATATACCCCGGCGGTGTGAATGTCTCTCTTTGACGCTGAAGCAATCGGAGACGCCTTCAATGAACCGGGCAGTTTGAAGCAAAATGAGAAGAAAGCGACTTTATATGAGGATATTGATTATCGAAGATGAAACATACCTGGCGGAAGCTCTGATACATATACTCAGGAAGAACAACTACTCTGCCGACGCCGCAAATGACGGCACGACAGGACTTGACAACGCGCTTACCGGGATATACGACCTTATCCTGCTCGATATTATGCTGCCCGGTATGGATGGGATTACCGTTTTGAAAAACATACGGAAAGAAGGCATCTCAACACCTGTTATACTTTTGACTGCGAAGGGTGAAGTTTCGGACAAGGTGGCAGGCCTCGACAGCGGCGCGGACGATTATCTGGCAAAGCCATTTGCCACTGAGGAACTGCTTGCAAGGATAAGGGCTGCATCCAGGCGGAAGGGCGAAGTAATACCCGACAATACAATAAAATTCGGAGATATCGAGCTCAATACAGGAAGCCTCAAGCTTACAAAGGGGCCGAAGGAAATAAAGCTCATACTGAAGGAGAGCGAGCTTCTCGAGCTGCTTATGACGAGAAAGAATGCAGTTACGTCGAAGGAGCTTGTGATAGAAAAGCTTTGGGGTTTTGATTCGGATGCCGAACATAACAATGTAGAGGTCTATATCTCATTCCTGAGAAAAAAACTGGCTTATCTCGATTCTACGGTATCGATAGGCACGGTAAGAGGAGTCGGCTACGTCCTGGAGGTGAGGCAGCAATAATGTTTAACAGGCTTAGAAACCGGTTTTTGATATTGAATATGGCCATTATTTCCATAACAATGTTCATTTCGTTTGCGTCAATTTATTTTATCACATACAAAAATGTAAATAACGAGATCAATATGAACCTGCGAAGGATATCCGGCTTCGGCCGGGAAGCGTTATTGCCCCTGCTGCCGCAGATTAAGTCCAGTCTTGCCGGGGGCGGGACATCCGGCCCCCTCCCATCTGAAGCGGGAAAGACAGCCGGACCGGATTTCAGTATCATTCAGCCCGGCCAGAACTATCCTGACCAGGGCAGTACCGGTCAGCAGCCGGCGGGAGTATACAAACAGCCGGTCGACCGCTTTGTAACGTTTGCCGTTGTTACCGACGATAAATGGAAACTCAAAACTGTCGTTTCGCTATTCAAAATGGATGCTCCTTTCTATGAAGAAGCAAAGGACATAGCAGTATCACAAAACAAAGAGCATGGTAAATTCAAATTGGACGGCAATCACTGGGCTTATGATATCAAACCCATGGCTAGCGGCTACAGGTTGATATTCCTTGATATATCCTCCCAGCAAAGCATACTTGCCAACCTTATATACACGTTCCTGGCTGTCGCCCTGGTCATGCTTGTACTGATTTACCTTATAAGCAGGTTTTTCGCCAACAGGTCCATCAAGCCTGTCAGAGATGCTTTCGAAAAGCAGAAGCAATTCATAGCCGACGCCTCTCATGAACTCAAGACGCCGCTTGCCGTTATCGATACCAATGTGGATGTGCTGCTTTCGAACAGTTCTGATACTATCGAAAACCAGTCAAAATGGCTGCAATATATCAAATCGGCATCGATCAGAATGGCCAAGCTTACGAACGATCTGCTTTATCTGACACAGGTGGACCACTCGGACCGGAAAACGATATTTACCGACTTCGACGTGAGTGAGACGGTACAAAACGCAATTCTTACAATGGAAGCCATAATATATGAGCATGATCTTTCGCTCCATTACGACATAGAGCCGGGTCTCGTAACGCACGGCAACGGGGAAGATATAAAGGAAGTGGTAATGATACTTTTGGACAATGCCCTGAAGTACACGAACGCAAAGGGATCTGTCGATATCTCGCTCAAGCGCCGACATAATGAGATTGTTTTTGCAGTTTCAAATACTGGCGAGGGTATACCTGAAGACCAGCTTGACAGGATATTCGACCGGTTTTACAGAGTGGACAAATCCAGATCGCGCTCGCTGGGCGGCTACGGTCTCGGGCTTGCCATCGCAAAGGCAATAGTGGAACAGCATAAGGGCAGGATCTATGCCAAAAGTGTGATGAATGAAAAAACCACTTTTTATGCGGAGCTGCCGGTGTCGGCGGGATAACGCACTGAAAAAAGCAGACTGATTGCTTCAGGCTGCTTTTTGATATCGGCGGTTCATAAAATCAAGCGGGGATTAATTCACACCTTGAGATTGTAGCTCGGCGCGTATTTAGCAGCCAGCCTGACAGCCTCCGTCATACTCACTTCGCTGGCCTTTCCCGTTCCGGCTATGTCAAATGCCGTACCATGGTCGACCGACGTCCTTAGGAACGGCAGCCCTATGGTAAGCGCGATAGTCCTCTCGAAATCAAGCGTCTTCGTGGCTATATGCCCCTGGTCGTGATAAAGCGAAAGAACGGAATTGAATCTGCCCTGCAGAGCAAGATGAAATACAGAGTCCGCTCCTATCGGGCCTGCTACGTCGAACCCGAGTCTGCGCGCTTCCTCTACCGCCGGAGCTACGCTGGTGACCTCTTCATCGCCGAAAAGGCCATGCTCTCCGGAGTGCGGGTTCAGCCCTGCGATTGCCATGGTGCCTTCGGTTATTCCGAGACGTCTCAACGCTTCGGTACACCTGGTGATATAGTCCAAAAGCCGTTCCTTCGTGATCAGGTCGCAGGCTTTTCGAAGCGATACATGGCGTGTCAGGAAGAACACGCGCATATTGCGGACTTCAAACATCGTCAGCGGATCGTGTGTGCCGGTAAGTCCGGCCAGTATCTCCGTATGTCCTATATAATCTACGTTTGCCGCTTTTAATGATTCCTTGTTTATAGGAGTTGTAGCTATGGCATCCGCTTCATGGGCAAGCGCCAAAGCTACGGCCTTTCTGATATATTCGAACGCGGCTTTACCGCCCTGAGCCTGCACTTCCCCTATTTTAAGGGTATTCATATCGACATTGCAAAGATCGACGAGATCCAGAGTTCCTCTTTTATAAACTCCCTCCCCTGCCGATTTGACGGTGTTGAGCCTAAGCTCCGCCTCACAGGATTTCATAGCCTTTTCAATGACATTGTGGTCGCCAACCACGATCGGTCTGCAAATATCGTAAAGCTCTTCCCCCGCTAGCGCCTTGACTACAATTTCGGGGCCGATCCCGGCCGGATCGCCCATAGGTATGGCAATGCATGGTCTGTTCATAATGCGTTCCCTTTCAGAGTTTGATTACTTGCACAGCCTTCAGGATTATGCGCCCGTCCGGTCCATCTGTCCGGGGCAGAATTCGCAGCACACTCTTTTGTAGGTGCGTTCTATTGCCGCGCTGAAATTCTCAGCGGTATATTCCATGGATTTATCAACTGCATTTTGCCTTAGCCTTTTTCTGAATGCCGGGTCGTCGATCATGCTCAATACATATTTGATGAATTCATCCTCGGTTTCATACATAAACCCGTTATTACCCTGATCGATAACGTTTATGAGGCATTCGTCGCGCCTGCAGAGCAGCGGAAGCCCGCTTGCCATTGCCTCTATATAAGTAAGTCCCTGAGTTTCCGACCTAGAAGCGTTGACAAAAATATCTCCGAGGTGGTAGTAATCCGGGACTTTATCCTGCGGCACCATCCCCGTGAAAATTACACACTCTTCAAGGCCGAGTTCCTTTACCTCATTCTCGAGTTCCTTCCTGTAAGGACCGTCCCCGACAATGAGGAGCTTTACGTTTTTATCACATTTCGTCAATTTCACCATGAAGCCTATCAATTCCTGAATGTTCTTTTCCTTGCCGAGCCTGCCGACTGAAAGCAGGATACTGTCGTTTTCGCTTATATTGAGCGCTCGCCTCAATCCGAGTCTTTCACTGTCCGGCAGCTGCTTTGTGAACCTGTTCAACTGGATTCCCGTGGGTATCCTGAACATCTCCTTTTTTACACCGTACCTTTTCAGCACATTCTGCACTTTCTGCGTGGGCGTCACTACGGCCTGCGTCTTCGACAACAGTATGCGCGAATACGCTGCGACACATATCCTGCCCAGCTTCCTGCTCTTTATAAAATAGTGAGCGTAATCCTCATACATCGTATGATAGGTGTGCACAATAGGAATATTCAGTTTCTTGGCTATTCTTCGGGCAAAAAAGTAGGTTGAAAATTCAGTCTGCGTATGTATTATCTCCGGCTGCCATTGTATAAGTTCCTCGAGGTAAGGGTGATAAATCCGCACGGTCATCCTAGCATTCGGATAAAGGAATGCGGGCAGCGCCCCTATGTAGTAAACATCTTTTTCCTTCCTCGATCTTCTGTTGTTTGAAAGTGTAAGTATACGTACGTCATGACCCTGCTTTTTCAACTGATCATACAATGTCAGCACGGATGTGACCACACCATTGACCACAGGCTTGAAAACATCTGTAGTTATAAGTATTTTCATAATTCGGCTTCCTTCTATCCTCACAATTGATTCTACAGATTCATACTCGTTCTACAGAAAAATGTCTGTCTGTTTCTTATTATATATAATTTCTATGTAATGGCGCAACTGGGTTTGTATATACAATTTTTTTACCGTATAATATTGTAAACGGAATTTGTTGAACGAGGTAAACGCTATGGTTTTACTGCCGAACCTGGAGAGGAAAAGAAAGACCTGGGAGGCCGGAGTAGCACATGCCACACTGGATCCGGAGGGGCCGGGCGCCGCAAGGATGCATCTGGTACCGCCAAAGCCCGTTTTATTCGGCGATCCTCCGAGCCAGCTCATTATAAACGGAACGTGGTTCCTGCCGGTCGGACATTCCTGGGCAGCTGTTCTCAGGATATTTTTCGAAGAACTCCATGACAAGTGCAAGGATAAGTATGAGATAAGTCCTGAAGAGATCGAGCAGATCGAAAAAGCCGTGGTGGACAGAACTCTGAAGCTATACCCCGGTACCGATCCCGCCATGGTATCGGGAGATCTCAAGGAAATCGTGACGCTGGCTGTAAATATAGCAACGAACGGTGAAATTCCCGAAGGAACGCTAAACGGACTCGACATGGAGAAATACGGCAGATATATGTCTGCCCCTCACAGGATGGACCTGATGGTAGCTCCGATGACTGTGAACGGTCTGCGCGCCTGTCCTTTGGAATGCGCCTGCTGCTATGCCGAAAGCGGGAGCGTCATGGACGTTGGCGAGCCCCTCTCCACAGATGCCTGGAAAATGATTATGGACCGATGCAGGGATGCCGGCATACCGATGCTGACCTTTACGGGAGGGGAACCTCTCACAAGGCAGGATATTGTTGAGCTGGTACGCTACGCAGCCTGGTTCGTGACACGCATCAATACGAACGGCTTCCTGCTTACTCCCGAGCTGGCTGGCGAACTTAGGGACGCAAGCCTTGACGGCATACAGATAACTCTTTATTCCCATGATCCGAAAATACACGATGAGCTTGTCGGCAGACAAGGCGCCTGGGAGAAGACGGTCACAGGCATCAAAAATGCAGTTGCTGCAGGTCTCATGACAAGTATAAACACTCCCCTGCTCACAAAAAACATGGACCTCGAAAGCACCATACGTTTTGCACACGCCCTCGGGATCCGCTGTTTCGGCTGTTCAAGCCTCATCCCCGCAGGCGGAGCAGTAGAACAGATAAATACGGGCAAGGCACTGACTCCGGCTGAGCTCAAGTGTATATTGAAAAGGGCCGTAGAGGTCTGTAATGAACTGGCCTCGGATATTTCCTTTACATCGCCGGGCTGGCTCAGCGCAGAAGAGATAACAGGTCTGGGCCTGCCAAGCTCACCGGTCTGCGGCGCATGTCTCTCAAATATGGCCGTAGCGCCGAACGGTGATGTAGTTCCCTGCCAGAGCTGGGTGGACGGACGGACGCTTGGCAGCATCCGCACGCAGTCGTGGAAAAGCATATGGAATAGCAAAGCCTGCGGAAGTATTCGCAGGAATTGCGCAACAAAGCCGAAATGCGCGCTTAAGGAGGGGTATGTGTTATGAGGATACCGTTGGTAAAACGTTTGTCGGCACTCTTCTTTATAGCGGTTTTACTGGTCAGTACCGCGATACCGGCCGCAGCCGCCACCCCGCCGGACATAATACATCAGATGACTGTTACCTTGACGCCCCAGCCGGACGGTAGCTTCAACATAAAGTATTATCTGGATTACGAAGCGACCACCGACTTTACATCGGACCTGCAATATATAGAAGTAGGGGTCCCGAATACAAATTTCAATATACAGGACTATACAAAACTCCCTCTGATAGCAGATGTAAAAGAGAACATTAATGGCGGTTCATATGTCCATATCAATTTTTCAAGTCCGCCGAAAGCGGGAGATCGGTTCGAATTGAACTTTTCGGTAATGCAGCGTTCCATGCTGAACAGGGTAGATAATGGCGTTTCCTTCCAGTTTAGACCGGCGTGGTTCGATTATGCAGAGGTCAGGGAAATGAAAGTGGTACTGGACACTTCGACGCTGCAGTCGCCGGAATTGACCCCGCAGCCCGATGAGACGGGCTCCGGGCAAGCAGTCTGGATCACCAGGGATATAAAGGCCGGTGAAAAAACAAAAACGTATAATGTTGTTTGTGGTCGTTCCTCCTTCCCCAACCTGAACGAGAATGGCATCGGAGGCAGCACATCAACCGGTTCCGGTTCGTCGGGATATTCTGGAGGCTCGGGAAATGCATCCAACGGAGGGACCGGAAGCTACAGCGGCAGTTCGGGCGGCGGAATCGCCGCGGTCGTATTTGTAGTATTCTTCGTACTTATCGTCATTTCAAGGGCTTCGGGATATTCCGGAAGGCGCAGATATATGAACGGAAGGTTTGGCGGCGGGTATCACGGCGGCATCTTCATAAACAATCCGCATAACTTTCACAGCGGCGGAGGTGGCGGCGGAAGGCCTTCCTGCGCCTGTGCGTGCGCCTGTGCCTGCGCTTGTGCGGGCGGCGGCCGGGTAGGCTGCTCCGAACGCGGTTACAAAGTGCTCTGGTGGCTTATCCGCAAGAGGCCGACGGTCTGCGGCTGCAATGCCGGGCAGGAAGCCGGGATCAAGTGAGGCCGGAAGCAGAATAAAGGCGGAACATAAACTGAAGAAAGATTAAAGAAAGATTGAACATAGTCTGAACATAGGTTGATTAAAACTGAACGAAGACCGAACATAGATTGAACAAAGATTAATTAAAGACTGATCAAAGACTGAAAGAAAACAGAGCAAAGCAACGAGACCGGGAAACCGGATAAATACTTACTACATGGAGCGATTATGGACACAATTGACAATAAAATGAAGTTAATGCACGGAAGACCGTCCGACAATGGACGCCTGGCAAAAGAGACAGCCACCTATGACCTGCTTTACACGCTTGATATACCTTTTGAAAGGGTCGATCACCGCGCCGCGGGATCCTATGACGACTGCGAAGACATAGAATCGGTACTGGGCGTAGAGATCTGCAAGAACCTGTTTCTCTGCACCCAGTCCAAAACGGATTTTTACCTGCTGATGATGCCCGGAAGAAAGAAATTCGTTACAAAGGACGTATCGAAGCAGATCGGCAGTTCGAGACTCTCCTTCGCAGACGCTGCCGCTATGGAGAAATACCTGAATATTACACCGGGTTCGGTCAGTGTGCTTGGGCTGATGAACGATACCGAACATAAGGTCCGACTTCTGATCGACAATGAAATCGCCGAATCGGAATACGTAGGCTGTCACCCGTGCATCAACACCTCCAGCCTGAAAATAAGGACTAAAGACATTTTTGAGAGATTCCTTACATATACGGGGCACAAGCCCCTAATAGTCGAACTGAGGGATCCGGTCCGGGAGGACTCCTGAAAAAATTCATCGAAGATACTGAAACTGTTACTGCAGGGGTATCTCAATATGCATTCTCGTACCTTTGCCGGGTGCAGAGTCAAGCGACATGCTTCCCCTGTTCAGTTCCACTCGCTCGTGGATGCCCTGCAGACCGAAGCCACCCTTTAATTTGTCGAATGTTCTGGTTTTTAGTTCTTCGACATCAAAGCCCTTCCCGTCATCAGCTATGGTAAGCTTGATGTATGCCTTTGTAATTGTCAGCTTGATTTTGATATTTTCAGCCTCTGCATGCTTTTTTACATTTGAAATAGCTTCCTGAACTATCCTGAATAAGGCTGAGGTCAGATAATATTCTATCCTTGAATCCTCGCCGGAATAAGAAAATTTGATGTTGATACTATTTGATACGGAGAAGGTTTCAATATACCTTTGAATGGCGTATATAATCCCATCGTCCAGGTATGAAGGCTTAAGGTCGTAAATAATAGTCCTTATCTCATCAACCACAGAGTGTATTGAACCGTCGAGGCTGCTCATCTCGGATATAAGCCTGTCCATATTTCCGTCAGCTAAAAATTTCTTGCATAATTTAACCACGAAAGAGAGGTTAACAGCGGATTGCGCAGGGCCGTCATGGATTTCACGCGCTATTCTTTTTCTTTCCTCTTCATGGGCCTTCATGATTTTCCTGCTGAGATAAATGAGCTGGCTGTTCTGCTGTTTATATTCCTGAAGCAGGCTCTCCATATCCTTGTAAAGCTTGCTGTTTTCCAACGCGACTGCAGCCTGTCCGGCAAGAGAATTCATAATTAGTTCGTCTTCATCGGTAAAAGGAAGAATCTCATCGGCGGCATTTTTTTTGCGATAATCTATTATGGTATCCCGGGTCTTCTTTTTGTTAATTAGCTGAATAACACCTGTTATATCATTATCACGGTTTTTCATGGGTATGGAAAGTACTGATTTTGTACGATAGCCTGTGTTCAGATCAAAACTTTTATCGTGTTTGTACTCAACTTCATCGCCAATTATATAGGCATCGTTTATCCTGAGGGACTCTCCCGAGATAACTGTATAACCGAATATACTCTTTTTTGACACAGGTACGGCAAAGTCCTGCAGGCTGATCTCCAAACTTGTATTCCTTGTAATGGCAAATTTAAGAAGCTTCCCTTGAGTTGAACCGTTTCTGATATGCGACCAGTCACCGGATTTTTTATCTACAACGATATATATCGTACCTGCATCTGCTGAAGTAAGCTTTATACTGCTGTTTATTATCTTTTCAAACAGCTTCAAAGTATCCTTTTCGGATGAAAGGGATATGCCTATGCCGTTGAATTCCTTTAAAATATCATTTAGCATTCAGGCCTCCATTGCCGCCTCCACTGCGCATTCATCTGTACGCTTTTAACAGCATATATTGGATCTATCTTTTTTACATTTATTTGTCGATAAATATAATGATTATATACCTATGTAACTACAGTATATGATAAATTTTTTCCTTTTTCAATCATACTAAAATACGGGTGAGGATTTTGATTTGCTTTAACTGCGGACTTAAACTCAATAGTGAAAATGATAGTGAATGCCGGTTCTGCGGGGTTAAATTCGCGGGCAGGTGTTCGGCGTGCGGCTTTCCGAATCCTCAGACTGCAAGGTTCTGCTTTAATTGCGGAAACAGGGTGTCAGACCCCGAACGGTTAAGCTCTGTCGAAAATTTCGGAAAGCTGGCTGAAAGCAGAAAAAATGTAGCCGTTATGTTTGCAGATGTTTCCGGGTTTACAGCGCTTTCAGAAAAACTTGATCCGGAAGAGGTCCGTGAAATCATCAATGAATGCTTCAATTACATAACCAGCCCGGTTTACGAGCTGGGAGGCACTATCGACAAGTATATAGGCGATTGTGTAATGGTGCTTTTCGGTGCCAGATATACGCATACCGACGATGCTAAAAGAGTGGTAATGTGTGCAATGAAAATGATGAACCTGGTTCAGGAATTTTCGACAAACATGCTCTCTTCAAAAGGGGTCAGACTGAATTTGTCAATAGGAATAAATTACGGTCTTGTTGTCACGGGAGGTGTCGGGAATTACTTCGACCGGGACTATACAGTAATGGGCGATATAGTAAACACAGCTCAGAGGCTGCAGATCAGCGCGGGAGAAGGGGTAATACTCGTTTCGGAATCGGTGTATGCGGAGACCAGAGACAAATTCGAATATTCGGAACCGATTGAAGTTAAAGTCAAGAATAAGGAAAAACCGGTCAGTTGCTACAGTCCCATGAGAATAAACTCCGAATATTTCTACGACAAGGAGCTTTCTTTTATTGAAAGAGGTAAGGAAATAGGGGTATTGAACGCGATTTTCAATGAAGCTCTGAATACAGGACTGAAATACGCATTTGTTACCGGCGAGGCGGGTCTTGGAAAGACAAGACTTTTAAAGGAATTTACATATAAATTGGGTAACGATCTGAAAAAGGTTTGGGTGGAATGTGACGCCATTTCCCGGAACAGATCCTACAGCCTGATCTCAGGGGTACTGGCAGGCATTATGAATATAAATTCCATGGACAGCGTGAATATGAGAAAGCACAGGCTCATTTCTTTCCTGGACTATATTCTTTCAGATTACACTGATGAAGAAATAAAGCGTAACTATGATTTTTTGGGGCTTCTTATGGACCTTGAACGGGACAGGGAATTTCAGAGCATTTTTGAATCAATGAATTACGAAAACATCCTTCGTGAGATATTGAAGCAGCTCGCATTATTTTTCACAAACCTTTGCCGGAAACACAAGCTGATGCTGATCATAGATGATGCGCACTGGGCGGATAACGGTTCCATCCAGATATTGAACGACCTTATGCCCATGATCAGGGATTCAAAAGCAGTGTTTATATTTTCCTCGAGATATGAACTGAAATCATTGCTGCAAACAGAAGTAGACGGCAGAATCAATATTAGATTAAACGCTCTTTCCAGAGCCGGCGTCAGAAACCTCGTCTGTTCTCTTTTGAATTCCGAAAATGTGGATGAACGGCTTTTCAATTCAGTACAAAAAATCACAAAAGGCAATCCTTTGTTTATTAAGGAATTGCTGTCCAATATCAAAAGGAATGGCAATTATACAGTTAAAAAAGGGCAGGCATCTATTGATGAAAAAGAACTTGGCAAGATGCCTGAAAATATTCAGAAGCTGATAAGCTCCAATATATCTACTCTTGATGGGACGAGCCTTAGAATATTGCAGGCTGCGTCAGTTATCGGCAAGGAGTTTTCATACTCTCTGGTAAATTATCTTCTGGACAATACCATAACCAGTGAGGACATTGCTGGAATCCCGCTCCAGATGAACCTTATCGAACTTAAATCGACTCATACGTCATCCAGAAATATAGATAAAACATACGAGTTTACACATGAGATGGAAAGAGAAGTAATTTACGATAGCATACTCAACAAGGATAAGACGGAGCTTCACAAAAAAATCGGTGAATATCTTGAAACAACCTACTCAAAGGATATTGAAAACTATTACGAAGCTATATGTATTCATTTTATCAAGGCCAAAATGTACAAAAAAGCGGCAGATTACTATTTCAAGGCTGCTCTGAAGCTGAAGGACGGCTACAATCTCGACAGCTCGCTGGAATACTTCGACAAATTCCTGGAGCTTACCGGTACAGGCCAGGGTTATGAGAAATCCTCCGACAGCCGGGTATTTAATGCCTACAAGGAAAAGGGCCATATCCATATTATAAAGGCCAATTATGACGAAGCCCTGGAACAGATGTACAAGGCTCTGGAGCATGCAATACTGCCGGATGACATAAATCATACAAAAATACAGATTGCCGAAGTTTACAAGGATATGGGAAAGCTGGACGATGCAGCGCAGATTATTGACGAGCTGGGGCCAGGAATGCGTGAAGACGGCTTAAATTACGGGAAATGGCTGCAGCTGAAATGCAACATACTTAGGATAAAAGGAGATACAGGCGCTCTGTCGCTTGCAAAGAAGGCAGAGAAGGCTTTATTGAAAACAGGCGATTACCGGAGCCTTTCCGAGACTATGAAGCATGCCGGTATGATATATTTCATAAAGGGCGATATCGACAATGCCCTTTCATACATGAACAAATCATATAAATATGCTGAGAAGAACAGACTGCTTGAAATAATGGCAAGGGTATCGGGCGATCTAGGCATCATATACCACTCTACAGGAATGATATCCAAAGCTCAGGAATTCTTTAACAAATCTCTGGATATTTCTAAAAAGCTTTCATATCAGCGAGGTGTAATAGCTGCATGTATCAACCTGGGAATATTGTACCTGGATAATGGATTTTTTGTATCAGCCCGGAATTTATTCGACGAATCCCTTGAAATATCAAAGGAAATTGGTTCGAAGCTTTATGAATGCGCAAGTCTGACAAATCTCGGTGACATAGCCTATGAGACCGGTGAATTTGAAACGGCACAGCGATATTATGATGCTTCTCTTCACCTTGCAAGGATTTTAAAGGCACCAGTAGAGGAAGGTATCAATTATTTAGGTATTGCAAGGATTTATTTGAAATATGAAAGGTATAAGGAAGCTGCAGAATTGATTGAGTCCGCCCGCGGCCTGTTTGAAGAGGCTGATGAGCTTGTCAGCCTTGGTGACTGCCATATGTACGAAGGCTTCCTTGAACAGCAGGCAGGCAGCTTTGAGTTGGCACTGGGGCATTATGACAAGGCAGCGGAGATATTCAACGAATGCAGAAACGAGAGGAAAATGCTGAAGACAATGCGGTATAAGGCCGGCCTGCTTCTGAAAAAGGGCCTTTATGAGGATGCGGCCCGATTGTTTGACACTGCAATTTCCATTGCCGAAAAGCTGGCAAGTGATTATGAGTCTGCAAAATGCTGGTTTGGCAAGTTCAAGGTTTTAAAGGCTGAAGGCAATGATACTGAAGCTGCTGCCGCCCTTGAAAAGGCTGCAGCATATATAAGGAAGGTGGATGCCTGCCGCTGGACCGGTATAATAACAGACAGCAAAAAATAGTATCAAGGTCCTATAACTTTCTTATAAAATAGGTACAATACACCATTCTTATGAAACCCGGCCGGGTGGTAAAATATTACTGGAGAGAGTAATAAAAACCGATTTAATATGGAGGTGTAGTATGTTTAAGAAATTAACGGTTATGCTTGTACTGCTGATGCTTATATTTTCAACAATTCCGGCATATGCCGCAGGACACGGTACTGTCAATGTACAAAAGCCTATTATATACCAAAGCACAATAACCGTTGATCAACATGGCGGAGTTTATAATGTAGGGTTTGCAACTATTAAATTTCCCAGAGGCTTTATTGATGACAACCAGCTTCCCGTTACAATTAAAGTGGAAATTTCAGCAGTTAACGGTGTGCCCGGAATAGAATTCACCCCGGATATACCGTATTTCAACAAGAATGTAACGATAATGGTTCACAAGTATAACGGGCTGCTGTATGACAGTACTTCAAGAAGGAACATACTGGTTCATGTGGATAATCAGAAATTATCGGTTAGACATTTCTCGCGGTATGCATTTTCATAATATTCACTGTTAAAATGGGCCTCCTCGACGAAAGTCCAGGAGGCTTTTTTAAACAGCAAATACGGCGGTGTAAGGTATGGCATTTTATTATTTATTACTGGGGCATCTAATAGGTGACTTCGTACTACAAACAGATAAAATCGCAGAAAATAAGGGCCTACGCTGGAAATGGAACTTATTACATGTCCTTGCTGTCACTTTTTGCATCCTGATCTTTTCATATAGCTTCGGTACTCCGCTAATTTCTCTTGTCTTGCTAAATGGCGTTTTGCATTTTGTCCTTGATTTTCATAAGAAATCTATAATAGGCATTTTACACTTATCAGAGCTGCAAGGCTTTCTATTTGACCAGCTTCTTCATATTCTGCTGCTTTTTTTGTTTTCACAGGCAGCAGATTGCGGAGCTGTACAATTGCTCGATTATAAAACGGTCAGGCTGCTTATTGTTCTTGTCCTTGTGACCTCCTTCTCGGCAGTCTTTACCCAATTTATATTGTCCGCTATATTTCCCCGTACGGACAACAGCTTTTTCAAGGAAGGTGAAAAGCATGTGGGCATACTCACAAGGCTTTATGTATCAGTAGTTTTTTATCTGGCCTTTGTTATTTCGCCTTTTTATCTTTTACTCCTTATGGTTGCGGCAGTAATCTTTTTTATGCAATTCAAACTGAAATGGAATAAATGGATGAGCCAATCACATCTTTTGGCCAAACTACTGCTGGATACGGCTATTTCAGCTGTCTGTACGCTGTTTATAATCTTCTGAACGAGACCCTGATATAGATTGTAGCCGGCTTGTGGCAATGACCGTATAAACGGCATATTTATAACTCCCTCACCGATCCATGCCCGCCGAAGATTCTGAAACCGTCCCTGCCCTCGCTGCCGATCAGCTTGAAAACATCGCTGCGCATTTTTGCCGCGTAACCCGAATTGGTATTGACGCTCGTCATCAGATAAGGCGCAAGAGAATTGAATTCGGCTCTTTCCTCCGACAGGCCGTCTATATTGACATATATGTCCCCTGTAAACACAAGGCGATGCTTTCTGCACAGGAAAACCATCTCGCCGAAAAGATGGCCGCCGCTTCCCTCATATATCTCAAGTTCGATACCTCCGAAAACTGCCGTGTCGATGTACAGCAGTTCTTCATGCTCCTTTGGTACGTCGCGGCCTATGATACGGAACCTGTCGGGTACGGGCGGCGCATAATCCGTTATAATCCTGCTCAGCTTGCTGTAGCCGATAAAAAAGTTGTTCAGCTCCCTGTAATCGGGCTCGCCGTTGAATTGCCTGATCAGGCTGTCCGCACTTTTTTGATTCATGTAGATATCCGCGTCTTTGATAACCGACAGCAGACCACAGTGATCCACGTCGGCGTGCGTCACCAGTATGCTTTTCCTGCGTTCGTCAAAGTCCGGGAACAACCTGTGAAATATCCCGAGCATTTCGTCGGCATATACGGCGAAGCCCGTGTCGATGAGCAAAAGCCCCTCCGCTTGTTCGAATATATACGTATTGCTGCCGCAGGGCGGCTCGATCACATGCAGCCTGATTTCCGGGCTTATCTCATAACTGCTGATATCAGCGTGAAAGTTTTCTCCCTTATGCGAGGAAACGAATTCAGCAAAGCGCCTTACGTAATTGAACACTTTTTCGGGGTTTTCACCTTTGTCCTGCAGCATCTGCAGGTTCCTGTTGGCTTCGGATATGAACTCCATCGTCTTTTCCATACTGAGTCCGAGGAGCTTTTGTATGTCATTGCCGAGACGGATATAGAAGATCGTATTATCCAAAGTGTTTTCAAGATTGTTGTAATTAATTATGTCGACCTGGTAAAGCTCGCTTATATCATCAAGGATCAGCTTTATCATATCGGGGTTTTCTATCAGCAGCCCCATTTTGAAATTCTGGTATGGCGTGCCGTTAGCATAGGAATTCATGTATGAGATATTGATATCGTACTGCTCAAGTATCTTCAGCACAGGATAGACGCCGCCCGGCTCATCCTTTATCTTGACCTCTATGACAATGACCCTGGCATCCTCGAGAGAATCGTTCAGGTACCCTATGCTCGCCAATTCCCTCGCGATCCTGTCAAGATCCTCCTGCTCCGCTTCGACGTCGATGAACAGCGTCCTTACGTCGATCGCCTTGTTGTAACTGACGCGGACAATATTGCCGTGGTTTTTCATTATGATTTTGGATGCCAGCATGAATGACCCGGGTTTATCCGGCATCCTGGTCACATAAATCTGCTTTTTCATTTCTCCCCCTGTAAAGCTCGCTATAGGTTTATGTGCTATAAATTTTCAGCGAATTGTATTCTAAGGCCGTTTGGATCCTTAACGAAGAAAAACCTCAAATGGGGATTTGGCTGAACCGGTCCGCTGTCCACCGCAATTCCCCTGCTTTTAACAAATTCGAGCAGCCTGTCGACCGAATCCGTCTCAAATCCTATTGATATTCCCTGTATGTTACCGGGCGCCTTGTGGCCCTTGTCCATTATCAGTTCTATCTTCGTTTCTCCGCTGCCCATGAAGCAGATCTCGATATCGGGCCCCGCCTTGAATCTTCTGTCTATACTCAGGCCTACTATGTCCTGATAGAATTTTACCGATTCGTCTATGTCATTTACGGAAATTGTGCACCAGTTGAACTTCATTCAATTTTCCTCCGCCTTTTTATTATATTATACCCTTAATGCTGCCGCATAGTTATTATCTGATATTATCAGCGCATTTCTGCGCGGAGACCTTTTGCGCGGATACCCATTGTTCAGGCAAACAATACCACAAGCAAATGTATTTTGCTTGCGGGCGCCAATAAAATGGATTAAACTTGAATTATGACAACTGTATTAAGGCGGGCCAATCACACTCTTTTTCAAGGGGGCGGCTAAATGGCTGAATGGTGGCAGGAACGTGTCGTTTATCAGATCTACCCTCGCAGCTTTCAGGATACCAACGGGGACGGAATTGGCGATATCCCCGGTATCATACAGCATCTCGATGAACTTAAGGATCTGGGAGTCGGCATCCTGTGGCTGAGCCCTGTCTATCCCTCCCCCAACGCCGACAATGGCTATGACATCAGCGATTACCGCGGCATCCATCCCGACTTCGGCTCAATGGCCGACATGGACAGGCTAATAAAAGAGGCGGGCAAACGCGATATCAAAATAATTATGGATCTCGTTATCAATCATACCTCCGACGAGCATCCGTGGTTTCAGAAAAGCCGCGACAAAAACAGCCCATACCGCGATTATTATATCTGGAAGCCCGGTAAAAACGGGAAGGCGCCGAATAACTGGACCAGCTTCTTCGCAGGGGGCTGTTGGGAATATGACGAAATAAGCGGCGAATATTACCTGCACCTGTTCACAAAAAAGCAGCCCGATCTCAACTGGCACAATCCGAAGGTGTTCGAAGAAATAAAGGAGATTATGCGCTTTTGGCTGGACAAGGGCATTGCGGGCTTCCGCTGCGACGTCATAAACGTACTGTACAAGACCTCTCTGGAAGACGGCGTCAAAAGGCCGGCATTGACAGGCATCGAACATTATCTTTCTCAGGAGGGCACCCATGAGATACTACGTGCCCTTAGACGGGAAGTGCTTGACAATTATGACTGCTTTACGGTCGGCGAAACTGTCTTCGTAACTCCACAGACCGGTAGGGATCTTTGCGGGAAGGACAGGCGCGAGCTCGACATGATCTTCTCCTTCGAGCATATGGAAACCGATCAGTTCTTTGTAAAATGGATCAAAAGGAAGTTCAACGCCGGCCGTTTTGCCGCCACTATAGTCAAATGGCAGCAGGCTCTCGACTGGAATGCCAACTATCTTGAAAACCACGACCAGCCGCGAAGCGTTTCACGTTTCGGAAACGACGGCCTTTATTGGGCGCAGTCGGCCAAGCTGCTCTGCATATTGCTTCTGACGCTCAGGGGTACTCCGTACGTCTACCAGGGGCAGGAGATAGGCATGACCAATTTCGATTTTACAAGTATGGATCAGATTCAGGACGTTGAATCCCACAATATATACCGCATGGCAAAACGCCTGCATTTCCCCGCGGCTGTACGCTGGCAGATGATAAGGGCGACCTCGAGGGACAACGCTCGTACGCCCGTGCAGTGGAACAGCGGACCGAATGCGGGGTTCACGTCAGGCAAGCCCTGGCTTGGCATAAACGGCAATTACAACCGGATAAATATGGAGTCGCAGCTTAAGGACCCGGACTCTGTGCGTAATTTCTACAAAACGATAATAGCACTCAGATCCGGCAGCAGTGTGCTGAAATACGGTTCGTTTGTTCCGTTGCAGGTAAGCAGGCATGTTTTTGCATACAGGCGGGAATATCAGGGAGAAAGCATGACTGTTATTTTGAATTTTTCAGGCAAAGTGCGCAAGGTCAGTATTAAAGGTCCCGCGGGAGCCACTCGCGGCGATTTGCCCGGAGCATCCGGCTCCATACAAGCCACCCCCGGCCTGGTTATATCCAATTATATCCAAAAAGCTTCGGCTGTGGACGGCGCGGGCTTCGACGGCATCCTTCAGCCCTACGAAGCGGTAATACTGGCTGATTCAAGGAAGGAACAGTCCGGCGCGGTATGTTAACGAAGCACTAACCTCAAAAGAACAGGATGGAGGTACGACGCAAAGTGATTGATTTCAAGGACAATGTTTTCAGGCTAACCACCGAAAACACAAGCTACTGGTTTCACATAACGCCTTTCGGCCATCTCGAGCAGCTGCACTACGGCCCGCGGATAAAAGATCAGGATCCGGAGGGACTGGCATTGAAGCGCACCGCAGAGCTGGGAAGCAGCGTATGCTACGACCCCTCCGACCCCGCATACTGTCTCGATAACCTTTGCCTGGAATGGTCCGGCATAGGCCGAGGCGATTACCGCCATTCGCCTGTTGAGATTAAAATGCCCGACGGCACCTTTACCTGCGATTTCATATATCGTTCTCATAGAATAATACCCGGCTTTTTGCCGATGGAATCCTCACTCCCCACTGCCTGCGGCAGCGAAAACGACTGCACGGCTCTGGAGATAACGCTCGAAGACGAATCCAACAAAGTCGGCTTATTGTTGTATTATACCGTCTATGAAAAGACCAATGTGATCACGAGGCGTGCCGTACTTGTGAACAAAAATCCAAACCCTCTGGTTATACGGCGCATGATGAGCATGATGGCTGACCTGCCGAACAGGAGCTTCCGACTTGTCACGTTCGACGGCGGCTGGATAAAGGAAGCCCACCGGCATGACCGCCTGCTGGAATACGGGCTTTACATCAATTCATCAACAACAGGCGCAAGCAGTAACCGGCACAATCCCGGTTTCCTGCTTGCCGAAAAGGACGCTACCGAACAGCACGGCTATGTCTACGGTTTCAACCTGATCTACAGCGGCAACCACTATGGAGCGGTCGAGCTCAGCAACCACCAGTTGACGAGGGTCCTGCTGGGTATTAATCCCCATTGCTTCGAATGGATCCTGAAGGAGGGCGAACGTTTCGAAACGCCCGAAGCTATCATAACTTTCAGTTCCGAGGGTTTTAACGGCACGAGCCATAATTTTCACGATTTTATAAATGAGCATATCGTACGGGGCGACTGGAAAAACAAAGAACGTCCCGTACTGCTGAACAATTGGGAAGCCTGTTTTTTTAAGTTCACCCGGGGCAGGCTGCTTAAGCTGGCGCGTCAGGCCAGGCGCCTGGGTATTGAATTGTTCGTGCTGGACGACGGCTGGTTCAAGGGGCGCAGCAGCGATACGGCCGGTCTCGGAGATTACGAGGTCGATCAAAGGAAATTGCCCGGGGGACTAAAGCCCTTCGCAAAAAGCATTAGAAAGCTTGGCATGGAGTTCGGGCTGTGGTTCGAGCCCGAAATGGTCAATGAAGACAGCGAGCTTTACAGGGCGCATCCCGAGTACGCTGTCGTAACGCCCGGCAAAAAGCCGACCCTCGGCCGCAATCAGCTCATACTGGACCTGTGCAGGCCGGAGGTACGCGATTATATTGTGTCCTCGGTAGGCAAAATACTTGACGAAGCCGGTATTTCATATGTCAAATGGGATATGAACCGCCACATAAGCGATGCCTTTTCACCAAGCCTGGGCAACCAGGGAGAGTTCTTCCACCGGTATATACTCGGGCTTTACGATATCCTGGGAAGAATTTTCAAGCCCCGTCCGCATATACTTTTAGAAAGCTGTTCGAGCGGCGGCAACAGGTTCGATCTGGGTATGCTGTGCTATTCCCCGCAGATATGGGCCTCCGACGATACCGATCCGATAGAACGGCTGAAAATACAGGGCGGGCTGTCTTACCTGTATCCCCTGTCCTCAATGGGCGCGCATGTATCGGAAGCGCCGCACCAGCAAACGCTGCGGGACACTCCTCTCGCGACGCGCTTCAATGTCGCCTGCTTTGGCTGTCTTGGTTATGAATTGGACCTTAAATACCTGTCGCCCGCGGAAAAAAGGGAAATCAGAAATCAGATCGAATTCTACAAGAAACACAGAAGGACGTTTCAATACGGATGCTTCGACAGATTGCCCTCACAGAAGGCCAACAAGGTCCACTGGCAGTGCACCGAAAGAAACGCCGACAAGGCTCTGGCCGGCTTTTTCCAGACACAGTCAGGGGCTAGCGAGGGTTATGATTATCTCCCGCTATCAGCTTTAGATCCTGAAGCCCTCTATTCGCTTGAAACGAGGCCGCAAAGCCTTTCCATAAAACGTTTTGGCGGGCTGGTAAAGCATATACTGCCTGTCGCGCTCGATCCCAACGGAATTGTGCTCCGCATTGCGAACAGGCATCGTAGACTTGCCGACTGCGTCGAAACATATCACGGCTACGGGGATATGCTCATGTCCGGAGTAAGGCTGAACAACCAGTTCGCGGGCACCTGGTACAATAACAGGACGCGTATTCTCGGAGATTTTGGATCGAACCTGTACATTATAACAAAACAAAATGAACAATCGGGGGAGGCTGTTTCATGAAAACCGCATCAAGACGCAATCGTTACACATTCGGGCTCGGAACCGTAGGCAGGGATATGCTTTTTACGCTCGTCAGCATGTACCTGATGTTTTACCTGACGGATGTACTGGAGATGTCCGACACCATGCTGTGGTGGCTTACCGGCATCCTGCTGGTCGCCCGCATATTCGACGCCGTAAACGACCCCATAATGGGCGTAATCGTTGACAATACCCGCGGCAGGCACGGAAAATTCAAGCCCTGGATTGCATCAGGCGCAGTCGGCACGGCAGTTGTAACGACTTTGATGTTCACCGATTTCGGATTGAAGGGCGCCGCCTACCTTGTCGTATTCACACTTATCTACCTTCTGTGGGATGTAAGCTTTACCGCGAATGACATAGGCTACTGGTCGATGCTTCCCTCGCTCAGCATGGATCAGAAGGAACGCGAGCGCATAGGCGCCTTTGCCAGGATATGCGCCAATATAGGAATGTTTGCCGTTGTGGTGTTTATCGTGCCCATCACCCAGAGGTTGGAGAAGTCCCTGGGAAGTATGACAAAAGCCTATTTTGTGATGACTGTGGTTATAGCGCTGATAATGCTTGCAGGCCAGTGCATCACGCTTTTCGGAGTAAAGGAATTCAAGGGCATTTTCAAACAGGAGCAAAGCACCTCCCTGAAAGAATTGTTCACGGTGATCTTCAGGAATGACCAGCTCCTGTTCACAGCCATATCGATGGCGCTGTTCATGATAGGATATACCACTACGACGAGCTTCGGCTTGTATTTCTTCAAATACGCATATGGAGACGAAGGCATGTACTCGATATTCGCGCTGGTACTGGGAGTAACGCAGTTCATCGCACTGCTCGTCTTCCCGTTATTCAGCAGATGGTTCAGCAGGAAAAGCCTGTATACCGGCTCCACGGTGCTTGTCATACTGGGTTACCTGGTCTTCTTCTTTGCGCCGATGGACATGCGGTATATCGGAGCCGCCGGAGTACTGATCTTCCTCGGCCAGGCCTTCATACAGCTGCTTATGCTCATGTTCCTCGCGGATACGATCGAATACGGGCAGTGGAAGCTCGGCAAACGCAATGACAGCATCACTCTTTCGCTCCAACCGTTCATCAACAAAATCGGAGCGGCGGTAGCAAGTGGCGTAGTCGGCGCAACGGTAATAATATCCGGTATCAGCCGCGCTTCATCAGCAGCCGACGTAACTCCCCAAGGGCTCTTGATAATGAAATCAGCCATGCTTTTTCTGCCTCTGGCGCTGATACTGGTGGGATATGTCATATACCGGCTGAAATACAAAATAGACCAGAAAATGTTCAACGAAATGGTATCGGACCTGCAGCAGCGCGGGGACATCAACCTCGGTGAATAGGGCGCAGGGGTAAGCAAGAAGGATTGCAGGCTTAAAGATTGCAGTAAAAAAGGTACTATTCATACTGAGAACTGGATAGTACCTTTTTCTTATGTATTATATCATATGAGATTCTTAAATTATATCGCCCTGATTTCTTAGGCTAACCAACGTTTCAAGGATTTTCTTCTGTGAATTGACAATGTTCAGGATATTACACGTGCCAGGATTTTCGAGCTCATCTATCAATGATATTGCGCTTCTTATTGAAATGTTTCTCAATACCCGGGTTTGAATTGTGCCGCCGGAACCACTGATTGCATCAGCGAGAGTACAAATATCAATTTCCCTGAGTAATCTTTGAAGCGACCTGTTATCCAATCGGGACAATGGCTCTTCCAAAAGTGCGGTTTCCTTCGAATATATTTGCTTTTCATGAATTTTAGCCAGGTATGACTCAATTTTTTGTTGTTGAGATTCGGCATCTAAACCGAAATGTTTCTGCAGCTCTTCCGAATAATCCTCACCAAAATATGAAGATAGCATTTCTCGGATAATAACTGGATTAACACCCTGCTGGATAGCAGTGATCCCTTCCAGAATAATTACTCTTGTAAGCAGCTCTTTGCCTTTGTAGCCGCTGCAAAATGCATAATTCAGAAGAATCTTCCTGATGTATTCCGGTTCTACACCATCTACCAGCATTTGGATGGATTTTTTGAAAAAATCCGGTTGAACATCATTAATATCCGCTTCAAGCGAAAAAAGACCAAATTTGCTTGCCCGCTCCGACAATTCAAGTATTTTATCCATAGTCCCCAGTACTTCTGATTTTTCTTCCCTGCTGCATATCAGATCTTTATAAACATTAATGTCAAACATATTCAACCTGGCCTCCCCATTTTTACTTGTTCTGCTTGATGTAATGCGTCTATTGAGTTTACGATATTCACCCGGAGTGACCCCGAAATATTTTTTAAACGCTCTGCAAAACCCATCCTGTGACTCAAATCTATACTTAAAAGCAATTTCCATGACTGTGGATTTATCCGCTGACAAGTCACGGGCTGCGGATATGATTCTATGCCGGCGAACATACTCCATAGGAACTTCTCCTGCGAATGCTTTAAATAGCCTGTGAAAATGATAGGGGGAGAAATTAGTCCGGTCGGCAAGAGCCTTCAGGGCGATATCTGCAGTTAGGTTTTCATTAATAAAGAGTATTGTTTCCTGTAGAGATTCAGTATAATGCATAATACCCTCCCTGATCACTATTCAATTATACTGCTTCAATTGTTTGAATTCTCGACTATTTTTGCTGATTACCATAGCAATAATTTTACAGTTTTATAGCAATGATTTGATATCCAGACAAAAGCTTTTCATTATACAATTTTTCTTGAGAAAAACTATTTAAGGGGATATTTTAATTCATTATAGATAGGAGATATTAGTTATGAAAAAAATGATAGTTATTCTTCTGTTGCTTACGTTTTGCAGCACATATCTTGCAGGTTGCGCAGGCAAACAGACCGAATCAGCCTCAAAAAGGGAGATTCCAACGTCTGAAAGCAGTTCTGCAGCCGCTGAGGGTTCTGAAACAGACGTAACGGCAAATCAGAGTTCAGCTGCAGAGGCACCGGCAAATGAAGGAACCATTACTTCCCTGGATGAATTGAAAAAGAATTCAGAAGCTGCCGGCTACAAGACCGATAAACTCCAGGATATGCAGAAGAACATGGGAGAAGGCTTTGTAGATGGCTTCAATGTCATTATAGGCAGTTCATATATTCCTGTAGCAGAGTTCAAATCATCAAAAGAATCCCAGCAATTCGCTGATATGATTAATAAATCAGGTTATAGTGTTGCTATTGTAAATGGGAAGTTTCTTACCTTCACAAGCGCTACACAGGGAATAGTTAAGGATGAGGAACAACTAAAGGCGCTGGAAGGCATTATGGATGCAAAGGCTCAGGTACAGGAAAGCGCTCCGGCTACCGAGGCTGTTTCAGCTGATACTACCGATTACAAAAGTACTTATACCTTGATAGATGGCATTGGGACTTCCATGAACAACTTATTGAATCGTTCTCTGGCAAAAAACAACAAAGCAGTCCCGGAAAATGATCCGCAAAGTACCAGTGATCTCAGTCCATTTATGTTTAATCCAATTCCACTGTGCTATACAAACGCCTTCTGCGAAGACCCGCTTATGATTGATGCTACTATCTCGGCAATTGAAATGCTAGGAATAACGGAGGCGAAGGTTACTCGCAACGCTGAACACAATTATACTATTTCCGGTAAAGAAGCCGGTACCAATACACCTTTCGAAATAAATGGAATATATACTCCTACAAGTAAAAGCTTGCGCATGGTAGAAAAGAAAGATGGAAAAGTTGACAGCTTCTTTGAATTCATTCCATTAGGTGATAATAAATATGCGTTTCAGACAAATAAGGAGCGGGCGATTGTGGTTTATAAGGATGGAAAGGTTTTATCCTTTACCTATTCAATGTTAGCTGAAGCTCCCTATTACGACAGCGAGTCAGACAGTATCTACCCTGCAGGAAAAGGTGCAGATGATTCATGGATCTCTCAAAAAGGTGAGGATAACTATCAGGAATTCTACAGTTTTAATGGGACAACAATCAGAATAAATGCTGATGGTATAAACCGCAGAGTAAAGGTTGAAATTCCTCAATGAAATGAATCAGGGGGTTCAGCAGATGTTTAAGCGTTTTGGGATCGCTGTACTTTGTCTGCTTATGTCGGCTGTGTTCTTCGGTTGTACAAGCAGACAGACTGACGGGATTAAAATCGCCGAAGCCTATATTAATGGTTTTGAGAAGTTCTACACTCAGGGAAATAAGTATTTGGAGCAAGGACTGCAGCTTCAGGCTGATTATTCCTTCGGCTGGTCTGCTGCCTCGATATCTTCAATGCGCTATTGCATAGACTGCCTTTTATACCTCAAGGGCGAGGGGGAATCACTGGAAGGTGTTGTTGGCGGGCGGCTTTCAGATTGGGATAAAATAGCCGCAATGAACTATACCTCACCCTACCCCTATTTTTTCGAGGGCATAGTATTCAATGTTCAGGGAAAAGACGATTATGCTCGGAAATGTTATGAAAAAGCACTTATTAATCCGGCTTTTTCCGACAAAAACGATAAGGTTCTGATGGTTCTTAAGACATTGTCTCAAAAAGACCTGAAGTATCTGAAAAAGAAGCTGGAAGAAGTCGAGGACAAGATTTTTAAAGTCTATGAACCAAATACAAAGCCTTATCCCCGCTGCGAGATGAATTACAGCGACAAGTACCTGCGTACCCTGGCAAAGGAGGCACTGGCAGCATCAGAAACCGATTACCGCGGTGCGCTTCGCCATTACGAGGTTGCCTTATCGGCTAATCCTTTTGAAGGGGATAATTACGTCGGATGTGCACTGATGCATTTTTGTCTGAATGACATTGATGAAACATACTATTATGTCAATGAAGGACTATTTGTCGATCCTGAGCATGAAGGCCTGAAAAAGCTTGCAGATATACTGAATAAGGAGGCTTCAGAATGATAAAAAAGCAGCTTTGCATAATGCTGGTTACGGCATTACTGATTTGTATATTTCCACTTAACGCTTCTGCAAAATCTCCTGTCGATTTATCAAGAGTAAAGTTTAGCAGCGGAAGCGAGCCTCTGGTTTTTAAATTTGGTAATTTGAGCATGAATGGCAAGCTCGAGCAGGTATACCCCTTTACTGAGGACGAGATAAATAAAATTGTCAATGAAACTTTAAAAGAAGAAAAACTAACAGAACTGGATATTGCAGAGGCGCAGAAAAAAGTTGAGAAAGCAAAAAAGGCGAATGAATTCACCAAAGAAGACTATGAAAGGATAAAAAACAACATATTTATGTCCATGGATGTGGTTCCCGCCGCTTCTCAGGTATCAACCGTACTTAAAGATATTGACAAGTATATGAACAGCAGCAGCTGGGACGATATTGGGACAACCTCCGTTGATGTTCTGGAAGGTTCCATGACGGATTGGATCAAGGATACCGCAAGCGGTTATATTGACAACACCGGTGAAATAGGTGAAAAATTTAATACGGCTGTAAGTCATACCGGTAACCTTATAGCAGTCGCAGGATTCTGCGAAATGTTGGTAAATGAGCATGAAATAACCAAGCAGAAATGGAAGGACATAGCTGAAGGTGCAAATGCAAAGCGGCTGCTCAATGATTTCTACTACAAGCTTCAGTATAAAATTGATGACCATAAACGTGTAAGCAACGAGGCTGGCTGGCGAATTAATTTCGATCAAACAATGGCAGGTCGCAACTTGACTTTTTTCGGCGTCGACAGCAATTATCAAACATGGACCCTTTTCATGCGGCTAAATCAAACCGAAAAAGCAGAACTCGGCAGTGCTGCCGGCCGGTATGAAGGCTTCTTCAACATCACAGCCAGAAATGAATTGAGAGAGTTTCGATCAAGAGCTCATGAAGCAATAAAAAATATGGGTTCCTTTGGTGAAGCAATAAAGAAAATGGAGAATACCCCCGGCGGCAACGTAACGCTTTCAACCTCCTCCGAAGGGACCGCAAGAATATCCCGCACAATTGACGGAACCGCTGAAGCTATTATTGATAAAGCCGGCAACATAACCTTTTCAATGAACGCAGAGCAGGACGGAACCCTTGTTGAGATAAGCGGTATTACAGTTGATTTGAATTATTCCATAGGTAACAGTACAAATTTTAAAGGCGGAGGAAAAATGTCCTTTACTCTTTCTGCAAATAAGGAGGAAATAACCATTGAAGGCGGGTCAAATAAAATGTTTCTTACTTTACCATCATCAGAAAAATTTTCTCACACCATCAATGCCTCCGGAAGTATCAATGCAGGCTGGGACAAGAGTATCTGGAAGAGTTGGGACGGTACTGAAAAGACACTTAAGCATGCCGGCAAATAGCTTCACCGGATTGATCCACCCATCATTGCAGCTTTTCCCGCAGGAACTATAATTCATCACATTAACTCATATCGTAAAACCCATTTTCAATGCAAGGTAACATAACCCCGACTTTTTCTGAACCTACTACCATTCCCTGTACCCGCTCTTTATATGCATGTACCTCTTCCCATGGATTGCCTAATACAAGCCTCCTTCTTCCGCTTACTCAATGACTTCAGGCTGATTCACGTTTACCATCAGCCGGTACAGCTCCCCATAACACTCTTCAAAATCTATATATTACCGGTCAATACTGCCAGAACACCAATATACACCGGGATTGCTTCAACTCCATGAATAATTACCCCTGTCCAAAAAGACCGGGTCTTTTTTACCGCCAGCGGAAGTAATAATTCCCCAATAAGCAAAAGAGGAATCTCAGCAAACCTATGGATATGGTAAACGGCAAACAGCACCCCGTTTGCAGCCCAGTCCCATTTTCCAAATGTTTTACTCATCTTTGGAAGTAAAATCCCCCTGAAAAGCAACTCTTCCCCCAACACATAGTTAAATATCGTACTGACGACAGTCAGTCCAAGAAGCCACCATTGTCCGACAAATTCCGGCTTTGCAAGTTCCTGAAAGTTTACATACCATTGCGGTGTAAAGAAAGGGCATGCCTTTTCAACTCCTTCTGAAACAAAATCAAGTATCCCTGAACTCTCTATCAGATAAGCATAAAGAATAACAGGAATTACCCAGAGTAAAAGTCTTTTCTGTACTTTTTGCGTCTTAGGATTAATTGGCCAGTTTGCCCATATTCGATTTTTTATTCCTTCCCAGGTTAGAATCTTAAATTCCTTTTTTAAGATGTATACAGAAACAATAAACTGCCATATCATTCCTATCACCATAAAAATCCAATATAACAACCCTGGGTGAATATTGAAGTACGGATGGATAAGCGGAACCAGAATCCATGCGAAAAAGCCCATTGGAAGCATTACACCCGCCCATATTACAAGTATTTTCGCCAAACTGTACTGGTTGTCCGTCACGTTCCTTTTAATATCATTCATACGCTGAACCGCCTTAATCTTCCAGAGTAGCATTCGATAATTCAAATGGCTTCTCCCCAATCAAGCATCAAATAATTATATTCCTAAAGCTGCTTTGATAGCTTCATAGAGCGAAAAGGGTTCCATATTGGTCAACCAATGAAGCAGCATGACCATAGGCAATCCTAATACTTTATAAACCACAGGAAAAGCAAAGGAACATGGAAGTATTTTCGGAAATCTCCAGTAAAAATAAGCATGTTTCAGTGTAAACCCAATGCCGTTCGCAATAAAGTCATACTTTCCGAACACACCTCTCATCTTGGGCAGCAGGACGGCTCTATAATAAAGTTCTTCTCCAAATGTAGTGAATATCAGGTTGACAACAAAGAAGTTAAGGAATATAAATTCAAAGTTACCAAGCAAATTGACATCAGGAAAAGCATCCTGAACGCTCTCTATTTCTTTCAAGGGGTGATCCGGCATCCATTGGGGAGGAGGAAGAGTCCGGGCAACTTCCGTTTCCAAAGGCATTAGCAGCATGGTAAATACAAAGGCCGCCGAAACAATTCCCAGAACTATAAGCCACCCTTTCAAGGCCGCTTTCGGCCATCTTATATCAAGCCTTTCCTTAAGATAATTCCATGTGATTTTCTCTCCTTCCTTTCTCAAAATGCCAATCGCCACCAAAATCTCCGCGCCATTTCCCAGCAAACTTACCGCAATCACCAGCCAGGTCGGAGTATACCCGGCATTCTCACTTATGAAAAGCGGAGCAAGTCCATAAATTAAAATCGAAAACCATACTGCCGGCCACAAAAACATGAGTATAATTTTAAATAATCCATATTGGTGAACCTTTATCCCACTATGATTTTCCATGTCATACTTATTCCTTTCAAATAATAAATCATTATCTGTTATCAACTTACCGTTTGAATGGTAATATGATAAGTGACGATCGTCATATGTTTTGCACAAAAACCTTAACCTGCTAGTCTTCCCATTTATTGTAACAAAAATATACAAAACAAGAATGTTGTCATATAATAATCCTATATAATTGTGTAAAAATTTGAAGATACGCCCTCGGCTTGAAAGGAATAAGAGCATTCCCATGGATTTGAAAATTAAATTTGCCGGCCGCAATCTTATTGAACGTTTGTTGCTATTAGTACCACTGTTATATGTTTTTCCTTTTACTCTCTACATGATTCAGACATCCTTCTCCTGGAAAAACATCCTTTTATCTTTTGCAATTATCATTGTTCATTCGTTGGGAACCCTTGTACGGTACAGTGGAAAATTTACGCACATAATGCAATACCTGCTTACTCTCTTGGAATATACTCTGATCCTTATGCTGTTTTACGGCAGCCAAACAGGCAATGAGAGCATCGCTTTTGCTGTATTTACCATCGATGTCATTTTTACTTATGAACCCCGGTTCGGAGTTTCATTCGCATACATCGGTTATACAATCTACCTAATCCTGTGGGGAGGCTTCAGCCAAAATATTGCAGATGATATAACCGGATGCTTCAATTACTGTATATTCATTGCTGCACTCTGGGCTTCAAAAGTATTACTTGAGCAGAGGGACAAAATCCTCCAACTGAACAGGACAATTCTGGAACAGTCTTCCTACATGGAGGATCTGGCGAAACTGAAAGAACGCAACCGCATTGCAGAGGAAGTACATAATACGGTAGGCCACAAGCTGTCTGTCGCTATTGTAACTCTGGAGGGAGCAAGCCTTCTCTATGAGAAGAAGCCGGAGGAAGCTCGTGAAAAACTGAATATTGCAAGGTTGCAGTTAAAGGAAGGCTTGAACAATATACGGGAAGAAGTAAGGATGATGCATTTCGGTAACCCGGCGATAAGGGAACAGACACTCCGTACTTCGTTGGAAGATTTGATCCGGGGTGTTGAAATACAGACGGATATACATATCCGCTTTGAATATGATCTACCTGAGAAACTCCTGTCGTTACAGGAGCATGTTCTGTTTAACGCCGTAAAAGAGGGAATCACAAATGCAATCCGGCATGCTGGTGCTAAAAACATCCGTATCTCGATCACCCAAACAGAAAACCATGTGGAACTGATAATATGGAACGACGGTCATAATAGCGGCAATACGGTTGAGGGGTTCGGCCTGAAAACGATCCGGGAAAATTCAATGGCTATCGGTGGAAAGGCAACTTATGAGTGCGCACCGGATAGCTTTAAACTATGTCTTTACTTACCTGTTGTGGGGGAGAATTGAAATGGCAAAAATAAAGGTATTGCTTGTGGATGATCAGCAATTGCTGCTGGATGGTGTAAAAACACTGCTGAGCTTAAATAATGATATGGAAGTTGCAACGGCCGGAAGCGGCGAGGCAGCTGTTGAAATGGCGGAAACCTTCAGTCCGGATATCATCCTGATGGATATCCGGATGCCAGGTATGGGCGGAGTAGAAGCCACAAAGCAGATCAAGGAGCGCCACCCCGCAATTGCTATCCTGATTTTGACCACTTTTGATGATGACGGGTATATCATTGATGCGTTGCGGTACGGTGCAAGCGGATACCTCCTCAAGGACATTGAAGGAGAAAGGCTTATCAAATCCATATATGAAGCCTTATCCGGGAACCTGCTGCTGACCGGCCGGGTTGCCCGGAAACTTGCATGGAATGCAGCTTTAAAAAATGAAACAAATCAGTCGGGAACCCGATCGCTGCAAAAAAGCTTTGAACTGTCAGAAAGGGAAACCGATATCGCTAGAGCGTTGGTGGTAGGCTTGACCAGCAGGGAGATTGCAGGCAAGCTGCACCTTACCCAGGGGACCGTAAAGAATTACCTCAGCGGAATCTATTCCAAAATCGGGACAAACGACAGGGCAAAAGCAGTATTGCTCCTGAAAGACTATTTCATATAGGAGACCGGTACTACCTTGGCAGAAGGGCATGACAATAGATCTGCATTGATATATTTTATCTGGTTCAATCGGCAAAGCCAAAGAAAGTACTTGTATTCCGATTTTAGCGGCAACGAATCCCAATCCCCAAATGATGGCTACTATTGATAGTTGAATATCTCCCAAAAGATGTCTTCTATTTTCCTCCATATGATTGCCTCTCCTTTTCATACTTATTGGACAATCTCTTGAAGAAATTCAGTCTTTTACGAGTTGCTCGGTGCCCAGCTTTGATATTTGTGATGGTGTATGTATAGTCCAAACCCTCTTCTTTGCAATATCTGTACAGTTCACCGTTCGGAACGGGGGGGCTGATTTCGTAAAAATAATCAATCATTAAAATTGCACCTCCTGTTATTCTGCTGTATAATAATACCATCATAAAAATGGGATGTTGCCTTATTTTTGCTCGGTATCGTCATCAAATCCTTGTAGTATAGGAGCTCTCTGATAGTCCATATCCAATATGCCAGCGATATGCGGAGCTATTTAATTTTCCTTCTCAGTTATACTATTGGCAGGAATAATAAATTCAAAAGTTGCAAGGAACCTAAAAAACTTATTGAAGCAATAGTAATAGTTGAGTAATACACGCTTTTCCCAGTTTTCCAATATCTTCTTTTCCATATTGGTACAGAAGCTATTACCATAATTATTGTTAATACTAAGGATATCATTGGTAATTGAAGTAACACCTTCAGAAAGGATGTGTATCCGGTTATCAGGATCTGGTCCGAATTATTTGAAATGTTGACAATCAGGGCAATCAAAAATGCAGTATTAAGTAATGAATTTATGACTGCCAGCCATACAAAGCTTTTCTTGCTGCTTTCTTTTTCATCATTGCCGGAATTTTTCCTTCTCCTTTTAAATAGTGTAATGAGAGGCCAAACTAATATAACTGATAAAAACACTATTATACTTCCCAAAAGCATGATGAGCGGAACAATGGACGATTGGTTTTCGACCGTAAATAGTAAGTTAATTAAGGCTGGACCATACTTGAAAGTTGAGGATTCCAGCCCGCCTTTCCGAAGGGCTTGAAAAACTCCCGCCCTCAATACCATCATCCGCTCAGTGTTGATTTCATTCACCGTTCCGACAATGGAAAGATCATATTTGCTGTAGTATTCCATCCAGGCTCCGCTTGAACCGTTATGGGACAGCATATCACCGGAATCTGTTTTTGCATATATGATTCCATCTGCATATCCGAAATCTCCACCGAAGGGAAGCTTCAGCATTTCCTTGAGGGTTGACGGATTCTTGAATAGTTGTCCCTTGGCAAGTGCCCTCATAAAGGTATTTAAATCAGCCAAAGTAGTGATTTCAGCGCCATCACCTCTGTCTGTCCTGGATAGATTGATGCCAAGTGACACCAGCGGCTCGTTATTTGCCCAATAATCCGAGAGCTTGTATTTTCTGTCCTGAGCCGCAATCGAGTCACTCAAGTAGGTATGTTTCATTCCAAGGGGTTTGAAAATACGCTCGTTTTTTACTTCATCAAGGCTTTTTCCTGTTAACTTTTCAATCAATAACCCCAAAATCAAATAATTGGTGTCCGAGTAATACATGCCTTCTCCAGGCTTGAATAAAGCATTTTTATTTGCTCCATCCAGGAAGAAATTCAACTGTCCCGCCATTTTATCATGGGGATTATTCAGCCAAGTGCTGTAATCCCATTCCGGGAGAGGTTGAAACAAATAATAGTCGGATAATTTTCCATCCTTAGGCACACCCTCATGAATGAATTTAAGTGCAGCATCAACTCCTTTTGTTTTATCGTACACATCGATATAATTTAGTGAGCCTGGAGCATATCCCATGGATTCCGGATGATTATCGCCCAAGTCGCTTTCACTATCGTTATCCACATTTTTTAAGCCCGTAGTATGGTTAAGCAGCTGGTGGACGGTAATATTCCGGCCATAAGAAATACCGTCTTTCATATGTAAAATATCAAGGACTTCGGGAGGAAACAAATCGAGTTCCTCAAGGGTGGTATCAAGTCCTTTTGCTCCAAAAGACCCTTCTTCATAGAGCTGCATTATTATACTGGCAGTAACCGCTTTACCAACACTTGAAATGCAAAACTGGTGCTCTACCGTCATTTCTTCTTGCGTATCTTTGCGTCCAATACCTTTTGTTCCAACATATTTATAGTTTTCTCGGGGTAATTCCACACAAATGGCTGCATTTCTTATAATAGTGCCCTTTCGATCAATGACAGATTCATTCAATGCCTCCTCCAGTGACTCTGTAACCTTTTGGGAATCAAAACCTTTAATTTCGGAAATGGAATTATTACATCCTGTCAGAATGAATATTAAAATGTACAATAATAGTATTACCCTTCTCATTTCCTGTCCTCCTTTATAAACATCACTATCCACCGTCTAGTGAATGGTGCGCAATACAAACATTTGAGTCTGAAAAGTCGTTCCTTAGTAAGGGGGATACCGAGAAGATAATCATTGGAAAAGATTCTTTGGCTCAAATTGCCATCCTTTTTAAAAAGCACGCTTAATTACTTAACAGGATTGAGTTTATGTGTCTTGTTATGAGTGTTCTTCAATCCATATACTGTACACATAGAATGAGAACCAGGTGTTTGAGTCTGTTGGACCTACTGCAATAGCAGAGTCAGACCTCGCAAGGAAGAAGTTTCGCAAGAATTGGGCCCGACTAATCCAGAAAATATATTTTGTGGATCCTCTCCCATGTCTCAAATGTGGAGGCGGAATGAGAATTATCTCGTTCATTGAGGATGATACCACAATCAAAAAAATCCTTCTGTATCTTGACCTGTGGCTTCCTCAAGTCCATGACCCCTCCACAGGAGGAAACAGACCGATCTTCACAATCTCCCCATGCAATACCGCTGCCCTTACAATGGGATGATAGTGATTAAATTTCACAGCATTATGGTTGAATGGCATGCTCCTGTATGAAGACCTTTTCAACAGCGCCCCTCAATTCTGTAAACGAATGAACCTCAGCATCAGGAGAAAAGGTTTTCTCCGCACTTTCGCGAACAAATCTTATAGTCTTCAATCCTTCTTCCGCCGCCGGTTTCAGGTTTTTATACCTGTCATCTATAAAAACACAGTTTTGAGGCGTTGTTTCCATTATGGATATCATAAATCGATAAATATTCTTATCCGGTTTTCTCAGTCCGATGTCACCGCTTATAACAATCTCCTTAAATAAACCGTCGAGGTAATATTTCTTTCTCAAATACATCGACCATTCGCTAACGTCGTTTGACAGTACGGCCAGATCGTAATCATTCTTCAGATCCAGAGCCGCCTGAATGAATTCCTCGTCAAAAGTCAAGCAGGAATCCAGATAATCTATCTCCCGCTTTTGGTAATCTTCCTTGAATCCGACTCTTTCCCAGAATTCTTTTGATGATATCCGCCCAAGGCTGGCCTTTATATAAACCTGGTTGATATATTCGGCTGAAACTGCCGGATTTCGTTTCAAAATGTATGGGACAAGCAAATCATTGGTATCGTCTCCTACCTTGAAGATGACCCCCATAACGTCAAAAATAATTACTCTATGCATTTTATTTCCTCTCGCTTTTTCTGTTGGGAATAATATTCATAAAGCCTGTCTCCGAAATTGAAGATGGCCATCCCCGTCAGTATGATTATGCCACCCGCAATGGTCGGTAAATCCGGAAGTTCTCCGGCTAGGGCAAAGCCAAGCAGTGCTGTTAAAAACGGAGTAATAAACATGTAATTACTAACGGATACAATCCGTTTTGCTTTCTTGAAAGCCTGCGCCCATGCCGCAAAGGCGATTGCGCCACAAAACACCCCCAGGATCAAGACATAAAGCAGTTGCAGGGGCGGGGCACCGCTCGCTTCCTTTGTTGCAGACACGGAAAATATTACAAGCATTGCTGTTCCCGCAAAAATACTATATGAAGAAGCTTGTATCCCAGAATAGCTTTTTGTCAACTTCCGTTGCAGCAGGTTATAAACACCAAGTGAGAACGCTGTAAGGAGCAGCCATAGAAGCCCAGGATTCAGAGAGAAGGTACTATTCATTAACGTAAGCACAGTAACACCCATAAATTCTATTACAGTTGCCGTCCACTTATAAACGCCCAATTTTTCATGATAAAAAACACGCGCCAGCAGTGCCGTTATAACCGGCGCAATAGCGATGATAACGCTGCCTGTGGCCGCTGTTGTTGTTTCACAACCTTTATTGAAGGCTATCATGCAGATGAAAAATCCAAAAAACCCCGCCACAAGGAACCACTTCACGTCAGTCCATTTCGGCACTTTTAGTTTTAACGAGAGGACAATAACGAGCATAGTGCAGGATGCGGCAAAATAGCGCAAAAATCCGAGGGAAAACGGCGAAAAATATTGCAGAGCCAGCCGTGTAAGGACAAAGCCCAACGACCAGAAAAAGATAGTCAGAAATGCATATGGATGAAAGCTGTTGTATAATTTCATAAGTTCATCGGTCGAGCAGAAATGCAAGACACTCCTTTCAAATTAATTAATAGGCTTTAAATTAACAGGCTTACAACTAATATGGCTGAATTCTTCACTATTTCGTATTGAGGATTACTTCCACAAGGAGTCAAAACGCTTGGAAACCGTTCCATGCGTAAAAATTCCATTCTACCCGGAGTGTTGTGGTTTTACTATTGTAAAGGATAGCAATAGAACTTTT